>NZ_JBFATY010000001.1:2312268-2642110 GCF_040678535.1 Nonomuraea sp. NPDC052634 | reverse complement strand
CGTCGTCTGGAGGAGCGGCGGGAGCGTAGCGACCAGAGCGGGGGAGGACGGTGGCGTCAAGAGCGAGCGAGCCGCCGCACGGAGTGCGGCAAATCAGACCCGCGAGGGAGCCGCCGTCGTCTGGAGGAGCGGCGGGAGCGTAGCGACCAGAGCGGGGGAGGACGGTGGCGTCAAGAGCGAGCGAGCCGCCGCACGGAGTGCGGCAAATCAAACAGGGCTGCCGCACGACTCCGCTGGGGGCCCGGCGGGTCGTGCGGCATCCCGTTTCATCACCCCGGTGGGAGTGCGCCGGCAGAGCCGTTGCCGGCGCCCGAGGTGACGCTTTCACGGGCGCTCAGCCGGTGTTCACCCGTGTAGACGTTCATCGAGTTCCCGCGCAGGAACCCGATGAGCGTCAGTCCCTCGTCGGCGGCCAGCTCGACGGCGAGCGAGGAGGGCGCCGAGACCGCGGCGAGCACCGGCACCCCGCCCATGACGGCTTTCTGCACCAGCTCGAACGACGCCCGCCCGGACACCATGAGCACGGTGCCGCGCAGCGGCAGCCGTCCTTCGCGCAGCGCCCAGCCGAGCAGTTTGTCGACGGCGTTGTGCCGGCCGACGTCTTCGCGTACGCACAGCGGCTCGCCGTCGGCCGTGAACAGGCCGGCCGCGTGCAGGCCCCCGGTCCTGTCGAAGACCCGCTGGGCGGCGCGGAGCCGGTCCGGCAGGCTCGCGACAGTCGTCTGCGCCAGCTCGACCGGGTCATCGCCCGCGTTCCAGCGCGCCACTGTGCGTACGGCCTCGAGCGACGCCTTTCCGCAGACGCCGCACGAGGAGGTGGTGTAGAAGTTGCGCGGCTCGGGTTCGGGTACGCCGGGGGCGAGCCGCACGTCGAGGACGTTGTAGGTGTTCTGCCCGTCGACGGTGGCCCCGGCGCAGTAGCGGATGGTGGAGATGTCGTCAGGCGAGGCGACGGCTCCCTCGCTGACGAGGAAGCCGGCCGCCAGGTCGAAGTCGTCGCCGGGCGTGCGCATGGTGACGGTGAGCGGGGTGCCGTTCAGCCGGATCTCCAGCGGCTCTTCGGCGGCCAGCGCGTCGACCTTGCGTACCCGGGCGGCGTCCTTCACCCGCAGGATGCGCCGTTTGACGGTGACCCTAGACATAGCCGTACCCGAAGCGGCCCTTGACGCAGAGGTTGCCCTTCGTGACGGGGTTGTCGTGCGGCGACGTCACCTTGACGATCTTGTTGTCCTGGACGTGCAGGGTGAGGTTGCAGCCGACGCCGCAGTAGCTGCAGATGGTGGTGGTCTGGGTCTGGCGGGATTCGTCCCAGGTGCCTTCCGCGCGCATGTCGTACTCGGTCTTGAACGACAGCGCCCCGGTGGGGCAGACCTCGACGCAGTTGCCGCAGTAGACGCAGGCCGAGTCGGTGAGCGGGGCGTCGAACTCGGTGGAGATCTCGGCCTCGAAGCCGCGCCCCGCGACGGAGATGGCGAAGGAGTTCTGCCACTGGTCGCCGCAGGCGTCCACGCACTTGTAGCAGAGGATGCATTTGCTGTAGTCGCGGACGTACAGGTCGTTGTCGATCTTCGCGGGCTGCTCGACGGTGGCGGCGTCGTCGCCGAACCTGGCGGGGTCGGCGCCGTACTGCTCGGTCCATTCGGCGGCGCGCGGCGTGGTGGACAGGTCGACGGAGGAGCCGAGCAGTTCCAGCACGACCTTGCGGCTCTGCCGGGCGCGCTCGGTGTCGGTGCCGACCTTCATGCCGGGCTCGGCCTTCCTGGAGCAGGCGGGCGCGAGCGTGCGCGCGCCCTCCACCTCCACGACGCAGACCCGGCAGGCGTTCTTCGGGGTGAGGGTGTCGCCGTAGCAGAGGGTGGGGACGTCCTTGCCCGCCGCCTGGCAGGCGTCGAGGATCGTGGAGCCCTCCGGCACGCGTACGGTCTCACCGTCGATCTCGACGTCGATGAGCCGGCGGGGCGGCTGGAGCGGGATCATGTGAACACTCCCAGACGGTCGATGGCCGATTCGACGGCGTTCCAGGCGGTCTGCCCGAGGCCGCAGATGGAGGCGTCGCGCATGGTCTGCCCGACCTCGCGCAGCAGCACCAGGTCGGGGTCGTCGTCGCCGCGCGGCCGGTTCGGATCGACGCGGCGGGCGAGGCGCCGCAGGGCCTCCTCCTGCCGTACGGTGCCGACCCGGCAGGGCACGCACTGCCCGCAGGACTCGTGGCGGAAGAACGCAGCGATGCGCAGCAGCAGCGCCTTGAGATCGACGCTGTCGTCGATGACGAGCACCACGCCGGAGCCGAGGGTGGCGCCCGCGTTCCTGGTGCCTTCGAAGGTGAGCGGGATGTCGAGGTCGGTGACGAACGCCCCGGCGGCCCCGCCGAGCAGCACGGCCCTGATGGTGCCGGTGGTGCCGGCCATGTCGAGCAGCTCGCGCAGGGTGGCGCCGAAGGTCAGCTCGTACACGCCGGGCCGCTCGACCGCGCCGGAGACGCAGAAGAGCTTGGGCTCGGCCGCCGCGTACGCCTGCGCGCCGCGCTCCAGGATCGGCAGCACGTTGACCAGCGTCTCGACGTTGTTGACCACGGTGGGCTTGCCGAACAGGCCCTTCTCCACGGGGAAGGGCGGCTTGCTGCGGGGCTCGCCGCGCCGCCCCTCGATGGAGTTGAAGATCGCGGTCTCCTCGCCGCAGATGTACGCGCCCGCGCCCCTGCGCAGCTCGATGTCGAACGACAGCCCCTTGCCGAGGATGTCGTCGCCGAGCAGCCCGCGCGAGCGCGCGGTGGCGATGGCGTGCTGCAGCCGCGCGGTCGCCCTCGGGTACTCGCCTCTGATGTAGAGGTAGCCCCTGGTGCAGCCGGTGGCGTACGCGGCGATCGTCATCGCCTCGATGAGCGCGTACGGGTCGCCCTCCATCACGACCCGGTCCTTGAACGTGCCGGGCTCGCTCTCGTCGGCGTTGCACACCAGGTAGTGGGGGTGGTCGGGCTGGCGGGCGGTGGCCTCCCACTTGCGCCCCGTGGGGAAGGCCGCGCCGCCCCTGCCGACCAGGCCGGACTCCAGCACCTCGCGGATCACCCCGGTGGGGCCGAGCTCGAAGGCGCGGCGCAGCGCGGTGTAGCCGCCGGCCGCCCGGTAGTCGTCGAGGCTGGCCGGATCGACCTGCCCGATCCTGCGCAGCAGCACGAGGTCCGGGTCGCCGGCCTGCGGCACGGCCTTCTCGACGGGGGTCTCGCCGGCGACGTGGACGGCGGGCGCGTGGCCGTTGGAGCCGGGCGTGGTGCCGGTGACCGTGGTGCCGGTGATGGTGGTGCCGGTGATGGTGGTGATCGTGCCGGGGGTGGCGGGGGCGTACACCTCGGCCCGGTGCGGCACGCCGGCCTCCAGGGCGAGCGCGGCGGGGGCCCGCTCGCACAGGCCGAGGCAGGGGCTCTCGTGCCAGTCCGTGCCGGGCGGGCCGAAGCGCTCTTGCACCCGGTCGCGTACGGCCTGCGCGCCCCTGGCCTGGCAGGCCAGGTCGGTGCAGACGTGCAGCACCCGCTTGGGCCGCTCCTTGACGGAGAACAGCGAGTAGAAGGTGGCCACCCCGTACGCCTCGGACGGCGGGATGGTCAGGCGCCGGCAGATGTAGTCGAGCGCGCCCTCGCTGATCCACCCGACGCGGTCGTTGACCGCGTGCAGGGCGGGCAGCAGCATGTCGCGGGCGTCCTCGGGCCGGACGGCGACCCGCAGGTCGGTCTCGGTACGGGTGCCGCCGGTCCACGCGGTGGGCGGCGGTCCGAGCAGGTCGTCGACCGCCGCGCGCTCTTCGTCGGTGGGCTTGGCGTCGCGGAATCTCAGGTCCATCTGCTCACCCGGCCTTGACGAGCTTCTCGACCCTGACCGCGGCCGCCTTGAACTCCGCCGTGCCCGCGATCGGGTCGGTGGCCTCGATGGTCAGGGAGTTGGTGTCCACCTCGTCGGGGAAGTGGAACGTCATGAACACCAGCCCCGGCCTCAGCCCGGGGTCGATGTGCACGGGGGCGACCACGGAGGCGCGCCGCGAGGTGATCCGCACCTCCTCGCCCTGGACGACGCCGAGCTTCTCGGCGTCCTCGGGGCACAGCTCGATGGTCTCGCCGCGGCGCAGCGGCGAGGGGAAGCCGGAGGACTGCACGCCGGTGTTGTACGAGTCGAGCCGCCGCCCGGTGGTCAGCCGCAGCGGGTACTCCTCGTCCACCAGGTCGACCGGCGGCGAGTGGCGCAGCACCGCGAACGGCGCGGGGTCGCCCCGCTTGGCCGGGTCGGTCTCCCACAGCCTGCCGTGCAGGTAGGGCGGCTCCAGGGAGTCCTCCGACGGGCACGGCCACTGGATGCCCTGGTGCTCTTCCAGCCGCTGGTACGTCATGCCGCGGTGGATGGGCGACAGGGAGCGCAGCTCGTTCCAGACCTCTTCGGCGCTGTCGTAGTGCCAGTCGTGGCCGAGCCTGCGGGCGATCTCGCAGACGATCCAGATGTCGTCGCGGGCCTCGCCCGGCGGGTCGAGCGCCTTGCGCACCCGCTGGACGCGGCGCTCGCTGTTGGTGAACGTGCCCTCGGCTTCGCACCAGGCGGCGCTGGCGGGCAGCACGACGTCGGCCATCTGGGCGGTCTTGGTGAGGAAGATGTCCTGGACGACCAGGTGATCGAGCATGGACAGGCGCTTGATGCAGGCGAGCGAGTCGGCCTCGGACTGAACCGGGTTCTCGCCGATCATGTAGCAGGTGGTGACCTTGCCCTCGCCCATGGCCTCCAGCATCTGGGTGAGGTGGTAGCCGTAGCGGGGCTGGATGGGGCGGCCCCAGGCGGCCTCGAAGCGCTCGCGTACGGCGGGGTCGAGGATGTCCTGGAAGCCGGGCAGGCGGTTGGGGATGGCGCCCATGTCGCCGCCGCCCTGCACGTTGTTCTGGCCGCGCAGGGGGGACAGGCCGGAGCCGTAGCGGCCGACGTGGCCGGTGAGCAGGGCCAGGTTGATCAGTGCGCGGACGTTGTCGGTCGCGTTGTGGTGCTCGGTGATGCCGAGCGTCCAGCACAGCTGGGCGCGGTCGGCGCGGGCGTAGGCGTGGGCCAGCTCGCGGATGGCGCCGGCGGGCACGCCGGTGACCTGCTCGGCCGCTGACAGCGTCCAGGGCTCGACGGACGCGGCGAACTCCTCGAAGCCGACGGTGGCCCGTTCGATGAACGCCTTGTTGTGCAGACCCGCGTGGATGATCTCGCGGGCGATGGCGTGCGCGAGGGGGATGTCGGTGCCGACGTTGAGCCCGAGCCAGAGGTCGGCCCACTGGGCGGTGCCGGTGCGGCGCGGGTCGACGGCGAACATCCTGGCGCCCTTGCGGATGCCCTTGAGCACGTGCTGGAAGAAGATGGGGTGGGCGTTGCGGGCCGCCGAACCCCACATCACGATCACGTCGGTGTCCTCGACCTCCTGGTAGGAGGAGGTGCCGCCGCCGCTGCCGAACACCGCCGACAGGCCGGCCACGCTCGGGGCGTGGCAGGTGCGGTTGCAGGAGTCCACGTTGTTGGTCCCGACGACCACGCGGGTGAACTTCTGCCCGATGTAGTTCATCTCGTTGGTGGAGCGGGCGCAGGACAGCATCGCGAAGCTGTCGGGGCCGTGACGTTCTATGTTGCGGCGGAAGCCCTCGGCTGCCGCCTCCAGCGCCTCCTCCCACGACGCCTTGCGCAGCACGCCGTTTTCGCGTACCAGTGGATGGGTCAGGCGGTCATATCCCATGATCCCTCCATTCTGTATACAATCTACGGTATTCCGGGCTACCCCGCACGGACAAGGTTCTCGTTCAACAGGTCGCTCACCGCGTGGATCGCCCTCAGGGTCGGCACCTCCGCTCCTGTCAGATCGGCCAGCTCGACCACCGCGGCCAGCAGCACGTCGAGTTCCAGCGGCTTGCCCTTCTCCAGGTCCTGGAGGGTGGACGTCTTGTGCTCGCCCGCCTTCTCCGCCCCGCGCAGGCGGCGCTCGATCGAGATCCCCGGATCGCAGCCCACCCGCCGGGCCACCTCCACGGTCTCCCGCATCATGGCCACGACCAGCTCTCTCGCGCCGTCATGGCGGCAGATCCCGGCCATCGTCGCCCGGGCCAGCGCGCTGATGGGGTTGAAGGCGATGTTCCCCATCAGCTTGATCCATACGTCCTTGCGCAGGTCGCGCTCCACCGGGCACTTCAGCCCGCCCGCGACGGCGGCCCGGCTGAAGGACAGGCACCGCTCCGACAGCCGGCCGTCCGGCTCGCCGATGGAGAAACGGGTGCCTTCGAGATGGCGGATCACGCCCGGTTCGGCGATCTCCGTCGCGGCGTAGACCACGCAGCCGATGGCGCGCTCCAGGGGCAGCGCGGCCGACACCGCGCCGCCCGGGTCGACGCTCTCGATGCGGTAGCCCTCGTACGGGCCCTTGAGCCCGTGGAAGTACCACCACGGGATGCCGTTCTGCGCGGCGATGATGCTGGTCGTCTCGTGCAGGAGCGGGCGGATCATGGGGCCGGCCGAGGCGTAGCCGTTGGCCTTGAGCCCGAGGAAGACGTGGTCCACCGGGCCGACCTCCGCGGGGTCGCCGGTGGCATGGGGATGGGCGGTGAAGTCGCCTCTGGGGGAGAGCACCCGCACACCGGCGCGGCGTATCGCCTCGAGGTGGGCGCCTCGGGCGATGAGGTGCACCTCGACTCCCGCCCTGTGGAGGGCGGCCCCCACGTATGCGCCGATGGCGCCGGCGCCAAGAACAGCGACCTTCATGCTGCGCTCCGTTCTCGCGTCGGATTGTAAGCACGGAGCCCCGTGGCAGCGGCAGTCGCTAAAAGGCGACCCGGCCGTAAGTACGGGGGCCCCGTGCTTGCGGCGGGATCGCTGGACACTCCCCACCGTGCATTCGGTATACAGTATGGAAAAACGAGGGTCAAGGAGTGTGCCTGTGACCGTTTTGTGGCATGGATCAGTGGTGGAAGCGATGACATGGCCCGCGGCACGGGCCCTCGCGGCGAGTGCGGCATGCCCTTCGAAGCCCTCGGCGGTGCCTCTTGGAGAGGCCCTCGGCTGCCGGCTGGCGGTGCCGTTGCGCGCGCTGGTCGCAGTGCCGGGCGCGGACGTCTCGGCGATGGACGGGTACGCGGTCGCGGGCGCCGGACCCTGGCGCGTGGTGGGGCGGGTGCTGGCCGGAGGAGCGCCGTACGCGGGCGAGCTGCGGGCGGGGGAGGCCGTCGAGGTCGCCACCGGCGCGCCGGTGCCGGCCGGCGCGGAGGCGGTGATGCCGTACGAGCACGCGGACCTGTCCCGGAGCGGAGTGATCGGCGGGCCCGTCGTGCCGGGCAAGCACATCAGGCGCAGGGGCGAGGACATCTCCGAAGGCGCCGTCGTGCTGGCCGCCGGGACGGTGGTGACGCCGGTGACGCTCGGGCTGGCCGCCGCGCTCGGCCACGACGTGCTGGAGGTGCGCCCCCGCCCGGGTGTCGCGGTGCTGGTCACGGGCGACGAAGTGGTGGACGCCGGGCTGCCCGCGCCCGGCCGGGTGCGCGACGCGATCGGGCCGTTCCTGCCGGGTCTCGTCGAGTGGGCGGGCGGCCGGGTCACCGGGACGGTCCGCCTGCCCGACGGCCCGGCCCCGCTGCGCGCCGCGCTCGCCGGTGCGCCGGGCGGATGGGCGGAGCCGGGGGCCGGGACGCCGGGCGGATGGGCGGAGCCGGGGGCCGGGACGCCGGGCGGGGGCTCCCAAGGCGGCGAGTCCTCAGGCGGGCCGGACGTGGTGGTCGTGTGCGGGGCGTCGTCGAAGGGGCCTGCCGACCACCTGCGCGCGGTGCTGGCGGAGCTGGGCGCGGACGTGCTCGTGGACGGCGTCGCCGTACGCCCCGGGCACCCGCAGCTCCTGGCCAGGCTGGCCGACGGCCGGCTCGTGGTGGGCCTGCCCGGCAACCCGTTCGCGGCCCTGGGCGCCGCCATGACGCTGCTCGTCCCGATCCTGCGCGAGCTGACCTGCTCGCCCGCGCCTGCGCAGACGAGCGCGCTGTCCGGCGAGGTGCGCCCGCACCCGCGCGACACCCGGCTGGTGCCGGTCAGGTGGTCGGGGCGGGGCGCGGTCCCGGTGGGGCATGACCGGCCGGGTTCGCTGTGGGGCGCGGCGCTGGCGGACGCGCTGGCCGTGGTGCCGCCGGGGTGGTCCGGCGAACAGGTCGAGCTGATCGAGTTGCCCTAGGGGCCTAGACACGCCCTTCCGGAGAGAGTAACCATTGCGTTCATACGGTATGCAGTATGCGGAAGACAGCGAGGCTCGTCGCCAGGAAAGGGTTGCACGATGTCGGAAACGATCTCCGGTGGTCATCTCGTAGCCAAGGCGCTCAAGGCCGAGGGCGTGGACGTGATCTACACGCTCTGCGGCGGCCACATCATCGATATCTACGACGGCTGTGTCGATGAGGGCATCGAGGTCATCGACGTACGACACGAGCAGGTGGCCGCACACGCAGCCGACGGCTACGCGCGCATCACCGGCAAGCCCGGCTGCGCGGTCGTGACCGCCGGGCCGGGCACCACCGACGCGGTGACCGGCGTGGCCAACGCCTTCCGCGCGGAGAGCCCGATGCTGCTCATCGGCGGCCAGGGAGCGCTGAGCCAGCACAAGATGGGCTCACTGCAGGACCTCCCGCACGTGGACATGATGAGCCCGATCACCAAGTTCGCGGCGACGGTCCCCGGCACCGAGCGGGTGGCCGACATGGTCTCCATGGCCTTCCGCGAGTGCTACCACGGCGCTCCGGGGCCGTCGTTCCTGGAGATCCCGCGCGACGTGCTCGACGCGAAGGTGCCGCTGGAGAAGGCGCGCATCCCCAAGCCCGGCCACTACCGCGCCTCCACCCGCCAGCAGGGCGACCCCGAGGCCATCGAGCGGCTGGCCGACATGATCGCGCACGCCGAGAAGCCGTGCATCCTGCTCGGCACCCAGATCTGGACGTGCCGGGCCACCGACGCGGCCATCGACTTCGTCAGGACGCTGAACATCCCGGCGTACATGAACGGCTCGGGCCGCGGCACGCTGCCGCCCGGCGACCCGCACCACTTCCAGCTCAGCCGCCGCTACGCCTTCACCGAGGCCGACCTCATCATCATCGTCGGCACCCCGTTCGACTTCCGCATGGGCTACGGCAAGCGCCTGTCGCCGACGGCCAAGGTCGTGCAGATCGACCTCGACTACCGCACCGTCGGCAAGAACCGCGACATCGACCTCGGCATCGTCGGCGACGCCGGCCTCATCCTGTCGGCCGTCGCGCAGGCCGCGAGCGGCCGCATCGACAACAGCGCCGCCCGCCGCAAGGAGTGGATGGACGAGCTGCGCACCGTCGAGACCCAGGCGTACGAGAAGCGGCTGCCCCGCCAGCTCTCCGGCGCCAGGCCCATCGACCCCTACCGCCTGGTCCACGAGATCAACGAGTTCCTCACCGAGGACACGATCTACATCGGCGACGGCGGCGACATCGTCACCTTCTCCGGCCAGGTCGTCCAGCCCAAGTCGCCCGGCCACTGGATGGACCCGGGCCCGCTGGGCACGCTCGGCGTCGGCATGGCCTTCGCGATGGCGGCCAAGCAGGCCCGCCGCGACAAGGAGGTGCTGTGCCTCTTCGGCGACGGCGCCTTCAGCCTCACCGGCTGGGACTTCGAGACCATGGTCCGCTTCGACCTGCCGTTCATCGGCGTCATCGGCAACAACTCCTCGATGAACCAGATCAGGTACGGCCAGGCCGCCAAGTACGGCCAGGACCGCGCCCGCGTCGGCAACACGCTGGGCGACGTCCGCTACGGCGAGTTCGCCAAGCTGCTCGGCGGCTACGGCGAGGAGGTCCGCGACCCCGCCGAGATCCGGCCGGCGCTGGAGCGGGCCCGCGAGTCCGGCAAGCCCTCGCTCATCAACGTCTGGGTCGACCCAGAGGTCTACGCCCCCGGAACCATGAACCAGACCATGTACAAGTAGGGAAACGGTGCAGATGACGGCTCTCGAAGGTGTCCGCGTCCTTGACATGACCCATGTCCAGTCGGGCCCGTCGGCCACCCAGATGCTCGCGTGGCTGGGCGCCGACGTGATCAAGCTGGAGGCCCCGACCGGCGACATCACCCGGCAGCAGCTTCGCGACGTACCCGGCGTCGACAGCCTCTACTTCACGATGCTGAACTGCAACAAACGCAGCATCACGCTCAACGTGAAGACCGAGCGTGGCAAGGAGATCTTCACCGAGCTGGTGAAGCGTGCCGACATCCTGGTGGAGAACTTCGGCCCCGGTGCGGTGGACCGCATGGGCTTCCCCTGGGAGCGCCTCCAGGAGCTGAACCCGCGCCTCATCTACGCCTCGATCAAGGGCTTCGGCCCCGGCCGTTACGCCAAGTTCAAGGCGTACGAGGTGATCGCGCAGGCGATGGGCGGCTCGATGAGCACGACCGGTTTCGAGGACGGCCCGCCGCTGGCCACCGGCGCCCAGATCGGCGACTCGGGCACCGGCATCCACGCGGTCGCCGGCATCCTCGCCGCCCTCTACCAGCGCAACCAGACCGGTCGCGGCCAGCGGGTGCAGGTGGCCATGCAGCACGCCGTGCTGAACCTGTGCCGGGTGAAGCTGCGCGACCAGCAGCGCCTGGCGCACGGGCCACTGCGCGAGTACCCGAACAAGACGTTCGGCGACGAGGTGCCGCGCTCGGGCAACGCCAGCGGCGGCGGCCAGCCCGGCTGGGCGGTGCGCTGCGCGCCCGGCGGCCCGAACGACTACATCTACGTCATCGTCCAGCCGGTCGGCTGGAAGCCGATCGCGCACATCATCGGCCGTCCCGAGCTGGCCGACGACCCCGAGTGGGCGACGCCGGAGGCCCGGCTGCCCAAGCTGGACAAGATGTTCCAGCTCATCGAGGAGTGGACGATCCGCCACGACAAGTGGACGGTGCTCGACCGGCTCAACGCCGAGAACATCCCGTGCGGCCCGATCCTGTCCACCAAGGAGCTGGTGGAGGACCAGAGCCTGCGCGAGGAGGGCATCGTCGTCACCGTCGATCACCCCGAGCGCGGCGAGTTCGTCACCGTGGGCAGCCCGCTGCAGCTCTCCGACTCGCCGGTCGAGGTCCGCACCCCGCCGCTGCTCGGCGAGCACAACCAGGAGATCTACGGCGAGCTCGGCGTGAGCCCCGAAGAGCTGGCCGAACTCAAGACGAACGGAGTCATCTAGTGCCTGCCAGGGACGTCATCGACAAGGCGCTGGCCGAAGGGCGTACGGCCCTGACGGCGCCGGAGGGCAGGAAGCTGTGCCAGGCGTACGGCATCGCCACCCCCGGCGAGGGCCTGGCCACCTCGGCCGACGAGGCCGCCCGGCTGGCCGGGGAGATCGGGTTCCCGGTCGTACTGAAGATCGTCTCCCCCGACATCCTGCACAAGACGGACGCCGGCGGCGTGCTGGTCGGCCTGAAGAGCGCCGACGAGGTGCGCGAGGGCTACGAGAAGATCCTCGCGAGCGCCCGCGCCTACAACCCGGACGCGAGGATCGACGGCGTCCAGGTGCAGCAGCTCGTGGGCGGCGGACACGAGGTCATCGTCGGCGCCGTCACCGACCCCACCTTCGGCAAGGTCGTGGCCTTCGGCCTGGGCGGCGTGCTCGTCGAGGTGCTCAAGGACGTGACCTTCCGGCTCGCCCCGGTCTCGGGCGATGATGCGCTGAAGATGCTGGACGACCTCAGAGCGGCCGACGTGCTCAAGGGCGCGCGCGGGGCCGAGCCCGCCGACCGCCGGGCGCTGGCCGAGCTGATCGAGCGGGTCGGCCGGCTGGTCACCGACATCCCCGAGATCGTCGAGGTGGACCTCAACCCGGTCTTCGCCGACGCGAACGGCGCCGTGGCCGCCGACGTGCGCATCCTCATCGGGCAGCCGGCGCCCGAGGCCGAGCGCCTGCCGCGCGAGGAGATCCTGCGGCAGATGAACCGCATCTTCAAGCCGCGCTCGGTCGCCGTCATCGGCGCCTCCGCCGAGACCGGCAAGATCGGCAACTCGGTCATGCGCAACCTCATCAACGGCGGCTACCAGGGGCGGATCTATCCGATCAACCCCAAGGCCGACGAGATCATGGGGCTCACGGCGTACAAGAGCATCGGCGACGTGCCGGGCGACGTGGACGTGGCCGTCTTCGCCATTCCCGCCAAGTTCGTGGCCGCCGCGCTGGAGGAGGCCGGCCAGAAGGGCGTCGCCGGCGCGGTGATGATCCCGTCGGGGTTCGCCGAGACCGGCAACGTGGAGGGCCAGAAGGAGATCGTCGAGATCGCCCGCAGGCACGGCGTGCGCATGCTCGGCCCCAACATCTACGGCTACTACTACACGCCGGAGAACCTCTGCGCGACCTTCTGCACGCCGTACGACGTGCGCGGCAGCGTGGCGCTGACCTCGCAGAGCGGCGGGATCGGCATGGCCATCCTGGGCTTCAGCCGCACCACCAAGATGGGCGTGTCGGCGATCGTCGGCGTCGGCAACAAGGCCGACGTGGACGAGGACGACCTGCTCACCTTCTTCGAGCAGGACGACAACACCCAGGCCGTGGCCATGCACCTGGAGGACCTCAAGGACGGGCGCGGCTTCGTCGAGGCCGCCCGCCGCGTGGTCAAGCAGAAGCCGGTCATCGTGCTCAAGGCCGGGCGCACCGCCATGGGCGCGCGGGCCGCGGGCTCGCACACCGGCGCGCTGGCCGGCGACGACAAGGTCTACGACGACATCCTGCGCCAGGCCGGCGTGGTACGCGCGCCCGGGCTGAACGACATGCTGGAGTACGCCCGCGCGCTGCCGATCCTGCCGGCGCCCAAGGGCGAGAACGTCGTCATCATCACCGGCGCGGGCGGCTCCGGCGTGCTGCTGTCCGACGCCATCGTGGACGCCGGGCTGACCCTCATGGACATCCCCGGCGACCTGGACGCGGCGTTCCGCGCCTACATCCCGCCGTTCGGAGCGGCGGGCAACCCCATCGACATCACCGGCGGCGAACCGCCCTCGACCTACGAGAACACGGTGCGGCTCGGCCTGTCCGACGAGCGCATCCACGCGCTGGTCCTGGGCTACTGGCACACGATCGTGACGCCGCCGATGGTCTTCGCCGAGCTGATCGCCCGCGTGGTGGCCGAGGAGCGGGCGAAGGGCAACATCAAGCCGGTCGTGGCGTCACTGGCCGGCGACACCGAGGTTGAGGAGGCCAGCGAGTACCTGTTCGAGCGCGGCGTGGTCGCGTACCCGTACACGACGGAGAAGCCCGTGGCGGTCCTCGGTGCGAAGTACCGCTGGGCCAGGGCGGCCGGGCTGCTGGGCTAAGAGCCGAGCCGCAGCAGTACCAGGCGAGGGGGCAATTCGGGGCGCAGAGGAAGGCAACAAACCCCCCAGGAGGTCCGTAGGTGGACACATCGAACAGACCACCGGCGACGGCCACGCCGCCGGTCGAGGATCGACGAGTATGGAAAGCGGGCCGGCTGGCGCCGATGCCCATCAGGAAGCTCCCCGACGCGCCTCCCTCGGTGCACCTCATCGGGCCGACGGTGTTCCTCGTCGCGCTCGGCGTGGGCATGGGCGAGTCGTACATGTGGCCCCGGCTGGTGCTGCTGTTCGGGCCCGAGATCAGGTGGCTGTTCCTGATCGGCGTCACGCTCCAGGCCGTGGTCATGCTGGAGATGGCCCGCTACGCCATGGCCACGGGGGAGAGCATCTTCTCCGGCGCGGCCAGGGTGTTCAAGCCGCTGATGTGGTTCTTCTTCGTGGTGGCCATCGCCGTCTACATCTGGCCCGGCCACCTGTCCGCAGGCGCGGCGGCGTTCGAGGAGATCACCGGAATCCCCTGGGTGGTGACCGCGATCGCCGGGCTGGTCCTCGTCGGCGTGGTCTTCACCCTCGCCAAGGTGATCTACAACCTGCTGGAGAACGTGCTCTCCCTGCTGATCGGGGCGCTCGTGCTCGGCACGGCCGTGGTCGCGGCCATGGTCGGCTCCTGGGGAGACGTGGTGTCCACGATCACCGGCATGTTCTCCTTCGGCTACCTGCCTCCTGAGGCCATGACGGCCACCTGGTTCCCCGTCATCGTCGGCGCCTGCGCCTTCGCCGGCCCCTCGGGCATGCAGCAGATGTGGTACACGCTGCACCTGCGTGACTCGGGGGCCGGCATGGGCGTGCACCAGCCGAAGGTGGTCGGGCTGCGCCACGCCGGCGCCCAGGAGGAGCAGGAGAGCCGCGGGTACATGTTCGACACCTCCGACCCGGCCGAGATGGCCAAGTGGAAGGGCTGGCGGCGCTGGGTCACCTTCGACGCGCTGCTGCTCTTCTGGGGCATCACCATGCTGGTCACCATCTCCTTCACGGTGATCGCCCAGGCGGCGGTACGGATCGACCCGGCCGTGCGCTCGGCGCTCATGGCCGACGACCGTGAGGTGGCGCTGACCGCGATGGCCAACGCCGTCTCCTCGGCGGGCAGCTCGGTGCTCGGGGTCGTGTTCCTCGGGTTCATCGCCCTGATCGGCCTCAACGCGACGCTGGGCCTGTTCGACTCGTTCTCGCGCGGCCAGGCCGACATGACCTACCACTTCATTCCCGGTGCCAAGAAGCTGGGCATGTCCCGCCTGTACGGCATCTTCCTCTGGGGCGTGATCATCTTCGGCATTCTGATCCTGCTGTTCGGCCCCGCCGACGGTCCCAGCGGGATCCTGGACACGCTGGCGTTCCTGTCGACGTTCGCGATGGGCGCGTACTGCGTCACCCTGCTTCTGGTGAACAACCGCATGCTGCCCAAACCGATCAGGCCCAAGTGGTGGGCGAACGCGATCATCGGGCTGGGCGCGGTGTTCTACCTGGGCATGCTCTTCTACAGCCTGTTCGCCTACGGCGTGGTCGTGGGCTGATGACCGGTCGGCACAGTTTCGAGCTCGCCCTGCCAGGGGCGTCGATCGGAGCCGTCGCCGGAGCCATGGCCGGTGGGCTGATCCTGCTCGCGGGACAGCCCATCGGGATGGCCGCGCTGTCGGCCCTGGCGCTCGCCGTACCGCTCGCCTTCTTCGGCGGCATGTACGGCGTGCTCCTGGCCCACCGCGTGTTCCGGCCGGGCACGTTCGGGCCCGTCGGCCTCTACTGGATGGTGGCCTTTCCCCTCTCGCGCCTGCTGCAGGAGAGCGTGGCCGGGGCCGGCATGGCCGACGGTGTGCCGCTGTTCCTGGCGTACCAGGCGATGATCAGCCTCGGTTTCGCGATCGGCTTCCTGTGGATGCACGAGCGGCTCATGCCGCACTGGCTGGTCCGGGTGGCCGGCGGCAACCCCGCCGCCAAGGAGCTGCTCGACCAGTACATCCGTTACGCCCGGATGATGCAGGCGAGGAAGGGAGCGCGTAGGTGAACCTGCCCTTGTGGATCTGGCTGGCCACGATCGGCGGTTTCTGCGTCGTACTCGCCGTCGACTTCTACCTCGTCGCCCGGAACCCGCACGAGCCCTCGTTCACGGAGTGCGTGGCCTGGGTGAGCTTCTACGTCGGCCTGGCGGTGGCCTTCGGGGCAGGGCTGCTTCTGCTGTCGGGCCCGTCGCACGGCGGCGAGTTCTTCGCCGGGTGGATCACCGAGTACTCGCTCAGCGTGGACAACCTCTTCGTCTTCCTGCTGATCATGAGCCGCTTCCGGGTGCCCAGGGAGTACCGCCAGAAGGTGCTGCTCATCGGCATCGTGCTGGCGCTGATCCTGCGGGGCGGCTTCATCGCGGCCGGCGCGGAGGCGGTGTCGAGGTTCGACTGGCTCTTCTACGTCTTCGGCGCCTTCCTCGTCTACACGGCGTGGAAGCTGATGGGCGAGGAGGACGAGGAGGCGGAGTTCTCCGAGAACGTCGCGCTGCGCACGGTGCGCCGGGTGCTGCCGACCACGGACACCTACTACGGGGCCCGCCTGACCGTGCACCTCGGCCGCAGGATGGTGACCCCGATGCTGATCGTCATGGTCGCCATCGGGACCACCGACCTGCTGTTCGCGCTGGACTCCATCCCGGCCATCTTCGGGCTGACGAAGGAGCCGTACCTGGTCTTCACCGCCAACGCCTTCGCCCTCATGGGGCTGCGCCAGCTCTTCTTCCTGATCGGAGGACTGCTGAACCGGCTGGTCTACCTCAGCAAGGGCCTGTCGGTCGTGCTGGCCTTCATCGGGGTGAAGCTGATCCTGGAGGCCCTGCACCACGACGGGGTTTCGTGGGCGCCGGAGATCCCGATCCTGGTGTCACTCGGGGTCATCGTCGGCACTCTCGCCGTGACGACGGTGCTCAGCCTGATCAAGTCGGCACGCGATGCCAAGGCGGAGAAGGCGAAGCAATCGGAGGAGGAGCCGGAGCCGGCCGCGGAACGCTGATCCGCGCCGGACGCGGGGGCGGAGGCCGCTGCTTTCGAGGGTGGCCGCCCCCCTGCCGCCGATCATGCCGGCGACGGTGTCTCGACGGCTTGAGCCCGGGTGGGGGGTGCTCGCTGACGGCACTCAGTGCCGGGGGCTTCTGCGGATGTCGATGTCCTTGCTCCACTCGCGCAGATGGCGGTCGGCGTCGTCGGCGGAGTAGTGCTTCCTGAGCGCGGTGCTCAGGCCGATGCCGATGGCCCGGCCGTCCGCCGCCTGACCGGGCGGATCACCGAGGAGAAAGCGGAAGAACGCTTTCATCGTCATGCACCTCCAATCGGTGTGGCTCCATCCTCTGCCCGAGGTGTTTCGGAGCACGTGGGCTTGTGTGAACGTCACGTCAACCGGGACCGTTCCCGCGGGCCGGGCCCGATCCGGGGCACTGCGCGGTGGAAGGGAAGCGCTCAGCCGGCCTGGCGGGTGCGGCGGCGGCGCACCGGCTTGGGCGCGGGCTCGACCGGCTCGTTCTCGCGCTGCTTCATGTACGAGGTACGCGTGTGCTCGGTGTGCTCGCGCATGATCTTGGCCGCGCGCCGCTCGTCACCGGCCTCGATGGCGTCGATGAGCGCGGAGTGCTCCTCCCACGAGGCCATGCCGCGCTGGCGGGCCACCGGCGTGTGGTACCACCGCACCCGCCTGGCCACCTGGGCGGCCAGCTCGGCGAGCACCTTGTTGCCCGACAGGTCGGTGACCAGCGCGTGCAGCTCGGAGTTGGTGGCAACGGCGGCTTCGACGTCGTCGGACTGCACGGCGGCGATGCCGCGCGCGCACAGCTCGCGCAGCCGCTTCACGCCGTCCTCGCCCGCGTGCTTGGCCGCAAGGCGCGCCGACTCGGTCTCCAGCAGAGCGCGTACGGCGAGCAGCTGGTCGGCCTCCTCGACGGTCGGGACGTGCACGAACGCGCCCTGGCCGGGGAAGAGATCGACCCAGCCCTCACCGCTGAGCTGCTGCAACGCCTCGCGGACCGGTTGCCTGGAGACGCCGAGCAACTCGGCCAGCTCGCTCTCGACGAGGTGCTGGCCCGGCTTGAGCTGCCCGGAGACGATGAGCTCTTGGATAGCCTCGATGACGCTCTCGCGGAGCGTCGCCGGACGGGGGATCTTCGGGGCCGCCGTCTGACCGGCCTGATCCGACAGCAACATGGGTCACGTCTCCAGGGCTGGAATTCGGTTTTTGGTCGACTGCCTACAGCATACCGTCCTGGGGTTCCGCTCGCCCGTGAGTCTCATCACAGTGCGTCATCACGGTGGTCGGTAGGGACGGTGTGAAGGGACGGTTCGGGGGTGGTGCTGAGGACGGTGCCGGAGCGGCGTCCGGGAGGGTCCCGGGGGCGGCGTCCGGGAGGGTGCCGGGGGACGGTGTCCGGGAGGGTGCGGAGGGCTTCGTCACAGCGGGATGGTGGCGGGCAGGCCGGGGATGCGCAGGCGGGGCGTCGCCAGCGCGGGCAGTGCCGCCAGCGCGGCGGCGGCCAGCAGCGCGGCTCCGGGGGCGGTGAGCGCGATGTACGCGAGCCCCGCGGCCATCACCCCCGCCACCGCCTTCGCGCTGTAGACCACGGCGTGGATCTCGGTGGCCCGCTCCGCGCCGAACAGCTCGCGGACGAGGCCGGCGAGCAGCGGGTAGAACGCGCCGCCGCCGAGCCCGGCGGCGATCGCGCCGAGCCACAGCAGGAGCGTGCCGCCCGGCCGCTCGTAGGCGGTCTGCGCGGCCACCGCGAGCAGCACCTGACCGGCGGCGAGCGCGCAGAACACGGCGGACAGCACCCGCCGGCGGCCGTACAGCTCGCAGGCGCGCATGGCGACCGCCCGGCCCGCGCCGTTGAGCGCGACGAGCAGCGCCACCGCGCCCCACGCGCCGGTGGCGGCCACCACGATCACGTCGAGCACCGAGACCGCGCCCGCGCAGACCAGCATCACCGCGAGCGCGGGCAGCGTGCGGGTGCGCAGCGCCTGCGCGAGGCCGAACTGCTTGGCCGACTCGGGCGCCGTGCGCAGGCGCGCCGCGTCGAGCGCGTGGCTGCGCGGGTCCACGTCCTGCGGCCACCACAGGGGAGGAGGCAGGCGCAGATGCCGGGCGGCGGTGGCGAGCACGGCCGTCGCGACCGCGGCGGTGACCAGGAACGCGGCGCCGGTGGCCGCGGGGAACGGCCCGGCCCACAGCAGCAGGGGCACGGCGCCGTAACCGAAGGCGCCGGTGATGAGGCCGACGCGGGCGGCGGGGCGTTCGGGGTACCAGGAGGAGACGACCTCGCCGCAGACCCCGTACACCAGGCCGGCGCCGAGGCCGCCGAGCACCGCGTACCCGGCGAGCGCGGCGGGTGACAGGCCGGAGGTGAGCCCGGCGGTGGCCAGGCCGAGCCCGGTGAGCGCGGCTCCGGCCGCCAGGCACGGCCGCACGCCGAGCCGCCTGCGGCGTACGAGGTGCAGCGCGGGCAGCGCACCCGCGGCCTGGCAGGCGATCCAGACGGCGAGCAGCGTCAGGCCGCCCGCCTGGCGGGTGTGCAGGGCGGCGTAGCCGTACTGGAGCGGGCTGATCACCGCCATCGAGGCCAGGGCCAGCCGGAACATGCACACGCGGTCGGCGGGGACGGGTCCAGGGAGGTACGAGCGCCCCCGCCAGTCTTTAATTGCATTCTCCATACAGTATGGAATATCCAGAATGCCGGAGCCTGTCGAGACCCTAGACGGCGAATACTCCATACGGTATACCGTCTACAAAGGAGGCTCGAATGGACCTGTACGAGTACCAGGCGAAGGAGCTCTTCGGGCGTCACGGGATCCCGGTCCCCGCCGGCCGGGTCGCGGCCACTCCGGAACAGGCCCGCGCGATCGCGGCGGAGCTGGGCACGCCCGTTGTCATCAAGGCCCAGGTGAAGACCGGCGGGCGGGGCAAGGCGGGCGGCATCAGACCGGCGGCGGGGCCGGCCGCGGCCCAGGCGGAGGCCGAACGCGTGATCGGCATGGACATCAAGGGGCACACGGCCCGCCGGGTGCTGGTGGAGGCCGCGACCGTGCCGTTCGAGGAGTATTACGCCGCCTTCCTGGTGGACCGGGCGGAAGGCGCGTTCCTCGCCATGGTGTCGGCACAGGGCGGCATGGAGATCGAGGAACTGGCGGCGCGCGACCCCGACGCCATCGTGAAACTGCCGATCGACCCGGCGACAGGGGTGGGCGCCGGCACCGCGCGGCTGCTCGCGGCCAAGGCGGGCCTGCCCGAGCAGACCGCCGAGGTGCTGGAGAAGCTGTGGCAGGTGCTGGTCGCGGAGGACGCGCTGCTGGTCGAGGTGAACCCGCTGATCCGCACCACCGACCAGCGCATCGTGGCGCTCGACGGCAAGGTCACGCTCGACGACAACGCCGCCTTCCGGCACGACCGGCAGGAGTACGCCGAGCGGTCCGACGGCCTGGAGGCCCAAGCCAGGGCCAAGGGGCTCAACTACGTCAAGCTGGACGGCACGGTCGGCGTGATCGGCAACGGTGCGGGCCTGGTCATGAGCACGCTCGACGTGGTGGCGGGCGCGGGCGCGAACCCGGCCAACTTCCTCGACATCGGCGGCGGCGCCTCCGCCCAGGTCATGGCCGACGGGCTGGAGATCATCCTGGCCGACCCCGACGTGCGGTCGGTGCTGGTCAACGTCTTCGGCGGCATCACGGCCTGCGACGCCGTGGCCAACGGCATCGTCACCGCGCTGCGGCTCCTCGGCGACCGCGGTAACGGCAGGCCCATCGTCGTACGGCTCGACGGCAACAACGCCGAGGTGGGCCGGCGCATTCTCAGCGAGGCCAGGCACCCGGCGGTACGCCAGGTCTCCACCATGGACGGCGCCGCCGAGATGGCGGCACGACTCGCGGCAGGTGCGTAATGGCGATCTTTCTGACCAAGGACAGCCGGGTGCTCGTGCAGGGCATGACCGGCGCGGAAGGCAGCAGGCACACGGCCCGCATGCTCGCCGCGGGGACCGACGTGGTGGCCGGCGTGACCCCCGGCAAGGGCGGGCGCTCGGTGGACTTCGGCGAGCGCACGGTGCCGGTGTTCGGCTCGGTGGCCGAGGCCGTCGCCGAGACCGGGGCCGATGTGTCGGTGGTGTTCGTGCCGCCGCGCTTCACCGCCTCGGCCGTGGAGGAGGCGATCGAGGCGGGCGTGCCGCTCTGCGTGGTCATCACCGAGGGCGTGCCGGTGCACGACGCCGTACGCCTCCGCGCGCTGGCGCGCGGGCGCACCAGGATCATCGGGCCCAACTGCCCGGGACTCATCAGCCCGGGACAGTCGTCGGCCGGGATCATCCCCGCCGACATCACCTCCGCCGGCCGCATCGGGCTGGTCTCCAAGTCGGGCACGCTCACCTACCAGCTCATGTACGAGCTGCGCGACCTCGGCTTCTCCACCGCCGTCGGCATCGGCGGCGACCCGGTCGTGGGCACCACGCACATCGACTGCCTCCAGGCGTTCCAGGACGACCCGGGCACCGACGCCATCGTGATGATCGGCGAGATCGGCGGCGACGCCGAGGAGCGGGCCGCCGCCTACATCGAGCAGCACGTCACCAAGCCCGTCGTCGCCTACGTCGCGGGCTTCACCGCGCCCGAGGGCAAGACCATGGGGCACGCCGGCGCGATCGTGTCCGGCTCGTCGGGGACGGCGCAGGCCAAGAAGGAGGCGCTGGAGGCGGTCGGCGTACGGGTCGGGAAGACGCCGTCGGAGACGGCGCGGCTGCTGCGCTCGGCCCTGTCCAGGGCGGCGGCGTCGTGATCCGGGTTCCCGAAGGGGTCGCGTTCGACGTCAACCTGTCGATCCTGTTCACCGGCCTGCCGCTGCTGGAACGCCCCGCAGCGGCGGCCAAGGCCGGGTTCGGCGCGGTCGAGCTGTGGTGGCCGTTCGGCGGTCCCGACCCGAGCGGCGCCGAGCTCGCCGCGCTGCGCGCGGCCGTCGAGGACGCCGGGGTGCGCCTGGTGGCGCTCAACTTCGACGCCGGCGACATGGCGGCGGGCGAGCGCGGCCTGCTGGCCAGGCCCGGCGGCTCGGCCCGCTTCCAGGCGAATATCGACGCCGCCGTACGCCTGGCCGGCGAGCTGGGCTGCACGGTGCTCAACGCCCTGTACGGCAACGACCCCGGCACCGACAGGGATCTCGCGGTGGCCAACCTGCGCAGGGCGGCCGACGCGGCGGCGGACATCGGCGCGACCGTCGTCGTCGAGGCGCTGAACGGCCACGAGAACCCGCACTACCCGATCACCTCGTCGGCCGCCGCGTTCGAGCTGATCGGCCAGGTGGACCGGCCCAACGTGGCGTTCCTCGCCGACCTGTACCACCTGCACAGGATGGGCGAGGACGTGCTCGCGCTCATCGACCGGCACGCCGGCGCGTTCGGGCACGTGCAGATCGCCGACGACCCCGGCAGGGGAGCGCCGGGCAGCGGGCGGATGCCGTACGGGGAGATCTTCGAGCGGCTGGCGGCGGCGGGCTACCGCGGCCACGTCGGCCTGGAGTACCGGCACGAGGGGCCGGGCGCGTTCGACTGGAGGCGCACATGAACATCGGGTTCATCGGCTTGGGGATCATGGGCGGCCCGATGGCGGCCAACCTGCTCAAGGCCGGATTCGCCGTGAAGGGCTACGACGTCAGCCCCGCGCGCGTGGAGCATCTCGCCGGACGCGGCGGCAAGGGCGCGACGGGCGTGGTCGACGCGGTGGCCGGCGCCGACGTGGTGATCACCATGCTGCCCGACTCGCCGCAGGTGGAGGAGGTCGCGCCGCTCGTCATCGAGTACGGCAAGCCGAACCTGCTCTACATCGACATGAGCACGATCAAGCCGGAGACCTCGCGCGAGGTGGCCAGGCGGGCGGCGGCCGTCGGCGTACGCGCGCTCGACGCCCCGGTCAGCGGCGGCGAGCGCGGCGCCGTGGACGGCACCCTGTCGATCATGGTGGGCGGCGCGCCCGAGGACGTGGAGGCCGCCAGGCCGGTCCTGGAGCGCCTCGGCACGACCGTCGTGCACGTGGGCCCGGCAGGGGCGGGACAGACCGTCAAAGCGGCCAACCAGCTCGTCGTGGGCGGCATCTACGGCCTGGTGTCGGAGGCGATCGTGCTGCTGGAGGCGTCGGGCGTCGATCCGGCGGCCGGGCTCGACGTGCTGGCCGGCGGCCTGGCGGGCTCGCGGATCCTCGACCTCAAGCGCCACACCATGGTCAAACGGGAGTTCACCCCCGGCTTCCGCATCGACCTGCACCACAAGGACATGGGCATCGCCCTGGACGCGGCCCGCGCCGCCGGGGTCAGCCTGCCGCTCACCGGGCAGGTCGCCCAGCTCGTCGCGGCGGCCAGGGCGCAGGGGCACGGCTCGCTCGACCACTCCGCCCTGCTCAAGGTGATCGAAAGGCTGAACGCATGAAGCGAGTGCCCTGCATGGAGGCCGTGGTCGCGGTGCTGGAGTCGGAGGGCGTCGACACCGTCTTCGGCATCCCGGGCGCGGCCATCCTCCCGCTGTACGCCGCGCTCCAGCACAGCTCGATCCGGCACATCACCGTACGGCACGAGGAAGGCGGCACCCACGCGGCCGACGGCTGGGCCCGGGCGACCGGCAACGTCGGCGTCTGCATCGGCACGTCGGGCCCCGCCGGCACCAACATGATCACCGGCCTCTACACGGCGCTCGCCGACTCGATCCCGCTCATCTGCGTCACCGGCCAGGCCGCCAGCACCAAGCTGCACCAGGAGGCGTTCCAGGCGGTGGACATCGTGGAGGTCGCCAGGCCGGTGACCAAGTGGGCGGTGCAGCTCAGGGAGCCCGCGCAGGCGCCGTGGGTGTTCAGGGAGGCGTTCAGGGTCGCCCGCTCGGGACGTCCCGGTCCTGTGCTCATCGACCTGCCGATCGACGTGCAGCGCGGCACCTGCCGGTACGACCGGGAGCTGGACGCGCCGCTGCCCGTCCCCGTGCCCGAGCCGCTGCCCCGGTCCGTGCGCGCGGCCATGGACCTCGTCGAGGAGGCCAGGCGGCCGATCATCCTGGCCGGCGGCGGCGTGATCATCGCGAACGCGTGCGACGAGCTGCGCGCGCTGGCCGAGCACCTTCAGGTGCCGGTGCAGGTGACGCTCATGGGCAAGGGCGCCTTCCCCGAGGACCACCCGCTGTTCGCCGGGATGGCCGGCATCCAGACGCAGACGCGGTGGGGCAACGCCGCGTTCCTGGAGAGCGACCTGGTGCTGGCCGTGGGCGCCCGCTTCGGCGACCGGCACACCGGCGACCTCGACGTCTACCGGCGCGGCCGCAGGTTCGTGCACGTGGACATCGACCCGCTGCAGATCGGCCGGGTCTTCGAGCCCGACCTCGGCGTCGTCGGGCACGCCAGGCCGGTGCTCGCCGGGCTGCGCGACGAGGCACGCCGCCGCGGCGGCCCGCGCGAGCCGGGCAGGTGGGTGCGCCGGGTCGCCGAGCTGCGCGGCACGCTCACCCGCAGAGACGACTTCGACGAGGTGCCGATCAAGCCGCCCAGGGTGTTCAAGGAGATCAACGAGTACTTCCCGCGCGACACCACGTTCGTCACCGCGATCGGGCTCTACCAGATCTGGTCGGGCCAGTTCCAGAGGACGTACCTGCCGCGCCGCTACCTGGTCTGCGGGCAGGCCGGGCCGCTGGGCTGGGAGGTGCCCGCCGCCATGGGCGTCAAGCTCGCCCATCCCGAGCGGCAGGTCGTCGCGGTGGCCGGCGACTACTCCTTCCAGTTCCTCATGGAGGAGGTTGCGGTGGCGGCGCAGTACCGGGTGCCGTTCGTCATCGTCATGATCAACAACGAGTATCTCGGGCTCATCAGGCAGGCGGAGCTCCCGTACGGCATGAACTACGCCGTCGATCTGCACTACGGGGAGGGCGGCATCGACCATGTCAAGGCGATGGAGGCGTTCGGCTGCCCGGCGCGCCGGGTGGAGCTGCCCGGCGACATCCGCGACGCGCTGGCATGGGCGAGCGCGGAGTCGGCGCGCGAACGGCTGCCGGTGCTGGTGGAGGTGATGGTGGAACGCGAGGCCGACGCCGCCATGGGGCCGGCGCTCGACGCCGTCGAGGAGTTCGAGCCGCTGCCCGAGCTCATCACCGCCGACTGGTCGGACTGAGGAGGGAGGTCACCATGCGGCTCAAACCAGGGACGTCCTGGCAGGAGGCGTACGAGCGGTGCCGCCGCGTCGCCCCCGAGGCCTTTCACGACGACCGCGTGCTGAACCACTGGGGCGGCATCTGGCACCGCGACGGGCGTCCGGTGCCCGGCTTCTCGCCGCTCGACGGCACCGCCATCGCGGGACCGCCCCGGCTCGACAGGGCAGGCGCCGGCCGGGCGGTGGCGGGCGCGGTCGACGAGCACCGCCGCTGGCGCCACACGCCGCTCGCCGAGCGCAAGGCCATGGTGGCGGCGGCCGTGGAGTCGATGGCCGCCCACCGCGACCTGCTGGCACTGCTGCTGGTCTGGGAGATCGGCAAGCCGTGGAGGACGGCCTGCGCCGACGTGGACCGCTGCCTCGACGGCGTCCGCTGGTACGTCGAGGAGATCGACCGCATGGTGGCCGGGCGCGCCCCGCTACCGGGCCCGGTCAGCAACATCGCGAGCTGGAACTACCCGATGAGCGTGCTCATGCACGCCATGCTCGTGCAGGCGCTCGCGGGCAACGCGGTGATCGCCAAGACGCCCACCGACGGCGGGCTGTGCTGCCTCACCCTGGCCTGCGCGCTGGCCGTGCGCGAGGGGCTGCCGTTCACGCTGGTCAGCGGGGGAGGGGCGGAGCTGTCCCCGGTGCTCGTCGGCTCGGCCGCGCTGGGCTGCGTGTCGTTCGTGGGCGGCAGGGACGCCGGCGCTAAGGTGGCGACCTCGCTGGCCGGGCTCGGCGGGCTCGGCCGGCGGCACGTGCTGGAGCAGGAGGGGCTCAACTGCTGGGGCGTGTGGGAGTACGGCGACTGGGACCTGCTCACCAGGCAGATCCGCGCCACCTTCGACTACGGCAAGCAGCGCTGCACCGCCTACCCGCGCTTCGTCGTGCAGCGCTCGCTCTTCCACGAGTTCCTGGCCGCCTACCTGGAGGCGGTGCGCTCGCTGCGCTTCGGGCATCCGCTGGCCGTGGCCGAGGCCGGCGACCCGCTGCCGGAGCTGGACTTCGGCCCGCTCATCAACGCCTCCAAGGCCAAGGAACTGGCCGATCAGGTGGACGAGGCGGTGGCCAGGGGCGGGGTGCCGGTGTACCGGGCCGCACTCGACGACGGATGCTTCCTCCCCGGTCAGGATATTTCGGCGTACTTCGCACCGACGGCGCTGCTCAAC
This sequence comes from Nonomuraea sp. NPDC052634, assembly GCF_040678535.1. Taxonomy (NCBI): domain Bacteria; kingdom Bacillati; phylum Actinomycetota; class Actinomycetes; order Streptosporangiales; family Streptosporangiaceae; genus Nonomuraea; species Nonomuraea sp. NPDC052634. The sequence goes on along the minus strand of NZ_JBFATY010000001.1, from coordinate 2,616,398 downwards.
CCGCCCCCGTCGTCGCCGCTGCACCACGCCGAGCCGTTCGGGCCCGTGGACACGATGGTGCTGGTCGACACCGAGGCCGAGCTGCTGGCCGCCATGAACGCGAGCAACGGCGCCCTCGTCGCCACCCTGTCGTGCGATGAGGAGGCGACCTTCCAGCGGCTCGCGCCCGAGGTGCGCGCGTTCAAGGTCGGGCACAACCGGCCGCGCTCGCGCGGCGACCGCGAGGAGCTGTTCGGCGGGCTCGGCGCGTCGTGGCGCGGCGCGTTCGTGGGCGGCGAGCTGCTCGTCCGCGCCGTCACCGTTCCCGTCTCCGGCGGCTCGGACGACGAGCGCCTGCCGGGCAACTTCCCCGGCTACACGCTGCTGCCCTGACCACCTGAGGTGTCAGAGCGCGCCGAAGCGGGTCGCCGCCAGCAGGACGAGGAACGTCAGCATGGCGACCCGCAGCAGCTTGCCGCCCGCGCCCAGCGACGGCCACGACAGATACGCCAGCCAGCCGATGAACGCGAGCACCGGCAGCACCGCCACGCCGCCGAGCGGGTTGGTCACCGCGAACCCGGCCAGCAGCAGCATCACCATCACCGCCGGCGTCACCCAGCGGGGCACCTGCGTGAACAGGTATGTGATCGGCACCGCGCTGCGCTGCTCCACCGCCTTGCGCAGCCCGGTCGCGCCCGGCGTGAAGAACTGCTCGCCCGGCGGCAGCGGGCGCTGCTTGCCGCCGCGGATGTCGTCGCGCTTGTCCGCGCGCCTCTTCTCAGGGGCCACGCCGCGAAGCCTACGGGAGTTCGCGCGACTCGTGGGGCCTGCACCTCTAGGCTGGTCGGGTGCTCGCCGTGATCCGATACACCGTCCCAGAGTCCCAGTCCCAGGACTTCGTCAAGCAGGGCCAGACCATCCTCGACACCTTCGCGCAGCAGCCCGGCTACCGGCGTGGCAGGCTCGCCCGCTCGGTCGACGAGCCCAACCTGTGGGCGCTGATCTCGGAATGGGAGGGCGCCGGCTTCTACCGCAGGGCCCTGTCGGCCGCCCGGATGGTGATGTATCCGCTGATGATCCTCATGCTGAACGAGCCCAGCGCGTACGAGGACGTTTACACGTATGACGCCCAGGACGCCCAGGACGCCCCTGACACCTCCTCCGGGACGAGTGATTAGTCGCGCGCGAGAGCAGCCGACCGTGCCCTAAGCTGGGAGCTCATCGAATCACCCTCGCCGACCTCCAGCCGGAAAGAGAATCAACCAAAATGGCACGACGCACCGACGTCATCGACACCATCGTCAGCCTCGCCAAGCGCCGCGGGCTCGTCTACCCGTCGAGCGAGATCTACGGCGGACTGCGCGCGTCGTGGGACTACGGTCCACTGGGCGTCGAGCTGAAGAACAACGTCAAGCGGCAGTGGTGGCTGTCGATGGTCCAGTCCCGCGAAGACGTCGTGGGCCTCGACTCGTCCGTCATCCTGGCGCCCGAGGTGTGGCGCGCGAGCGGCCACGTCGACACCTTCACCGACCCGCTGACCGAATGCCTGTCCTGCCACAAGCGCTTCCGCGCCGACCACCTCATCGAGGCGTACGAGGAGAAGAACGGCAAGGCCCCTGAGGGCGGCCTGGCCGACATCACCTGCCCCAACTGCGGCAACAAGGGCACCTTCACCGAGCCCCGGCAGTTCAGCGGCCTGCTCAAGACCTTCCTCGGCCCGGTCGAGGACGAGTCGGGCCTGGCCTGGCTGCGGCCCGAGACCGCGCAGGGCATCTTCATCAACTACCTCAACGTCCAGCAGTCGGCGCGCAAGAAGATCCCGTTCGGCATCGGCCAGATCGGCAAGTCGTTCCGCAACGAGATCACGCCGGGCAACTTCATCTTCCGCACCCGCGAGTTCGAGCAGATGGAGATGGAGTTCTTCGTCAAGCCCGGCACCGACGAAGAGTGGCACCAGTACTGGATCGACGAGCGCTACCGCTGGTACTCCGACCTCGGCATCAGCAAGGACAACCTCCGGCTCTACGAGCACCCCAAGGAGAAGCTGTCCCACTACTCCAAGCGCACGGTCGACATCGAATACCGCTTCAACTTCGCCGGCTCGGAGTGGGGTGAGCTGGAGGGCATCGCCAACCGCACCGACTTCGACCTGTCGGCCCACGCCAAGGCGTCCGGCGTCGACCTCAGCTTCTTCGAGCAGGAGAGCGGCGAGCGCTACATCCCGTACGTCATCGAGCCCGCGGCCGGTGTCGACCGCGCCACGCTGACGTTCCTGCTCGACGCCTACAGCGAGGACGAGGCGCCCAACGCCAAGGGCGTCATGGAGAAGCGCACGGTGATGCGGCTCGACCACCGGCTCGCGCCGGTCAAGGCCGCGGTGCTGCCGCTGTCGCGCAACGCCGACCTGTCGCCCAAGGCGCGCGACCTGGCCGCGCAGCTGCGCCGCCGCTGGAACGTCGAGTTCGACGACGCGGGCGCGATCGGCCGCCGCTACCGCCGCCAGGACGAGATCGGCACGCCGTTCTGCATCACGATCGACTTCGACACCCTGCAGGACAACGCGGTGACGATCCGCGAGCGCGACTCGATGGCCCAGGAACGCATCTCCATCGAGGGCGTCGAGTCCTACCTGCGCCAGCACCTGAACGACTGACCCGCCGAGGGCCGCTCGCCGTTGTGGCGGGCGGCCCTTTCACGTCCCTGTGCGGGGGCGGCGTCCTGGGGCGTGACACCGGCATCCCGGAGCGTAGACCGGCCTCCCGGAGTCCCTCCTGGGCGCAGACCGGCCGGCCTCCCGGAGCGCAGGTCGGCGTCTCGGGGCGTACACCGAAAATTTGTATAAAGACGACGGTTACGCTGCTTTTCGCGGTCGCCTGATGACATTCGTCCTAAGCCGATTACCGGCACATACGAGGGACGAGGGATTCATGCGTAAACCACGTTTCGCTCTTACGTTGCTCGCCGCGGCCGCGCTGATGATGACGGGCGGCGCCGCGTTCGCCGAACCGGAGCCATCGGCCCTGGAGCTGCGGGTCGTCGTGGACGACTGCCGGCACGGGAGCGTGCAGCCATGACCGACCCCGCACTGCTCGAACGCGCCCTGTTCGAGATCAAGCGCGTGATCGTGGGTCAGGATCACATGGTCGAGCGCCTGCTCGTCGCCGTTCTCGCCAAGGGTCACTGCCTGCTTGAAGGCGTGCCCGGCATCGCCAAGACGCTCGCCGCCGAGACCACCGCCACGGTGGCCGGCGGCACGTTCGCGCGCATCCAGTTCACGCCGGACCTGGTGCCGGCCGACATCGTCGGCACCAGGATCTACCGGCCGTCGTCCGAGACGTTCGACGTCGAGCTCGGACCCGTCATGGTCAACCTGCTGCTCGCCGACGAGATCAACAGGGCGCCCGCCAAGGTGCAGTCGGCGCTGCTGGAGATCATGGCCGAGGGGCAGGTGAGCATCGGCGGCACCACGTACGAGGTGCCCCGGCCGTTCCTGGTGCTCGCCACCCAGAACCCCATCGAGTCCGAGGGTGTCTACCACCTGCCCGAGGCGCAGCGCGACCGCTTCCTGCTCAAGATCGACGTGGACTATCCCAGCGAATCGGAGGAGCTGGCGATCGTCTACCGCATGAGCGTGGACCCGCCCGCGCCCCAGCGCGTCCTCGGCCCCGAGGAGGTCATCGCACTCCAGCGCCGGGCCGAGGAGGTCTTCGTGCACCACGCGGTCGCCGAGTACGCCGTCCGCCTGGTGTACGCCACCCGCGACCCCGACAGGTACGGCATCCCCGAGGTGGGCCGGCAGCTCGTCTTCGGCGCCAGCCCCAGGGCCACGCTCGGCCTGCTGGCCGCAGGGCGGGCGCTCGCGCTGCTGCGTGGGCGCGACTACGTGCTGCCCGAGGACGTACGCGATCTCGCGCACGACGTCATGGCGCACCGGCTCGTGCTCTCCTTCGACGCGCTGGCCGACGGCGTCATGCCCCGGCAGGTCGTGGACCGCGTGGTGGCGGCGGTGCCCCTGCCGGTCGTCACTCCCCAGCAGCGGGCCGGCACGCAGCCGGACACGCAGCCGGACACGCAGCCGGGCATGCGGGCGGACATGCGGGCGGACATGCGGCCGGACATGAGAACGGACGCCGCATGAAGCCGTACCTGATGGCCGAGCCCGCGCTGCGCAGGCTCGAGCTGACGATCACGAGGAGGCTGGATGGGCTGCTCCAGGGCGAGCACATGGGCCTGGTGCCGGGTCCGGGCAGCGAGCCCGCGGAGTCGCGGGCGTACCGGCCGGGCGACGACGTGCGGCGGATGGACTGGAACGTCACCGCGCGCACGAACGAGCCCCACGTCCGTGACCTGGTCGCGGACCGGGAGCTGGAGGTATGGGCGCTGCTCGACGCCACCGCCAGCATGGACTTCGGCACCGTCGCGATGGAGAAGCGCGAGCTCGCGCTGTCCGCGCTGGCCGCGATCGGCTTCATCACCCAGCGCACCGGCAACAGGATCGGCGTCCACGTGCTGCACGGCGGCGGGGTCAGGACGCTGCCCGCCAGGACGGGCAGGCCGCACCTGATGGCGCTGCTCCAGGCGGCGTTCGCGCTGCCGCGCACCCCGCCCGGCGTGGCCGAGCCGCTGCTCGGCGTCGCCGCCGAGCACCTCGGGCGGCTGACCAGGCGGCGCGGCATGGTCGTCGTCCTGTCGGACTTCCTCGACTCGCCCGAGACCTGGGAGCCGCCGCTGCGCCGCCTCACCGCCCGCCACCAGGTGCTGGCCGTGGAGGTGATCGACCCGCGCGAGCTGACGCTGCCGAACGTCGGCATCCTCACGGTGATCGACCCGGAGTCCGGACGGCGGCGCGAGGTCGCCACCGGCAGCTCCCGGCTGCGCCGCAGGTACGCCGAGGCCGCGCTCGCCCAGCGGGACGCCGTCTCCGCCGGGCTGCGCAGGGCCGGGGTGACCCACATGCGGCTGCGTACCGACCGGGACTGGGTGCGCGACCTGGTCAGGCACGTCATGCGGCAGCGCCGCCTGGCCGCCCTGGCCGCCGGCCCCACCAGGCACGGACACGCTCCCATGAGCGGAGGAGGAGGTGACGCGGCGTGACCCTCATCGCGCCCCTCTGGCTGCTGCTGCTCATCCCGGTGGCGCTGCTCGCGGTCACGTACGTCATCGTCGCGCTGCGCAGCAGGACCGCGTACGCCGTCCGCTTCGCCAACTACGACCTGCTCGACAAGGTCGCGCCGCGCCGGCCCGGCTGGCGCAGGCACGTGCCCGCGGCGGCGCTGCTGCTCATGTTCGCGCTGCTCGTGGTCGGCTTCGCCCGGCCGACCGCCGAGGTGCTGGTGCCTCGGGAGCGGGCGACCATCATGGTGGCCTTCGACGTGTCCGCGTCCATGGGGGCCACCGACGTCTCGCCCAACCGGTTCGAGGCGGCCAAGCGGGCGGCCGACCAGTTCGTCCAAGGGCTGCCCGAACGCTTCAATCTCGGGCTGGTGTCGTTCTCCGGCTCGGCCTCCGTCGCGGTGCCGCCCACCACCGACCGGCAGGCCGTACTGACCGCGCTCGAACGCCTCGGCACCGACTCGGGCACCGCCATCGGCGAGGCCGTCTTCACCTCGCTGGAGGCGATCGCCGCGCTCGACAGCGAGGAGGAGGCGCCGCCCGCGCACATCGTGCTGCTGTCGGACGGCTCCAACACCACCGGCCGCACCGTGGGCGAGGCCGCGGCCGAGGCGTCCGCGCGCGGCGTCCCGGTCACCACCATCGCGTACGGCACCCCGGACGGCGTCATCAGCCTGTCCGGGCGCGACGTACCGGTCCCGGTGGACGGGCCGGCGCTGCAGAGCCTCGCCGAGACCGCGGGCGGCGGCTTCTACGAGGCCGCGAGCGGGGACGAGCTGCAGGCCGTCTACGAGGACATCGGCACCTCGGTCGGCTACCGCACCGAGCGTCAGGAGGTTTGGCAGTGGTTCGTGGCGGCGGGGCTGATCTGCGGGCTGGTGGCGGCGGTGACGTCGATGCTGTGGTTCTCGAGGCTGCCATGAAAGGCATCGGCTCGCCGTCAGGTCCCGACTTCCGCACTCCGCCCGCCGTCCGTCCGGGTCCGTCCGTACCGCCCGCCGCCCCTTCAGCATCACCCGCCGACGAGTCCTGCCCCGAGGGGAAAGCGCCCCGCCGCCTCTTCCCCCGCTGCACCCCCGCACCCGGGACCTCCGCTTCCGGCACTGCCGCCGCTGGGCCCGTCGGCTCCTCCGCTTCCGGTCTCTCGGCCGCAGAACGCGCCGGCTCCTCCGCCGCCGGCGCTTCGGCCTCCAGTGCCTCCGCCTCGGGTTTCTCCGCCGCAGGGTCCGTCGGCTCCTCCGCCGCCGGCACCCTTGGCACAGGGCCCGTAGGCGTCACGGCTGCAGGGCCTGCAGGCGCCTTCGCCGTAGGGACCACCGGCACCGCTGCCGCGGGTTCCGCTGGCGCGGAACACGGGCCGGGACCGGGTACCGCGTCAGGGCCAGGAGCCTTGCCGAAGCCGAGACGCGGCACGGGCCTGAGCGCCGAGCCAGACGCTAGAACCGGCACAGGCGCAGGCCCCGCGTCCGGGACAGGCCCCACGTCCGGGGCGGGCCTCGGGTCCGAGGCAGGCCCCACGTCGGGGGCCGGTGCCGCCCAGGGCGCGGCACCCGGGCCAGGCGCGACAGGCGCGCCGGGCGCGTCGGGGTCTGGGGCTGGGACGGGAGTCCTGTCCCGGCTGCTGCGCGCCGTGGGGCTGGGAGCCGGGCCGGGTGCGGGACCCGGCTCGGGCTCGGGCCCCGCACCCGGGACAGGCGTGGCAGGCACGCTGGGGGCGAAAGAGGCACCCGGTTTGCGAGGGACACCGCGCTCAGGGGCACCGGGCGCGGCAGGGCCGCCGGGCGCGGGCGGCGGGCCGGGCGGTGGTGCCGGTGTGCAGGCGGGGTGGGTCGCCGGGCACCTGCCCAGCTCGTTGCCGCCCCGGTCGCGGCGCTCCGCCACGGGCTCCCCCTACGCGGGTGCGTCGCCTCTGGGGTCGGCCGGTGCAGGCGGGACGTCGGCGGGGGCCTCGCCTGCGGGCCAGTACCCCACGGGGCCGTACGCGACGGGAACCGCGCCTTCGTGGGCGGCCCCCTCGGCGGCCGGAGCAGGGGCGGCCGGAGCAGGGGCCGGGGTAGGCGCGGCGGGGTCAGGTGCAGGCGGACCGGGTGCGGCCGGGTCAGGTGCAGGTGGGTCAGGTGCAGGCGGACCGGGTGCGGCCGGGCCAGGTGCAGGTGGGTCAGGTGCAGGCGGACCAGGTGCGGGCGGGGTAGGCATGGCCGGGACAGGCGGTCAGGCCGGTCCTGCGGCTCCGGGCCGGGGACGGGGGCTGGCGGCGGCAGCACTGGTGGCCGTGCTCGCCGGAGCCGCAGCAGGCGGGGCCGCAGCGGTCCTGGCGGGGACGCGACCGGTGGAGGAGCCGGCGGCCCCGGCGGCGCTGCCGAGGGTGGCGCCCGCACCGTCCACACCCCCGACGGGGCTGAGCGCGACGGCGGCCCGCGTGCTGCCCAGCGTGGTCTCGATCGAGACGCGCACCGCGGGCGGCTCCGGCTTCGTCGTGGACGACCGCGGCCACATTCTCACCAACGCCCACGTGGTCGCGGGCAACACCCGGGTGACGGTGGTGCTCTCCGATGGCAGACGCCTGACGGCCAGGGTGGCGGGCGCGGACGGCGACGAGGACCTGGCCGTCCTGGAGGTGGACTACCCGGGCGAGCTGACGCCTGCGACGCTGGGCCGTTCGTCCGACCTGTCGGTGGGCGACCAGGTGCTGGCGATCGGCTCGCCGCTGGGCCTGTCGGGCACGGTGACGGCCGGCATCGTGAGCGCCCTCGACCGGGAGGTACGCCTCGGCAGCGCCCGCCGTACGGCGGTGCAGACCGACGCCTCCATCAACCCCGGCAACTCGGGCGGCCCGCTGGTGAACGCCCGAGGCGAGGTCGTCGGCGTGAACACGGCGATCGCTGCGGGCAGGGGCGGAGGCAACATCGGCATCGGGTTCGCCATCCCGATCGACAGGGCGGCGCCGATCGCTGAACGCATCATCCGAAATTAGGGTTCAAAGTATGCGACTGCTGGTGGTGGAGGACGAAGAGGACCTGGTCGACGCGATGCGCGTCGGCCTGGTCCGGGCCGGGTACGCGGTGGACGTCGCCTACGATGCCCCGGCCGCGCATGAGAGGCTGCAGGTCAACACCTACGACCTGGTGCTGCTCGACTTGAACCTGCCGGGCGGCGACGGTTTCGAGCTGTGCCGGTCGCTGCGCGCCGCGGGCAAGGGCGTGCGGATCATCATGGTGACCGCCCGCGACCGGCTGGACGACCGGGTCAGAGGTCTCGACGAGGGCGCCGACGACTACCTGGTCAAGCCGTTCGCGTTCCCCGAGCTGCTGGCCAGGGTGCGGGCGCTGCTGCGCAGGGACATCACGGGCGGCACGTCGGTGCTCCAGGTGGGCGGCCTGCGGATCGACACCGCCCGGCTCGAGGTGACGCTGAACGGCCGGGCATTGGCGCTCACGCCCAAGGAGTACGGCGTGCTGCACTACCTGATGACCAGGCCGGGACACGTCGTCTCCACGGAGGAGCTGCTCGAACACGTCTGGGACGAGCACGCCGACCCGTTCACCAACACCGTCCGGGTCACGGTCGGCAACCTGCGGCGCAAGCTCCAGGAGGACGGCCTGATCGAGACCGTGATCAGCCGGGGTTACCGGCTCAAGGAGCCCGTGTCGTGATCCACACCATCCGCTTCCGCCTGACGGTGCTCTACTCGGGCCTGCTGTTCGTGCTGGCCGCGCTGGTGCTCGGCGGCATCTATTTCGCCGTGTCGAAGACGACGCAGGAGCGGCCGATCACGACGCAGTACGCCAAGGCCTACAGCGGCAACCAGTACCTGGGCAGGCGTGAAGTGGTGTTCGTGGAGGAGGTCGAGAACGCGGTCAACGTCGCGACGCTGGCGACGCTGCGCGAGTACTCGCTGCTCACCCTGGCCGGCCTGTACGTCGCCAGCCTCGGCATCGGCTGGGTGCTGTCCGGCCGGGTGCTGCGGCCGGTGCGGTCGATCACCCGTACGGCGGAGGAGATCCAGGCCACCGATTTGACGCGGCGCATCAGGTTGCGCGGCCCGCGCGACGAGCTGAAGGACCTGGCCGACACCATCGACACGATGCTCGACCGGCTGGAGGAGGCGTTCAGCGCGCAGCGGCAGCTCATCGACGACGCCTCGCACGAGCTGCGCAACCCGCTGACCATCATCAGGGCGAACGTGGACGCCGTGCTCGCCTCTCCCGACGCCAGCGAGGAGGAGCGGGCACGGGCGGTGGCCATCGTGGACCGCGCGACCACCCGGATGACGACGCTGGTGGAGGACCTGCTGGCCACGGCCAGGCGGCAGGGCACGGCGTTCGCGGACACGGATCTCGACCTGGCGACGGTGGCGGGGGAGGCGTGCGAGGAGTACACCGCTCCCGCGGCCGCCCGCGACGTGACGATCGTCCGCGAGCTCGGCAGCGGCCTCGGCATGATCGGCGACGCCGACGCGCTGCGGCGTGCGGTGGCGAATCTGCTGTCGAACGCCGTTCGTTTCTCCCCGTCCGGCGGCACGGTCAGGGTGGGCGCGGGCCGCATGGGCGGCTGGTTGTGGGCGGCGGTCCGCGACGACGGCCCCGGGCTGCGGGAGGCGGATCAGCAGCGGGTGTTCGACCGGTTCTGGCGCGGCGAGTCCAGCCGCCGCGACCGGCACACCGGGCTGGGGCTGGCGATCGTACGGCAGATCGTGGAGTCGCACGGGGGCCGCGTGGCGGTCTTCTCCCGGCTCGGCCAGGGCGCCACGTTCGTGCTCTGGCTCCCGCCCAGCGAGGGCGCCGGAGACGCGCCCCCTGAGACGAACCCGCTGGCGCGCTCTGTGGCCTGAGACGGGACAGGGCCGGCGCGGGACCCGACCTGAGGGTCACGCGCCGGCCCTTTCGTGTGTACGGACGCGCCCAGGCCCGGGGTGACCGCCGCGTTCCCGACATGGCTTAGCAGGCCGACGAGCCTTTGTGCCGGGTGGTGACGAGCGCCTTCCAGTAGCAGTGTGACCTGTTTCTCATCCGCCACTCGCCTTTCTCAAGAATTGGTGTAAACCAATTGGTCTAATCCAATTCTTCGGCTATGACCCTTCAAATTGGATTAGACCTGTCATACCGTGTTTACCAGCACAAACGACGACTTAACGGAGGGGTGCAGTTTCATCATCAATTTCACCGGTAGAGTCCGGTTCAGAGGCGTTCGATTGGAGCTGTGGTGGCCAAGTACGTTTACGATTTCACCGAGGGCAACAGGAATCTCAAAGATCTTCTCGGCGGTAAGGGCGCCAACCTCGCCGAAATGACGAACCTCGGGCTGCCCGTTCCCCCCGGATTCACGATCACCACCGACGCGTGCCGCCACTACCTGGCGGAAGGCTCCCTGCCCGACGGCCTGGAAGAGGAGGTCGCCGAGCATCTCGCGGCGCTGGAGTCCCGGATGGGCAGGAAGCTCGGACAGGCCGACGACCCGCTGCTGGTGAGCGTACGTTCAGGGGCGAAGTTCTCCATGCCCGGGATGATGGAGACCGTACTCAACATCGGGCTCAACGACGAGTCGGTGCACGGCCTCGCCAAGCAGTCGGGCGGCAACGACCGTTTCGCCTGGGATTCCTACCGCAGGCTCATCCAGATGTTCGGCAAGACCGTGCTCGGCATCGACGGCGACCTGTTCGAGAACGCGCTCGACAGGCTGAAGGGCCGCCGCCAGGACACCGACCTGGACGCCGGCGAGCTGCAGCGGCTCGTGGAGACGTACAAGGGCATTGTGCGCGAGCAGACCGGAAAGGACTTCCCGTCCGACCCGCGCGAGCAGATGCGGCTGGCCGTCATGGCGGTCTTCGACTCCTGGAACGCGCCGCGCGCCATTCTCTACCGCCGCCAGGAGCGCATCCCCGCCGACCTCGGCACCGCCGTCAACATCATGGCGATGGTCTTCGGCAACTACGGCGACGACTCCGGCACCGGCGTCGCCTTCACCCGCGACCCCGGCTCGGGCCGGCAGGGCGTGTACGGCGACTACCTGCAGAACGCCCAGGGCGAGGACGTGGTGGCCGGCATCCGCAACACCATGCCCCTGCAGGAACTCGAACGCATCGACCCGAACTCCTACCGCGAGCTCCTCGGCATCATGGAGACGCTGGAGAACCACTACCGGGACCTGTGCGACATCGAGTTCACCATCGAGCGCGGCAAGCTGTGGATGCTGCAGACGCGGGTGGGCAAGCGCACGGCCGCGGCGGCGTTCTGCATCGCCACGCAGCTCGTCGACCAGGGCCTGATCACGATGGACGAGGCCGTCACCCGCGTCACCGGCGACCAGCTCGCGCAGCTCATGTTCCCCCGCTTCGACAGCGGCGCGGAGAGGCAGCGGATCGCCAAGGGCATGAACGCCTCTCCCGGCGCCGCGGTCGGCAAGGCGGTCTTCTCGTCGGAGCGCGCCGTCGAGCTGGCCGGGCAGGGTGAGGACGTCATCCTGGTACGCCGCGAGACCAACCCCGACGACCTGTCCGGCATGATCGCCGCGAAGGGCGTCCTGACCAGCCGCGGCGGCAAGACCTCGCACGCCGCCGTGGTGGCCCGCGGCATGGGCAAGACGTGCGTGTGCGGGGCCGAGGAGCTGGAGGTGCAGACCGCCGAGCGGCGCTTCACCGCCCCCGGCGGCGTGGTGGTCGCCGAAGGCGACGTCATCTCCATCGACGGCACCACCGGCGAGGTGTTCCTCGGCGAGGTCCCGGTCGTGCCGTCGGCCGTGGTCGAGTACTTCGAGGGCGACGCCGAACCGGCGGACGACCTGGTGAAGGCCGTGGACCGCATCATGCGGCACGCCGACGGCGCCCGCAGGCTCCGGGTGCGCGCCAACGCCGACACCCCCGAGGACGCCGCCCGCGCCCGCCGCTTCGGCGCTCAGGGCATCGGGCTCTGCCGTACCGAGCACATGTTCCTCGGTGAGCGGCGGCAGCTCGTGGAGGACCTGGTGCTCGCCACCACCGACGAGGAGCGCCAGGCCGCGCTCGACGCGCTGGAGCCGCTGCAGAAGGCCGACTTCATCGGCATCTTCCGCGCCATGGACGGCGCCCCCGTGACCATCAGGCTCATCGATCCGCCGCTGCACGAGTTCCTGCCCGACCTGGTGGAGCTGTCGGTCAAGGCCGCCACCCAGGAGGCCACCGAGAAGGATCGCCGCCTGCTCAGCGCCGTCAAGCGCCTGCACGAGCAGAACCCGATGCTGGGCCTGCGCGGCGTGCGCCTCGGCCTGGTCATCCCCGGCCTGTTCGCGATGCAGGTCAGGGCCATCGCCCAGGCCGCCAAGGAGGTGCCTGGCGCGCGTCCCGAGATCATGATCCCGCTGGTGGCGACCGTCCAGGAGCTGGAGTCCGTACGGGAGGAGGCCGTCAAGATCCTCGCGGAGACCGGCGTGGACGCGCTCATCGGCACCATGATCGAGGTGCCGAGGGCAGCGCTCACCGCGGGCCAGATCGCCGAGTCCGCCGAGTTCTTCTCCTTCGGCACCAACGACCTGACCCAGATGACGTGGGGCTTCTCCCGCGACGACGTCGAGTCGTCGTTCTTCCACCGCTATCTCGACCTCGGCATCTTCGGGGTGTCGCCGTTCGAGAGCATCGACAGGGACGGCGTCGGGCGGCTCATCGAGATCGCCGTGGCCGAGGGCCGGGCCGCCCGGCCGGATCTGCACCTCGGCATCTGCGGCGAGCACGGCGGCGACCCCGACTCGGTGCACTTCTGCCACGATGTGGGCCTCGACTACGTCTCCTGCTCGCCGTTCCGCATCCCGGTGGCGCGGCTGGAGGCGGGGCGCGCGGCGCTGTCCGAAAGCGACTCCGACACCCGCTGAACCGCTGAGACCACTGGCGTCGGCGCCCGAATCCCCGGCGGGCGCCGACGCCGGTCCCGCCCATCCCCCTTCAAGAGCCAGCCCGGCTGTCACGTTCTGCTGTGCCGAGTGGGGAGGTGTCACAGCGAGGCGAGGAAGTCCTCGAGGACTCTGTTGTACTCGTCCGGCCGTTCCATATTCGGGTAGTGGCCGGCGTTCTCGATCGTCACCGAGCGCCCGCCGGCGGCCGTGGTGGCGAGCCGTTCGGCCATCGCGATGTGGCCGGGGGAGTCCAGCGCGCCGTGCACGGCCAGCACGGGCACGCGGATCGAGCCGATCCGCCGCCAGGTGTCGGTCACGGGCACGACGTGGTCCGGCTCGCCCACGGCATGCTTGCTCATCGTGCCGCGCGCCATCGCGCGCAGCCGCCGCACCACCTCGGGGTCGAGGCCGGCGGGGTCGCGGCCAGGGCCGATGCCGAGCGTCAGGTGCCCTTCGACCGAGCCCTCAAGGTCGCCCGCGGCCATCGCGCCGTGCCAGGCGGCCAGCGCCCGCAGGGTCCACGGGTCCTCGAAGCACGGCTCGCTCGTCCCCGCCCCCGTCACCACCAGGGCCCGCACCAGGTCGGGGTGCTCGAGGGCCGTGTCCACCGCGAGTCCCGCCCCCATGGAGACTCCCACCAGCACGGCCGGCCCCGTGCCGAGGTGGCGCAGCAGGGCGGCGAGGTCGTCGGTCAGCCGGTACGGCCCGTCGGCGTTGGGTGAGCGGCCGTGGCCGCGCGCGTCGTACGCGATGACCCGGTGGCGCTCGGAGAGCACCGGGATCTGGTCGTCCCACATCGTGTGGTCGAGGAAGCCGCCGTGCAGCAGGACGACGGGCATGCCGGTGCCACGCTCGATCCAGAACAGACCCATCATGACAACCAAGGTGTCATGTTCGCGTGAGAATGACAACTAAGGTGTCATATCGCCGGGTGAAGGCGTTCGGGATGACAACTGAGGTGTCATGATGGGAGGGTGAGTGAGGCGGCACGGCAGCCGGTGACCGACCGGCTCACCGAGGTCTTCGACCTGGTGGGCCCCCTCCACCGGCGCGCCCAGCGCAAGGTGGAGCAGGATGCGCCCATCGAGGGCCTGTCGGTCGGAGTGCGGGCGGTGCTCAACATGCTGCGTGACCTCGGCCCCATGACCGTCCCGCAGATGGGGCGGGCGCAGGCGCTGAGCCGCCAGTTCGTACAGCGCATGACCAACGACGCGATGGCGCGTGGGCTGGTCGAGACGGTGCCCAACCCGGCGCACAAGCGCTCGTCGCTGATCCGGCTGACCGGCAAGGGGCGGGCCGCCATCGACGCGGTGATCGCGCGCGAACGCGCGGTGCTGCGGCAGGTGGGCGCCGACCTGACCGAGGCCGAGGTCGATGCCTGCCTGCGCGTGCTCTCGCGGCTGCTCAGGCTGCTCGACGACGTCGACGTGGACTGAGCGGGCCGCAGGGGGTCACGTTCGTACAGGCTCGTCGTCCCAGACGAGGGGCGTCGTCGTGCCGGTGGCCCAGTCGTGGCGCAGGATCGCGTACGCGATGCAGGCGTGCACCGACCCGTCGGGAGACGGCCACGCCTCGCGGTAGTGGGCCTCCTTGATGTAGCCGCACGCGCGGAAGACGGCCCGCATCGCCGCGTTGTCGCCGCGGGTCTGCCCCTCCACCCGCCGGATCTCCGGGAACTCGTTGAACAGGTACTCCGTCAGCCAGCGCACCGCCGCCTTGCCGAGCCCGCGTCCCCGCCACTTGGAGCTGATCCGCAGGTCGAACATGGGCGTGGGGTCGGTGAGGTCGGTCAGCCTGATCAGCCCCGCTCGTTCGCCGTCGGCGATCAGCCAGAACGTACGGTTGTCGGCGTCGTCGTAGACACCGGACGCCACCCGCTGCCTGATCGCGTCGGGCTCTGGGACGCTGGCGTGGAACGGCCACGGGCTGGACATCAGGAAATCGACCAGCTTCTCGTTGTCCTCTGGTGCCAGCCGCTTGTATTCGATCTGCACCTGGCCATCGTCATGACCGGCCGTACGCGCGGTCAACCGGATAAATCCGGCCAGAACCGTACGGACGCGGCCATCAGGCGGGCGCGCCGCCCCCGGAGAAGAAGGGCGGCGCGCGGCGTGCGAGGTCAGCTCAGGATCGGGCAGGCCGGGCAGCAGCGCGTACTCGCCGGCGGGCAGGCGGCGGGGAGGCGGGCAGTGTGACGGTCCGGTCGACTCCCCGCTGAGGTCAGGCGTCGTCCGAAGGGACCACGAGCCGCATCGCCGCCCGGTCGTTCCCGCCGACGATCACCGCGCCAGGCCGCGCCTGCGACACCCACGTGTCGGGCATGACGGACGGCGCGAGCACCCGATCGTAGGGCGCCCGCTCCGGGCACCCGCGCGCCGGGTCGCCGACGATCAGGTGGGGGCGCACTCCGGCGGCCACCAGGTTCCGCCACGCGTCCTCGGCCACCGCCGCGTCGCCCTCGACCGACGTCACGCTGCCCGACTCGCCCGTCAGCCGGCACAGCAGCGCGGTGATCCAGCCGCTGCCCGTGCCCACCTCGAGGATCCGCTGACCGGGCTGCGGATCGAGCAGTTCGAGCAGGTCGACGACACAGCTCGGGGCGAGCATCACGCAGCGGTAGGAGCTCGAGCCCTTGGGGCTCGGCGTGGCGATCGGCCGTCCGGAGTAGACGGCGTCCCACCAGGCGGTCGGATCGTCGTCGCGGTCGATCGGCCGCGCGCCGTCGTCTTCGAGCACCAGCCCGCGTGAGGGAACGAACCAGTGGCGCGGCACCTTGCGCAGCGCCTGCTCGATCGCGCCCGTCGCGCGCGGCCGGCGCTCGGCGATGGCCGCGAGCATCTCCTCCAGGCGCCAGGCGATGTGCGGAAGCATCGCCCGGGCCCCGCCGTCCTGCCTGCTCACATGGCCTCCTCCAGGCCGTCCGTATGCTAACGGTGACCGTAAGGCCACGGATCGCAACCTGGCAAGGGATCGGCGATTTTTCGGGGCGATCTCCGTCGAGGTCCGGTGTCGCAGCGGGTGCAGGGGCGGTGCCGGGGCCGCTACCGGGGCGCTGCCGGGGTGATGTGAGGGCCGCTACCGAGGCGCTGCCGGGGCAGGCGCCGGTGCCGCTATGGGGCGCTGCCAGGCCGGTGGCGTGCGGCGGCGGGGTCAGTGCAGGGCGGCCGGGCGGGGCTCCTCGATCGGCACGTAGTCGTGGCGCATGCCGTGGTCGCCGAGCCACTGCCGCAGCCCGGGCACCGCCGCCGGGTTGGCCGCGACCTGGGCGGCGTACTCCGACAGCGCCACCTCCTCGCCGTCGTCGTAAAGCAGTCGCGCGGGCCCCGACCACGACAGCGTCCACTTGGCCTGGCCGAGCTGGATCAGCACCGCCTCGAGCGCCTGGCCGAGCACCCCGGCGAGCAGCGTCGGCGACGGGTTCCAGCCCTGCTCGAGCAGCTTGGCCTCGAGCTCGGCCTGCCGCCCGCGGGCGATCGCCTCGAACGCCGCGTCCAGGTACGGCCGCGAGGCCCCCATCACCTGCTGGCCCGCGATCGCCAGGTCGTGCAGGGCCTCGGCGTTGCGCGCCGCGTACATGCCGTGCGCGACCAGCTCCTCCCACGGCACCGGGCGCAGCGTCATCAGCGCCTCAGGGCTCCACATCGACTGCTCGACGGCCTGCACCGCCACGTTGGGATCGACGAGCAGCGTCAGCGCCGAGCGCGGGTCCGGCACCTGCTGCGGTTCGGGCAGGTGCTCGATGGCCGCGAGGCGCTCGGCCAGGCTCGGGTGGGAGTCGTACGGCGAGACCTCCTCGGGCTGCTCGGCAAGCTTGGCGATCTGCGCCTGCCGCTCGGGGTCGCTCATCAGCGCGTGGAACCCGCCGAACACGGACGCCGGCCTGGCGCCGCCCGCCCCGGTCAGGACGAGGTAGTTCTCGGCGTACAGCGCCCAGCCCGCCGCCGTCGCGTGGATCTTGCGCAGCGCGCCCGCCATGGCCTGCCGGCCGCCGATCGCCACCGCGAACCGGTCGGCCTCCAGCTCCTGCTTGCGCGAGACGGCCTGGGAGATGCGCAGGTAGAGCTTGGCGTACCAGGTGAACAGGCGCTGCACGAACGGGTGGTTCTGCAGGCCCTGGACGGTCGCGATCAGCGAGACCCTGCCGCGGTAGACCGGCGCGCCCAGCCGGGTGTGCGCGCCGCTGTAGTGGCCCAGCTCGTGCCCGAGCACCGCGCGCAGCTCGTCCACGGTGAGCGTCTGCAACAGCGGCAGGCCGATGAACATCCGCCGCTTGGTCGCCTTCATGCCGAGGAACTTGGTGTCCTCCGACACCGCCGCGTTCACCTCGGGGACCAGCCGGATCTCGTCCGGCGGCGCCGTACGGACGCGCTGGGCCAGCTCCTCGACCGTCTGCCACAGCACCGGCTCGTGCTCGCGGCCCACCGCCACGCCCGGCTGCTCGCCCCCGCGGCGGCGGCTGACCATCACCAGCGCGCGTACGAGAGCGCCCGCCGCCAGCGTCAGCACGACCGCGAACTTGACCAGATTGGTGTGGAAGTCCACGAAAAGCAGCACGTCGAAGAAGACGGCGGCTGCCAGAATGAGGCCGACCAGCACGTAGAAGCCGGCGAGCAGGGTGAAGGCCAACACCGCTCGGAATGCTGTCGTCATGGGGGAGGGCTCCCGGGGAAGGGGTTCTCGCGAGGCTTGACACTAGCGGAGAGACGAAACTGGAGAAAATCACCGCACATATGGCGTACTACGACGAGCACGACCAGGAGCGTTGGGTTCCCGAGCCACCCGGCAATCCTCAGCGTTCCGCCTTCGAACGGGACAGAGCTCGCGTGCTGCACAGCGCCGCGCTACGCAGGCTGGCCGCCAAGACGCAGGTCGTCGGCCCCGTCGAGACGCTCGGCGGCGGCCAGCACATCCCGCGCACCCGCCTCACGCACTCGCTCGAATGCGCCCAGGTGGGCCGCGAGATGGGCGCCACGCTCGGCGTCGATCCCGACCTGGTGGAGACCGCCTGCCTGGCGCACGACCTCGGGCACCCGCCGTTCGGGCACAACGGAGAGGTCGCGCTCAACGCGCTCGCCGCCTCATGCGGCGGCTTCGAGGGCAACGCGCAGAGCCTGCGCCTGCTCACCAGGCTGGAGGCCAAGGTGCTCACCGAGGACGGCCGCAGCGCCGGGCTCAACCTCACCCGCGCCGCGCTCGACGCCTCCATCAAGTACCCCTGGACGTGCGACAAGTCGCCCAAGTTCGGCGTCTACCACGACGACCTGCCGGTGTTCGAGTGGATCAGGCAGGGCGCGCCCGATGGCCGGGTGAGCTTCGAGGCGCAGATCATGGACTGGGCCGATGACGTCGCCTACTCCGTACACGACCTGGAGGACGCCCTGCACTCGGGGCACGTCACCCCCGAGGCGCTGCGGTCGCGCCGGGAGCGCGCCGACGTCTGCGAGACCACCCGCACCTGGTACGCCCCCGGAGCCGACCTCAACGAGCTGGAGGAGGTCTTCGCCAAGCTGATCGACGACCCGCTGTGGCCCCGCCACTTCGCGGCCACGCTCGCCGACCTGGCCGGGCTGAAGGCGCTGACCAGCGGTCTCATCGGCCGCTTCTGCCGCTCTGCGCAGGCTGCCACCAAGGAGGTGCACGGGGCGCGGCACCGCGCCGACCTCGTCGTGCCGCGCGCCACCCGGCTGGAGTGCGCGCTGCTCAAGGGCGTCACCGCGCACTACGTGATGGCCACCGAGTTCCACCACGCCAACCAGGCCAGGCAGCGCGACCTCATCACCGAGCTGGCCTCACTGATCACGCTCGGCGCGCCGGAGACGCTGGAGCCCGCCTTCAGGCCCGCGTTCATCGAGGCGCCCGACGACCCGGCCCGCATACGCGTGGTGATCGACCAGATCGCCTCGCTCACCGACACCTCGGCCGTCGCCTGGCACCGCCGCCTCTCGCGCTGACCGCTCAGGCCGTCGCCTTGCGCCGCCGCCTTTCACGCTGACCGCGCGAGGCTCAGACGGCCATCCGCCTCAAGAAGCGGTCGTCGGGTTGAGCGTGACGATCTCCTCCTCGCGCGGCTTGCGCTTCTTGGGCTTGCTCGTCGGCTTCGGGGTGCTGGACGTCGTCGTCTGCACCGGCGCCACCACCTTGCCGACGCACTGCACGGTGCAGGGCGGGGTCTCGCCCAGCTTCTTGCGCAGCTTCAGCGTCTCCTCGCGGGGCGAGAGCGTGCGGTTGCCCTTACGCCAGGCGTCGAGGTAGTCCCACGGCTTGACCATGCCCCTGCGCACCCACCAGTAGGCCGGGCCGGTCTTCCACGAGATCGCGAAGTAGAGGTTGGCCCCGGTGTCGCGGGCGTTGCCCGACCTGCCCACCTTCCCCAGCACCTGGCCGCCCTTGACCTTCGTGCCGGGCTTGATCCCGTCGGCGACGGAGGAGAGGTGGCCGCCGAGGTAGCGCACGCCGTCGGCCCCGATGATCGTGACGAACTTGCCCTCGCGCGCCGCCCCCGCGTCCGTGGCGGGCGACCAGTTGTCGGTGAGGTTGACCTCGTCGACCACGCCGTCCAAGGGCGCGACGAACGAGCAGCCCTCCTTGGCCCAGATCGTCGTCTTGGGCAGCACCAGGAGTTTGCGCTGGTAGCTGACCTTACAGCCCTTCACGGGGAAGGTGTAGGTGTACTTCGACAGCTTCGGCGGCGGCACCTTGACCGGGTCGTCGCCCTTGGGTCGCTCGGCCGCCTGGTGCTCCGGGGTCGGAGCGGGGCTCGCCGTCGGCGTCGGCTCGGCCGCCGTCCCTCCGGCGGGGCCCGATGCGGGAACGGTGGCGGGAGGCGTGGCCGAGCGGCCCACGCCGACTCCCGCGAGGCCAGTGGCCTGGGTGCAGGCACCGGTCAGCAGCACGGCGCCCGTGACGGCCGCCCAACGTCCGATAAGCCCCGATCGCATGTTCTCCACCCGTGTCACCGTTTCCACCGACAACCTTTACCTTTGTAGCCGACCGGGAGCCCCCGCATTGCCGCTTTCCCCCTTTAGCAGCCGCGTGGTGACCCTCCGCTACCTCCCCGTTTCCCGCGCCGTGAACACCCGTGATCTGCCATGCCGGGGACACCCGCACTCCCATGTCAGGGCGGCCCACTCCCCATGCCGGGGACACCCACGACGAGCAGAACCGTCGGTGGGGCGGAATAGACTTCCCGGCGTGGCTGGCCGGATCCGTGACGTCGACATCGCGCTCGTGCGCGAGCGCTCTCCCATCGCCGATGTGATCGGCGAGCACATCCAGTTGCGCAACGCCGGGGGCGGCAATCTCAAGGGGTTGTGCCCGTTCCACGACGAGAAGACGCCGTCGTTCAACGTCACGCCCGAGCGGGGCATGTTCTTCTGCTTCGGCTGCGGCGAGGGCGGCGACGTGATCACGTTCGTCGAGAAGATCGAGCACCTTTCGTTCACGGAGGCCGTCGAGCGGCTCGCCCAGCGGGCCGGCATCCAGCTCCAGTACGAGCAGGGCGGCTACGTCCCCAGGCGCGACCACGGCGAGCGCGCCCGCCTCATCGAGGCCCACCGCATCGCCGCCGAGTTCTACGCCGAGAAGCTCATGAGCCCCGAGGCGGCTCCGGGGCGGCGCTTCCTGTCCGAGCGCGGCTTCGAGCGTGCCGACGCCGAGAAGTTCGGTGTCGGGTACGCGCCGGCCGAGTGGGAGGCGCTGACCCGCCACCTCCTGGGCCGCGGATTCACCGTCGACGAGCTGGTGAAGGGCGGCCTGGCCAGGGAGGGCAGGCGCGGGCCCATCGACCGGTTCAGGGGCCGGCTGATCTGGCCGATTCGGGACGCCACGGGCGATGTGATCGGTTTCGGCGCACGTAAGTTGCTCGATTCCGATGATGGCCCGAAATATCTCAATACACCTGACTCGCCGCTTTACAAGAAGAGCCAGGTCCTTTATGGAATCGATCTTGCAAAGCGCGAGATCTCCAAGCGCGCGCAGGCCGTGATCGTCGAGGGCTACACCGATGTGATGGCCTGCCATCTCGCCGGCGTGCCCACCGCCGTGGCCACGTGCGGCACCTCGTTCGGCGAAGAGCACATCAAGGTTTTGCGGCGTTTCCTGCTCGACCAGGCCGAGTTCCGCGGCGAGGTGATCTTCACTTTCGACGGCGACGAGGCGGGTCAAAAAGCGGCGCTGCGGGCGTTCGCCGACGAGCAGAAATTCGTCACGCAGACGTACGTCGCGGTGCAGAGCGACGGGCTCGACCCGTGCGACCTGCGCGTCAAGCAGGGCGACGCGGCCGTGCGCGACCTCATCGCGAGCCGCGAGCCGCTGTTCCAGTTCGCGATCAAGAGCACGATCTCCCGCTACGACCTGCGCAGCAACGAAGGCAAGATCGCCGCGCTCGACGCCGCCGCGCCCATCGTGGCCGGCATCAAGGACGCCGGGCTGCGCAAGCGCTACGCCATCGACCTCGACCGCTGGCTCGGGTTCATGGACGAACGCTTCGTCATGCAGCGCATCTCCGAGGTCTCCGGCGCCCAGCAGGGCCGCCGCAGGCGCGCACCGCAGGCGGCGCCCGTCGATCCGAGCGCGCGGGTCGAGGGCGAGCTGCTCAAGCTCGCCGTGCAGCGGCCCGCGCTGCTCGGGCCGCGCTTCGACGCGCTGGAGGCCGACGCGTTCACCACGCCCGAGCACGCGGCGCTCCACCGCGTCATCATGGCCGCCGGCGGCGTCGTCTCGGCCGGCCACGGCGGCCGCGAGTGGGTCGACCGGCTCATGGAGCACGCCCACGAGGAGGGCACGCGGGCGCTGGTCACCCGCTTCGCCGTCGAGCCCATCCACGCCGACGCCCACGCCGAGGAGCGCTACGCCAACGACATCATGGCCGCCGCCGAGGCGATGCCGGTCGACCGCGCCATCGCCCAGGTCAAGTCCCGCATCCAGCGGCTCAACCCGGTGGAGGAGCAGCAGGAGTACAACAAGCTGTTCGGCGAGCTGGTAGCACTGGAACAACGCCGCCGCGTCCTCCGCGACCGCCTCGCCGGCGGCTGACCCGCTTCGGCCGCCGCGCACCGGCCTCTTGCGGCGGCTGACCACCACAACGACGGCGTCCCCCGGAACGGAGCAGGCTCACTGTGGCCTGTGGCCTGTGGCCTGAGGACGGGCCGATCCCGGCGGCCGCCTGCTTCGGCCACGGAGCCCCGCTTCCGGGGCCTCGCGACGGCTGCCCCGTGGGGCCTGTGGCCTGGGCAACGGACCACTTCCGGCGGCTTCCTGCCCCGGCCGCGAGGCGCCGCTTACCGGCGCCTCGCGGCGGTTGCTCACGGCTGACCTGCGGGACTGTCCTACGGGCGGATGAGGGGCCTGCTCGCCGCCCGCGCGACGGCCCCCGCAGGCGAGCGTTCACCGCCATGTGCGGCGGTGTCGCGGGCGGCTGAGCCGGTCCTGCCCGCGGGCCTACCCTGTGGCCGGTGCGGGTGCCCTGTGGGCGGTTGAGGGTTCTCGTATGCGGCGCTGATGCGTGGCAGGTGGGCCGCCTGAGCGGCTCCAGCGCGCCGCTGTGGGCGATCCGGCCACCTGAGCAGCCCCAGCCCGCATCCTTGCACGGCAGCCGAGCAGGGCGCCCGGACACCGTTGCCCACGGCCTGCGCGCCAGCCTCGTGAGCGGCTGAGCGTGGCGTCCTGCTCCCCGTTCGCCGTGTCGCCACCGGTCACCCGCGACGCGTGTGCGGACAGCCGTCTGAGCGGGCCCGGCGGCAGCGTCGCGCGATGCGGCCACCCGAGCGCCCCCATCGCGCACGGTCGGCGCGACCGCCTAGCGGGACGGCCGAACCGCTCTGGCACCTGCACTGGGCAGCGGCTTCGTGGGCGGCTGAGCGCCCCGACGGCAGCTCTCGCGGCTGCTCGGCGGGCGGGCGAAAGCCTCACCGGCAGCGATGCGCGCCTGCTCGACGGGCGGGCGAAAGCCTCACCGGCAGCGATGCGCGCCTGCTCGGCGGGTGGACGCAAGCTCCCACCGGCAGCGCTGGGCGGTTGCCTGACGGGGCGTGAGCGCAGCATTCGCAGCCTGTGCGACCGTCGTGCGGGCGGCCCTGCCACGCCCCGTCCCGTCCCGCCAGCCCGTGCCTGGCCATGTGCGGGGCCCCGCTCGCCCATTCCGGGCGAGTGCGCCGCGTGCGGGGGTCCCTGAGCATCCCGGGCCGCCCTCCGAGCCGTCCCGCGCGGCGTTTCGAGGGGGCTGAACGGTGTTCAGAGTCGTCGCTCAGGTAACAGTTTTGCAGCGGGCTTGGCAGCGAAACCGGGTGGTTGACCAGGAAACTTGGCGCGGTCCAATGCTGGACAAAGCAGGCGTGCAACGGGGAAGAAGGCAGCGAAAGAGATGCGTCCGGCCAGACGTCGTCGCCGGGCGCGTGATTCCCAGACCGCGTAATTGACTTTACTTTCCTGATCAAACTCGGGCCAAACCTTATTGCGATCTCAATTCGGCAAAGACGATCGTCTTACCTTCGGTGACAAAAATGGGTCTGCCATTTGATGGAACCAATACTGCAGACTGTCCTTCGTGGGTGCATCGGTGCTGCCAAGTGGACCGCCATCCGTAGATCAGGTGGCGGACCTCGTCGCGAAAGGAAGGGAGCGCGGGAGCGTAACCGTCGATGACGTCGCAGCCGCGCTTGACCGATCCGAGCTGCCGTCCGACGCGCTGGAACGCGTCGTGCGCATGCTCGCCGAGAACGGCGTGGAGGTCCTCGAGCCACAGGGCGACGAGGAATCCACCCGCGCCGATGAGGAGGACGTAGGCAAGCGGGCGCCGACCAGCGATCTCGTCCGTATCTACCTGCGGGAGATCGGCCGGGTGCCCCTGCTGACCGCTGAGGAGGAGGTGGAGCTCGCCAAGTCGATCGAAGCCGGCCTGTTCGCCGAGGACAAGCTGGCGAACGGGGTCTCGCCTCTGGCCTTCCCTGAGTTCAGGGAGCTGGTCTGGCAGGGCACGCGGGCCAAACAGCGGCTGATCGAGGCCAACCTCAGGCTCGTGGTGTCCATCGCCAAGCGGTACGTGGGCCGCGGCATGCTGTTCCTGGACCTGATCCAGGAGGGCAACCTCGGTCTGATCCGGGCGGTCGAGAAGTTCGACTACACCAAGGGCTACAAGTTCTCCACGTACGCCACCTGGTGGATCCGTCAGGCGATCACCCGGGCCATCGCGGACCAGGCGCGGACCATCCGCATCCCCGTGCACATGGTGGAGACCATCAACAAGCTGGTCAGAGTGCAACGCCAGCTGCACCAGGATCTCGGTCGCGAGCCGGTGCCCGAGGAGATCGCCAAGGAGATGGACCTCCCGGTCGATCGGGTGGTCGAGATCCAGCGCATCGCCCAGGAGCCCGTGTCGCTGCAGTCGCCGATCGGCGAGGAGGACTCCGACCTCGGTGACTTCATCGAGGACGCCGACGCGGTCGTGCCGATGGAGGCCGCTGCCTTCATCATGCTGCAGGACCAGCTCGACGACATCCTCGCCACGCTCTCCGACCGGGAGCAGCGCATCATCCAGCTCCGCTTCGGCCTGGCCGACGGGCATCCGCGCACCCTGGAGGAGGTGGGCAGGGAGTTCGGCGTCACGCGGGAGCGCATCCGCCAGATCGAGTCGAAGACGCTGGCCAAGCTGCGCCACCCGACGCGCGCGCAGATGTTGCGGGACTACCTGGACTGATCAGGGACGACGGGGGACGGCCACGGCCGTCCCCTTTCCCCTGCCCCCTACATCTTCGAGCCCGTTACGAGCAGCCCTCGAACTGGGGCACGGCGACGGTGTCCAGGGGCAGTGACCCGCCGAACCACTTCTTCAGCAGCTTCTCGGCCGTCCCGTCCTGGTACATCTCGGTGATCGCGCGGTTGACCTCCTCGCAGCCCGCCACGTCGTCCTTCCGCAGCCCCACGCCGGTGCGCTGCTCGTTGAACTGGGCGTTGTTCAGCGTCAGCCCCGAGCCGTCCTGCTTGGCCAGCCCGGCCAGGATGACGTCGTTGGTGGTGACGGCGTCCACCTGGCGGTTCTTCAGCGCCGCCAGGCACTGGGCGTAGTCGCGCACCGGCACCACCTGCGCCTTCACCCCGCGCTCGTCCACGACCCGCTGGGCCGCGTTCGCGCCCTGCACCTCGCAGATCCGGCGCCCCTCCAGCTCGCGCACGTCGCCGATCCGTTCGCCCGGCCTGGTCAGGATGTCCTGGTACGAGATGTGGTACGGCCCCGCGAACAGCACCCGCTGCTTGCGGTCCTGATCGATCGTGAACGTGGCCAGCACCATGTCGGCCCGCCCGTCGGCGAGCACCTTCTCCCGGTCGGCGGCCAGCACGCCGCGGAAGGTGAACTCCTTGTCCAGCTTCCCGGCGATGTAGGCGGCCACGTCCACGTCGAAGCCCTCGAACGTGCCCTTCGCACGCTCGAACCCGACCGACGGCAGGTCGGAGCGCACCCCGATGACCAGCCGGTCCTTGTCGAGGATCGACTCCCGCCCGTCCGCAGCGCAGCCCGAGACCGCCACCGAGGCCAGGAGCAGCGCCACCGTCAGCACTCGCTTCATCGGTACTCCTTGAGTCGTGGCCACACCCCGGCGATCACCAGCAGCCCGATCGCGCCGATGGCGTAGGGGAGCAGCCGCCACAGGTCGTCGAGCGCGCCCTCGCCCTGCGCGGTGGCCCGTGCGAGCACCCCCTGGTGGGTGCCGGCCAGCGCCTTCAGCGCGTCGTCGTAGGCGGTGAACGCGCCCGTGACGGGCCCGATCCTGGCGGCGACGGCCTCGTTCGTCCGCTTCTCGTCGACCAGCGCGCGGAACTTCTCGTCCTCCGTCTGGAACGCCTGGTACGCGCGGAAGACCGCATGCCCCTGAGAGCCGACGAGCTCGGGCCCCAGCATGCCGAGGAAGTTCGTGGAACCCGCGGTCACCTGGTCGTGGTAGGCGTCCAGGTTGCCGACGTCGTAGAAGACGAGCGACAGCGACTTGTCGAAGTACGTGTGCTTGTAGGTGTCGGCGCGCTCCTCGTCCAGCAGAGCGCGGCTCTGGTCGCCCTGCATGCTGTTGCTGATCGCCCGCGCCTTGGCCAGCGTCAGCACCGAGTCGAACCCCGTGTTCTTGGCGGTGCGCAGCGCCTGCTCGTCCTGGCCGAGCACGTGCACGCCGAACCCCAGCGCCACCGCCGTCGTCACGGTCGCCACCACCAGGGCGGGCCCGAACACGCGGCGGAAGCGGCGCGCCAGGAACACCTGGAGCCAGATCAGGCAGCCCAGCGCGATCAGCCCGGTCACCACGACGACGGCCCGCCACAGCGGCACCCACAACGCCTTCTCGTCGTAGGTGGCGCGCACGATCGTGCCGTTCTCCAGCGTCAGGTTGTACGCCTGCGGCAGCAGCACCTGCCGCATGAGGTCGGTGGCCTCCCGATAGGTCCGCACCACCTCCTCGGGCGGCGGTCCCGCCGCGTGCCCCGCCTTCTCGTCGAGCAGCAGCGCCTGACCGGCGAGCATGTCGTAGCGGCCGAGACCGTCGAGTATGGACCGCACGGTCGTGCGCTCGGCCTCGTCGTCGAGCGACAGCTCGTACGCCTTCAGCAGCGCCGCTCCCGCCTCGGCCCGCCGCTTGTCGTAGGCCTTCGTGGCCTCCTGCCGCTGCTGCGGGTAGTCCTTGCCCATCACCAGCGCGTTCGCGACCTGCGCGTCCATGTCGCTGAGCGCCAGGTAGAGCCCGGCGGTGGCGACGACCTGCGGGCCGGCGTCGCGGCCGATCACCCGCAGCCCCTCGCGGGCACTGGAGCCGCCGGCGGCGAGCGCGGCGAACAGCAGAGCCAGCGACACGATCGTGACGCCGGTGATGAGGCGGATCCGGCCGGGGACGCTGCGCCGGCGCGCGGGCGGGGGAGCGGCGGGTGCCCGGGTGACGGCGCCCGCCGGGGTCTGCACCATCGTCATGGCGTGCCCTCCCTGATGGTGATGACCGTCCAGGCGCCCAGGTGGATGCGGTCGCCGGGGCCGACCCTGGTCGGCACGTTGGTCTGCAGCGTGCGGCCGTTGACCTGGGTGCCGTTGGAGGAGCCCGGATCCACCAGCAGCCACCCGCCGTCGGGCTGCGCGAGCAGCACCGCGTGCAGGTGGGAGACGCCGGGGTCCTCGGGCGGCCCGGTCAAATCGATCTCGGGCGTGATGTTCCTGGCCCTGCTGCGCCGCCCGATGCGCACCTGCTCGCCCAGCAGCGGGAAGGAACGCTCGGGACAGTACGGCGGGAACTGCATCGCGGCGGCGTCCGGCCCGCCCTCGGCGATGACCTTGTCGAAGTACGCCCGGTCGGCGGCGGCGACGGCCTCCCACCGCACGCCGGTCACGGGGACGGGGGCCGGCGTGGCGCCGGTGAAGTCGTGGCCGCACACCTCGCAGAACTGCCCCGCCCTGGGCGTCTGGCAGATCGGGCAGTTCTCGGCCGGCTGCGCCTGCGTCTCAGGCTGGGGAGCTTGGGCTCGGGGCTGGGGCCGCGACACCGGCCGGGCCGGCGGGGCCATCTGGATGCCGCAGACGTCGCAGTAGTCGTCGGCCCCCGACGCGTGTCCCTGCGGGCAGGTCGCCATCAGCTTCCCTCCTTCCGCAGCCGGCTGGTGCGCACCGACCCGGTGTCCAGCTCGATCTCGTCGGCCTTGTCCACGTGGCGCCGCAGCCGCGCCGTGCCGGTGGCCGGATCGACCTCCACCACCTTCTCCAGCAGCCGCGCGGTGTCCTCGCGGCCCGACTCCTCGGCCAGCCGGTGCGCCTTGGCCAGGCGCGCGGTGGCGGTGTCGGCGTCGCCCATCGCGCGGGCGCTCAACCCCTCCTGGATCAGGTCGTGCAGCTCGGCCTGGCCCGTGTAGTGGGCGACCTTGCGGTTGATCTGGGTGGACGCCGCCAGGTCGTCGGTCCACTGCGCCAGCACGTTGCCGCTGGCCAGGACCTCCTGGGTGTCGGGGCGTACCAGCTTGACCCAGCCCGCCCGGATCTCCTGGCCGATCTGCCCCTGCGGCACCTCGACGCAGATGTGGTACTCGCGCTCCTCCTGCCCCCACGAGCCGGTCGGGTAGTCGCCGGTCAGCGGGTTGACGTCGGTGCGCTTGCCGGTCAGGTCGAGCAGCGTGGGCGAGACCTGCTTGACGAACTTCAGCCGCGCCGCCTGCGGCGTCCACACCCGCAGCGACAGCTCCGCCACGGTCTTGCTCATCGACGCCTGCGTCAGCCTGCGGAAGTACTCCGGCAGGTCCTCTTGGTTGCGTACGAAGTCGAACGTGCCCAGCATCGCCTCGGCCACCTTGCGCAGCTCGGCCGGCACCCAGTCGTCGCCCACGCCCAGGCTGTCCACCACGAACTTGCCGCTCCAGGCCGCCAGCACGTTGGCGAAGGTGTCCTCGCCCTCGTTGTTCTGCCCGTCGGTCATCAGCAGCGCGTGTTTGATCGCCGAGGGGTGCGCGGTCAGCAGGTGACCCGCCATCTTGATCCACGCGCCGATCGCGGTGCCGCCGTGCGCGGTCAGCTTGGAGATGGCCCGTTCGGCCTCGGCCCTGGTCGCCGGGTTCGCCACGGCCAGGCCGTCGCGGCTCGTGGGATAGACGACCCTGGCCCGGTTCGTTCCCGAGATCACCGCGAAGTGCACGCCGTCGCGCAGCGTCTGCACCGCCGTCGTCGCCGCCATCCTGGCCTCGCGGATCTTGCTGCCGCTCATCGAGCCCGACGTGTCCACGATGATCACCTCGGCCGCCTCCGTCGAGGCCGCCTGGACGGTCGCCGCCCCCGTCGCGCTGACGGTCAGGATCGCGTGCACCTCGCGGCCATCGAGAGGGAGGTACTTGTTCTGGTCGATGGTCAGCGTGAAGGCAGGCTGGTCACTCATGAGCCTCTCCTAGGGGGATCACGACGATGGTCACGTTGTCCTGGCCACCGGAGTCGAGCGCGTGGCGCAGCATCTCGCGCGCCATCTCGACCGGGGTGCCGGACGCGGGGAAGGCGTAGCCCTCCAGGTAGCGCCACAGGCCGTCGCTGCACACCAGCAGCAGGCCGGGCCTGGGCGGGGTGAGGGTGCGGACGTGCGGCGCCGCGCCGTCGGCGTCGGCGCCGAGCCAGGCGGTGATCTCGCCGGTCGCCACCACGTCGTCCTCGGTCAGCAGCTCGCCGCCGGGCAGCAGGTACGCCCGCGTGTCGCCGGCCCACGCCAGCCGCACGCGTCCGCCTGGCTCGGCCACGGCCGAGACGTACGTACAGGCGGGCGCGTCGTCCAGCGAGGTCGCCAGCTTGGCCACCGCCCGCCCGGCCAGCGCGAACGCCTCCTCCTCCGGCAGCCCCCTGGCGAGCGCCGCCGCCGCGGTCTCGACGGCCACCGCGGACGCCTCGTCGGCGCGGGGCGAGCTGCCCACGCCGTCGCACACCACGGTCACCACCGAGCCGCCCGCCTCCAGCAGCGTCACCGCGTCCTCGTTGCGGGCCCGCCGCAGCCCCTTGTCGGTCAAAGCGGCGGCGCCGCCCGGCAGCACCAGCTCGGCGTGGTCGCGTCCGGTCGGCTGGCGCAGCCCGCACCGCTCGCAGTAGCCGTCGGCGTCCACCGCCGCCGCCCCGCACGAGGCGCAGGTGGGCGAGCCCAGCGGATGCCCGCACGCCTCGCAGTAGGAGTCGCCGGGCATGACGGACATGTCGCAGACCGGGCAGGCCGGCCCGTTGCCGCCCATCACCACCACGTCCTGGGCCGCACCGAGTTGGCGAGGTCGATGAACGCGTGCCGCTCCTGCCGCGAGTCGGCGTGCGCGGCGAGCCTGCGGTAGATCGATTCGAGCCGCCGGCGCAGCCCCTGCTCGGTGAACGGCGCGCCGGCCAGCGTCAGGTCCTTCGGCGGTGACGGCGGGCCGGTCTCCAGCCAGTCCAGCGCCCCGCGCAGCAGCTCGGCGGTGAGCACGTCGCGCTGCCGCCCGTCGATGCCCTTCAGCCCGGTCACCCGCTCGACGGCGGACACCAGATCGGACGGCGTGAGCCCGCTCAGGTCCGGCCGCCGCACGACCGAGGCCGCCAGCGCCACCTGCGCCGCCACCCGGTAGACCGACGTCGAGGGCACCTCGTCCAGCACGTTCATCCGGCCCGACCTGGCCAGCCCGAACGCCGCGCTGACGTAGGCGCGGTCGGTGCGCCAGACGAGGTCGTACCAGCCGGCCGCGGGCCTGCCCGCGCACTCCAGCGCGAAGGCGAGCGCCAGCTTCGGCGCGGGCTCGCCGGGCAGCGCCGACAGGCACGCGTCGAAGCACGCCACCGCCATGTCCGCCTGGCCGCCGGCCAGCGCGAACACCCCGCGATACCAGGTGACCCGCCAGTCGCCGGGCAGCTCGTGGTCGAGGTCGTCCAGCGCGGCCGGCGCCTCGGGCGAGACGTCCTCGGCCAGCAGCCTGACCCGCATCAGCTTCGTCTCCGGCGTCTGCGTCATCCCGGCGAGCTGGGCGAGCAGCTCAGGCCCTTCGCTGCCGAGCAGACCGGCGAGCGCGCCCGCCGCCGGGTCGCCAGGGTCGGTCAGCGGCACCGGCAGCGCCGCCGCGGCCGCCCGCGGGTCGAGCGGGCCGAACACCTGCTCGCGCGACTCCGACAGCGCCGTCCCGACCGCCGTGCGCTCCGGGCCGAACAGGGACGACATCGCCGGGTACGGCACGCCCTCCTCGAGCGCGCAGACCTCCCGCAGCACGCCGACGAGCTGCTCCTCCATCTCCCACGCGCTCTGGAACCTGTCGGCGGGATCCGGCGCGGTCGCCCGCCGCAGCAGCCGGGTGAACGACGGGTGCCCGCAGTCGTCGGGCAGCGGATTCGGCACGCCGCCCGACGTCGGGCTCCAGCCGGGGACCGCCAGCACCGCCAGCGTCCTCGCCACCGTGTACAGGTCGGAGGCCACCGACGACGGCCGCGTCTCCAGCTCGGGGGCGTGGTAGCCGGGCGTCACCCACGACGAGCCCACCGGCGAGCCGAACGGCTGCACCGCGCCCATGTCGATGATCTTGAGCCCCTTGCCGACCCTGATCACGTTCGCCGGCTTGAGGTCGCAGTAGACCAGGCCCTGCTCGTGCAGGTAGCCGAAGGCGTGCAGAATCTCGCGCCCGTACATGAGGGCCTCGCGCAGCGGCAGCGGGCCCTGGCGGCGCAGCTCGTGCAGGGACTGGCCGCCGACGTACTCCATGACGATGTAGCTGTGGCCGCCGGCGCGGACGAAGTTGTAGATCTTGACGATGTTGGGGTGGTCGACCGTGGTGAGGAACCTGCGCTCGGCCTCCGCCACCCTGAGCGCCTCGGGGTCCATGGTGTTGAGCAGGCCCTTGAGCACCACCCAGCGGCCGTCCAGGTTCTCGTCCGAGGCGAGGTAGATCCAGCCGAGCCCGCCGTGCGCCAGGCAGCCGAGCACGCGGTACTGATCGCCCACCAGGTCACCCTTGGCCAGCTTCGGCGTGAACGAGAACTGGGTGCCGCAGTGCCTGCAGAACCCGTCGGTCAGCCCAGGACGCCCGTCGCGGGAGCGGCCCACCGGCTTGCCGCAGGCCGAGTTCGCGCAGAACCGCTTCTCCTCCGGCACCTGCGGATCGGCCATCACCGCCGTCGCCGGGTCGCGGTAGGGCACCGACGGCAGGTCGGCGATCGTGGCCAGCACTCCGGCCCGTGACCTGCCGCTGCCCGACGGCGAGCTGACCGACCTGCTCACCGGCCGGGTCTGCAGCGGGTCGGGCGCCGGGCTCGGCGACGTGCTCGGCGACGTGCTCGACGACATGCTCGGCGACGCGGCCGCGGGGATCGGAGGCGGGCTCTCGGCCATGCCGCAGAGGTCGCAGTAGCCATCCTCGATCGTGCCCGTGCAGCCGGGCTGCGCGCAGCGGCTCATCACTCACCTCCGTGGATCGCGCGCTGGTAGTCATCGACGGCCGCGGCCGCCCGCGTCAGATCGCACGGGGCGGTCCAGAGCAGGGCGCGCGCCAGCTCGTACCGTTCGGTCGTCTCCGGGTCTTCTGCCAGCCCCTTGCGTACGGCCATCGCCTGGCAGGCGCCGAGCCGCCCGCGCAGCTCGTCACGCCGCGCCAGCAGGCCGTACAGGGCTCTCGCGGTGGTGCGCGCCCGCTCCTCGGCGGCGCGCACCTCGTCCTCCAGGGCCGCGAGCCGCTTGGCCCGCAGCACCCAGGTGCCGGCGGACACGTCGAGCGCGGCCAGCTCCGCCGCCAGCGGCTCGACCCTGCTGCGCGGCTGTGCCTGCGGCGGCAGGGCGATCTTGACGACGACCGCGCCGTGGGCCAGCCGCTCCTCGCTCTCGGCCGCGCGTACGCGATCGAGAGCGGCCACCAGGTCCTCCCTGCGCCGGGCGTACTCGGCCTTGACCGTCACCGCCTGCTCGTGCTCGGCCCGGCCGGCGGCCAGCAGGCCCGCCACCCGGTCGAGGTCCTGCTCGATAGGCGGGCCGAGCGGATCCTCGACGACCGCCGACCGCAGCCGCGCCAGCTCCGCCTCCTCGACCGCGTACGCCGCGCCGGGATCGTCGTCCTCACCCAGCTCGCGCGCCAGCTCCCTGATGCGGCGCAGGTCGGCGGCGGCCTCATCGAGCCGGGGGAGCAGCGCGTTCCACACGGCGTCGATGTCGTTGAGCGCTCCCGTGACCTCCTGGAAGGCGGTGTCCATGCGGATCACGGCCTCGTCGAGCGTCAGCCGCTCGTCGGCCTCACCGCGTAAAGAGCGCCGCTCGACCGGCTTGGCCGCGGCGCGCAGCACCACCGACTCGCCCGCCAGCAGCTCGGTGAGCCGGGCCAGCTGCTCCGCGCCCAGCCGGGTGCGGCTCGCCCTGACCTGCTCGGCCTCCCGCAGCACGGCGCGGTAGGCGTCGTACAGCGACCACAGCGCGGTCAGCGACTCCCTCGCCTTGGCCCAGCGCCGCTCGGTGGCGCCGCGCAGCTTCGCGTCCTTCAGCAGCCGGTACGTGGTGTGGGACTCGAGGTCGAGCAGGTCGCCGGAGATGCGGTCGCGTTCGTCGGCGCGCGTACGCAGGG
Source organism: Nonomuraea sp. NPDC052634 (assembly GCF_040678535.1). NCBI lineage: Bacteria > Bacillati > Actinomycetota > Actinomycetes > Streptosporangiales > Streptosporangiaceae > Nonomuraea > Nonomuraea sp. NPDC052634. The sequence continues at coordinate 2,583,416 of NZ_JBFATY010000001.1, read as the reverse complement.
CGTGATCGGCGCCTTCGCGGCTCATTGGTGGTCCCAGGCTCATCACGCTCCCCGTGAGGAGGCCCCCCGTAGCCCCGTTTATACCGGCTGAACGGCCGGTTCAACGGCTTTAGTTCCTTTAGCTCGGGGACGCCCCTGACTTGTCCCTGATCTAACCCCTGGCCGCCTGCAAACGACTTAACGATCTCTTAGCGTTTCGGACATGGGACGTGTACTTCTGATCGTCGCGGCCGTCATCGCCGCGCTCTTCCTGCTCGGCCCCCTCGTGGGATTCGTCTTCGACCTGCTCAAATGGGCGCTCGTCATCGGCCTGGTCCTCTTCGGCGTCGCGTTCGTGTCGAAGATGCTCAAGCGGACGTAGCATCCCGCCGGATCCCCGGTCATAGTTGGAAGATGGAGGCGCGGCCTGCCGTAGACGATGCCGCGCTCGGGCGCGAGGCTCTGGCCGTGCTCGAGGCGAACTGGACGGGCACGGGCACCGTGCCCGCGCCGGGGCTCTATCCACACCAGTGGAGCTGGGACTCCGCGTTCATCGTGATCGGCCTGGCCAGGCACCGGCCGGACCGGGCCCGCGACGAGCTGCTCAGCCTGCTGCGCGGGCAATGGGCGACCGGGATGGTGCCCCACATCGTCTTCCACACCCGCGAGGCGTACTTCCCCGGGCCCTCCGTCTGGCGCTCGCAGGAGCACGACGCCGCGCCCGGCGTGCTCACCTCGGGACTCACCGCGCCGCCCCTGCACGGGCTGGCGCTGTGGTGGCTGTACCGCCACACCGGCGACGCCGCGTTCGTCCGCGCGACGTACCCGGCGCTCGCCGCCCAGCACGACTACCTCGCCGCCACCCGCGACATCGGCGGCGCGGGGCTGGCCGCGATCGTGCACCCGTGGGAGTCGGGCATGGACGACAGCCCGGCATGGGACGAGCCGCTCACCGCCGTCCCCGCCCCCCGGTACGGCAACCGCGCCGTCGAGATGGAGGAACGCCACCCAGGCGGCGACCATGACCGCTACGTCTGGCTCGCCATGCGCTACCGCGACGCCGGCTACAGCCCTGAGTACCTGCGTGACGAGCATCCGTTCGCGGTCGAGGACCCGATGTTCAACGGGATCTGGCTGGCCTCCTGCCAGGCCATGGCCGAGCTGGCGCCGCTCGCGGGCGCCGACCCCGCACCCCACGCCGAGCGGGCCGAGCGCATCAGGCAGGGGCTGCTCGACCGTCTCTGGGACGGCTGCTTCTACGCCAGGGACCTGCGTACGGACCGGCTCATCAAGGTGTGCACGGTCGGCTCGTTCGGTCCGCTGCTCGACCCCGAGCTGCCCGCAGGACACCTCCAGGCGGCCGTCGAGACGCTGGAATCGGCCAGGTTCATGGGGGCGTCCGGCTACCCCGTGCCGAGCTGCGAGATCCGCGCCGCCCAGTTCGACCGCACCCGCTACTGGCGGGGCCCCTCCTGGGTGAACACCAACTGGCTGCTGCGCAGGGCCGCCGCCGTGCACTCGCTCGACCACCTCGGCCGCCAGCTCGCCAACGGCACCCTGCGCCTGGTCAGGCAGGCCGGGTTCCGCGAGTGCTTCGACCCCTTCGACGGCAGCGGGCGCGGCTGCCGGGACTTCTCCTGGAGCGCGGCGCTCACCCTCGACCTGCTCGCGGATAACGTGGAGCAATGAGTCTTTTCCGCCGGTTGCCCGCCGACGTGCGCACCTCGTTGAAGACGGAGCGCGGCGAGCGGGTGCTGACCTTCGCCGCATCCGCCGACGGCCACGTGGTGGCCACCAACCTCGCGCTCCACCTCTCCGACGGGACGCGGGTGCCGTACGAGGAGATCGACCGGGCGTCGTGGGACGAGACCGGCATCCACCTGACCACCACCGGCGGCGAGCAGTACCACGAGCTCATCGCCGACCCGCGGCTGCTGCCTGAGACCGTCCGGGAGCGGGTCAACTCCACGATCGTGGTCAACAAGCACGTCAGCCTGCCGGGCAGGGGCGGGGTGCGGCTGGTGGCGCGGCGTCCGCCCGGTGGCGAGGTGCTCGGCTGGACGCTCGTCTTCGACGACGGGCTCGACCCCGACGACCCCGGCCTGCGCGCGCAGGCCGAGCAGGCCCTGGAGGGCGTGCGGCGGAGCATGGGCGTCTGACCCTTAGGGGTCTTCAGGGGTCTTCAGCGGCATGGGCGGGGCGGGCTCAGGCGTGCGGGGGTGTACGCCCGCACACGCCCATGCCGTCTTCTGCGAACTTTCGTGAGAAGCGGTCAGTACGGGATGCCGCTCTCGCGGGTCTTCGGCTCGACGTTCTCCTCATCCGGCCAGCCGGTGCCCGTGTCGGGCTGATGCTCGTGCGAGCCGAGGAACGGGATCCGCCGCTGCAGCTGATCGCCCACCTTCGTCCTGGCCTTCCCCACGACCTTCGACGCCTGCGCGCCGACGATCCCGGCCACTTCCTGCACCCGGGGGTTGTCGGCGACGCGCTGCGCCGCCTGCTTGATCTGCTCGTAGCGCTCGCGGCCGGCGCGGCTGCCCAGCACGTAGCCGATCGCCAGACCGACAGCGAATGTCATCCGATAACGCATGTTGCACCTCCGCTGTCTCGGGCCTACCCCGCTCACGATGCGACACGCACTCCGAGAGTGCGCTAATCTATTCGTGCGCACCGCGGAGGGGCCGGAAAAGCCCCGACGAAGTGGGCAAACGGTTCGATCCCGCGTAGCTCAATGGCAGAGCAGCCGGCTGTTAACCGGCAGGTTATTGGTTCGAGTCCAATCGCGGGAGCTGCCACCAACCAAGAGGTTGGTAACTCAGGCCCTCTCACCTACGGGTGAGGGGGCCTGAGTCGTTCGCAGCGCCTCCTGACCCGGTCTTCGCAGTCCCAGCCGTCGTTTCCACGGCCGTCCGGCCCTGCCCTCGTGGTCCCGGCCGTCGTTTCCAGGGCCGTTCGGCCCGGCCCTCGTGGTCCCGGCCGCCGTTTCCACGGCCGTCCGGCCCGGCCCTCGTGGTCCCGGCCGCCGTTTCCAGGGGTTTCGCGCCGTCGCCGAGCGCTCCGCCCGATGGGCGCCGTGCGGAATCCGCCGCCTCCTCCGTGATCGGCTACGCGCTCATGCGCGGCGGCGACATGGCCCATATCGGCCGGCTGCGCCGATCTTCGAGACGCTCAGGCTCCCGACGATAAGTGATCTTCGTCACCCCGGGCGGCATCGGCGCCCCTCCGAAGTCCTTCCGGGGCGGCGAACCGTCTCGCGCCGGGCCGGATCGGAAGCGGCCGGGCCGTCCTCGCGGACGTGATCTGCGTCACGTTCGGCGCGCTCGGACGTCTCGTGGGGAGGCGATTCGGCGTGCGCCGGCCCCTGATCGAGCGCCTTCTCGAGAGTGATCTGGGTCACGTTGCCGAGGGGTGGTCCTGGTCTGCTCGGCGGGGAAAGGCGGCTGGGTCCCGATTTTCACGTTATGTAGTGCGATGGTGGCGGGATTTCGTGATTCGCGGGACAAGGCGTGGGCCGGGGCGGCAGGATGGCGGAGCCGGTCGTCATGACCGGAGCCGCGGGCAGAAGTCGTGGAGGCGGGGAGAGGGCGCCTCCGGCAGGACGTGTCGCCGACCCGGAATCGGCGGGGCGATCCGATGACCGGGAAGTGCTGGTTGCCGCGTGACTACCTGGATCAGGTCCCTACGTCCCTTCGACGCGCCCGTCTCCAGGACGGTGAACGGGCGCACCATCGACCTCCGCGAGGCGGAGCGCTTCATCAGGCTCTTCCACGCCGAGAACCCCTCGGTCGGCGGCCTGCAGGCCAGGCTCCGTGACGTGGCCAGAGACGTGGCCCGCTACGGGACCTACACGCACACCTACGAGGAGCTGGAATTCGGCGCCCGGGTGGCCTGGCGCAACAGCAACCGCTGCATCGGCCGGCTGTACTGGCGTTCGCTCAAGGTCCGCGACCGCCGCGACGTGCACACGGCCGAGGGCGTGGCGCTGGAGTGCGTCGCGCACCTGCGCGCCGCCACCGGCTCCGGCAAAGCCTCCGGCATCGGCAGGAGTCCCGCCGCAGGCCCCGGCTCCGGCGGATGCCCCGGCGCAGAGGCCGGGGGAGTCACCGGCTCCGGGAAGGGCGTCGGCCGGGGCAAGATCAGGCCGACGATCACCGTGCTGCCGCCCGACACGCCCACCATGCGCGCCCCGCGAATCGTCAACGATCAGCTCATCCGGTACGCCGGCTACCGCACCCCTGACGGCGTTGTGGGCGACCCGGCGAACGTGGCGCTCACCGAGGCCGCGCAGGCGCTGGGCTGGCAGGGCGGGGGCGGCATGTTCGACGTGCTGCCGCTGATCATCCACCCGGGCCGCGGCCGCCCGCTGCTGTGCAACCTGCCTGGCGACGCCGTGCTGGAGGTGCCGCTGACGCATCCCGAGTACCCGTGGTTCGCGGAGCTGGGGCTGCGCTGGCACGCCGTACCGGCCATCTCGAACATGTGCCTGGAGATCGGCGGCCTGTGCTACCCGTGCGCGCCGTTCAACGGCTGGTACATGGGGACCGAGATCGGTGCGCGCAACCTGGGCGACGAGGCCAGGTACAACCTGCTGCCCGTGGTGGCCGAGCGGCTCGGCCTGGACACCTCGACCGAGCGCTCCCTGTGGCGCGACCACGCCATGGTGGAGCTGAACGTGGCGGTGCTGCACTCGTTCGAGCGGGCCGGGGTGACCATGACCGACCACCACACCGAGTCGCGCCGCTTCCTCACCCACCTGGAACGGGAGGAGAAGGCGGGCCGGGTCTGCCCGGCGGACTGGTCGTGGATCGTGCCGCCGATGTCCGGCAGCGCCACCCCGGTCTTCCATCGCTACTACGACACCCGCGTCCTGACCCCCACCTTCGTCCACCACGACTGATCACCGTGTCCTTGCCCTCCCGGGCTAGAACATGGTTCTGTTGGGGGCATGGCGGAACTCGTGCTCTCCTCGCTCGACGACCAGGGCGTGCTGACCCTCACCTTCAACCGGCCGGAGACGCTCAACGCGTGGACCGACGCGATGGGCCGGCGCTACTTCGACCTGCTGGCCGAGGCCGAGTCCGATCCGGGCGTGCGGGTGGTGGTGGTCACCGGCGCGGGCAAGGGGTTCTGCTCCGGCGCCGACTTCAAGACGCTGAGCGCGATCCGAAGCGGCTCGTACGACGCGGCGCCCGACCCGCGCCCCAACACGTTCCCCACGACGATCCGCAAGCCGATCATCGCGGCCGTCAACGGGGCCTGCGCGGGGCTGGGGATGGTGCACGCGCTCGTCTGCGACCTGGTCTTCACCGCCGAGGAGGCCAAGTGGACGACGGCGTTCGCGCGCCGCGGACTGGTCGCCGAGTACGGGCTGGCGTGGGTGCTGCCCCGCGTGATGGGGCAGCAGCGGGCCATGGACGTCCTGCTGTCGGGGCGGGTCTTCACCGGCAGGGAGGCGTACGAGCTGGGGCTGGCCAACCGGGCGGTGCCGGGGGAGTCGCTGATGGAGGAGGTCCTGGCGTACGCGCGGGAGCTGGCCGTGCACAGCTCCCCGGCGTCGATGGCGGTGATCAAGCGGCAGGTGTGGCACGACTGGGAGGCCACGCTGGAGGAGTCGGCCAAGACGGCCGTGCACGAGATGCTGGCCTCGTTCGAGCGGCCGGACTTCGCGGAGGGCGTCGCGAGCTTCCTGGAGCGCCGCCCGCCGAACTTCCCGCCGCTGTGACCGGCCGTCTCTCCGGGGCGGCCCGGCAGAGACGGCCGGTCAGCGAACGTCAGGCGACGCGGTGGGCGCCCCGCGCCGGGGTGGCGGGCAGGAAGCGCGGCGCCTGGAAGCCGCGCTCGGCGTAGGCGGCCGACACCGACTCCTGCACGCTCTCCAGCCGCTCGACCGGCACCAGCGCGATGGCCGAGCCGCCGAAGCCGCCGCCGGTCATCCGCGCACCGCGCGCGCCGCCCTTCAGCGCGGCCTCGACGGCGACGTCCAGCTCGGGCGCCGACACCTCGTACTTGTCCCTGAGCGACAGGTGGGAGGCGTTGAGCAGCGCGCCGATCTCCGTGACGGCGCCCGCGCGCAGCAGGCCGACCAGCGCCTCGACGCGGTGGTTCTCGGTGACGACGTGCTCGGTGCGCTTGCGCTCGTCGCCCTGGAGCCGCTCCAGCGCGGCGGCCAGGTCGGTGACGTCGCGCAGCGCGGTCACGCCGAGCTTGCGCGCCGCGGACTCGCACTCGGCGCGGCGCTTGGCGTATTCGCCGCCGGCGTGCTCGTGGTGAACCTGCGTGTCGATGATGAGGATGCTCAGGCCGTGTGCGGCCAGGTCGAGCGGGATGGAGCGGGTGCCGAGCGAGCGGCAGTCGAGGAACAGCGCGTGCCCCTCCTCGCACAGGGCCGAGGCGGCCTGGTCCATGATGCCGCAGGGCATGCCGACGAAGTCGTTCTCCGCCTTCTGGCTGAGCAGCGCCAGCTCCATGGGCGTCATGCCGAGGTCGTGCACGTCGTTGAGCGCGGAGGCGACGGCCACCTCCAGGGCGGCGCTGGAGCTCAGGCCCGCGCCCTGCGGCACGTCGCCGTCGATGGCGATGTCGGCGCCGGCGACGCGGTCGCCGAGCATGGCGAGGACGCCGACGACGTAGCGGGTCCAGCCGCGCGACTCCTCGCGGGTCTCCATGACGACCGGCTCGCCGTCGGCGGACTGGAGCGACAGCAGGCGGATCCTGCCGTCGGCGCGCGGGGTGAGCGCCGCCGTGACGCCCCAAGGCACTGCGAACGGGAGCACGAAACCGTCGTTGTAGTCGGTGTGCTCGCCGATCAGGTTGACGCGGCCGGGCGCGCGCCAGACGGTTTGAGGGGCCGCACCGAAGGCGGCACGAAAAGCTTCAACAACGCGCATAAGCGAACACTCCTCAACATGGACCCGTCCGTAGACTAGCGCCATGGAGGAGTTCCTGGATCCAGCGCTTGGCCAGGTCCGGGTCTTCCTGCGTCACGACGACAACAAGCCGCGCAAACTGAAGTACAACCTCGGGCACGCGCGGCTGCTGACGTTCGGCGGCGCCTACTCCAACCTCATCAGGGCCGTCGCCGAGGCGGGTGCGCGTCACGGCATCGAGACGATCGGCGTCATCAGGGGCGAGGAGCACCTGCCGCTCAACCCCGTACTGGCCCGCGCCGCCGCCTGCGGCATGAAGCTCACCTACCTCGACCGCGCGACCTACCGGCGCAAGCACACCGAGGAGGTGTTGGCGCGGCTGCGCGCCGAATGGGGCGAGGATGTGACGATCCTGCCCGAGGGCGGCAGCAACGCGGCGGCCGTACGCGGGTGCGCGGAGCTGCCGGGGGAGATCGAGGACGACTACGACGTCATCTGCTGCCCGGTCGGCACCGGCGGCACGCTGGCGGGCATCGCGGCGGGGCTGCCCGAAGGGAAGCGGGCGCTGGGGTTCGCGGTCCTGAAAGGGGCCGCGTTCCTGGAGGACGAGGTGGCCAGGCTGCAGCGCGAGGCGTACGGGCGCACGTGGCGCAACTGGTCGATCGACCTCGACCACCACTTCGGCGGCTACGCACGTACGACGCCCGAGCTGGAGTCGTTCGCCGCCCGCCACGGCTTCGAGCGGATCTATGTGGCCAAGATGATGCTCGGCATCGTCGACCTGGCCCGCCAGGGGGCCTTCGCGCCCGGCACCCGCATCGTCGCCGTGATCACCGGTCAGCCCCCACGCCGGTCGAGGCGTGCGGCGCGCCCACCGGCTTCGACTCGGGCGAGCCGCGCTGACGCAGATAGATCGATAGCACCACCATCGACAGCACGGCGAGCAGCTCCGACTGCCAGTTCTGCAGGCTGCGGTCCCAGAACTCGCCCGAGGTGACGTACGAGCCCCACGTGACCGGATCGCGCAGGCCGCTGAGCCGCTGTGCGTTGTAGGCCGCATGCCCCGCCACCGACTGCGCCAGCCACGACAGCAGGAAGATCAGCCCCATCACCAGCCCGAGCGAGTTGCTGAACAGCCACAGGCGCGCCCCCTTCGCCCTGGCCCAGCGCGGGGAGTCCGGGTCCGCGTGGCGGCCGACGCGCTGCTCCTCGTCGGACTCCCGGCCCGCCCTGCCCGGCTCCTTCGACTCCGGTGAGCCCTTCTGCACCAGCCAGACCGTCAGCACGATGAACAGGAAGAACTGCAGGTACTCCGACTGCCAGTTCTCCGCCACGTTCACGGCGTACGACGAGGAGGCCACGTACGACCACAGCGAGACGGGCTCGCCGCCCTGGGCCGTCTGCTCGTCGTTGTAGTGGAACAGGCCCGCCACCGCCTGCCCGGCCACCGCGAGCAGGAACAGCACGAGGAACGTCAGCGCCAGCGAGTTCTCCTTGATCCACCTCACAGCCGCGACCACCCCAGGACGAAGAACCAGACCAGCCCGGCCGCGATCAGCAGCAGGGTCACCGTGAACACCGTGCGCATCAGTCGTCCACCTCGCAGTCGTAGGGCAGGTCGCCGGCCGGTGTGCAGCCCGCCGCCCTGACCCGCCAGCCGTCGGCGTAGCGGTGCAGGAAGAGCGTGTCGCCGCGCAGCCGTACCAGCGCCTCGTCGCCCCACACGCTCACCTCGGTGACCGCGCCTGCGGGGCCGAGCCGCAGCTCGCGCAGCGCGTCGGCGCAGCTCTGGCCCCGGTCGGGGAGTCTCTCTGCGGTCCTGCGGGCGAGCAGCGCGCACGCGGCCTCCTCCCGGTGGGCGGAGAGCGCGGCGTAAAAGCGCAGCGCGGCGCGCGCGGGAGCGGCCGTGTCCACGGCGCAGCCCGTCCCCGCGCCCAGAGCAAGGGGCAGGGTCAGGGCCGATACGGCGATCACCGGTCTCATGCGCCTGCCGCTACCCGGCGGAGGATCGCGCATGCGCGCGGCTCCCGAGACGCCCGGTCAGCCGAGCTGGGCGAGCACCGGGGAGACGAGGGCGTCGAGCTCGCGGGCCAGCACGGTCACCGCGCGGTGTGCGCTCTGCTCGACCTCCTCGTGCGGGCCTTCAGGCTCCGGCGGCAGGCCGTCGAGCGGCAGCGGCGCCTCCACCAGCAGGGACGCGCGCAGGAACGGCAGCCGGGCGAGGTCCTGCTGGGTGGGTTCGACGTACTGGCCGAAGGTCTCCTGCCAGCCCGTCCAGCCGCGGTCGCGCCACCACGTGCGGTCGCGGCGCAGCTCCTCGGGCAGCGGGGAGACGATGCGCACCCGGGCGTACAGGCTGCCGTCCCAGGTGTTGCGGTGGCAGGTGGCCTCGAGGACGCGGCGGTCCCAGCGGACGAAGCCGGGGTCGAGGGAGGGCGGCGTGGCCAGCCGCCACGCGGTGCAGGCGAACCGTACGGGCGCGATGTCGCCCCACTCGAACTCGTCGAGGTTCTTCCTCACGTGCACGGCATAGCGCCCATCACGGTCTCTGTCGAACTCCTGGTCGATCCAGAACGCTCTGCCCATGCGCTCTACGCTACGGCGCTCCCCGTCCGCTTCGCGGGCGTACCGGAGATCTCCAATTGCGGTGTGACGTGAGTGACACATGTGTAGCTTTTTCACGATATTCGATGACTTTGGAGTGAGGAATGGCGTCAGAGCAGCTCGACGCGGCCATGAGCCACTGGAGAGCCGGAGATCTCGACCAGGCCGCCGCGCTGTTCAGGCAGATCGCGGCGACGGGGGACCCCGAGGCGTCCCACCTGCTGGCCGGCTTGTTGCAGGAGCAAGGAGATCTCGACGGCGCGGAGGCGGCGCACCGCGCGGTGATCCAGTCGGGCGACCCGGTGTTCGGGCAGCGCTCGGCCATGGCGATGGGCATGATGCTCGTCAACGCCAAGGAGTGGGCGGCGGCGCACCGCGTGCTGATGATCGCCTCGGACGGCGCCGACTTCGAGGTGGCCGCGCTCGCCGACACGGCGCTGGTCCTGGTCTGCACGCAGCTCGGCGACGCGGCGGGCGCGCAGGAGGCGCTCGAACGGGCCCGCCGGTGTGACAGCCCCGCCGTGGCCGAGCTGGCCGCCCGGCTCGAGCTGCCCGAGTTCCCGCCCGCGCAGGCCCCGCCCAAGGAGCTGTACGACGCCGCAGAGACCGAGGACGACTACCGCGCGCTGCTGACCTGCGGCGACCCCGAAGTGGTGTCGCTGGCCGCGTTCCAGCTCTACCGCATGTACGCCGACGCGGGCGACTTCGCCGAGGCCCGCGCCGTCTGCGAGCACGCCATCGCCGTCGGAACCCCCGACCACCGCGCCATGGCGCACAACCTGCTCGGCGCGGTGCTCGTCGATCTCGGCGAGTACGCCGAGTCCGCCGCCGCCTACCGCGTCGCCGCCGAGCACCCCGACCCCGAGGTCCGGCTGCCCTCCCTCATCGAGCTGGCCAAGGTCACCGCGCAGCTCGGCGACGACGAGGAGACCAGGGCGATCTTCAACCGGGTCATCGCCAGCGGCCATCGCGAGCACGCCCTGCAGGCCCAGGCCTGCCTGGCGCAGCTCCACACCGAGGCGGGGGAGAGCGCACCCGCGCTGGCCGCGATCAGGGCCGTGCTGGAGGCGGGCGAGTGCGAATGGTCCTCCGCCTGCGTCACCCTGCTCGGCATGCTGATCGAGCAGCGGCCCGAGATACGCGACGAGGCCATGGAGCTGGCCAGGCTGGCGGCCGGGAACGCCGACCCCGACACCGCGTTCAAGGCCACGCTGCTGCTCGAACACGACGCCCGGCGGCGGCCGCCCGAAGACCCCGTGACCGAGCAGGCGCTCAACGACGTCGACGAGGGCCTGGCCAGGCTGCGCGAAGGCGACCTGGCCGAGGCCAGGCGGCTGCTGCGCGGTGCCGCCGACTCCGGCGCGCCCGTCCAGGCGCCGCGCGCCATGGTCGCGCTGGCCGGGCTCGAGCTGCGCGAGGGCGACCCCGAGCAGGCCGACGAGCTGCTGACGTACGTGGCCGAGGGCGACGACGTGCCGCAGGGCTTCCAGGCGGCGGTCCTGCTGCAGCTGCTGCACGCCTCCGGCGAGGAGCCGCACCCCGTCTTGAACGCCCTGCTCGACCACCAGTGGCTGGGCAGGGACGAGGGCCTGCACGGCTACCGCGCCGCCACCGAGCACCTCGATCCGGCCGTCGCGGCGCTCGGCACCGCCGTCTTCGCGCACGTGCTGGTCTCCACCGGCTACGACCCGTCCGAGGCGGCCGAGCTGTTCCTGTCGGCGGCGAACAGCGGTGACCCGCTGGCCCTGTCGTACGCGGCGGTGCTCGGCAAGGAGGTGCTGAGCGACCGGCGGCAGGCCACCGAGCTGCTGGAACGCGCCTACGCCGACGGGCATCCCGCGCTGGCCCCATGGGTGGGCGCCACGCTCGGCGGGCTGGTGGCCGATGACGATCCCGGGCGGGCGCGGGCGGCGTACGAAAGCGTCCTCCAAGGCCCGCACCGCGGGCTGCGGCTGGAGGCCGCCGCCGCGCTGGCCGAGATCTACGAGCGGCAGGGCGACCTGCTCGCCGCCTGCCGGCTGCACGAACGGCTCATCGCCGAGGGCGAGACGGAGCGCGCCGCGCTGCCGCTGGCCGTCACCCGGCTCAGGCTGGACGACGTGGCGGGCGCGCGGGCCGCGCTCGACCTGGGGACGGACGAGCTGAGCGGGTTCGGCAGGCTGGTGCTCGACCGGGACTTCGCCGCCGCCGCGCGGGCGATGCCCGAGGGCGATGCGGGGTCGATGGCGACCCGGCTGGCCATCGAGTGCGCGGGCGCCTGGCGGCACCTCGGGGAGATCGAGGCGGCCGACGGCGCGCTGTCGCTGGCGGTCGAGTCCGGGCATCCGGTGCCGCGCCAGCACGCCGCCTGCCTGCTCGGCGCGCTGCGCAGCGACGCGGGCGATCCGCGCGGGGCGGTCATGGCGTACCTGGCGGGGCTGGGCGAGGACGAGGAGCTGGACCGGCTGGCGCTGCGTGCGGCCGGTGCGCTGCTGCACGACCTCGGGGAGCACGACGAGGCCGTGAACGTGCTCTCCCGCCTGCCCGGCGACGACCGGGACGCGGCGCTCCTGCTCGGGCGGACGCTCGTGGACGCCGGCCGGGTGCCGGACGCTTTGGAGCGGCTGACCGCCTCGTTCGGCGCCGACGGCCCGGTGCTGGTGGCCGAGCGGCTGCACGAACGCGGCGACGCCCCTGCGGCCCTCGCCACCCTGACCGCCGCCGCCCAGGACGCTGCCGCCTCCCAGGATCCCGCTTCCCGGGACCTCGCCTCCCAGGACGGCGCTGTCTCGCAGGACGGCGCTGTCTTGCAGGACGGCGCTCCGGAGCGCGGCGCGGACGTGCGCGGCCCCTGGCGGGTGCCCGCGACGGCGCGTGCGGAGCGCCTGCTCGGCGTGCTGCTGGCCGAGACCGGAGAGCTGGAGGAGGCCAAGGCGGCCTTCGAACGCGCGGCGGCCCTCGACCCCGGCTCGGAGGCGGAGACCATGCTCGTCGCCGGCCGCAGCCTGCGGGCCGCCGGGGACGCCGAGTCGGCGGAGTTCGCGCTGGAACGCGCGGCGGCCCTGGCGGACGCCGGCACGTCCGCGCCTGCGGAAGGCAAAGAATCGATGCCGGCGGCGGATGGCGGCACGGCGGCGCCCACGGGCAGCAGCACGGCGTCGTCGCCGGACGGCAGGACGGCGGTGCCGGCGAAGGGCCGGGCGCAGCGCTTGGTCGGGGCGACGGCGCGGCACCTGCTCGGCAGGGCGGCGGCCGACGAGCTGCCGTGGGTGCTGGACGCCGAGGGCGATCGGGCGGGCGCGGAGGCGGCGCTGGCCGAGCTGACCGGCTCGCGTCCGCTGGCGGCGCTGCTGTTCGCGCTGCGGGACGGTGACGTGGCCCGCGTGCACGCCCTGCTGGCCGAGATCCCCGAGGGGCCCGAACGCGACGAGGCGGTCGGTCACGTCCTGGACGTGGCCACCGACCTCGACAGGGACCAGGCGGAGCGGCTGCTGCGCCCGCTCGTCGCGGACGGCGAGGCGAGGGCCGCGTTCGAGCTCGGCGCGCTGCTGGCCGCCGACGGCGACCACTGCAGGTCCGAGCTGTTCTTCCTGCGGGCCGCCGAGCATCCGGAGGCGGCGGCCGTGGCCTGGCACGACATCGCGATCGTCCGCCACCGCCGCGGCGACCTGGACGGCGCGGTCGAGGCCGCGATGGCCGGGCTGCCCCGTACCGGAGCGCTGGCCGCCCGGCTGCTCCAGCAGCGCGGCGAGCCGGAGCGGGCCCGCGAGGTGCTGGAGGGAGCGGCGGCGAGCGGCGACCTGGAGTCCCGCCGCGAGCTGCTCACCCTCCTCGTACGCGAGCAGGACCACGACACACTCGAGACCGAGGCAGCCCTGGCGGTGGAGAGCGGCGACCCGGAGACGGCGGCCACGGGCCACTGGGCGCGGGGAGCCTCGCTGGCGCTCAGGGGCCGCAAGGAGGAGGCGGCCGCCGCGTTCGCGCGGGGCGTCGAGGCCGCGCCCGGCGAGCTGGCCGCCTCCCTGCGCGTGGACCTGGCGGGCGTGCTGGAGGAGCTGGGCGACCGCGCAGGGGCCGCGCGCGAGCTGCGCGTCGCGGCGGGCTCCCGGCACCCGGCCGCCGTGGGCCGCGCGGGCGTGCGGCTCGGCGTGCTCGCGTACGAGGACGGCGACCTCGGCGCCGCCGCCCAGGCGTTCGCGCTGGCCCTCGGCACCCCCGTGGACGACCTGGGGATCGAGTCGCTGACCGGCCTGTCGCACGAGGCGTGCGAGCGCGGCGAGCACGCGCTGGCGCAGCGGGCGCTCGCGCTGATGGGCGAGCGGGCCGCCGACACCGCCCGCGCGCTGGGCGGCCGGTGCGCCGACCCCGACGCGGTGCCCGGCTACTTCGCGCTGGCCGGGACCGGCCCGTACGCGGAGCTGGAGGCGGCTCAGCGGCTGGCCGAGCTGGGCGAGAAGGGCCGGGCGCGGGAGACGTACGAGCGGCTGAGCCGCCACGACGACCCCGACGTGCGATTCGTCGCGGACGGGCGGCTCCTGGAGCTGCTGGACGCCGACGGCGACACCGAGGCCGTCTACTCCCTGGCCGAGCGGCAGGCGCGCGACGCCGAAAGCCCGGCGCGCGGCGTGTTCGGCGGCCTGCTCGGCATGCTGCAGGAGCAGCAGGGCGACCTGGAGGCGTCGCTGCGCACGCTGCGCGAGGCGGCGCGAGACGGCGATCCGACCGCGCTCACCCTGTACGCCCAGCGCCTCGCCGACGCCGGGCGGGTGGACGAGGGCCGCGAGGTCTACCTGCGGGTGCTGGAGTCCGGCGACGCCGACCTCGCGGCACGGGCGATGATCGCGCTCGGGCAGACGTACCACGACGAGGACGCGGCGCAGGCGCGCGCCTGGTACCGCAGGGCGGCCGAGGAGGCGGACGGGCACATCAGCGCGCTGGCCGCGATGTACCTGGGCGCGCTGGCCAAGCGCGAGCGCGACTTCCCCGAGGCGCTGACCTGGTACCAGCGGGTGATCGACTCGGGCGACTCCGAGTCCGGGCTCGCGGCGGCGCACCTCGGCGAGCTGTGCTATTGGCTGGGCGACCGCGACGGGGCGCTGCGCTTCTACGAGCTGACGCTGGGGCTGACCGAGCAGGCCGAGCTGGTCGCCGAGGCCGCCTGCCGCATGGGCGAGATCCGGTACGAGCGCGGCGACCTGGACCTGGCCCGCACCCTGCTGACCAGGGCGGTCGAGACCGGCGACCCGTCGTTCGCCCCCGAAGCGGAGGCGCTGCTCAGCAAGATCGGGTGAGCCTCCGCTTGCGCACAATTAAATGACTGAATAACCTCATTTGGTCAAACAAATGAGGTGAGTTCATCATGGGCAGGGCTGGACGGCCACCGCAGGATCCGGCGCGCCGGCTGGAACGGGCGCACCGGATCCTCGACGCGGCCACCGAGCTGATACTCAAGTGGGGGTACGACAAGACCACGATCGACGACGTCGCCCAGCGCGCCGGCGTCGCCAAAGGCACCATCTACCTGCACTGGAAGACCCGCGACGAGCTGTTCACCGCGCTGCTGCGGCGCGAGCGGGTTCACATGGTGGCCGAGCTGCGCGAGCGCGAGCCCGAGTGCGGGTTCACCACGCCGGGCGAGCTGTTCGGCCGCTTCGCGCTGACGCTGCTCGGCAGGCCGCTCATGCGGGCCATGCTGCGCGGTGACTCCGAGGTGCTCGGCAAGCTCGCCCGCCGCAAGCGCGAGAGCGGGCCGCAGCTCCCGCTCGGCGGGCCGCTCGACGCGTACGTCGAAGAGCTGGCCGCGATCGGCGCCGTCCACGGAGAGCCGCGCGACCAGGTGATCGTCATCTCCTCGATCGTCTACGGGTTCCTGTTCCTGCCGGACGTCAGGCCCGAGGACGCGAAACTGCCCGACGAGCGGATCGCCGAGCTGGTCGCCACCACCATCGACCGGGCGCTCGGCATCGGCGAACCGCTGCCGCCCGGCGGCGAGCAGGTCGTCGCGCTCGCCACCCGCCGCCTTCTCGACGGCATGGCCGAGGCCGCCCAGCGCAAGCTGGCCCTTTCCCTGGAGGCATGAGATGCGCGCCGTGCTCCCCCTCGACGACCCCGCCGCCGACCTCGCCACCGCCGGCGGCAAAGGCGCGTCGCTGGCCCGGCTGAGCAGGGCCGGGCTGCCCGTCCCCGGTGGGTTCTGCATCACCACCGACGCCTACCGCGCGTTCGTCGCGGGCTTCCGCGACGAGATCCTGCGCGCCGCCGCCGGCGACCCCGGCTCGATCCCGGCGCTGTTCGCCGCCCGCGAGGTGCCCGAGCGGCTCGCGGAACCGATCCTGCGCGCGTACGCGGAGCTCGGCGACGGTGTGCCCGTGGCCGTGCGCTCGTCCGCCACCGCCGAGGACCTGCCCGGCATGTCGTTCGCCGGCCAGCAGGACTCCTTCCTCAACGTCAAAGGCCCCGGCGCGCTGCTGGACGCGGTCAGGCGGTGCTGGGCCTCGCTGTGGAACCCCCGCGCCATCGCCTACCGCGACCGGCAGGGCGTGCCGCACGACGACGTGGCGCTGGCCGTCGTCGTCCAGAAGCTGGTGGACGCCGACGCGGCCGGCGTGCTGTTCACCGCCGACCCGGTCAGCGGCGACCGCGACGCGACCGTCATCAACGCCTCGTGGGGGCTCGGCGAGGCCGTCGTCGGCGGGCAGGTCACGCCCGACGTGATCACGGTGCGCGGCGGCCGGGTCGCCGAGTCGCGTACCGGAGACAAGAAGGTCATGACCGTGCGCACCGCCACCGGCACCGAGGAGCGCCCGGTCCCCGAGGAGCGGCGCGCCGCGCCCGTGCTTGACGACGCCGAAGCCGAGACGCTGGCCGGGCTCGGCGCCCGCATCCAGGCGCTGTACGGCGTCCCCATGGACATCGAGTGGGCCAGGCGCGACGGCGCGTTCGCCATCGTCCAGGCCCGCCCCATCACCGGGCTCCCCGCGCCGCTGGAGGAGTGGAACGACAGCCTCAAGGGCGGCCACCTGTGGACCGGCGGCAACCTGGGCGAGGCCATCCCCGACGTGATGACCCCCATCACCTGGTCGTACGTGCGGCTGTTCATCGCCGAGGCCATGTCGGCGAGCACCCTGCCCGGCTTCGACCTCGTCGGCAACATCGGCGGCCGGTTCTACATGAACCTCAGCGTCGTCCACTCCGTCGCCACCGCCATCGGCGTGCGGCGGCTGCTCGGCGCGATCGAGCAGACCTTCGGCAAGCTGCCGCCCGGCCTGGACGTGCCGCTGGTCGGCCTGTCACGGTGGGAGATCATCAGGCGGGTGCTGCCCGTGGCCGTCGGCATCCGGCGGCGCGTCCGCCGCAACATCAAGACCATGCACGCGTTCCTCGCCGCCTCGCCCGCCCGGTGCGAGGAGCTGCGCGAGCGCGTCGCCGCCACCGCCACCCCCGTCGAGCTGGCCGACCTGTGGGAACGCGAGATCAGGCCGCACGCGGTCACCTCCTTCCAGATGCTGGAGGCCGCAGGACGTCAGGGCAACGCCACCCTCGTCATGACCCGCCACCGGCTGCGCGACCTGGTCGGCGACATCGACGCCGAAGCCATGCTGACCGGCGTCAACGCCGACGGCGGGCTGGCCAGCATGGGCCTGCTCACCGGCCTGTCCAAGCTGGCCGCCGGCGAGATCGGCAGGGACGAGTTCGCCCGCACGTACGGGCATCGCGGCCCGCACGAGTTCGAGGTGTCCTTCCCGCGGCCCGGCGAGGACGCGCAGTGGATCGACGCCCAGCTCGCCGGCCTGCGCGACCTGCGGAAAGACACCGAGGCGCTGCTGGAACGCCAGCGCGCCGCCAGGGAGGAGGCGTGGGCCCGCTTCGCCCGCAGCCACCCGCGCAAGGCCGCCCCGATGCGGGCGCGGGTGCGGCGGTGGAGCGCCGTCGTGCGCGACCGGGAATCCGCACGCTCCGAATCGGTCCGCACGTTCTGGGTGCTGCGCGCCTTCACCGTACGGGCGGGCGAGCTGTCCGGGGCCGGCGACGACGTCTTCTACCTCTACCTGGACGAGCTGCTCGATCTCCTGCGCGGCGACCGGTCCGTCCTGGAGAAGGTGCCGTCGCGGCGGGCCACGTACGAGCGGTATGCGGCCCTGCCGCCGTACCCGGCGCTGATCGTCGGGCCGTTCGACCCCGTACGCTGGGCCGCCGACCCCGCCCGCCGCGCCGACCTGTACGACGCCCGCGCCACCGCGCCTTCCGCGCCTTCCGTGGCCGAGAGCGATGCCATCACCGGCTTCCCCGGCGCGCCCGGCGTGGTCGAGGGCGTCGCCCGCGTGATCGCCGGGCCCGAGGACGGCGACCGGCTTCAGCCCGGCGAGATACTCGTCACCACGCTCACCAACGTCGGCTGGACCCCGATGTTCCCCCGCGCCGCCGCCGTCGTCACCGACATGGGGGCGCCGCTGTCGCACGCCTCCATCGTGGCCCGCGAACTCGGCATCCCCGCCGTCGTCGGCACCGGCAACGCGACCATGCGGGTGCGCGACGGCGACCGGATCAGGGTGGACGGCGAACGCGGCACCGTCGAGGTGCTCCGGTAGCGCATCCGGCAGGGAAAGCCGCGTCGAACCGGTTGTCTCGGCCGCCGGCGTGTGATCCCGTGAATGGCGTGATCGAAGAGTCGAACTTCGAGGACGAACGGGAGCCGGAGGAGTACTGCGCGCTGTTCCAGATGGCCATGTTCGCACTGGGGCCGCGCCTGCGCCGGACCGCCTTGGACCGACCTGGTGTGCCTGCTGCTGGAGTCCGACCTGGGCGAGCCCGACCCCGAGGAGGTCTTCACCACGCATCCCCTGGGCAGGGACGCGCCGCCTGAGCAGGTGGACGCGCTGCTGGTGGCGCTGGCCGGCTACTGGACGCGCACGGCGGCGCAACCCGGCCCCGCCCACGCGCCGCACCTCCAGGACCGCCGCGAGCAGTCACGGCGCGCCACGCTGAACTGGCTCCGCACCCGCTGGGGCTGGGTAACCGAGGGCCAGCCGGGCTGAGGGACTGAGGGTTAGCCGGGCTGAGGGCTGAGGATTAGCACGGTTGAGGGCTGAGGGTTAGCCGGGCTGAGGGACTGAGGGCCTGTCGGGTCGAGGGACTGAGGGTCAGCCGGGCCGAGGGGCGGGGGAGTGAGGGTCAGCCGGGCTGAGGGCCGAAGGACTGGGGGCCTGTCGGGCCGCGGGGGCCGCGGGGGCTGCGGGGCTGCGGAGCCGCGGAGCCGCGGGGCCGAAAACTTCATGCGCGCAGGCGCCCAGACCGGAAATTCGATTGCCGCCTGTCGTGCTCGTTTGGTGTGCTGGATCGCGATCCGGCCGACCCGAGGAGCGGAAATGCGCACAACTGTCATGTCTTCCCAGCAAGAAGGAGTCGTCTCACCGAAGGACATGACGTTCGTTGCGTGTGCTCAACTTGGGGATTCTGGCGCATGTAGACGCCGGTAAGACCAGCCTGACCGAGCGGCTGCTGTACGCCGCCGGAGCCATCGACGAGGCCGGCAGCGTCGATGACGGCACCACCAGGACCGACGTCCTGGCACTTGAACGCCGGCGCGGCATCACCATCAAGTCGGCCGTCGTCTCGTTCGCTGTCGGCGGCACCACCGTCAACCTGATCGACACCCCGGGACACCCAGACTTCATCGCCGAGGTGGAGCGGGTGCTCAACGTGCTCGACGGCGCCATTCTGGTCGTCTCGGCCGTGGAGGGGGTGCAGGCGCAGACGCGCGTGCTCATGCGTACGCTGCGCCGCCTCGGCATCCCCACGCTCGTCTTCGTCAACAAGATCGACCGTCGTGGCGCCCGCGCCGATGACGTGCTCGCCGAGCTGGCCGTCAAGATCTCGCCGGCCGTGGTCCCCATGGGCACGACCGCGAACCTCGGCACTCCCGAGGCCGGGTTCACCCCGTACGACGGCGAGCCCGCCTTCACCGACCGGCTACTGGACGTCCTGACCCGGCGGGACGACGCGTTGCTGGCCGCGTACGTGACCGATGAGGGCTCGATCACCCCCGACCGGCTCCGCGCTGAGCTGCGGGCGCAGACCGCGCAGGCCGCGGTGCACCCGGTGTTCTTCGGCTCGGCGATCATCGGGGCCGGGGTGGAGGCGCTGATGGCGGGCATCGACGAGCTGCTGCCCGCCGCGCCCGGCGACCCGGAAGGGCCGCCGTCGGGGACCGTCTTCAAGGTCGAGCGGGGCCCGGCGGGGGAGAAGGTCGCGTACGTACGGATGTTCGGCGGCACGCTGCGCGTCCGCGACCGGCTGCGCTTCGGAGATCGGGCGGGCAGGGTCACCGCGATCAGCGTCTTCGACTCCGGCACGGACCAGCGGCGGCAGGAGGTGCCCGCGGGCCGCATCGCCCGCGTCTGGGGCCTGACGGACGTCCGCATCTGCGACCCCGTCCACCTCGCCGGCCACCCTGGCCCGGGCCTCAACGGTCACGCTGAGTCCTGTCGCGCCGTCCCGCCCGGCCACGCCGGCTCGCGGTTCAACGGTCATTCCGGCGCCCACCGCGCCGACCCCCTGGGCCACCCTGGCCCGGGCCTCAACGGTCACGCCGAGTCCCGCCGTGCCATCCCGCCCGGCCCCCCAGGCCCCGCCCCTGGAAGGGACGGCGGGGGCGGTGGGTACTTCGCGCCCCCGACGCTGGAGACCGTGGTGGTGCCCCGGCGGCCGCAGGACCGGGCCGCGCTGCACCTCGCGCTCGCGCAGCTCGCCGAGCAGGACCCGCTGATCGCGGTGCGCCAGGACGACGTACGCCAGGAGGTGTCGGTCTCGCTCTACGGCGAGGTGCAGAAGGAGGTCATCCAGGACACGCTGGCCGAGGAGTACGGCCTGGAGGTGACGTTCCGCGAGACGACCACGATCTGCGTCGAGCGCCCGTCGGGCACCGGGGCGGCGTACGAGCTGATCGGCAAGGAGCCGAACCCGTTCCTCGCGACGGTCGGCCTGCGGGTCGAGCCCGGCCCGCCCGGCAGCGGAGTGAAGTTCCGGCTGGAGGTGGAGCTGGGATCGCTGCCGTACGCGTTCATGCGAACGGTCGAGGAGACCGTGCGCGAGACGCTCAAGCAGGGCCTGCACGGCTGGGAGGTGCTGGACTGCGTGGTCACGCTGACCCACTCGGGCTACTGGGCCAGGCAGAGCCACTCCGGCGGCGTCTTCGACAAGAGCATGTCGAGCACCGCCGGCGACTTCCGCAACCTGGTGCCGCTGGTGCTGATGGCGGCGCTGCGCCAGGCCGGGACCACCGTGTACGAGCCGATGCACAGCTTCCGCCTCGACCTGCCGCCCGACCTGCTCAGCTCGGTGCTGCCGGTGCTGACCAGGCTGGGCGCGGTGCCGCGCACCCGGCATGCGGCGCTGGTGGAAGGCGAGATCCCGGCGGCCAGGGTGCACGAGCTGGAGCGGCGGTTGCCGGGGCTGACGCGGGGTGAGGGCGTGCTGGAGTCCGCCTTCTCCCACTACGAGCCGGTACGCGGCCCGATCCCCGAACGCCCACGTACCGACCACAACCCGCTCGACAGGAAAGAGTACCTGCTGCATGTCGTGCGGCGGGTGTAGCCCGCGCGGGGGTAGGCCGAACGCGGGCGCGGCTTCGCGTGCGGGCCGGCTCACCCATCAGGAGCCGAGCACCCGTGCGAGCCGGGCCTGCCCATGCGCGGGCCGGCCACCCGTAGGCGCCGGGCTCCGGCGCGTGCCCGGACGCGCGTAGGGGGCGGACACCGGTGCGGACCTGGCGCGGGCCGTGCAACCGGTGCGGACCGGGGGCGGGCCGGATGCCGGGGCAGGCCGGACGCCGGTGTGGACCGGGGCGGGCCGGGCGCTGGTGTGGATCGAGGGTGGGCCGGATGCCGGGGCGGCCCAGGCGCCGGTGTGGACCGGAAGGTGGGTCGGGCGACCGCTGTGGGTCAGACGGGGCGTTCGTCGTGGTCGGTGGCGAGGACGGCGGCGGCGAGGTAGCCGTCGCCGTCCTCGACGACGTAGGCCAGCATGTCGTCCCTGAAAATCGGGTCGTTGCCGTTGAAGGTGTCCCTGGGCCGCTTGTGTCCCGCGCGGTACGGGGGTGTGGCGAGCACCTTCCTGTTCAGCTTCTCGTCGAACATGATCTCGGTGCACAGCGCCCGGTGGTCCCCGACGACGACCATCACGTGAACGTGCACGGTACGCCCCGGGTACCAGCCCGGCCAGATGGTGGTGAAGCGGACGATGCCGTCGCGGTCGGTGAGCTGCACGCCGCGCAGGTAGCGCCGCCCGTCGGACGGGGTGATGTCGGTGAACACGGTGCCGGGCCTGACCCGCACCTTGTCCCCGCCGGTCAGCACCAGGCGCGACTGCCGCTCGGCGCCGGAGTAGAGGCCGGAGGCGTCGCAGTGCCAGACCTCGACGGCCGCGCCGGGCAGTGGCCGGCAGGTGGCGCCGTCCTGCACCTTGAGCGCCAGCCGCAGCCGCACGCCCTGCCGGTCCTCGCGCAGGTCGCTGCGTACGGAGCCGGTCTCGAAGTAGTAGGGGCCCTGCTTGGTGCCGGGCGTCAGCTTGCACATCTGTGCCTTGGACAGCAGCGCCTGGGCCTTGGCGTGCGTATCGGGATCGAAGGCGCTGCCTGCGGACCCGGCGGCGGGCCCCACAGCGGACGTCGCGCCGGAGGCCGCTCCACTGCCGGTCCCGGTCGCGGAGCCGGCGCCCGATCCGGTGCCGGTCGCGGAGCCGGCGCCCGATCCGGTGCCGGTCCGGGCAGCCGGTCCGTCGCCGGACCGCGCCGTCGTGCTACCCGTGACCGTTCCCGCCGCCGAGCTGTCGGCGACCGTGCCCGCCGCGCGGGGGTCGCCCGCGGTCAGGAGGCCGCCGAGGCCGAGCGAGCCGATGCCGGTGATGAGCCGTCGCCGGCTGACCTGGCGGTCCTGGTGATCGTGTCCCATGAGACGTCCCTCAAGGTCAGGAGCTACTGTTCGGAATTTCTCACGAGAAGTGCGACCTTCCCGGCAACGCCGCGCACCCCGTTCCACCCCTTTTGACCTGCGCAAACGCACCGAAGACCATTGCCAAGCGCGAAGGGATCTCAGCCGACACACCGAAAGCCTTTTCGGTGATACGAAAATGTGAACAAGCATGAGCCGCCAGATCGGCGCCCATGGTCACCGAATCGAGCATGTCAGAGCACATGCAGGACGTTGCAACGGCTCATTGACGGCCTTGACCGGCCCGATCTATCTTCCCGAAAACCTTTGAGGGAGTCTCGAATCCATGATGTTAGCGCTCACATAAACCAGCTAGGGGCCACCACATGAGACGACGATGGGCGGCGGCCGTCGCCGCGGCACTCCTGCTCCTCCTCGGCACTCCGCGGCCCGCACTCGCGGGCCCGCCGATCACCACCGCCGACGCCGTGTCGTTCCACTGGAAGCCCGGCAGGATGGACCGCGCCGAGTCCGCCTACCAGTACAGCGGTGCGCTCCTCGCCGCGCAGGCGTACGAGGCGGCCGGCAACACCGCCAAGGCGAACGAGATGCGCACGCTCGCCACCCGGATCCAGAACGCCATACTCAACGTTCTCTGGAACCCCAACCGGCAGCTCTTCGAGCACCGCCTGAAGTCCACCAACGAGTGGGTGCCGTGGAAGGAGATCAACAACTACTACCCGTTCGCGGTCGGCGCGATCCCGAACACCGCGACGTACAAGCAGGCGCTGCGCCTGTTCGACGACCCGGCGCAGTACCCGATCTTCCCCTTCTACACCGCCAACCAGGCCGACAAGGCGGCCTCCGGCACCGGCAGCAACAACTTCTCCACCATCAACTCCACCGTGCAGTTCCGCCTGCTGTCGTCGGTGCTGCGCAACTACCCCAACGAGTGGATCGACGCCACCTGGTACAAGAAGCTGCTCTCCTGGAACGCCTGGGCGCAGTACATCGGCGGCAACACCCAGTGGCCCGACGCCAACGAGTTCTGGGCCGACTGGAACGGCTCCTCCATCACGTACCGCTCCTGGATCCACCACAACATCCTCGGCAGCAGCAACTGGACGATCACCGAGGACGTCGCCGGGCTGCGGCCGCGCAACGACGCCAAGGTGGAGCTGTCGCCGATCCACATCGGCTGGACCCACTTCACGGTCAACAACCTGCGCTACCGCAACGCCGACCTCACCATCGTCTGGGACGACCCGGCCGACGGCGTGGTCCGCTACCCGGGCGTGCCCGAGGGCTACTCCATCTACGGTCAACGGCACCCGCGCCGCCACGGTCTCGGACCTGGTGCCGTTCACGTGGGACCCGGCCACCGGTGACGTGACCACCGCGGTCGACGGCTTCCCCATCAACGAGCCGTTCTGGGGCGGCACCGCCACCGCCGGCCAGGACTGGTACGAGCTGAACTTCGGCTCCGCCCGCACCTTCGACGAGGTACGGCTGTACTTCAAGGACAGCCGCCAGGCCAGCGGCACCTACCGGGCGCCGGCCTCGTACGACGTCCAGTACCACGACGGCAGCACCTGGGTCAGCGCCTCCTCCCAGGTCAAGAACCCGGCGACGCCGCGCGGCAACTACAACGTGGTGCGGTTCAACGCCGTGAACGCTCAGCGGATGCGGGTGGTGTTCAACGCCGTCTCCGGGGCGCGTACCGGGCTCACCGAGATCAAGGTGCACAACCGCGGCGGCGGCACCCCGCAGCCGTCCAACCTCGCGCAGTCGGCCGTGGCCACCGCGTCGTACACCTCGCCGTGGGAGAGCGTGGCCGCCGTCAACGACGGCATCGACCCGCCCTCCTCCAACGACACCGTGAACCCGCGCTGGGGCCGCTGGCCGGAGACCGGGCAGCAGTGGGTCGAGCTCACCTGGCCGTCCGCCCGCACCCTGAACCGGGCCGAGGTGTACTTCTTCGACGACGACCAGGGCATCGACATGCCGGCGTCGTGGAAGCTGCAGTACTGGAACGGCAGCGCGTACGCGGACGTGCCGGGCGCGTCGGCGTACACGCTGGCCAAGGACGCCGACAACACCGTCACCTTCACCGCCGTGAACACCACCCGCCTGCGGGTGCTGCTCACCGGCAACGGGACCAGTTCCGTGGGCCTCTTGGAGGTCAAGGCCTACGGGACTTGAGAAAGCGGGGGCGCGCCCAGGCCCGCGGGCGCGCCCCCGCCCCTCACCCCGGGCGGACGCCGGTTCCCGACGCCCGCCCCTCACCTGGGGCGGATGCCGGTTCCCACGCTCGCCCCTCACTTGGGGCGGGCGCCGGTTCCCACGCTCGCCCCTCACTTGGGGCGGGCGCCGGTTCCCAACGCCCGCCCCTCACCCATCGCGCACGCCCGTGGGCGAGCCCTCCGCCGAGCGTTTTCTCCGTCCTCCACGGCCGGATCGGCAGGTTCCCCTGCCGATCCCCTGCCGATCCCCTGCCGGAAGGGGAACGCTCTTGACGCCACCCGCAGCCCGGGCGGACCATCTCCAGCAGCGGAGTAGTTGCTCCCTTACCTGTGGTGACCGAGCAGGCCGTCGTGGGGCAAGCTGCTGTCACACTCCCGGCCGGATGGGTGGCGATCGCGATGGCAGGCAAGTGGCAGGCGGGCAACCTTCCACCCGAGCTGACCAGCCTGGTCGGCCGCCGCGCCGAGCTGGACGTGGTGCGTACCGCCGTGCGCCACTCCCGCCTGGTGACGCTCACGGGCATCGGCGGCGTCGGCAAGTCACGCGTGGCTCTGCGTGCGGCGGCCGAGCTGCGGTCCGAGTTCGGCGGGGGAGCCTGGCTGGTGGGTTTATCCGCGTTGAACGACGGAGGTCTCGTTCCGCACGCGATCGCCGGAGCGCTCCGGCTGGCCGACCAGACCGCCCGGCCCATGACGGAGGTGCTGGCCGAGCACCTGTCCGGACGCGAGCTGCTGATCGTCCTCGACTCCTGCGAACACCTCGCCGGCCCCTGCGGCGAGGTCGTCGCCGCGCTGCTCACCGCCGTACCGGGGCTGCGCGTGCTCGCCACCAGCCGCCGCCCGCTCGAAGTGGCGGGCGAGACGCTGGTCGTGATCGAGCCGCTGCCGGTCCCGCCCGCCGGCACCACGGCGCTCGTGGGCGACGCCGTGACGCTGCTCGCCGAGCGCGCCGCCGACGTCGTGCCCGGCTTCGACCTGGGAAGCGAGAACCCCGAGGCCGTCGTACGCCTGTGCCGGCGGCTCGAAGGCATCCCGCTGGCGATCGAGCTGGCCGCCGCCCGGCTGCGCGACCTGCCCGTCAGCTACCTCGCCGACCGGCTCGACGACCGGTTCGCCGCCCTCGACGCCGACCCCGGCAGCCCGCACGACCCGCCCTGGCACCGCGCCCTGCGCACGGCGGTCGGGTGGAGCCACGAGCTGTGCGAGCCCGCCGAGCGGCTGCTGTGGGCGCGGCTGTCGGTGTTCGCCGGCGACTTCGACACCGAGGCCGCCCGCCGGGTGTGCGCCGACGAGCGGCTCCCGGAGTCCGAGATCGGGCTGCTGCTCGACGCCCTGGCCGAGGATTCGGTGCTGACGTGGCTGCCGACCGGCGCGGGTGAGCGTTACCGCATGCTCGACACGCTGCGCGAGTACGGCGCCCGCCGGCTGCGCGACCTCGGCGAGGAGGAACGTTTCAAGCAGCGCCACCGCGAGCACTACCTGTCGCTGGCCATCAAGGGCGCCGCCGGCTGGCTGGGGCCCGGCCAGCTTTCCTGGTACGACCGCATGGTCGGCGAACACGACAACCTGCGGGCGGCGCTTGAAGTGGCGCTGGCCGCCGAGGACGCCACGCCCGCACTCGAGCTGGCCGGCGTGCTGGCCTTCTTCTGGTACGGCTGCGGCCACGCCAAGGAGGGCCGCCACTACCTCCAGCAGGCGCTCGCCCTCGCCCGGCGCCCGGAACCCGCCCTCGTACAGACGCTGTGGGCCGATGGCCTGCTGGCCGCCTCCCAGGGCGACGCCCACGGCGCCGAAACCCGCGCCACCCAGATCGCCACCGTCGCCCACGACCTGCGCACGACTTCCGGCGATCCCCAGTCGACTCCTGGCCATCCGCCTGCGGTTCCTGGTCAGGTGGCCGCGGCTTCTGGCCATTCGTCTGTGGTGCCTGGTCAGGTGTCCGCGGCTTCTGGCCATTCGTCTGTGGTGCCTGGTCAGGTGTCCGCGGCTTCTGGCCATTCGCCTGCGCCTCCCGGCCAGCCGTCCGCGACTACTGGTCACCCGCCTGCGGCTTCTAGTGACTCGGCGTCGATTCCCGGAGGTCCGTCCTCGACCTACGGTGGCCTGCCCCCGACTTCTGGTGGCCCGCCCGGAACCTCCGGCGATGCGGCCGCGACTTCTGGCGGCCTATCCGCGACCCCCGGGGATTGGGCTGTGAACTTCGGTGGTCCAGGTGCGCTTTCCGGCGGTTCGGCTGCCACCTCTGGCGGCCACGCGCGCGCAGCTTTCGAAGGTCCGGCTGCGACCTCCGGCGATGGCGCCGGCATCTACGGCGACGCCGGTGCTCCTGGGGCCTCTACCGCGAGCTACAGCCATGCGGGCACTCGCGGCTACCCCGTCACGGGCGGTGACCTCGCGGGCATCTACGGGCGTGCTGCCCTGGTCCCGGGCGGGTTCGGCGCGTACGCCGCCACCTGCGTCAGGGCGCTCAGGTCGGCCGCCGGGGTGATCCGCGGCGACCTGGCGCGAGTCCTGGCCGAGTCAGAGCCCGCGTACCGCGACCGGTGGAACGACGAGCCGCCCACCATCGCCGGCCTGCTCGCACTGCTGTGCCGGGCGCATGCGCTGACCGTGGCCGGGCGGCTCGACGAGGCCATCGCCGTACTCGAGGACCTGCGGACGCTGTGCGACGGGCGCGGCGAGCAGCTCATGCGTTCCCACGGCGATTTCCTGCGCGGACAGGCCGAGCTGAGCAGCGGACGGCTGGCCGCCGCCGTTCGCTACGGGCAGGCGGCTTTACGGACCAAGCGGCGGCTGCACGACAGCTTCGGCATCGGGCTGACCGTCGATCTGCTGGCGCTGGCGGCCGGCGCGGCGGGGCAGGCCGGGCGCGCGGCCCGGCTGCTCGGGCTGGCCCAGCGAGTGTGGAGCAACCACGGCCAGGCGCAGGCCAGCGTTCCCGAGTGGGTGGCGGCCAGGCGAGCGTGCGAGACGCACGCCAGGGCCGCCCTCGGCGACAGCGCGTATGCGGCGGCCTACCGCACCGGCTTCGACAGCGACGTCGACGCGGGCATCGCGTACGCGCTCGAACCGGAAGGCGAGGGCCTCCCGCACAGCGGCCCCCACCTCTGACCGGCTCCAGGAACCTGGCAACGCCCACCCGCCGGCCGAGCCGCCCTTCCAGGCGAACCCCTCGAGGCCGTGGCACACCTCCTGAGCCCCTGCCCGGAGGTGGGCTTGGCACAGGGTGTGTTGAAGGCGGGGCCGCCCAGTGCCAGGCGCGAGCCGAGCGGGACCTGCCGATGGGCGCGCGTCGCTTGGTGTCGGGTGTGGGCGGTGTGGGGCCTGCTGGGTGGCGCGCGCCGCCTGGTGTCGGGTGCGGGCGGCGGGATCTGCCGGATGGGCGCGCGTCGCCTGGCGTCAGGTGCGGGCGGCGCGGGAGCTGCCGGGAGGACGCGCGCCGCCCAGTGCCAGGCGCGGGCGGCGTGCGCGGAGCTGGAACGACAGTGCGCGGCTGTGAAACAGCGCGCGGCGATGGGGCGAAGGGACGCCCTTGCGCACACCGGCCGCGACCGGTGGGACCTGCCGGAAGGACGCCCGCCCGAGGGCGGGTGCCGGTGGTACGAGATCGCTCCGGTGCGAGGCCGCCCGAAGCCGGGTGAGTGGCGCAGGGGCGATCTGGCGTTGGGCACGCCCGGTGGCGGAGGTCGGGGCGGGTGGGTTCGGCTTGAGCCTCGGCCAGTGCCACGTGCGCGCGGTGTGAAGCCCGCCGGATGCGTGACTCCCACGGAGGCGGGCGGCGTATGAGGGGTGGGTAAGGAGGTCTCAGCGTTGCCGGGTCGGCCGGATGATGATCTCGTTGACGTCCACGTCGGGCGGCTGGCCGATGGCGTACGCGATGGCGCCGCCGATGGCGTCCGGCGAGATGCTGTTCGCCCGATAGGTGCGCATCATCTCCCGGGCGCCCGGGTCGGTGATGGAGTCGGCCAGCTCCGACTCCACGACGCCGGGCGAGATCGTGGTGACCCTGATCGACGGGTCCATCTCCTGGCGCAGGCCCTCGGTGATGGCCCAGGCGGCGTACTTGGTGCCGCTGTAGACGGCGCTCGTCGGCACCACCTGGTGCGCGCCGATCGAGGCGACGGTGACGAAGTGCCCCGAGCCCTGCCGCTTGAAGTGGGGCAGCGCGGCGGCGATCCCGTACAGCAGGCCGCGAACGTTCACGTCGATCATCCGCTCCCACTCGTCCACCAGCAGCGCGTCCAGCCGGGACAGCGGCATCACGCCCGCGTTGTTGACGAGCACGTCGATGCGGCCGTACCGCTCGAAGACCTCGTCGGCGAAGGCGGCGACGTCCTGGCGGTCGGACACGTCCAGCCGCCGGACGTCGGCGGTGCCGCCGTCCGCCTCGATGGCCTTCGCGATCTCCGCGAGCCGGTCTTCGCGGCGTGCGCCGAGCACCACGATGTGGCCGTCGGCGGCCAGGCGGCGTGCGGTGGCCTCGCCGATGCCGCTGCTCGCGCCGGTGATGAGAACGATCTTGCTCACTGTCTCCTCCTAGGAGGCCGGGTAGTCGGCGCTGAGCGTCAGCTCGCGCCAGGTGTCGAAACCGGCCCGCAACGTGGTGAGCCGGTCGGTGGCGATGTCGTAGGCGGCCTTGCCGAGCAGCAGCCGCAGCGGCGGTTCCGGCGACGCGACCGCCGTGATGATCGCCGCGGCGGCGCGGTCGGGGTCGCCGGGCTGCTTGCCGTAGGTGGCCAGCGTGGACGCGCGCCGGGCACCGGCCGTCTCGTCGTAGTCGTCGATGCGGATCTTGGACTGCCGCATCGACGGCCCGGACCAGTTCGTACGGAACGCGCCCGGCTCCACGATCGTGACCTTGATGCCGAGCGGCCCTACCTCGGCCGCGAGCGACTCCGACAGCCCCTCCACGGCGAACTTCGTGGCGTGGTAGTAGCCGGTCGCGCCGAACGCGGCCAGGCCGCCCAGCGACGAGATGTTCACGATGTGGCCGGTACGGCGGGCGCGCATGCCGGGCAGCACGGCCTTGGTGACGTCGACCAGGCCGTGCACGTTCGTCTCGAACAGCGCTCTGACCTCGTCGTCCTCGCCTTCCTCCAGGGCGGCGAGATAGCCGTACCCGGCGTTGTTGACCAGCACGTCGATACGCCCGAACGCCGACTCCGCCGCAGCCACCGCCCGCGCGACCTGATACCGGTCGGTGACGTCGAGAGGCAGGGCGATGGCGCGGCCGGCGTGCGCCTCCACCAGGTCGGCGACCTGCTCGGGCGAGCGGGCGGTGACGGCGGCTCGATGACCTCGGTCGAGGGCGGCGGCGGCCAGCGCCCGCCCCAGGCCGGACGAGCATCCGGTGATGAACCAGACAGGGGTTCCGTCTTGCTTGCTCATGTGATGCGAAGCTCCAATGCGGTTGTTGTCGTGGCGCGTTCGTTGTCGTTGTGAGTCGTTGTGAGTTGTTGTGGGTCGTTGTGTGGTCGTTGTGGCGAACCCGTCGCCGTGGCGGTGCATCCGGTTCGTACGTCGCAGCGGCAGACGAACCGACGTGCCGTCGGGTACGCGGGCATGCCGGGATGGCGACGCGGCGGTCATGCCGCGGTCGCGCAAATAGCGGTGCGGGTGATGACGGTGCGGGTGGCTATGTGGATCCGGCGCCGGTCAGGCACGCATGTGACGGCGGCTAGCGCCCGGTCCAGGCTCAGGCGGCGCCGGTCAGGGCGTCTGGCCGAGCCCGGTCAGGGCATCTGGCCGAGCGGTGCCGGTCATCGGGCCGGGAAACAGGCGGGTCACGGGCCGGGAATCAGGCGGGTCATCGGGCCGGGAATCAGGCGGGTCACAAGGCAGGGAAACAGGCGGGTCAGGCGGTGAGGCTGCCGAGCAGCGACAGGCGCTCCTCCGACGGGCTGCCGGGCTCGGCCTGGTAGACGACGAGTTGCCGGCCGGGTGCGCTGTTCACGGTCAGCGACTCGTAGTGCAGGATCAGCTCGCCCACCAGCGGGTGGTGGATTCGCTTGGTCTCGTGGGTCTTCTGGCGGACGTCGTGGCGGGCCCACAGCTCGCGGAACTCGGCGCTCTTCAGCGACAGCTCGCCCACCAGCTCGATCAGGTCGGGGTCGTCGTAGTCGGTGCCGATGTTCGCGCGCAGCGCACCCACGGTGTTGAGCGCGGCTCGCTCCCAGTCGGGATAGAACGTCCGCGCGTCCGGGTCGAGGAAGACCAGCCGTACCAGGTCGTCGCTGTAGGTGTGGCCGGCGAACAGGGCCTTGCCCAGGGTGTTGGCGGCCAGTACGGTCAGGCGCCGCCCCAGCACCACGGCCGGGGTCTGCGGCCAGGCGGCCATCATGCGCAGCAGGGCGTCGCCGACGCGTTCAGGACCGCGGGCGGTGCGGCGGTTGTCCACGGCCGGGTGGGCCAGGCGGTGCAGGTGGGCCGCGGCGTCGTCGTCCAGCTCCAGCGCCCTGGCGAGCGCGTCGACCACCTGGTCCGACGGGTGCCGTTCGCGGCCTTGTTCAAGCCTGATGTAGTAGTCGGTGCTGACTCCGGCGAGCTGCGCCACCTCCTCCCGGCGCAGCCCCGACACGCGGCGGCGCGCGCCGACCGGCATGCCGATGTCCTCCGGTTGGAGTAGCTCGCGGCGCGCTCGCAGGAACTGCCCGAGCAGGTTCTCCGTCTCCATGCCTTCAGGCTAGGCCAGGAACGCCCTGTTCACAGGCTCTGAGGGTGGGCGTGATACTCCCACCCTCAGAGCCGATCATTGGGGGTTCACAGGCGGTGGCCGGCGCCCGCGCCCGCCGGCACCAGACCCCGCAGTGCGTTCGCCGGGTGCATGCGCGGAGCCGGCTCGGGGGTCCAGCCGACGTCGCGGCCGAGCGTGGTGCCGGTGGCGGCCTCGTACGCGGCCACCACGTCCACCGTCCGCCCGTTCACCAGGTTGCCCTTGGCGGTGATGGCCGTGCCGCCGAACACGCTGAGCACCTTGTCAGCGGCGATGCCGTCGAACGCGTTCGCCTCGGCGTAGACCTTGGAGCCCGCGCCTACGCCGATGCTGTACGCGTGCGTGTCGCCGCCCCGGTAGTAGTTGTTGTAGACGTGCACGCGTCCCCACCGCACCCGGGGCGTGCGCTGCCCGAGGCCCTCGAAGTAGTTGTGGTGCAGGGTGACGCGCAGCTTGTCCTGCTCGTCGTAGCGTGCCGGGTCGTCGGTGTTGCCGATCAGCGTCACCTTGTCGTGGCCGCTGAGGTGGTTCCACGACATCGTGACGAGGTCGGATCCGCGTACGACGTCGAGCAGCCCGTCGTGCACCTGGTACGGCCGGCCGAAGTAGCGCGGCTGCCCGGAGTCGGGGTTGTCGCCGTCGTTCAGCGTGTTGTGGTCGAGCCACACGTGGGTCGAGCCGGACACCTCGACGTTGTCGAAGGAGGCGTTCCAGTTGCCCTCCTCGCCGTCGGTCGGGTCCCACTGCGGGAAGCAGTCGGCGGTGTCGGTGATGGTGAGGTTGCGGACGATCACGTTGTCGGCGTTCGTGATGCGCAGGCCGAAGCTCTTCAGCGCGGCGTCGCGTCCCAGGCCGATGATCGTGACATTGGAACCGACGGTGATCGTGACGTGCTCGGCCATCTTCGCGTACGACGCCCGGCGCGCATCCTCAAGCGGCCCCGACGGCACCCGGTCGCGGCCCCACACCTCCGGGTCGTAGGCCGCCAGGTAGGCCTCCAGGCTGTAGCCGTCCACGGCGTAGTCGTCGCAGGTCAGCGGGTTGCCCGCGGCGTCGGTGTCGGCGTCGATCGCGCCCCTGATGTACACGATCTTCGGGGTGTTGTCGGCGGGATCGCCGAGCGCGGCGATGAGCTGCGTCCGGTTCGTGACGACGTGCACGTCCTCGGGACGGGCGGCCGAGCCGCCGGTGGTGCCGGTCGTGGCCGCCGCCCAGCCGTCGCCCTTGGGCAGCACCTCGCGGCCCGGCTCTGGCCTGGGCTCGGGGCTCGGCCGGCGGACCGGGTTCCAGCCGTCGCGGCCCGCCAGGTAGCGCTCAGGCGTGTACTTCGCGGCCTCACGCGGGTCGAGCTGCGGGCGGTCGTCGTTGACGGTGGCACCGGGGCCGTGATTGCGGTACTCGGACAGGCGGGCGTCCCGCCAGTTCAGGCCCGACATGTCGGTCCACGGCGCGTCCTTGAACTGCTGGCCGAGCCACGACTCGCGCACCAGCACCTGCCCGCGTGCCGTGGTCGAGCCGCCCGCCGGCCACGGGCGGCCCAGATGGAAGGTGCGGGCCGGCGCGTTGCTGGTCAGGTGGCTGCGGTAGATGAGGAAGCCGTACGGGTTGGTGATCTCGGTGCTGGCGGCGGTCACGTAGCCGTTGTTGTCGGAGCTGCCCCGGCTCAGCGCCTTGATGACGCAGCGGTCGAACACCGCCGTCGCGCGGCCGAAGATGAAGTCCACGTCGCCCTCGACGTAGCAGTTGTGGAAGTACTGGCGGGCGACGGTCGTGGCGGACGGGGTGTTGGCGTACAGCGTGTCCTGGTTGCCGAGGAACCTGACGTTGTCGTAGACCTGCCGGTCGCCGGTCGTCCTGACCGCGACGGCCTGGCTGTTGCCGTTCGCGGCCTCGTCGTAGGCGTTCTCGAAGGTGAGGTTGCGGGCGGTGAAGTCGGGGGCCTCGATCGTGTACGACGCGCTGCCCGACGTGCCGTACGTGCCGGAGCCGTCCGGCTTCGGCGTGCCGGCCGACACGTCGTACGTGAGCACCACGTCGCGCGGGTCCTTGGTGTCGCCGGCCAGCGTGATGTACGGCTTGTCGGCCGGGATGACGACCTTCTGCCGGTAGGTGCCCTTGCGGACCAGGATCGTGACCGGCCGCCGGTTGCCGGAGGGCACGGCGTCCACGGCGTCCTGCACGGTCGTGTAGTCGCCTGAGCCGTCGGCGGCGACCACGATCGTGGACCTGCCAGCGGTCGCGGCGGTGGCGGGGGAGAGGGGGGTGAGAGCGGCGATCACCGTCAGGGCGATCAATGGGGGGAGTGACGGAAGTCGCATGGCGCAACCTCGGGACGTGCGGCAATCGTTTGCATGAAACGTTCGCCGAAAGCCCTCACTTCGTCAATGGCCTGCAGTGAAACTGCACTTCCGAGGCGAAGTTGCAGCAACAAGCGATTGCAACCGCTTCTTGAGGGGGCGGAGGCGTGTCCGGGCGCCGCTCCTCATGAGGGCGGAGGCGAGGACAGGCGGGCGCTTCTCGGGGGCGTCAGGTGCGTCCGGGCGGCCGCTTGTCAGGGGCGGGGAGGTGCGTCCGGGCGGGCGTTTTTCAGGGGCGCGGAGGCGTGTACGGGCGGGCGTTTTTCAGGGGCACGGAGGCGTGTACGGGCGGCCGGGGAAGTGGCGGTCCCACTCGGCGCGGGTGATCGACGTGCCGGCCTCTTCGCAGATCCGCGCGCTCGCCTGCTCCACGTTCAGCCCATGAAGCTGTACGGCGCTGCCCGACGCGCCGGCCAGTACGGTGCCGTCGGGTCCCGGCACGGCGTCGCGCACCGGCCGCGAGCCCGCGAACACCGCCCAGAGCGCCGGAGCGGACGGATCGACCACGTCCCACACGCGTACGGTCCGGTCGTCGGAGGCCGTGACGAGCCTGCGGTCGTCGGCCGCGAACGCCACGCTCACCACGTCGGCGGCGTGGCCGGTCAGCTCCGACAGGCGGCGCGGGTTCGCGGTGTCGGAGACGTCCCACAGCCGGACCGTGCCGTCAGACGACGCGGTGGCCAGCGTCGCGCCGTCGCCGCTGAACCGCAGGCCGAGCACCTCGCCGGTGTGCGCGGTGAACGTGGCGACCGAGCGCGGGCGGGCCGGCTTGGAGACGTCCCAGAGCCGTACGGACGAGGTGCCCGAGCCAGTCGCCACGAGCTTGCCGTCCGGGCGGAACGCGGCGGCGGTCAGCCGGATCTCGGCGGGGCCGAGGTTGGCGAGGCGGGCGGGCGCGGCGGGGGATTCGACGTTCCACAGGGCCGCGCGGCCGTCGGACGAGGTCGTCAGCACCGTACGCTCGTCCGCCCCGAACGCGGCCGAACGGATGCCGCCGGTGATCGTGCCGAGCGGCTTGGGCGCCTCCGGCGATGAGACGTCCCAGAGACGGGCGGTGCCGTCCCGCGAAGCGGTCACCAGGTGGTCGTCGTCGGGGCTGAACGCCGCCGTCAGCACCGCCTCGGTGTGGCCGGTGAGCGTGGAGTGCGGGACGGCGGCCGCCGGGTCGGAGAGGTCCCACAGCCGGACCGTGTCGTCGTCGGACGCGCTGGCCAGCACGGTGCCGCCCTTGGAGATCGCCACCGCGTTCACCTCGCCGGTGTGCCGCGCCAGGCGGGCGCGGGGGGTGAGGCGGGCGGCGTCGGCGACGTTCCACAGGCGGGCGATCCCGTCGGCACCCGAGGTGGCCAGGTGCCGCCCGTCGGGGCTGAACGCCACCCCCGTCACCGCGTCGGGAGACCCGGCCAGAGTCCCCACCATCTCCGGCGCCGCCGGGTCGTCCAGGCTCCACAGCCGGACGTCGGCGTCCGCCGAGGCGGCGGCGAGCAGCGTGCCGTCGGGGCTGAACGCGACGTCGTGCACCGCCGCGCCGCTGCCCTTGGCGGTGCCCGACTGCTCGGCGGCGGCGACGTCCCACAGCTCGATCGTGCCGGTCGCCGAGGCCGCCGCCAGCGTGCGGCCGTCGGGGGAGAACGCGAGCCCGCGCAGGCCGCCGTGCGTCGAGGTCAGGATCGCCAGCGTGACCGGCGTCGAGGGGCTGCGTACGTCGAGGATCGTGATCGTGCCCGCGGCGGTGGCCAGCGCGGCCGTGCGGCCGTCGGGGCTGAAGACCGCCCCGGTGAAGTCGGCGTCCTGGCGGACGACCGACAGCTCCTCGGCTTTGCGGGGGTTTGTCACGTTCCACAGCCGGGCCGTGCCGTCGGGAGAGGCGGTGATCAAGACGTCGCCCTCCGGCGCGAACGCCACCGAGCCGACCGGCTCCTTGTGGCCTTCGAGCGTGGCCAGCGGGCGCGGGCTCGCGGTGTCGGAGACGTCCCAGAGCCGGGCCGTGCCGTCGGCCGACCCCGTCGCCAGCACCTTCCCGCCCTCGGCGAACGCCGCCGCGCGCACTCCGCCGATGTGGCCGCCCACCACGCCCAGCGCCTGGGGACGCAGCGGGTCCGCGACGTTCCACAGCCGGGCGGTGAAGTCGCCGGACGCGGTCACGGCCACGCGGCCGTCGGGACGGAAGACCACCTGCTCGACTGGGGCGGTGTGGCCGATCAGCCGCGCCCCGATCGGACGCGAGAGCGAGCCGAGCAGCGCGCCGCGCGCCTCCGGCGTCGGCGACAGGCGGTAGGCCGCGAGCGCGAGCTGGGAGCCGAGCGAGGTGTCGCCCGCGCGGCTCGCCGCCGCCGCGACCTCGCGGGACAGCGCCTCGTCGCGCATCCTCGCCGCCTCCATGGCCCGCGCGTCGGCCCGGCCGCCCTGCACCACCGCCACCACGCCGCCCGCCGCCCCGACCAGGACGAGGAGGGAGAGCGCGGCGATGGTGCCGCGGGCGATCAGCCTCCTGCGGTCCTGGCGGCGGCGCGAGGCCACCAGGAACTCCCGCTCGATAGGGCTCGCATCACGGACGTCCCGTGCGTCCTGGCCGGCCTCCGGCACGCCCTCCCCGGCCCGCCGCACGTCCTCTTCGGCCCACTGCGCGAGCGCGTCCGCCCCGGCCGTTCGCGTCCGCCGCGCCGCGCTTTCCGCCCGTCGCGCCGTCTCACGGCGGCCGGCTTGCGCGAGGCCGACGACGGTCTCCGCCGTGGCGAGGCGGTCACCGGCGTACAGGTACGACGGGTTCCTGCCGTCCTCCCGCCACAGGGCGGCGTCCTCCGCCAGCCGCCCCCGTACGAGCAGCCGCGCCCGCCGCGCCTCCGCCCAGCTCGCCAGCCGGGGCCAGGCCCGCACCAGCGCCTCGTGGACGAGCCGCGCCTCGTCGCGCTCCACGGTGACCAGCCGCGCCCTGACCAGCTCGGCCAGCACCTGCCCCGCCACCGACTCGGGCCCCGGGCTCAGCTCGGCCACCGGCACCCGCCTGGGCAGCGCGCCCGCCTGCTCGTCCACGAAGACGAGACGTTCGAGCAGCCCGCGCGCCACCGGCTCGAACTCCGCGCCGAGCCCCCGCAGCGTCTCCTCGCCGCTCATCGCGATCGCCCGCGCGACCCCGCCGGCCGCGCGGTAGCCCTCCATGGTGAGCACCCCGCCGGTGCGCCGCCGCCAGGTGGCCAGCAGCGCCTGCGACAGCTTCGGCAACGGGTCCTCATCGACCCGGCGCAGATCGTCCAGGATCAGCTCGACCAGCCCCGGTTCGACGGCGAGCCCGGCCCGCGCGGCCGGCTCCTCGATGACCCTGCGCACCCCGGCGGGCGACAGCGGCGGCACGACCTCCGGCCGCCGCAGCGCCTGGAGCAGCCCCGGGTAGGCCGCGCAGCGCGCGAAGAAGTCACCGCGTACCGCGATCACCACCGCCGCCGACCCGGACAGCTCGGCCAGCGCCGCGACGAACCGCCGCCGCGCCGTCTCGTCGCCGCACGCGGTGAACACCTCTTCGAACTGGTCGACCACCACCAGCGTGGGTCCGGGCAGCCCGCGACGGGCCGCGGCGGGGTCGGACTCGATGATCGCGCGCAGGCGTACGGGATCGGCGCCGCTCAGCGCGGCCAGCTCGGCGGCCAGCGCCGCCGTCGGCTCGGCACCGGGGGTCAGCGCGATGCACCGCCCCACCTCGTCCCTCAGTGCGGGCAGCAGCCCCGCGCGCAGCAACGACGTCTTGCCGCACCCCGAAGGGCCGGTGAGCACGAGCGGCCCCGCGCCGTCGAACGCCTGCGCGCCGAGCACCATCGGCGGCCGGGCCGCCCGCAGCGCCTGACGGACGCGCGCGACCAGCGACCGCGTCGCCTCCTCACGCCCGGCGAACACCCCGGCGTGCTCGGCCCCGTACGCGGCCAGCCCCCGGTAAGGGCTGCCGGGGTCGCCGGGCGTGGCCACCGGCCGCTGCCGGACCCGGGGCGCCGCGTGGGCCGGGTTGACGGCCAGCGGCGGCAGCTCCTCCAGCTCGATCGCCTCCCGCCGGGGACGCGGGAACCCGGCGGCGGGCAGCGACCGGGCCAGGCGGTGGTGCACGTGGTCGAGCGTGAACGCGGCAGGCCCCTCAGGATCGCCCTCGTGCAGCAGCCGCAGCAGCCCGCCGCTGAGCGCGGTGTGCCGCACGCCGGGCAGCGCCCACGAGTTGGGCTCCTTGCTCGTCGCGGCCAGCACGTACGCCCCCGGCCAGGCCAGCGACTGCTCCATGAGCTTGGCGGGCACCGGCCGCCCGCCGCCGCTGAAGCAGCAGTCGAGCACCACGACCGCGAGCCCGGCCCGCGACCCGGCCATGATCCGCCGCACCAGCGCGTACGGCAGCGCCTGATAGCCCGCCGTGCCCTCCGACAGGTCGGCGGTGGCGCCGGTGGCGAGGTAGAGCTCGTCGCCCGGCCCGAACAGGGCATGGCCGACGAAGTGGAACATCAGCACGCTCGTCGCCTCGCGCGCCGCCCGCTCCAGCGCCGTGCCCAGCTCGGCCGGACCGGCCGGGTCGAGCAGCACGTCGAGCCGATCCGGGGACAGCCCGGCCCGCTCCACCAGGCAGCGGGCGACGTCGTCGAGCGTGGCGGCCACGGCGGGCGCGTGCGGCAGCCGGGAGGCGGGCCGGTGCGTGGCCGTGCCGGCCAGCAGCACCCGGGCCCCGGCGTCGGACAGCAGCAGCGGTGGACCGTTCCATCGCATGTCGCGCACGGGCCGAGTCTTCTCGATCGTGGCTGGTTCGTCCTCGGTCATCCGGCGTTCCACCGCGCAAGGCTCGTCGAGTTCGGCGTTTGTCGGATGACAATGTACGCAGCTCCGGGGCGGCCGTCGAGGGGCACGAACACCCGCTGACCAGCAGTTATCCCCGCATATTCGGGCACATCATGACGGGCAATCTGCGTCACCAATTGGCCGGCAGCCCGGGGGTCGTGGCGGGCAGCCGGTGACCCCGCGGATGGATCACGTACGCCACCCCGCCGCTGCTCGAACCGCGCAGCCACACGTTCTCGAACGCGGCCCGCGGATAGACCCTGCGCACGGCCGCGTTGCTCGGCGACGCCGGGTCGTTGGCGATCACGTCGCCGTCCTCGGTGAAGCCGACGACCACCATGAGGTGGCCGTCCGTGCCATAGCCCGCGCCCGGCAGCTCATCCTCCTTGAACGACTGCGAGGTGATCACCGGCACGCCCGCGCTGATCAGCCGCTCCAGCTCGGTCAGCGAGCGCAGCCTGGTGACGAACCCGTCGAGGCCGTACCGGCCCGCGTACGCGGTGTTGAACGGCCAGTTGCCGGTGCCCTTGTAGGCATGGTCGTAGGTGTAGCGCGCGGCGTGATCGACCTCGGGGTTCGGGTCGGAGCCTGACACCCAGGCGGTGTCCTGCTCGCTCGGCCGGACGCCCCAATAACCCATCACCATCGTGGTCGAGGTCGGGCTGCACCACGCCTCGCCGCCGCCGTTCCACTCGGGGTAGTGGCCCTTGTGGATGTTCTGGGAGCGGCGCGGCACCGCCAGCTCCTTGCCCCACGCGCCGCCGCCGGGGCTGACCGGCACGCTCTCGCGGCGGGGCACGTTGGAGCTCATCACGCCGGACGTACGCACCCGGGGGACGACGTCCGAGCCGGGCCGCCGATAGAGGGTCAGCCGGAGCTGGTAGCCGCTGAGCGGCTTGCCGGCCGCCGCGACCAGTGTGTCCACGGCCACCTTCGCATCCGCGTCCGACTGCCCGGGCACCGAGGTGCGCAGCACGTCGCCCTCCGCATACGACCAGCGGCCCAGCGCATACCACCGGGTCAGGCCCCCGGCGTTCCTGCCCCTGGCCTGTACCTGCAGCCAGCTCCCCGGCGGCACGTCGGCCGTCCACGACGCGATCAGCTCGGTGGCCGGGAAGCCGATGGCCTGCTCAGGGCCGGTCCAGCGGGCGTACTCCCACGTCTTGGTGCCCAGCGCGTCGGTGTAGGAGACCGTGCCCGCGGCCTCCCCGAACGCCAGCCCCTCCGACGCCGTCGTGCCCTCGGCGGTGCCCGTGGTGAAGTCGGCCCGCTGGAACACCACGTCGGGCGTCGCCGCGGCCTGTCTCGCGCCCGCGGGGGCGGCGCAGGCCGCTGCCATGGCGCACGTGGACGCGAGCGACGTGAACGACAGGAACCACCGGAACGACAGGAACACGGTCAGCGCGCGCATGAACCCACCCTGCTTCGAAGGCGCTCGGCAGGGCCGACAGTATGCGCGCCGCCTGCGCAAAACCATCGGCAGATCTACGTAATCGGGCGGCACCTCGTCCCCGCACGACGGTTCGTGCGTCTCTCCGCGCATGATCGCCGATACGCGGGTGAGCATGCCTACGACAGGACGGGAGCGCTCGACATGCGGAAATACGTGATCATGGGGGTGCAGGGCAGCGGCAAGGGCACCCAGAGCGCCATGCTCGCCGGCGACCTCGACCTCGTCCACATCAGCGTCGGCGACATCTTCCGCTGGCACGTCAAGAACCACACCAAGCTCGGCGCCCAGGTACGCCGCCTCGTCGCGGCCGGCGAGCTGGTCGGCGACGACCTCGTGGAGGACGTCGTGAAGGACCGGCTCGACCTGCACGACTGGAACTACGGCTTCATCATCGACGGCTTCCCGCGCAACCGCCGCCAGGCCGAGTTCTTCCTGGAGAGCTACGACATCGACGGCGTCATCCACCTCGACCTGCCCGACGAGGAGGTGCGCAGGCGGGTACTGGCCCGGCGGCTGTGCTCGCGCTGCGGCATGGACTACAACCTCATCGCCCACCGGCCCGAGGAGGAGGGCCGCTGCGACGTGTGCGGCGGCGAGCTGGTGACCAGGCCGGACGACACCCCCGACGCGCTCGCCAGGCGGCTGGCCGACTACCACGGCAAGACCGGGCCGGTGCTGGAACTGTTCCGGCGCAAGGAGTACGTGCTGACCATCGACGCCCGCGCCGACAAGCTGGAGGTGCAGCGCACCATCCGCGCCCGCTTCAACCTGCCGCCCTACCGGGGCGACGGCTAAAGAGTCGGTCATGGCGGCGCATCGTTGCGGTCGGACCGCCCCCGCGACCTGACCGGCCGGCAGGAGGATCGCCACCGGGTCGAGACAAGCGCATAGGGCGGGGGTACGACATGAGCAGGCCCGGGATCGCGGCGATCATCATTTCGCTCGCCGCGCTGGGCAGCGCCGCCTGGGCGGCGACCACGGCACTTCCTGCGAACTCCACCCCGCCTGCGATACACGCACCCGTCCCGGACGCCGACCTCTGGCCCGCCGCTGAGAAGGGCCGGTCCGCGCCCGGAGGAGCCGCCCGTGAGCCGGGCCTCGGTCCCCGGTCCGGCGCGGCCGCTCGTGAGCCGGGCTTCGGTCCCCGGTCCGGCGGGGCCGCCGGCGGCGCCGGTTTCGGTCCCGCACCCGGTTGGGCCGCTCGCGGCTCCGGCTGGGGTCGCGCACCCGGCAGCGCGGCCAAGAGCGCGCTCGGCCCGGACGGCGTCGTGCGCAGCTCCCCGTACGGACCGCTGCCCGGCCAGCCGGGCCCGCGCGGCTGGAACCAGACGTACGGACAGGACGGCGAACAGGGAGGACGGCGGGGCGGCCCGCCCGCACCCAGGCCGAGCACGTCCGGGACCCCCAAAGTGCCGGCGCACCTGCGCGTCGCCCAGGAGCTCACCCCCGACCCCGTGATCATCGGGGACGACGCGGCCTACGTCCTGACCGTCACCAACGCGGGCGTCACGGACGCCACGGGCGTCGTCGCCACCGGCCTGCTCGACCGCGACCTCACCCCGGGCCCGCTCCCCGACGGTTGCCGGCTCACCGGCCGCACGCTCACCTGCGGCGGCCCCGGCATGGCGCTCCCGGCGGGGCAGAGCGTGACGTTCGAGCTGCCGGTCACCACGGACCCGGCGCTGCGGAACGGTACGAACCTGGCCATCCGCGCCTCCGTCACCGCCCCCGACGCGACCCCCGACGAGGCCGAGCTGACGACCAGGGCGCGGGCGGTCGCGGAGGTCGAGGTACGCCAGGAGGGCGCGCCGAAGGAGGTGGGCCACGGGGAGCCGGTCCCGTACCGGCTGACGGTGACCAACCACGGCCCCTCGCGAGCGGCGAACGTCTCCCTGCACAACCCGGCCGACGGCGGCAGGGCGACGATCGCGCAGCGCCCGGCGGAGTGCCCGCAGACCGGCCCCGCGCTCACCTGCCCGCTCGGCCCGCTCGCGCCGGGGGAGAGCAGGACGTACGCCTTCAGCCTGACCCCGCACGAGGCGGGCCCGCTGACGATCTGCGCGTCGGTCACCACGGGCGACGGCGAGGAGAACACCGCCGACAACCACGTCTGCGCCGACACGGTCGTGGCGGCGGCGCCGGAGCCGGAGAGCACCACGGAGGCGGAGGAGACGCCCGAGCCCACCCCCACCGCGACCCCGGAAGCGGAGCGCAAGGACGGCAAGCACGAGCACGCGGAGCAGGACGAGCACCGCCGCGAGCGCGGCAGGGACACCCCCGCCGCCGCGGGCGAGGTGCCGCCGCCCGCGCACCACGAGGCCGGGCAGCTCCCGGTGACCGGCGCGTCGGTCTGGATGCTGGGCCTGGGGGTGGCGGTGCTGCTCGCGATCGGCCTGCTCGTGCGCTCCTTCTCCCACCAGGACAGGCGCACCTCCTGACCTGCGCCCCGGAGCTTTCAGCCCAGCACGTCGCGGCTCCACGAGCCGAGGAC
The DNA here is from genome assembly GCF_040678535.1 of Nonomuraea sp. NPDC052634. Classification (NCBI taxonomy): domain Bacteria; kingdom Bacillati; phylum Actinomycetota; class Actinomycetes; order Streptosporangiales; family Streptosporangiaceae; genus Nonomuraea; species Nonomuraea sp. NPDC052634. The sequence goes on along the minus strand of NZ_JBFATY010000001.1, from coordinate 2,541,003 downwards.
CAGCAGGGTCTTGGTGCCCGTGACGTCCCCGGCCCTGCGCAGCCGGTCGATGACCTGCTGCAGGTGGCCGAGGTCGCGCACCCGTACGTGGATCAGCGCGTCGGGGTCGCCCGCGATCGTGAACACCTCCTGCACCTCCGGCACGTCGGTGGCGGTGCGGATGATCTCGCTGACCGGAGTGGTGCCGGGGTAGCGCAGCTCGGTGAAGGCCTCGATGCCCCAGCCGAGCTTGGCGTAGTCGATCTGCACCGAGAAGCCGGTGATCACGCCGATCTCCTTGAGCCGGTCGACCCGCCGCTTGACCGCCGCCACCGACAGGCCGATACGCTCGGCCATCTCGGAGAACGTCCTGCGCCCGTCCTCGCGCAGGAGCCGCAGCACTTGGTGATCGATCTCGTCGATCTCAGGCACGGAGTACGCCCCCTTCACGCGCAAAGAACGTCGGCTGGCAGGTCCATGAACTCATATTGTTTGCGTCTTCGGCCCGGTTTCTCGTCTAATACTTGCGCATATCATGCCCGGGTTGCTGTGCTGGGAAGCAGCGTGCCACGAGGCGAGCACGTATGAAAGCCAGGAGGTTCGCATGAGCGCGAGCGAGACTCCCACCCCCGTGTCGCTCGACGACAAGTACACGGCACTCGACGGCCGCGTGCTCATCTCGGGCATCCAGGCCCTGGTCCGCCTGACGCTGGAACAGCGCCGCCTGGACGACGAACGCGGGCTGGACACCCGCGCGTTCGTCAGCGGCTACCCTGGCTCGCCGCTGGCGGGTGTGGACCTGGAGATGGGCAGGGCGGCGAGGCACCTGGAGCCCGCCGGCGTGGTCTTCCAGCCCGGACTGAACGAGGAGCTCGCCGCCACCGCGGTGGCCGGCACGCAGCTGCTCGACCAGGTGCCGGGCCGCCGCCACGAGGGCGTGACCGGCTTCTGGTACGGCAAGAACCCCGGGCTCGACCGCGCCGCCGACGCCATCAGGCACGCCAACGTCGCCGGCACCGCCCCGCTGGGCGGCGCGGTGGCCTGGATCGGCGACGACCCCGGCTGTAAGTCGTCCACGCTGCCCAGCTCGTGCGAGCCGATGTGCCAGAGCCTGTCCATGCCGCTGCTCGCGCCCGCCACGGTCGCCGAGATCATCGAGTACGGCCTGCACGCGGTGGCCATGTCGCGGGCCAGCGGCCTGTGGGTCGGCCTGAAGATCGTGGCCGACATCGCCGACGCCTCCGCCACCGTCGACCTCGGGCCGCTGCGCGCCGGCGTGCCCGTGCCCGAGCGCGTCGCCAAGGGGCCCGCCCCCATCCTGCTCGGCCCCGCCGCGCTGGACGCCGAGCACGACATGCTCACCCGCCGCCTCGCCCTCGCCCGCGCGTACGCACGCGAGCACGGACTCAACCGTGTGACGGCCGGCGCCGGCAACACCGCGCTCGGCATCCTCGCCTCAGGAGCCACGTACGCGGCGGTCGAGCGCGCCCTGAACGACCTCGGCGTCGACGAGGCCGCCATGGACGAGCACGGCCTGCGGCTCATCAAGATCGCGATGCCGTTCCCGCTCGACCCCGCCGAGCTGGCCGAGCTGACCTCCGGCCTCACCAGGGTGCTGGTGGTCGAGGACAAGGTGCCGTTCCTCGAAGGCCAGCTCAAGCAGGCCCTGTACGGCGCCGCGCACGCCCCCGAGATCAGGGGCCGCGACCTGCTCCCCGCCAGGGGCACGCTGGGCGCCGACGACGTCGCCAAGGCGATCGCCACCTGCCTCGGCATCGAGCCGCCCCGCCGCGAGCGCCGCCGCGGCCTGCTGCCGGTTGTCGCCGCCCGCACCCCGTACTTCTGCTCCGGCTGCCCGCACAACACCTCCACCCGCACCGCCGACGGCACGCTGGTCGGCGTGGGCATCGGCTGCCACGCGATGATCGCGCTCGACGGCCACGGGCGCGGCACCCAGGTCGGCATCACGCAGATGGGCGGCGAGGGCGCCCAGTGGATCGGGCTCGCGCCGTTCACCGACGACCGGCACTTCGTGCAGAACCTCGGCGACGGCACCTACCACCACTCGGGCTCGCTGGCCATCAGGGCGGCCGTCGCGGCCGGGGTGCCGATCACGTACAAGCTGCTCTACAACGACGCGGTCGCCATGACCGGCGGCCAGCACCCGGAGGGCAAGCTCGACGTGCCGTCGCTGACGCGCGAGCTGGCCCTGGAGGGCGTGCGCAAAGTGGTGATCACCACGCCGGAGCCCGAGCGGTACCGGGGCGTCGAGCTCGCGCCGATCGCCTCCGTACGACACCGCGACGACCTGCCCGAGGTCGAGAAGGAGCTGGCCGCGGCCGGCGGGGTGACCGTGCTCATCCACGACGACCGCTGCGCCGCCGAGGAACGGCGGCTGCGCAAGCGCGGCAAGCTGCCCGCGCCCACCCAGAAGGTGCACATCAACGAGCGGGTCTGCGAGGGCTGCGGCGACTGCGGCGACGTCTCGACCTGCCTGTCGGTGCAGCCCGTCGAGACCGAGTACGGCCGCAAGACCCGCATCCACCAGGCGTCCTGCAACACCGACCTGAGCTGCCTCAAGGGCGACTGCCCGTCGTTCCTGCTGGTCGAGCCGGGCACCAAGGAGCCCAGGAAGGCGCCGGAACCGCCCGTCACCGCGCCCGAGCCGGTCGCCGCGCACGGCGACGAGACGCTCATCAGGATGCCCGGCATCGGCGGCACCGGCGTGGTCACCGTCTCGCAGATCCTCCAGATGGCCGCACACCTCGACGGGCTGCACGCCACCGGCCTCGAGCAGACCGGGCTGGCGCAGAAGGGCGGGCCCGTGGTCAGCGACGTGCGGATCGGCAAGCGGCCGCCGTCCGGGCACGTGCGCGCCTCGCAGGGCAGCGCCGACGTGCTCATCGGCTTCGACGTGCTCGGGGCGGCGGCCGACGCCACCCTCGCCGTGGCCGCGCCCGACCGTACCGTCGCCGTGCTCAACACCTCCGTGGTGCCCACCGCCGCCATGGTCACCGGACGCATCCCCGTGCCCGGCCACGCCGACGCCGTCGCCCGCGTCGCCTCCGCCACCCGCGAGCAGATCTGCGTGGACGCCCACGCGCTGTCGGAAGAGCTGTTCGACGACCACATGCCGGCCAACCTGCTGCTGCTCGGCGCCGCGTACCAGCAGGGCTGCCTGCCCGTCAGCGCCGCCTCGATCGAGCAGGCCATCAAGCTCAACCGGGCCTCCGTCGAGCAGAACCTCGCCGCGTTCCGGTGGGGGCGGGCCGCCGTGCACGACCCCGAGGCCGTGCGCAGGGCCGTGCTGCCCGAGCCCGCCGGGCCGAAGACGTTCGATGAGGTCGTGGCCGACCGCGTCGCCGACCTCACCGGCTACCAGAACGCCACCTACGCCCGTACGTACGAAGGCGACGTCCGCAGCGTCGCCGCGCTCGCCGTCGAACGCGCTGGCGAGGAGGCCGGCACCGCCATCGCCCTCGCCTACGCGCGCGGCCTGCACAAGCTGATGGCCTACAAGGACGAGTACGAGGTCGCCCGCCTCCACCTCGACCCCGCCGAGGTGGCGCGGCGCGAGCGCGAGTTCGGCAAGGACGCCAAGGTCACCGTGCTGCTCCACCCGCCCGTGCTGCGCGCGATGGGCATGAAGCGCAAGATCAAGGTGGGCCGCTCGGCCGGAGTGCTCTTCCGCGGCCTGCGCGCCGCCAGGGTGCTGCGGGGGACCGCGTTCGACGTGTTCGGCAAGGCCGAGGTGCGCCGGGTCGAGCGGGCGCTCATCGGCGAATACCGCGGGCTCGTACGTACCGCGCTCGACCGCCTCACCCCCGAGACCGCCTCCGTCGTCGAGGAGATCGCCGGGCTGCCCGACCTCATCCGGGGGTACGAGGACATCAAGCTCGCCAGGGTCGCAGAGTTCCGCGAGCGCGCCCAGAAAGCGCTGGACAACCTTCAAAGCCGTCCTTAGGGAGTCACCGTGACCGTCGAACGCCTGCTGCCGGACCAGGACGCCGAAGACCTCATCGAGCTGACCCGCGACATCGCAGACAAGGAGCTGGCCCGCAGGGTCGACGAGCACGAACGCTCCGAGACCTACCCTGAAGGGCTCTTCGCCACCCTGGGCGCCGCCGGGCTCCTCGGCCTGCCCTACCCCGAGGAGTACGGCGGGGGCGCGCAGCCGTACGAGGTGTACCTTCAGGTCGTGGAGGAGCTGGCGGCCCGCTGGGCGGCCGTCGCCGTCGCCGTCAGCGTGCACACCCTGGCCTGCTACACCGTCTTCACCTACGGCACCCCCGAGCAGCGCGAACGGTGGCTGCCCCGCATGCTCGCCGGCGAGCTCATCGGCGGCTACAGCCTCTCGGAGCCGCAAGCGGGCTCCGACGCGGGCGCGCTGTCCTGCCGCGCCGAACGCGTCGCCGACGGCTACCGCATCACCGGCAACAAGGCGTGGATCACCCACGGCGGCATCGCCGACTTCTACGCGCTCTTCGCCCGCACCGGCTCCGGCTCGCGCGGCGTCTCCTGCTTCCTCGCCCCCGGCGCCGCCGACGGCCTCACCTTCGGCAAGCCCGAGGAGAAGATGGGCCTGCACGCGGTGCCCACCACGAGCGCCCACTGGGACGGCGTCCTGCTGGAGGCCGACCGCCTCATCGGAGAGGAAGGCCAGGGCCTGCAGATCGCCTTCAGCGCCCTCGACTCCGGCCGCCTCGGCATCGCCGCCTGCGCCACCGGCCTCGCCCAGGCCGCCCTCGACGAGGCCGTCGCCTACGCCAAGGAACGCCGGACGTTCGGCAAGCGCATCATCGACCACCAGGGGCTAGGGTTCCTGCTGGCCGACATGGCGGCGGCCGTGGACAGCGCCCGCGCCACCTACCTCGACGCCGCCCGCCGCCGCGACGCCGGCCTTCCCTACGGCCGCCACGCCTCCGTCGCGAAGCTGGTCGCGACGGACGCCGCGATGAAGGTGACGACGGACGCGGTGCAGGTGTTCGGCGGGTACGGGTACACGCGGGAGTTCCGGGTGGAGCGGTACATGCGCGAGGCGAAGATCATGCAGATCTTCGAAGGCACCAACCAGATCCAGCGCCTGGTGATCAGCCGGGATCTGGCGAAGTAGCGATGGTCGCCGGCCGCGCTGCGGCGGTCACGGCGACGGCGCCCACAATAGAAGCGATCACCTGGGGCAGGAACCGGCCGATGTAGGCGTCGAGGGTCTCGATGCCGTCGACCAGCGTGGTCTGCGCCGCCCCGGTGCGCCCGCGCTGGGCGTGCGCGGGGCCGAGCCGCAGCAGCTTCGCGGTCAGGCGGCGGCGCAGCTCGGTCGTGACCGCGGCCGAGGCGCGCAGCGCGACGGATTCGCGCACCGCGAGCACGGCGCTGCGGACGAGCTGCAACACGACGACGCCGGCCACGAACCAGACGATCGAGCCCGCGTCCCGGCCGGCGAAGATCCGGGCCAGGGCCTGGGCGACGAGGACGCCCTGGCCGACGTAGGTGGCGGTGACGGACAGCAGCAACAGCACGAGTCCCGCCAGGCGCCACCGGACGGACGGTGACGGGGCCAGCAGCCGGGGGATCACTGCTCCTCCTTGAGCCGCTCGAAGACGAGCTGGGTACGGCGCACGGCGCGCACGCCGTACACCTCGGAGATCAGCTCGGGGGTGAGGACCTGATCGGGCGGGCCGCCGGCGACGATGCGGCCGGCGCTCATCACGTACAGGCGGTCGCAGAAGGCCGCGGCCTGGTTGAGGTCGTGCAGGACGGCCAGGGTGCCGACGCCGAGCTCGCGCACCAGGTGCAGCAGTTCGAGCTGGTGGCGGATGTCCAGGTGCGAGGTCGGCTCATCCAGCAGCAGCAGGCGGGTCTGCTGGGCGAGGGCGCGGGCGAGCAGCACGCGCTGCTTCTCCCCGCCGGACAGCGTGGCGAAGATCCGGCCCGCGGCGCCGGCCATGCCGACGCGGTCCAGCGCCCGAGCGCACAGCTCCTCGTCGGCACGAGGATCGGCCGGGTAGGGGGTGCGGCCCATGGCGACGATCTCCGCCACGGTGAAGTCCAGGTCGGGCGGGGTCTCCTGGGCGACCACGGCGGTGCGCCGGGCGGCCTGGCGGGCGGGCAGCCGGTGTACGTCGTCGCCGTCCACCGTGATGAGTCCGGCCGTGGGGCGCAGGGCCCGGTAGATCGAGCGCAGCAGGGTGGACTTGCCGCAGCCGTTCGGCCCGACCAGGGCGACGAACTCACCGTCGTCCACCATCAGGTCTGCCTCGCGCACGATCGGAGTGCCGTCGAGGGCGACGGACAGGCCGCGCAGATCGAGTTTCATGAGACGTTCACCGCCCGGTCCGCCGAGCGGCGGCGCAGCAGCCACAGGAAGAACGGCACGCCGAACAGCGCGGTGACGATGCTGAGCGCGAGCTCCTGCGGCGCGTTGACGGTGCGCGCGGCGATGTCGACGAGCTGCAGGAAGACCGCGCCGAGCAGGGCGGTGACGGGCAGCACGCGCCGGTGGTCGGCGCCCACCAGCAGCCGGGCGGCGTGCGGCACGATCAGGCCGACGAACGCGATGGCGCCGCTGGTCGCCACCATGACGCCGACCAGCAGCGAGGTCAGCACGAACAGGCTCAGGCGCAACCGGTTGACGTTCACCCCGAGCGAGACGGCCGTCTCCTCGCCGGCGGCCAGCGCGTTCAGCCGGCGGTGCTGCATCAGCAGGTACGCCACCCCGACGGCCAGCACGACGGCCGGCAGCGGCAGCATCGGCCAGCGGGCCCCGCCGAGGCTGCCCATCAGCCAGAACAGCACCTGCTGGGCGGCCCGCCCGCTCTGCGCGAGCTGCAGCACGAAGCTGTAGGCGGCCTGGAACAGGTACGCCAGCGCCACGCCGGACAGCACCAGCCTGGCCGCGGTGAGCCGGCCGGAGCGCTGGGCCAGCGCGTACACCAGGCCCAGGGCCAGCAGGGAGCCGAGGAACGCCGCGGCCGACAGCGACAGCCCGCCCAGCGCGGAGGCACCCAGGATCAGCACGACCACCGCGCCGAATGAGGCGCCGGAGGAGACGCCGAGCAGGAAGGGGTCGGCCAGCGGGTTGCGGACCAATGCCTGCAGCACCGCCCCCACGACCGCCAGACCGGCTCCGACGAGCAACGCCAGCAGGGCGCGTGGCAGCCGGAACTCCCACACGATCTGCTCCTGCACCGGGGTCCAGGTGCGCGGCACCACGCCGGGGACGATGTGATCGGCCACGATGCCCCACGCCTGGGGCAGGGCGACGTGCACCGCGCCGATGCTCACCGCCAGCCAGGTCGAGGCGACGACCGCGGCGACGAGGGCGACGATGAGCAGGAGAAACCGGCTCATGGGGCGGCGGCGCCCGGGAACGAGTCCGGCGGGTGCCGGGTTCTGCCGGAGCGTGCTGGTCACTGGGCGAAGGCGTCCGGGTGCAGGAACCGGGCGATGTCGGTGATCGCCAGGATGTTGCGGTAGCCGGGATGCTGGGCCGCGACCGGAAGGGCCAGGTAGCGCTTGTTCTTGGCGGCCGGGCTGTTCCTGACGATGGCGAAGGCTTCCTCCGCCTTGGCCTGCGAAGTGGGCATGTCCTCACCGCGCAGCGTGGCGTAGTCGCTGACCAGGATGGCCTCGGGCTCGGAGGCGCTGATCTGTTCGGCGCTGACCTCGGTGTAGTCGCCCTTGACGTCCTTGAGGACGTTCTCCCCTCCTGCCGCGACGATCATCTGGTTGGTGATCCCGGAACCGCCGAAGGCGTTGACGGGGCCTTCGCCGCCGTCGGTGGCGAGCACCTTGACCGGAGTGCGGCCCTCCACGCGCTTCTTGACATCGGCCAGCTCGCCCTGCAGCTCGCTGATGAGCGCTTCGGCACGGTCGGAGACGCCGAAGATCTTGCCGAGGTTGCGCAGGTCGTCGAAGGTGTCGTCGAGGGTGAACGTGAGCACCTCCTCGGGACTGCACCATCCGCCCAGGATGTAGACGGGCGAGCCGGCGGCGTCCAGCTCTTCCACGGTGGCGTAGCCGCCGGCGGCGTCGAAGCCGGCCATCGAATTGTCCAGGACGAAGTCGGCGCCCTGGGCGAGCATGATCTCCTTCTGCGGCAACATGATCGTCGGTGAGATCTCTTGGATCTTGTCGTACTGCTCCTTCTGGCCGGGCAGGAACGCGCTCTCGGAGAAGTTCGTACGCCCGGCGATCCGATCGCCCAGCCCGAGCGCGAGCAGCGTCTCCAGCGCCGGGTGGTAACCGGTGACGACCTTGGACGGCGGCCGGTCGAACGTCAGCTTGCGCCCGCAGTTCTCCACCGTCACCGGGAAGCCGGGAGCCGCCTGCTCGGTCACCTGCGCACTGCCCTCCGTGGAGGGCTGAGAGCAGGCCGTCGTCAGCGTGAGAGCCGTGACCAGGACGAGCAGTCTGCTGGTGATCCGTCCACCGCGTCCGGTGCGGTGCCTGGCATGGGTATGGGGCGGGCAGCTCATGCGGTGTGTCTCCCGTGGCGCTCGACAACAGAGGTGATCGAGAGCCTCATTCTGCACATTATGTGCAATTGCCAGCAAGTGGCATCAAGGTGATGTACGCCTCTGTGCTGGACAAATCTCACGCCGGCATCGCCGTTCCGGACAGGGTGCCGCCAGGCCTGCGGGCCATGATCGGCCTGGCTGCGGTTTCCGGGCGCATCGCCACCGCCCGCCAGCCGCGCCTCGCGATACAAGCCGAGCGCCGCGTCGGCACGCGTGTGGGTGAGTGAAGACCCGGCCGGCCACTTCGGCCACGCCGGCCGGGAAGGCATCCGCCTCGTCCGGTGGGACGAGGCGGATGCTCACGGAAGCGACGCCTGCCCGGCCTTGCGGACCAAGCTGTGACCGGGCGGACGTCGCCGGCATGGGGGATGCGTCAGGCGCCGCGGGCGGCGTCGTAACGGGCGATGACGTCGTTCCAGTTGATGAGGTCCCACAGCTTCTCCACGTAGTCCGGGCGGACGTTGCGGTACTGCAGGTAGTAGGCGTGCTCCCAGGCGTCGAAGACGAGCAGCGGGGTGGTGTTCATGCCGACGTTGCCGTGGTGGTCGTAGACCTGCTCGACCACCAGACGACGGCCGACCGGCTCCCAGGCCAGCACGCCCCAGCCCGAGCCCTGCACGGTGGTGGTGGCGGTGGTGAGCTGCTTCTTGAACGCCTCGAACGAGCCGAAGTGCTCGTCGATCGCCGCCGCCAGATCGCCGTCAGGGCGGTCGCCGCCGTCAGGCGACAGGTTCTGCCAGAAGATGCTGTGCAGCACGTGGCCCGACAGGTTGAACGCGAACGTCTTCTCCAGTCCGACCAGCCCGCCGAACTCGCCCTTCTCGCGGGCCTCCGCCAGCCGCTCCAAGGTGTCGTTGGCGCCCTTGACGTAGGCGGCGTGGTGCTTGGCGTGGTGCAGCTCCAGGATCTCGCCGGTGATCGCGGGCTCCAGCGCCGCGTAGTCGTACGGCATGTCCGGGAGGGTGTACTGCCCCATGAGCTATCTCCCCAAGTATGTAGTTGCGTATTGTTTGCAATAACAATAGATCAGCAACTAGCGAATGTCCCGGGCAACGTGCCGACAACCGCGGCGACTTCCGCTCATCAGCCTGTGCCAGGGCGTTGCACGGGATCATCGACGACGCTCTGAAGAAGTTTCCGCCACAACGGCAGGTGGCCGGGAGGTCAGTATCAGCGGAGGTTTATCCCCTGCTGGCGTACGTGCCGCTCAGGCCGAAATCCATGGAGGAGGTGTCGTCGGTGGGTGGGGAAACGGTCGCTGGCGCGGCCAGGGGGATGCGCAGGGGAGTACGAACCCGGTACCTGACCCGGGTCACCCATCGGTGACGGGAGCCGGAGGGGTCAGATCTTCTTGACGAGGATCGTGCCGGGGACGAGCCTTTCCAGGTCGCCTGGGTCCGAGGTGAGGACGGTGACCTGTCCCTTCTGACGTCGTGCGATGACGGCGAGCACGGCAGCGATCACGTGCTTGTGGCCGTGGAGCTTGGCGTCGGACAGGAGCCGGCGCGCCTCGCGGGCCTCGTCCTTGCCCACTTCGGCGACGTTGACCCGGGAGAGCACCCAGTCCCAGCGCTGCTCGGTGATCCTCCCGTCGTACGCCTCGACCACCGTCATCGGCGACGTCACCACCTCTGCGTGGCCGCGGGGCGAGGTCTGGCCACGTGATCATCTACCGGTCGCCCCGTATGGAGAGGGACAGCGCCTCGCTGTCGAGCACGAAGACGCGCAGCGGCGGATTCCTCCGCCCGCCGGTCCGTCTGCGCACGCGGCCTCTTCCGGGGTGCCCTTCCGGCGGGCGGGGCAGCGTTCGTGCACGCTCCCGGTACCGGACGAGCGGAAAGCGGTTGGCGGTGACCTGTGGGGATTTGGGATGGTTAGGGGTATGGCGGAAGTGGTGCGGGATGTGCAGGGGTTGGTCGAGGCCGTCCGGCGGGGGGAGCGGGTCAGGTACCTGAAGTTCTGGGGGCATCGGCCGCCGCGGTCCGGTGGGGTGGGAGCCGGGTGCCTGTCGCAGTGGTGGCCGGCGGAGTTCGTGGTGGACGGGGTCACGTACGCGACCGCTGAGCACTTCATGATGGCGGGGAAGGCGCGGCTGTTCGGGGATGAGGAGACGGCGAGCGCCATCGTCGCGGCCGCGCATCCCAAGCAGGCCAAGGATCTCGGGCGGCTTGTACGGGGCTTCGACGAGGAGAAGTGGGCGGCGGCCCGGTTCGACATCGTGGTACAGGGCAATCTCGCCAAGTTCGGGCAGAATCCCGAGCTCAGGGAGTTTCTGCTGGGGACCGGTGAGCGGGTGCTGGTGGAGGCCAGTCCCGTGGATCGGATCTGGGGGATCGGGTTGGCGGCCGATGACGAGCGGGCCGAGCAGCCGGAGATGTGGCAGGGGCTCAATCTGCTCGGGTTCGCCCTGATGGAGGTTCGCGACACGCTTCGGCGGTCGTGACAAACCCATCGGGCCGGTCGGTGGGCGGTTTGCCGCTTTGGCCGTGCTACTTCTCGCCGTTCCCCGGCCACCTGTGTCCCGAGGCCCTGCGGTTCGGTGTATGCGCCGATGGCGGCCGCGTCTTGCGGCCGCCATCAGCGGTTACCAAGGAAATAGGGATCAGGAGCTGGGGCAGGTGTCGCGGTACTCCGAGATCGCCAGGCCGCTGGGCGGCGGGCAGAGGAACTGCTCGTAGCGGGTGTCGTCGTCCACGAACCGCTTCAGCCAGGCCACCATCGACTTGGCCATCGTGGTGTTGGGCAGCTGCGGGAAGAAGTGGCTGGCGTTGTTCAGCTCCAGGTACGCCTTCTCCGACGACGCCGGGATGCTGTCGTAGAACAGCTTGGAGTGAGTGAGGACCGGGGCGATGGCGTCGGCCTCACCGCCGATGATCATGGTCGGGACGCGTACGCCGGACCACGACTTCTGCAGGTTCCACGGCGCGATCGGCACCGCCGCCTGCAGCGACGGGCGGCTGTTGGCCGCCTCGAGCGTGCCGCCGCCGCCCATCGAGTGGCCGGCCACGGCCAGCCGGTTCGGGTCGATGCGGCTGCGCACGGTGGCCGGGCTGTCCTCGACCAGGTAGTCGAGGGCGGCGAGGAGCTGGCGGCCCCGGCTGTCGGGCTGGTCGTAGATGGTGTTGGTCTCGATGCCGATCACCACGAAGCCGTGCGAGGCGATGCGCGGGCCCAGCCACTCGAGGCTGGACCAGCGGGCGGTGTAGCCGGGGGAGATGGCGATCGCGCCGAACGTACCCTGGCTGGTGTCGAGCGGATAGTAGATGGTGCCGCCGCCGAAGCCGGGCACCAGCGCCGAGACCCTGGTCTCCGCGGTGGCGAACGGGCCCCTGGAGGCTTCGAGCAGCGCGTCGGTGGGGTCGGGGCCGCGTTCGTAGCCGGCCGCGTGGGCGGGGGAGGTGGCCGCGAGGGTGCCGCCGATCAGCGAGACGGCGAGGGCGAGCTTGGTCAACGTTCGCGCGCATGATCGGGGGGTGAAGAGCTGCACGTCGTCATACTCCCTGCTCATCGGGGGGTGGCTCGGTCGGTGACAGCTGTCTTTCGCCATTGTTCGGAGCGGCGGTCAACCGTGCATCGGTGAAATCACCGGTCCTCGATCAGGACATGAGCCTTACCAGTTCGACGCGGGAGCGGACGCCGAGCCGGGTGAAGATGTTGCGCAGGTGGTGCTCGATCGTACGGGGGCTGAGGAACAGCTGCTCGGCCACCTCCTTGTTGGTGGCGCCCTCGGCCACCATGCGGGCGATCCGCAGCTGCTGCGCGGTCAGCCGGGCGGTGGCCGCCGCCGGGGCCGGGCCGACCGGTTCGCCCGAAGCGCGCAGCTCGGTCCTGGCCTGCTCGGTCCACAGGCGGGCGCCGTAGCGTTCGAACGTCTCCAGCGCCGCATGCAGATGCGCCCTCGCCGCGCCAGGGCGGCGGTCGCGGCGCAGCGCGCTGCCGTACAGCAGCCGCGTCCTCGCCGCCTCGAACTCGTGGCCGCCCTGCGCGTGCAGCTCCAGCGCCTCCCTGAACAGCTCGTCCGCCTCGCCGGGACCGGCGAGCAGGGCGCGGCAGCGGGCGACCAGCGCCCGCAGATCGGGGCTGCGCGTGCTGCCCACCCAGCCTTCAAGCACCTTCAGCGCCTCCTCGGCGCCCTCATGATCGCCGGTACGCGCGCACGCCTCGATCAGGTGCGGCGTGGCCATCACGCGGATCACCACATGGCGGTTGGTACGCCGCTCGGCACGCAACCGGCCCGCCGCGTCCGCAGGGCGACCGGCCGCCAGGTCGAGGCAGGCCAGCGCCCACGTGCCGATCGCACCGGCGATGCCCAGGTCGTGCGCCCCGGCCAGGTCGATGGCGGCGTCCGCGCGCATCCGGCACGTCTCCTGGTCGCCCTCCACCGCCGCCGTCATCGCCAGCCAGGCCAGGTGCTGGGCCGCCGTGTTGAGCTGGCCCGCCTCCCTGGCCAGGCGCAGGCCGCGGGCCGCGGTCTCGGCCACCGACGCGTAGCGGCCCGTCCACACCTCCGGATAGATCGAGTACTCCAGAAGCTGCGGCATCGCCGAGGCCGCACCGCGCACACCGGCCGCCTCCAGCGCGCGGGCCGACAGGCGCTGCGCGGAGGCCTCCTCGCCCAGCAGCATGCTCGCCACGCACCCCCACACCAGCACCGACGGGTCGTCCACCGCGCCCGCCAGCTCCACCACCCGGCGCAGCGGCGCCGCCGCCTCCCGGTGCGCGCCGCTGAACGTGGCGGCCATCCCTTCCAGGTACTCGAACATGAGCTGCGCGGGCACCGGCTCGTCCGGACGGCGCAAAGCCGCCGCCTGCCGGGCGATCGCGATGAACTGGCGGTTGTCGCCCGCGCGGTAGCTGGCGTCCGCCGCCCGCACCAGCGCCCGCACCCCCAGGACGCGGTGGCTCTCCAGCAGCCACGTCGCCGCGGCCAGCAGTTCTTCCCTGGCGCTGCCGGTCTCGCCGCCGAGGAGTTCCAGGCTGCCGCGCAGGAGGCGTACGCGGGCGCGCACCTCGTTGGGCGCCGCCGCCAGGCCGTGCAGGCGGGCCAGCAGCGCGCGGGCCACCTGCGGGCGGCCGGCCACCCAGGCGTGCCTGGCCGCCGCGGCGAGCCGTTCCGCCTTCTCGGGGCGGTGCCGGCCGGTCAGCTCGGCCGCCCTTTCCAGCGCCTGGTACGTCTCGGGGTGCCCGCCCGGCGTGCGGTCGTCCCTGGCCGCCGCTGCGAGGTCGTCGGCCAGCTCGTCGGGGGCGGCGTCCATGGCCCAGGCGCGGTGCCACGCCCGCCTGAGCCGCGCGCCCGGCCGGTCGTCCCCCGGCTCGATGAGCGTGGCGAGGCGGCGGTGGGCGGTGCGGCGCTGGAGGAGCGAGGCCCCGTGGTAGGCGACGCCGCGCAGAGCCGGGTCGCGGAAGGCGTACCGGTCGCCGATGGCGTGCAGGACGCCGGCGCGCTCCGCCGGCTCCAGGACGGCGAGCGCGCAACTCGGGCGGGCGGCGGCGAGCAGCGCGGGCACGTCGATCTCCGGGTCGGCGGCGACGAGCAGCAGCAGCCGTACGGTCTCCTCGGGCAGCGCGGCCAGCCGGGACGCCTGTTCCCGCCACAGGCGGCCGTCCCTGGGCAGCGTCTCGGGCGGGGCGGCGACGCCGCTCAGCTGGTCCCTGGTGAGCGAGCCGATCAGCTCGGTAAGCGCCAACGGGTTGCCGCGGGCGATCTGGTTCAGTGCGGCCAGCAGCTCGTCGGTGATCTCGCCCGGTGCCAGGTCGTCGGCCAGCTCGCGTACGGCCGTCCCGTCCAACCCGCCCAGCGTCAGCACCGGCAGCCCCGCCGCCCAGCCGGGCACCGCCCCGCCCGTTCCCGCCGCCCGGCCCGGCGCCGTTCCGCCTGTTCGGGCCGCGCGGTCCCGTGCGCTACCGCCCGTTCCCGCCGTCTCGGCTGTCCCGTTCTCGTCTGTACGGGGCTCCGGTGGCTCGCCGGTACGGGTGGTGAACACCAGGGCCACCCGCTCGCCCGCCACCCGCCTGGCCGTGAACGCCAGCGCCTCGCGGCTGGCGGGATCCAGCAGGTGCATGTCGTCCACGCAGGCGAGCACCGGCCGCTCGGCCGCGACCGCCGCCAGGAGCGCGAGCACGGCCGCGGGCAACGCCAGCCCGCCGCCCCGGGTCGCGCCTGGCGCTGCCGCGGGTGGCATCGGCCCGCCACCCTCAGCCGCAGTAGGTGCGGGCACGGGCAACGTCGGCCCGCCGCCCTGGGCCGCGCCCGCCACCGTCTCGCCGCCTTCAGCCGTGGACGACAGCTCTGGTTGCAGCACCGGGGCCAGGGCGCGGAGCTGCGGTTCCGGCAGCAGGGCGGCGGCGTCCCCGGCGACCGGACGTAACAAGCCGTGCAACCCGGCGTACGGTAGCCGCGACTCGGCGGCCACCCCCGACACCCGCAGCACCAGGAACTCCTCCCCGGCCAGCCCGGCGACGAGGTCGAGCAGGGTGGTCCTGCCCATGCCGGGCTCGCCCACCAGCACCAGGGCCCCGCCGTCGCCGTCGCGGGCGCCGTCGAGGAGCCGCCGCAGCGCCTGCTCCTCCGCGCCGCGACCGCGCACCGCCGGAATGCCGCGCACCCCAGGCAGGCCGCGCACCCCAGGCAGGCCGCGCACCCCAGGCAGGCCGTACGCCTCCGGAAGGCCACGCGGCCCAGGTAGATCGCGCACCCCAGGCGGGCCGCCTAAGCCCGCGAGGCCGCGCTCTTCCGAAGAGGCGCCGCGCTCCTCCCGAAGGTCGTGCACCGCAGGAACACGTGTGACAGGGGACACAGCGTCCAGTGTTACGCGCGGATGTCGGCCGTGAAAGGGCACATTCGCCGCAAAACGCAATTCACCTGGCACTCCAACCCCACGGCAGCAGCCGCCGGCGGCGTCCTCCACACGGCAACTCTCACCGGCGCGCCTCCTACACGGCAACTCTCACCGGCGCGCCTCGGCAACTCTCACCGGCGCGCGCCTCGCACGGCATCCCTCACGGGTGCGTCCCTCGCACGGCATCCCTCACGGGCGCGTCCCTCGCACGGCAACTCTCACAGGACGTGCTTTCCGCACGGCAGCCGTCACCGGGCACGCTCCTCGCGCACCCGCCGCCTCCTGGAGAACCGCTCGGACACGGCGGGCAACAGCCCCTGGGGCAGGAACAGCACGACGACGATGAGGACGAGCGCGTACACCGCGTACGACAGCACGCTGGGCGCGTACGACGGCATCCCCGGCAGCGTGGCGAGCCCGTCGAGCCCCTGCACGAGCAGCGTGATGGCGGCGGCCCCCACGACCGCGCCCCACAGCGTGCCGAGCCCGCCGACCACGGCCATGACGATGTACTGGATGGAGATCAGCACGGGGAAGGAGCCGGGCGCGACGTACCCGGTGTAGAAGCAGTAGATGCCCCCGGCGAGCCCGGCGAAGGCGGCGGACAGCGCGAAGACGACCAGCTTGTAGCGCCCGACGGGGATGCCGGACGAGGCGGCCGCGGTCTCGCTGGTGGCCAGCGCGCGCAGGGCCCGGCCGGGACGCGAGGTGATCACGTTGTGGGTGATCAGGAGGACGAGCGCGAGCCCGCCCCAGGTGAGGTACGCGTAGGCGACGGCGCTCTCGGCCTCGAACGACCCGATGGAGAACTGCGGGATGGCCTGCAGCCCGATGTCGCCGCCGGTGAATTCGAGCTGCCCGGCCAGCGACAGCAGGATGAGCTGCATGGCGAGGGTGGCGAAGGCGAGGTGGTGGCCGCGCAGGCGCAGCAGCGGGACGCCGATGACGAGCGCGGACGCGGCGGCCACGACGGGCGCGGCGACCAGTCCTGCGACCGGGGGCACGCCGCCGAGCGCGAGCAGCGCGGCGGTGTAGGCACCGATGGCGTAGAAGGCGCCCTGGCCGAGCGAGACCTGCCCGGCGTACCCCATGAGCAGCGACACACCGACGGTGACGATGGCGGCGAGGCCGAGCAGGATGTACACGGCGAGCGCGCTGTCGTCGAGCACCGCGGGCAGGGCGAGCGTGACGGCGGCGGCGAGAAGCCCGGCGACGATCCTGATCATGCGGACTCCTGGGAGAGCGTGGTACGGCGGCTCGCCTGCACGATCATGACCACGATCATCAGCCCGAGCGCGATCTCCAGTTGGTGCGAGCCGTAGCCGTAACCGGCGGCCATGGTCTCGGCGACGCCCAGCAGCAGCGCGCCCACCAGCGCGATCACGGGCCGGGTGAGCGCGCCGAAGACGGCGGCGGCGAAGGCGTTGACGATGAGCGTGACGTCGGTGTCGAACGAGATCGGCCGCAGCGGCGTCACCAGCACCCCGGCGATGCCGCCGAGCAGCCCGCCGAGCGCGAACGCGAGCAGCCCCATCCGCCGCACGTCGATGCCGACGACGCGGGCGGCGTACGGGTTGGACGCGCACGCGGTCAGCGCCTTGCCCAGGTAGGTGCGCCCGAAGAAGAAGGCCAGCAGCGCGAACGTGGCCGCGGTCACCCCGATGACCAGCAGGTGCTGGGTCTGGATGCGTGCCCCCGCGATCACCACCGAGCCGGCCAGCCCGGGGGCGGAGCGTGGCTGGTCGCCCCACAGCACGATCTCGACCGCGTACGCCAGCACGCCCACGCCGAGCGTGACGATCAGCGACGACAGCGGCGTGGTGCCCGGCCTGCCGATGGCGGCAAGGCCGGTGAGCAGCCCGGCGAGCGCGGCGGCGAGCACGGCGGCCACCTCGCTCAGCCCGTGCGGGAAGCCGAGTCCGAGCAGCGACGACGTGCACAGGCCCGCGACGACGGCGAAGGTGCCCTGGGCGAAGTTCACCACGCCGGTGACGCGGTGGATGGTGACCAGGCCGCTGGCGATGAGCGCGATGGCGCAGCCGACGGCCAGGCCGTTCAGCAGGTACGTGAGGAACGCGCTCACCGCGCCACCTCCCTGGGACCGTTCACGTGATCGCTCCTCCCAGGTACGCGCCGGCCACCCGGGGGTCGTCGGCCAGCCGCGCGCACTCGCCCTCGGTGACCAGCCGCCCCGACTCCAGCACGTACGCCCGCGAGCACAGGTCGAACGCCAGCCGCGCGTTCTGCTCGATGAGCAGCACGGTCAGCCCGCGGGAGCGGTTCAGCTCGGCGAGGTGGGCGGCCAGGTCGGCGGTGACGCCGGGGGCGAGCCCGAGCGACAGCTCGTCCACCACGAGCGCGTCAGGCTCGGACATCAGGGCCCGGCCGAAGGCCACCATCTGCTGCTCGCCGCCGGACAGCACCCCGGCCCGCCGCCCGGCCAGCTCGGCCAGGCGGGGCAGCAGCTCGTACACGGCGGACGGGTCGCGTCGGCCGGAGCGCCAGCCGCCGAGCGCGAGGTTGTCGGCCACGGACAGGTCGGGGAAGAGCTGGCGGCCCTCGGGGATGAGCGCGAGCCTGCCGTCGATCCGCACGCTGCCGGAGGCCGGCCGCAGCAGCCCGGCGAGGGTGTTGGCGAGCGTCGACTTGCCGGCGCCGTTGGGTCCGAGCAGGGCCACCATCTCGCCCTTGCCGACGGTCAGCGTGACGTGGTCGAGCGCGGTCGCGGTGCCGTACGAGACCACCAGGTCCTGGACGTCGATCATGAGGCCTGTCCGAGGTAGGCGGCGAGCACGAGGGGGTCGGACCTGACCTCGGCGGGCGGGCCGTCGGCGATGACCTGACCGAGGTCGAGCACCACGATGCGGTCGGCCAGCCGGGTCACGAACGCCACGTCGTGCTCGATGAGCAGGATCGTCAGCCCGTCGGCCCGCAGCTCCTCCACCAGCGTGGCGAGGCGTTCGCGCTCCTCGCCGCGCAGGCCGGACGCGGGCTCGTCGAGCAGCAGCAGCCGGGGCCGGGCGCACAGCGCGCGGGCGAGCTGCAGCGCCCGCTGCTGGCCGATGGGCAGCCGGTCGGCGGGGCGGTCGGCCCACTCGGCCAGGCCGACCCGCTCCAGTGCGTCATCCGCGGCGGCGCCGATCTCCCGTTCGTCGCCCCGGTGCCGGGGCAGCCGCAGCGCCGCGGAGACGAACCCGGCCCGGGTACGCCCGTGCGCGCCGACCATGACGTTCTCCCTGACCGTCATGCCGTGGAAGACCCGGGCCGCCTGGAAGACGATCGACATGCCGAGCCTGGCCCTACGGTGCGGCGGCAGCCGGTCCACCCGGCGGCCGAGGAAGGAGATGCGGCCGGAGTCGGCGGCCAGGTGCCCGGTGATGAGGTTGAACAGGGTGGACTTCCCGGCTCCGTTCGGGCCGATGACGGCACAGGTCTCGCCGTCCGCGACGTTCAGCGACACGTCGCGGACGGCGTAGACGCCGCCGAAGGAGCGGGAGACGCCGGTGACCTCGAGCACGCCTACCCCAGCGCCGAGACGGTCTTGGCGAGCTGCTCCTTGGCCCACTCGGTCGGGACGAACTCGCCGTTCTTGACCGTGTTGATCGAAATGTACTCGGGAGTGAGCCCGGAGTGGTCGGTGGGGGAGTAACGGAAGCGGCCGTTGGGCGTGATCAGGTCCATGGTCTCCAGCGCCTGCTGGATCTTGGTCTTGTCGGTGCTGCCGGCCTTCTTGATCGCCTCGAACAGCAGCAGCGAGGCGCTGTAGCCGTCCTGGGCGAACTGCGGCGGCGGATAGCCGTGCTTCTCCTCGTACGGCCCCGCCATCTGGTCGATGACCTGCTTCTGCTTGCCGTCGGGCAGGTGCTCGCCCACCACGCCGATCGCGCTCTGCACGATCATGCCTTCCGCGGCGTCGCCCATCGGCTCCAGCCAGAGCTTGCTGGCCTGCGAGCCGGTGAGGAACAGCGGGGTCTTCAGCCCCGACGCCTTGTACTGCTTGGCCGCCGTCACGCCGGGCGCGCCCGAGCCCCAGAACACCAGGGCCTCGGCGTCGGAGTCGCGCACGTGGGTGAACACGGGGCTGAAGTCGGAGGTCGTGGTCTCGTACGGCTCGTCGACGGCGATCGTCACGCCGTACTTGGGCGCGAGCTCCACCATCGCCTTGTGTCCCGAGACCGAGTAGGCGCTCTTGGAGTCCCAGGCCACGGCGATCGTCTTGATGCCCTCGGCCTGGATGTACTGCAGGAAGCGCTCGGCGTACATGCTGGACAGGGCGGGGGTGACGAAGATGTACGACTTGATCGGCTCGACCTGCTCCTGGGCCGGGGCGAGCGACAGGTACGGCATCTTGTCGCGCTGCGCCAGCGGCTCGATGGCGAGCGCAGAGTTGGAGAACACCGGCCCGATCAGTGCGTCGATCTCGCCCTTGATCTGGTTGTAGGCGACGATGCCCTGGTCGGGTGCGGTCTTGTCGTCTCTGGTGATCAGCTCCACCTTGCGGCCGAGCAGCCCGCCCTGCTGGTTGACCTGCTCGACGGCCAGCTCGACGGCCTTCTTGTCCTCGCTGCCGAGCGGCGTGTAGTTGCCGGTCAGGGAGACGATCAGGCCGATCTTGATCGGGTCCTGCCCACCCGAGCCGCCGCCCCCGCCGTCACCACCGCCCCCGCACGCGGTGATCGCAAGTAGGAGACAAGCCAGGGACGGTAGAAGCCTGCGCATCAGGACCTCCGAGACCGGGCGATGGTGGCCCCGACAGTAGGCAGGTACATTACGGCTGTCAATAGAGTGCCGAATATCGGGAGACCCGCAATGAGGCCCCAATCCGCGATCCTGACCTTCCTCGGCGACTACGTGTACGGCCGCGGGATCTGCGTCGCCTCGCGGAGCTTCATCGAGGCGTTCGGCAAGGTCGGCATCTCGGAGGAGGCGACCCGCTCGACGCTGACCAGGATGGTGCGGCG
Organism: Nonomuraea sp. NPDC052634; assembly: GCF_040678535.1. Taxonomy (NCBI): domain Bacteria; kingdom Bacillati; phylum Actinomycetota; class Actinomycetes; order Streptosporangiales; family Streptosporangiaceae; genus Nonomuraea; species Nonomuraea sp. NPDC052634. The sequence goes on along the minus strand of NZ_JBFATY010000001.1, from coordinate 2,520,705 downwards.
CGGCCTGCTGCGCCGCCAGCGCTCGGGCCGGCGCATGTACTTCGGCCTCACCCCCATCAGCACCGAGGTGCTCAAGGACGGCGAGCGGCGCATCTGGCACAGCGGCGTGGTCAACGACTCCGACGCCGACCGCTGGACGCTGATCGGCTTCTCGCTGCCGGAGTCGTGGCAGCGCCAGCGGCACGAGCTGCGCTCGCGGCTGGTCTGGGCGGGCTTCGGCCCGCTGCAGAACGGCCTGTGGATCGCCCCGGGCGAGGTGGACGCCACCGGCGTGATCGAGGACCTGGGCGCGAACGTCAAGGTGTTCGCCGCCGAGCCCAGGACTCCGACCGACATGCAGGCCCTCGTCCGCGACGCCTACGACCTCGAAGGGCTCGGCGAGCGCTACCGGGAGTTCCTGCGCCGCTGGGACACCGCCGACCCGGCCCCCGAGGCCCCCGACGACCTGGCCCGCTCGCTCATGCTGCTGACCGGCTGGCTGCAGATCATCAGGACCGATCCGCGGCTGCCGCTGCGCTACCTGCCGCACGACTGGCCGGCCGAGAAGGCGCAGCGGGTCTGCCACTCGCTGCACGAGCGGTTCAGGCCGCAGGCGGCCGGCATCGTGGCCGATCTTCTCGACACCGTCCCGGACGAAAGTTCGGCAGAACCGTGACAGCAGTCGAAAAGTGGCCTAACTTGAGGGCTTGAGCGTCGAGGAGGGCCCGATGCGGAATCAAGGGATCGGCTCGTGGCCGGCGCGCAGAGCGCGCATGACGCCCGAGCGGGTGGCGCTGTCCTACCGCGGGCGCGATCGCACCTACCGTGAGCTGCTGGAACGTGTCTATCGGCTGGCCTGCGCCCTTGGCGGAACACTCGGCGTGCGGCGCGGCGACCGGGTCGCCTTCCTCGGGGTCAACCAGCCCGCGATGGTGGAGACGTTCTTCGCCGCCGGGCTGCTGGGGGCCGTGTTCGTGCCGCTCAACACCCGCCTGGCCGAGCCCGAGCTGCGCTACATCCTGGAGGACGCCGAGGCCGCCGTGCTCGTGCTCGGCGAGGAGCGCGACGGCGGCGGGCTGCCCGGCAGGCACGTGGGCGCCGCGGAGTACGAGGAGCTGATCGCGTCCGGCTCGCCCGAGCCGGTCGACGAGCCGGTGAGCCAGGACGACATCTGCCTGATCATGTACACCTCGGGCACCACGGGACGCCCCAAGGGCGCCATGCTCACCCACGGCAACCTCACGTGGAACGCGGTCAACCTGCTCGTGGACGTGCCGCTGGCGCACGACGAGGTGGTGCTGATCAGCGCGCCCATGTTCCACATCGCTGCGCTGGCGCAGACGCTGATCCCGTGCGTGCTCAAGGGCGGCAGGGCCGTGCTGGAGCCGTCGTTCGACGTGGACCGCACCTACGACCTCATCGAGCGCGAGCGGGTGACGGTGATGTTCGGTGTGCCGTCGATGTTCGGCTTCATCGCCCAGTCGCCGCGCTGGCCGACCGCCGACCTGTCGAGCCTGCGCCACCTGCTGTGCGGGGGAGCGCCGGTGCCCGAGCCGCTGATCAGGACGTACCAGGAGCGGGGGCTGACGTTCCTGCAGGGATACGGCATGACGGAGACCTCGCCCGGCGCGCTCTTCCTGGGCGCCGAGCGCTCGGTGGACAAGGCGGGCACGGCCGGGGTGCCGTGCTTCTTCTCCGACGTCCGGCTGGTCGCCCCCGACGGCTCGCCCGCCGCGCCGGGCCGGCCCGGCGAGCTGTACGTGCAGGGCCCCAACGTCATGGCCGGCTACTGGCGGCGGCCCGAGGACACCGCCAAGGTGCTGTCGGACGACGGCTGGTTCCGCTCGGGCGACATCGGCGTGGCCGACGAGGACGGCTACGTGCGCATCTCCGACCGCATCAACGACCTGATCATCTCCGGCGGCGAGAACATCTACCCCGCCGAGGTCGAGAGCGCCCTGTACGAGCACCCGGCCGTCGCCGAGTGCGCCGTGATCGGGGTGCCGGACGAGCGGTGGGGCGAGGTCGGCAAGGCCCTGGTCGTGCTCCGCCCCGATCACCGGGCCGGCGCGGACGACCTGCTCAAGCACCTGGACGGACGCCTCGCCCGCTACAAGATCCCGAAATATGTGGAATTCGTCGGGGAACTGCCCAAGAACGCGGCGGGCAAGCTCCTCAAGGCCCCGCTGAGAAAGCTCTACGGAGGAGGATGATCCCCATGCGTACCTCACCGCCCTTCCGCGCCGACCACGTCGGCAGCCTGCTGCGTCCCCAGGAGCTGCTGCGCGCCCGCCAGACCCTCACCGGCGACGAGCTGCGCGCCGCCGAGGACGCGGCCATCAGGGACGTGGTACGCAAGCAGCGCGAGGTCGGGCTGCAAAGCGCCACCGACGGCGAGTTCCGCCGGTCCTCCTGGCACATGGACTTCATCTACCGGCTCGGCGGCATCGGGCAGGCCGACGACGAGAAGATCACCGTGCGCTTCCACAACGAGCGTGGCGACATCGAGTTCACCCCCGCCGCGCTGCGCGTGCACGACCGCATCACGCTCAACGAGCCGATCTTCGCCGACGCCTTCACCTTCCTGCGCGACACCGCCGGCGAGGGCGTCACGCCCAAGCTGACCATCCCGTCGCCCAGCATGGTCCACTACCGCGGCGGGCCCGCCGCCATCGACCCGAAGGTCTATCCCGACGTCGAGGAGTTCTGGCACGACCTCAGCGCCGCCTACGCCGAACAGGTGCGGAGGATCGGTGAGCTCGGCTGCACGTACCTGCAGTTCGACGACACCAGCCTGGCCTATCTCAACGACCCCGCACAGCGCGCCGAGCTGGCCGAGCGCGGCGACGACGCCGACCACATGCACCTGCGCTACATCAAGCAGATCAACGCCGCGCTGGCCGCCAAGCCCGACGGCATGACCGTCACCACCCACATGTGCCGGGGCAACTTCCGCTCCTCCTGGGCCGCGTCCGGCTCCTACGACTTCGTCGCCGAGGCCCTGTTCAACGAGCTGAACGTGGACGGCTTCTTCCTCGAGTACGACGACGAGCGCTCCGGCGGCTTCGAGCCGCTGCGGTTCGTGCCGAAGGGCAAGATGATCGTGCTCGGCCTGGTCACCACCAAGCACGGGGAGCTGGAGTCGAAGGACACGCTCAAGCGGCGCATCGACGAGGCCGCCAAGTACGTCGACCTCGACCAGCTCTGCCTGTCTCCGCAATGCGGCTTCTCCTCCACCGTCGAGGGCAACGAACTGACCGAGGAGCAGCAGTTCGCCAAGCTCCGGCTCATCGTGGAGACCGCCCAGGAGGTCTGGGGCTGACACCGGGCCTCACCAGGGGCTGACCCGCTCCCCACCCGTTCCGCCGGGTGGGGAGCCGTCCAGGTCAGCGGATGACGACCGTGGTGAGCGCGCGCGGCGCCAGCGTCACCGCGCCCCTCCCGACGCTCACCGGGGCCATCGAGCGGGCCTCGTCCGTCACGTACGCCGAAGCCCGGCCCCGCACGCCCGTCCACTCGACCGGGGCCGTGCCGGTGTTGAGCGCCACGATCACCTTCGAGCCGTCGCGGTTGCGGAACGCCGAGACCTTCAGCGCCGGATCGGCCGCCCCCGCCTCAAGCCGGACCGCGCCCGGCCTGATGAACCGGCTGTAGCCGGCCAGCGCCCACAGCCGCTTCGAGACGTGGTACTCGCCCGCCTCGTCGTCGAGCTGCAGCAGCGCCCTGGTCTCGCCGCGCGAGCCGCCCAGCCAGTAGACGTACGCGCTGACGTTGCCCAGCGTGAGCGCGTCGTGCACGGCCTTGGCGATCGTCATGCCGTCATAGCCGCTGCCGTCGTCCCACGCCTCGTTCCAGGTGTTCCCGCTGGGGTTCCACTCCGACATCCACGTCTTCCTGGACGTCGGCAGCGGGCCGTCCACCGGGCTCGCGTACGTGTGGCCCGTGTGCGTCTTCACCCAGCGCCGCGCCTCCGGGTCGGCCTCGATGGCCGCCGTGTACGCCTTGGCCTCGCGCCAGCCGAACGAGTCGCAGCAGACCACGTTCGTGTCGCGCGCGATCGGCCCGAGCACCTTGACGAACTCGGCGGCCTGCTCCGGGGTGAAGCGCATGGACGCGTACGGGGCCGTGTAGTCGGGCTCGTTCGTGAAGCCCAGGTCGGTGATCTTGATGCCTTCCTCGGCGTAGAACTGCGTGTACGCCACCAGGTACTTCGCGTACGCGCGCCGCCACTCGGGCAGCAGCGTGCCGCCGTTCTTGTCGTCGCCGTTGTCCTTCATGTAGCCGGGGGCGCTCCAGGCGTCGGCGAAGAACCGCTCGACCCCGTACCGCTTGGCCTCCTTGGCCACCCAGACCTGGCTGTTGTCGTCGCCGTCCCACATGTACTTGGGCGGGGCGTCCGGGCCGCCGGGGTCCTCGGGCTGGATCGAGACCATGTGGTCGTACGGGCTGCCCGCGGGGGAGGAGCCGATGCCGAGCCGCAGGATGCTCAGCCCGGCCCCCTTGGTGCGGTGGAACCACAGGTCGAGCACCTCGCGCTGCTTGGCGGCGGGCAGCGCCTTGAGCAGCTCGTTGCGGCGGAACGCCTGGGAGATGCCGAAGCCGTCGATCTCCTGGTGCCTGACGCGCTCGTTGACGGTGATGGCCGGGGGCGGTGCCGGGTGCCCTGGGTGTACGGCGGGGAGGCCGAGCAGGCCGATCGCGAGGATTCCGCGTAACATGGCGCCTCCGAAAGTTTTCGGAAAAATGACGATATGTTTCGTCGATCTCCGCGAACCTAAGCGCTCGGGCGCGGGCTCGTCAACCACACGCTGAGCGCGTTTCATCGGCGTTTCATCCCGCGCATCGCTCACAAAGGACGGCGGAAAGACCGGCAGAAAGCACGGCCGAAAGTCCGGTGGAAAGCCCGGTGGAAGGCGCGGTGGAAAGCGGGGCCTCGATCTGGAGCCGTCGTGGCGGTCGGTCCCTGGAATCAGGCCGAGCCGAAATTTCGTGAAACGGCGGGTAGAAAAGCCGTCTGGTAAGGCGAAAAGGCCGCTGATCAGATCTGGTCGGCTTTCCAAGCGGTCAGATCGTACGTCTCGGCGATCGGCCGCCACGATCGGGCGAAACGCGCCTTCGCCTCCTGCGCCGCCCTCGACCAGTCGAGTCCCCGCAGGTAATCGCGGTGCTCCCGCACCGCACCCGGGCATCCCGACGCCGCGAGCTTCCGCGCCCAGGCCAGGAACGCGCGATCGGCCTGATAGGAGGCGTCCAGCGCGGTCACCAGGGCGTCCTTAAGCTGCGCTCCGTCCGTCAGCGCCGACACCGTCAGGCTCCGTGCGGCGGAGAGCTGGGTGCGGCGGGATTCTGTGATCTCCTCGATCCTGCTCGGCCCGGCGCTCTCGCACCGGGCGGCGGCGTCGAGGGCCTCGCTCAGGCCGGAACGGGCGGACGTGCTGCTCGACAGCAGCCTGTTCACCTCCTTGGCCTGCCCCCTGGCCCGCTCCTCGGTGTCGCCAGTCTCGTCGGTATCGGAGCCGTCGGTGTCGGAGGAGTCGGTCTTCGTGCCGGGCTCGGCCTCGTCGGACTCGGGGCCGGCGTTCTCACCCGCCTGCGCGTCCGAGGCGCTCTCCGGAAGCCGTTCCGCGGCCTCGGCCTGGTCCGCGCCGCCGCCAGCAGCCGCATCGCCGCCCGTGCGACCGACGACGATCCACCCGGCCAAGGCGAGCGTCAGCACCGCCGCGATCGCGCCGGCCAGCGCCGGAGCTCGCCGCCACGCCGGGGCTGGCGGGCGCAGCCGGTCGGGCTCATCGCCGCCGCCCGGCGCAGGTGTGGGGCCGGTGCCCGGAGTGGAGACGGGGAGGCCGCCCTGCTGTATCTGCGGGACGCCGCAGCGGGGGCATTGGGCGAGGGAGCCGACGTGCGATCCACACCGTCCGCACCGGCGATCAGACCCTGATTCGTACGCCACAGCACCCTCCCGGAAATGTAACAGGAAAATGGGTAGAAAGGGGTGTGTTGGAATTAGTGGAAGGCTCGGTGTTTCGCGCTACGGACGAGAGACTATTTGCTAACAACCCACACGTGCAGCGTTCGCCGCTCATAAGCTCTGCCCTCAAGGAGAAATGATGGGAGAGGGCTCATGGTCGTGCAGAACGCCGGCGTTCCTATGAGCAACGTGACGCGCTACCTGTGCGCCGCCGCCTACCTCGACAGTGAATTCCGTTACCGGGTTCTCGACGAGCTGCTTGCCGACCCCTACCGGGCGGTCCCGCCCTCCTACGGCGGGTTCGACCTCATCCCGGTGCTCCACCACTGTCGGCGCTCGCAGCAGCTGCTTCTCATCCGCGACATCCTCATCTCCGCGCTGTTCGTGGCCGGGCTGCTGATATCGCCCCTCACCGCGCTGAACTGGATCTTCGTGCTGATCCCGTTCGCTCTGCTCACCGGACGCCGCGTACGGCGCTGGCCGATCATCCTGCGGCTGCTCATCTGGTTCTGGGCCGTCTATGGGATCTTCTCCATGTTCGCGGCGGTGATCTTCAGCCTCTACATCGCGATGTTCGACGCCGGCCGTTACGACTCTCTCGGCTACGGCTCTTCCGACTTCGGCCTCCCAGAACCGCTCGCGGCCCTGGGAGCCGGCGGCACGCTCACGCAGTCGCTGTTCGTCCCCGCCGCTACGCTCGGCGTCGCCGTGATCTACCGGGTCGTCATTTACCTCACGCTGGCCGGCTCGCTCAGGCCGGGCACGCCGGAGCCGCCGGGCCGGGCCGTCCACCCCCAGACCAGCGCCCGCCTCGACTACATCCGCCGCGCCCAGTGGGGCAACATCACCATGTACGGCAACGAGAACGCCTTCCTGGGCGCCGGGAGAGTCGAGCGGACCTGGTCCATCGCGGTCGAGCTCGACCGCGTACGCGACGGCGCGGGCAGCAGGCGGCAGCACACGCCCGTGGACATCGACCCCGTCGACCTGCACGCCTTCGTCCGGCGGCGGATGGCCGAGATGCGCGACCACGTGTTACGGCCCAACGAGGGCGTCCAGCGGCTGGACATCGGCGACCACGTGGTGATGCGCGGCCTGTTCACCGTGGCCGACTGGACCGGGCGGCGGCTGCCCGGCGCGCACCCGTTCATCGGCAAGGACGGCCTGCCGAGGTACCAGGCCACGCCCGAGGAGATCGCCGCCATCACCCGCCACCCGCAGGGCGGCGTGCGCTATTACCAGCGCGTGACGATCGGCAACGCCGGGCAGGAGATCCGCGACGCCAAGGGCGAGCTGGTCGCGCCCGCGGCCGAGCAGGAGGCGCTCACCTCGGCGTTCATCTACCTCGCGGTCGAGGGCCGCATGCTCTACACGCAGTTCGTGGTGACCGTGCTGCCGCCGGTGCTGGATCCGTACCACGTGGTGGACCGGCTGCCGTCGATGAACCCGGGGCGCATCGCCTGGGAGGCCGTCAGGGTGCTGCGGCTGCGGCTGCTGCGCGACGTGCTCGCCGCGCCCGCGCGCGTCGTCCGCACGGCGGTGCAGGCCGTCCGGCAGGGGGTGACGGCCCGCGACCCGCGCGCGCACATCGTCTACCCGTACGGGGCGCTGCGCAGCGTCAGAGAACTGGGCGCCGACACGGACATGCAGACCTACATCCAGACCCTCGACGTCGCCAAGTACGTGAAGATGATCGAGCACCGGCTCACCGAGGCGGTGCTCGACTACCTGGAGGAGCGCCAGGTGGACACCGGGGCCTACCGCTTGCAGGCGGCAGGGGTCACGATGAACGCCACGGTGACCGTGGGGCCGGGCGCGACGGTCAGCGGGCCCATGGCGTTCGGCCCGCACTCCTCTGCCACCCTGCACGGCACCGCCGGAGCCACGAGCTGAGGGAGGGGTCATGAGCGGCGACGAGTACCGCGTGCACATCAGCGGCGGCGAGGTCAGCGGCCCCATCGCCATGGGGCCGCACGCCCGCGCCACCGTCCACCGTCACCCGCCCGCCCAGGCGGGGGCCGATGAGCTGGTACGGCTGGTCGAGCGGCTCGAACGGCTGCTCGCCGAGCACGAGGGCGAGGTCCGCGAACCCGCCCAGGCCCGGCGCGATGCCGCCGACGTGCGGCGCGAGCTGGAGGAGGCCGAGCCCGACAGGTCCCGGATCGTGGACGCGCTCAAGCGGCTGTCGGCGCGGGCCGCCGAGGTGTCGGTCATCGTCGAGGTGATCTCTCAGATCCGCGCCCTCTTTCCGTGACCCGCGCCCGGTGCCGGGCCGGTCAGCGGTAGACGGCGATGGCGGCCTCGGCGACGAGCGTGTCCACGGTCTCCACCAGTTCGCCCACCGGAGGGGTGGCGCCGGCGGCGATCTCGCGGAGCCTGGCGACCAGCTTGGCGGCCGGCTGGTCGAGGTAGAGCTGCTCCTCCAGGCGCAGTACCGCGACCAGCCCGCACAGCCCGGCGCAGCGCGCGTCCGGTGCCTTCCAGCCCTCGACCGCCGCCCGCACCCCCGAGGACGCGCGGACGACGGCGGCGATGTCGGCCACCTCGTACCGCGTGTACGGCAGCATGCCGAGCCGCCGCCCGGTCACCCGGACGAGCACCCCCGAGCCGAGCAGCTCCTCCCGGGTGCGCTCGTAGATCCCGCCCGCCGCGGCCCCCTTGATGAGCGCCGCGGGCGCGGGGTCACGGCCGCCGATCGGCGTGAAAGGCTCCGCGAGGAGCCGGTCGAGCAGGGCGGCGCCGGCCAGCCCGAGCGAGAGCGACGTCGGGTGGACGAACGCTTTGCCGGACTTGTCGTGAGCGATCAGGTAGAGGTCCTGGTGCAGCGGCAGCCGGTCCATGGGGCCTCCTCAGCGGCGGTCCGATCCGGCGGGCATGCTCCGCAGCGTGGGGCGGCGGCCGAGCGCGTACAGGGTGATGAGCGCGAGCACGCCTAGCCCGAGCCAGACGAGGCCGAGGAGCTGGGCCATGATGTTCGCGTTGATCACGACGAAGACCAGGATGCCGGCGCCGATCAGGGGCGAGACGAGGTGCGCCCAGAGCCGGTCGGAGCCGGAGCGCAGGGCATGGTGCACGATGACCGAGGCGTGCAGGACGATGAACGCGACCATCGCCCCCATGTTGATCAGGCTCGACAGCAGCGCGACGCCGTCGTCGCGGGCGGCCGACCACAGGCCAACGCCGATCGATAACAGGCAGATGAGCAGGATCGCGTTCGACGGCACGGAGTGCCGCACCGATACCTTGGCGAGGAACGACGGCAGCTGCCGATCGCGGGCCATCGCGTACAGCAGTCGGGAGACCGACACCTGGGCGACCATGGTGTTGACCAGCCCCCAGGAGAGCGCGGTCGCGGCGGTGGTGACGTGCCTGAGCCATTCGCCGCCCGCGACGGCGGCGGCGTCGTAGAAGGCGGTGTCGCTGGGGTGCTCGATGAGCCCGGCGGGGTCGGGCACGAGCAGCGCGGCCACCCAGACCTGGGTGATGAACAGCACGCCGGCCAGCAGCAGCGCGACGCGCATGGCCCGGCCGACCTGGGCGGAGCCGCCGGTCGACTCCTCCACCAGCATGCTGATGCCGTCGAAGCCGAGGAAGGACAGGACGGCGACCGACACGGCGGCGAACATCACCGGCCAGGTGAAGGTGTCGGCGTTGAACAGCGGCGAGAAGCTGAAGCCGTGGCCCTCGCCGCGCAGCAGCGCCCAGACACCGACGAGCAGGAACAGGGCGAGCACGGCCAGCTCGACCGCGATGAGGATGCGGGTGAGGCGGACCGTCATCTTGATGCCGCGCAGGTTGATCGCGGTGTTGACCGCCGCGAAGCCGACCAGCCAGGCCCAGACGGGCACGGCGGGCACGCTGGCGTTCATGGCGATCGAGGCCACCAGGTAGAGCAGGCACGGCACCAGGATGTAGTCGAGCAGGACCATCCAGCCGGTCAGAAAGCCGACGGGCGGTGCGATGCCGCGCCCCGCGTAGTTGTAGACCGAGCCGGACAGCGGAAACGCCTTCACCATCTGCGCGTACGAGGCGGCGGTGAACAGCAGCGCGATCATCCCGACGAGGTACGCCAGGACCGGCATGCCACCTGATTCCGAATAGACATTCCCGAATATCGCGAAAGGTGCGATCGGTACCATGTATGCCAAACCGTAGAAAATGAGGTCGGCGAGGCCGACCCCACGGTGTAACTCCTGGCGGTAGCCGAACTGCTCGATGTTCTGTTGTGCGCGCACGACAGGCGTCTCCAGTCGTCATGCCGGGCTGGGGTCCGACTGGAGATCCTTTCGCAGCGTGGGCGCGTGTCGCAAGACCGTACGTCGCCAAATGTTGAAAATCACGCTTTTGGTGAAATGTGTCGGGAGTAATACATTACTTGAGCGTAACTCCGACAGAAGCTGACCTAATGGGTCATGTGGCGATTGCGGGGCGATGGCGGGCCGTACCCGAGAACGCCCATCATGCCCTGCTCCTGGTGGTAGAGATTGTGGCAGTGGAACATCCATTCGCCGGGATTGTCGCACTCGACGTCCACGCTCAGCCGCTCACGCGGCTTGATGTTCACCGTGTCCTTGCGCGGCCCGCGCCGATCGCCCACGCGGACCTGGAAGGTGTGGCCGTGCAGGTGCATCGGGTGCCACATGGGCGAGGTGTTGTCCATAACGATCCTGATCGTCTCGCCCTTCTCCACCCGCACCCGTAGCGGGTCGGCGGCCAGCCGGTCGTTGAGCGTCCACTCGTTGCCCGACGGCCGCATGCCGAGCGTCACGGTCACGGTCCTGGACGGGCGGGGGAGCGCGTCGGCGCGGCGCGGCCTGAGGTCGGCGTAGGCGAGCAGCCGCCGCTCCAGCTCCGGCACCTTGACGTCGCGGGACGGACGCCGGGCGGTGCGCGTCGTCCTGACGATCGCGAACGCCCGCGCCCCCTTGCCCTCGGCCAGTGCGACCAGCGGGAACGCGCCCGCGCCCAGCCGGGTGACGAAGTCGTACCGCTCGCCCATGCCGATGAGGAACGCGTCCACGGTGGCGGGCCCGCACGGGAACCCGTCCGCGTGCGTGACCGTCATGCGGTGACCGCCGAGCGCCACCCGGTACGCGGTGTCGGCCGCCGCGTTGATCACCCGGAACCGCACCACCCGCCCCGGCCGGCTGTTGAACACCTCGGGCGCCTCCGCCATCCGGCCGTTGATCAGGTGGAACGGGTGGCGGATCTCGGCGGAGACCCCGCCGAGCAGCGTGCTGCGCAGCGTGTCGTCGTGGTCGGTGGTGGAGTTGAGCCGGCGCAGCGCGTCGTCGGGCGTGCCGTCGACGCCGTCCAGCCAGTCGTCGAGCAGGACCACGAACTCCTCGTCGTAGCCGAGCGGCTCGTGCGGGTCGGCCACCACGAGCGGGCCGTACAGACCGCGGTCGAGCTGGGTGCCGACGTGCGAATGGTAGAAGTACGTGCCGGGGTCGGGCACCTTGAACACGTAGTCGAAGGCGCGGCCCGGCTTCGTGGGCGCCTGGGTGTAGCCGGGCGCGCCGTCCATCCTAGGGTCGATCCTGATGCCGTGCCAGTGCACGGTGGTCTCCGCAGGCAGGCCGTTGACGAGCCGGGCGCGCACGACGCCGCCCGCCGTGGCGCGGATGATCGGCCCCGGCACCATGCCGTCGTACGTCCAGGTCGCCACCTTGCGCCCGCCGAGCGAGACGGTCGCGGGCTTGGCCCGCAGTGCCATGCCGCGCCCCGGCCGCCGGGCACGGCCGGGCCGGTCGGCCACCGCGGCCTCGGAGAACGAGCCCGTGACGGCGCTTGCGGCGGCGGCGAACGTGCCGGTGAACAGCAGCCGGCGGGAGACGCCCCCGCCGGAACCCCATGCCGAACCATTCACTGCAGATCCCCCCATTCACCTCGCAAGGTAACGGAGAGTGATCGCAGAAGCCGCGCGCCACGCTGCCGATCACAACCGGGGGTCCCGGGTCGTGCGGACCCTTGCCGGGCCCTCGCCCGCGAACTAGCGTGTTAATCGATTAACGCACACTGCGGGCCGGGTGGCGGCCGGACATCAGGGATTGACCTGCTCTCCCAGATCCGCCGCCACCAATTACCCCAAAACCCAATAGGGAATGCTAGGTTATTCGACTAACATGAGACCTACAGCGCGACAAGTGGCCGAGCTGGCGAACGTGTCAGTGGCGACCGTCTCCTACGTCCTCAGCGGCCGCGACAGACCCGTGGCCGCCGAGACCAGGCAGCGGGTGCTCGACGCCGCCAGGCAGCTCGGCTACACCCCCAACCAGGCGGCGAGGAGCCTGCGCAGACGCCGCACCCAGCGCGTCTGCCTGGTGCTGAGCACGTTCGGCGGCGTCCCCGCCGACGAGCGCCTGGCCACCGACCTGCACGAGATGGCCGACGCGCGCGGCTACTCCGTGATCACCCTCGCCGTCTACTCCGAGGCCAGGGCCGCCGCCGCGATCGAGATGCTGCGCGGCGGCATCGCCGACGGCGCGCTGATCAACGTGGTCGGTGACCACCTCGCCCGCGACCTGCTCGAAGGGGTGGCCGCCACCGGGCTGCCGATGGTGGTGCTGAGCAACGAGAGCGGCCTCGAAGGCTGCGACGTCGTCCGCACCCCGGAGGCCGAGGCCAGCGCGGAGGCCGTCGAGCACCTGCTGGCCACCGGGCGGCGGCGCATCGCGTTCATGGGGCAGCGGCACGAGCTCTACCGCGACAAGCCGGCCGGGCGGCTGCTCGGCTACCTCACCGCCCTGGAGCGACACGGCGTCACCGACCGCGTCGTCACCGGGGGAGCCGACGACCGCGTGGCGGCGTACCAGACGGCGACCGAGCTGCTGCGCTCGCCCGACCGGCCCGACGCGATCTTCGCCGCCGCCGACCGGGCCGCGATCAGCGCCATCTCGGCCGCCAGGGACCTGGGGCTCGCCGTGCCCGATGACGTCGCCATCGTCGGCGTCGGCAACATCGACGAAGGTCTCATCACCAATCCGCAGCTCAGCACCGTCGGCCCGCTGCGCCACGACTACACCGACGTCGTACGCCTGCTCTTCGACCGCCTCCAGGCCGATGAGCCGCCGCCCGCCCGCGAGATCGTCCGGTCGTGGACCTTCCTGCGGCGGGGCTCGTCCTAAGAAGGGAACCCCACGATGCCCGCTCACCCCTCACGCCGTGATCTGCTCCGGCTCCTCGGCGCGGCCACCGCCGCCGCCGGCGTGCCGGCCCTGTCGTCGTGCGCGGGAGCGCCGGCCACCCAGAGCGCCGACCCCGGCACCTTCACCGTCTACTGGAACGCCGGCCACGACTACCAGGCCTACCGCAAGGTGATCGCCGAGTTCGAGCAGGCACACAAGGTCACCGTCAACCTGCAGAAGTACCAGTGGCCCGACCTGCGCACCAGGCTGCTCGCCGACTTCGCCTCCGGCACCGTGCCCGACCTGGTGGAGGAGCCCGGCGGGTGGGTACAGGAGTTCGCCGTCTCCGGAAACGCCCGCTCGCTGCAGGACTTCGTCGACCGCGACGGCCAGGCCATGGGCTTCCCCTCCGACTGGCAGCCGGTGACCGTCGAGCGCAACTCCTACCAGGGCAAGGTGTACGGCGTGCAGCTCCACCTGACCTGCAACACCCTGCTCTACAACAAGGCGATGCTCAGGGACGCGGGCGTCGAGGTGCCCACCACCTGGGAGGAGTTCCTCGAAGCGGCGAAGAAGCTGACCAAGGACGGCGTGTACGGCGTCGCGCTCAACCAGGACTACTCCTACATGTGGCCGTGGATGATGCAGGCGGGCGTCACCCCGTACGACGCCGGGACCGGCAAGGCCATGACGCCGCTGGAGGACGCGATCGAGGCCCTGCAGTTCCAGGCCGACCTCATCCACAAGCACAAGGTCGCCCCCGTGCCGGTCACGGGCACCGACTACTCGGGCCCGCAGAAGCTGTTCTCCGCGGGGCGCGCCGCGATGATCCTCACCGGGCCCTGGGACCTCGACCCGATCAGGAAGACCAGCCCCGACATCGACCTCGGCGTCGCGCCGCCGCTCAAGCACAAGGTGCAGGCCACCCAGGCGGCCGGGGTCAGCCTGTTCGTGCCGGCCAAGGCGAGCAGGCCCGAGCTGTCGTGGGACTTCATCAAGCGCGTCACCGCCCTCGAGGTCGAGCAGGCCGCCACCCAGGAGACCGGCATGCTCATGCCCCGCAAGTCCTGGGCCGAGCTGCCCGAGGTGCAGACCGACCCGGTCATCAAGGTGTTCGCCGACGCGCTGCCGCAGGCGAAGGACTCCTCGCAGGAGGTGCGGCTGACCGGGCGGTTCGGCAAGTGGGAAGAGCAGCTCAAGGTGATGTACCAGCAGGTGATCATCCAGAACCGCCCGGCCGCCGAGGTGCTGACCGAGTTCGCGAAGACGGCGGAGGGCTACCTCAAGTGAGGCCGCGCACGCTCTCCGGCCGGTACGCGCGGACCGCCTACCTCTTCCTGCTGCCGGCCATCCTGTTCTTCGCGGCGCTGTTCTACCTGCCGATCGGCAACGTGATCGCCACCGGCTTCCGCACCGGGCCGATGGCCGACCAGTGGACCGGCCTGAGCAACTACGCCCAGGCGCTGTCCGACCCGTCGGTGCGGCACTCGTTCCTCGTCACGGCGGTCTTCGCGGTGCTGGTCGTGATCGGCTCCATCGTGCTCGGGCTGGCGCTGGCGCTGGCCATCGACCAGCCGCTCAAGGGGCGGGTGGCCTTCCGCGTGCTGCTGCTGGTGCCGTACCTCACCTCGGTGGCGATCGTCGGGCTGCTGTGGCGCAACATCCTCGACCCCGAGCTGGGCGTGCTCAACCGGGTGCTGCTCGCGCTCGGCCTGCCCACCCAGCAGTGGCTCAACACCGCGCCGCTGCTCACCATCGCCGCCGTCACGCTCTGGCAGAGCGTCGGCTACACGATGGTGCTGTTCCTCGCCGGTCTGCAGGGCATCCCCGAGACCTACCACGAGGCCGCCAAGATCGACGGGGCGGACGCCTGGCGCCGCTTCTGGCGGATCACGCTGCCGCTGCTCGGGCCGACCACGCTGTTCGTGTCGGTCATGGCGGTCATCTCGGGGCTGCAGGCGTTCGGGCAGGCGTACATCATCACCGGCGGCGGGCCCGGCGACGCCACCGACCTGACCGTCTTCCACATCTTCAACGTGGCCTTCCGCACCAGGGACTTCGGCTACTCCTCGGCGCAGTCGGTGCTGCTGCTCCTCGTGATCGTGGCGTTCACCGTGATCCAGCTTCGGGCCGGGCGGCGGGGCGAGGTGACGTACTGATGGAACGGATGACGGTGCGCCGCAAGGTGCTGCTCTACACGCTGCTCACGCTGGCGAGCCTGGTGACGGTGCTGCCGCTGCTCTACATGGTCTCGCTGTCGCTGCAGACCGAGGCCGAGACGCTGGCGGCGAGCGCCGTGCTGTGGCCGGAGAGCCCGCAGTGGGGCAACTACGCCGAGCTGTTCGCCCGCGCGCCGTTCGGCGACTTCATCGTCAACAGCCTCGTCGTGGCGGGCGCGATCACGCTGTCGCACCTGATCTTCGACCCGCTCGTCGGCTACGTGTTCGCGAAGTTCCGCTTCCCGCTGCGCAACACGCTGTTCGTGGCGCTGCTCGCCACGCTCATGGTGCCGTTCTTCGTACGGATGATCCCGCTGTACGTGATGATGGCCAACCTGGGATGGCTGAACACCTACCAGGGGCTCATCACGCCGTTCCTCATGGACGCGTTCGGGATCTTCCTCATGCGGCAGTTCATCCAGCCGATCCCCGACGACCTGATCAGCGCGGCCCGCATCGACGGAGCCTCCGAGCTGCGCATCTACCGCAGCGTCATCCTGCCGCAGACCCGGCCCGCGCTCGCCGTGCTCGCGCTGTTCACCTTCGTCTTCCAGTGGAACGAGTTCCTCTGGCCGCTGGTCGCCACCAGCACGCCCGAGATGCGGACGATCCCGGTCGGCCTCACCCTGTTCAACCAGGAGTACTTCACGCTGTGGCACCTCACGGCGGCCGGCTCGGTGATCCTGTTCGTGCCCACGGCGCTGTTGTTCGTCTTCACCCAGAGATACTTCGTGCGGGGCATCGCCCTCACCGGCCTTCGATAGGAGTCTCCCTTTTGCGCCCCAACGTGATCGTCGTCTTCACCGACCAGCAGCGGTGGGACACCGTCGGCCCGCTCACCCCCAACCTCGACCGCATGGCCAGGCACGGCACGCAGGCCACGGTCGCGCTCACACCGCAGCCCGTGTGCGCGCCGGCCCGCGCGGCGCTCCAGACCGGCCGCTACCCGACCACGACCGGCGTGCACCGCAACGGCCGCGTCCTGCCGCCGGAAGAGCGCACGCTCGCCCACCACTTCGGCGCGGCCGGCTACGCCACCGGCTACATCGGCAAGTGGCACCTGGCCGGGCAAGAGCCGGTGCCCGAGCACCAGCGCGGCGGCTACCAGAGCTGGCTGGCCGCCAACGCGCTGGAGCACACCTCCGACGCCTACCGCACGATCGTCTTCGACGAGGCGAACGAGCCCGTCATGCTGCCCGGCTACCGCTCCGACGCGCTGGTGGACGCCGCCGTGCGGTTCGTTGCCGACCACGCGGACGAGCCGTTCTTCCTGTTCCTGTCGTTCCTGGAGCCGCACCACCAGAACGAGCTGGACAACTATCCCGCGCCCGACGGCTACGAGGAGCGCTACCAGGGCACCTGGATGCCGCCCGACCTCGCCACGCTCGGCGGCACCGCGCACCGGCACATGGGCGGCTACCTCGGCCAGGTCAAACGCCTCGACGAAGGGCTCGGCCGGCTGCTCGACGCGCTGCGCAGCATGGACCTGCTCGACGACACGATCGTCGCCTACACCTCCGACCACGGAAACCACTTCAAGACCCGCAACGCCGAGTACAAGCGCTCCTGCCACGACGCCTCGCTGCGGGTGCCGCTGGCGCTGCGCGGGCCCGGCTTCGACGGCGGTGGTGCGATCTCCCGGCCGGTCAGCACCATCGACCTGCCGCCGACGCTCCTGGACGCGGCCGGGCTGCCGGTGCCCGAGGAGATGCAGGGGCGCTCGTTCCTGCCGCTGCTGCGCGATCCCGGCGCCGACTGGCCGGAAGAGGTGTTCTTCCAGGTGAGCGAGTCGGAGGTGGGGCGCGGCATCCGTACGTCCCGGTGGAAGTACTACGCCGTCGCCGAGGACGCCGACCCCTGGGACGACCCGGCCGCCGCCCGCTATCGCGAGCAGGCGCTGTACGACGTGGTCAACGACCCGTACGAGCTGGTCAACCTGGCCGGGCACGCCTCGCACGCGCAGGTCGCGGCGGAGCTGCGGGAGCGGCTGGTACGCCGGATCGTCGCGGCGGGCGAGGCCGAGCCGGTCATCGAGCCCGCCGAGCCCGTCCCGAGCCGCAACCAGGCGATGCCCGACCCGGCGGCCCGGACGCACGGCGTGAAACCGGTCCGCTTCGGCCACCAGCCCCGCCCCTGAGCCCGGCGTGGCCTGAGCCGGCGCTGGGCGTGTCTGAAGGCGCGGCCCCTGCGCCCGGGCGAGCCGGCACGGCCCCGGCATGCGTGCGCCTCTCCACCCCCCTCCTCTTGCAGGGTGGAGAGGCGCACGCGGGGATCAGCTCGCCGAGCCGGCGGGCTGGTGCGTGTGCTTCCCGGCGCTGCGCGCCGCGCTCGCCGGGGCGGGCCGCGTGGCGCCGATGTCGCCGATGTCGAACGCGTACGTGCCGGTCAGCGTCGCGATGGCGTCGGAGTTCACGTCAAGAGCGAAGTCGTTGATGTTCGTGATCGTGTCGCAGGCGCTGTGGTAGCACGGGTCGAGCGGGAGGCCCGCCGTGCCGCCGAAGATCGCCGCCTCCTCCTCGGTCTTGCGCTCCTCGGCCCCGGTGAACAGGCCGCCCGCCGGGATCCCGGCCTCGATGAACGGCCCGTAGTCCGAGCGTCCGGTGAACGCGGAGGCGGTGAAGGGCAGCCGCCGCCCGGTGAAGAACTTCTCGAAGTCCTCTTCGATCTTGTCGGAGCCGGGAGGACCGGCGGTGCCGAACGCGTCGCCGTCACCGTCGTAGATGCCGAACGTGTAGTTGGGCGAGCCGATCATGTCGAAGTTCAGGTACAGCTTGATCTTGGCTCGCTCCTCCTCGCTCAGCGAGGCCACGTAGTGCTCGGAGCCGAGCAGGCCGAACTCCTCTGCGCCCCAGAAGGCGAAGCGGAGCTGGTTCCTGGGCTTGAGCTTGGCCGCCTGCAGGGCCACCTCGAGGACGCCCGCGCTGCCGGACCCGTTGTCGTTGATGCCGGGCCCCTCCTGCACGCCGTCGAGGTGGGCGCCGAGCATGACGACCTTGTTCGGGTCGCCCTTCTTGCTCTGTGCGATCACGTTGTAGGTGGTCCTGGTCTCCACGATCGGGTCCCAGTTCATGGTGACCGCGGTGCCGGCCGCGGCCAGCTCCTCGCCGACGGAGAAGCGGGTGAAGAACGTCGGAATCGTCACGCCGGGCCCGCCGAGCACCGGGTTGAGGTCCACCTCGGTGCGTCCCTCCTGGCCCTCGTTGAAGACGATGGCCCCGATGGCGCCCGCGGCCGCCGCGTTGTCCGCCTTCACGCGGAAGTCGCAGGTGCCGCGCTGCATGAGCGCGATGTTCCCGGGGGTGAAGCCGGCGAAGTCCTCAGGCTCGCAGCCGGAGGTCGAGCTGTTCTCCGGTCCCGGCGGCAGCGTCAGGTCCACGGCCTGCACGGTGCCGCTGACCGACCCGGCGGGCGAGTCGCCCATCGCCACGTAGTCGCTGAAGAACCCGTACGTG
Source organism: Nonomuraea sp. NPDC052634 (assembly GCF_040678535.1). NCBI lineage: Bacteria > Bacillati > Actinomycetota > Actinomycetes > Streptosporangiales > Streptosporangiaceae > Nonomuraea > Nonomuraea sp. NPDC052634. The sequence continues at coordinate 2,501,960 of NZ_JBFATY010000001.1, read as the reverse complement.
TACGTCTTCGGCGTCCCGCTGGTCCGCTGCAGCACGGGCGGGGTGATGTAGCCGTCGAAGACGAACTCGAAGGGCTGGATCGTCACCTTGTAGCCGGCCCTGCGCAGCTTGCCGGCCACGTAGTCGCGGGAGGCGTCGAACCCGCGGGTGCCGGAGACGCGGGTGCCGTCGTTGGCGTCGGCGATGGCCTGGAACTCCCTGAGGTGCTTCTTGACGTTCTTGCCGGACACGGCCTTGACGAGCTTGGCGACCTCCTTCGTGACGGGGTCCTTCGGCCCGTGCCCGCCCGGTCCGCCGGGCTTGCCGTGACCGCCGTGACCACCGTGCCCGCCGTGCTGGCCGCCGTGCGCGGCGGCGGTTCCGGTGAAGGCGAGGGGTGACAGGGCCACGGCCACGGCGGTGATGGCGCCGAGCATGCCGTTACGTAAGCGGGAAGCCATGGTGCTCCTCGAACGTGGAGGGTGAACCGGGTCATTATTCGCACGTGCCCCGAAACGTATTCATCGGGCGGGTGATAGGGAAGATTTGTCCGCGTATCCGTTGCATCACGGACTTGGAACGTCACTCTCGGAAACGAGGAACTGTCATGTCCATCTCCCTCCCGTCCACCGGCACCGTCACCATCGGCGGCAAGACCGTGCACCGTCTCGGCTTCGGCGCCATGAGCCTGACCGGCCCGGGCGTCTGGGGGCCGCCCGCCGATCGGGACGCGGCCGTCAAGCTTTTGCGGCGCGTTGTGGAGCTGGGGGTGAACCTCATCGACACGGCCGACTCCTACGGCCCGTACGTCAGCGAGGAGATCATCCGTGAGGCGCTGCACCCGTACCCCGAGGATCTGCTGATCGCCACCAAGGCCGGTTTCGTGCGCACCGGGCCCGGCCAGTGGCACGCCGTGGGCCGTCCCGAGTACCTGCGGCAGGAGGTCGAGATGAGCCTGCGCAGGCTCGGCCAGGAGCGGCTCGACCTGCTGCAGCTGCACCGCATCGACCCGAAGGTGCCGCTTGAGGACCAGATCGGCGAGCTGAAGGCGCTGCAGGACGAGGGCAAGATCGCCGCCATCGGCCTGTCGGAGGTGACCGTCGACGAGCTGGAGCAGGCGCGGCGGATCGCCGACATCGTCTCCGTACAGAACCGCTACAACCTGACCAACCGCTTCTCCGAGGGCGTGCTCGACCACTGCACCGAGCAGGGCATCGTGTTCATCCCCTACAGCCCCATCGCCAAGGGCACGCTGGCCGCGCCCGGCGGTCCCGTCGACAACGTCGCCAAGCTGCTCGGCGCGACGCCCGCGCAGGTCAGCCTGGCCTGGCTGCTGGCCCGCTCGCCGGTGGTCGCGCCGATCCCCGGCACGTCGTCGATCGCCCACCTGGAGGAGAACCTGGGCGCCTCCACCGTGACGCTCACCGCCGAGCAGTTCGCCGAGCTCAGCTGAGCCGGGGACGGTGATGTAGACGCGGAAAGGCCGGCCCTCCGCCGCGCGGGGAGGGCCGGCCCACCGTGATGGGGATCAGCTCAGGCCGTTCTTCATGGCCGTGAGCAGCTCGGCGTTCGTCGTGTCGCCGCTGAGCTCCCAGAAGAACGCGCCGCCGAGGCCCTGGTCCTTCGAGTAGCTCATCTTGCCGCCGATCGTGGCCGGCGTGTCGTAGCTCCACCACTGGTTCCCGCAGTACGCGTACGCCGTGCCTCCGACCGTGCCGGTGGCCGGGCAGCGCGTTTTGAGCACCTTGTAGTCCTCGATGCCCTGCTCGTACGTGCCGGGCGCCGGACCGGTCGCGGTGCCGCCGGGCGCCGCCTGCGTGACCCCGGCCCAGCCGCGGCCGTAGAAGCCGATGCCGAGCAGCAGCTTGCTCGCCGGCACGCCCTTGCTCTTCAGCTTCTGGATGGCCGCATCCGAGTAGAAGCCCTGTGTCGGGATGCCGGGGTAGGAGGTGAGCGGCGAGTGCGGGGCCGTCGGGCCCTGCGGCGCGAAGGCACCGAAGTAGTCGTAGGTCATGACGTTGTACCAGTCGACGTACTGCGCGGCGCCGGCGTAGTCGGCCGCGTCGATCTTGCCGCCGTCCGTGCCGTCGGCGGTGATCGCCGCGGTGACCAGGTGGTCGGGGCCGAAGCGGGCGCGCAGCGCCTGCATGAGGTTCCTGAACGCGGCGGGGCCGCTGGAGTCGCAGGTCTCACCGCAGGCGTTCGGGTACTCCCAGTCGATGTCGATGCCGTCGAAGACGTCGGCCCAGCGCGGGTCCTCCACCAGGCGGTAGCAGGACTCGGCGAACGCGGCCGGGTTCTGCGCGGCCTGGCCGAAGCCGTCGGACCAGCTCCAGCCGCCGAAGGAGTACAGCACCTTGATGTGCGGGTACTTCTGCTTCAGCTTGCGGAGCTGGTTGAAGCTGCCGCGCAGCGCGCCCTGGTCCCAGGTGTCGGCGACGCCGTCCACGCTCTCGTTCGCCTGGTAGAAGCGGTCGTAGTCGGCGTAGCTGTCGCCGATCGCGCACTGGCCGTTCGTCACGTTGCCGAACGCGTAGTTGATGTGCGTCAGCTTGGCCGCCGAGCCGCTCGTGTCGATGTTCTTGACGTGGTAGTTGCGCTGGTAGACGCCCCAGTTCACGAAGTAGCCGAGGACCTTCTTGTCCCCGTCGTCGCCGCCGTCGCCGTCACCGGGGCCGCCGTCGTCTCCGCCGTCGCCCCCGTCACCGGGGCCGCCGCCGTCGCCAGGGTCGCCGTTGTCTCCGTCGCCGTCACCGGGGTCGCCGCCGTCACCGGGGTCTCCGCCGTCGTCGCCTGAGACCTGCTTCCACAGGGCGGGGACGTTCGGCGGCTCCCAGCCGGGCAGCGCGGTGTGGCTCTGGATGCATTCGTACTCGACGCCGTTGTACGTGACGCGCGTGCCGGCCGTGTACGAGGTCCCGGCCGCCCACTCGGCCGCCTGCGCGGCGGCGAGCGGGGCCGAGAGCGGGGCGGACAGCGCGGAGGAGGGGGAGGTGGTGGAGGCGAGGGCCGGGCCGGACCCGGCGACGACCGCGGTGAGCGGCAGCGCCAGAGCGGCCAGCCCGGCGAGGGCCTTGCTCAAGGTGGGGTTCTTCATGATGCTCCGACATCCGGTCGAGGGGTGTACGGGGGATGGGATGTCTGGGATCAACTATTAGGAAACTTTCCTGTTAGTTGTGTGCCGACAGTAACCCCGACCTGTGCAGGCAGTCAAGACCTCTGTGTCAGGAACGTGTCAGATCGTGAAGTCGCGCAGCAGGCCCGAATAGCGCTTGGGGCGTGGCGGGGCGTACTCGCCGCGCGTGCTCGTCCGCAGCCCCAGCGCCACCAGCGACTCGGCGAACCGCGTCGCCACCGCCACCCCGTCGATCACCGGCACGCCCGTCGCCCGCGACACCTCGGCGCAGAAGTCCGCCATGCCCGCGCAGCCCAGCACGATCGCGTCGCTGCCGTCCCGCTCGGCCACCTCCGCGCACAGCTCGGTCACCGCCGCGCGGGCCGGCGGCTTCTCCAGGTCGAGCACGGGGATCTCGCAGGCGTGCACGCCCCGGCAGGCGGCGGCGAAGCCGTACCGGTGCGCGAGGTCCCACGCCCTGCCGGTGGTCCTGGCCAGCGTGGTCACCACGCTGAACGTCCTGCCGACCATCGTGGCGGCGTGCATCGCGGCCTCGGCGATGCCCAGCACCGGGCCCGTCGCAAGCTCGCGCGCCGCGTCCAGGCCGGGGTCGCCGAAGCAGGCGATCACGTACGCGTCCACGCCCTCGCGCTCGCCCGCCGCGATCTCCGCCAGCACCCCCGGCACCGCCAGCGCCTCGTCGTAGTGGCTCTCGATCGACTCCGGCCCCATGGCCGGGCTCACCGCCGTCACCTCGGTGGACGGCGACGCCACCGCCCTGGCGCACCGGCCGATGGACTCGGTCATGGCCAGGGCGGTGTTCGGGTTGATCACACGGATACGGGTCATGCCGGAATGATCCTCGGTACGCGCCGCTCCAGCAGCACCATCGCCGCGAACCCGAGCCCGCAGCCGATGAACCAGCTGAAGTCGGCCAGCCAGGCCAGCTCGACCGCCGTGACCCACTTCGGCACCAGCACCGCGGCGATGGCCGGCACCCCGGCCGCCGCCGTGGCCCACACCGCGTTGGGGTTGTAGCCCTTGCTGAACCAGTAGCGCCCGCCCGGGTCCAGCGTGAACATCTCGTCCACCGAGACCCGCTGCCGCGCGCACACGTAGTAGCCCGCGATCAGGATGCCGAACAGCGGCCCGATCAGCGCGCCCAGCAGGCCCAGCGTGTAGTGGATGGCATCGGGGTTGCCGTACCAGTTCCACGGGGTGAGCAGCACCGAGCCGACCGCCGCGATCATCCCGCCGGTGCGCCAGCTGATGCGCTGCGGGCTGACGTTGGAGAAGTCGAACGCCGGCGAGATGAAGTTCGCCACGATGTTGATGCCCACGGTCGCGATCACGAACGTCAGGCCGCCCAGCAGGATCGCGAACGGCGTGTCGATGCGCTGCACGGTGTGGATCGGGTCGGTGATCAGCTCGCCGAACACCGGCACCGTGGCCGAGGCCGTGATGACCGTCAGCAGGGAGAAGAACAGGAAGTTGACCGGCAGGCCGAGGAGGTTGCCGCGCTTGACCGCCTCGAACGAGCGGCCGTAGCGGGAGAAGTCGCCGAAGTTCAGCATCGGCCCCGAGAAGTACGACACGACCAGCGCGATCGCGCTCAGCATCACCGGGATCGACTCGGCGAAGCCCAGGCTCTCGCCCTGCGACAGGTCGAGGCTGATGTTCTCCCATCCGGCCCGGCTCACCAGGTAGACGGCCAGCACCAGCATGACCACGTACACGGCGGGCCCGGCCCAGTCCACGAAGCGGCGGATCGCGTCCATGCCGCGCCAGAACACCGCCGCCTGCGCCACCCACAGGATCGCGTAGCAGATGTAGCCGAGCGCGGACAGGCCGAGGAACGTCGGCTCGTTGAGCGCGGCCGTGGCCGGCCAGAACTTCAGGAAGATGATGATGAGCGACTGCGAGGCGAGGTAGGTCTGCACGCCGTACCAGGCGATGGCGATCGAGCCGCGCACGATGGCCGGGATGTTCGCGCCGAGCACGCCGAACACCACCCGGTTGATCACCGGATACGGCACCCCGGTGACCTGGCTGGGCCTGGCCACCAGGTTGCAGAAGACGTTGACGATGACGATGCCGGCGAGCAGCGCGAAGAGCACCTGCCAGCTCGCCAGGCCCAGCGCGAACAGGCTGCCCGCGGTGACGTAGCCGCCGACGCTGTGCACGTCGGACATCCAGAAGGCGAAGATGTTGTACGACGACCAGGTCTGTTCGCGCAGCGGAGCGAGGTCCGCGTTGGTGAGCCGTGGGTCGTGGGGCGGGGCTTGGGCGACGGTGGGCTGTGTCATGTGCGGCATCCTTGGGGGGTAGGGTCGCCGGACGGTGTTAAGCCATCACTTAACACTTGAGGGCGTTCGGCCCGATTGCGCAAGTGTTAAAGACGTGTGACGGAGGCCATGGAGGGCCTGGAGGCGATCAGCGGCGAGCGGCTCGGCAAGCGGCTGCGGGAGCTGCGCACGGAGTCCGGCAAGTCGCTGCGGGCGGTGGCCAGGGAGCTCGGCATCTCGCCCAGCGCGGTGTCCCAGATCGAGCGCGGCACGATGCGGCCGTCGGTGAGCAGGCTCATCGCGTACGTGTCGGCCATCGGAGCGCCGCTCGCGGCGGTCTTCGACGGGTACGAGCCGGGACCGCCCGGCAGTAGCGCTGGGAGCGAGGTTCTGGTGGCGCGGGCGGGCGAGACGGCGCCCATCAGGCTCGGCGGGGGAGTGACGTTCCGCAGGCTCTCACCCCGCCCGACCCCAGACGTCGAGTTCTTCGAGTCCACCTATCCGCCGCACGCGGTCTCCACCGCGCACGGCCGCTTCCTGCACCACGAGGGCTACGAGGTCGGCACGGTGACGGCGGGGGAGCTGACGATCGAGTTCGAGTCGGAGACCGTCACGCTGGCCGAGGGCGACTCGATCACGTTCCCGTGCAGCCGCCCCCACATCATCGGCAACCGCTCGGACACCGTCACCGCCGTCGCCACCTGGCTGATCGTGCACGGCCGCTGACCTGCTCCTCCACCGGCTCCTTCACGGGCGCGATGTCGCAGGCGTGATCCCCTGTGCGGCTGGGCAGGCTGTCGGATGGCAGCGAACGCGTCGTCCCTGAAGGAGACCGGCATGGCGGTACTACTGCTGGGCACGCTCGACACCAAGGGCGCCGAGTACGCCTACGTCCGTGACCTGATCACGGCGGCGGGACAGGAGGTCGTCCTCGTCGACACGGGCGTCATGGCCGGCGCCAGAGCGCTGGTGCCCGACGTTGCGGCCGAGGAGGTGGCCGAGGCGGGCGGGGAGAGCCTGGAACGGCTGCGCAGTGCGGGCGATCGGGGCGCGGCGCTGCGCGCCATGGCCGCCGGTGCCGCGCGCATCGCCCGCGACCTGCACGAGCAGGGCCGGCTGAGCGGCGTGCTGGCGCTGGGCGGCAGCGGCGGCTCCTCGATCGCGGCCGCCGCCATGGCGGCGCTGCCCGTCGGCCTGCCCAAGCTGCTCGTCTCGACCATGGCGTCCGGCGACGTGTCGGCGTACGTGGGGCAGAGCGACGTGACGCTCATGTACAGCGTCGTCGACGTGGCCGGGGTCAACTCGATCTCCCGGCAGATCCTCGGCAACGCCGCCGCGGCGATCGCGGGGATGGCCGCCGCGTACGACGCCCGCAGCCGTACCGGACCGACCGGCGACGATCGGCCGCTGGTGGCGGCCACGATGTTCGGCGTCACCACGCACGCCGTGGACGCCGCCCGCACGCGCCTTGAGGAGCTGGGCTACGAGGTGATCGTCTTCCACGCCACCGGCTCGGGCGGCCGGGCCATGGAGGCGCTCATCGCGAGCGGCTACTTCGCCGGGGTGCTCGACCTCACCACCACCGAGCTGGCCGACGACCTCGTGGGCGGCGTGCTGTCGGCGGGGCCGGACCGGCTCACCGCGGCGGGGGCCGCCGGGGTTCCCCAGGTCGTGAGCCTGGGCGCGCTCGACATGGTCAACTTCGGGCCGATGGAGACCGTCCCCGACCGGTTCCGCGACCGCAACCTCCTCGTGCACAACCCGACCGTCACGTTGATGCGGACGACGCCCGAGGAGAACGCCGAGCTGGGCCGGCGCATCGGCGCGAAGCTGGCCGCCGCCAGCGGGCCCACCGCGCTGTTCGTGCCGCGCGGCGGCGTCTCCGCCGTGGACGTGCCCGGCGGGCCGTTCCACGACCCGGCCGCCGACGCCGCCTGCTTCGACGCCGTGCTCGCGGCCGTGGCGGGCGGCGACGTGCAGGTGGTGGAGAGCGCCGACGACATCAACAAGCCCGCATTCGCGGTCGCCGCCGCCGAGCGGCTGCACGAGCTCATCCAGAAGGGGACGGCATGAGACGCGCCGGGGGTACCCGCCGGGCGCAGGAAGGGAGGACGGCATGAACCGTGAGGAGGCGCTCGGCAGGCTGCGCGCCGAGCGGAACGCGGGCCGGCTGATCATCGGAGCCGGCGCGGGCACCGGCCTGTCGGCCAAGGCCGCCGAGGCCGGCGGCGTCGATCTCATCATCATCTACAACTCGGGCCGGTTCCGGATGGCCGGGCGCGGCTCGCTGGCCGGGCTGCTGCCGTACGGGGACGCCAACGCGATCGTGGTCGAGATGGCCGGCGAGGTGCTGCCGGTCGTCAAGGACACCCCCGTGCTCGCCGGGGTGTGCGGCACCGACCCGTTCCGGCTCATGCCGCAGTTCCTCGACCAGCTCGCGGCCATGGGCTTCACCGGCGTCCAGAACTTCCCCACGGTCGGCCTCATCGACGGTGTCTTCCGTACGAACCTGGAGGAGACCGGCATGGGGTTCGACCTGGAGATCGAGATGATCCGGCTGGCCGCCGAGCGCGGCATGCTCACCGCCCCCTACGTCTTCACGCCCGAGCAGGCCACCGCCATGGCGCAGGCCGGCGCCGACATCCTCGTACCGCACATGGGGCTGACCACCAAGGGCAGCATCGGCGCCAAGACCGCGCTCACCCTGGAGGAGTCGGCCGTACGCGTGCAGGAGATGCACGACGCCGCCGTGGCCGTCAACCCCGACATCATCGTCCTGTGCCACGGCGGGCCCATCGCCGAACCGGACGACGTCCGCTTCATCCAGGAGCGCACCAAGGGCATCGCGGGCTTCTTCGGCGCCTCCTCGATGGAGCGCCTGCCCGCCGAGCGCGCCATCGCCGACCAGCTCCGGGCCTTCAAGGCCCTCTGACGATCGAGGGAGACCGTCCGTGCACCGCAGGCCCGAAGACGTACCGACCATGATCTTCGACTGGGGCTCGATCAAGTGGCACGTCACCCCGGCCACCGTGCCGGGCGCGTCGTCCACGTTCGGCGAGGTCGTGATCAACCCCGACCGGGGCCACGAGCGCCACCAGCACCCGGCCTCCGACGAGGTGCTCTACATCATCGAGGGGGAGGGGCGGCAGATGGTCGGCGACGAGCCCGAGTTCGAGGTGAAGGCGGGCGACGCCGTCTACATCCCCATGGGGACGCCGCACTCGACGTTCAACACCGGGTGGCGGCCCCTGCGGATCATCGCGACGTACACGCCGGGCGGCGCCGAGGAGGCGCTGCGGGAGCTGCCCGGCTTCGTCGAGCTGCCGCCGGGCGAGCACCCGAGCTGGGCCGTCAAGCTGGGCTGACGCCCTCGTCCTGCGTCTCGTCCTGCGTCTTGTCCTGCGTCTCGACCGGCGGCGTGCCGTGCGTGTGGAACGACTCGATCGTCTTCAGGCCCCACGCCTGGCCCTTGGCGCGCTCGGCCTCCGTCCAGGTGATCGTGCGCCAGTCAGGGGCCAGGATGAGCCTGGTGAGCGGGTTGCACAGCTCGATGCGGTTGCCGCCGGGCTCGTAGACGTACAGGAAGAAGGTCTGCTGGATGGCGTGTTTGTGCGGGCCCGTCTCGATGAACACGCCGTTCTCCAGGCAGATGTCGGCGGCGCGCAGGATGTCCTCGCGGGTGTTCGTGGCGAACGCCAGGTGGTGCAGCCGCCCTGACGTGCCCGTCCAGTCGTCGGTGTAGACGACGTCGTACGACTTGTTCGCGAAGTGCAGCCACTGGGCCGAGATGCGGCCGCTGTCCAGCCGGATCTGCTCGGTCACCCGGGCGCCGAGCGCGTCGCGGATGAACGCGCCGTTCGCCGCCGCCTCGGCGGCCAGGAAGTTGACGTGGTCGAGGCGGCGGATGCCGATGCCGTGCGAAAGGTAGGCCTGCGGCTGGTTCTTCAGCGCGGGCCGCAGCTCCTCGGGCGGCTCGTACCACTCGGTCTCCCAGTACAGGCGCAGCTCGTGGCCGTCGGGGTCGCGGAAGGCGTACGTCGGGCCGCGCCCCGGCTCGCCGTCGCGCCAGCCGATGCCGAGCCCCGCGTCCTTGATCGCACGTACCCGGCGGTCGAGCGCCTCCTGGCTGCTCGCGCGCAGGCCCGTCGCCCGGATGCCGGAGGTGCGGTGGGCGGTCAGCGTGAGGCTGTGGTGCTCGTAGTCGTCATAGGTGCGCAGGTAGACCGAGTCGCCGTCCGCGCCTGCCCGCGTCATGCCGAGGATGTCGGTGAAGAACCACAGGCTCCGCTCCGGCTCGGGGGTGAGCAGTTCGACGTGACCGAGGTGGGCGACGTCGTGCAACAGGGCGTTCATGGCAGGTCATGCTCCGTCGGCTAGGGATCGGGGGTATTCGGTCCCGTCGACCAGCTTGGGCGCGGTGCGTACGTTCGCCGCGCGTATCGCCGTCGGCGGGTTCGTGGACAGGTCGAGCTCCACCTCGACCTGGAGGTGGCCTGTGCGGTGGCGCGGGCCGGGGCTGCCCATGACGCGCCGGTCCACCGGCTCGGGGCTCTCCAGCAGGGGATAGTCGCCCGCGTCGAAGAACTCGATCTCGGCGCCCAGGGCCGCGGCGGCGTTCTCCGCCTCCTCGCGGCGGATCGCCTTGATCTCCTCCAGCGTGTGGCCGGCCCGCCACGCCTTCGCGGACTCGCCGCGCTCGCCGAAGCTGGGGCGGACCACCTTGGCGCGCTGGCCGCCAGCCCGGTGACGAGGGCGATGGCGCCGGCCGCCCGCCAGACGAAGCCGCCCGCGTGGGCGCCGATCACCCGCAAGGGTGCTGGGTGCGGTCGGAGCCGTGGTCACGCGCCGACGCTAAGAGCCTGATGATCGATTGTCAACACTTCCTGCGATCAGCCTTGTGTTGCCGGGCTACTTCGCTCGCTCTAGCGTTAATGTAGACAATATTGTTAACGAGATGCTGAGTCGGCGGCCTGGATCCGTACCGGCTAGGGCCGTACGGAGGGCCGGAGGCGGCGCCGCGCAAGCCGCTGCGCAGCGTCCTGGTGAAGGGGCTCAGCGCGTTGATCACCGAGTCGCAGCGGGCGGCCGACGCTGCGGGCCTGGGCGACTGGTTCTGGAAGCATCTCGTGGAGACGGTCACGGACGCGGACGAGGAGTTCGTCGTACGGCTGCTGCGCGGCGCGGCCCAGCACGGCGTGCGCCGCGTCCACGAGATGGAGGCCGCCACCGCCATGCTCGACCCCCTCACCGTCCCCCAACGCCATGACCCGCGCCACCGCCGCCACCCTCGACACGGCGACCCGCAGCGGCCTCCCACCCAGCCCTCGCACTACGTGAGACCCGTCCCCGCCCCCGCCCCCGCACCGGCGCGCCGCCGCGCCCGGCGCCACGTGGATCCCCGCGGGCTCGCCGCGCCGAAAGGCGGTCCGCCCATTCGGGCCAGGTGGTCGTGGGCGAGCGAGGCGGCTCGCTGGAAGGGCCGTCGTGGCACCGTCGCCCCGTCAGTTCTGGGGGCCGTAGGGGACCCACTCTGGCCGACGGGGTGGGTGCGCTGATGGCGGAGCGCGTCTTTCGCGTCGGGAGGCGGAGCGTGTCTTTTGCGTCGGGGGGCGGAGCGTGTCTTGCGCGCTGGGAGGCGGAGCGTGTCTTCTGCAGCGGGACTCGTGTCCCAGCTGGAGGGGCCGGCCGACGACCCACTGCCCTGCCCCGGGCTCTACTGCCCTGCCCCGGGCTCAGGGGGAGGTGGTGCCGCCGCGTCTGGCGGTGGCCGAGTGCGTAGCGCCCGCCCCTGAGCACGGGCGAGTCACGGAAGTCCGGCGGCTTCAGCCGGGAAGCGAGACACCCGCTGCCGCCCTAGCACGGGCGAGTTCCCCGCACCCGGGCTCGTGCCCCGGGGAGCGGGACCGACGGCGAGCCTGCCGGAAAGCGGGTCACTCGAGGGTGGCTTCGAGGGCTTTGGCGACGCTGCGGAGGTGCTGTTGCATGGCGGTCTGGGCCGCTTCCGGGTCGCGGGCGACGATGGCGGCGACGATCAGCTCGTGCTGCGGCAACGATACGGCGGCCCGCCCCGGCTGGCGGGCGAGGCGGAACTTGTGGCGGACCACCTGCGCGCCCAGCCGTTCGATGATGGCCGCCGACGTGCGGTGGCCGGCGATCTCGCGCACCTTGGCGTGCAGGGCGGCGTTGAGCTCGGAGTAGCGGTCGAGGTCGTTGCCGTCGACGGCGGTGCGCATCTCGGCCACCAGCCGCCGCAACTCGCCGGCCTGCTCGGGCGTCACCCGCTCAGCCGCCTTGGCCGCCGACAGCCCTTCGAGCACCATCCGGACCTCGGTGATCTCGATGGCCTCGGCTTTCGACACGGCGCGCACCCTGGCACCCTTGTTGCGCAGGATCTCGACGAGCCCTTCGCCGGCGAGTTCTTTGAAGGTCTCGCGTACGGCGGCGCGCGGTGCGCTGAACTGCTCGCAGATGTCGGCTTCGACCAGCCGCTGGTTGGGCACGAAGTCGCCGCCGAGGATGGCGGCCCTGAGCCGGTCGGTCAGCGTCTCCCCGCGCGGGGACCCTGCGGTCACGCGATCCTCCCGGCGCTGATCGGGTCGGTGTCTTGTTCGACAATATTATGAACAATCTCCGAACGCCCAGGACTCTGCTTCCCCGCGTCTCCGCGCCTCGCGTCTCCGCGTCCCTGCGCCTCGCGTCTCCGCGTCCCTGCGCCTCGCGTCTCCGCGTCCCTGCGCCTCGCGTCTCCGCGCCCCGCGCCCCGCGTCTCCGCGCCCCGCGACAACGCGAACCGCGAGACACACCCGACAACGACCGCGGCCCACGCCGCCACAAGCGGCTCATCTGCCGTCATAAGCGTCCGTGGCCAGAGCGAGCGGCGGTGCCTCACCTGTCCGCGCTGAATGCGGCCTATGGGCGCGCGCAGCCTCCCACGTGTCGCCGGAGGTCGGCCTGCTTGTGCGCGGCAGCGCTCTACCTGCGCGCCCGAGCGTTCCACGTGTCGCCGGAGGTCGGCCTGCTTGTGCGCGGCAGCGCTCTACCTGCGCGCCCGAGCGTTCCACGTGTCGCCGGAGGTCGGCCTGCCTGAGCGCGGCAGCGCCCTACCTGCGCGCCCGAGCGTCCCACGTGCGCGCGGAAACGCCTCGTCCGCCGCCGGAAGCGGCCCACCTGCGGGCGGAAACGCCTCGCCTGTCAGCAGAAGTGGCGGACCTGCGCACAGGAGCGCCTCACCTGCCGCGAGAAGCGGCCCGCGTGTGCCTGGGAGCGCCGGTCACGCCCACGGCGACAACGCGGTCGCACTCAAGCGCCCGCGTGTGCGCGGGAGCGCCTCACCTGCCCCCAGAAGCCTCCGGCCTGCGCGCAGAAGCGGCCCACCTGCGGGCTTGATCGTTTCGCTGAGTTCTGTCAGTCGGCTTCGGTAAGTTCCACGATCAATTGATCAGCCGGCCGTACGGATCCGGGCATTTCCGCCTGCGCTCGTGAGCCGGCCGGGGTTAGGGGGTTCTGACATCGTGGACGCGGACGAAACCGCGTGGGAGCAGCGTAGCGCCGTGCGGGTGGTGCCGCCGGTACAGCCGCGCAAGCTGGCGAAGGTGCCCTTCGTCGAGCTGGCCGACGGCCGGTTGCAGGGCGTCGTGTCGAGCGGGTCCGACATCGAGCGGGTCTACGTCTCGTCGATCGCCGCCGGCACCCTCGCGCTGAGCTGCAGCACCAACAACAACCGCCCCTGCGGCGGCCTGTACGGCCACGCGTGCAAGCACATCAACGCGTTGGCGGCCGAGGCGGTCGTCCAGTACGGGCTCGACCGGGTGGCCCGCTACCTGCGCATCGAGGTGCCGCCGGGCGGCTCGCTGATGGACCAGGTCAACGGGCCGGTCGAGCGTACTCCGGCGGCCGTGGTGTTCAGCAGGTTCCTGCGCCACTTGGCCTACCTCGAGGTGCCCGACAGCGCCGATCCGCTGGCGGAGCTGCACTGGTTCCCCGCGACGGGGGCGGTGCGCTGATGCCACTCATCTCGACGGAAGACATGACGGACAGGGCGGTGCGGTGATGCTCGACGTACAGCTCGGAGAGCTGATGGGCGCGGCCCCCGCGGGGGTGGACGAGGCGCTCGCCCTGGTGACGGGATTTGACGAGGCGCTCACGTACGGGTTAGCGCGGCTCGGCGATGAGCGCGCGCAGGCGCTGAACGCCCTGGCGGGCGCGCTGGCGGGCACTCCCGTCGGCGAGCGGCTGGCCGAGGCGGTGGCGAAGGTGGCCGCGGGCTCGGTGTCGGACGAGCACCTGGCGGCGCTGGCCGGCGGCCGGGCGGCGCTGTTCGGCGCGGTGCACGACACGCTGCTCGCCCGGCTCGACGCGGCGCTCGGGCGTACCCGCGCCGCCGTCGAGCAGGCCGGGCCGGGCCCGGACGCCGAGGTCGCGGACAATCTGCTGGCCGGATGCCGGGCGTGGCTGCGCGAGCTGGCCATCACGGGCTGGCGCGGGGTCGATCACGACCTGGTCTCCTCCGCCGACCAGACGATCGAGGCGCTGCTCGCCGAGCCGGCGCTGCGCGGCCTTGCGGTGCTGCTCGACGGCCTGGCCGCGGAGCTGCGCGCCTCGTCGCCGGTCGCCACGATGGACCGCGTGCCCGCGCGCCGCTGGGCCGACCTGTGGACGCGCGCGACGCTGCTGGCGCAGCGCGGCCCGTGGCGGGACGAGGCCGAGGAGGTGTCGGGTCGGCTGCTGATTCTGGGCGTCGACGTGCACGAGCACGCCACCGCCGTACGCGTCCAGGTGCACGCCGTCCTGGAGCCCTCGGGAGGCGGGCAGGCCCGGCTGGTACGCACGAGCGTGGCCGCCGCGAAGGTCGACACCATCGTCGGCCCGACCGTGTGGCGGCTGTTCGGCGGGCACCCGACGCTGCTCGCGGCGCTGGCCGAGCACCGCAGTCTGGAGATCACCGGCATGCCGCTGCTGCCGGGCGGCGACCTCATCTGGCACGACGACAGGGCCCGTACGGGCGACGAGGCCGACCCGCTCGCGGTGGCCAGGCTCCAGCTCCCGGTGGCGACGGCGGCCGCGGTGACGCCGCTCGACCGTCATCCCGTACGCATCGCGGAGCCCGTCTTCGTCGAGGGGTACAAGAGCGACGGCAGCTCGCTCAAGCTGGGCGAGCACACGATCGCGTTCGACCTCGACCGGCTGCCCTCCTGCGGCCCGCTCACGCCCGCGCTGCTCAAGGCGTCCACGGCCTGCATCGGGCTGCTGCGCTGGGACGCCGGGCGATGGACGCTCCAGCCGCTGGGCGTACAGGCCACGGTGAAGAAGCAGCCGGTTGCGGCGCACACCGGCGACTGGGCGCAGGGCCCCACCGACCCCAAGGTCGTCAAGGCCGAGGCCAGGTCCGGTGACGTGGTCGCGGTGCTGCGCGAACGAGCGGGACGGTTGCTGCGCAAATGAGCGAGCACATGAATGGACACACCGATCTCACCGACCTCACCGAGAACGCGACGCCGGCCGGCGACACGACCTCGTCGGCCGAGGACGCGGCCTCGCCGGGCGGCTCGCCTGCGGTGGCCGGCGGAGGCGGGCAAAGTGCGGGTGCGGCCTTGCCGGGCGGCTCGCCTGCGGTGGCCGGCGGAGGCGGGCAGAGCGCGGGTGCGGCCTCGCCTGCGGTGGCCGAGGGCGGCGGGCAGAGTGCCGATCAGACGCGGCGGCAGGTGCTCTACTGGCGGCTGCTGTCGCGGCTGTTCAGCCCCGAGGAGGAGCCCGCGCTCGAAACCGCCAGCGTCGGCATCGTCGGCGACCTCGGCCTGCCGCCCGCGCTGCTCGACCCCGGCGTCTCGATCGACAACCTCGTGCAGCGCTTCCCCGAGCTGGCCGCCGAGTTCCACGACCTCATGGCCGACAAGGACCACGGCCCCGGCGACGAGGTGCGCCGCGCGGCGCTGGTGTCGAAGCTGCTGCTGAACGTGTTCGCCACCGGCTCGGGCAACGTCACCGCGACCCGGCTGGAGAGCTGGAAGTCGGATGCGGCCTGGTTCGAGCGCGGCATGGGCTGCGAGCCGGGCGGGCTGCGCCATCGCGTCGGCGACGAAGAGCTGGCCAAGGTGCTCGCGAACATCGAGGGCGACCTGGTCAAGCGCATGCACCTGCGCGAGGTGCTGGCCGACCCGGCGCTGGCCAAGCAGCTCACGCCCAGCATGTCGCTCATCGAGCAGCTCCTGCACGACAAGTCGAACCTGTCGGGCGTCGCGCTGGCCAACGCCAAGGCGCTGATCCGCAGGTTCGTGGACGAGGTGGCGCAGGTGCTACGCACCCAGGTCGAGAAGGCCAGTGTCGGCGACATCGACCGTTCGGTGCCGCCGAAGCGGGTGTTCCGCAACCTCGACGTCGAGCGCACGATCTGGAAGAACCTCACCAACTGGAACGAGGAAGACCAGCGCCTCTACGTCGACCGCCTCTACTACAAGCAGACCGCCCGGCGCACCACCCCGGCCCGCATGATCGTGGTGGTCGACCAGTCGGGCTCGATGGTCGACGCGATGGTCAACTGCACCATCCTCGCGTCCATCTTCGCCGGGCTGCCGAAGGTCGACGTGCACCTCATCGCGTACGACACCAGGGCGCTCGACCTGACCCCGTGGGTGCACGACCCGTTCGAGGTGCTGCTGCGCACCACGCTCGGCGGCGGCACCGACGGCACGGTCGCGATGGCGCAGGCCAGACCGAAGATCAGCGATCCGCGCAACACCGTGATGGTGTGGATCTCCGACTTCTACGACAACCGCTCACTGATCAACGACTTCGAGGCGATCCACCGTTCGGGGGTCAAGTTCATCCCCGTCGGCTCGGTCAACAGCTCCGGCCACGCGAGCGTCGACCCGTGGTACCGCCAGAAGCTCAAGGCCATGGGCACCCCCGTGCTCTCCGGCCACATCCGCAAGCTCGTGTCCGAGCTCAAGAACTTCCTCGCTTAGGAGACCCCGATAACCATGACCGACATGCTGCGCGCGCCCGCAGAGGTGAAGTACGCCGAAGAGCTCGACTACCTCGAGTCCATCGACACCGCGCCCAAGCCGTTCTCGTGGCGGCTCAGCCCCCGCATGATCCGGATCTTCATCCTCGGCTCCGAGCGGGCCGACGGGCTCGACAGGGAGATCCCGCAGAAGTGGTTCGGCGACCGCAGCTTCGTCGAGCGCAGCATCGTGACGCTGGCGTCCGACCGCGGCCTGCTGCTGATCGGCGACCCGGGCACCGGCAAGAGCTGGCTGGCCGAGCTGCTCGCGGCGGCGATCTGCCGTAACTCCACGCTGGTGGTGCAGGGCACGGCCGGCACCACCGAGGACCACATCAAGTACTCGTGGAACGTCTCCATGGTCATCGCCAAGGGCCAGTCCCGCGAGTCGCTGATCCCCTCGCCGATCATGACGGCGATGGAGCGGGGCGTGATCGGCCGGTTCGAGGAGCTGACCCGCTCGACGAGCGACGTCCAGGACGCGCTCATCTCGATCCTGTCGGAGAAGTACGTCTCGATCCCCGAGCTCGACGACGACAACATCGTCTTCGCCAAGCCGGGCTTCTCCATCATCGCCACCGCCAACAGCCGCGACCGCGGCGTCAACGACCTGTCGTCGGCGCTCAAGCGGCGCTTCAACTTCGTGCGCATCCCGGTGGTGACCAACAAGAAGAGCGAGGCGGAGATCGTCCGCTTCCGCACCGAGGAGCTGCTGCGCCGCCACCAGATCGAGCTGGACCTGCCGCCCACGCTGCTCGACATCCTGCTGCAGAGCTTCGCCGACCTGCGCTCGGCGGCGGCCTCGGCCACCAGCGACGACGACAAGCTGGAGTCGGCGCTGTCCACGGCCGAGCAGATCGGCGTGCTGGAGGACGCGATCCTGCACAGCCACTTCTTCGGCGACCGGGTGCTGCGCGCGCAGACGCTGGCGAGCTCGCTGGTCGGCTCGCTGGCCCGGCGCAGCCCCGAGGACCTCGCGATCCTCAACAAGTACTGGCACGGCGTGGTCGAGCCGCGCAGCAAGAAGGAGGGCGGCGAGTGGCCGGAGTTCCTCGAGGGCGGCCGGCAGGCCATCGCGACGCTGTCATGATCGATCAGTCGAGCCCCTTCGGCTCGCTCCGCGAGCAGCTTCTCGACGCGGCGGAGACGTTCGCCGGCGGTCCCGTCGAGGTCGCCGGCATCCTGTCCGGCATGGTCGACGACGTCGACCGGGCGCTGCGCGAGGAGCTGGAGATCTTCCCGGTCTGCCACCACTCGCCGGCCTCGGCGCTGGCCATGGTGCGCAGGCTGCGCGAGAAGCAGCCGAAGGTCATCTATCTGGAGCTGTGCGAGGACCTGCAGCCGCTGCTCACCGAGCTGCGCAACTGCAAGCTGCCGGTGGCGGTGCAGGCGTTCGCGACCGACCTCGACGGGTTCCCGAAGTCGTGGGCGCCGCTCAGCGTGGTGGCGCCCATCACGGAGGCGTCCGCCGAATACCAGGCCATCGCGTACGCGCTCGAAACCCCCGGCGTCGAGCTGGTGCTGGTGGACCGCTCGACCGACCACGTCTTCCAGTGGGCGCCCGAGAAGGAGGCCAAGCCCAAGCCCGACGAGGGCGCGGGCCTGCACGGCGACGCGGTCGGCGTGGAGATCGGCGACCTGCGGCCCCGCTTCGCCGAGCTGGAGGAGCACCTGCTGCACCACGGCAAGGTGCGCCACTGGTCGGAGTGGTGGGACCAGTACGTCGAGCAGCCGCTGTCCGGCGCGGACTACGACACCTACCGCCAGGTCATGGTGCTCATCGGCAGCCTGTTCCGGCGGCTGCGGCCCGAGGGCGACGCGCGCCTGTCGGTGGACGAGGACCGCGAGCGCTACATGTGGACCAGGATGCGCGAGCACCTGGCCGCCTCCGGCGCCGACCCCGCCGACTGCCTCTACGTCTGCGGCGCCTTCCACGCCGCGAGCCGGGTCGAGCAGTTCGGGCTGAGGTCCACGGCCACGTTCGAGATCAGCCCGCGCACCGGCACGAAGTGGCTGTACGGGCTCATCCCCTCCAGCCACTCGGCCATCGAGGCGCAGTTCGGGCTGGCCCCCGGCTCGGTGTCGATCGCGGCGGCCACCTGGAACAAGGCGCTGACGCGCAGCAAGCTCACCCCGTTCCGGCTGGCCGGGCAGAAGGGCTCGGCAGGCAAGGGGAGCAAGCGCCATGCCAAGCTGCCGCCGCCCGCGCCGCAGGGCGAGGTGGCCGACAAGCTGACCGGGTTCCTGTCGCGGCCGCCCGCGCTCGACCCGCTCGACGAGGCCGAGCTGCTCGGCTGGTCGGTCGACATCGTCAGGCTGGCCCGCCGCAACGGCTACCTCGCCAGCACCGCCGACGCGATCGCGGTCTACGAGACCTCGATCCTGCTGGCCGGCATGCGCAACCGCGCCAGGCCCACCCCGTACGACTTCCAGGACGCCGCCGTCACCTGCATCGAGAAGGACGTCGTGCCGGGACGGCGCGACGTGCGGCGGCTCTGCGAGATCCTGCTGGGCGGCGACAAGATCGGCGAGGTCGGCTACGACGCGCTGCCGCCGCTGGCCAGGGACGTCTACGACCGGCTCGCCCCTCTCGGGCTCGACCTGAGCAAACGCACGATCCAGCGGGCGCTGCTCGACTTCACCGCGGAGCCCGAGCTGCGGCCCTGCTCCGACGTGCTGTGGATGCTGCGCTACCTGCTGCCGTCCGACGCCGTACGGCCGATCATGGGGGAGCGGCGCCTCGGCGAACGCTCCGTCCAGGAGAGCTGGGACCTCGCGATCGGCAAATACCAGCGCTCGATCATCGAGCTCGGCTACGAGGGCGTCACCGTCGAGCAGGTGCTGGAGCAGCGGCTGCGGCGCTCGGTGTGGGATCCGAAGGCCACCGCGTCCGTCGTGCTGGCGGCGGTCGAGGACGCCATCCTGTTCCTCGGCAGCCGCCGCTTCGCCGACGAGCTGGGGGAGCGGGCGGTCGAGCTGCTCGCCGCCGAGCGGAGCGTGGACGACGCGCCCGACGTGCTGCGCCGTATCCGGCGGCTGCTCGCCCACTACCGGGCCACCGAGCCGGAGCTGCCCGCGTGGTGCGAGAAGTTCGTGACGTCCGGCTACGCCCACTACTGCACGCTGCTGCCCACGGCGTTCGTCGACGACGACACCGGCGTACGGCAGGTGGGGGCCATGCTCGGCTTCCTGTTCCACATGGAGAGCCTGGCGCTGGCGCTCGGCTGCGACCGCGCCCAGCTCGAGCTGGCCGTGCAGCAGTCACACCCCGAGTCGCCGGCCAAGGTGGCGCTGCTGTGGGCGGCCCAGCACCAGCTCGGCCTGCTGCCGCCGGCCGAGCTGCGGTCGCGCTGCGACGAGCTGCTGGCCAACCCGCTGGTGATCCCGTCGTTCCCGCAGTACGTCATCGGGTTCGTCCAGGCCCTGGAGCCGGTGCCCGCGCTGTCGGGGTTCGTGGTCGAGGTGATCTCGAAGGCGTTCGGGCGGCTGCCGGACAGCGTGCTGCTGCCGTGGCTGCCGAAGCTCATCACCGCGCTGCGCGACGGCGCCGCCGAGCTGATGCCGATGCTCGTACGCGAGGCAGGGCGGACGTTCCCCGGCTCGCTGACGGCGGTCGACTCGTGGGTGCCGCCGTGGACCGCCCGCCCCAAGCCGGCCGCGCCCGCCGCCGCTCCGGTGGCGGGCGGGCCGGTGGCCGAGCTGCTGCGCGCCCACCCGGCGGCCTGCGACGCCGTGGCCGGGGTGCTGGGCTGCTCCGGCGAGTGGCTTGCGCCCGGCGAGGGCGCTGCGCCCGGCGCGGATCCGCGGGTGGCGGCGCTGCTGGCGGCTCACCCCGAGTCTGCGCTCGCGGTGGCCGGGCTGCTGGGGTGAGGCGGGCGGCAAGCCGTTGACCGGTCCCGGTCGCCGTCTCCTGATCCGGTGTCAGGAGGCGGCGGGGGCCGGGCGGCAGGTGGCGCCGGGCGGGGGCAGACGGAGATCGGTGAGGTACGCGTACGCGTGCGCGATCGTGTACGGGTCCCCGTCAGGTACAGCCCGTGCCCTGGGCCGTCGAACCTCACGGTGCGCGAGCCGGGCACGCGCCGTACGAGGTCGGCGGTGTCCGTGTAGTCGGTCCAGGTGCCCGCGCCGAGGAACGGCGGCAGCCCCTCCGGCAGCGCCCGCGCCGGGTTCGTCGCCGGCGTGGGCCAGCCCGCGCAGCCGAGCCGGTGCCACACCTCGGCTCCGGCGAGGTTCGGCGACCTGCGCTCCCCGAGCGCCCGCACCTTCCGGTACTCGCGGTGGTCGCGGAAGCGCAGGCCGTCCAGGCACTGGGTGGCGTTCATGCCGACGAGCGACGGCGGCTTCAGGCTGCCGGTGCCCGCCCGTACGTACGCCGCGAAGCCGCCCGCGTCCCCGCCCTCGGCCTGCCTGATGGCCTGGGCGAGCTGCCGCCAGCGCGGGTAGCCGGGTGCGGGGCCCGGGGCGAACAGGTGCGGCATCGCGGCCACCTTCATGTCGAACCCGGTGTACGTCACCCGCGCGTCCCCGCCCGGCAGGGGTTGTTCGTCGGCGCCGTCCTCGATCGGGAGGTGCCTGCGATCGGCGGCCACCCGCGCGCCGTCGACCGGCAGGGGCTCGCGGTCGGCGCCGGCCACCAGCCTGCGCCAGCGCGCCCCCATGCCGTGGCCGCACACGTCCGTGTTCTGGTCGCACCAGGCCAGGAAGCGCCGGAACTGCGCCTCGTGCGTGCCTTCCTGCACTCCTGCGCGCTCGCCCGTACGGTGGCCGCCTGGCGCGTGTACTCGCGCACGGTGTCCGGGCGGGTCAGCCACGGGCCGGTGGTGAAGCATCGTCGGGGAAGGCGTCCGTACGTGCCGGCGTTGCGCGGCTCGAGGCTCACCACGTCGAACCGTTCGCGCAGCTCGGTGAAGCTGTCGCGGGAGGAGGTGAGGTCGTCGATGCCGGACCCGCCAGGGCCGCCGGGGATGCTGAACACCGTGCCCGCCCGCCGTCCCGTCGCCGGCAGCTTGGCGATCTTGATGGTGAGCTTCCTGCCGTTCGGGCGTTCCAGTCCAGCGGCACCTCGATGGACGCGCACCGCAGGTCCTGTGGCCGTCCCTCGCCGTCGCACGCAGCCCACTTCAGGGCGTCCGGCGTGGCCGGGGCGGTCGCCGGGGTAAGGGTCATCGTCAGGGCGCCGATCGCGGATGTGGTCATGCCCTCAACGCTCGCCGCCGCGGGCGTGGAACTCGATAGCGGTACGACCAGTCTTCGAGGTAGCGCCCGCACTACCTCTGCGGCCGGCCTGTGACGGCGAAGGTCGACGCCGACGACGTGCCCGGCTACCGGGCCGATGACGGCCGAGTCGTGCGGCTGGACGGCCGTGCAGCCCGCGCAGGCCGGGCCGACCGGCCTGCGCGGTGTCCCTGCTACCGATGCCGCATCCTTTCTCGACGGACTTCATGTGCGATCACCGCTGACACGACGAGATACGGCGGCGGCGCGGCCTCGGTTCATCGGACGCGACGATTTCTCGCGAACCCCCGGCGGGACCGAGCGCGAGGCTCTGCGAGCCGCCGGTCAGCCCTTGCCCGCGCGGGCGGCGCTGTAGACGGTCTTCGGCGGCTTGCCGTTGAACAGCCGGCTGACCGTGACGAACCGGTAGCCGCGCTTGGACAGGATCTTGAGGATGCGGGGCATCGCCCGCACCGTGGACGGGTGGATGTCGTGGAAGAGGATGACGCTGCCCGGACGTATGGACCTGACGGCCTTACGGACCACCTTGCCGCTGTCGCGGTGCAGCCAGTCCAAGGTGTCCACGCTCCACAACACCATCGGCCGCCCGGTCAGCCGGCTGACGGTGGCGTTGATCGCCCCGTACGGTGGCCGGACCAGCCTCGGCACCACCCCGATCGCCGACTTGACGACGTGGTCGGTACGGGCGAGCTGGGTGCGCACCCCGGCGGCCGTCAGCTTCGTCAGGTCCGGGTGCGACCAGGTGTGGCTGCCGATCTCGTGCCCCGCCGCGTACGCCTTGCGCACGATGCCGGGGTTCGCCGCCACGTTCTGCCCGACGACGAAGAACGTCGCCTTGGCGCGGTATCGAGCCAGGTGTCCGAGCAGCGCGTCCGTGTACGCGCCAGGCCCGTCGTCGAACGTCAGCGCCACGCACTTCACCCGGCGGCAGTTGACCGGGCGTGCCGCGCCCGCTTTCCCCGGCGCCTGCACCGCCCCGGTGGTCGTGGCCGGTAAACCGCCTCGCGTCCGCCCACGGGCCTGAGCTCCGGAGGCGCGGGTGGAGGTTTCGGAACGTTCCATAGCCCGGCCGGAGGTCGCGGGTTCGCGCTCTGGCGCGCCTGCCCGTGTCCCGGCTTGGCCGGGGGCCGCGGGTGGACGGGCGCGCACGCTGGCCTGCGCTTTGGCCGGAGGAGCGGAAGCGGGTTTGCGCCCCAGTGGGTCGGCCTGCGTCCGCCCCAGTGGGTCGGCCTGCGTCCGCCCCAGCGGGTCGGCCTGCGTCCGGCCCAGGGCGTCGGCCTGCGTCCGGCCCAGGACAGAGGGCGTGGGATCGCCGGCTTGCGCCTCCGGCTGGGGAGAGGGTGTGGCGGCATGGGCGCGCTCGCGGGCCCCCGGCCGGGGCGAGGAGCCCGATCCGCTCGAGGTGCCCGACGCGCCCGAGGCTGCCGATGTTCGGGGAGCCGATTTGTCGGATCTCGTCCCGGACGATGTTCGGGGAGCCGGTTTGTTGGATCTCGGCCCGGACTTGGCGGAAAGGGTCGTGCGGGGCCGGCCGTCGGCGGCTTCGCCGCCGTCCCGTCCCCCGGTGAGCCTGGTCGTGTCGCAGCCTGCTGCCAGCAGGGCGGCCAGGGCGAGCGCTCCCGCCGTCCCCCGTCTCGCTCCAGCGCGGGCAGGCCGGCGCGGTGGTGTGCCGATGTTCATGCCGTTCCCCCTTCGCGCACCGCCCCCGGTGCGTCCCCCTGAACGGAGGCCCCGGCGAGGCGGCCGGGACCGTACCAACGGGTTGGACTACCGGTGATCGTTCTTGGTTCGCGGGAAAGGCACGTATGGCCGGAAAGGGAGACCGCGGCCGGGGTGGTGTCGTTGCGCATGCCCGGACTGCTCGCCCTGCTCAGCGCGGCCTGCCTGGCCGCCGGGCGCGGTCAACGGGATGAGGGCCTGCGCACGCGCGCCCTGTCCGTCATGTTCGACGGCCTGCGCGGCTCCTCTCCATGACCTGCGCCGGGTACGGCAGGGGCTCGGCCCGCAGTACCGCCGCCTCCTCCTCGGTCACCGGGCGTTCGATCTCGGTGAAGCCGCCGCCGGGTCCGCGTACGATCACCCCGGTCTCCACCCCGTGCGCGACGGTGTGCCGGTCGCGCAGCCGCAGTCCCAGGCAGATCCGGCGGGTGACGACGTACCCCAGGACCGGCCCGGCGACGATGGCGACGCGGAAGATCCAGGTGGTCGCGTTGAGCGAGATGTGGAAGGTCGAGGCGATCACGTCGTTGCCGCCGGCCGCCCACAGCACGCCGTAGTACACGATGCCCGCGACCCCGAGCCCTGTCCGCACGGGCACGTCGCGCGGCCGGTCGAGCAGGTGGTGCGCGGCGTGGTCACGGGTGAACCGCCGCTCGGCGAACGGGTAGAGCGCCAGCGCGGTGAACAGCAGGCCCGGCGCGCCGAGCGCGGGGATCAGCACGCTCATCGTCACCGTGGAGCCGAAGACGGTGAACTCCCACGGCGGCATGATCCGCAGCGCGCCCTCCAGGAAGCCCATGTACCAGTCGGGCTGGGATCCGGCGCTGACCGCGCTGGGCAGGTACGGCCCGTACAGCCAGATCGGGTTGATCTGGAACACCGTGGCGAGCAGCGAGATCACCCCGGTCACCCACAGGAAGAACACCGTCGTCTTCGCCAGGAACGCGGGGAAGAACGGCGCGCCGCGCACCTGCTCGTTCCGCAGCCCCTTGGCCCGGAACTGCGTGTGCGTCTGCCGCCACGTCAGCACCACCGCGTGCAGCGGGAGCAGCACGAGCAGCAGGGCGGGGATCAGCAGCACGTGCAGGCTGTAGAGGCGGGAGATGATGTCCTCGCCGGGGAACTCCCCGCCGAACAGGAACATCGCCAGGTACGTCCCTACCAGCGGCACCGAGATGATCACCCCGTGCAGGATGCGCAGCCCGGCCCCGGACAGCAGGTCGTCCGGCAGCGAGTAACCGAACAGCCCGTTGATCAGCACCAGGGCGAACAGCGCCACGCCGATCAGCCAGTTGAGGTCGCGCGGCTTGCGGAAGGCTCCGGTGAAGAAGTTGCGCAGCAGGTGGGCGACGATGGCGGCCAGGAAGATGAGCGTCGCCCAGTGGTGCATCTGCCGCATCAGCAGGCCGCCGCGCACCTCGAAGCTGATCTCCAGGGACGACGCGTACGCCTCGCTCATCGTGACGCCGCGCAGCGGCGCGTAGCCACCGTCGTAGACGACCTCCTGCATGGACGGCTTGAAGAAGAACGTCAGGAAGACGCCGGTGAGCAAAATGACCACGAAGGCGTATAACGCGATCTCGCCCAGCAGGAACGTCCAGTGGTCGGGGAAGACCTTCCGCATCGCCTTCTTCAGGAACCCGGCCCCGCCGAGCCGGTCGTCCAACGCTCTGGCCAGTGAGCTGCCCTTCATCGCCGCTCCGCATGCCCCTTGCCCGCACCTTCATGAAACAAGACGGGGCAGGGGCCGCGAATGTGACAGTCACCGGCCGGTGGATGTCTTCTCTCAGGCGAAGCGTTCGACGGTGACGGGGATGAGGCCCTGTTCGCGTACCGCCTGGCGGTGGTGGTGCAGCAGCGCGCCGAGCGCGGTGAGCGGGCCGGAGCCGAGCCTGGCGGTGACGTCCACGCACCAGGCGATGCCCGCGCCGATCCGGCGCAGCTCCCAGGTGAAGCCGTGGCCGCCGGAGCTGGCCGACGCGGTGCCGACCACGCGCGGGTCGCCGGTGGCCGGCTTGAGCCGCAGCGCCGTACGCGCGTTGGCGAGGCCGTCGGCGCCCAGCTCGCCGGCGAACAGGATGCGGTAGCGGCGCGCTCGTGAGCCGCCGAGGTTGAGCGGGGCGGTGGTGGGCAGCGTACGGCGCTCCTGGAAGAGCGTGCGCAGCCCGGCCTCCTCAGGCAGTACGCCGCCGCCCATCCGGGCGAAGGCCTCGCACGCCTGCTGCCTGCTGACCGGCGTGACCCGCCCGCGCAGCGAGCTGTCGGCGCGGATGGCGCGGCTCAGCTCGGCGGAGGAGGACCAGGCGCCGATCTCCGGTCTCCACTCGGCGCCGTCGATTCCGGCCGCCGTGTAGTCCTCGCACAGGACGAACTCCTCGACCAGGAGCCCCGCGGGCGTGCGATCGCCCGCGGTCGCGGAGATCAGGTAGTAATCCACCGGCCCATGATTGTGGGCGGCGGAACGCCAGATCAAGATCATTCAATCGCGCCGCGCGTGCCGGTGCCCGCATGCGTGGCGCCAATCCGGGCAGGTGTCCGCCGGATCTCCAGAAACGGTCTAATGTTGATATTTCCCTCTATATCGGGCACGGAGGCATCGGCGATGCGGAACGGCCGGACCAGTCCCACCCCCACCTCCACTCTCATCGTCGTCGCGGCGGCGGTGGCGCTCGCCGTCACGGGGTGCACGTCGCCGGGCGGCGGTACTCAGGGCGGACCGGATCAGGGCGAGCAGAGCGGGTAGTCGCAGCGGAGCCCGGCGGCCACGCTGACGATCACCCCCGCGAACGGCGCGAAGAAGGTCGCGCCCGACACCGGCATCGCCGTCAAGGCGACCGGGGGCGAGGTGACGAAGGTGACCGTGGCCGACGCCAAGGGCCGCACCGTCAAGGGCGCCATCGGGAGCGACGGCACGTGGCGGCCGGAGTGGCCGCTGCGGCCCTCGACGACGTACACGGTGAAAGCCCAGGCCGCCGGCGCCGGCGGACTGCAGGTGAACGGCGCGTCCACGTTCACCACGCTCAAGCCCAAGCGCGTGCTGGAGAGCGGCATGGCACCGCTCGACGGCGAGAAGGCCGGCGTTGGGATGCCCGTGCAGCTCCTGCTGTCGCGGCCGATCACCTCGCGCGAGGCGCGGGCGGCGATCGAGCGGTCGCTGGTGGTGCGCATGTCCGAGCCGGTCGAAGGCGCCTGGAGCTGGGTGAGCGACCGCGAGGTGCAGTTCAGGCCCCGTGAGTACTGGCCGGTCGGGGAGAGGGTGACCGTCGTCGCGCACCTGGCGGGGCTGCGGGCGGGACCGGGGGTGTGGGGGACGAAGGATCGCAGCCTGACGTTCACCGTGGGACCCGAGCACATCACCAAGGTCAGCGCCAAGATCCACAAAGCGGTCGTCCGTGAGAACGGCAAGGTCGTCAAAACCATCCCGGTGAGCCTCGGCAGGCCGGGCGACGACAGCTATTCGGGCGTCATGATCGCGCAGGAGAAGGCGGCCGACATCGTCATGGACTCCGCCACGATCGGCGAGCCCGGTGAATATCGCATCAAGACCAAGTGGAACGTGCGGATGACCTACAGCGGCACCTTCTTCCACGCCGCCCCCTGGTCCACCGGCGCGCAGGGGAACTCGAACGTCAGCCACGGCTGTGTGAACGCGAGCCCGGCCGACGCCCGCTGGTTCTACGACTTCACCCAGCGTGGCGACATCATCGAGGTGACCGGTACGTCCAGGAAACTGCGATTCGGCAACGGGCCGACGCCGTGGGCCAAGTCGTGGGAGGACTGGCTGGCGGGCGGCGCGCTCGGCAAGCCTGTCACCGGATAGGCGACATTTCCGGTTATCGCCGCTTGCTTGTGCGGCGGTAAAGGACACAATCGGGAATCCTTTGGCGGCGTATACCGCAGTGGTCCATACCGGAGAATTATCATGAGGGCCACAACAGGAACGCTGTCCCGTTAAGGGAGCACATAATCCGGAACCGCCGCGAAACCGGAAAATCCTTCCAGGAGCGCCGGCCGCTCCGAATAGCGCACACATCCCCGGAGACGGGCTGCGAGCCTGGCCCCGCCGTCGGAAGGAAGGCGTGTGGTATCGGGTGCCTGAATATGGAACCGGCCGGGGGCTGATCCCGCTCCCGACTCTCGCCCTGTGGCTGCTGGTCTGGCTGCTCAACTGCTACGAGTTCCTGGTCACGTTCTGAACCGGGGCCTCGTACGCGGGCGCCGGACGGCGGCCTGGCCGCTCGCGTGCCCACAACCCGGACCGCCCCTCCCCATCGTCCCGGCGACCTACTAGGTTGATCCCAGGGGACGATTCATCGGATGTCATGATCCCCCTCGTCTGATGAAGCTAGGAGCAGGAATGCGGATCGTACGGTTCACCAGCCCTCTGAGCAGCGCCGACGCGGTCGGGGTCGACGACGGCGAGCAGGTGGTCGAGCTCTCCGGTATCACCACGGTCGGCGAACTGCTCCGGCTGTCCTCCGACGAACTGCGGGAGCGGTGCGCGGCGGCCGACGGTCCGCGCCACCCGTCGGGCTCCGTCACCCTGCTGCCGCCCGTGGACGGCCGCATGGAGGTGTGGGCCGCGGGCGTGACCTACCGGCGCTCCCGCGAGGCGAGGGTGCTGGAGAGCGAGCGCGCCGCCGACGTGTACGAGCTGGTGTACGACGCCGAACGTCCCGAGCTGTTCTTCAAGTCCGTGGCCTGGAAGGTCTCCGGTGAAGGCGGCCGCATCTCCGTACGCGAGGACTCCGAGATCGACGTGCCGGAGCCCGAGCTGGGTCTCGTCCTGAACGCCCACGGTGAGATCGTCGGCTACACCGTCGTCGACGACGTCAGCTCCCGCACCATCGAGGGGGTCAACCCGCTCTACCTGCCCCAGGCCAAGATCTACCTGGGCGGTTGCGCGGTCGGGCCGGCGATCCGGCCCGCGTGGGAGGTCGCCGACCCGTACGCGCTGGACATCGCGCTCACCATCGTCAGGGACGGCGAGACCGCCTGGGAGGGCAAGGCCAGCACCTCCCAGCTCAACCGGCGGCTCGACGACCTGGCCGGCTACCTCTTCCGCGCCGACTCCTTCCCCGACGGCGCCGTGCTCGCCACCGGCACGTGCCTGGTGCCCGACCTGCCGTTCACGCTGCAGCACGGCGACACCGTCACCATCTCCATCTCCGAGGTCGGCACGCTGACCACCGGCGTGGTCCGCGGCCTCGACGCCATGCGCTGAGCGCCCTTCGGGCTTCGGCCCGCCAGGACGCGCCGCACCCGGTCCTGCCGGGCAGCGGCGCGTCCGGCGTGTGCGGGCGGGGTGTGTCCAGGTGCGCCTGCTGCGTTGTGCCTTCAGGCCGGGTGGTGCGGCGGGTCAGGGGTCGGTGGGGATGGTGGCGGCGGTGGCGCGGAGGGTCGCCGCGCGGCGGCGGAGATTGTCGGCGGTGGCCAGGCAGGAGTCCTCCAGGTCGGCCAGCTCGCGGCGGAGCCTGACCACCTGCGTCAGGTAACGCTCGGCGGCCGGCCCTTTCCAGTACGACTCGCAGTCGGCGGGCCGCGCCGGGATGCCGTCGAACGCGCCCGCCAGGCCCCTGGCGTACCGCATGAACGCGGCCGCCAGCGACTCCTTGTCGGCCGCCTCGCGAAGGAGGAGCTGGTGCCTGGTGGCCATGGGTCAGCCGCCCTCGGCCGCCGACCGGCCGCCCGGTGTGCCGATGACGGTGGTCCAGGCGCGTTCGCGCAGCCCGTCGGCCCCGGCGCCGGGCTGCAGCGCCTCGTGCAGCGCGGTGGCGAGCGCCTGAGCGGCGGCCGGGTCGGCGGTGGCGGCGTTCAGCAGGGTGCGCGACTCGCGCGGATGCTCGGCCAGCAGCTGCTGGAAGGCCAGCGGGTCGGCGGCGTACGGCTGGAGCAGGTCGCGGGGGCTCCACGAGGCGTCCTGCGGGCGGTTCAGCAGCGCCAGCGCGACCCGGTTGAGCACCGTGCCCGACTGCTCGGCCCCCGTGACCAGCGCCGCCAGTGCGGCGGACGGCGCGCTGTCCACCAGCTCGTGCCAGGCGTCGCCGAGCCGTCCTGTGCGTTCGGCGCTCGCGTACGCCCGCGCCAGCGGCCTGCCCTGTTCCCCGGGCAGCCCTTCGAGCAGCCGGGTGAACACCTCCGGGCCGAGCGCCTCCAGCAGCGTCGCCGCGTAGGCGGGGTCACCGGCCTCGCCCTCGATGGCCGCGACGGCCCTGGCGGCCTGCGGCCCTGCCGCGCCATCGCCCGAGGCCGAGATCGCCTGGGCCGCGGTCTCCGCCGCCTGCCGCGCGTCCGGCTCGGAGGGGAAGGGGAAGGTGGCGGTCAGCATGCCGCGTTCCCGCACCGGCACGAGCTGCTCGACCGTGTCGATGCGCCACGTCAGGTCCTGCTGGGACTCGTGGAGGAACATCCAGGCGCGGTGCATGGCGGTGGTGCCCTGGCGGCCCGCCCAGTCCTGGCCCGCCTCGGCGATGGCCGCGTCGAGGCCGGGCCGGGTTCCGCTCAGGTACGCCTTGACCGCCTCCATCCGGCGGATCAGCTCGTGCGCGCCACGGGGGTCGATCCCCACGAACTCCCCCATGAACTCTCCCAATCGGTGCTGTTGTGCCAAGGCGGGAGTCAAGCACACGAACCGGGCTCCGCGACACGCGTTTGCCGGAACGGGAATCGGTCGGCAGAGCCAGGGAGCACAGCGGCTCCGCTCAGGCGGTCGAGCCCTCCTTCTCGAACGAGCTGAGCGTCGGGTCGTAGTCGAGGGCGCCGATGTCGTACATCGGGGTCATCCAGTGATAGAAGTTGTCGCCCCGCTCCCGCAGCAGGTCGTACAGCCGCCGCATGAGACGCCGCCGCACGGGCGCCAGCTCGGGGTGCGTGTAGCGGTTGCTCAGCTCGTACGGGTCGGCCTCCAGGTCGTACAGCTCGTTGACCGACTCCGGGTTGACGATCAGCTTGTAGCGGTCGTCGCGGATCATCCGCTGCGGGTAAGGGAAGTGGTGGCCGTGGAACTCGGCCAGCAGCTCGGCGGGCCACTCGGGGTGTTCGCCGCGTACGAGCGGGAGCAGGCTGCGGCTGTCCACGGCGGGCGCGGTGTCGCAGCCGGCCAATTCGAGGATGGTCGCCGTGCAGTCGGTCAGCGTGACGAACTCGTTCCTGACCTGGGCCGGCTGCCCGGGGACGCGGATGATGCCGGGGATGCGGTAGATGTCCTCGTACATGGCCGGGCCCTTGTCGTGCAGGCGGTGGGCGCCGGTGAACTCGCCGTGGTCGGCGGTGAAGAAGACGGCGGTGCGGTCGGTGAGTCCCAGCTCGTCCATGCGGTCGAGGATGCGGCCGATCTGCCGGTCGATCAGCGTCACGTACCCCCAGTAGACGGCGATGAGCTTGCGGGTGACCTCGATGGGGATCGTGTCGAACGTCCAGTGCGCGCTGTAGTTGCGCTGCACCGGCGGCTTGCCCTCGAACGTCTCGGCGATCGACGGCGGCAGCTCCACCAGGTCGGGGTCGTACATGTCGAAGTACTCGTCGGGCAGCAGGTACGGCAGGTGCGGCCCGAAGAAGTGGGTGGCGAGGAAGAACGGCCGCCCGTCGGCGGCGTACCGCTCCATGTGCTCGATCGCCCTGGTGGCCAGGTAGTGCTCGAACGTGGCCTCTTCCGGCTGATGCAGCCGGGCGGCCAGCAGGTTGCCCTGGTTGCCGTTCGGAGTGGTGCCGCGGATCAGGTCGGAGATCCGGTACGGCGGCAGCCCCCGCTCCTCCAGGTAGGCCAGGTAGTCGGGGTGATCGACGGGGTTGTGCCAGCCGGGCAGGTCGGGCCCGTCGAAGCCGTAGGAGGCGGCGTTGCGGTGGGTGCCGCCGTGCCACTTGCCGATGAGGCCGAGCCGGTAGCCGCGCGCCTTGAGCGCCTCGGGGAAGGTGAAGGCGTCCTCGCGCAGGTCCTCCAGGTAACCGACGTTGCGCTCGTAGTTCGCCAGCAGCCGGTGCCGGAACGGCGCCTGCCCGGTGAGCAGGCTGGCCCGCGCGGGCGTGCAGATGGCGGTGGGCGTGTAGAACCGGTCGAAGCGGGTGCCGCTCGCGGCCAGCCGGTCGAGGTTGGGCGTGGCGACGTGCGGATTGCCGTAGCAGCCCAGGGTGTCGACGCGGTGCTGGTCGGTCATCAGGAACAGCAGGTTCACTTCGTGAAGGCCTTCGTGTAGAGATCGCCGGTGTAGTACGCGGAGGGGTCGGGCTTGGACGTGAGCTGGCCCGTGCTGACGAAGAAGTCGCCGAGGCTGTTCAGCCACTTGGCCACCGTGCCGTCCTTGGTCTTGGCGACCAGGTCCTCGGTGGTCATCGTCTGGACGTTGGCCGCGTCGGCCTTGACCTTGGCCGGGTCGAGCTTGAGCAGCCTGGCGGCCTCGGCGACGGCCTCGTCGGGGTGGGCCGCCCGCCAGTCGTTGGCCTCCTGCAGCACCTTGATCACCTTGGTGGTGAGCTCCTCGTCCGCGTCCGGCGCGCCGACGAACGCGGTGGGGAACGAGCTGTCCGGCCACTGCCTGGTGCTGGCGAGCTCCACCATGTCCGGCACCTGCTGCTTGATGTTGTCGATCAGCGGGTACCAGATGCCGGCCCCGTCGATCTGCCCGGACGCGAACGCCGAGACGACCGTCGCCGGGTCCATCGGCACCTTCTGGAGATCCTTGACCGACATGCCGGCCTTCTGCAGCGCCAGGTTGAGCACCATGTCGCCGGAGGTGCCCTCCGGCACGCCGACCTTCTTGCCCTTGAGGTCCTGGATCGACGTGATACCGGGGCGGCCGATGACGCGGTCGGCGTACGCGAGCGTGTTGATCGCGACGACCTTGGCCTTGCCCGAGGCGGGCAGCCACATCGCGCCGGGGCCGATGTAGCCGAAGTCGAGGTCGCCCGCGCCGAGCGCCTGGATCTGCAGCGGCCCGTTGGTGAACACCTTGATCTCGGGGGTGAGCCCCTGCTTGTCCCACAGGCCCTGCTTCTCGGCGATGGCGAGCAGGCTGGCGCCGTTGTAGTCGCTGATGTAGCCGAACCTGACGGTCGAACCGTCGCCGGAGCAGGCGGTGACGGACAGTGACAGCATCGTCACGGCTGTGGCGGCCGTCAGGGCGCGGCGAAGCAGACGCATGGCCGATCAGTCCTTCTTTCTCGAGCTTTCTCGTCTAGGGGGTTCAGGCCGCCGGCGCGGCGGGCGCCTGGTGGTAGACGGCGTGCCAGACCTCGTTGCGGATGCGCCCGAACTCGGGGGAGAGCCGCATCTCCTCGGTCCTCGGGTACGGCAGGTCGACGTCGATGACCTGCTGGATGCGGCCGGGCCTGGCGGCCATGACGATCACCCGGCTGGCCAGGTAGACGGCCTCGTCCACGTCGTGGGTGATGAACATGACCGTGCGCTGCTCCCTGCTCCAGGTGGAAAGGAGCCGGTCCTGAAGCCGCACCCTGGTCAGCGCGTCGAGCGCGCCGAACGGCTCGTCCATGAGCAGCACCTGCGGGTCCACCGCGTACGCGCGGGCGATCGCGCAGCGCTGCTTCATGCCGCCCGACAGCGTCTTGGGCAGCGCGTCGGCGAAGTCGGCCAGGCCGACCAGCTCGATCGCCTGCTGGGCCCGGCGGGCGCGCTCGCCGGCGGGCAGGCCCTTGAGCTTCAGCCCGAACTCGACGTTCTTGCGCACGGTCAGCCACGGGAACAGCGCGTACTGCTGGAAGATCACCCCGCGGTCGGGGCCGGGCCCGGTCACCGGGCGGCCGTCCACCAGCACCTCGCCGCCGGTCGGCTCCACCAGCCCGGCCGCCATGCTCATCAGCGTGCTCTTGCCGCAGCCCGACGGCCCGACGACGGTGACGAACTCGCGGTCGGCGATGTCCAGCGACACGTGGTCCAGCGCGGTGAAGACGCCGTCCTTCATCGGGTACGTCTTGACGACGTCCCTGAACGAGATCTTGTTGTTCATCGGCGCTCCTGCCAGTCGGTGAGGCGGCGCTCGGCGAGCAGCAGCAGGCGGTCCATCAGCAGGCCGAGCACGCCGATGGTGATCAGGCCCACGAAGATCGTGGACAGGTCGTAGTAGAGCTGCGCCTGCTGCATCCGGAAGCCCAGGCCCTCCTGCGCGGCGATCAGCTCGGCGGCGACCAGCGTGCCCCAGGCCGCGCCGAGCCCGACCCGCATCCCGACCAGGATGAACGGCGTCGAGGCCGGCACCACGACCCTGAGGAAGATGGTGCGGTCGGACGCGCCGAGCACGCGGGCGGCGTTGATCAGCGTCCGGTCCACGCCCACCACGCCCTGGAACGTCGAGACCACGCTCGACAGGAACGCCGCGAGGAAGATGACGAAGATCTTCGGCCGCTCGTCGATGCCCATGAGCACGATGGCCAGCGGGATGATCGCCAGCGGCGGGATCGTCCTGAAGAACTGCACGTACGGCTCCAGCAGGCCGCGCGCGGTGGCGTACCAGCCCATGAGGAAGCCGACGGGGATGGCGAGCAGCGTGCCGAGCAGGAAACCGATGAGGACGCGGCGCAGGCTGGCCAGGGCGTCGGTCACCAGCGTGCCGTCCGAGATCAGCTCGACCGCCCTGCCCGCCACCTCCAGCGGGTTCGGCAGTCCCTGCACGCCGAAGCCGGCCAGCGCCGTCCAGACGAGCAGGCCGGCGACGACGGCGACGAGGTTGAGTACGAGGGCGCGCCGCGAGCGCCCGGGGCCACGCCGCGCGGCCGGAGCCGCCTGCGCCTTGCCCGTCGCGGTGAGCTGGGTCATGGGTGGTGCCTCGATTGCGTCATGGTGAAGTGAGCCTCTCCGCGAGATCAGGCCCGGCCGGATAGCGGGAGAGCAGGGGAGATTCGTGCAGCACCAGGGCGATGCCGCCGAGGGCGCCCGCGGCCTCGCCGAGCGTGGCGAGACGCAGGCTCACCCGGTGGCGGGAGACCGGCATGATGTGGTCGTGCAGCGCCCGCTCGATCGGCCCGACCAGCGCGGCGCCGGTCTCGATCAGCTCGCCGCCGATCACGATGACGCTGGGGCCGATCGCGTTGCAGACGGCGGCCAGCACCTCGCCGATCTTGCCGCCTGCCCGCTCGAGCACGGCCAGCGCTCCCGGGTCGCCGGCCTCCACCGCTGTGACCAGCTCGCGCACGTCCCCGGCCTGTCCGCCGGAGGCGCGGTAGGCGTCGAGCACGGCTTTGATGGAGGCGACGGTCTCCAGGCAGCCTCTGCCGCCGCAGCCGCAGGGCGCGCCGCCGGGCTCGACCGTGATGTGGCCGAGCTCGCCCGACAGCCCGTACGCGCCGCGGTGCAGCGAGCCGCCGACCACCAGCCCGCCGCCGACGCCGTGAGACAGCCGCAGGTAGAGCACGTCCTGGCCGCCCGCGGCCGCGCCCCAGATGGCCTCACCGAGCGCGGCCAGCCTGGTGTTGTTGTCGAGCAGCACCGGGACGCCGAACCGCTCGCGCAGCAGCACCTGAGCGGGATGCGGCGCTCTCTCCCCGGTGGCCGGCGCGCCGCCGCCTTCCCGGCCGTCCGCTTCCTCGGCTGTGGGGCCCTCGACCTGGGCGCCGACCACGCCGACGCCGATCGCGTCGAGCGCCCCGAGCCGCAGCGCTCCCGAGCCGGTGCCGGTGAGCGAGCCGATGAGCCGCTCGGCCAGCTCGACCCGCCGCTCCCACGGCAGGTCGGCGTCGTGCGGCTCGCTCGCGGAGCCGACGATCTCGTGCGCCAGGTTGACGGCCGCGACGTGCAGGCCGCCCCTGGCGAAGTCGATGCCGATGGCCTGGCCGGCGTCGGGGTTGAGGGTCAGCGTCTCGGCGGGTCTGCCGCGGCCGCGCGGCGCTTCCTGCGGGGACGCGGTGACCACGGCGCCGCTCGCGACCAGCTCGGCGAGGATGTCGTACAGGGTCGTCCTGGACAGCCCGCAGCGCTTGCCCAGCTCGCCCCGGCTGAGGGGGCCGTGCTTGCGCAGCAGGCCGAGCACGAGCTCTTCGTGCCCGCGCCGCAGTTGCGACAGAGGGCCACTGGGTGGTGCCATGCGGAGAGTCTGCCGAGGCGTCCCGTTTTTCGTCAATAATCCGGAAAAAAAGAAGCGCGTGCCGCGATGTGAGCTCTGAGCTGGGATGACGCTGCTGCGAGGGGTTGCCCGGGCGGTCGTAACGTTCGCGTAACGGCCTGCCGCCGGGTGTGGACGCGCACCGTCGGTGAGGCCGCCGTCCGGCGATCGATCGCGCCCTGCGTTGTCACTTCAACGGTGCGCGGCTCTGCGGGGCTGTTCCGGCGCGGTGGTGCTGTGCGTGTCGCGCCGGCGTCGCGCCGTCCGGCATGCGCCCCTGTTCGCCGGTCGCACGCCCGCCCGGCACGACGCCGTCCCTGGCGTGGCGCCGTCCCCGGCGTGGCGCCGTCCCCGGCGCGGCGTCGCCCCCCCGCATGGCGTCGCCCCCGCATGGCGTCGCCCCCGCATGGCGTCGCCCCCGCATGGCGCCGCCCCCTGGCCGCAGAGTGGCGGCAGGGGGCGGCGAAGGGGAGCGCGGCGGGTCAGGCGCCCTTCTTGACGGCCATCTCGCCCAGCTCGGACCAGTCGTCCTGGGGGATGGTGGTGTTCACGATGCGCGGAGTCTCCGCCAGGTGCGGCGGGAGCGTCTGCTGAGCCTTCTTGAAGTGCTCCGACTGGACGTGGGCGGCCCCGGCCGCGTCGTCCCTGAACGCCTCCACCAGCACGTACTCGTTCGGGTCGTCGAGGCTGCGCGACCAGTCGAACCACAGGCAGCCGGGCTCCGCCCGCGTGGCCTCGGTGAACTCGCGGGTGATGTCCGGCCAGGCGTCGGCGTGCTCGGGCAGGACGCGGAACTTCGCGGTAATGAAGATCATCGATACCCCTCGATGTGAATCGTCAGGCGGCTCTATGGCTGACGATAGCGGCGGAGTATTGTCTTCATCTCATGTAGGAAATGTTGACTTTGTGGGCGATGGCTCGTAGCTTCATACGCATGAGTCAGGGCCCGCATCTCAGCTTGAGAGGCGTGACGCTGGAGGCCGGCGATCCCGCCGCCCCCGTCACGGTGCTGTCGGGCGTCGATCTCGACGTGCCCGGCGGCGAGCTGCTCACGCTCGTCGGCCCCAGCGGCTGCGGCAAGTCGACCATCTTCGCGCTGGTCGCGGGGCTCGTCCGGCCCACCCGTGGGCAGGTGCTCATCGGCGGCGTCCCCGTCACCGGGCCCGCGCTGGAGCGCGGCGTGGTCGTCCAGCAGCACGGGCTGTTCCCGTGGCGCAGCGCGCGGGCCAACGTGGAGTTCGGGCTCGAGGCCCGCGGCGTGCCCGGGCGGGCGCGCGACCGGCGGGCCCGCGAGCTGCTCGAGCTGGTGGGGCTGGCCGGGGCCGAGGAGCGTTATCCGTACGAGCTGTCTCTCGCGGACCGGCAGCTCGTCGCCCTCGCCCGCAGCCTCGCCTTCGACCCGGGCGTGTTGCTGCTGGACGAGCCGTTCGCCGGGCTGGAGGCGCGCGACCGCGCCCGCCTCGGCGCAGAGCTCGTCCGCGTCTGGCGGAGGACCGGCAAGACCGTGCTGCTCATCACCCACGACCTCGACGAGGCCGTCAGGCTGGGGCGTCGGGTCGCGGTGATGACGGCGGCGCCGGGCCGCATCAGAGAGATCGTGGACGCCGGCCCGCCGGGGGAGACCCCGCGGGCCCGGCCGGCGGCGTGCGGCCGCCGGCACGTGTGGAGCCTGCTGCGCGGTGAGGTCGCGGCGGCCAGGGAACGAAGGGTGGCGGCCGCGCATGGCTGACACGACACGACTGGACGAGCGCGACGGCGACGTCCACTGGTACGACCTGCCCGACGACGAGGCCGAGGAGGACTGGGTGAGCGACGAGGAACGACGGCCGGAGCCACAGGTGCGCGGCGGCCTGCTTCGCGTCATCGCGGCGGTGATCCGATGAGCGTCGTCGTCCTGGTGGGCAACCCCCGGAGCGGATCCCGCACCTTGACCGTGGCCGTCGAGGCCGCCAAGGCCGTCGGGCAGCGCATCGACGGGCTCGCGGCGGCGGACTCGTACGAGGTGATCGACCTGTCGGCGCTCGGGCCGCAGCTGTTCGGGCCCGGCGCGTCCAGCGGCGTGGAGGTCGCGCTGGAGCAGGTGGCCGAGGCGAGCGTACTGGTCGTGGCCAGCCCCACCTACAAGGGCACCTACACCGGGCTGCTCAAAGCGTTCCTCGACCGGCTGCCGCCGAACGCGCTGGCCGGGAAGCCGGCGCTGCCGCTGCTCGTCATGGGCGACGCCCGGCACGCGCTCGCGGTCGAGGTGCACCTGCGGCCGCTGCTGGTGGAGCTGGGCGCGACCGTCCCCACGCCGGGGCTGGCCGTGCTCGAGGCGGACCTGCCGAAGCTGGACGAGGTGCTCGCGGCCTGGGCGGAGCGCGTCGCCCCGCAGATCGCCCCCCAGGTCGGCTCGCGCATCGACACCCCCGCCTGAGCGGCGTTCGCGAGGGCGCGTCAGACCGCGGCGGCGGCCGGGTCCGTGGAAAGAGCAGCAGTGCCGCCGCCGCTCACATCGGGTCGCCACCCAAGGTGACCCGCCGCGTGAACGCTCCGTCCCGGCGGTGTGGGGGGCCGCCGGGACGGAGCCGGGCGTTCATACGCTGATCTCTCCGCCTTGACAAGATCTTGGCAGGCCCTGAGGACGTACCGGATCGACTGCGCAGGAATCCGCACAACGAACGTGCCGCGCGCCACACCTCAGCGCTTGACCCGCACCTGATCCACCGCGAACGGGACGAACTGCGGCGCCGCCGCCCTGGCCTGCGCGTTCCCGCCGGTGCCGCACGCCGCGCGCAGCAGGTACTCCAGGCTGGCGTAGTCGATCGCGTGCGGCACCACCTGGCCGTTCTCGTCCACGGTCTGGTACTTCGTCCTGTTGACGCCCATCGAGACCTGGCGCTTGCCGTCCTCGCTGGTCAGCGACTCCGTGGCCATGCCGAACACGCTGCCGCTGTGCCCCCAGAACCGGCCGCACGGCAGGTCGTAGGCGTAGATGCCGAGCCCGTAGTCCAGCAGCCCGCCGGCCGCCACCGGCACCGTCTTCCGCATCTCCGCCAGCTCGGCGGGACCGATCAGTTCGCCGCGCAGCAGCGCGCGGTAGAAGCGGTTGAGGTCGTCCATCGTGGACGTGAGCGCCCCGGCCGTGTTGAGGAACGACACCTCGTAGACGCTGTAGTCGCGCGGCGGGTCGATCAAGCCGAACAGCGACTCGTACGCCTTGGAGTGCGGGCCGGGGATGAACGGCGTGCGCGGGAACGACGTGTGCCGCAGGCCCGCCTTACGGATCACGTGGCGCGTGATGTACTCCTCGGGCTCCATGCCCGTGACCTTCTGCAGGATCATGCCGGCGAGCACGTAGTTCGTGTTCGAGTAGACGCCGGGCGTGGACCCGGGCTCGCCCGTCGCCGGGGCGTCGAGGCCGAGCCTGGCGACCTCCAGGCGGGTGAAGCGGCGGAAGCGGTTGTCGTCGAGGCTCTGCGGCGAGCCCTCGTACAGCGAGGGGAACGCGGGGCCGACGAAGTCGGCGATGTGGCTGGTGTGGTTGAGCAGCATCCGTACGGTGATCCGCTGCCCGCGCTCGCCCGGCACCACGTCGGGCAGGTAGCGGCCGATCGGGGCGTCCAGCTCGACCGTGCCGCGCGCGACCTGCTGGAGCAGGGCGACGGCGGTGAACGTCTTGGTGATGCTGCCCACGCGGTGCACCATGCCGGAGGTGACCGGGCGGTTCGTCCGCACGTCGGCCACGCCGGAGGCGCCCTGCCAGCTCTTGGCGCCGTCGCGTACCGCGCTGTAGATGCCGTACATGCCGGCCTCGTGCACGGCGCCGAGCGCCTGGCGCAGAGCCTGCCGGTCGAGCCCGGTGCCGGACCCGGCCTCGGCCGCCTGGGCGGGCGTTGCGGCGACCAGGACGCCGAGCGACATCGCGACGGCGGCGGCGCGGCGGACGGCGGTCTTTCTCAACTGTCGCATCGTCATGCCGCCAGCATGATCGAAAGCGGCCCCTTCAGGGCAGTCGCCGGTGTCACGAGGTCCGTATGACACGCGTCATATGCGCCGGGACAGTACGCTGCAATCCCTGCCCGAAGCCCACGAGAGGACGATCGCGGATGCCCCACGCGGCGCGGCCCACGGTCACGCTGCACGACGTGGCCGCCGCCGCGGGCGTGTCGATCTCCACCGCCTCCCGCGTGCTCAGCGGCAGCACCAGGAAGGTCGCACCCGAGTACGAGGCCCGCGTCCTGGCCGCCGCGAAGGCCCTGCGCTACACCGCCGACGCCGCCGCCAGGGCCATGCGCAGGGCGGGCGACTCCATCGCGCTGGTCGCCGACGACCTGACCACGCCGTCGATGGGCATGGTGGTGGCCGCCATGGAGCGGGAGGCCAGCACGGCAGGCGCGTTCGTCACCGTCTCCGCCACCATGGGCGACGCCGAGCGGCAGGCCGAGACCGTGCGCGTGCTGCGGGCGCTGCGGCCACGGGCGCTCGTCGTCACCTCCAACCGGTACCTCGCGAGCGCGCCCGGCGACCGGCTGGCCGAGGAGCTGCTGTCGTACAAGCGGGACGGCGGCCGGGCGGTGATCTTCGGCGACACCGACCTGCCGTTCGACGCGATCGGCTTCGACAACCACGGCACCGGGCGGAGCGCGGGGGAGTACGTGGCCGGTCTCGGGCACCGGCGGGTGGCGATCCTCGCCGGCACGCCCGGCATGCGGAACCTGGCCGATCGCACGGCGGGCTGCGTCGCCGGGCTCACCGCGGGCGGTGTACGCGAGCGCGACATCCTCATCGTGCCCTGCCCGGTCAGCAGGGACGGCGGCTTCGCGGCGGCGCGCGAGCTGGCCGCCGCCGGGATGGACGGGCGGGAGGCCGTGCTCGCGGTCAACGACACCATCGCCATCGGCGCCCTCTCCGGCTTCCGGGAGGCCGGGATCGACGTGCCCGGCGACGTGTCCGTGACGGGCGTGGACGACATCCCGCTCGCCCGCGACGTCACGCCGCCGCTGACCACCGTGGCGCTGCCGCTCGCCGAGGCGGGCGCGCGGGCGATCCGCTTCGCCCTGGCCGATCCCGGCCCGATCCGGCACGTCCGCCTGACCGGCCGCCTCGTCGCCCGCGCCACCACCCGCCCCCGCCGCTGACCCTCCCGGGCCCGCCTCGTCGCCCGCGCCGCTTCATCGCCCGCGCCGCTTCATCGCCCGCGCCGCTTCATCGCCCGCGCCGCTTCATCGCCCGCGCCGCCGACGCGCGGCGAATACGTACCGGTGTCCCGAATGTCCACTCTTGACGCTCCTGTGACAGCCGGGGCAGACTGCGGAATACGTTTTCCCATCACGGCCGTGCCGGCCACACGAGCGCTCCCGGCAGGGCCGCCGGCCGAAAGCGACCGCGCCGTTCCCCGGCGGCGCGCGACCGACCCCCGGACGAAGGAACACATGTCTCGACAGCAGTACCGGGCCGCGATCATCGGCACCGGAGGGATCGCCCATGCCCACGCCAGGGCCGTGCAGAACTCCGGAGGACGGGCGGAGCTCGTCGCCGTGGCCGACGTGGACGCCGGCCGGGCCCGCGAGTTCGCCGACAAGTACGGAGTCCCCCACGCCTACACCGACGCCGAGGAGCTGCTGCGCGAGCAGGAGCTCGACGTCGCGCACCTGTGCACGCCGCCCCAGCTCCACGCCCCGCTCGCACTGGCCTGCCTGGAGGCCGGGGTGACCGCCCTGGTGGAGAAGCCGCCGACGCTCTCACTCGCCGAGTTCGACCAGCTGATCGAGGCCGAGAAGCGCACAGGCGCGCACGTCGCGACCGTGCTCCAGCACCGCTTCGGCGCGGGCGCGGCCCGGCTGCGCCGCCTGGCGGACGCCGGAGACCTGGGCCGCCCGCTGGTGGCCACCTGCCTGACCCAGTGGTATCGGGGCGAGGACTACTACGCGGTCCCGTGGCGCGGCACCTGGGAGTCGGAGGGCGGCGGCCCCACCATGGGGCACGGCATCCACCAGTTCGACCTGCTGCTGTCGGTGCTCGGCCCGTGGACCGAGGTCACCGCCATGGCCGCCCGCCAGGCCCGCCCGGTGGAGACCGAGGACGTGTCGATGGCGCTCGTGACGTTCGGGAACGGCGCCATGGCCACCGTCGTGAACTCGGTGCTGTCGCCGCGCGAGACCTCCGTGCTGCGCTTCGACTACGAGCACGCAACCATCGAGGTCGAGCACCTGTACGGCTACACCGACGACGACTGGACGGTCACCCCGGCGCCCGCCCACGAAGAGATCAAGACGGTGTGGGAGTCCGACCGCACCGAGGGTTCGAGCGGGCACAGCGGCTGGTTCGCGGCCGTGCTCGACGCGCTCGACCGGGGCGAGAAGCCGCCGGTCACCACCGAGGACGCCCGCCGCACGATGGAGTTCATCGCCGCGCTGTACGCCTCCGCCTTCACCGGCGAGCGGGTACGGGCCGGGCAGATCACCGCAGACAACCCCTTCGCCCGCAGGATGGACGGCACGGGCGCACCTTGGAGGAACCAGTGAACTTGCAGGCCACCCACACCCTCGGCAGGTCCGTCGCGGTCACGGCGGGCGACGTCGAGCTGTTCACCTACGTCTACCGCCCGGACACGCCGGTGCTGGAGTCGCCCAAGCCGTACCTGCACCCGGTCCGCACGCTCGGCGGCGCGCTCGTGTCGCTCTACCGGCCGCACGACCACGTCTGGCACAAGGGCATCGCCTGGTCGCTGCCGCACGTGGGCGAGCACAACTTCTGGGGCGGCCCGACGTTCACCGACGGGCGCTACGTCCAGCTCGACAACAACGGCAGCGCCGTCCACCGCGAGATGACGAAGCTCACGGCCGACGGCGGCCGGGTCGAGATCGCCCACACGCTCGGCTGGACCTCCCAGGCCGGCGCGCCCATCATCGAGGAGGAGCGCGCGCTGAGCGCGTCCGTGGTGGACGGCGACGCCTGGACGCTGGTCTTCGAGACCACGATGACGAACGTCTCCGGCGCCACGCTCGACTTCGGCTCCCCGACCACCAAGGGCCGCGAGAACGCCGGCTACGGCGGCCTGTTCTGGCGCGGTCCCCGCTCGTTCACCGGCGGCATCATCCAGTCGCCCGGCAAGGCGGGCGGCGACGAGCTGCGCGGCGAGCGCGCCGAGTGGTTCGGCTTCCGCGGCCGGCACGACGAGACCGGCGAGTGGTCCACGATCGTCATGGTGGACGACACCGCCAACCCGCAGCATCCGCCGCAGTGGTTCGCCCGCTCCGAGTACTTCGCCTGCTTGTGCCCCGCGCCGTTCTTCAGCGAGGAGGTGCCGCTGCCCGACGGGCAGAGCCTGCGCTTCCGGTACGCGGTCGTCATCGCCGACGGCGACCGGGGCGAGGACGGCACGGCCGAGCTCGCCGCGCGGGGGAGGGAGGCGCTGCGATGACCGCCGCTCCCGGGGCCTTCCCCGGCGGCACGTCGGTCAGCCGCCTGTCGGTCTACTCCGGCAACGCCTGCGCCGACGGCCTGGAGGGCGGCACGCCGCACCTGCACACCGCCTCCACGGAGGCGTACGTGGTGATCGGCGGCGAGGGCGCGCTGCAGACGCTGGACGCGCGCGGCCTGCGCGAGACCGAGCTGCGTCCCGGCACCACCGTGTGGTTCACGCCCGGCACCATCCACCGCGCCGTCAACAGGGGCGGCCTGGAGGTGGTGGTCGTGATGTCCAACGCGGGGCTGCCGGAGGCGGGGGACGCGGTCATGACGTT
The DNA here is from genome assembly GCF_040678535.1 of Nonomuraea sp. NPDC052634. Lineage (NCBI taxonomy): Bacteria > Bacillati > Actinomycetota > Actinomycetes > Streptosporangiales > Streptosporangiaceae > Nonomuraea > Nonomuraea sp. NPDC052634. Next base: position 2,458,854 of record NZ_JBFATY010000001.1, on the reverse strand, counting down.
CCCACCGGACGTCGTGGCCGACCCTGACCGCTACCGCGAGGCCGCCACGCTGCCCGCCACCGATGTCGAGGAGGCGGTGCGCCGCCGCAGGGAGCTGGCCGTCGAGGGGTTCCTGCGGCTCGTGGACGGCGGGCCCGGCGCGCTGCGCGCCTTCTACGACAGCGCGGTCGCGCTCGTCCGCGGCCGGGTGGGGGAGTGGCGGGGCATCTGGGAGCGTACGGTCGCCGAGGAGACCCGCCGCACCTCCGCCGTGCTCGACGCCCTGGAGCGCGGCGACGGCGGTCACCTGATGGACGCGGCGCTCATGGAGTCGCCCGCGGAGGAGCGGTGGGGCATGTGCGGCCACCTGCGCGCCCACGACGTCACCCACCCCGTCGTCCGCACCCGGGCGTGAGCGGTGAGCGGCGTGGCTGACGGGCCGCAGGGGCAGGCCGCGCCGCCGACCCTGCACGACGTCGCCAGGGAGGCGGGGGTCTCCGTCGCCACCGCCTCCCGGGCGCTCAACGGCAGCGCCCGCAACGTCCGGGCGGAGAACGTCGCCCGCGTCCGCGCCGCCGCGCAGCGGCTCGGCTACCGGCCCCACCTGTCCGCCCAGGCCATCGCCAGGGGTTCGACCAGGACCGTCGCGCTGGTGGTCCGCGACGTGGCCGACCCGTACTTCTCCGCCATCGCCGCAGGGGTGATCGAAGAGGCCGAGGCCGCCGGGCTCATCGTCACGATGGCGGTGGCCGGCGGCTCGCCGGAGCGCGAGCTGCAGATCGTCAGGACGCTCAGGGGCACCCGCCCGCGCGTCGTCATCGTCACCGGCAGCCGCATCGACGGGGCCGGCACCAGGGACGCGCTGGTGGAGGAGCTGGAGGCGTACCGGACGGCGGGCGGGCGGGCCGTCATGATCAGCCAGCGGGACCTGCCGTACCCGACCGTGACCATCGACAACGCGGGCGGCGCGGCCGAGCTCGCCCGCGCCCTGCTCGGCGCGGGCTACCGGCGCTTCGCCGTCCTCCACGCCCCCGCCGCGCTGCGCACTTCGCGCGAGCGGCACGAGGGATTCCTGGCCGGGCTCGCCGGGTCCGGCGTGCCCGAGCCGATCGCGGTCGAGACCGACTTCACCCGCGACGGCGGGTACGCGGCGGCACGGCGGCTCGCCGAGCGGGGGATCGGGGACGTCGACGCGGTGTTCGCGGTCAACGACGTGATGGCGATCGGCGCGATGACCGGGCTGCGCGAGGCCGGGGTGAGGCCGGGCCCGGACGTCGGCGTGGCCGGGTTCGACGACATCGCGCCCGCCGTGGACGTCGTGCCGGCGCTGACCTCGGTCGCGGTGCCGCTGCGCGAGGCGGGCGCGGCCGCCGTACGCCTCGCGCTGCCGGACGGCGACACCGGTTGCGAGGCCGGCGCCCGCGAGGCCGGGGTGCGCCTCCCCGCCCGCGTCATCCTCCGCGCCAGCACCCCACCCCGCTGACCGTCACCGGCGAGGACGGGGCCGCCGAGCCGCGCCGCCCCTTCTCATCTCCCACCCGATGATGCGGTGCGCGGTGGCGGAGCCGTCCGGCAGGCTCGCGGGCATGAAGGGCTACGACGACCTGATCCGCGAGGCGCTGGACACCCCCTTCGAGGGCTGGGACTTCTCGCTGTTCGGCGACCGCGTGACGCACGAGGGGGGCCTGCCGTGGGACTACGAGACGATGGTGCGCGACCGGCTCCCTGCCACGAAGGCGCTGCTCGACCTGGGCACGGGCGGCGGCGAGCTGCTCTCCTCGCTCGCCCCGCTGCCCCCGCGCACCGCCGCGACCGAGGAGTACGCCCCCAACGTCCCGGTGGCCAGGGCAAGGCTGGAACCCCTCGGCGTCGAGGTGGCCGAGGGCACGGCCGCGTTCGATGACGCCTCCTTCGACCTGATCATCAACCGGCATGAGTCGTACCGGCCGGAGGAGATCCGCCGCCTCCTGACCCCCGGCGGCACGTACCTCACCCAGCAGGTGGGCGGACGCGACCTGGAGGAGCTGAACGCCGCCCTGGCCGCCCCGCCCCACGAGGACGCCGCATGGAACCTCGCCGGCGCCGTCGCCGGCCTGCGGGCGGCGGGACTCGACGTCGTGTGGAGCGAGGAGGCCGCCTTCACCACGACGTTCCACGACATCGGGGCGCTCGTGCTGTTCCTGCGGCTGATCTCGTGGCAGATCCCCGGCTTCGACGTGACGGCGTACGACGCCCGCCTCCGCTGCCTGCACGAGGAGATGACCCGAGGGCGCCCGCTCAAGGCCACCGCCCACCGCTTCGCGCTGCTGGCTTGCCGACCCGGCTGAGGTGCTATTCCACGACATTTCCACGTTATTTGAAGGGACCTCGGGATCCTCCGGACGCGCCCTAGTGTGTCCGCGGACACGTATGCGCACGAAGTTCGCGGGAAGTGAAGCAGTGGCCGTTCGGTGGCGGAGCGCGGCGGGGCGGCGGGCGGCGGGGATCGTCGCGGCCGCGCTGGCCGTCGCGCTGGTAGGAGTGGGCCTGTTCCTGGGCACGGGTGTCTCCAGTGCCCGGCCGAAGCTCTCCGACGTGGGCGCCTGGCTGGCCAGCGCGCTCAACGGCGAGGTGGTGCACGCCAACGGCCTGTCCGGGCAGCTCGACGGCCGGGTGGACCTCGCCTCCGCCGACGGGCAGGAGCTCAAGGTCGTACAGGACGGCGACAACGTGCTCGTCATGGACGAGTCCACCGGCCAGGTCAGCCGCATCGACCCCACCCAGCTCGAGGTGGCGCAGACCGGCAAGCTCGGCGCGGGCGGCATGCAGCTCGTGATGGGCGCGGGCAAGGCGTACGCCATCGACCCGCGCGGCGGCACCGTACAGCAGCTCAACCCGCTGACGGTGGACACGATGGGCGCCCCGATCACGCTGAAGCCGCCGCTCGGGCAGGGCGGGCTGGACAAGAACGGCACGCTGTGGGTGCCCGTCCCCGAGGAGGGCACGCTCGTCCAGATCAACGGCGATCAGAAGGGCAAGGCGGTCACGGTCGGCGAGCCCGGAGACCCGCTCACGCTGACGATCGCGAACGGTGTCCCGCTGGTCACCAACTCCGCCGCCGCCACCGCCCTGGTGATCGGCGGCACCGGCACCAGGCTGCAGGTCAGCCTGCCCAGCACGATCACCGATGCGGGCGGCGCCGGCCTGCTCGTGCCCGCCGTCGCCGAGAGCCAGGTGGTGCCGGTGCTCGCGCCGAAGCAGGGCGCGCTCGTGCTGGTGGACACCTCCACCGGCGCGCTCACCACGGTCGCGGTCAAGGGCGGCAAGCTGGGCGCGCCGCAGGCGCTCGGCCGCCGCATCTACATCCCCGACGAGAGCGCGGGCAAGCTCATCGTGTACGACACGGTGGCCAAGCGCTTCGAGGCCGACCGGGTCGTGACCGGCAAGTCGGGCCCGCTGGAGGTGTTCGTCAAGGACGGGCTGCTCTGGGTGAACGACCAGTTCAGCGAGGTCGCCCTGGTCATCGAGGAGGACGGCAGGCAGCACCGCGTCGGCAAGTACGACGAGGCGCTCGGCCAGAACGACACCCCGACGCCGCTGCCCGAGCCCACCAACGTTCCGACCGTCGTGCGGCCCACGGTCGTCACCACGGCGACCACGAACGTCCCGACCGCGACGACCACGGTGCCCGCGCGGACGACGACCGCCGTGCCGACGGTGACGGTCACCGCCACCCCCACGCCGACGGTCACCCATACGCCGACTCCCACGCCGACCCCGACACCGACTCCGACCCCCACGCCGACGCCGACGGTCACTCCCGACCCGCCGGGCGGTGTCACCGCTAACTCCGGCCCCGGCTGGATGGAGATCGTCTTCACGCCCTCGTCCAAGGGCGAGGTGACCGGCTACCGGCTCAAGGGCGGCCCGAGCGACGGCGACGTCACGCCGTCGCAGGTCAGGCCGGACGGGCCGTTCCAGTTCCGGGTCACCGGCGGCAGGTGCGACCAGGAGTACACGTTCCAGGTCGTCGCCGTGTACGACGGCGGCGAGGTCGAGTCGGCCCCGTCCATCCCGGTACGTCCCTGCGTCGCCCCCGGCGCACCCTCCGGCTTCACCGCCAAGGGCAAGAACCACGGAGCCGACCTCACCTGGTCGGCCCCTGAGAACGCGCAGGACGGCGTCACGTACATCCTGGAGGGCCCAGGACAGCACCCCGCGCAGCCGGAGGGCACGAGCGCCGAGGTGACCGGGCTCAAGAACGGCCAGAGCTACACGTGGACGCTGCGCGCCAGGAACGAGGCCGGCGAGAGCGAGGAGCGCGCCGAGGCCACCGCCGACCTGAAGCCGCCGTCCGCCCAGTTCAAGAACGCGAACAACGACGACGTGAACACCCTCATCCGCTCCGCGCCCGGCGGCGGCGAGGTGGGCAAGATCCCGAAGGGCGTGTACATCACGCTCACCGTGCTCTGCCAGCAGAAGGGCCCCGCCTACACCGACGAGTACACCGGCCAGAGCAGCGACGTCTGGAACAAGATCGAATCGCAGTACGGCAACGGCTGGCTCAACGACGTGCTCGTGAACACGCCGAAGGGGGGCTTCCCCGCCGCCCCGCTCTGGGAGTGCGAATGATCACCCGCGCGGGGTGGGGCCTCGCCGCGGCATCGGCGCTGGTCTACGCGGCGGGCGCGCCGCTCGGCTACGGCCAGGCGGCGGTCCTCGCGGTGACCGGGCTGGCCGCCGTGGGCGCCGGCGCGCTGTGGACCCTGCGCGGCGCCCGGCTCGAGGTGCGGCGCGAGGTCACGCCGGTCAAGGTGGCCCGGGGCGAACCGGCCGTGGCCGTCCTGCACGTGCGCAACGCCGGCCGGTGGCGGCACTCCGGGCTGGTCGCGCGCGACACCTGCAGGGACACCACGGTGACCGTGGACGTGCCGTCGCTGGCGCGGCGGTCGGCGCGCACCGTGTCGTACCGGCTGCCCACCCGGCGGCGCGGGCGCACGCAGGTGGGGCCGCTGCTGCTCGACCGCGGCGACCCGTTCGGGCTGGCGCGGCGCTCGATCGCGTACGGGCGGGCCGACGTGCTCCTCGTACGGCCCCGCACCGTGCCGCTCACGCCGCTGCACTCCGGGCGGCGCCGGCACCTCGACGGGCTCGCCTCCCGCTCCGCCCCGGCCGGGGCGAGCAGCTTCAACGGCCTGCGCGAGTACGTCATCGGAGACGAGCTGCGGCACGTCCACTGGCGCTCCACCGCCAGGACCGGCACGCTCATGGTGAAGGAGCTGACCGACGTCAACCTGCCGGACACCGTCGTCGTGCTCGACACCCGCGCGTCGTCGTACGAGGGGGACGACGCGTTCGAGCTGGCCGTGGACGTCGCCGCGTCGGCGGCCTGCGCCGTCGCCCGCGACCGGTTCCCCGTACGGGTGCTCACCGGGGACGGCGAGCTGCTGCACGCCAAGGGCGGCCCTGGCGAGGACGAGGAGGTCCTCGACCGGCTCACCCTCGTGGAACGCTCGGACCGCGCCGAACCCCCGCGCCACGCGCTCCGCCAGGCGGGGGCGGGCGGAGCGCTGGTGCTGGTCAGCGGCGACCACGCGGCCCTGGCGGACGCGGCGGCGCTGCGGCGCCGCTTCGACCAGGTCCTGTTCGTCCGCGTCGGCGCGCCCGCAGCGGATGGCGGGCCCCGTGCCGCCGGGGTGACGGTCATCGAGGCGGCCGACCTCGGCGAGCTGGCGGCGGCATGGCCACGCTGACCCCACCCCCACCGGCCCCCGGCGGCCCCTCTCCCGACGGCCACCCGACGGGACACACCGCGGCCACGGGACGACCGCCCTCCGGCACCGCGGGTCCCGCACCCGCGCAGCCTTCCGGCGCGACGTTCGCGCAGGCCGCACCGGCGCAGTCCCAGGTTCCGGGACAGCCGCCGTCCCGCTCCGCCCCGGCGCAGACCTCCATGCCCGCGCCCGGGGAGAGCAGCCCGGCGTCCGGGCCGGGCGGCGGGTTCGCCGCTGCCGGGAGTGGCGCGGCGCCCGCCGGAGGAGCACCCGGTTCGGGCGGTGCGGCAGGACCGGCCGGGCGAGGCGACGCGGCGACGGCGGCCGCCGACGGGACCTCGGCCGGGCAGGGCCGCGAAGGCGGGTCCCGATCGGGCGCCGGGGAGCGGGAGTCCGCTGGGCGGAAGGCGGCGGCCGTCGTCGTGGCCGGGCTGCTGGCGGCCTGTGCCGGGCTGGCGTTCGACGGGGTGTTCCCGCTGGAGTCGCTGCTGCCCGTGGTCGGGCCGGCGGCGGGCGGGCCGTGCGTGCTGGCGCTGGCGCTGTCGGGGCGGTTGCCGCTGTGGGGGACGATCCCGATCAGTGTGCTGGCCTGGCTGACGACGGTGTCGGCGACCCTCTTCAGGGAGCAGGCGTGGCTCGGGTTCCTGCCCGGACCGTCCGCCGCCGGCGCGGCGTTGACCGGTGTGCGCGACGCGGGCGGGTGGCTGCTCACCACCATCCTGCCCGCCGCCCCGGGCAGCCCCGCGATCGTGCTGGTCAGCTTCCTGGTCTGGGCCGCCGCGACCGTGGCGGCCGAGCTGGCGCTGCGCCGTCGTGCCGCGATGCTGCCCGCCGTCGCCGCGCTGCCGGTGTTCGCGGTGGCCGTGGTGCTGGGGGTGGCCGGGGGCGGGACGGTCGTGCCGTACGCGGCCTGCTTCGCGGGCCTCGTCCTGCTGCTCGGCCTGGTCAGGACCGGCAGGTCGCCGCTCGCCGTGGCGGCGGGGGTGCCGGTCCTCGCCCTGCTGGTGCTGGCCGCCACCGTCGTGGCGCCCGTGCTGCCCGTCGCCGAGCGGCCCTTCGACGTACGGACCCTCGTCGAGCAGCCGCCACCGCGGCCGATCAAGGGCGTGAGCGCGCTCGACCAGGTGTCGGCGTGGCTGCAGAACCCGCGGCGCGAGCTGTTCACGGTCGAGACGTCGTCCGACGCGAACCTGCGGCTGGCCGTCCTGGACACCTTCGACGGTGTGAGCTGGACGTCCAGCGCCGGCTTCGTCCCCACGGGCGGACGCGTGCCCGGCGCCGACGACGCCGCGCGCGAGACCGTGGAGCAGCGCTTCACCGTGCAGAAGCTGCCGGGCCCGTGGCTGCCCGCCGCCGACAGGCCGCTCTCCGCGACCGGTACGGACCTCGTGGTCGATCCCGCCACCGGCATGCTGGCCAGCACGCAGGCGCGGGAGGGCCTGACGTACCGCGTGACCTCAGGAATCCGGAGATATCCGGCCGCCGAGCTGCGCCACGCCACCCCCGCCGACGACCCGGAGCAGCGCCGCCTCCCCGACGGGCCCGACGGCCGCACGCCGCCGCAGCGCGCCCGCCTCGGCGAGATCGCCCGCCGCGCCACCAAGGGAGCACGCAGCCCTGGCCAGCAGGCCGCCAAGCTGGCCTCCTACCTGCGCAAGCACGCCGTGAACGACGTCAACGCGCCTCCCGGGCACAGCTACCGCAGCATCGAGTTCTTCCTGACCGAATCGAAGCGGGGGACGACCGAGCAGTTCGCCGCGTCGTTCGCGCTGCTGGGGCGCGCGCTCGGGCTGCCCACCAGGATCGTCGTCGGGTTCCGGCCGGGAGAGGAGAAGAAGGGCGGCGTCCGGCAGGTGCGCGGCGGCGACGTGCTGGCCTGGGCGGAGGTCGAGTTCGACGGCATCGGGTGGGTGCCGTTCTATCCGACGCCGTCCCGTACGCGCTCCGGCGACGGCGGCGACGTCGCCGAGGGCGCGCCCAAGCAGGCCAAGGAGATCGAGCAGGCCATCAACGACTCCGCCGGTCAGGCCGAGCCGACGCCCAAGCCTTCCACCGACCGCCCCACCCCGCCGCCGGTCCCCGACGAGGACGCCTCGGCCGGGCCGCTGATGTGGCTCGCCGCCGGTGGGGGCCTGGCCGCCGTCTACCTGCTCGCCGTAGCGATCGTCCCCGCCGTACGCCGGGCGCGCCGCCGCAGGGCTCCTTCGCCCGCCGCCCGCGTCGTCGGAGCCTGGCGGCAGACCGTCACCCGGCTCCGCACGGCCGGCCTGCCCGTCACGACGGGGACGCTGACCGCCGGTGAGGTGGCGTTCCTGGCGGAACGGGCGCTGGACCCCGCCGCCCGCGAACCGCTCACGGCCCTCGCCGAACTGGCCAACCTCGCCACCTTCGGCGACACCCCCGTGGACGCCGCGGACGCCGACCTCGCCTGGCGGCACTATGCCGCTGTGGATGCGGTGGTGAAGGGGAAGGTGGGGGTGCTGCGTCGGGCGGCCGGGCGGCTGTCGCCGGTGTCGCTGTTCGGCTGAGGTCGGCTGGACGGGTGCGGCTGAGGTCGGCTGGACGGGCCCTCGTGGGACTCGGTCCAGGTGAGCGGGACGGCGCGTGGCTCGGCTGGAGGTCTGCCCGGACGGGGCGTGGCTCGGCGAAGGTCAGCTGGAGGGTGGCGTGACCAGGGGGAGCACGATCGGGGGCTGGACGTCGTCCTCCGTGCCGGTCTCCGCCGCGCCCCTGATGCACAGCGACGACGACCAGGCCACCGAGGACGGCTGCCCGAGCGCGACCACCGCGCCCACCTTGAAGCAGTAGCCGGTGCCGGGGTCGAGCTTGCCGACCGTGTACGTGGTGCTGCCGCTCGGCGCCGACATCAGCCGGTCATCGGGGGCCTGCTGGACGATCACCGGGTACTGGGTCTTGCGTGCCGACTTCCACGACAGCGTCACCGTGGTGCCGTTGTCGGCGACCAGCTTGAGGTTCTTGGGGCGGTAGGCGGTGAGCGTGGCCGGGTCGGGGGTCCTGAGCGTGGCCGGCGGGGAGGTGGCCGGGTCGGCCGTGCCCTGCTCGGGAGCCGGCGACGGCACGGCCTGCGGCTGACCGCCGGTGGCCCGCGCGTCGGGCTGCTGCCGCCCGTCTCGGTTTCGCGTGTCCTGAGGCTGCTCGCTCTGCGGCCGGCCGTCGTGGACCACACCGTCCTGAGGCCGGCCATCGCCGGACCGGTCGTCGCTCGACTGGTCGTCCTGTACGGCCGAGTCACCGGGCGGCGTGGCGCCGGCCCCGCTGTCGGCCGTCAAGGTGACGCCCCGGTCGCCGCTCATCGCCAGCGCCACACTGCCCGCACCGGCCAGCACGGCAAGCGCGGAAACGCCCGCCACGATCAACGGCATCCGCCCGCGCCGCCGCTCCTGCGCGGCGTCCTGGGCCTGCGCGGGCGCACTCGCCTCGGGCGGCGGCGGGAGGAACGGCTGCGGCCCCGCCGGGGGCCTGACCCGGGAGCGCTCCGAGTCCACGGTCCACACCAGCTCCCGGGGCCCCGACCGCTCGGCACCGGAAACCTCGCCCTGCCCGGTTCCAGACGCCTCTCCGCGCCCAGGCGGCCCGGCCGGTGAAAGGACCTTAGCCTCCGACTGCTCGGCCGACGACGACGGCTCCCCGTAACCGGGCGCGCCCGGCACGGGCAGCCGCGCCGTCCGCGGCAACTGAGGACCGGGCTCCGGCAACAGCGCGGTGCGCGGCAGCTCCGCGGCCGACTGAGCTGAGGGCGCGGCCGAGGATCCGGACGGATGCCCGGCCGGCAGGGGCCCGCCGGCCTCGCCGAACGGCGGCCGCGACCCCGCCGCACCCCCCGGCTCGCCGCCGATGACGTGCGGGCCGTTGGCGGGGCCACGCTGGTCGGTGGGAACGCCTGCGGGCGGATGCTGCCTGGTCGGGGTGCCGGTCGCCTGGGGCAGGGCGTTGTGTGCGGGAGCGGCGTGCTTGTCGGCGGTGGTGGCCAGGTCGGTGGCGGCGGGGCGCGCGGCCGGATCCTTGGAGAGGGCCTGAATCAGGGTGGCGGCCAGGTCCTCGGGGACCGACGCGGGCAGTGGCGGCGGGGCCTCGGTCAGGACGGCGAGGGCGAACTTTGCCACGTTTCCGTCCAGCGCGAACGGGGGACGGCCCGTCAGCAGCTCGTACGCCGTCGAAGCCAGCGCGTACACATCCGAAGCGGGCACGGGCGGGCGGCCCTCAAGCTCCTCTGGGGAGGCGTGTACCGAGGGCGGCGTTCCGTCCGGCAGCTCCACTATCGACATCAGCGCCGACATGGCGAATCCGGTCAGCTTCACGCCGTTCCCGGCCGGCACGATGTTCTCGGGGATGACGCGGCCATGGACGCCGCCCGCCGCGTGCGTGGCCGCGACGGCGCGGGCCACGGCCGCCACGAGTGCGGCGGCCTGGTCAAGTGGCATCGGGCGGTCGCGGCCCGGGCGTTCGGCGAGGGTGGGGCCGTCGTGCGGGGGCGTCACCAGGTACGGTCGCCCGTCGCCGGTCGCGCCCACCTCCAGGACGGGGATCACGCCGCCGTGGGCGGACAGCTCGGCGGGGAAGCCGAACCCGCGGATGATCCGCTTCAGCGCCCGCTTGTCCACACGGTGGCAGGCCAGCGTCTTGACCAGTACGTCCGCCCCGGTCGTCGCCGAGCGCGCCCGGTGCACGGTCCAGGGGCCGTCGTGGCCGGCCGGTCCGAGCAGGTGATGACCGCGTACCCGGTCGGCGAGCGCGGTCATGTGATCAGGGGCGGGCCGCCCAGGTCATCGCTGTCGAACGGGTCGTACTCGGTGAGCGGCATCTTCATGCGCTCCCGCTCGCGCTCCTGCCCGGCACCGGCCGCGCCGCCGAGCGGCGGGATCATGCCCATCGGCCCGCCGGTGAGGCCGGCCGCGCCGGGCGTGGCCGAACCGCCGAGGCCGCTGCTGCCGAGGCCGGTGGCGGCGACGCTGCCGGGCACGACCGTGGGGCCTGAGCCGGTGGGCGTGCCGGGCACGAACGCCTGCGGCGCGGGCACGTTCGTGTTGGGCAGGCTGGACAGGTTCGTGGCCGGGTTGCTCAGCTCGGCCTGGTGCAGCGCCGGGTTCTGCGGCTCGGGACGCTGCAGGCCGGGGTTCGGGAGGCCGGGGTTCCGCAGTGCCGGGTCGTCCGAAGACGGAGTCCGCATGTCCGGGTTCTGCTGGGACGGGTCCGGCTGCGCGGGGTTCTCCAGCCCCGGGTTCTGCGACGACGGATCCTGCGACGACGGGTCCTGCAGCGAGGGGTCCGGAATTGACGGGTCGCGCAGCGACGGGTCTTCGTAGTCCGGCATGTCGGGAACGCCCGAACCGGGGAGGCCGTCGCCGAGGTCCGGCGTCGAGCCGAACCCCTTGTACGGGTTCTCGGTCAGCCCGCCGCCCAGGCCCAGCCCAGGACCGGCCCCGAAGTCCGGCATCCCGGTCGCCGGAGCCGTGGCCCGCTGCTCCACGTGGTCGCCGATGGAGTGGTAGACGTCCTGGATGAAGCGGTTGAGCTGCTGCAGGTGGTGGCGGGCGAGCGCGTGGGCGTTGGTGTCGGTGCCGACGACGTCGCCCATCCAGTCGTCCAGGTCCACGCTGCCGGTCCTGGGCACGTTGTTGTGGAACCAGGGCAGGACGTCCCTGCCGTACCAGATGAGGGGCTGGCCCACGGACTGGGCGGCGAAGCTGAGCCGGCCGAGGTCGCGCTGGAGCTCGCCGATCTTCTCGAAGATGCCCTCCAGCGACTCGCCGCCCAGGGTCTCGGCGATGCGGGCGGCCTCGCGGTGCAGCGTCTCCACCGACTCGGCGCACATCTCGGCGATCTCGGTGTACCTGCGCCCGGCCTCGGCCACCTTGTCGGGCTTGGTGGACTGGATGAGGTTGGAGATGTCGTCGCTGCTCTCCGCCTCGCCGTACTGCGGCAGGGTGCCGTCGATCTGCGGCACCCGCGGGTCCTTGAGCGCTCTGACCCAGTAGTCGGTCATCGGGCCTCCGTCACTTCCTGACGCCGCCCGCGATGGCCTGGTCAGCGCTCTTGGCGGTCTTGACGGTCTCGTCGAGTGCCTGCACCACGGCCGCGTACACCTGGGTGATGCGCCCGATCGCCTCGTCGATGGTCCGGTACGCCTGGTCGGTGGTGAACTTGAGGTCCATGGCGGCCTGCCACGTGCCGAGCTCCCGCTCGGTGAGCTGGGCCCGCGTGAGCCGGACCTGCAGGCTCTCGCCCGCCGCGCCCTGCAGCCGCTCCAGGTCCTGGCGCAGCCGCTCGACCGGGGACGATAGGAGCGGCCTGCCGGACTGCGGGTCCTCGTACTCGCCGATCTTGATGAACATCGTCTTGCTCGTCGTGCCCGGGTCCACACGGTTGGCCGCGAGCAGTTCGTCGAGCTGCGCCTGGGCCGGGGCGAGCGGAGGCTCCGGCGGGTAGTCGCCGTTGCGGTGGTCGTGGATGTGGTCGGCGTAGGCGTCCTCGACGCTGCGCGGCCCGACGTGCTCCTCGTGCGAGGAGATCGCGTCCTCGTGGCCGACGGTCCGCGTGGGACGCTGTAGCCGCGACAGCCCGATGCCCGGCCTGGGGGCGCCGTTGCCGTCGCCGCCCTCGGCGACAGGTACCGTCATGCTCACTCCCCGCGTCCGCACCGGTGTCCGCATCGGCATGTACGTCAACGATCGACGGACGTGCCGACATCTGCCTACCGGCCGCACCGCCAGGTGAAGCGCCATTTCAAGATATTTCTAAGAGAGCCACAGCAGCCGGATATGTGGGCAGACTTCCGTTTCGTGCCTTCGCTTTGGTACGGCGCCGCCGCTCTCCTCCTGGCGCTCACCCCGACCCCGGCGCCGACGCGTCCGGTGTCCCCGACCCCGGCGCGCGCGGTCACCTGCGACCCCGAGCCCGGCGTCGCCGAGGTCACCGGGACGCCGTGGCCGCAGGAACGGCTGCGGTTCTCGCAGGTGTGGCGGCTCACCAGGGGCGAAGGCGTACGGGTCGCGGTCGTGGACAGCGGCGTGGACGCCGCGCACCCGCAGCTCCGAGGTGTCGTCACCGACCAGGTGGACCTCACGGGGACGGACGCGCGCGACTGCGTCGGCCACGGCACCGCGGTGGCCGGCATCATCGCGGGCCAGGACCTCACCTCGCGCGGCGTGCCGGTGCTGGGCGTGGCGCCGGCCGCGAAGATCCTGGCGATCAAGCAGAGCGCGGGCAGGTCGGGCGACGTGTCGCGGCTGGCCGCCGCCATCCGGCGGGCCGCCGACCTCGGGGCCGACGTGATCAACGTGTCCGTGCAGGCCCACGACGCGCCCGAGCTGAAGGCGGCGGTGGCGTACGCGCAGGAGCAGGACGCGGTCATCGTGGCCGCCGCCGGGAACGTCGAGCAGGACGGCGGCGAGGTCACGCCCGCGTACCCGGCCGAGTACCCCGGCGTGATCGCGGTCGGCGCGGCCTCGCCCGACGGCGACAAACCGGACTTCTCCAATGGCGCCACCCGCGTCTCCGTCACCGCGCCCGGCGCGGGGATCACCAGCGCGTGGACGGGCGGCGGCTACCGTACGGGGCTCGACGGCACCAGCTTCGCCGCCCCCTTCGTCTCCGGCGTCGCCGCCCTCGTCAGAGCCCGATATCCGGACCTCGACCACTGGCAGGTCAAGCGCCGCATCGAGCAGACCGCCGAGGGCGGGGGAGCGGCGGGCACCGGCGCCGGACTCATCAACCCGCTGCAGGCGGTCACCTCGGTGCTGCCGCCGCCCGACGGCCCCGCCACGGCGAGTGCCGCCGCCGCGCCGCCGCTCGTGCTGCCCGCGGCGCCCGTCCCGGACCCGCGCACGCGTACGGTCGCCGTCGGCATCACCGCCGGCGCGGCGGGCGTCACCGCGATCGTGGTGTTCGTGGCGCTCATGCTGCCCAGGGCCAGGCGCAGAGGCTGGCGCGCGGGCGGCCCCGCGACATTTACAGGAAAGTTGAAATCGCAGCCCGGCCCGCCGGAACCCGCTTACGTTGATCCGGGAGATATCCCGGCCCGCGCCGCGCCGAAAGGAGCACCGTGGTAAATCAACCGACCACTTATACCGAGGGCAGCCAGCATAGCGCCGCAGAACGCGCGCAGCAGGCCGTCGCCAACATCGAGCAGATCTACAACCGGCTCACGCAGATCCCCGAGACGCTCGGCGCCGCCTGGCAGGGCGAGGCGGCCACCGTTTACCAGCAGGTTCTCGCCGAGTGGACGCCGCAGTTCAGAAGGGTCATCGACGCGCTCAACTCGATCGGCGAGAACCTGAAGGCGACCGGCATTCAATACAACGAGGCGAACACCCAGGCGACCGATGTGGCGGCGAAACTCCGGGCCGCGCTCGCCGGCGGCGAATTCTCCGGGCCCGTCTCCTGAACCACGGATCGAGGAGCTGACATGAGCGACATCATTCTCGCCAATTTCGACGAGATGGACGAGATCGCGAACGAGCTCGGCCGCGCGTACACCAATCTCGTCGGCGAGCTGGCGGACCTGGAGGCCGACTTCAAGGTGCTGGAGACCTGGGAGGGCGCGGCCAAGGAGGTCTACATGGAGGCCAAGCGCCAGTGGAACGACGCCGTCGTGAAGATGGGCGACACCATGCAGCGCTTCGGCCCGTCGCTGCAGGAGGCCACCGGCATCATGCGCGAGGCCGAGCACGTCAACGTGCGCCGCTGGACCGGCTGAGCAGGTGAACGAGCCGCTCATCGACCCGGCCGCCGCCGGGGACCGCACCGTGTGCCGGCCCGACGCGCTCCTCGACGTGGCCGGCAAGCTGCAGCGGGAGCTGCTGCCCCGGCTGGAGGCGGCGCGTTTCCAGGTGCCGGACCTGAGCCGGGGAGCCGCGGGGACGTGGGACATCGCCCAGGGGTACGCCGACACCGTGCGCCGCGCCCGCGAGGCCACGGGAGACTCGCTGCAGTTCGTGCTGGAGCAGGTCCAGCGGGTCATCGGCGACCTGGCCGACACCGCGACCACCGTACGCGACGCCGACCAGCGGGCCGCGGGCGTGGCGGGCCGCACTGACAGCGCGAGATAGAGGCGCGAGATAGAGGAACGCGTGCCGGAACCCAAACCGATCAAGAACGGCTGCCTCCAGGGCGGCAACCCCCACCAGTACGGGGGCCGCGACGCGATCAGGTCGCTGATCATGGGTACGCGGCCGGAGGAGTTCGAGCCGGTCGCGGCGGCGTACCGGCAGACCGCCGAGCTGCTCACCACCACGATCACCACGCTCGGCGACGGCGCGGCCCGCCTGGTCGCCGACGGTGACTGGGGCGGGGAGTCGGCCCGCGCCATGCTCACCCGGATGAACCGGCTGCAGACCTACCTCCAGGCGCTGCGCGACCGGCTGCAGGAGATCCCGCCCTCGCTGACGAGCGTCGGGCAGGAGCTGGCCACGGCCAAGGAACAGTTCGACCAGGCCACCAAGCCGCAGACCTACTACGCGATGGGCGCGGGATCGACCGACCCCCGCCATCCCACCAACGACCCCGACGAGGCGGCCAGGGCGTTCATCACCCGGCTCAACGCGGCCTTCCATCATGCGCACACGGCGCTGCCCGACCGGCTGCCGTGGGACGCGGAGCTGGCCTCGCCCGCGCCGTACCTGCCGCCTGCCGCCGCCGGTGACGGCGGCGACGGTACGGGGGAGAGCACGACCCCGCTGCGGCTGGGCACGGAGCTGGCCGGTACGGCGGGCTCCCCGCAGACGACCCCGGCAACGATGCCCGTCCCACCCGGCACGCCCGGCGCCGCCGTCCCACCCGGCACCGCCGTCCCACCGGGCACCGTCCCACCCGCGGCCGTGCCGGGCCCCGGAGCGGCAGGCACCCCGGTGACCGCCACCCCATCCGGCTACCTCGGCACCACGCACCTGACCGGCACATCGGACCTGGTGCGCCCTCTCTCGACCGGCCCCGACGGGCAGCCGGGCCCGGCGGAGAACGCCCGGCAGCCGCAGACCGCCCGCCCCACCGGCGTGCTGCCGCATGCCGCCGTTCCGCGGACGGCCCGCACCACCCCGGTCGCCCAGCCGATCACCAGGCCCGACCGCCACGTTCCCGCAGGGGACACCTCCACCGCCCAGGGCCCCTCCGCACGGCCCGGCAGCGTCCCCGTGGTGGGCGGGTCATCTCCGGCGGGCCTACCGGCCGGGACCGGCGGGCAGGGCACGGCCGGAACGGCAGGTGCCGGCGGGGTGCCGTTCCTGCCGATGGCCGCGGGCGCGCCGCTCGACCGGCAGAGTGCGCGCCGCCCCGGCACCCAGCGGGCCGACGACGACTTCTTCCGCCCGTCCGTGGACACGCCGCCGCCGGTGGTGGGGTGATCGGCATGGACCACGCTTCCGTGGGTTCGCAGCGCATGGACGCCGGCACCGTCGCCGTCGTCGCCGACTCCGTACGCGGGCACGTCGCCGGCGTGATGCACAGGTACGCCCAGCTCAACCCGTTCACCAGGGCCGTGTCCGAGGTGGCCGCCACGCAGTTCGGCATCAGGGCCGACCGGCAGGCGGGCGCGATCGCCAGCCGGGTCAGGCAGTTCGCGGCGGGCGGGCAGGGCGTGCTCGGCAAGGTCGTGGGCCGCCTGGTCAAGGTCTCGCCGGGCAGGCTCGCGCTCTACGGAGGGGTGGTGCTCGGCGGCGGCATGCTGGGCCAGCAGGCGGTGGCGACCCGGTTCAGCGAGACGAGGCTGCGGCAGGAGCCGCCCGGGCCGCCGTTCGGTCAGACGCCGTTCGGTCAGACGCCGTTCGGTCAGACGCCGTTCGGTCAGACGGGCCAGGGGAGCAGTCCGGAGACCCGCCCGGGAGATGAGCCCGGAGACGGAGAGGTGAGACAGACGTGACGGCGATCCCCGACGAAGGAGCCCTGGACCGGCTGATCGACCGCGCCCGGCAGCCCGACACCGGGCTGGACGACCTCTACCAGCAGGTCCTGGCCGTCAAGGGCACCGCCAGTGACCCGGACGACCTGGTCAGGGTCGAGTGCTCGGCTGAGGGAGTCACCGGCCTGCACATCGACCCGAGGGCCATGCGGTGGGGCTCGCAGCGCCTGTCGGAGACGATCCTGCGCCTGATCGCCGAGGCCCTGGCCGACCTGCAGGCGCGCTCGGCCGAGCTGCTGCGCGAGGTGGTGGGGGACGGCCCGCTGGACCTGTCCGCCCAGGACAACCCGGCCGACGTGCGCATGCGCGAGGCGCGCGAGGCGTACGAGTCCGCGCTCGACCAGGCCATGGCCGAACTCGCCCGCATCGAACGCGAACTGTAGAACCCCGGCTGTAGAACCCGGCCACGACGGCCCGGCACGGCGGCCGCACTCTGCGCAGCCCGCACACCGGAACCGGCCGAGGGCCGCGGGGAGCGGCCGGGCTCAGGACTGCAGGAACGCGGTCTGGATGAGCTTGTCTCCGGAACGCCGATCCACGTACACACCCCGCCCGGCCGGCAGCGTACGCGGCCGCACGTTCCCGAAGAGCTGCCCCTCGTCGCGCGGCCCCGACAGCAGCACGGCGGGCGTGTTCATCTCCTTCAGCCGCCGCACCACGGGATCCAGCATGGCCCGCCCCGCGCCGCCCATCGCCCGGCCGAGCACGAGGTGCAGGCCGATGTCGCGGGCCTGGGGGAGCAGGTCGCCGAGGAGCGCGAGCGGGTTGGCCGAGGTGGCGACGAGGTCGTAGTCGTCCACGATCACGTACAGGTCCTGCCCGGTCCACCAGCTCCGGGTGCGCAGCTGCTCGGCGGTGAGGTCGGGCGGCGGCAGCCGTTCCTGCAGCACCTCCTGCACGCCCTTGAGCAGCGTCGCGGCGGCGGTGCTCGATGCGGCGTAGCCGACGCGGTGCTCGGTGTCGGTGGCGTCCAGCAGCGAGCGGCGGTAGTCGATGACGACGAAGCGGGCCTGCATGGGCGTGCGGGCGGCGGCGATGCCGCGCGCGATCACCTTCAGCAGGTTGCTCTTGCCGGTCTCGGTGTCGCCGAACACCACGAAGTGCGGGTCGGCGTCGAAGTCCAGCAGGACGGGCGCGAGCGCGGCCTCGTCGATGCCGATCGGCACGCGGGCGCCGTCGCCGGGCGGCAGCGGCAGCGTGTGGGCGGGCAGCAGGGACGGCAGCAGCCGCACGGGCGGCGCGCCCTGCTCGTGCCAGGCCGCCGCGGCGGCTTCGACCAGCGCGGACACGCCGTCGGCGAGGTCGTCGACGGTGCTGCGGCCGTCGATGCGCGGCAGCGCGGCGAGGAAGTGCAGCGCCTCGCGGGTCAGGCCGCGTCCCGGCGCGCCCTCCGGCACGTTGGCGGCGGCCCGCCGGTCGATCTCGGAGTCGAAGGCGTCGCCGAGCCGCAGTTCGAGGCGGGTGCCGAGCAGGTCGCGCACGCCGGCCCTGAACTCCAGCCAGCGGTTCGCGGTGCCGACGACGTGCACGCCGAAGCCGAGCCCGCGCGTCACCAGGTCGCCGAGGTCGGGTTCGAGCTGCTCGTACTCCTGGCGCAGCGTCGCCCAGCCGTCCACGACGAGGAACACATCGCCCCAGCCGTCGCCCTCGTACTCGCCCGATGCGACCATCCGCCGGTAGGTGGCCATGGAGTCGATGCCCCGCTCCACGAACAGCCGCTCGCGCCGCTCCAGCACGCCCCGCACCTCGGCGACGGTCCTGCGCACCGCGTCGGCGTCCAGCCGGGTGGCCACGCCGCCGACGTGCGGCAGGCCGGCCAGCGCCGACAGGGTGCCGCCGCCGAAGTCCAGGCAGTAGAACTGCACCTCCTTCGGCGTGTGGGTGAGCGCGAGCGAGGCGATCAGCGTGCGCAGCAGCGTGCTCTTGCCGGTCTGCGGCGCCCCGACGATCGCGACGTTGCCCGCCGCGCCCGACAGGTCCAGCCAGTACGGATCCCGCCGCTGGTCGAACGGGCTGTCCACGATCCCCGCGACGGCGTGCAGCCGCCCCGGCCGGTCCCGCGCGGTGCCCGCGGCGGTGAGCCCGTGACGGGGCGTGGCCACGATGCGGGGGAGGAGCTGGTCCAGCGAGGCGGGCTCCTTCAGCGGCGGCAGCCAGATCCGGTGCGCCGCCGGGCCCTTGCCGGCCAGCCGGGACACCACGATGTCGAGCAGGCTCTCCTGCTTGCCCTTCTCCTCGGCGGGCGGCGGCGTCTCGGGCGCGGGCGGCAGCGGCACCCGTTCCGGGCCGTACCAGACGATCTTCCCGCGGTGGCCGGAGCGCGCCGCCGTGGCCGGGCTCTGCGCCGCCGCCGGCTGGTACGGCCCCGACACGTACGCGGCCCTGAACCGCGTCATGCCGGTCGTCTCGAACATCAGGTACGCGTTGCCCGGCTCGGGCGGCAGCGAGTACGCGTCCGCCACCCCGAGCACGGCCCGGCTCTCGGCGGCGGAGAAGGTGCGCAGCCCGATCCGGTACGACAGATGCGTGTCGAGCCCGCGCAGCCGCCCGGACTCCAGCCGCTGCGAGGCCAGCAGCAGATGCACGCCGAGCGAGCGGCCCAGCCGCCCGATCATCACGAACAGCTCGATGAACTCCGGCTTGGCCGACAGCAGCTCGCTGAACTCGTCCAGCACGATGAAGAGCGTCGGCAGCGGCCGCAGGTCGGCCCCCTGCTCGCGCGCCTGCTCGTAGTCGCGCAGCGAGGCGAAGTTGCCGGCCGCGCGCAGCAGCTCCTGGCGGCGTACCAGCTCGCCGTGGAGCGCGTCGTGCATGCGGTCGACCAGCGGCAGCTCGTCCTCCAGGTTGGTGATGACGGCCGAGACGTGCGGCAGCGACTCCAGGCCGAGGAAGGTCGCGCCGCCCTTGAAGTCCACGAGCACGAAGTTCAGCGTCTCGGACGAGTGGGTGATCGCCAGCGCCAGCACGAGCGTGCGCAGCAGCTCCGACTTGCCGGATCCGGTCGCGCCGACCACGAGGCCGTGCGGGCCCATGCCGCCCTGCGCGGCCTCCTTGATGTCCAGCTCCACGGGCCGCCCGTCCGCGCCGAGACCGATCGGCACCCGCAGCCGGTTGCGCAGCGGGCGCGGCTGCCAGGTGACGGCGGTGGACAGGCGCCGGGCGTCGCCGAGGCGCAGCAGGTCGGTGAGCGTGGTGTTGGCGGCGAAGACGTCGCGTGCCTCCTCCTGACCGCCCGTGCCCGTGCGCATCGGCGCGAGCTGCCTGGCCAGCGCCGCGAACGCGGGCTGCGACAGCCGGTCGGGACGGCCGAGCGGTGACCTGACCTCCTTGCCCAGCTCGTCCTCGGAGATCCTGACCAGCTCGTCCCCGGTGACCTCAAGCCGCAGCGTGAGCTGGGCGGGCCCCTGCGGCACCGTGCCGCTCAGGTCGATCACCGTGACGCCCTCGATGACGTCGAGCGCGAGCTGGCTGCCCTGCGGCACCGTCCCGCCGTCAACCACGATCACGTGGTACGGCACCGCGTCCGCCGACAGGCCCTTGGTGAAGCGCGGCCGGTCCTTCAGCTCGAAGCCCAGCAGCCCGTCGAGCTCGCCGAGGTCGCCCACGACCAGCCGCACGGGACCGGCGCCGTCCTCCTCCGACGGGTGCAGGGCGTGCGGCAGCCACTTGACCGGCTCCCACTCCCTGGCCCGCTCGCCCGCCGCGCACACCGAGATCCGCATCTCGTCGGGCGCGTGCAGGGCCGCCGCCTGGGCCAGCGCGGCGCGTACGAGGTCGCGCGCCGCCACCGGATCCCCCGACAGCGTGATCCTGGCGAACGAGTGCAGCGCCAGCGCCACCGGAAGCCCCGGCACGGTCGCGTGCGTGCGCACGAACCTGCGCAGCGCGCCCGCCGTCAGCGGGTCCAGGTCCTCGATCGGCCGGGTCTCCGGCGGGATGAGCGGCAGCGCCAGCCGCTGCGCCGAGGTGGCGATCCGCACCTGGGCGAAGTCGTCGTCGCGGGGCCGCCGCTCCCACAGACGGCTGGTCATCACCAGCGACCACAGGGTGGCCGGGTCGGGGTGGTTCCAGGTCATGGCGCGGCGCTGCTGCGCGGCGGCCGTACGCACCCGCTTCCTGACCTGCTCCAGGTAGCGGTAGTAGTCGCGGCGCAGGCCGTTGAGCTGGTTGCGGCGCTCGCCCGCCGTCCGCATGAGCTGGCCCACGCTCATGCCGATCATGGAGACCGCGAACAGGCCGCTGGAGACCAGCATGATCGGGTTGTGCGCCGACCCGCCGGTGAACATCAGCGCCATCGCGCCCGCCCCGGCGATCATCGGCAGATACGTCAGCAGTTGCGTCAGCCCGCCGCCCGTGACGGTCTCGGGGATCTCCGGCGGCGACTCCAGAAGCACCTCGCCCCTCGGAGGCTCCGGCGGCCTGCGCCGCTCGGGCCTGCGTACCACGATCAGGCTGCCGCTCACCGGGCCCATACAAGCCCCTGACGTAGGGATATGCCGGATATTTCAAAATTCCTGTACGTGTTACGCCCGCCGTCACGACAGCGCGCTCCCTACACTCGTCCGGGTGAGCGCCACCGGAACCGACCTGTGCCGGGTCACCATCGTGACCCCGCGCGGCTTCCTGGACCTCGGCCTGCCGCCGGACATCCCGCTCGGCAACCTGCTGCCGACCGTGCTGCGCATCGCCGGCGAAGGGCTGGCCGAGGCGGGCCTGGCGCACGGCGGCTGGGCGCTGCAGCGGCTCGGCGGGCCGCCGTTCGACCCCGGCGTCACCCTCGCCGAGCTGCAGGTGCGCGACGGCGAGCTGCTGCACCTGCGCCCGCGCGGCCACGAGCTGCCCGAGCCCGTCTTCGACGACGTGGCCGACGCCGTGGCGACCGGCGTGGCCGAGCGCACCGGCCGCTGGCAGCCCGATCTGACGAGGACGTACGGCCTGCGCGCCGCCGCCTGCCTGCTCGCGCCCGGCGCCGCCGCGCTGCCGCTCGCCGGGCCGCCGTGGACGCCCGCCGCCCTGGTCGCGGGCATCGTGGCGGTGCTGCTGCTGGTGGTCGCCGTGGCGCTCTCCCGCGCGCTCGGCGACGCCCGATCCGGCGCGGTGCTCGGCTACGCCGCCCTGCCGTACGGCTTCGTCGCTGGCCTGGTCGCCCCCGCCTCAGGCCCGTCGGTGCTCCAGCCGGACAACCTGCTGTCCGCCTGCGGCGTGACCCTCATGCTCGCCACCGCCACCGGGTTCGCGGTCGCGCAGGGGCTGCCCGCCTTCCTCGGCATCGCCGCCGCGGCGTTCTGCGGGCTGCTCGGCGCCGGCGTGGTCATGGCGTTCGGCCTGCCCGCGGCGGGTGTGGCGGCGGTGCTCGCCGCGCTCGCGGTGGGGCTCAC
This sequence comes from Nonomuraea sp. NPDC052634, assembly GCF_040678535.1. Classification (NCBI taxonomy): domain Bacteria; kingdom Bacillati; phylum Actinomycetota; class Actinomycetes; order Streptosporangiales; family Streptosporangiaceae; genus Nonomuraea; species Nonomuraea sp. NPDC052634. The sequence goes on along the minus strand of NZ_JBFATY010000001.1, from coordinate 2,436,832 downwards.
CACGGTCGTCCCGTCGCTGTCGTTCCGGCTGGCCGGCATGCCGCTGCCCGCGCTGCCCACCACGGCCGAGGAGCTGCGGCGCGAGACCGGCGACCTCGACGGCGAGCTGGTCATCGACAAGACCGTGGTCGCCGACCGCTTCTGCGCCGGGCTGCTCGGCACGGTGTCGCTGGTCGTGCTCGGCGCGCAGGCGCTGCTGACGCTGGAGGGCACCTGGGCGGCGCTGGTGATGAGCGCCGCGCTGTCGCTCTCGCTGCTCATGCGGGCCCGCGTCTTCGAAGGACGCGGCCAGCGGGCCTGGCTGCTGTCCGCGACCCTGGCCGGCGTGGCGCTGCCGCTCGCCGGAGCCGCGCTGACCGCGGCCGACGCGCTGCTGCTGTACGCGATCGTGCCCGGCGTGGTGGTCCTCGCGCTCGGCGTGACCGGCACGGCGCTCTGGCTGGCCGCCTCGCGGCCGTCGCCGTTCTGGGGCCGGGTGGGCGACATCTTCGACATCCTGCTGATGATCGCCCTCATCCCGCTCGCGCTCGCCGTCATGAACCTGTACGAGACCATCCGCGGCCTGGTCAGCTAGCGGCCGTGAACGGGAGCGAGGGCGCAGTTGCACAGCCGGCGTGACCTTTACCAGGCCTACCGCCTCACCATCCAGCGGATCGGCCTGGCGCTGCTGCACGGCCGGCCCAACCAGCCGGAGTGGCCGCTGCGCCGCCAGACCATCGGGTTCCTCGCCGGGATCATGGTGGCGGTGCTGCTCTGCGTCGGCTTCGCCGTCTACGGGCTGCTGCGGCCCGGTGGCACCGCGTCCCTGGAAGAGCCCGGCACGCTGATCATCGAACGCGAGACCGGCGCCCGCTACGTCTACAGCCCCGACCAGCGCCGCCTCGTCCCCGTCGCCAACTACGCATCCGCCCGGCTCGTGCTGCCGTCCGGCCAGATCAAGGAGCGGGTCGTGGCTCGGGAAGCGCTGGCCTCGTACGAGCGGGGCGTGCCCATCGGCATCCCCGGCGCGCCCGACTCGCTGCCCGGCCCGGAGCACCTGGCCCGCGGCCCCTGGTCGGCCTGCGTGCAGGAGCGGGCCGAGCCGACCGGGCGCAAGCCGTACGTGACGCTGATCGCCGGACGCGAGGTCGGCGGCACGCCCGTCGCCGAGGGACAGGCGCTGCTGGTGGACGTCGGCGGGCAGCGGTGGGCCATCTGGCGCGGCACCCGCATGCGCGTGCCCGCCGGCATCGCCCGCGGGCTCACCGCCACCGACCCCGCGTCCGTACCGGTGGCCTGGCTCAACGCGCTGCCGGAAGGCCCCGATCTGGCCGCCCCGGCGATCAGCGGACGCGGCCGCCCCGTCACCGGGCCGGGCGGCAGGGCGGCGGCCGTCGGTCAGGTGTTCCGCGCAGGAGCGGTCGCGGGCGGCGAGGACCGCTGGTACGTGCTGCTCGCCGACGGCCTCGCCCCCGTCACGCAGGCGCAGGCCGCGCTGCTGCTCAGCGACCCGGCCAGCAGGGCCGCGTACGGCGGCGGCGCGGTCAGGGAGATCCCCGTGGACGCCGCCACCGCCAACGCCGCGCCGCGCTCGCGCACCACCGTGCCCGCCGACGGCCTGCCCGCCACGATGCCGGAGATGATCGCCTACAGCCCGGCCAGGCCGCTCTGCGTGGTGTACGCCGAGACGGACACCGGCTCCACCCGCGTCCGCCTCACCACCGGCGCCGCGCTGCCCGCACCGCGCGGCGACGCCACCGACCTGGTACGCCTCCCGCCGGGCCGCGCCGTCCTGGCCGGCGTGCTGCCCGGCGACGGCCAGCTCAAGGCCGTGCGCTCCTACTACCTCATCACCCAGGAGGGCCGCCGCCACGCCGTGCCCAGCGCGCAGGCCCTCGGCAAGCTCGGCTACGCGCCCTCGCAGGCAGCGCCGGTGCCGCTGAACCTGCTCCAGCTCATCCCCGAAGGGCCGGTGCTCGACCCGGCGCGGGCCGCCAAGCCGGTGCTCGACGGCGACCGGGCCGATCAGTAGCCCGTCAGTAGCCCCGGTAGCCCGTGCCGGTCTTCATGCCGACGACGCCCGGCACGTTCGACACCGAGCCGTAGCGGGCGATCGCGTAGCGGACGCCCGCGATGATGTTGTCCACCGGGTTGTAGATGTCGTCGTGTCCGGGCAGCTTGTAACGCTGGAACGTCGGGTCGATCGTCTGCATGAGGCCCTTCGACGGGGTGCCCCTGGCCGCGTTCGAGTCCCAGTTGTTGATGGCGTGCGGGTTGCCGCCCGACTCGTGCTTGATGATCAGGTAGATGTCGTTCGGGTGCATCTTGTCGGCCGGGTACCCGTGAGCCTTGAGGATCTCGATGGCCTGGTCGATCCAGACGGCCACCTGGCCCTGGGGCGCGGGGCCGCCGCCCGGCGGGGGAGGACCGCTCGGGCCGTAGCCGCCGAAGCCGCCCGTCGTGCCGCCACCGCCGTACCCGGCCAGCGAGGTGCCCCGGTCGTCGCCGCGTGACGCCGGCGACCAGCCGAGCGCCTGCCCGGCGCGGGGCGCGAACGGCTGCGCGTCCGGCTCCGGCACGGTCGCGCCCACGTCGGGGATGCCCTCCATGGCCTCGGTGATCTTGCTCGCCAGGCTCGCCAGCGTGCCGCCGGTCTCGGTGACCAGCCGCTGCAGGATGCCGCGCGCCTCGTTCAGCGCGGGGGCGACGCTCCGCGCCACCTGCTCCTCGGTGGGCGGCGGGGTGGCCGCGCGCGCCTCGCGTACGGCGGCGGCGTACGCCTGGCACACCTCCTGCGCCTGCGACTCGGCGGCGCGCAGCGTCTCGGCGGCGGTCTCCAGGTGGCCCGCCGCCGTCTCCAGCGCCTGCGCCAGCCGGTCGCCCGCACCCGTCAGCCTGCCCATGTAGCCTGCGAACGCCTCGGCGCTGCCGCCCTGCCAGGCCTCGCTCACGTCACCGGTCGCGGAGGTCAGCGCGCCGGTGTGCCGCCGGGCCGTGCTCGCCGCGGTGCGCAAGGCGCCCGCCTGCGCGGAGATCGCGCCCGGGTCGCCGACCAGCCGCTGCGCGAGCCCGGCCAGCTCCGCCCCGCCGGGCATGCCGCCGACGTCGTCGATCGCGCTCATGCCGGCGCCACCTCCGGTGACGTGATCGCCTCGCCGCCCTGGCGGCCTGCCCCGGTCCTGCCCGTACGGGGCCGCCCCGGGGTCATCGCCTGACCGCCTGCGCGGCCTATCCTGGCCCTGCCCGTACGGGGCCGCGCCGGGGTCATCGCCTGACCGCCTGGCCGTCGGCGGAGGTGAACGTGCGATCGACGGCGTCGAGCGTGCGGTCCACCGCCTCCAGCCTGCGGCCGAGCGTCTTGGCCGCCTGCTCGGCGGCGCCGCGCAGCGCGGAGACCGCCGACGCCAGCGCCTGCGATCCCGAGACCGTCCCGAAGGCCGCCGCTTCCGGGGCGTCCGTACCGATCAGCCCGGCGAAGACCCCGGAGGCCGACTTCGCCGCCGCGCCGCAGTCGTCCAGCGCGTCGCGGTGGAACGTGAGCGCCATCCCCAGGCACTCTCCTTCCCTCAGCCCTTACACACAGCCTCACACTCCCGGCGCCGGGGCTCAGCGCCGGAAGAGCTCCAGCAGCTCCTCGGCCCGGTGGGTGCGGGCGATCCACACCTCGCGCCCCCGGCGCTCCCTCGTGATCAGCCGCCCGGCGCGCAGCCGGTCGCAGTGGTACGTCAGCCCGCTGGGCGCGATCTTCATGTCGGTCGCCAGCATGGACATCGTCATCGGCTGTTCCAGCGCGCAGAGCAGATCGGCGCGGACCGGCCCGACCAGCGCGGACAACTCGTCCACCGCCGGTGCGACGGGCCGCCGCCACAGGGAGTCCGCCCCCGGCACCGGGTAGGCGATCCAGACGGCGTCGGGGTCGTCAAGGCCGAGGATGAGCGCGTCGCGCCCGGCCAGCATCGGCACCAGCACGATCCGCCGGTCGCCCAGCTCGTACGTGCCGGCCGCGACACCCGAGAAGACCAGCCCGCGCTCGCCGTAGGACATGCGGTCGCTGATCGCGCCGAGCAGCAGCTCGGGCCCGCCGCGCACGGTGGTCACGCCGACCCGCTCGACCTCCCTGTCCAGCAGCCGGCGGGCCCGCTTCCACAGCGGTTCGGTGGTTCTCCAGACGTCGGCGAGCGCGGTGGCGTAGCCGTGCAGCCAGAGGTCTGGCCGCTCGACGACCGGGCGCCACTGCGGGGGCGGCGTGCCAGGCCCGTACGTACGCTCGAGATCCTTGATCAACGCGTCGGGCTCGAGCTCCTGAAGTGCGGCGATCTGGGCCGCGACCGTGAAGTCGCCGCCTGAGGGGGAGCGCGGCACCAGGAAGTCGGGCGCGAGCGCGGATCCGGGGGCCGACAGGGGACGCACGGCCTCATGACCGAGCGGGCCGACCCGCGCGCCGACCGCCCGCCGCCAGAGCTCGGGCAGGCCGCGGCGGCGGCCGGCGAGGGCGTCGGCGAGCATGGCGAGCGCCGTCAGGTTGGGCGAGATCGAGATGGAGAGCTGCGGTGTGGAGCCGATGATCAGTTCGCTCCACGCATTGGTCCTTGTTACTTCGGCCCCCACGGGTAGGACTGTAGACAGAGAAGACATCGGCGGAGGAATGCTTCAACGAAGCTCGAAACATCAATAAAGCGGGCGAATCACGGGGCTAAGTGCCGCACCTTTCGTGGCATCCCTTCGGCGGAGAGGCGGCGTTCATCGCCCGCGCCTCCTGCAAAGGGGCGGGCGGATTTGTCGGTGCGGGAAGTTACGCCACGCCGCTAACTTTTGCCTTAAAAGCGGCTTACAACCCCTGCTGGGTCATACGTCCTCGTGGGGCGCGGCCGCCTCTCCGGGCCACCGCCGCACCGCGGAAACCGTTTGTTGTACCGAGGTCAAAAGACGGACCACCGCGTGATGGCTTTTTCCACCGAATGCCGGGCCGACGGGTGGCGTACGGCGCGCCGGGATGAAAGCCTTCCGGCAACCGCCCCGGCCGCCCTGCGAACGGGCGGCCGGGGCGAGCCCGCAACGCACCGAGAGGAGTGCTGCAGATGACACCTGACGCCAGCCGCGTCGCGGCGAAGCGGATCAACGACCACGTGGAGGTCGTCCACGTGGATCACCCGGATGTGGTCCTGGAGGTTCCTCGCCGCGACTGGGAGGCGTTCACCGCGGCCGTCAAGTCGGGAGCGTACGATCTCGACGTGCTCCCCCGAGTGGCCGAGGAGAGCGCGGCCTGACATTCCGCAGCACGACGGCGCCCGCTCCCGCCAGGGGGAGCGGGCGCTCCGCACTCATCGGTCCCCGCCCGGTACGAGCGCGGGCGCGCGCCCGCGGACCCCACCCGGCTGGAGCGCAGGGGCGGGTGCCCGCGGACCCCGCCCGCGAGGCGGCGGGCCCGGCAAGAGGCCACACCTGGGCTCAGGGCAGTCGCAGCTCGGCGAACACGCCGCGATGGTCGGTCCCGGGGACGTCCACCACCTCGACGTCGCGCACCGCCACCCGCCGGTCCGCCACCACGTGGTCGATGGAGATGATCGGCGGCATCGGACGGAAGTTCGGCCAGGTGGGCGTGAGGCCCTGGCCGAGCTGGTCGGCGGCGTCCACGTACCCCCTGTCCAGCAGCTCGCGGAAGGCGCGGTGGTCGAGGCTCGCGTTGAAGTCCCCGGCGAGCACCCTGATCGCCGACGGCGAGGGCCCGGGCAGCGCGCGCAGCGACGCCGTCCACTCCCGTTCCTTGCGGCCCAGGGGCGGGTTGGGGTGTACGGCGACGAACTCCACGCTGCTCCCGCCGGGCAGCGTCACGGTGGCGGCCGGCATGTTGTGCCCGATCGGCGTGAACAGGTCCTTCAGCTCCGCCACCGGATGCTTGGCGTAGATGCCGCTGCCCGTCACGTCGGCCTCCGGCTGCAGCACCCGGTACGGCAGCAGCTCCCGCAGCCCGGCCGCGTCGAGCCGGTCCGCCTCGGCGTGGGTCAGCTCAAGGGCGCTGAAGACGTCGATGTCGTAGCGGCGTACCAGGGCGACCACGGCGGCGGCGTCGGCACGGCCGAACAGGTTGACCGACAGCACCCGCAGCGGCGCGCCCTTGGCCGGCGGCTGCTCGGCGGCCACCGTACGCGGCGCCACGACGGCGGCCATCGTCACGCTCGCCAGCGCGGCGACCAGCGCCGCCCACCGGTTGCGGCGCAGCAGCGCCACGATCGCGGTCAGCGCCGCAAGCACCGCGCCGTACGGCGTCACGGTCATGAGCTGGGTGTCGAACGAGCCGCGCTCCCACCCGAAGAGCCGCTCGACCGCCCACACGCCGACCACCACGGCCGCCGTCCACGACATCCACCGCCTGCGCCGCCGTCGCCGCGGCACCGGCGCCTCGTCGCTCGCGGCTCGCTCGATGCCGACCGTCGTGCTCACTTCGTCGTCGTCCCGTCCCAGAGGAGGTAACTCGCCGATGCCCGGCCGCGCCAGGGACGGCGTCTAGCGTTTGCGGCCCACGCCCGCGTACATCCAGGCGGGCTCGTCGGGGAAGAGCGGCGTGTCCCGCCACTGCGACACCGCCACGAGCCCCGGCTCCAGCAGGTCGAACCCGTCGAAGTAGCGGCTGATCTGCTCGCCGGTGCGCGGCGTCCTGTGCATCGCCTGCGTGCTGGTCGCCGCCACGTAGTCGTCGGCGGTCTTCTTGTCGATCAGGTCGAGCGTCAGGTGGCTGAGCACCAGGTAGCTGCCCGACGGCAGCGCCTTCGTGTACGCCTTGACCAGGCCCTCGGGGTCGTCGCTGTCGGGGATGTGCATGAGGATCGCGACCATGACGAGCGCGATCGGCTGCGTGAAGTCGAGGGTGGCCAGCGTGTCGGGGTGCTCCAGGATCGAGCGGGGCTCGCGGACGTCGGCCTCGATGTACGCGGTGCGGCCCTCGGGCGTGCTGGTCAGCAGGGCCCTGGCGTGCGCCATCACGATCGGGTCGTTGTCGACGTAGACCACACGCGACTCCGGCGCCTCCTCCTGGGCCACCTCGTGGGTGTTGCCCTGGGTGGGGATGCCGGTGCCCAGGTCGAGGAACTGCCGCACGCCGAGCTGCGCGAGGTGGCGCACGGCCCGGCCGAGGAAGGCCCGGTTGTTCCGCGCGCTCTCGCGGATGCCCGGCACCGCGGCCATCGTCGCTTCGGCCACCCGGCGATCGGCTTCGAAGTTGTCCTTGCCACCGAGCCAGTAGTCGTAGACCCGGGCGGAGTGAGGAATGTTCGGGTTGATGCCGTGGGGTGCGCTCACACCGAGGATCTTACGGGCAAGTCAGGCTGATTCCGCGATCAGCCCTTGCGGCTCAGGCGGTCACGAACTCCGCGACGATCACCGTGGCGTCGCCCTTGGGCTCCTGAGCGGCCATCTCGTCTGCGCTCCTGAGCGGTCAGCTCCGTCGAAGACGCGATCCAGGCAGGCCGCAGGCGACGCGCCCGCCATGAGCAGCACCTCCAGCCGCTCCGCGCCCAGCGCGTCGAGCGCCCCCTCACTCGCGATCGCCACCCGGTCGCCGGGGCGCGGCTCCACCGTGCCCACCTGCACCTCGCTCGCCGCCGACGTGCTGCTGCCGGACCTCAACCTGGGCGGCACGATGGTCATGGACCGCGTCGCCGAGCTGTGTGCGGGCGGGCAGCGCGTCATCGTCTTCTCCGCGGCACCTTATCCGGCTGCGTCACGCTCCGTGCCGCGCTTGCTACCAAGCGATCTTCCCTGAAAGTTTCAACTTCCTGAGCAATATCGGGAAAGCCCTTTCCCCAGCTCAACCCCCGGGGTCACAGAGGGCGGGCGCGGTTGACAATCCGCCGTCACTTGGCCGTACGTCCGCCGTCAGATACCGTCCGCCACTGGGAGCGCTCCCAGCAACCGGCAACCCCCGACCGGAAACACGGAGACCGCACTATGCCCCAAGCACCACGTCGTCGCAGGGCGTCGCGTGCCCTGATCCTGCTCTTCTCCGCCCTGGGGATCCTGTTCGTGCCGCTCACCGGCACCGCCTCGGCGCACGGTTCCGTCATCGACCCGGCCACCCGCAACTACGGTTGCTGGGACCGCTGGGGCAGCGACCACCTGAACCCCGCCATGGCGCAGGAAGACCCGATGTGCTGGCAGGCGTGGCAGGACGACCCCAACGCCATGTGGAACTGGAACGGGCTCTACCGCGACAACGTCGGCGGCAACCACCAGGCCGCCGTGCCCGACGGCCAGCTCTGCAGCGCCGGCCAGACGCAGGGCGGCCGCTACCGCTCGATGGACACGCCGGGCGCGTGGAAGACGACGAGCCTCGGCAGCACGTTCGACATCCGGCTGTACGACCAGGCGCTGCACGGCGCCGACTACATCAGGGTCTACATCACCAAGCAGGGCTACGACGCCACCACCACGCCGCTCCGCTGGAGCGACCTGGAGCTGGTGAGGGAGACCCAGCGGTACGCCCCCGCGAACGAGTACCTGGTCACCGGCATCGACAAGGGCTCGCGCACCGGCCGCCACGTCGTCTACACGATCTGGCAGGCCTCGCACATGGACCAGGTCTACTACCTCTGCAGCGACGTCACCTTCAGCTGACGCGCTCGCCTGGCCGCTACGGGCGGGGGCTCGTGGAGGCGCGTACCGCCGGCTCGATGGGGTGGACGCGTTCCGCCCCCGCCTGTGCGGCCCCGGCAGCGGCTCGAACAGCAGCTCGGCGCAGCTTGGGCCGGCCTTCTCGGGCCGCAGGCCGATGGCCGTGATGGGCGGGTCGGCCGGCGCGTGGCCGCACTGCCGACGCGGGAGGCGCGCAGTACGCCGGCCCCCGGCGCGCGCAGCCGCCGCGCCCCGCCTCGGCTGTGCCGCCTCGGCCGCGCTCGCCGCGCTGGATCGCCGCGCTCGCCGCGCTGGGAGCCGGCGCCCGTCTCGCGCGAGAGGTTCCGCGCGCTGCTGCCCGGGGTAGTGGCTTTCGGCGTGGACGTACGGTCGGTCAAGGCCATGTTCAAGCTGAGCCAGGGCATCGACGCCGAACGGTACGCGCGCGTCCGCGCCGATCTCGCCGCCCGCAACCCGCGGCTCGCCGACTTGATGGATGCATCATGACTTTTCCTGCTTTCTCGTCCAGCCAGATCGACCCCCGCGCTCGTGGCAAGGAGCTCGGCACCCACCTGCGCGACCGCATCGCCGCCAACTACGCCGGCTACACCGACCTGTTCGCCGTCGCCGGCGCCACCCCCGAACAGGTGCGCGCGTGGGCCGAGCGGGCACTCGAAGCGAGCGCGGACTGGGCGCCCGAGCTGGCCGAGGAGATGACGGGCATCGCCGCGGGCTCCGGCCTTGAGCCGTGGCAGGTCGCCGTCGTCAACGCGCGCACGGAGATCCTGGCCGCCATCGATGCGACCGGGCACGGCGAGTGCTCGACCTCGGTGGTGCTGCCCGAGAGCGGCCCGCCGCGTACGGTGCAGACCTGGGACTGGCACGACCACCTGCGCGAGGCGCCGATGCTGTGGGAGCTGGAGCCGCGCCCCGGTCACGTCGTGCGCACGTTCACCGAGGCGGGCGCGCTGGCCAAGATCGGAGCCGCCACGTCCGGGCTCGGCGTGCACTTCAACATCCTGCGCCACGACTCCGACACCGACGACATCGGCGTGCCCGTGCACCTGATCGCCCGCCGCATCCTCGACGAGGCGGCCACGGTGGCGGAGGCGGCGGAGATCGCCCGCTCCGCCCGGGTCTCGGCCTCGACCGTCATCACCGTGGTCACCGCCTCGGACGAGGGGAACGACGCCGCGTCCATCGAGATCTCCCCGGCGGGCGTGGCCGTCATCCCGCCGGAACCCGACGGCGTGCTGCTGCACTGCAACCACTTCCACGACGCCGCGCTCGCGGCGGGGGAGCGGCACGCCACCTCGCGGCCCGGCACCTACGACCGGCTGCGCCACCTGCGCGACCACGTCGACGACCTGCGCGACCCCGACCAGCACGCGCGGGCGCTCGCCATGCTCAGCCACGCGCCGGACGCGCCCGTCTGCGCGCACCCCGACCTCACCCAGCCGCTCAACCAGCGGTGGGAGACGCTCGCCACGATCGGGCTCGACCTGCCCGCCGGGCATCTGCGGGTGCATCAGGGCGGGCCCTGCCAGGTCACCGAGGCGACCTGGCGGACGTTCTGAGCGTCACTTGAAGGCTCCGATGCCGGTCAGCGCCTTGCCGATGACCAGCGTGTGGACTTCGGAGGTGCCCTCGTAGGTGAGCACCGACTCCAGGTTCACCGCGTGCCTGATCACCGGGTATTCGAGGGTGACGCCGTTCGCGCCGAGCAGCGTGCGGCACTTCCTGGCGATCTCCAGGGCCTCCCGCACGTTGTTGAGCTTGCCCAGGCTCACCTGCTCGGGCGCGAGCGTCCCGGCCTCCTTCAGCCGGCCCAGGTGCACCGCGAGCAGCAGCCCCTTGCCCAGCTCCAGCGTCATGTCCGCGAGTTTCTCCTGGGTGAGCTGGTACGACGCCAGCGGCCTGGCGAACACCTCGCGGTCGGCCACGTACGCGAGCGTCGTCTCCAGGCAGTCGAGCGCCGCCCCCATCGCGCCGAACACGATGCCGAACCTGGCCTCGTTCAGGCAGCCGAGCGGCCCCGACAGGCCGCGCGAGCCGGGCAGCATCGCGTCGGCGGGCAGCCGCACGCCCTCCAGCGCCAGCTCGCTGGTCACGCTCGCGCGCAGGGAGAGCTTGTGCTTGATCTCGTTGACGGTGAAGCCGGGTGTGCCGGCCGGGACCAGGAAGCCCCTGATGCCCTCGTCCGTACGCGCCCAGACCACGGCCACGTCCGCCACGGAGCCGTTGGTGATCCACATCTTGGTGCCGTTCAGCACCCAGTCGCCGCCCTCCCGCTTGGCCGTGGTGCGCATGCCGCCGGGGTCGGAGCCGAAGTCGGGCTCGGTCAGGCCGAAGCAGCCGATGCGCTCGCCGGCCGCCATCGCGGGCAGCCACTCCTGCTTCTGCTCCTCGCTGCCGTACTTCCAGATCGCGTACATGGCCAGGGAGCCCTGCACGGAGACGAGGCTGCGCAGGCCCGAGTCGGCGGCCTCCAGCTCCAGGCAGGCCAGCCCGTACGCGACCGCGCCCATGCCGGCGCAGCCGTACCCGTCGAGGTGCATGCCGAGCACGCCGAGCGAGCCGAGCGTGCGGGCCAGTTCGCGCGCGGGCAGCTCGCCGGCCTCGAACCAGCCCGCGACGTGCGGCCGGATCTCGCGGTCGCACACGCGCCTGACCGTGCTCCTGATCTCGCGTTCCTCCTCGGTCAGCAGGGTGTCGAGGGAGAAGAGAGCGGTGGGTGCGAACATGGCGTCTCCGTATTTTGGATCCAATATTGAAAATCCAATATGGCATAGTTAGGGTGCGTTGACCATGGACGTTCTGCATCTCATCGCCGGCCGCCGGGTCTGCACCCGCGCCGTCACCGTCTACCTGGGGGCGCCGGCATGAGCGGGGCGCTGTCGGGGCTGCTGATCGCCGACTTCAGCCGGGTGCTCGCCGGTCCTTACGCCACCATGCTCCTCGCCGACCTGGGCGCGGAGGTGGTCAAGGTCGAGCGGCCCGGCACCGGCGACGACACGCGGGCCTGGGGGCCGCCGTACGCGGGCGGCGAGGCCACGTACTTCCTGGGCGTCAACCGCAACAAGCGCTCCATCGCGCTCGACCTCAAGGAGGACATCGAGGTCGCCAGAGCCCTCGCCGCGCGGGCCGACGTGCTGGTGGAGAACTTCAAGCCGGGCACCATGGACCGGCTCGGGCTCGGCTACGAGGCGCTGCGCGAGCTGAACCCCGGGCTCGTCTACTGCTCCATCACCGGCTTCGGGTCCGGGGCGGGCGCCGGCCTGCCCGGCTACGACCTCATCGCCCAGGCCGTCGGCGGGCTGATGAGCGTCACCGGCGAGCCGGAAGGCCCCGGCACCAAGGCGGGCGTCGCGCTGGTGGACGTGATCACCGGACTGCACGCCGCGCTCGGCATCCTCGCCGCCCTCCGCCACCGCGACCGGTCAGGCGAAGGGCAGCGCATCGAGGTGTCCTTGCTGTCGTCGCTGCTGTCGGCGCTCACCAACCACTCCTCCGCGTACGCCGCCGCCGGGGTCGTGCCGCGCGCCATGGGCAACCGGCATCCGAGCATCGTGCCGTACGAGGTGTTCCAGGCCGCCGACCGCCCGATCGTCATCGCCGCGGGGAACGACCGCCAGTTCCGCGCCCTGTGCGCCGCCCTCGACCGGCCCGATCTCGCCGGCGACCCCCGCTACGCCACCAACGCCGATCGCGTCGCCGCCCGCGAGCCGCTCGTCGCCGAGCTCAACGCGGCGCTCGCCGAGCGCACGGCCGACGAGTGGTTCGCCCGGCTCACCGAGGCCGGGGTGCCGTGCGGCCCGATCAACGACCTGGCCGCCGCGTTCTCGCTCGCCGCCGGTCTCGGACTCGAACCCGCCGTGGACATCGACGGCGTCGGCCAGGTCGCGAACCCGCTGCGGCTCAGCGCCACCCCGCCCTCCTACCGCCGCAGGCCGCCCGCGCTCGGGCAGGACGAGGCGTGGGTTCGTGAGATATTGGGGCGGTGAGTCCGGACGAGGCACGACGCAGGCCGCCCACGGCCCAGCAGTTCGTGCTGGGCGAGCTGCGGCGGGCCATCACCACCGGCAGGCTGCGCCCCGGCGCGCCCATCCGGCAGGACGCGCTGGCCGAGGAGCTTCAGGTCAGCCGGGTCCCGCTGCGCGAGGCGCTCAAGACGCTGCAGGGCGAAGGGCTGGTCACCTACGAGGCCCATCGCGGCTACTTCGTCGAGACGCTCTCACTCGACGACCTGCGCGAGGTCTACCGCATCAGGGAGCTGCTGGAAGAGGAGGCCGTGCGCCGGGCGGTGCCCCGGCTGACGGACGACGACCTCGCCCGGCTCGAGGCCGCGCAGGACGACGTCGAGCGGGCCGCCGCCGCCGGCGACGTCGCGGCCATGGCCGCCGCCAACCGGGCGTTCCACATGATGTTGTTCGACTGCTCGGGGATGCCGCGCCTGGTCCGGCTGATCCGTACGCTGTGGGACTCCACCGACGCCTACCGGTCGATGTACTACGGCGAGCCGGGCAACAGGGAGCGGGTGATCAAGGAGCACCGCGCCACGCTCGACGCGCTGCGCCGCCGCTCCGCCGACGACGCCGTGGCCACGCTCGACGTGCACCGCGCCCACGCCGTCACCGCCCTCGCCCCGCTGCTCGACACCTGACCCGCAGGCGCGCATCCGCTCGGGGCGCTTTCCAGCGCCGGCGCCGGGCTTTTCGGCGCGGGGGGGCTTTCCGCACGGGGTCGGCGTCGAGAGGCGCTTGCCGGGTCAGGCGCTCAGCAGCGGATCGTACGGCGGCACCCGGCCCCTGGCGATGCCGGGAGGAGAACCTTCCCGTGACGCCCCGCCGTCTCGCGATGCTCAGGCGGGCCCCGCGACGTTCAGGCGGAACGGCCGGCCAGGGTGAGCACGGCGTTCACCAGCTCGCGGCCGTTCAGCATGACGAGGTCGTTGTGCCCCGCGCCCGGGATTTCGACGACGGTGGCGCCGGCGGCCTCGGCGACCGCGCGGCTCAGGCGGGCGGGGACGATCGTGTCGGCGGTGCCGTACACGACGACGACCGGGGCGCGCACCCGGCCGACCCGCTCGGCGACGGGGAAGCGGTCGCGCAGGAGAGCGCGTACCGGAAGGAAGGGGTAGTTGACCTGACCGGCCGCCGCCAGGTCGGTGAACGGTGAGCGCAGCACCAGCCCGAGCGGCGGGCGCTCCACGGCCAGGCGGGTCGCGACCGCCGCGCCCAGGCTCTCGCCGAAGTACACCACCCGCCGGTCGCCGAGCCAGTCGCGCGCGGCCAGCGCGTCGCGGAACAGGCCCTCCTCGTCGGGGCCGCCCGGGTTGCCGCCGTAGCCGCGGTAGTCCATGAGCAGCACCCCGAGCCCGTGCTCCGCCAGCGCGCTCGCCAGCGGCGCCCGGTGCAGCCGGTTGCCCGCGTTGCCGCCCATCACCAGCACGGTCACGTCGCGCCGTCCCGGCACGTACCAGGCCGACAGCGTCAGGCCGTCGCTCGTGGTGAACGTGACGTCGCGCCCGTCCGGCAGCACCGACGCCGCCGGAGGCGCGGGCGAGCCGTCGGGCAGGTAGATCAGCCGCCGCTGGAACGCCCACAGCAGGGCGAGGAGCAGGACCGCCACCGCGGCGACGACCAGGACGGTGCGCATGAGCGTCGTCACGCCCTTCACGGTACGCACGCACTCCCGGCCTCGCACCCGTGAACGGCTTCGCACGTCGGTCTGGTGATCTCCGCGCTCCGCGCCCATGGAGGGTTTCGCGTGTCGGCCCAGCCATCTCCGGCCCCGGCCCCTCGCTTCACGCCCGCGCCCCTCCCTCCGCGTCCGCACCCTTCCGGCACGCCCGATTCACCGCAGGCGCCCAGCCGGGGAGGGCGGGAGGTGCCGTCGAGGCGCAGGCCCTGATGAGGGGTGATGGTGATGGCGGTCGGTCAGACGAGGGTGCCGGACCGGATCATGCGGTGGCTGCGGCAAGGGTGCCGGACCGGATCATGCGGTGGCTGCGGCAAGGGTGCCGGACCGGATCACGTGGCGGATGCGGCGAGCGTGCCGGACTGGATCACGTGGCGGATGTGGGCGGGGTCGGCGAGCACGCCGATGTCCTCCAGCGGGTCGCCGTCGAGCACCAGCAGGTCGGCGCGGGCGCCCACGGCGAGAGTGCCGATCTCGCCGGACATCCCGACCAGCTCCGCCGCGCCCGTGGTGGCGGCGCGCAGCACGTCGAGCGGCCGCTGCACCTCGGCGCGGAGCCGGAACTCCTGGTTCTGGTGCCGGTGCATGCCGCCGAGCAGGTCCGTCCCGTAGGCCAGCCGCACCCCGCCGCGCGCGGCGCGTTCGAGCGCGACGATGCCGGCTTCGAGCACGTCGTCCACCTTGCGCCAGCTGCTCTCCGACAGCCCGAACTCGCGGCCCTCCTCCTTCAGCGCCCAGTACGTCACCAGCGTCGGCACCAGGAAGGCGTCGTGCCGCAGGAACAGCTCCACGCTGGAGTCGTCGATGAGGTTGCCGTGCTCGATGGAGCGCACCCCGGCCTCCAGCGCCCGGTTGACGGCGCGGGCGGTGTAGGCGTGGGCGGCGACGTACCGGCCCGCGGCCTCGGCCTCCTCGACGGCGGCGCGCAGCTCGTCCATGGAGTACTGGGTGGAGTCGATGCGGTCGGTGGGGGAGGCGACGCCGCCGGACGCCATCACCTTGATGTGGTGCGCGCCCTTGCGCAGCTCGTCGCGGGCGGCGGTGCGTACGGCGTCCACGCCGTCGGCCACCCGTCCGACGCCCGCGCAGCACGGGTGGTCGTCGTCGAGGTGCTCGCCCCGGCCGCGGAAGTCGGCGTGGCCGCCGGTCTGGCTCAGCCCTTTGCCGCAGAACAGCAGCCGCGGCCCCCTGATCAGGCCCTCGGCCTGCGCGTCGGCGAGGCCGAAGTCGGCGCCCGACGCGTCGCGCACGGTGGTGAAGCCGCGGCTCAGCATGTCGCCCATGATGCGGGCGGCGTGCGCGGTCACATACGACGGCGGCTTCGACCGCAGGGAACCGAGGTCGGCGCTGGAGGCGGTGACGTGCACGTGCGCGTCGATCAGGCCGGGCACGACCCGCGCGCCCGCCACGTCGATCACCCGGGTGCCGTCCGGCGCGGTGAGCCCGCGCCCGGTCTCGGCGATCCTGCCGTCGGCGCAGCGCAGGTCGGCCTCGGCGTACTCGCCGGTCTCGACGTCGAGCAGCAGCGCGTTGCGCAGCAGCAGGGTCATGCGGTACCTCCGAACGTGAAATCCTTGGCGATCTTCTGGGCGGCGGCCACCGAGGCGTCGTCGTAGGCGCCCTCGGCGTCGAGGATGTTCAGCACGGCGGCGACCTCGCCGTCCGGGCCGAGCACGGGCACGTTGATGATCGAGCCGCAGCCGAGGCTCTCGATGAGCTCGTGGTCGGCGAAGATCTCCCGTACGGCGGCCTTGTCGCGGCCGAAGTACGGCTCGCGCCGCTCGATGCAGGTGGCCAGCCACCGCTGGGCCACTTCGACGGTCTTCTCGCCGCCCACCGGATACTCGGCGGGGTGGCTGCTGTGGACGCGGCGCAGCGCGCGCCGCTGCGGCACCCAGGCCAGCACGGTGAACAGCCGCACGCCCACCTCCTCCCGTACGCGCCGCTCCAGCTCGTCCAGGTCGTTCACGTGGTCGCCTCCTCGGTGGCGGGTTCGGTGAGCTCTTCCAGCGATCGGCCCGCGGTGGCCAGCCCGAACACCATCACGCAGACCACCCCGGCCACCAGCACGGCGGTGGTGAGGCCGAACACCCCGGCGAAGCCGAGGCCGGCCGCGGACACACCGATGATCGTCGGGGCCAGGATGCTGCCGACCCGGCCGAACGCGCTGGACAGCCCGGTGCCGGTGGCGCGGATCCAGGTCGGGAAGACCTCGGGGGTGTAGGAGTAGACGCCGGCGTACGTGCCGTTCAGGAAGAACGACAGCACCGCGCCCGCGAGCGTGATCGTGACGGGCGAGTCCATCTGCGACAGCCAGAACGCGCTGACCGCCGAGCCCGCCAGGTAGATGGCGATGGTGTTCTTGCGGTCGAGCCGCTCCGACAGCCAGGCCGCGGAGAAGTAGCCGGGGATCTGCGCCAGGTAGATGATGATCGAGAACTCGAAGCTCTTGGTGACCGTGATGCCGCGCTGCACGAGCAGCGTCGGGATCCAGGAGAAGAACCCGTAGTACGAGAACGTGATCACGAACCAGATCAGCCAGATGACCGCCGTGCGCTTGGCCATGGCCCGGCTCCACAGGTAGCGCAGGGCGCTGAGCAGGTTCACCTTGGGGGTCTCCGCGGCAGGGGCGACGGCGTACCTGGGCGACTCGGGCAGCGAGCGCCGCCACCACAGCAGCATGACGATGGGCACCGCGGTGATGATCTGCGCGATGCGCCAGCCCTCGTCGAACGTCGGCACCACGAACCGGCCGATCAGCGCCGCCGCCACGAAGCCGAACGAGAAGAACCCCGACAGTGCGCCGACGAACCAGCCGCGCCGCTTGGCCGGTACGAACTCCGACAGGAACGGCGCGATGATCGCGCTCTCCGCGCCGGCGCCCGCCCCGGCCAGCACGCGGGCGGCCAGGAACACCTCGTAGTTGGGGGCGGACGCGGCGACCACCGAGAAGGCGGCGTAGAAGGCGAGCGCGTACATCATGACCTTCTTGCGCCCGATCCTGTCGCCGAGCAGCCCGGCCGCCGTCGCGCCGAACAGGAACCCGAACGGCGTCGCCGATCCGATGATGCCGAGCTGCCCGTTGGACAGGTTCCATGCCTCCTGCGCGCTCGGCAGCAGGAACGCGACGACCGCGGAGTCCATGCCGTCGAAGGTGTATCCGAGGCCGCCGATCAGGAGGAGGAGGTAGTGAGGACGGCTCAGCGGGAGCCGGTCCAGACGGGCCAACAAGGTCATCGAACACACCTTTCACCAGGTTGTGGCCCTGCAGGTCGATTGCGCAGCAACATATAGTGCGTTTCGCTAAAATTGCAATGTTCTTTGCAAAACTCGCGGAGCCGGAGCACGTAGGATGCTCCCGGCTGAAGGCCCACAGAGCGGCCGAGCGGCCGGTGAGGAGAGAGAACGGGTGACAGGCACCGACAGCTTCGAGGAGTGGCTGCGCGAGCGGCTGCCGGCGCGCGGGCTGCGCGGCAAGTCGGCCGCCGTGCTCGAAGTGCTGCTCTCCCAGCCGCGCCGGGCCTCGTTCGGGTCGGCGCAGGAGCTGGCCCAGCTCGCCGGGGTCAACGTGGCCACCGTCACCCGCACGGCGCAGGCGCTCGGCTTCGCCGGCTGGCCCGCGCTCCAGCAGGAGCTGCGCGCCCGCTACCTCTCCTCGCTCAGCGCCGGCCAGGTCGCCGCCGAGCACCGGGGCGCCGGCTCGCCCAGCGCCCGCTCGCTGCGCCGCGACCTCGACAGCCTGGCCCTGCTCAACCGGCGGCTCGACGAGCGCGTCCTCGTCACCATCGCCGAGGCGGTCGCGGCGGCCCGGCATACGGTGATCGTCGCCGACGGCAGCTACGCCGCCGTGGGCCTCGCGCTCGCGCACAACGCCCGCCTGGCCGGCTACCCGGTCACCGCCGTCACCGGGGGAGATGCCGAGCTCGCCAACACCATGGCCGCCATCGGCGAGGGCGACGTGCTGATCGCGATCAGCTTCTGGCGTCTGTACGAGAGCACCGTCCTGGCCGCCAACGAGGCCCGCGCGCGCGGCGTGCGCGTCTTCGCCGTCACCGACGCCGCCAGCCCTGCCCTGGCCAAGGCCGCCGAGGAGGTCGTCATGGTGCCGGCGGAGGGCGAGGCGTTCTTCCCGTCGCTGACCGCCGGCATCGCCGTCGCCCAGGCCCTGGTCACCCAGCTCGCCGCCGTGGACCCGGCGCGTACGGGGGCCTCCATCGAGGCGGCGGAGGCCATGTGGGGGAAGTTCTCACTCCTGCACCGCCGCCCCGCTCCCGCGCCCAGCTCCACGGACCGCCCCGCCTGACTCCAAGGACCGCCCCGCCGCCCCGCCTGGCTCCAAAGGACCGGCCCGCTGCCCCGCCTGACTTCGCGGATCGGCCCGCCGCCCCGAGCGAGCCGCATGAGAACTGCTCAGAAGCGCACGCTGGTCACGCGGGAGCGGCTATGGGCGCATACGGCCGCGGCCCGGCGGGCTGCGGTCACGGGGCGGGCGGCTGAGAACGAGGGCCGGCCGCAGGGGGCAGGTGCTCCGGATGCGCGCCGCTCCGCAGGGGCGGCTGCGGGCGCATGCGGGCGGCGGCCCGGCGGGCTGCGGTCACGGGGCGGGCGGCTGATTGCGGAGGCCGGGCCGTGGGCGCACTATGGGCGCGGGTCGATGGGGTGCGGGCGGGTCAGAGCCAGCTCGCGCGTACGCTGGTCGCGACTTCGGCGCCCTCGGGCACGGGCGAGGAACGGACGGCGTCGAGCAGCCGCGCGACCGTCTCCACGATCTCGGGCGCGCGCTCGCGCAGCCCCTTGACGTCGGCCTCGCTCACCGTGTCGCGCGGCTCGCCGGCCTGGTCGAGCACGCCTTCCAGGTCCGACAGCCGCTCCTGCAGCCACTTCAGCGGCTCCTGCGACAGCTGCGGGTCGAACACCCGCCGCCCCGGCTCCCAGCCGTTCACGCCCGGGTGGTGGTGCGTACGGTCGAAGCTGCCGGGCGTCCCCGAGACCGACTCCAGCAGGTCCACCCGCCAGATCGGCCGATCGACGGTGATCGGGCGGGCGGAGTAGATCGACCCCTTCAGCTCGCCCGTCTCCAGCCTGCGCAGCTCGAGCCGCACTCCGCGCTCGGCGCCCTCCTGCCCCTTCATGGGCTGGGGATCGACGAAGAAGATGTCGCTGACGGCCACGCCGATGCGATCGAAGCCGAAGAGGTAGAGCACGGGAGACCACGTCCTTCGCGGGTGTCGGGCACGCTCCTCGACTCAACGTAACACCGAGAACCGGGCGTTCAAGGGCGCGGCGCCAGGGCGTGGTCAGCGGGGTGGCAGGTGGTCGTGAGCCCACTGGGAGATCTGCTCGAGCGCCGGCATGAGCGCCCAGCCCGCCTCGGTCAGCTCGTACGACACCGCGACCGGCGGCCCCTCGTCGACCTTGCGGGCGACCAGCCCCGCCTTGGTCAGCTCGGAGAGCCGGTCGGACAGCACGGAGTCGCTGACCCCGTCGATGGCCCGTGACAGCTCGCGGAACCCGGCCGGTCCCGAGCGCAGGCTGCCCAGCACGACGGCGATCCAGCGCTTGCCGAGCAGGGTGAAGGCGCGGGTGAGCGCCTCGTCGCGGCGATTACAGGCTTCCACGTTGTGGGTCGTCGGTGCCGCCATGCCTTCAACGCTAGCAGAAATACTGCTGCTTTGATTTTC
Source organism: Nonomuraea sp. NPDC052634 (assembly GCF_040678535.1). Lineage (NCBI taxonomy): Bacteria > Bacillati > Actinomycetota > Actinomycetes > Streptosporangiales > Streptosporangiaceae > Nonomuraea > Nonomuraea sp. NPDC052634. The sequence continues at coordinate 2,416,865 of NZ_JBFATY010000001.1, read as the reverse complement.
GAAGTAGGTATGAATAACCTAGCCGCATCTCGATACCTAGCAAGGAGTTCGCTGATGAGCCAGAAGCCTGCGGGCAGCCGCCCGTCCGTCGTGGTGCTCGGCGGTGGTTACGGCGGCCACAAGGTCGCCAAGCTGCTCGACGATGTCGCCGACGTGACGCTCGTCGACCCGTCTGACGCCTTCGTGCACAACGTGGCCTCATGGCGGGCGCTGGTCGAGCCCGAGTGGCTGGACCGGATCTTCCTGCCGTACAGCCGGCTGCTGAAGCACGGCCGGTTCCTGCGTGACAGGGCGGTCGCCGCCGACGGCCGCCGCGTGACGCTCGCGTCGGGGACCACGCTGGAGCCCGACTACCTGGTGCTGGCCACGGGGTCGGCCTACCCGTTCCCCGCCAAGATCGCCACTCCGGACGCGGCCGCCGCCAAGGCCGAGGTGCGCCGCGCGCACGACGCGCTGAAGGAGGCGGAGCGGGTGCTGCTGATCGGCGCCGGCCCGGTCGGGCTCGAGCTGGCGGGTGAGATCAAGGCGGCTTTCCCCCGCAAGCACGTCACGCTCGCCGACATGTCCGACGACATCCTGCCCGGCCCGTTCCAGCCGTCGCTGCGCGCGGAGCTGCGCCGCCAGCTCGACGACATCGGCGTGGAGCTCAAGCTCGGCAGCCCGCTGCGGGAGCTGCCCGCCGCCGCGCCCGCCACGGTGGCGCCCATCGCGATCGCGACCGGATCGGGGGAGAAACTCGTCGCCGACATGTGGTTCCGCTGCTTCGGCGTGCAGCTGCGCACCGACTACCTGCGCGGCGAGCTGGCCGCCGCCCGTGACGCGCGCGGCTACGTACAGGTGGACGAGATGCTGCGGGTGCGCGGTCAGGAGCGGGTGTTCGCGATCGGCGACATCGCCGACGCCGACCGCGACATGGCCGCGTACGCCGGGCGGCAGGGCGAGCTGCTGGCGGGCAACCTGCGCGCGCTCATCACCGGCGAGGGCGAGCCGGTCCCGTACGAGAAGCAGCCGCCGATGATCCTCGTCCCGCTCGGCCCCGCGGGCGGCGCCGGCCAGCTCCCCGACCAGGGGGTCGTCGGCGCCGAGGCCGCCGCGGAGATCAAGGGCCGCGACATGCTCGCCACGTACGCGAGCGCGCACTTCGACGTCACGGACGCCACCGCCTGAGCCGGATCAGGGGCCGGCCGGCCGCATGACCCGGGATGAGGGGGCGGGCCATGCGGCCCCGGATCCGCAGGCGGGGGACGCGGGTCAGGGCCGCGAGGGCCCGTGGCGGGGGCGCGCCCCCGGAGCCCCGGCGCGGGCCAGAGCGGGGGCGTGCCCCAGAGGCCCGGGCGGGCGCGGGTCAGGGTTCGACGAGGCCGGCGCGGATGGCGTAGCGGGTGAGTTCGAGCCGGTCGCGCATCCCGAGCTTCTGCAGGATGTTCGCCCGGTGCCGATCGACCGTCTTCACGCTGATGACCAGCGTCTCGGCGATCTCCTTGGCCGAGTTGCCCTCCGCGATCAGCTTGACGATCTCCTCCTCCCGAGGCGTCAGGATGCTCTCGGGCAGGCGCTCGCCCTCGCGGTCGCGCTGGAGGTAGTCGCGGATGAGCGCGGTGATCGCCCCGGGGTACAGGAAGGGCTCGCCCCGCATGGTGGCCCGGCACGCCTCCAGCAGGTCCTGGTCGGCGACCGACTTGAGCACATAACCGGACGCCCCGACCTTGAGCGACTCGAAGAAGTACTGCTCGTTGTCGTACATCGAGAGCATCAGGATGCGGATGCCGGGCGCCCGGCGGTTGATCTCCCTGGCCGCCTGGAGCCCGGTCATGCGGGGCATCGCGATGTCGAGGATGGCCAGATCCACCTTGTCGTCGTCGGCGGCGGCCACCGCCTCGGCGCCGTCCGCGGCCTCCGCGACCACCTCGAGGTCGGGCTCGGCGTCGAGGATCAGGCGCAGCCCCCGCCGTACGAGGGCGTGATCGTCGGCCAGCAGGATCCGGGTCTTGTTCACGAGGTTGCGCTCCGATTCGCGGGACATGGGATGACCAGGCTCACGCGCGTGCCCTCGCCTGGCGGTGAGTCGACGGTCAGGCGGGCGCCGATCAGCAGGGCACGCTCGCGCATGCCGCGGATCCCGGCGCCGTCCTGGCGCGCGCCGCCCTGCCCGTCGTCGGTGATCCGCAGCACCAGCCGGCCGTTCTCGGCCTTGAGCGACAGCTCGGCATGCTCGGCGTGGGCGTGCCTGGCGATGTTGGTCAGGCTCTCCTGCGCGATCCGGTACAGCACCAGCTCGACGTCCGAGCCGAGGTCGGGCAGGTCGGCCTCGACGCACCGGGTCACCTTCACGCCGCTCATCTGCGAGACGTCCACGGCCAGGGCGTTGAGCGCGCTGTGCAGGCCGAGGTCCTCCAGGACGCCGGGCCGCAGCCGCCGGGCGACCTGGCGGACCTCGTCGAGGCTGGCGCGCACGGTCTCCTGCACGGCGTGGAGCTCCTCGCGCAGGTCGTCGGGCGCGCGGTCCACCACACGCTTCAGCCCGAGCAGCACCACGGTCAGGCTCTGGCCGATCTCGTCGTGCAGCTCGCGGGCGATGCGCCGGCGCTCGCCCTCCTGCGCGGCCAGCGCGTGCGCGCTGCTCGCGCTGCGCTCGGCCTCCAGCCTGTCGAGCATCGCGTTGAACGTGTCGATCAGGTGGGTGAGGTCGCTGTTGCCCCCGTCGGACAGGCGGTCGCCGGTGCCCAGCAGGTCGACGCGCTGCATGAGCGAGGTGAGCGCGTCGAGCGGGGCCAGGCTGCGCCGCAGCAGCAGCGCGTTCGCGCCCAGCATCACCGCGAGCCCCACGAGCAGCACCGGCACTTCCGCGAGGACGATCGGCGATGAGATGGTGGCGGGAGAGAACGCCAGCACGAGCGTGCCGATCGTGAACACCAGCCCGTTGATGACAACCAGCCGCCGGAACAGCGCCTGAGCCGGTGTGCGCGGCAGTTGCACCGCCCGGTGCGCCGCCCCCTCGGCCACGCGGTCGTTCATAGCCTCAGCCTCTTCGTCTAGGGCCTTCGTTGTCCATCCGGGCTGACCCTCATCCGTAGCCCACGCCTACATGTTGTATCCCCGCGGAGATGGGTGACGGACCCGATGGTTCGGGCCCCCTTTCCGCCACGACACTTGAGCGGAGCCGGATTGGAGAGATAGCGGATGTCATGCATGCCAGCGAAATCGCCGTGAACCTGCCCACCGTCACCGCCGGCGACCCTGTCACCAAGGCGGTCCGCCTCATGGCCCTGGGCCGCATGCCCGGCCTGATCGTGGTGGACGAGCAGGGACGGCCCTCCTGCGTCCTGCCGGGGACGCAGGTCCTGCGGCTGGCGGTGCCGGGGGCGTACCAGGAGGACCCGGCCCTGTGCCGGGCCATCGACGAGGCCCACGCCGACGTGTTCTGGGGAGAGCTGGGCGAGCGGACGGTCGGTGACTGCCTGCCCCGGCATCCGGTCACCCCCGCGACCGTGCGCTTGGAGGCGACGCTGCTGGAGGTGGCCGCGCTGATGGCGCGGCTGCGCAGCCCCATCGTCGCCGTCGTCGGCCGCGACGGCGCGCTCGAGGGGGCCATCACCCTCGAACGCCTGCTCACCTGCCTGGCCCTCGCTTCAGACGACTGACAGAACCTTGGCCCGCCCGGCGTGTGCCGCGCGGCCACGCCTCGACCTTCCGGGCGTGCTCCGCCGGTGTCGCCGCGGCGGTTCACCCATCTCCGAAAGGTCTTCGCCATGTTCGCCCTTCACTGCGTTGTTCCGTCATGCGTTGAATGTCTGCTTTGTCGATACGTACCCGCTGAACGCGGGCTCTCCGCCGACGGGCAGGCCGGCCCGCCGGGGCGGCACGGATGAGCGCCTTCCTCGCACTGGCCATCTTCATCGTGGCGTTCTTCTTCATCGCCACGGAGAAGGTCAACAAGGTCAAAGTCGTCCTCATCGCCGCGGGGCTGATGGCCGTGCTCGGCCTGATCCCGGGCGCGGAGGTGTTCTACTCCGAGCACGAGGGCATCGACTGGAACGTCATCTTCCTGCTGTTCGGCATGATGATCATCGTCGGGATCATCAAGCAGACAGGCGTCTTCGATTACCTGGCCATCTGGGCGGCCAAACGCGCCAAAGGACGGCCCTACCGGCTGATGGTGATGCTGATGGGCATCACCGCCATCGCCTCGCCGTTCCTCGACAACGTCACCACCATCATGCTGGTGGCGCCCGTCACGATCGTGGTGTGCAACCGGCTGCGGATCAGCGCGCGGCCGTACCTGATCGCCGAGGTGCTGGCCTCCAACATCGGCGGCGCGGCCACGCTCATCGGCGACCCGCCCAACATCATCATCGGCAGCCGCGGCGGGCTGACGTTCAACGACTTCCTCGTGCACATGACGCCGATCGTGGTGCTCATCTTCACCGTGTTCGTGCTGTTCACCAGGGTGCTGTTCCGCAACTCGTTCCAGTACAACGCCGAGCACGTGGCCGAGGTGATGGCGCTGCAGGAGCGGCGGGCCATCACCGACCCGCGGCTGCTGGTGCGCTGCCTGGTGGTGCTCGGTGCGGTGATCGCCGGGTTCGGGCTGCACGCGGTGGTGCACGTCGAGCCGTCGATCGTGGCGCTCGTCGGCGCCGGCGTCATGCTGCTGGTCTCCCGCGCGAACGTCGACGACGTGCTGCGCGAGGTCGAGTGGCCGACGCTGGTGTTCTTCATGGGCCTGTTCGTCATGGTGGCGGGGCTCGTGCACACCGGCGTGATCGCCGCCATCGGCACCTGGGCGCTGGACGTGCTGGGCGACAACTACCTGGTCGCCGCGACGGCGCTGCTGTTCGGCTCTGGCGCGCTCGGCGCGTTCTTCGACAACATCCCCTACGTCGCCACGACCGCGCCCATCGTGGAAGGCGTCGTCGAGGCCGCGACCGACCCGCAGGCCGGGCAGGCGCTGTGGTGGGCCTTCGCGCTCGGCGCCGACTTCGGCGGCAACGGCACCGCGGTCGCGGCCAGCCCCAACGTGGTCGCGCTCGGCATCGCCGCGCGCAACGGACACAAGATCAGCTTCTGGCAGTTCACCCGGTACGGCATCATCGTCACCGCGCTGAGCATCGCGCTCGCCTGGCTGTACGTCTGGCTGCGCTACTTCACCTGATCCCGCGCCCCTGGCGGCCTCAGGGTCAGATCAGGGGCGATCACCGATGAGCGGGCCGGGCGGAACGGGGCATCGTGGCCCGTATGAACCCCGCAAGCCGCCTGGCCCAGATCTCCTTCACCGCCGGCCCCGCCGCCTTGCTCGCCGGCTGGTTCCTCCTCCGTCCCATCCACGGTGAGGCGGAGCCCGGTCCCTGGTGGACGGCAGGGCACCTCGCCTGGCTGGCCGGATTCGCGATGTTCGGCCTCATGATCTTCGCCATGCGCGGCCTGGCCGGACCGGTACGCGGCGGCCGCCGGGCGGCGGTGGAGGCGGCGACCGTCGTCGCGCTGCTCGGCGTGGCCGCCAACCTCGCCCAGCTCGCCATCGCCCTGCACGCCGGGTTCACCGCCTCCGACGGCGAGCAGATGCGGGCGCTGCTGAGCCAGGCGCGCGCCTACCCGGGGATCGAGCTGGTCGTCTACACGCCGGGTGCGCAGCTGTTCTTCTTCGCGGTGCTCGCGATGGCGGCCGTCCTCGCCCTGCTGCGCCGGGTCACCACGGTCAGCGCCGGCGTCACCGCCGCCGGCGTGGTCCTGCTGGGCGTGGCCACGCTCCAGGAGGGCGCCGGCACCGCGCTGGCCGCCGTCGGCATGGCGGTCATGTGGCTCGGCACGCTGCTGCTCGGCCGCGGGCCGTCCGGCGACGGCCTCCCCGCGACCACCCCGACCCGGGCCTGACGTCGGTGCGCGCCAGGCGCGGCCACGGTGCGATGGGCGGCGCGCGGGCCGGCTCCGGCGCGACGGTCAGCGTTCGCGGGGCGGGCAGACCGGCTCGTACGGGCGGTCCGGCAGGTAGTGCCGCCACTCCTCCTGGGTCAGGCTCCGGCCCGCCCGCATGCACACGGTCTCGGCCAGCGCCGGCACCGTGGTCGGCAGCCGGGTCAGCCGCCCGCCCCTGCCGATGGCCAGCACCTCGGCGGAGCCGGCGGTGAAGGCCACCGAGCGGGCGCTGCCGGTGAGCCCCACCGGCGGGCCGATCCGCCGTCCCTGACGCACGTCCCACAGGCTGAGCGTGTTGTCCTGCGAGGCGAAGGCGAACAGCCGGCCGTCGGACGAGAACGCCGCGTCCCACGGCGGGCCCTCCATCCGCATCCAGTTGCCCACCTGCATGCCCGTCGCGGTGTCCCAGACGCCGACCTTGCCGGAGAAGTTCGCCGCGACCAGGTCGAGCTCCGCGCCGAACCACACGTCGTCGGCCTGCCCCGGCAGCGACAGCCGGGCGCCGAGCGGCGTGCCGGTCTCCAGGTCCACCAGCCGCGACCCGGCGCCGTCGAGCCCGACGAGCCGCCCGTCGGCGGTGGCGGTCCAGCCGAGCAGCCGCTCCGGCCTCGGCACCTGCTTGAGCCGCCGCCCGCCGGGCAGCCCCCAGAGCGTGAACGTCCGCTCGCCCGCCGTCCACAGGCCCTTCGCGGTCGGCAGCACCGATCTCGCCTCGACCTCGGCGGCGAACTCCGGGGTGAGCGCGGCGAGCTTCCGCCACGAGGCGGTCTCGTGGACCGTGACGTGGTCCGCCCGCCGCACCGCGAGCAGCCGGTCGTCGGGGCTGAAGGCCAGCTCGCTGTCGTAGTCGTCGAAGTGGCCCACCTTCCTGTGGCGGCCGTTCAGCGTGATGTCGGTGCTGCCGAGCGCGTGCATGGCCACCGTGCGGCCGTCGCCGCTCAGCCGTACGGCGTCCATCGGCTCGTCGGACGGCGGGGCGGGCACCAGCGTCACCACCGTGTCGTCGCTGAGGTAGCGCAGCCCGCCGGGGCCGAACGCGGCGGCCGTCACCGGGTCGCGCGGGCGGCGCTGCAGCAGCAGCGGCTCGCCGGCGCCCGGCCGCCACACCTTGATCGACCTGCCGACGCCCGCGACCAGCTCGCCGTCCGCGCTGAACACGGGCACGGCGTGCGCCTCCCAGCCGTACAGGACGTCGATCTCCTCGCGGGTGCGGGTGTCGTACACGGTCAGGCCGTCGTCGTCGCTGATCGCCAGCCGCGCGCCATCCGGGCTGAAGGCGGCGGCGCTGTCGCAGTCGGCGCACACGCCCGGGTAGCCGGGGCGGCGCTTGCCCGACGGCAGCAGGTAGATGTCGGGGCCCGCCACCGCGTACCGGCCGCTCGGGTGCACGGCGGGCCGCCGCATGGTGGGCAGCGACGTCGTCTTCCCGGTACGCCAGTCGTAGACGCGCGTGCCCTGCCCGGCCGTCACCAGCAGCCGGCCGCCGCTGAACGCGATCGACAGGTCCACCGCGCCGGGTGCGGGCAGCCGGCGGCCGAGCGGGCGTCCCGTGGCCAGCTCCCACAGGCCCACGCCCGTGTCGTCGGCCACGGCAAGCACCTTGCCGTCCTCGCTGACCGCCGCTCCCCGCAGCCGTCCGCTCTCGGGGTCGGTGTCGTAGCCGTCGGCGGCGGCCCTGGCCGCCTCCCGCATCCGCCCGGCCCCAGCCCCGGCGCCGGCCCCAGATCCGGCTCCGGCCGCGCTTCCGGCTCCGCCGGCCGCCCCGGATTTGGCCTCGCTTCCGGCTCCGGCGGCCTCAGAGCCCGTCGTGGCGGATCCAGAGCCTGTCGCGGTGGAGCCGGAGCCCGCGGCGGCGGGCGGAGGGCCGGTGATGGCGGCGGTGAAGCCGCCGGTGCGGCGGCCGGTGGCGACGTCCCACACCGTGACCGCGCCGGGGGTGACGCTCACCAGCGAGCGCCCGTCGGCGGTCAGCGTGCGCACGATGTCGGGGCCGAGCGCCGGGTCGTGGAAGGCCGTGGTCGCCGGGTCGGAGGCCGCCGCGATCAGGCTCGACCTGGCCGCGCCCGTGGGCGACAGCTTCCCCGCGGCGGCGGCGAGCAGCATGCCGAGCACGGGGTCGCGCCCGCGTACGGTGTGGGACGCGGCGGCCAGCCGGGCCGAGTCGGCCGCGTCGCGCTGCCCGGCCAGCGTGGTGCTCTGCCGCCAGGCCAGCCCGCCCGCGCCCACGGCGAGCGCGAGCAGCGCGGCGAGGCCCACCGACAGCAGCCGGATGCGGCGCGTGCGCCGCCGGGTGAGCGTGGCGGACGCGGCCAGGAAGTCCCGCTCGGCGGGGGTGAGCGTGAGGTGCTTGCGCTCGGCGGCGGCCCAGCGCAGCGCGTCGTCGAGGGTGCTGCCGTGGAACAGGTCGGCGTCCTTGCGGCCGTGCCGCTGCCAGCGTCCGGTGGCCGCCGTGATGCGGCGGTGCACGGCCAGGCCGTCGCGGTCGGCCTCGATCCAGCCGCGCAGCCGGGGCCAGGCCAGCGGCAGCGCGGGGCGCAGCAGGCGTACGGGGTCGCCGCCGGACACCAGGTACGAGAACGCCGACAGCACCCGGTCGATCCCGGCGGGCAGCTCGGACCTGCGGGCCTCGCGCAGCGCCAGCTCGCCTTCGTCGGTCACGGTGACCAGCCGCAGGAACAGCTCAGGCACGAGGAGCCGGTCCTCCGGCGGGAGCGCGGCGTAGGCGTCCTCGGCGATCACGTCGAGCGCCGGGTCGGCCGCGACAGCGAACGCGGCGGTGACCCGCCGCCCGTCACCGGCGCCCAGCGCGAGGAGCTGCTCGGTGTCCACGGAGCCCGCGGCGCCCCGGACGTGCCGCCGCGTGGTGTCCATGGTGCGGTGTGCGCGCCTCCGTGCGGGGCCCGGGGTGTCCTGAGGGTGCGCGCCGCCGGAGGCGAGCGGGCGTACGGCGTCGCCGGTCCTGGTCAGCAGACGGGCGGGCAGCACGGGATCGGTACCGGTCAGCAGGGCGAGCAGCAGATCGCGGGAGGTCGGACGCTCCGCGGGGTCCTTGGCCAGCGCGGCGCCCACCGGGCGGCGCAGCGACGCGGGCAGCACCGACAGGTCGGGCTCGTGGGCGAGCACGCGGTGCATGACCGCGGCGACCGAGTCGCCGGTGAACGGGTCCTCGCCGGTGGCGGCGTACAGGACGACCGCGCCCCAGGCGAACACGTCGGCGGCGGGACCGGCCCGCTCGCCGGAGAGCACCTCGGGCGCGAGGTAGCCGGGCGTGCCCGTGACCGAGCCGGTGGAGCTGAGCGTCATCTCCTGCGTACGGGCGATGCCGAAGTCGATCACCCGGGGCCCGTCGGGGCCGAGCAGCACGTTGTCCGGCTTGAGGTCGCGGTGCACGACGCCGGCGTCGTGCACCGCGGTCAGCGCCGTGGCGATCGCGGTGGCCAGGCGGTGCAGGTCGTCGCCGCCGAAGGTGCGCCCGGCGGCGCGCAGGCTGGGCCCTTCGACGTACGCGCTGACGATGTACGGCCTGGGTCCCTCGAGATCGGCGTCCAGCACCCTGGCGGTGCAGAACGGCGCGACCCGCTGCGCGGCGGCGGCCTCCCTGGCCAGCCGTTCGCGCAGCCGGGGCTGCCCGTCGGGGTCGCCGCGCAGCACCTTGACCGCGACCCGCGTGCCGTCCTCGTCATAGCCCTCGTAGACGACTCCCTGGCCGCCTTCGCCGAGCCGGCCGGCCAGCCAGTAGCCGCCGAGTCGCTGCGGGTCACCGTCGATCAGTGGACTGCTCATGCCAGGTTGGACGGCGACGGTGACGCAGTGGTTGGGTAAAGGTCACACTCTGTGTCCGTTGACCCGCACATTCCGCAGCACGAACCCGGTCACATCGGACACAACGTCGTCCTCGGTCATGTTCTCGAAGACGCTGTTGGTCACCTTCACGCCCCGGATCGGGTTGCCGGGGTTGCCGATGAGGGTGAAGGCCCTGGGCGCCGTCCCGGCCCGCAGCCTGGTGATCTCGATGTCGCCGACGTACGGGAAGTAGGGGCCGGTGTGCTTGTTCTCGTAGTTGAGCGCCACCTCGATCACCGCGTCGGCGGCCTGCCCGACCGTGACGTTCCTGACGTGGAAGTCCCTGACGTAGCCGCCTCTGTCAGGGTTGGTCTTGATCCGGATCGCGCGCTCCAGGTGGGGGCTGCTCATCGTGCAGTCCCAGGCGAACACCCAGCGCACGCCGCCGGTCGTCTCGCTGCCCGCGGTCACGCCGCCGTTGCCGTCGCGCATGACGCAGCCGGTGACCAGGACGTTCAGGCAGGGCGCGTTCACCCGGCGGCCGTCGGCGTTCTTGCCCGCCTTCAGCGCCACGCAGTCGTCGCCGGTGTCGAACGTGCAGTTCTCGATGAGCACGTCCACGCAGGACTCGGGGTCGCAGCCGTCGTTGTTGGGGCCGTGCGGGCTGTCCACGGTGACGCCGCGGATCGTCACGTTCGTACACAGGACGGGGTGGATGTTCCACATGGGGGAGTCCTTGACCGTGACGCCCTCGATGAGCACGTTGCGGCAGCGGTAGAGCTGGATGAGGTTGGGCCGCAGGTAGTGGCCCTCGCCGAAGACCCGCTCCGCGACCGGCACGCCCTCCTCCGCCATGCGGGCGAGCAGCTGCTTGTCGGGGCCCTCCGACGGCGGCGGGTCGTTCGACCAGTCCCACCAGTGCGTGGCGTCGGCCTGGCCGTCGATCACGCCGGAGCCGGTGATGGCGACGTTGGTGCGGCCGTAGGCGTAGATGAACGGCGAGTAGTTCATCAGCTCGATGCCCTCGTACCGGGTCGGCACGACCGGCAGGTAGTCGGCGGGGTCGCGGCTGAAGCGGATGACCGCGCCCTCCTCCAGGTGCAGCTCGACATCGTCGGCCAGGTGGATTGCGCCGGTCAGGTACGTCCCCGCGGGCACCAGCACCCGGCCGCCGCCCGCCGCCGAGCACGCCTCGACGGCCCGGCGGAACGCCTCGGTGCACAGGGCGGTCCCGTCACCGGTCGCGCCGTAGCGGGTGATGGGGAACGTGCGGGCGGGGAAGCGCGGCGGCCTGATCCGCCGCCTGATCGCGGGCACCCGGCTCCACGCGGTGCCCGCCTCGGCGGGCCCGGCCAGGGCCGGCGCGATGACGAAGCCGCCGACCGCGGCGCCCAGGAACGTCCTGCGAGAGTGCTGCATCGATGTCCTCCGGATACGGAAAGCGGGGGTCGGCCCGTCACGCCGGTGAGCGTGATGCCTGGATGAAGGGGCGCCGCGCGCCTGGTCACGCCCATGCCACGCCGACGCCCCTGTGCTCGGTCATGCGGTGCTCGCCCACCAGGTACGGCTCGGCCCGCCGCACCGCCGTGTAGAAGTGGTGCAGGCGTCCCTCGTGGGTCACGACGGCGGGCTTGTGCGCGTAGGTGTCGTCCACGCTGCCCGGCGGCCCCACGTCGACCAGGATCTCGCCGCCCTTCTTCCAGGTGCGCAGGTCGCGCGAGACCGCGTACCCCTCGCGGGCGTGCCCGTCGAAGGAGAGCCCGAAGTAGAACATCACCCACCAGTCGCCGTCGCGCAGCACGCACGGGTCGGAGGCGAAGCGCTCGTCGAACGCGCCCGGCCCGCCGTTCGGCACGACCGGCTCGGAGCCGGGGCGCTCCCAGTGCTCGAGGTCGGGGGAGACGGCGTAGCCGATCTGCTCGCGCCAGCCGTCGTAGGTGCGGTTCTTGGCGTTGTAGAAGCAGTGGAACAGGCCGTCGTGGCGCAGCAGCCACGACTTGTACAGGCCGCCGCGCTCCCATGCGCCGCCGTCCTGCGGGCGCAGCACCGACCCGGTGTCCTTCCAGGTACGCAGGTCCTCGCTGACGACGAACCCGATGATCGCCGCGCCCGACTCCATGCCCGGCTCGGGGTAGGCGTGGTAGGTGCCGATCGCCCGCCCGTCCAGCCAGGTGACCTGCCCGTCGGAGCCGAGCCGGTTGTCGCGCACGATCGAGGTGAGCGCGGCGTTGTAGCGCCGGTAGGGGTGGCCGGGGTCGCGCGGGAACACGACCTCGCCGGGGCTCCACGTCGTCAGGTCGCGCGAGCGGCTGAGCGCGGTCTGGTAACCGGTGCCGTCGAAGCCCACGTACGTCATGAGGTACTCGCCGCCGTCGGAGCAGACGAACGGGCAGTCCACGAAGAGCGCGTCGAACGCGCCCGGCTCGCCCGACGGGCTGATGAGCAGCCGGTCGGCCTTGTGCGGTGTGCGCAGCGGCGCGGGGTCGTAGCCGGTCATCGGCCCGCCCCGAACGTCCAGCGGCCCGCGGGCACCTGCCAGGCCCGCTCACCCACGGCGGTCGCCGCGCCGGGCGCGGTGCAGCGGGGCAGACCGAGGTCGGGCAGCCGCACCTCGGCCGTCGAGCCCGGCGGCACCTCCACCTGTAGCTCGTACGCGCCGTCCGCCCGCTGCCAGGCCACGCCCACCTCGCCGTACGGGGTCTCGGTGCGGGCGGTCACGGACGCGAGGTCGCCGGGCGCGGCCGGCGCGATGAGCAGCCGGCGGAACCCGGTCGAGCCGGGCGCCTGGCCGATGCCGCCGAGCCCCCGGTAGAACCAGGCGTCGATGGCGCCCAGCATGTAGTGGTTCTGCGACAGGCCGCGGGTCGGGCCGTCCCACGCCTCGGTGAGCGCGGTCGCGCCGTGGCGCACCTGGTAGCCGTAGCTCGGGTGGCTGGTGGAGGTGGCGAAGCCGTAGAGCGCGTCGTGCCGCCCGGCCCTGGTCAGCACCTGGTAGAGCGCGGGCAGCGCGACCTCGCCGACCGTGATCTCGCCCGCCCGCACGGCCGCGCTCAGCTCGTCGAGCGCGCCCTGCGCCAGGTCGGCGGGGACGACGCCCATGTCCAGCGCGAACACCTGCGACGCCTGACCGCCGCCGCCGAAGCGCCCGTCCTTCAGGAACGCATCGGTGAACGCGGCGGAGATCTCGTCCGTCAGCGCGCGGTACCGCTTGGCGTCGTCGTCGCGGCCCAGCACCTCGGCCGCCCGTGCCAGCGTGCCCGCCGCCCGCCAGTAACCCCAGGTGGACACCAGCGGCACCGGCGTGCTGCCGTCCAGGCCGAACCAGTCGCCGAGCCCGTGCCGCACGATGCCGCCGTCGGCCTTGCCCGTCAGGTAGCCGACATAGCGGGCCATCGCGTCGTAGTGCCGCTCCAGCGCCGAGGTGTCGCCGTACCAGCGGTAGATCTGCCATGGGATGCGCACCATCGCGCCGCCCCAGTTCGGGTCGTCCCTGAAGGGCCCGTCGAAGACGACGTACTCGGGTGCGATGTCCGGCACCAGGCCCTCGGGGGTCTGCGCCTCGGCGATGGTGACCAGCAGCTCGCGCAGGTAGGCGGCCACGTCGTAGTTGTAGGCCACCACGTCGAACAGCAGGTGGGTCTGCTCGAGCCAGCCCAGCTTCTCCCGGTGCGGGCAGTCGGTCAGGACGCTGTACATGTTGCCGCGCACCGCGCGGTCGATGATCCGGTGGATGTCGTTGAGCAGCGGGTTCGAGGTCTCGAACCGGCCGATCGCGTCGTTGGCGGCGCGCAGCGCCAGCCCCGCCACCGCCTCGCGGCCGACGTGCTCGGGCAGGCCCTGCACCTCGACGTAGCGGAAGCCGTCGTAGCGGAAGTCCGGATGCCAGGTCTGCGGGCCGTCCTTGGTGACGTACGTGTTGAAGATCGGCGCGCCGGTCGCCGGCTTCGACTGCACCACGCGGCCGTAGTCGTCGAGCTGGTCGCCGGGCAGCACCCGCAGGTAGCGCCCGGCCGGCAGGTCGAGCCGCAGCTCCGCCCAGCCCGCGATCACCGTGCCCACGTCGAAGACGGGCGTGCCGTCCTTGGCCGGCCGCTTCTCCACGGCGGGCAGCTCCTCGGTGACCCTGATCGGCGGGCAGGAGCGGGCCCGCAGCAGCTCCGTGCCGCCGGGCAGGACGACGACCGGCCGCCAGCCCGAGCGGTCCGCGCCGGGGACGTCCCAGTCCGGAAGCCGCAGGCGGGCGTCGTGGTCCTCGCCGCCGTACCAGTGGGAGCGGGTGGTCGGGCCTTCGGTCGCCAGCCAGCCGGAGTCCGTGCCGAACCGCTCGGTCGTGCCGTCGGCGTAACGCACTTCGAGCTGCGCGATCGCCTTCGGCGCGGCTTTCGAGCCGTAGAACTTCATGTAGCGGTCCTGGTGCGGGAAGACGTGCGCGATGCCGGGGCCGAGCGTCAGCCCCAGCGCGTTGCGTCCCTCCCGCAGCAGCGCCGTCACGTCGTGCGTGGCGTACGCGACCCGCCGGGTGAAGTCCGTGTACGCCGGCTCCAGCACGGCGTCCGTCACCGGGGCGCCGTTCAGCGAGGCCACGTACACGCCGAGCCCGGCCACGTACAGGCGGGCCGCGGCCACCTGCCCGACGAGGGTGAACTCGCCGGCCAGCAGCGGCAGCGGGCGGCCCTCGCCCACGCGGGGGTCGCCGCCCTCGTCGTACCAGTCGGGGTGGGTGATCCACGACGCCGACCAGTCCTCGGGCTCCAGCAGGCCCAGCTCGAAGCGGGCCGGCTCGCTCCACTCCGACCAGCGGCCCGTCTCGTCGCGCGTCCTGACCCGCCAGATCGCGGCGGTGCGGCCGGCCAGCGGCTCGCCGCCGTAGACCACGCGCTGGTCGGCCGACTCGACCTCGCCGCTGTCCCACAGGCCGTCCACCCGCACGTGGTAGGCGGTCTGCGCGGCGGCGCCGGTAAGCCGCCAGCTCAGGACGGGCCGGGTGGCCTCGATGCCGAGTGGGTCGGTCAGGTCGCACGTTCGCAGGTTCGTCGGCAACGAAGACACTCCTCAGATGATCTTCAGCATGTACGCGGCGGTCGTCGGCGGCTCGGGTGGCAGCTCGGCGCGCAGCGCGTCGGAGGACAGCGTCCAGGGGACCGGGCCGTGGCCCAGCAGCTCGACCCGCTGCGGGCGGCGCTCAAGCAGCCCGGCGGCGGTGCCCAGGCTGGTCACGACCGCGGTCCTGTCGTGCGGCCAGGCCAGCAGCGTGGCGTAGACGGCCTCGCCGCGCCTGGTGAAGCGGATGTCGCCGGGGGTGTAGGCGCGGTCGGCCTCGTTGTAGCCCTCGTAGCCCTTGGTCTCGCCCAGCCCGGTCGAGCCCTCGGCGGCGCGCACCCAGGGCGTGGTGCCGTAGACGCCCTCGCCGCACACCCGCAGCCACGCGCCCACCCCGGCCAGCAGCTCGCGGGCATGGTCGTCCACCGTGCCGTCGGCGCGCTGCGGCACGTTCAGCAGCAGGCAGCCGTTCTTGCTCACCACGTCGATCAGCGTGTGGATCACCTGCTGGGCGCTCTTGCGCGGGTGGAACATCGGGTCGTCGCCGGCGCAGTCGAACCACTCGCCGTCGCTGGTGTCGAACTGCCACGGGTGCGGCTGCGCGGTGTCGAGCTGGCGGCGCTCGCAGTCCAGCAGCACGGCCGTGCGGTCGGCGTCCGGCACGTCCTTGATCGTGACCACGCCGCCGGTCGGGCAGGTGTCGTAGTAGTGGGCGAGCAGCGCCAGTCCTTCCTTGCTGGCCGGCTCCGACTCCACCACGCTGCCCTCGTCGAACGGCAGCCGCCCGTCGTCCAGATAGACCAGGTCGGGGCGGTAGCGGTCGAGCGCCTCGCGGACGCGGGCGTAGAAGCGCTCGGCCACCCGGGCCGGCGGCTTGGCGCCCGGCTCGTGCCGCTCCGGGTAGAGCTGGGCCGGGTCGAGCCCGTCCCACCAGGTGCCCGCGCCGTCGGCGGTGGTGAGCCCTCCGTCGTACGGTTCGCCCGTCTCCGGGTCCGCGCCGTGGGCCACGTCGAGCCAGCGCCACGTCCAGTTCTGGTGGAAGCTCAGCCCGAACGGCAGCCCGGCCGCCCGCGCCGCGCGCTCCCACGCGCCCACGATGTCGCGGCGCGGGCCGATGCGGGCGGCGTTCCAGGCGTGCAGCGTGGAGTCCCACAGGTCGAAGTTGTCGCAGTGGGTGGCCAGCGCCACGAAGTAGCGGGCGCCGCTGCCCACGTAGAGGTCGATCAGCTCGTCGGGGTCGAAGCGCTCGGCCCGCCAGCGCGGGAACAGGTCCTTCGCGCCGCCCTTGCCGAAGTGGGCTCGGTGATGGGCGTGCTGCCTGGTGGCCCGCTTGCGCTCCCACGGCTCCGACCAGGGCTGCATGCCGTACAGGTGGCGGGCGTACCAGTCGCCTGAGCGGCCCACCGACTGCGGGCCCCAGTGCGACCAGATGCCGAACTTCGCCGCGCCGAACCACTTCGGGATCCGGTGGGCGCGCAGCGACTCCCAGTCAGGCCGGAACGCGCTCATCTCACCACCCGTACGTCGAAGGGCGCCAGGCGCAGCGGGCCCGGCGGCAGCCTCTCGCGGGATCCGGTGACCTCGGTCGCCCGGTCGGTGAGCGTCACCGTGCTCGCGCGGCCGGACCAGTTGTGCACGAACCACAGGCGCTCGCCCCGCGCGTTGACCGCCGAGCGGATGCTGACCTGCGGCACGGTCGCCACGACCAGCGGCTCCGGGCGGGTCATGCGGGTGCTCGCCTGGCGGAACAGCTCGGCGGCCAGCTTGCGGCCCGGCAGCGTGCCGACGTACGTCACGGTGCCCGCGCCGGCGCGGTGACGGGTGATCGCAGGCCAGCGGCCGTAGTGGTGGTGGTCGTAGCGGGCCAGCACCTCGGCGCCCTCGGGCTCAAGGGCGTCGGCCCAGTGCCTGGCCACGTCCTGGATGCCGAGCCCGTGCACGGGGAGCGGCGAGAGCAGCGTCGCGTACTCCAGGTAGCGCACGCCGGCCAGCGCGCGCAGCGTGCCCGGCGCGACCTCGGTGCGCGCCCTCGCCTCCTCGTCGGCGTAGCCGGTCAGGAAGGTCAGGATGAGGTGGCCGCCGCCCTCGACGTACCCGGCCAGCGCCTCGGCGGCGGCGTCCGGCAGGCAGTGGAACGCGGGCGCCACCGCGATGGGCAAACGATTGACCTGTGCGGGTGTCACGAACGCCGCTTGCAGGCCCGCGTCGGCCGCGCCCCGGTAGAACGTGGCCAGGATCCGCTCGTAGGAGTCCTTGTCCGGGTTGCGCCCGTCGAGGGTGAGCGGCGGCTGGAAGGACAGCGCCCACTTGCTCTCGTGCGAGTAGAGGAAGCCGACGTCGGCGTCCGGCGTCAGCCCCGCCACGTCGTCGCCCGCGTGCGCCAGCTCCGCGCCCAGCGCCGCGATCTCGCGGTAGATCCGGCCCGGCTCCATCGCGTGGCCGAGGATGCCGCCCCAGTGGGTCTCCGCGCCGTACGGCAGCGTGTGCCAGTGCCAGTACGAGATCATCTCCGCGCCGCGTGCCACCAGGGCCCATGCCGCCTGGCGGAGCTGCCCGTCGTACGGGGTGAGGTTGAGCTGGGAGCCGGCGATCGAGGTGGCGTTGGTCTCGGTCACCCAGAAGCGGCGCCCCTTGGAGGCGTACATGCGGTCGGCCGCCTGGAACAGGCCCTCCGGTGTGGTGCTGAACCAGGAGACCTCGATCGGCGTGTCGGCCGGGTCGTGCACGAGGTGGTCCTGCGGCAGGTAGTAGGCGTTGCCGCTGGTGACCGTCAGGTGCTCGGAGAGCCGCACGTCGTGCAGCGCCGGGCGCTGGTAGGCCAGGCACGTGGTCAGCTCGCGGTCCTCCGGCACCAGCTCGCGCACCAGCCGGGCCTGCCAGGCGATGAACTCGGTGGTCAGCTCGGCCTGGAAGCGCCGCCAGGCCAGGTCGTAGGAGGGCGTGGTGTTGCCGGAGGGCGGCCACAGCTCGTTCCAGTCGCCGATGCGGTGCGACCAGTACGTCAGCCCCCACTCCTCGTTGAGCCGCTCGACGTCGCCGTACCGGTCGGCCAGCCACGCCTTGAACCGCTCGAACACCGGCTCGTTGTGGATGAGGTGCAGGCCAGGCTCGTTGTCGAGCTGGACGCCGAGCACCGCCGGGTGGCTTCCGTGGCGGCCGACGACCTGGCGGATGACGCGCTCGGCGTAGTGCAGGAACGTGGGGGAGGTGAAGTCGATCTCCTGGCGCGCGCCCCACGGGATCCGGCCGCCGCCCGCCCGCACGATCGCCAGCTCGGGGTGCTTGCGCTGCAGCCACGGCGGTATGGCGTAGGTGGGGGTGCCGAGCAGTACCTTCATGCCGCGCTCGTGGGCGCCGTCGAGGACGGGCGTCAGCCAGTCGAGGTCGAAGACGCCGTCGCGCGGCTCCCAGGTGGACCAGACGGACTCGCCCACGCGGATCGTGTCGATCCTCGCCTGGGCCATGAGGTCGAGATCGAGCTTCAGATCGGGGGTGCGCTGGTACTCCCAGTAGTACGCGGTGCCGAAGCGGACATGGGCCGGACTCGTGGGGGGAGAAGGAGCCATGGAGTTACCCAATGATTTTAAAACGATTTACCAGATGATATATTTATTCATGCCCCCATGTCAATGCATCTGAGATCTGGTGTCGTGGAGTCCGGACCATTAGGGTTAAAACGTTTTGGCGACTCCTCCGGAGGGACGTACGTGATCGCCGACTTCCACGAGGACCCGGCACCCGGCACGGGACGGCGGGCACCGCGTGCGGACTTCGTCTCCGACGCTCCCAGACTCTCGCTCAACGGGCAATGGCGCTTCCGGCTCTCCGGCACCGCCGCGGGCACCGGCCCCGGCCTGCCCGACCCCGGCCTCGACGACAGCGCATGGGACACCATCCGGGTGCCCTCGCACTGGGTGCTGGAAGGTCACGACAAG
The DNA here is from genome assembly GCF_040678535.1 of Nonomuraea sp. NPDC052634. NCBI lineage: Bacteria > Bacillati > Actinomycetota > Actinomycetes > Streptosporangiales > Streptosporangiaceae > Nonomuraea > Nonomuraea sp. NPDC052634. The sequence continues at coordinate 2,398,194 of NZ_JBFATY010000001.1, read as the reverse complement.
CCGCTCTACACCAACACCGCCTACCCGTTCCCGATCGACCCGCCGTACCTGCCGGACGACAACCCCACCGGTGACTACCGCCTCCGCTTCGACCTGCCCGACGGCTGGCCCGCCGCCCGCGACGTGCTGCGCTTCCAGGGCGTCGACTCCTGCGGCACGGTTTGGCTGAACGGCGAGCTGCTCGGCCACTCCAAAGGCAGCAGGCTGCCGTTCGAGTTCGACGTCACAGGGCGGCTGCGCGAGCGCGGCAACGTGCTGGCCGTCCGCGTCCACCGCTGGTCGTCCGGCAGCTACCTCGAAGACCAGGACATGTGGTGGCTGCCCGGCATCTTCCGCGACGTCGAGCTGCTGTCGCGGCCCGAAGGCGGCATCGACGATTTCACCGTGCACGCCTCCTACCGCGACGGCACCGGCACCCTCCTCGTCACCGCCGACGCCCCCGGCCTGGTCGAGCTGCCCGCGCTGGGCCTCGCCGTCCCCACCGGCGAACAGGTCACCGTGCCGGACGTGCGGCCGTGGAGCGCCGAGGACCCCCACCTCTACCGGGGCACGCTGCGCGCCGCCGGCGAGACCATCGAGCTCGCCGTCGGCTTCAGGACCGTCGAGATCGCCGGCGGGCGGCTGCTCGTCAACGGCAGGCCCGTGCTGCTACGCGGCGTCAACCGGCACGAGCACGACCCCGACCGCGGCCGCGCGCTCGACCGCGCCACCATGATCCGCGACATCGAGCTGATGAAGCGGCACAACGTCAACGCCGTCCGCACCTCCCACTACCCGCCGCACCCCGAGTTCCTGCGGCTGTGCGACGAGTACGGCCTGTGGGTCGTGGACGAGTGCGACATCGAGACGCACGGCTTCATCTACTCCGGCTGGGAGGGCAACCCGCCCGCCGAGCCCATGTGGCGCGACGCCCTGCTCGACCGCGCCCGGCGGATGGTCGAGCGCGACAAGAACCACCCCAGCGTCATCATCTGGTCGCTGGGCAACGAGAGCGGCAGCGGCGCCGCGTTCGGCGAGATCGAGAAGTGGATCCGCGAGCGCGACCCCACCAGGCCGCTGCACTACGAGCGCGACCCCTCCTACCGGCACTCCGACTTCTACAGCCTCATGTATCCGGCACAGGACGTCCTGGAGCGCATCGGGCAGCGCAAGGAGGACACGCCCGACGGCGTCGAGCCCGGCTCGCCTGATGACGTGCGGCGTCGCGGGCTGCCGTTCCTTTTGTGCGAGTACGCGCACGCCATGGGCAACGGACCCGGGTCGCTGGTGGACTATCAGCGCATCCTGGAGTCGTACGAGCGGTTCTGCGGCGCGTTCGTGTGGGAGTGGATCGACCACGGCCTCGCCGGGTACGACGAGCTGGGCCGCCGTTACCACCGGCACGGCGGCGACATCGACGCCCGGCCCAACGGCGGGCGGTTCTGCATCGACGGCCTGGTCTTCCCCGACCGCACGCCCTCTCCCGGGCTGCTGGAGCTGCGCAAGGCCATCGAGCCGGTGGCGATGGAGGTGTCGGGCGGCGAGCTGGTCGTCACCAACAAGTACGACTTCGCCGCGCTCGGGCATCTGGCGTTCCGGTGGTTCGCGGAGACCGACGGGGAGCGCGGCGTTTCCGGGACGCTTTCCGTGCCGCACTGTCCCGCGCGCTCGTCCGTACGCGTGCCGCTGCCGCCCGTCGAGCCCGCCGACGAGGGCGAGACGTGGCTGACCGTGGAGGCGGTCCTGGCCGGGGACGCCCGCTGGGCGCCGGCCGGGCACGTGGTCGCCTTCACCCAGGCCAGGCTCGGAAACGGCACCCACCGCCGCCGCGCATCCGGCGTGACACCGGCCACCCCCTCGCGACAGGCGGAGGGAGAGCTGCGGCTGGGGGCGGCGGTGTTCGATGGCAGGACCGGCCGGCTGCTGCGCATCGGCGACCTCGAACTCGACGGCCCCGTGCTCGACGTGTGGCGCGCCCCCATCTCGAACGACCACGGCATCGGCGGCGCCAACGACCTCGCCGCCGACTGGGAGGCCGCCGGCATCGACAGGTTCGTGCACCGCACCGGCGGCATCGAACGTCCCGACGAACGCACGCTCGTCGTCCGCGGGCGCAGCGGCCCCGCCACCCGCACGCTCGGCTTCCGCACCGCGTACACGTACCGGCTGCGCGACGACGGCACCCTGCACCTGCGGATCGACGCCGAACCCGTGGGCGACTGGGACGACACCGCCTACGGCCACCTCACCGTCCGGCCGCCCCGCATGGGCGCGAGGTTCGCGCTGCCCGGCGGCTACACCGACGTCACGTGGTTCGGCCTCGGGCCCGGCGAGTCGTACGTGGACAGCAGGGCCGCCGCCCGCGTCGGCAGGTTCAGCGGCTCCATCGACGCGCTGCAGACCCCGTACGTCGTCCCCCAGGAGAACGGCAACCACGTCGAGACCCGCTGGCTGGAGGTGTCCGGCCCCGGCCTGCCCACCCTGCGCGTGGACGGCGAGCCGTACGTCGACTTCACCGCCCGCCGCTGGACCAGCGAGGCGCTGCGGGCCGCCCGCCACCCGCACGACCTCACCGACTCCGGGCGCGTGTGGCTCAACCTCGACCACGGACAGCAGGGCATCGGCAGCGCCTCCTGCGGGCCCGCCCTGCCCGAGCGTCACCGGCTCCAGGTGCGCCCCTACACCTGGTCGATGACGCTGGCCCCGGTGCATCCGTGACGTGAACCCCCTACGAGCCGAGAGGAATCAGCCGCCATGACGTTCGACTACTGTCCATGGCTGTACTGGGACCACGCCACCGACGACGACCGCCGCGCCCAGGAGGCCCACATCGCCGGGCTGCGTGAGAGCATCGGGCTCGAGCCGGCGGAGAAGGTGTTCATCTCGCCGCTGGCCGCCGTGCACACCGACCGGCTGCGCATGGGCGACTTCTGCTACCTCGCCGCCCACGCGTACGTGACCGGCGACATCTCCATGGGACGCGACTGCACCGTCAACCCGTACGCCGTCGTCCGGGGCACGGTCTCGCTGGGCGACGCCGTACGGATCGGGGCCCACACCTCCCTGCTGGGCTTCAACCACGGCACCGCCCCCGACCGGCCGGTCTTCCGCCAGCCGATCACCAGCAAGGGCATCCGTGTCGGCGACGACGTGTGGATCGGCTCGAACGTCGTCGTCCTCGACGGCGTCACCATCGGCGACCACGCCGTCATCGGAGCCGGCTCCGTCGTCACCAAGGACGTGCCCGCCTGGGCGATGGTCGCCGGCAACCCGGCCCGCCTGATCCGCGACCGCCGCACCCCGCGAGACGGGGCGAGCCGCCCGTCCGCACCGCGTGACCTGGAGGGGCGGCTCGTCGCGTTCGCCGAGCGGGCCAGGCAGCAGGCGCACGACGTCTTGGCCCGCTGCTGGGACGGCGAGCGCTACCTGGACCGGCCCGGCGCCGCGCCCACCGTACGGGCCTGGGCCGACGCCGTCGAGATCGCCGACCTGCTGCTCGGCGGACCGCCGCCCACGCCCTCCCGCGACGAGATCATCGCCTTCCTCCGCGACCGCCAGGACCCCATCACCGGCCTCGTCCCGGAGATCGGCGCCCCCGGCTCACCCGAGGCGGCCTCTCACGGGGGAGGGAACGACGGGGGCGAGGACACCGCCGGAAGGACCGGCGAGGCGGCGGGCACCGGGAGCCCTTTGCAGCTCGAGGGCATCACCGCGTACCACATCCTCTCCGTCGGCTACGCGCTGGACCTGCTCGGCACCCGCTGCCGCCACCCGATCAGAGCCGTCTCCGAGCTTCCGCCCGCCGACCTCATCGCCCTGCTCGACGGCCTCGACTGGACGCGCAACGCCTGGACGGCCGGCTCCGTCGTGGACGCCATCGGCACCGCTCTCTACCGCAACCTCGCCGACTTCGGCCTGACCGGCCCGCAGTTCGAGACCCTGTACGGCTGGCTGCTCAGCCGGTGCCGTCCTGCCCACGGCATGTGGGGCGAGCCCGACTCCGACGCCGGGTGGCTGCAGGTGGTCAACGGCTTCTACCGGCTCACGCGGGGCACGTACGCGCAGTTCGGGCTGCCGCTGCCGTATCCGGAGCGGGCCGTCGACACCGTGCTCGCCCAGGCCCGCGACCCCCGCTACTTCGGCCCGGACACCGGCAACGCCTGCAACGTGCTCGACGTCATCCACCCGCTCTGGCTCGCCGGACGCCAGACCCGGCACCGGCGCGCCGAGGGTGAGGCCTGGGCGCGGGAGCACCTGGAACGGGCGCTCGGCGGCTGGCACGACGGCGCCGGCCTCAGCTTCGCCCTCACCAGCGGCACCGGCGCGACCCGCACGCCCGGCCTCCAGGGGACGGAGATGTGGCTCGCCATCATCTGGCTGCTCGCCGACTACCTCGGCCTCTCCGACACCCTCGGCTACCGCCCCCGAGGCGTCCACCGCCCCGAACCCGCCATCACGTACCCGGTGGGCTGAGGCGCCGCCGCGTGAGGTGGTGGGAGGTGTCACGGCGGGCGGGGTGGTCAGAGGTGAGGCAGGGGGACGGCGGTGGCCATGGCGTGGTGGCCTGCGGTGCTGGGGTGGAGGTGGTCGCCGCTGTCGTAAGCCGGGAGGAGGCGGGCCGGGTGGGCGGGGTCGCGGAGGGCGGCGTCGAAGTCGGCCACCGCGTCGAACACGCCGCCTCGCCGGAGGCACGCGTTCACCTCCTGGCGGGCCCGTTCGCCGGACGCCGTGTGGTACTCCGCGCCCTCGTACGGCGTGATCGTGCCGCCGACCAGCCGCACCCCGGCGGCGCGGGCGGCTGCGGCCATGCGCCGGTACGCGGCGATCAGGTCCTCCGCCCGAGCGCCCGCGCCGAGGTCGTTGATCCCGGCCTGCACGATGACGGTGGTGATGCCCGGCTTGATCAGCACCTCGGCGGTCAGCCGTGCTTCCGCCGGCCGTCCGGTCCCCGCCGTCAGGACCTTCCCGCCGGACACGCCCTCGTTCACCACGGCGAGCCCCGTACCGGCTGAGAGGAAGTCGGGCCAGCCGTGGCCGGTCCGCGAGCCGACGCCGGTGGTGATCGAGTCGCCCAGCGCCGCCACCACCCGCACCGGTGGCTCGGCGGGGACCACGGTCAGCGCGTCCAGCCAGTGCCATACCGTCGTCTCCTCGACGAACGCCTCTCCGCTCTCGTCCCCGGCGTGGTCACCGCGCACCGAACGGTAGGAGGGCGCCCCTGCGGGTTCCCGCATCCCGGCCGCTTCCCGCACACCGGCCGCCTCCTGCACACCGGCAGCCTCCTGCACACCGGCCGTCTCCCGTACCCCGGTCGGGAGCGTGGGAGGCGGATGAGCGGGGGCGGTGGCGCGGTTGCGGCCGGTCAGGACGCCGCCGGGGCCGCGCAGGTAGACGCTGACGGCGAGCCGGCGCCCGGCCCGCACCAGGTCCGAGGCCGGGGTCTGTCCGGGATCCCGTCCTGGGTGCGGCGTCGGACCTCGCACCGTGTAGCGAGCGATCGTGTTCCGGGCGATCATGTTTCGGGCGATCGTGTTCCGGGCGGTGGTGTGCGGCACGTCCTGGGACGTGCCCTGGGGTGCGGCCTCGGATATCGGGTCGCTGAGTGCCGTCGCCCCAGGCGGGAGGCGCACCTCCGGGGAGCCGGAGAAGGTGACCAGGCGGTTCGAGCCGGGCTCCAGGGCCGGGCCTTCGCGGGGCACGCCCACGTACACGTGGCCGAAATGCACCGTGCGGTCGCCGAGCGCGTTGGTCAGCCGCACCCGCAGCCCGGTCCCGCTCACGACGGGACGGACGACGTTGCGCACCGTCACCTCGCACAGGTCACCGCCGAGCGCCTCGGATGCGGCCGACCAGGCCGTCACCACGTCCATTCGGTGGCGGGCCGGTTCAGCTCGTACGTACGGCGCGGCGCCACCGGATGCACCCGTCGGCCGCTGTACATCGGCCGGGCCGTGCCCTCGGGGCTGATCCCGATCACGTCGTCGCCCCGCCAGCGCACCCGGTACTCGCGGCCCGCCGCCACCTCCGTGCTGGTCGTCTCGGGGACGGGGAAGGTGACGGTGACGCGCTCGCCCCGGCGCGGCGCGGGGATCGACAGGTAACCGTCGGGAGCCCAGGCCCCGGTCCTGGTGCCGTCGAAGGTCTCCACGGCTCCGGGGTCTTCGGAGCCGTCGGGAGCCGCGGAGCCGTCCGCGCCGTCCGAGCCGCCTGAGCCCCCCAAGCCCCCCGAGCCGCCCAATGCGCGCGTGACGCGGACCTTCGCGTAACCGGCCCACTCCGGCACCCGCATCCGCAGCTCCCGCAGGTCCTCGTGCACCTCCAGGTCCACGCGGCCCTCGTGCGGCAGGTGGCTGAGCACGGTCACCTGGCGGGTGGCCCGGTTGAGCAGCAGGTTGACGCGGGTCACCCGGTCGTCGGCGGTGACGACGTTGTTCCAGCCCCAGAACAGGCCGCGCACGCCGGAGCCCACGCAGCACGCCTGCACGTCGGCGGTGTGGCCACGGCCCAGCTCGACGTCGCAGACGAAGTCGTTGGGCGCGCCGTACCCGGCGAAGGCGCCGAGGACGCGCTCGCCCACCCGTACGTGCGTGGTCCAGCCGGGTTCGTCGAGCGAGTCGTCGGGGGCGGACTCGACCCAGCTCAGGTCGAGCAGCTGCGACTCGACGAGGTGGTTGCGCAGGAAGCGCTCGGCGACGCCCCAGTAGCCGGTGTGCCCGGCGCGGGCCAGCGTGGTGCCGAGGCCGATGAGGTCGACCAGGGAGCAGCTCTCGTGCTCGTACCGCTGGTCGGCGAGGTCGCCGGGGGTCCAGCCGAACGCGGTGGCCTGCCCGAGCGCCCAGTCGTAGGAGCGGCGCACGAACGCGGTCAGCTCGTGGTCGCAGGTGTGCAGGGCGTACCTGGCGAGCCCTTCGAGGGTGCCGAGCCGGGTGTGGAAGTGGCCGCTGCGGTAGGCACGGGCGGCGTTGAAGCCGCCGTCCTCGAGGTAGACGCCGCTCTTCTCGACGATGAGCCGGGCGAACCAGCCGCACAGCTCCAGTGCGTCGTCGTTGCCGGTGGCCTGGTGGTAGCGGAGCAGTGGCATGATGAGCCGGCCGCTGAAGGAGGCCGGGTCGGGGGCGAGGTGCAGCGCGATCGCGTTGGGGGACGGCCAGCCGTCGGGGGTGTACTCGGAGGCGGGATAGAACCAGACGTCGCGCTCCTTGATGGCGATGCGCTTGAGCGCGGCTACGTGCGCGTCGGCCAGCTTCCTGACCTCGGGGTCGCCGTCCGACAGGTACGAGGTGGTCAGGGAGAGGATCACGGCCCGCTGGTCGATGAGGTTGGCGTTGGCCGGCCAGCCGGCCTCGGGGCGGGCCTGGCGGTAACTGAGCCCGTCGGGGCCGAAGAAGGTCGCAAGTCGCCGCCGGTAGCCGTCCTCGACCTCCCGCCAGGTGTCCTTGCCCGTCATGTGCCTGGCCAGCACGCAGGCGTCGAGCAGCCGTCCGTGGCTGGAGCCCCAGTCCCAGTCGCCGTGCCGCAGCACCGCAGGGCGGGCGAGCAGGTCGGCGCTGAAGTACGGGATGCCGCCCATGCTCTCGTCCGGCAGCCCGGCCACGGCGTTCATCGCCAGCGCGGCCCGCTCTTCGAGCACGACCGTGTCGGGAATCTCAGGCATCGTTCCCCTCATAAATATTCACGCGCGCATAAACCTTGCACCCCAGCCTCCGACGCCTCTCCTGTGGCGTCAAGGTGAGCATAGATATTCGTATCTTGTTGGATATATAAACACTGAGGCAGGATGTCCGCATGAGCGATGATTCGGTGGTACGACCCCGCCCGGAAGCCGCCGTGACCCTGCGACCCGCCCCCGGCATGCGGATCGACGGCGGCTTCTGGGCAGCACGGCAGCGGGTCAACCGCGAGGTCACCATTCCCCTGGGCGGCGAGCGCATCCGCGAGTCCGGCGCCTTCGCCAATCTCGAACAGGCCGCACGCGGCGGCGGGCGGCACCGCGGCAAGGTCTTCGCCGACTCCGACGTCTACAAGTGGCTCGAAGCCCTCGCCTGGGAGCGCGGCCGCGCGCCGTCCGCAGACCTGGCCCGCGCGTACGACGACGCCTCGGCCCTCGTCGCCGCCGCCCAGGCCCCCGACGGCTACCTGCACACCCACACCCAGCTCACCGGCCGCGCCCGCTACAGCGACCTCGCATCCAGCCACGAGCTCTACTGCGCCGGCCACCTCATGCAGGCCGCCGTCGCAGGACGCCGCGCCACCGGCGACGAACGCCTGCTGAGCGTCGCGGGCCGCTTCGCCGACCACCTCGTCAAGGACCTGCCGCCGGACGCGCTCGACGGGCACCCCGAGATCGAGACCGCGCTGGTCGAGCTCTACCGCGAGACCGGCGTGCGCGCGTACCTCGACCTGGCCACCCGCATGATCGACGGCAGGGGCCACGAGACGCTGCCGCTCAAGGGCCACCACGGGCCCGGCATCCGCCAGGACCGCGTCCCGCTGCGCCAGGCCACCACCGTCGAGGGGCACGCCGTCCGCGCCATGTACCTCGCCGCGGGAGCCGCCGACGTCGCCGCCGAGACCGGCGACCGCGAGCTGCTCGCCGCACTCACCCGGCAGTGGCGGCACATGGTGGCCACCAAGACGTACCTCACCGGCGGGCTCGGCTCCGTCTGGTACGGCGAGCAGTTCGGCGGCCCGTACGAGCTGACGCCCGAGACCGCCTACTGCGAGACGTGCGCCGCCGTCGGCAGCGTCCAGTGGTCGTACCGGATGCTGCTCGCCACCGGCGAGTCCGCCTACGCCGACCTCATGGAGCGCACCCTCTACAACGCCGTCCTGCCCGGCGTCTCGCTCTCCGGCGACCGCTTCTTCTACGTCAACGCGCTGCGCGTCCGCGCGGGCGCCAACCCCGACGACCGCCGCGCCGCCGCGCGCGGCCGCCAGGACTGGTACGGCACCGCCTGCTGCCCGCCCAACGTCATGCGCCTGCTGTCCTCGCTCGACCGCTACCTCGTCACCCGCGACGGCGGCGGCGTCCAGCTCCACCTGTACGCCCCCGGCACCCTCAGGGCCGGTGACGTGGTGCTGCGCGTCGAGACCGGCTACCCGTGGGACGGCCGCGTCGAGATCACCGTCGTCGAGACCCCCGGCACTCCGTGGACGCTCGCCGCCCGCATCCCGTCGTGGGCCGACGGCGCCACCGTGGACGGCCTGTCCGGCACCGGCCTGCCCGCGCGGCCCGGCTCGTACTACCGCGCCCGCCGCACCTGGCGGCCGGGCGACCGCGTCGTGCTCGACCTCGCCGTACGCCCCCGGCTCACCGCCGCCGTGCCCCGGCTCGACGTGGCCCGCGGCCAGGTCGCCGTCGAGCGCGGCCCGCTCGTCTACTGCCTGGAACAGGCCGACCACCCGGACGCCGGCGTGGACGACCTGTGCCTCGCCGGTGCCGAGCTGACCGACGGCAGGCCCCTGACCGGCCTGCCCGCCGAGGTGGTGCCGGTCCACGCGCGCGGCCGGGTCCACGTGCACCGCGAGGAGGACGGCGGATACCCCTACCGCACCGCAGCCGCCCCGCTGGAGCCGGAGCACGAGGGCCCGGTCGATCTGACCTTCATCCCGTACTACGCCTGGGCCAACCGCGACCTGGGGCCCATGACGATCTGGACCCCGATGCACTGAGCACCGCGACACGGGCCGCACCCCCTCGGCTGCGGCCCCTCAGGTGGGCTGTGCGGCGGGCCGCACCCCCTCGGGCCCCCTTTCAGCGGCCATCTCTTTCAGAGCCTCAGCCGCCGCCGATCCGCACTCCGGTCACCGACAGCCCCTCGACGTCGCTCACCACGTCGGAGCGCAGCACGTGCGCGAACGTGCTGTCCCTGATCGCGATGTCCCGCAGCGGCTGCTCGGGGTAGCCGCGCAGCAGGTACGCGCTGCGCGTCCGGTCGCTGCGCAGTCCCGACACGTGCACGTTGCGGATCGGGGGAGGGTCGTCGCCGTTGTGGCCGTCTCCGTGGTAGAGGTCGATGGAGACGGCCTCCTTGGTCAGCTCGCTGATCGTCACGTCCTTGACGAAGACGTTCTCCACGAAGCCGCCGCGCACCGAGTTCGTCTTGACGTACAGGCCGAAGTACAGCCCGGGGCCGCCCCAGCGGCAGCGGCGCACGAACACGTTGCGGATGCCGCCCGTCGTGTCGGTGCCGATCGCGACGGACCCGTACCGGTAGCGCATGTCGCAGTCCTCGATCAGCACGTTCTCGCACGGCACGCCGACGCGGCGGCCGTCGGGGCCACGGCCCGCCTTGATCGCGATGCAGTCGTCGCCGACGTCGAACACGCAGCCCGAGATGACGACGTCGCGGCACGACTCGGGGTCGCAGCCGTCGTTGTTCGGGCCGCGCGAGTAGATCGACACGTTCCTGACCAGGACGTTCTCGCAGCGCACCGGGTGGATCTCCCACATCGGCGAGCGCACGATCCGCACGCCCTCGACCAGCACGTTGCGGCACAGGTACGGCTGGATCATGTTCGGCCGCAGGTAGTGCCCGGCACCGAACACGCGCTCCGCCACCGGCACGCCGTCGGCGGCCATGCGCTGCAGTGCCTCCCAGTCGGCGGCCTCGTGCGGCGTGCCCGGCCGCCAGCCGAACTCCGGCGTGCCCACCCACGGCCACCAGTGCTCGGGCCCCGCGGAGCCGTCGAGCGTGCCGCCGCCGGTGATCGCGATGTTCTCCTGCTCGTAGGCGTAGATGAAGGGCGAGTAGTTGTAGCACTCGATGGCCGAGAACCGGGTGTAGACGGCCGGCAGGTAGTCGGCGGGGTCGGTGGAGAACCGGATCACGGCCCCCTCCTCGACGTGCAGGTCCACGTTGCTCAGCAGGTGGATGGCGCCCGTGTCATACGTCCCCGGCGGCACCCGCACGTGCCCGCCGCCCGCCTTGTGGCAGGCGGCGATCGCCGCGCGGAACGCCTCCGTCCACAGACCGTCGCCGCCGCCGTACTCGGTCACGTCGAACCAGCGGTCGGGGAACTCCGGCGGGCGCACCCGCTCCCGCAGCTCGTCGGCGTACCGCCACGCCGCGGCCTCCGTCATGGGCTCGGTCATGGGCTCGGTCAGCCTGTCCATCTCACCTTCCTCATGCGCAGCGCGTGATAGAGCGGCAGCGCGATCACCCAGGACGGGTTCCACGTGTTCGCCTCGCCCGTGCGCTGCCAGTTGGTCTGGAAGAACCCCTCGCCCTGTTCGCCCGGCGTCCGGAACCCCCAGTCGCCGGGCTCGCGGCAGATGCCCTGGCCCATGGCGTGCAGGATCCGCACGGCCCGCTCGGCGTAGCGCGGCCGGCCCGTGGACAGGCCGAACTCCAGCAGCTCCGACGTCGGGAAGAACACGTCGAGGTGGTGGTTCTGCACGCTGACCGCCGGCCAGCCGGCCGCCTTGAAGCCGCGCCGGGCGAACGTGCTGCCCGCGGCGAACTCGGGCGACCACACGTACACGAAGGTCAGCAGCCAGTCGGCGGCCGCCTCCGCCCAGCCGGCGTAGCGCTCGTCGCCGGTCAGCCGGTGCAGCTCGTACGCGGCCAGGAAGAAGTACATCCCGGCCTCCTTGTCCTCGCCCGAGGCGTCGAGCGTGGCGTGCGCGAACGGCCGCTCGTACGTGGCCGCGTGCTCCCGGTGGTAGGCGGCCAGCACCTCCTCGGCGCGCAGCAGCCACACCCGCTCCCCGCTCAGCCGGTACGCGCCCAGCATCGCGAGGACGCACGCCACCCCGGCCGCGCTGACCATGCCGGAGACCGGCGTGCCCCACGGGCTCCAGCCGACGGGCACGACGCCCTCGGGCAGCCTGGTGTGCCAGAAGACGGAGGCGGCGTCCGTCACCGCCTCCTCCCAGGCGTGCGGCACCTCCAGCCCGGCCTGTCTGAACAGCAGCGCGAGCGCGGCCAGGTCGGTGATGGTCTCGCCGTGTGCCCGGCTGGAGACGAAGTCGCCCCAGCCGTCCTTGCGGAACGACTCCCAGCGGTCCTCGTCCACCAGGTAGCGGGCGGCGTGCAGGCCGCGCACGGGCGTCCTGCCGCCGTGGACGTAGAAGTCGGCGGCGCGGCGGGCCCGCTCGATCCGCTCGTCCTGGCCGTCCTCGACGCCCAGGATGGCCTCGCACAGGGCCAGCTTCATGGCCTGGCCGGTCCAGCCGTACAGGTAGGAGCGCGGGCGGCCGTGGCGCACGCCCTCGTAGGCGAGGTGGCCGTCGCCGTTCCAGCGGGAGTCCATCGCGTCGGTCTTGAGCCGGACGATCTCGTCCACGCTCAGCGGGGCGGCCCCCTCGTCCCGGTAGAGGCGGGTGTGCACCAGCGTCCTGAAGCCGAAGCCGCGCGGCGCGACCTCGCCCCAGTCGAGGCTGTGCCGGGTGGTGATCTCCGCGCCCGGCGCGAGGTCGCGGTAGCCGAGCGGGCGGCCGGCCGTCTCCGCCTTGCTGACGTAGCAGACGTCAGGCCGGCCGTTGAACGCGATCACGCCGGTCATCGCCGTCACCGCCAGGCCGGGCGCGCGGACCGCGCCGAGCGAGCCGTAGGCGACCGAGCCGTCCTCCTCGTCGCGCACCGGGCCGGGATGCGCGAAGAGGCTGAGGTAGCGGCCGTCCCACGCGGCGTTGACGGCCGGGATGGGCAGGCGGTGCTCCTCGCAGACGAAGCCGATGTGCGGCACCTCGCGGGCCGGGTCGGATGACGGGTTGTCGTTGTAGAGCACGCCCGGCATGGTCAGGCAGGCGTCCTGGACCGGCAGCGGGAGCAGCAGCCCGGCCGCCACGTCTACGAGCCGCTCGCCGGTGTCGTTGCGCCAGGTGGTGCGCAGCTCCAGCATGCCCTCCCGGCCGAAGCCCAGCTCCAGCCGCACGCTCAGCTCCCCGGCCCGCGCCGTCGCCACGATCCCGTCGCCGCCGGAGCCGGGCGGCAGGACGCGCACGCTCGCCGGGTCGGCGGGCCGGAACCGCCAGGGACGGCCGGTCGAGGCGGTGAACAGGACGTGCAGCGGCACGCGGAGGTGCGGCTCGGCGGCGCCGTCACGCCCGAGCCGCACCTCCGCGCCGCCCACTGGAGCGCCGCCCACTGGAGCGCCGCCCACTGGAGCGCCGCCCACCGGGGGATCGCCCGCCACTCCGGCGCCGCTCACGATCTCGACCAGCTTCCCGCCCGGGCCGGCCAGCCGGGCGAGCGGCGGAACCGGCCGCTCGCCCGGAGCATCGGAGCGCCGGGGGCCGGTGCCGTGGCGGGCCGTCATGGGACGCGGCGCAGGCGGATGGCCTGGCCGACCGTGCCGGGCAGCGGCACCGTGACCGCCGGGCCCTTCATGATGCCGAGCGGCGTCACGGTCATCTCCCACGTGTCGATCACCTCGGCCTCGTACCGCCCGTCCGGCACCTCGAACGACCGCTCGGGGAACCGGTGCTCGCCGCAGAACTCCAGGTAGAACTCCCCGGTCAGCTCCAGCATCGGCGCGTCCCTGTCGCGGTATGCGGCCTCGTCGGGGATGGCCGCGAGCACCTGGCGCAGCAGCGCGAGCCTGGGCACGGCGGCCCCCTTCAGCGTCCCGCCGTCCTGCGACCAGGTCAGCCCGTCGTCGCCCGCGTACGACTCGCCGTGCGTCACGCAGCGCCGCCGCACGACGCCGTCCCACGCCTGGACCACCACCTCCTCGGGGGTCAGGCTGTGCCACGGGTCGTCGGCGTCGCCCTCGTACCCGCAGAAGTCCATCCGCACCGGCTTGTGGTGGTGGCGCGTCCGCACCCAGGCGTCGCGCGGGCTGCGCGCCCGTACGCTGCCGTGCGTCCACACCCGCCGCCACAGCAGCGGCGAGCCGGCATCGACGGTGATGGACAGCGGATGGTGCAGCGGGTCCTCCTCGGCGACCAGGTTCCCGAGGCTCACCCAGTCGTGCTCGGTGAAGGCGGGAAAGGCGCCGGGGTCGTCGGTGAGCGACCACCACACGTTCTGATGCGGCGCCAGCCTGGGCACGACCTCGCTCAGGTAGCGGGCGGCGCCGTCCACGTCCTCGATGCCCTCGCCCGGCCGCAGCAGCACCAGCTCGGCCGTCACGCCGATCCCGGCCAGCTCCTCCACCCGCTCCTCCAGCGCGTCGAGCGAGCAGCGGGAGGCCAGCGCCGCCATCCGCACCCGGTCGAACGGCGACGACTTCAGCGTGGCCAGCGTCCGCGCCCGCCGCCGCTCGTCGTGCAGGTGCCAGCCGAGCGCGGTCGTCGCCAACCCCTTGTCGATCATGAAGTCACCTTCGTCATCCGCAGCGCCAGATACGGCCGGCCCGGCAGCGCGACCCGCACCCGCCCCTTGTGCTCGCCGTCCACCGGGCTGATGGTCATGTTCCAGGTGTCGATCAGCTCCACCCGGTACGCGCCGTCGTCCGGCAGCTCCACCGTCACGTGGGCCTGCTGCCGCCGGCCCAGGTAGCGCAGGAACGACCCGGCGGGGCTCTCCTCCACCACGCGCCGCAGGAACGCGATCCTGGCGGGGCTCTCGCCGAACAGCTCGCCGCCGTTGCTGACCCAGGCGCGCGGCTGGTGGCCCATCAGCGACTCGCCGTGCCCGACGTAGCCGCCCCGCGTCACCCCCTCCCAGAAGCGGTCCACCAGCTCCTGGCCGGTCACGTTGCCCCAACGCTTGCCCAGGTCGCCCTCGTAGGAGATCTCGTCGATCACCACCGGCTTGGGGCAGGCGCGCAGCCAGGCGTCGGTGGGGGTGGCGTCCCAGTGCTGGATGCTCTGGTGCGTCACCCACGGCTTGGTGAAGTCGTAGAGCGAGGCGACCTCGTACATGCGGGTCCCGTTGTGGATCGAGCGCAGATGCTCGTACGGGTCCAGCCTGGCGATCGTGCGCAGGATGTCGTCCCAGTCCTCGACGGTCTTCGCCTTGTTGAAGTCGTACTCGTTGGCCGCCGACCACCACACGTTGCGGAAGGCCGCCAGGCGGGCGATGACGTAGCGCAGGTAGGCGTGGTCGGCCTCGCGGCCCATGTCCTCGATGCCGCGCAGGCCCCCGTCGTACGGGTGGAACAGGATGATGTCGGCCTCGACGCCGATGTCGCGCAGGTCGCGTACCCGCGACTCCAGGTGGCGGAAGAAGGCCGGGTCGTAGCGCGTGAAGTCGAGCCCGTCCGGGTCGGTGCCGGCGAACGGCACCAGCGGCGGCCGCATGGCCCCGGTGGGCAGCACGCACATGCGCAGCTTGTTGAACGGCGAGGCGGCCAGCGTGCGCAGCGTGCGCCGCTCCCGTTCCTCGTCCAGGTCGTGCGTCCAGTGGTAGGCGGTGGTGCCCCACGGCAGGTACGGCGTGCCGTCGGCGTACACGAAGCCGGTGCCCTCGGCGCGCACCGGGCCGTGGTTGCCCGGCGTGGCGGGGGTCACGGTGAACTCCCCGGTCACGCCGTCCAGCTCGGGCACGTTGCTCACGGTGGTGTAGGTCCACGAGCCGACCGCGTCCGGCATGAACCGGACGCGGTAGACGCCGTCACCGTCGTAGAAGCCGCCGGCCTCGACGATGCGGTGACGGAAGCGGAACCGGGCCGCCAGGCGAACCTCCGCGAAGGGGTTGCCGCCGGCCGGCCCGGCCAGCTCGATCTCGTGGACGCCCCAGCGTTCCACGGTGGAAGTCAGGGTTACCAGTCCTTCCCTGCGTCCGCCTGCGCCTTGATGTAGGCGGGGATGTCCTCCTGCTGGGACACGGTCAGCGACTGCTCGGGGGTCATGCCGTCACGCAGCACGTGCTGGCGGAAGACCGTCCACAGCGGCAGGTCCCAGAACTCGGTGTTCTCGTAGTCGCCGATGGTGGCGTTCTCGCCCCAGTAGACCGCGGAGGTGTCGATGCCGGCCAGCTCGGGGATGGCCTTGCCGAAGCTCTCCACGACCTCGTCGGTCTGCAGCACGGCCTTGATGCCGTGGCGGGAGATCTCGGTCTGCGCCTCCTCCGACACCAGCCACTTCACCACCTGCAGCGCCTGCTCGCGGTGCGGGGCGGCGGGCGGGACGAACGCGGCCCTGGTGTTCGGCTGGTAGATGGTCTTCGAGCCGCGCTCGAACACCGGGAGCGCGCTGACGCCGATGTCGACGCTCTCGCGGTACTGCGCGAACGAGTCCTCGTCGCCGTCCTCGATGAACAGCTCGCTGCCGGCGTACATGGTGAGCCGCGACAGCGTCTCCACCGCCATGGCCAGGTGGCCGGGCCGGCTCATGTCGCCCTTGAGGAAGTCGGTGACGGTGGTGAACCCGTTGCGCGGGATCATCAGGAAGCGGTACAGGTTCTCGGTGTACTCCCTCCACCCCTCACCCGTGATATCGACCTTGACCTCCTCGGGTTCCGGCTCCTCGCTCGTCGTCGGCTGGAACGGGTAGAGCCCGAGCTGGTTGAACTCCAGGTACTGGTCGGGATGCTGCATGTACCCCTTGTAGTGGTCCAGCCCGTCGTCCCTGGTGAGCTTCTTGGCCAGCTTGTACGCGTCGTCGTACGTCATGCCGGGCTTGGGGTACTTCACCCGGAACTTGTCGAAGATCTTCTTGTTGTAGAGCAGCACGTGCTCGTCGATGAAGATCGGCACCCCGTAGATCCCGCCGTCGGAGCGCGACTTCGTCAGCTCGACGGCGGCCTTGTTGAGCGTGCTCAGGTCGATGCCGGCCCGCTCGATGTCGGCGGTCATGTCGCCGACCCAGCCCAGCGGTTCGAGGTCGCGGTCGATGCGGGACTTCGGGTCCTCGATGACGATGTCCGGCGTGACGCCCGCGTTCTTCAGGTCCTCGTAGCGGATGGGCAGGTCCCACGTCGCGTACTTGATCTTCACGCCGGGGAACGCCGCCCGCAGCCTGTTACCGATGATCTCGTCGAAGACGCGGGTGCCCTGCCGCTGCTCGTCGACGGTCGACTCGAACGGCTTGTAGTTGGCGGCGAAGATGAACAGCTCGTCGTCGCAGACCTGGAACGGCTGGTTGTACTTGTTCGGCACGTCCTTGCAAGCAGCGGTCTCCGCCGCGACGGACGCCTGGGCCGGGACGGTGGTCAGGGACAGCGCGAGCGCGAGCAGCGCGATACCGCGCACCTTGTGCATCTCTCTCCTCAGCGGGGCTGTTTCGCGGGGGTGTAGTGGCACTGACGCACGACGTTGCGCCGGACGCCGTTCTTGAACTCGGTGATCGTGTGCTCGGGGTAGTTCGACAGCAGGCCCACGGCGTCACGCAGGTACTGCTCGTTGAAGACGACGTGCCGGATGTTGTTGCGGTTGTAGCTGTAGACCATGTGGATGAAGCCGTCGGCGCTCTGCGTCAGCATCGGGTACGTGAACTGCGGGCCCGACTGCGCCTCGACGTCCACCGAGTGCTCCCAGGTGCGGCCCTTGTCGGGCGAGAGCGACAGCCGCATGGGGGAGCGGTGCTCCACCCACGGGTTGTAGGCCAGCACGAGCTTGCCGGTGTCGAGCTTGAGCGCGGCGACCCGCGAGTTCGGGTTGCCGATCGGCTCGGCCACCGGCTCGCTCCAGGTGCGGCCGAAGTCGGTGGACTGGCTGGTGTAGATCGCGGCGTCACCGGTGCGCACGTACGCGACCAGCCGCCCCGGCTCCACCTCGACCACGCTCGCCTGGATCGAGCCGCGCGGCGTCCTGATCCAGTCCTCGGTGTTCTCCGGGTACGCCTGCCACGAGCTCATGTCCTCGCTGAAGACGTAGAACCCGGAGCGGGAGCCGCCCTCGTCGTAGATGGGCAGCAGCACCTCGCCGTTCGACATGCGGATCGGGTTGGTGCCGACCATCCACCCCCATTCCTTGCGGATGGTGACGGGCTCGCTCCAGGCGTGGCCGCCGTCGTCGGAGGTGATCAGCCGGATCGGCGCCTGCTCCCAGCCGTGCCCCTCGATCGTGACGAAGAACAGGTAGAGGCGCTTGCCGTCCGACCACAGCACCGGGTTGCCGTCGGCCTTGCCCGGCTCGTCGAACACCACCTCGGGCTCCGACCAGGTGTGCTCGCCGGCCGCCAGCCGCGACATGTAGAGCGCCTGGTCCGGCGCCCCCTCGGTGGCGCCGCCGTAGTAGACGGTGAGCAGGTCGCCCTGCGGGGCCTGCGCGATCGTCGCCGCGTGCACCTTGGGCACGTCGGGGTCGGGCGGTGCCACGTCCTGGCGGCAGGCGTACGCGCCGGTGGGCTGCACCCGTACCGTGCCGCTGTCGCCGCCGGCGGCGTCGCGGTCGCCCGCGACGTACGACGGCACCGCGACCGCCACCGCCAGAGCGCCGTATAACAGGCTCTGCCGTACTTTCATCACACGCCAATCTCTAGATACTTGATGGTCTTGCGCAGGTAGGAGTAGGCGACGTGGACCCGGCCTCCGCCGCCGTCGATCACGCTCGGATACGAGTAGCCGAGCTCGTTCTGCCAATACTCGGAGTCGGCTTCCTGCAGGACGCGCCGGTGCGGCCAGGTCGCACCGCCGTCCTCGGACAGGGCGAGTGACAGCGGGGTGCGCAGCGCCTTCTTACGCGGCTTCCCGTTCTTGGTCACCCACCGGAACCGGTCGCGCTCCAGGCTCGCGTCGTTGTAGACGAGCGCGAGCCGTCCGTCGCCGAGCCTCGTGAGCTGGACGGAGGAGTCGTTGCTGGGCAGCTCGGTCCGCTCCGGCGCGGACCAGCTACGGCCGTCGGCCGAGAACGAGGCGTGGATGCGCCCCGCCCGCCGGTCGCGGAAGAAGGCCAGCAGCCCGCCGCCGGGCCGTGGCACGACCGTCATCTGCACCAGGCCCGCGCTGTCCGGCACGTCGTGCGCGGTCCAGGTGTCGCCGCCGTCCGCGCTGAGGTGGACCACGCTGTGGTCGCCCGTCGGCGCGCAGTGGTAGGCGGGCAGCAGCCAGGTGCCGTCGTCCAGGACCAGCGGCGGGTGCCGGACGAAGCTGCCCGGCTTGGCGAGCATCACGCGCGGCGCGCTCCACGTACGGCCGCCGTCTCCGGAGGTGCGGGCCACCACGTGCGCGCTGGTCTGGTCGTGCGGCTCGCCGGAGGTGTGCAGCAGCCACACCCGCCCGTCCACCTCGAACAGCACCGGGTTCTGCTCGGTGCGCTCGGGGTCGGCGGCCACCAGCGCGGGCTTCTCCCAGCGCCCGCCCGCGAGCCGCGACACCACCACGTTCGTGCCGGGGTCGCCCTCCTGCGGGCCGCTGAACCAGGTGCACAGCAGCTCACCCGACGAGGTGCGCAGCAGGTTGGCGGCGTGGTTGTCGACGCCGTGCGGGGCCGGCAGCAGCGCCTCCTCGGCGTCCTCCAGCGTGGCGGACGGGCGTACGACGCCGTCGAAACGCGGGTCGCTCACGCGGTCACCTCCCGGATCTCGGGGCCGGGCACGCCGCGCAGGTCGAGATCCTCGGCGAAGTGGCAGGCCACCCGCCGCCCGCCGACCTCGCGCAGCGGCGGCCGGTCGGCGCGGCACTCGTCCTTGGCGTACACGCAGCGGGGGTGGAACGGGCAGCCCGGCGGCACGTTCGCCGGGTCGGCGATGTCGCCGAGCAGCTTGATCCGCTCCCGGTGCCGCTTGGCCGCCGGGTCGGGGTCGGGCACCGCCGACAGCAGCGCCTCGGTGTAGGGGTGCAGCGGCCGCCGGTACAGCTCCTCCGTGGGGGCCTGCTCGACCACCCGGCCGAGGTACATCACCGCCACCACGTCCGCGACGTGCTCGATGATGCCGAGGTCGTGGCTGACGAACAGGAAGCCAAGCCCCGACTCCTCCTGCAGGTCCATGAGCAGGTTGAGGATCTGCGCGCGGACCGACACGTCCAGCGCGCTGACCGCCTCGTCGGCCACCACCAGCCGGGGCGACAGCGCCAGCGCCCGCGCGATGCCGACCCGCTGCCGCTGGCCGCCGCTGAAGGCGTGCGGGTAGCGGCTCGCGTACTCGCGGCGCAGGCCCACCCGTTCGAGCAGGTCGCCCACGCGCTCGGCGATCTCGTCCGGCGTGCCGTAGCCGTGCACCCGCATCGGCTCGCCGATGATCTCGCGCAGCGTCTTGCGCGGGTTGAGCGACGAGTGCGGGTCCTGGAAGATCATCCGCACCTCGGCCCGGTACGGCTTGAGCTCCTTCTCCTTCAGCGTCGCCACGTCGATCACCGAACCGTCGGGCCGCCGGTAGAGCATGCGGCCGCTGGTCGGGTCGTGCGCGCGCACGATGCACCGGCCGAGCGTCGTCTTGCCGCAGCCCGACTCGCCGACCAGCCCGAGCGTGCTGCCCGGGGCGATGTCCAGATCGACCTCGTCCACCGCGCGCACCGCGCCCACCTGCCGGCCCAGCAGGCCGCTGCGGACGGGGAAGTGCTTGGTCAGCCCTTCGATCCGGAGCAGAGGCTCCGTGCTCACGATTCCTCCCTGTCATCCGGGGTGTCGTCCGGGGCGCCGCCCCGCTGCGGTTCCGGCTCGTCCTGGTAGAGCAGGCACGCCACCTCGCGGCCGCCCACTTCGGTCAGGCGCGGCGTCACCACGTCGCACCGCCCCTCGACGGCGTGGTCGCAGCGCGGGTGGAAGGAGCAGCCTTCGGGCCGCGCGTACGGGGGCGGCACCGAGCCCCTGATCGCCGCCAGCCGCCGCTGCCTGGCCTGGCCGAGCCGGGGCATCGAGCGCAGCAGCGCCTGCGCGTACGGGTGGCGCGGCTGCGACAGCACCTGCTCGGCGGAGCCGTACTCGACGACCCGGCCCAGGTACATCACCGCCATCGTGTCGGCCACCTGCGCGGCCACGCCGAGGTCGTGGGTGATCAGCATGATCGCCATGCCCAGCTCGTCCTGCAGATCGCGCAGCAGCTCCAGGATCTGCGCCTGCGTGGTCACGTCGAGCGCGGTGGTCGGCTCGTCGGCGATGAGCAGGCTCGGCCGGCACGACAGCGCCATCGCGATCATCGCCCGCTGCCGCATGCCGCCGCTCAGCTCGAACGGGTAGGCGTCCACCCGCCGCTGCGGCATCGGGATGCCGACCCGGTCCAGCATCTCGATGGCGCGCTTGCGGGCCTCGGCCTTGCCGACGTTCTCGTGCAGCCGCACCGCCTCGATGATCTGGCTGCCGATCGTGTGCACCAGGCTCAGCGAGGCCATCGGCTCCTGGAAGACCATCGCGATGTCCTTCCACCTGACCTGGCGCAGCAGCCGCTTGTGCGCGCCGACCAGCTCCACCGGGCCGTCGGGGCGGTGCAGGGTGACCTTGCCGCCCTCGATCCGGCCCGGCGGGTCCACCAGGTGCAGGATCGAGCGGGCCATGACGCTCTTGCCGCAGCCGGACTCGCCGACGATGGCCAGCGTCTCGCCCTTGCGCATCCGCAGGTCCACGCCGTCCACGGCGTGCACGACGCCGTCGTCCATGTGGAAGTGCGTGTGCAGGTCCTCGATCTCAAGCAGCACGTCGCCTGCGGCCACGCCTGCCCACCCCCTTATTGCGGTGTTGATGGTCGCGCTCACTGTCGGCCTACGCGGTTACGCCTGAACGGCTTCCTTCTCCGGCCTCCGCTCGCCGCTCCGTACGGGTCGGCGGCGTCGCGCAGCCCGTCCCCGAAGAAGTTCATGGCGACCACCACGACCACCACCGCGACGCCGGGCGCGAGCAGCCACGGGGCGTTGGCGACGACGCGCACGTTCTGGGCGCCCTCCAGCAGCACGCCCCAGCTCACGGCGGGCGCCTGCAGGCCGAGCCCGAGGAAGCTCAGGCTGGTCTCGCCGAGGATCATCCCGGGGATGGCCAGCGACAACGAGGCGATGATGTGGCTGGCGAACGAGGGGATCATGTGCCGGAAGATGATCGACAGCCGGCCCACGCCGTCCAGCCTGGCCGCGGTGACGAAGTCCTCCTCGCGCAGCGCCAGGAACCGGCCGCGGACGTCCCTGGCCAGACCCGTCCACCCGATCAGCGACAGCAGCACCGTGATGGCGAAATATCGGGTGAGCGGCCCCCAGTCGGTGGGCAGCGCCGCCGACAGCGCCATCCACAGCGGCAGCGTCGGTATCGCCATCAGGAACTCGATGACGCGCTGCACCACGTTGTCGACACCGCCGCCGAAATAGCCGGAGACGCCGCCGATCAGCATGCCGAGCAGGAAGCTCGCCGCCACGCCCACCAGCCCGATGGACAGCGACACGCGTGCGCCGTGGATGAGCCGCGACAGCAGGTCACGGCCGTTCTGGTCGGTGCCCAGCAGGTAGAAGGGATCGCCGTGCCGCACCGGGCCGATGAGGTGGATGTCGGACGGGATCAGCCCCAGCAGCTTGTACGGATCGCCGTGCACGAACAGCCCGACCTCGATCACCTGCGACGGATCCTCGGTGTAGGTCTGCGCGTACGTGCGCGGGTCGCGCTCGCTGGTGTACCCGTACACGTGCAGGCCGTGCTCGGCGGAGATGCGCAGCACCTGCGGCGGCGCGTACGTCATCTGCGTGTTCGCCGTCGAGCTGGACATCGGCGCGAAGAACTCCGCGAAGATCGCCACGAAGTAGACCGGGATCAGGATCGCCGCGCCGACCATCGCGAGCCGGTGCCGGCGGAACTGCCGCCACATCAGCCGCCACTGCGGCAGCGTCCCTGCTTCCCTCGCCGTCGGTCGCCTGAGGAACATCTGGCGCTACTCTCTCTTGTACCGTTTGCGAATTCGCGGGTCCCACCAGGCCAGCGCCAGGTCGCTGATCACGGTGCCGATCACGGTCAGCGTGCTGAGGATCAGCACGAAGCTGCCGACGAGATACATGTCCTGGTTCAGCACGCCGCTGAGCAGCAGCGGGCCGCCGGTGGGCAGGCTCATGACGACCGAGACGATCGTCTCGCCGCCGATCAGGCCGGGCAGCAGCCAGCCGACGGTGCTGAAGAACGGGCTGAGCGACATCCGCACCGGGTACTTCAGCAGCAGCTTCCACTCCGGCAGGCCCTTGGCCCTGGCGGTCACCACGTACGGGCGGTAGAGCTCGTCCAGCAGGTTGGCCCTGGTCACCCGGATCATGCCGGCCGTGCCGGAGACCCCGATGACCACGATCGGCACCCACAGGTGGCTCAGCAGGTCGAGCACCTTGCCGAGGTTCCAGGCCGCGTCCTGGAACTCCGGCGAGAACAGCCCGCCCACGCTCTGCCCGAAGTAGCGGAACCCGATGTACATGAGGACCAGCGCCAGCATGAACTCCGGGACCGCCATCCCGATGAAGCCGAGGAACGAAAAGCCGTAGTCGCCCCAGGAGTACTGCTTGACCGCGCTGTAGATGCCGATGGGGAACGCGATCGCCCAGACCATCAGCAGCGAGCTGAGCGACAGCACCGCCGACAGCGCGATGCGCTCGCCGATCAGCGTGGAGACCGCCTGGTTCCAGGCAAACGATTGACCGAAGTCGCCGTGGAACAGGATGGCGGAGAACCAGCGCCAGTACTGCACGAGCAGCGGATCGTCGAGCCCATAGCGCTGCCGCAGGTTCGCGATCTCGGCGGGGGTGATGCCCTCGCCGCCCGCCTGCGCGTTCGCGACCAGTGTCGAGACGTAGTCGCCCGGCGGCAGGTTGATGATGACGAACGCGACGATCGAGATCGCCCACAGCGTCACCACCACGTAGATCAGGCGGCGCCCGAAGTAAGCCAGCACGCCGTGCCCCTCAGAGCGAGTACTGCTCGGGCTGGGTCGGCCCGGGGTTCACCGGCGCGGACGCCATCGAGTCCGGCACGTTCTTGAACGCGGTGGAGACGATGCCGTACTCGTCCGGGTACGAGCTGATGCCGATCGCGTAGAACTGCTCCTTGGCCGCCTTCACCACCTCCTTGGCGTGCTCCAGCGCCTTGGTGAAGTCCGGCTCCGTGCGCATCTTGGTGAACGCCTCGAGCTGCGCGCGCACCGGGGCCGGCGGCTCGTCGCCGCTCTTGCCCTTGCTGCCGTACCACTGCGCCCAGCGGATGGCGTAGCGGGCGCTGCCGGAGTTGCTCGGCACGTAGTAGTGGTCGCCGCCGGTGCCGGTGATCACGTCGAAGTCGCTGCACGTGTACGTCGAGCACTGCGGCTGGTTGCCCATCGTGCGCTCGGTGAACAGCGTGCCCGCGACCGGGTCCACGCGCAGCCCGACGCCGACCGCCTCCCAGCCCTTCTTGACGAACTCCAGCGCCTCGACGTGGTGCGGGAACTCCGTGCTCGCCATGACCGTGATGATCAGCGGCTTGCCGTCGGGGCCGAGCCGCCGCCCGTCGGAGTCCTTCTCCGTCAGGCCCGCCTTGTCGAGGAACTCGTCGGCCTTGGCGACGTCGTACTCGGTGTACTGCTTGGCGAACTCCGGGTCGTAGAGCGCGTTGTTCTTCGACGGCGCGGCCTGCCACGGCTCGCCCTGGCCGGCGTACACGCCGTCGATGATCTCCTGCCGGTTGATCGCGTACGACAGGCCGATCCTGAAGTCCTTCTTCTGGAACAGCTCCCGCAGTCCGTCGTCCTTGATCGTCTGGTTGAACTGCAGGATCATCGTGTTGCTCAGCCGGCTCGGCACGTCGAACAGCCGGTACTTGCCCTTCTCGGCGTTCTGCGCGATCAGCGGCTTGTTCTCCGGCGTGTTGAAGTTGCGCAGCTGCAGGCCGATCTCGCCGTTCATGATCTTCAGCAGCTCGACCTCGACGTCGCCGAGCACCTCGGCCCTGAACCGGTCGATGTACGGAAGCTGCCGCCCCTTGTCATCGACCTTCCAGTAGTACGGGTTGCGCTCGGCCACCACCGCCGTGCCCTTGCCGACCGGGTTCGTGATCTTCCACGGGTGCAGCGTCGGCATGTCGGCGTTGTGCGCGACGTCGTTCCTGTTCATGAACAGCTGGGTCCAGTCCTCCAGCTGCCGCTCCTTGGCCAGCTTGTCGGCGTCCGGGTTGTACTTCTTGTGGAACTGCTTGAGGTAGTGCTTGGGCAGCAGGAACCCGGCCGCGCCGCCGCGCTCGAACGTCGAGACCGCGATCTGGAACAGCAGGCCCGCCTTCGGCTGCTTGTAGACGTAGCGGACCGTCCGCTCGTCCACCTTCTCCACCTTGACCAGCTCGTCCGTGGTGCCGTTCTCCAGGTAGAGGTCGTAGACGCCGGTCGTGTGCAGGTCGTGGTAGGTGGCCACGTCCTCGAAGGCGAACAGCATGTCGTCGGCCGTGCACGGCTGGCCGTCGGACCACTTCAGGCCCTCGCGCAGCCGGAACACGTACACCCGGCCGTCGTCCTGGACCTCGAACTCGGCCACGTTCGGGACGATGTCGTCGGGGCCCTTCTGCCCGTTGGTGCCGGGCTTGAGCCGGACCAGCGGCTCGTAGCCGAGCGAGTAGTACAGCCAGTCGAAGTCGTCCTCGCCCACGATCGCCGAGGCCCACGTGCCGCCGTAGCGGCCGGGCTCCTTCAGCGGCGTGACGACCATGGGGTTCTTCGGCAGACGCTGCTCGAGCGGCGGCAGTTTGCCGGCTTTGACCAGCTCGGCCAGCTGCGGCGCCTCCTTGGCCGACAGGTCGGCGGCCGCCGCCGGGCCGCCCGCGTCCTTGGCGGGGCTGGTGTCGAAGAAGCCGCAGCCACCGGCCGTGGCCAGCAGCAGAAGCCCTCCGCCGCCGCGGAGCAGGCTCCTCCTCGTGAAGGCGTGCTCTGTCATCGGTGCTCCGTTTCCGGGGGTCTAACGATTGACCTTGACCTGGCTGAAGGTCGCGGTGATGTAGTTGTGGACGCCGTTGGCCTCCTGGTTGCCGTCCACGACGAGACCGACGTAGAAGCGGCTGGTGCGCATCGCGATGCGCTCGTAGCCGATGCGGTCCCAGTTGAGGGAGTTGTCCGACAGGAACGCCTCGAACTCGGTGTCGTTGCCGGTCGGCAGGCTCCTCGCGACCAGGCGCAGCCAGTACGGCTTCTCGCCCAGGCCGTCGGGCCACTCGCCGACGCTCGGCCGGGTGCCGTGCGAGGCGACCCTGATCGCCATCGCCCGCCGGCCGGAGCCGTCCTCACTGCTGGCTGAGTAGCCGATGCCGGCCAGCATGAACGGCGAGTCCGGCTCCAGGTCCTGCCGCACCATGACGCCGGCCACCGCGCCGATGTGGTTCCTGCTGATGCCGTCGAGCCGGGCGGTGATCTCCAGGACCTCGCCGCGCCTGCTGAAGCCGACCGCCTTGTACGCGAAGTGGAAGGAGTCGTTCCAGCCGGCGATCTTGCCGGAGCCCTTCATCGTGAAGACGCCGTCCTTGAGCGCCGTGTTGCCGGGGATCGGCACCTCGCCGATGTCCCTGACCTGCCAGCCGCTGTGCGTCCTGGTGCGGTTGACGTGGATCGGCACCAGCGAGGACGTGGTCGCCGATCCGGTGCTGTCGGTGGCCCTGGCCGTCAGGCAGTAGCTGCCGTCCTTGACCCCCTCCCACGTCACCGTGTACGGCGCCGCCGTCGCCTCGCCGATCTTCGTGTCGCCGTGGAAGAACTCGACCTTCGCGATCGTCGCGCCGTCGAGCGCCTTGGCGTCGGCCGTGATCGTGATGGACTGCTTGTTCTTGGCCGCCGCGAACACCTGGTCGATCGCGGGGGAGGTGATCGCCACCTCCGGGTTGCGGGCGCCGGCCCGCTGGATGGAGTTGAGGTAGCGCTCCAGGTTCGTGTACCCGTCGGGGCCGGCCGTCTGCGCGTCCTCGGGGTCGGCGGGGTCGAGGCCGTTCGCGGTCTCCCACTCGTCGGGGATGCCGTCGTGGTCGCCGTCTGCCGGGGGCTCCACCTCGGTGGGCAGGGGCACGAAGCCGCCCACGTCCTTCTGCGAGTTGATGTGCCGTCCCGTGCCGGTGCGGGCCTCGTTCACCAGCCGCGCGTCGATGGCGTCCCGGCGCGGCAGCGTGGCCCCCGCCTGCTCCAGGACCGTCGCGAACGCCTCGCGCGCCGTCTGCTCGGTGATGCCGTTGTCGAACTCCACCGGCCTGGGCAGCAGCGTGATGCCGCCGACCGGGAATGTGATGCCCTTGCTGTTGTCGGCCGTGACGTCGGCGTGCCCCTCGATCTCGTTGCCGCTGACGTGCCACTGGCCGAAGCGTCCGGGGGCGACGATCTCCCTGGCGATGCCGGGCAGCGTGTTGGGGCCCGGTTTGTAGTAGTTGCCCACCAGGTTGATGCCGTTGGACCACTCGCCGCCGTAGCAGGACGTGATGCCCGGGTTGTAGATCACGTTGTTGCGGTGGTCCACCACCAGCGCCATGCCCTCTTCGAAGCTGAAGCGCGGGTTACGGCCGTTCTGGTGGATGAGCAGGTTGTGGTGGTACGTGACCGTGTCGCCGCCCCACAGGCCGCCCATGCCGTGCCGGCCCTTGTCGTGCACCGAGTTGACCAGGCCCTCGGAGATGACGCACCACTGAACGGTCACGTTGGCGTTGCCGTAGACGGAGAAGCACTCGTCCACGCCCCAGCTGAACGAGCAGTGGTCGATGATGACGTCGCGCACGCCCCTGGCGGCGAAGGTGTCGATGGGGGTGCCGAGCTCGTCACCGCCGCGGAAGCGCAGGTGGCGCAGGATGATGTTGTTGCCCTTGATCGCCGTCTCGTTGCCGATGACGGTGATGCCGTGGCCGGGCGCGGTCTGGCCGGCGATCGTCAGGTTGGAGCCGGTGATGTCGAGCCCGCTCTTGAGCCTGATGGTGCCGGCCACCCGGAAGACGATCGTGCCGTTCGACTTGGCGGCCGCCGCGCGCAGCGAGCCGGGGCCGTCGTCGTCGAGGGTCGTCACCTCGTACACCTTGCCGCCGCGGCCGCCGGTGACGTACATGCCCGCGCCCTCGGCGCCGGGGAAGGCGGGCACCTTCTTCGCGGCGGCCTGCGCCGTCTGAGCCGGTGCCGGCGACGGCGTGGGCACCGCCGCAGCGGCGGCATGACCCGCAGCCGGCCCCCAGGCCACGGCGGGTGTGACCAATGCCGCCGAGCGCAGTAAAGCGCGGCGGCCGAATCCTGATCTTTGGGGATCGAAGCCAAGGGCCTCGGTCATCGAAACGCTCTCTTTCCGCCCCGGGAATAGGCAGGGCCGTGCCGTCTGATCGGCACACTCCGGACCACGCTGCTGTCGGTGAGAATTTTTATTCAGGCATGAATGGAGTGGATTCATCACATCGTGAACGACACGGATGTGACTGTCAAGAGCGGTTTCTCCGGCGGTCATCTTTCGAGTTCCGGCGAACGCGCGAAGACCGCCACGGGACGGCACGAAGACCGCCGCGCGAAGGCACGACGGCCGCCCGCGCGAAGGCACGACGGCCGCCCGCGCGAAGGCACGACGGCCGCCCGCGCGAAGGCACGACGGCCGCCACGCCGAACGCGCGGCGGCGGTGGGAGAGCACATGGAAGCCGGCGGCGGGCGGGGAGCGTGGGGGAGCTGGGTGGGGTGCGGGGGCCTGGAGGAGCGGGCGGGGCCCGCGAGGTTCGCGTGTGCCGGCGCAGAACCTCGCCGGCCGGGTGGGTGCGGCATCCGCCGCACGTCGGCGCGGCATCCGGGCGCCGGGGCACGGGCGTGGTGGCGGGGAGGCTCGGGGCAGCCCTGAGCGGCTCCTTGACGAGGAGAACCGAGGGTGGCCCTGGAAAGAAGCTCCTCGGCCGGTCGGTCCTCCGGGAGAGTTCCCCGGCTCCCGGCGAGGAGAGGTCCCCGGCTCCTCGGCGAGGAAAGTTCCTCAGCTCCTCGGCGAGGAGGCCGGTCGTCCTGCGGGAGGCTTTCTCTGCCAGGAGGGCCGGGTCAGTCCTTCAGGAGCTCCTCGGCGACGCCGACGTCCGTGATGAGGGTGTTGACCCAGCCGCCCTTGAGTGCGGCCCTGATGGCGGCGGTCTTACGGCGTCCGCCGGCGATGGCGATGCGGCGCGGCACCCGCCGCAGGTCGGCGGCGGGGATGCCGAGGATGCGCTCCTCCAGCGGCGAGTCGATCAGCCGGCCTTCGGCATCGAAGAAGCGCAGGCACACATCGCCCACCGCGCCGAGCCCGCGCAGCGTCTCCAGCTCGTCCTCGGAGATCGCGTTGCCGCTCTCCTGCAGCAGCGGCGACGGGTTGAGGCTGCCGATGCCGACCAGCACGGTGGTCAGCCGCGACCAGGCATCGATCACCTGCCGCACCACGTGGTCCTCTTCCAGCGCCTGCCGCGCCACCGCCGAGCCCACGAGCCCGGGAGCGGGCAGGAAGACCGGCTCGGCGCCGGTCAGGTCGGCCAGATGAGCGGCCAGCCGGGTCGCCTGCACCTGCGCGGAGCCCTTGCCGACCCCGCCGATGAGCTGCACGACCTCCTCGGCCACCCGCACCGGACGGCGCTGCATCGCCTCGACCGTGGCCAGCAGGCTCGCGCTCCACGAGGAGATGCCGAGGTGCTCGCCGCCGATCAGCGTGGCGTCGAGGTACGTCGCCCCGGCCGAGCCCAGCGCGGCCACCACGTCGTGGTTCTCGCCCGCGGCGTCCACGACGATGATCTGCTCCGCGCCGTACTTGCGCTCGAGGTCCTCCTCCAGCAGCGCGTGCACGCCGGACGGCACCACGACCACCGTGCGCACGATGCCGATCTCCGCGGCCTCCTTGAGCAGCCGCGACACCCTGGGCTGCGAGATGCGCAGCTGGGCGGCGATCTGCGGCTGGCGCACGCCGTGCTCGTGGTAGAGCCGGGCGACGCGGACGAGCAGCCGCATGCGCTCGGACTCCTGGCCGAGCCGGCGACCGCCGAGCCTCACCTCGCCCGCGCGGCCCTTGTCGAACCCACTGTCAGCTCCCACGATCGCTGGCCTCCGCTTCGGCTTCGCCGCTCCTGCTGGTCCGGTGGCGAGCCCGGGCCACTGCCGAGTGCCATTGTGCTAGCGCGCGGCGCCGCTCGCACACCGGCAGCACGGGCGGGTGTCGCCGGCCGTGGCGCGGCAGCCCCGACAGCTCCCCGCGGGACCATACACCGGTTTCGAGCCCGGCCAGGTGCGCGGCACCCAGCGCGGACAGCTCGGGACGCGCCGCCACCCGCACCGGCAGCCCGGTGATGTCGGCCTGCCACCGCATGAGGTCGGTGTTGGCCGCCGGCCCGCCGTCGGCCAGCAGCTCGGTGACGGGCCCCGCGGCCCGCCGCATGGCCGCCACGACGTCGGCGACCTGCAGGCCGATCGAGTCGACCGCGGCCCGCGCGAGGTCCTCCCTGCGCGTGCCCAGGCCGAAACCCGTCATGATCGCTTCTGCTCCGTCGTCCCACCACGGCGCGCCCAGACCACCGAACGCCGGCACGATGTGCAGCCTACCCCGCTCGCCGCGGGCCGCGAGCCGCGCCAGCTCGTCAGGCTCGACGCCGAGCACCCCGGACAGCCAGGTGACGGTGGCGCCGGCGGCCAGGATGTTGCCCTCCAGCGCGTACGCGGGCGCGCCGTCGTCCCAGGCGATCGTCAGGCACAGCCCCGCCTCACGGGCCGTGTTCTCGCACATGTCGGCGCCCGCCAGGGCCATGATGGACGAGCCCGTCCCGTAGGTGACCTTCACCCCGCCTGGGCGGCCCGCCGTGTGCGCGTACAGGGCGGCGTGCGAGTCGCCGAGCACGGCCGCGACCGGCACCCCGGCCAGCGAGGGGTGCAGGGCGCCCGCGCCGGCGTGCGCCCCCGTGGACGGCACCACCTCGGGCAGCGCCTCATCGGGGATCCCGAACAGCTCGCACAGCTCCGGGCTCCACGCCCGCCGCCGCACGTCGAGAAGCTGGGTACGCGATGCGCAGCCGGCCTCGATCACGTGGCCGCCGCCCAGCCTGTACAGCAGCCAGGAGTCCACCGTGCCGAGCCGCACGCCCTTCCTGCCGTGCCGGTCGAGCAGCCAGGCCGCCTTGGACGCCGAGAACATCGGGTCGAGCGGCAGGCCGCTCAGCTCGCGTACCAGGGAGGCGGCGCCGGCCAGGCGGGCGCACAGCTCGCCGCCCCTGCGGTCCTGCCAGCTCACCAGCGGCCCGAGCGGCTCGCCCGTGCCGCCGTCCCACAGCATGATCGACTCGCGCTGGACGCTCAGCCCGACGGCCGCGACCCGGCCGGGCGGCGCGTCGCGCAGGCAGGCCGCGACCGCGTCGAGGACGCTCCGCCACAGCTCGGCGGCGTCCTGCTCGACCAGCCCGGGACCCGGGTCCCGCCGGGCGAGCGGCGCGGACGCCCGCGCCACCACCTCACCCGCCGCGTCGACCAGGATCGCCTTGGTCGCGCTCGTGCCCTGATCGACGCCCAGGACGAACGGCCCGGCCGAGCCCTCTCCGGCGTCCCGCCGTACGGGCGCGCCGCGAGCGTCCCCGGCGTTCAGACCGGGCGGCGGTCCCGCCCGCACGTCACGCGCCGGCACGGCCCAGCACCTCCAGCGTCGCGCGGGCGATGCCGTCCGCGGTGAGCCCGAAGTGTTCGAGGAGGAACTCCGGCTCGCCGGTGGGCGCGAACGTACGCGGGCCGAGCAGCCGCATCGGCACCGGGCGCGTCTCCAGCACCACCTCCGCCACCGCCGCCCCGAGCCCGCCGGTGGGCACCGCCTCCTCCGCCGTGACGACCGCCCCTGTCTGCGTGGCCGCCGCCGCGATCTCCTCGCGGTCCAGCGGGGAGACGGTCGAGACGTTCACCACCCTGGCCTGCACGCCGCGCCCGGCCAGCAGCTCCGCGGCCTCGAGCGCGCGGCTGACCAGCGTGCCGGTCGCCACGATCGTCGCGTCCGAGCCCTCGCGCAGCCGGGCCGCCCGCCCGTAGGTGAACGCGGGCCCGTCCGGCGGCGAGACGTCCGGCACCGGGAACCTGCCGATGCGCAGGAACGCCGGGCCGGCCGTCCGCGCCGCCCACCGCACCGCCGCGCGCGTCTGCGCCGGGTCGGCGGGCACCACGACGGGCAGGTCGGCGATGGCGCGCAGCCACGACAGGTCCTCGGTCGAGTGGTGGGTGGGCCCCAGCGCGCCGTACGACAGCCCGGGGCTCATCCCGCACAGCTTGACGTTCGCCGCGCTGTAGGCCACGTCCGCCTTGATCTGCTCCAACGCCCGGGCCGTGAGGAACGTCGCCGCCCCGCACACGAACGGCACCAGTCCCGCGTTGGCGAGGCCCGCCCCGATGCCCACCATGTCCTGCTCCGCGATGCCCACGTTCACCAGCCGGTCGGGGAACTCGGCGGCGAAGGCGGCCAGCTTGCTCGACCCGACCGAGTCGTTGCACACGGCCACGATCCGGTCGTCGGCGCGGGCCAGGCCGACCAGCTCGTCGGCGAAGGCGTCGCGGCAGTCGTGCGCCGCTTTCACGATCAACGTGCGTCCCCTGACTCGGCCAGCTCGGCGAGCGCGGCGCGGGTCTGCTCGGCGTCCGGCACCCGGTGATGCCACTCCACCCGGTCCTCCATGAACGAAACGCCCCGTCCCTTCACTGTCCTGGCGATCACGCAGCGCGGCCGGCCCTCGTCGCGCGGTGCCGTGACGGCGTCGAGCAGCGCCAGGTGGTCGTGCCCGTCCACCTCGACCGCCTCCCACCCGAAGGCCCGCCACTTGTCGGCCAGCGGCTCCAGGTCGTTGGTGTCGCTGGTGCGCGCGCCCTGCTGCAGCCCGTTGCGGTCCACGATCGCCGTCAGCGACGACAGCCGCCGGTGGCCCGCCGTCATCGCGGCCTCCCAGTTGCTGCCCTCCTGCAGCTCGCCGTCGCCCAGCACCACCACCGTCCGCGCCGCCGACCCGCGCAGCCGCAGCCCGATCGCGACGCCGACGCCGACCGGCAGGCCGTGGCCGAGCGGACCCGTGCTGGTCTCCACGCCCGGCACCGAGCGGCGGCTGGGATGGCCGTTGAGCGGCGACAGCGGGGCGGCGAACGTGCTCAGGTGCTCGGCGGGGAAGAAGCCGCAGGTCGTGAGCGTGGTGTAGAGGGCGACCGAGCAGTGGCCCTTGCTCAGGATGAGCCGGTCGCGCTCCGGCCAGGAGGGGTCGGCGGGGTCGAGGCGCAGCACGGCGGCGTACAGGGTGGTGAGGATGTCGGTCACCGACAGGTCGCCGCCGGTGTGGCCGAGACCGGCGTCCGCGATGGTGCCGATGACCGTGCGCCTGATGCCGCCGGCCAGCGCGGCGAGCGCGGCGGCGCGGCCCGCGCGGTCGGCGCGGGCCAGCCGCTCGCGCAGCCGCCGCCACTCGGCGATGGCCTGATGGTCGGGGCGCAGCTCGGCGCCGGTGCTCACCGGCGGGTGGGGGAGTGTGGTGTCGCTAGGTCGCACGTGCCGTCCCGATCGCCGACCAGAGCACCGCCTGCGCGGCCAGCGCGTCCTGCCGTTCCTGCGCGTCCCTGAGCGCGTCCAGATCGACCCGGTCGCACACCTCCTCCAGCATCCTGATCGTCCGGATGCTCTGCGACAGCGCGCGCACCGGATCCTCCCGGTACGGGAACTGGTCGAGCAGGATCGGCTTGTCCCAGCCGATGCGCCGCACGGCCAGCACATACTCGATGGTCTCGAACAGGTGCACCGAGGCCACCGGCAGGTCGTCGTCCCAGCCGCGCCAGTTGTCGTTCAGCTCGACCGAGACCAGCCGCCCGCGCCGGTGCACGAGCTGCACGGCCTCGGCGGGCGTCTCGCCGGCCAGCAGCGAGTGGCCGAAGTCCATGACGATGCCGACGTTCGGCTGCCCGGCCTCCTCGATGGCCAGCAGGGTGCGGGCCGCGTCGGCGAGCGTGATGCGCACCCGCGGCTCCTTGGCCTTGTACTCGATCGCGAACTGCACGTCGGGGTGGGCGGACGCGAGCTCCCTGATCGCGGTCACGGTCAGGTCCCACAGCCGCGCGTAGTCGGCCTGCCCCGGCAGGTCGAAGCCGTCCTGGCCGGGCCAGAACTTCACGTAGTCGGCGCCCAGCTCGCGCGCGACCGCGACGGCCTCGTGCACGCGCTCGGCGGCCTTCCGGCGTACGGCGGGGTCGGGGTTGGTGAAGGCGCCCCTGGCGAACTCCCTGGTGTAGACGTGCGGGGTGATCGCCCTGGCCCGCAGCCCGCGCTCGGCCAGCAGCCCGGCCACCTCCGACGCCTTGGTGACGCCCTCGGCGAACGGCACGTTGACGTCCAGGCACTCCAGCCCGTCAACGGCGGCCGCGAGATCGAGCATCTCGGTCATCGTCCTCGCCGGACCGTAGCCGTCCGTGGCGTACCGGTCCACGATCTGCCCGAACGCCCATATCCCGGCGCCGAACGTCAGCGCACTCATGGCGCATCGCCTCCTGCTCTGATGGGTGTGCTCAACGGCCCGCGCCGTCTGCGAAGGCGCGCAGCTTGGCGAAGAAGTCCTCGTGGATGAAGCGCGCGTCGATGGAGTCGTACGTGCGGATGGGCCGGTTGGCGCTGGAGAAGTCGAGGGTGCCGTCGTAGCGGAAGTTCGGCGCCGGCCGCTCGACCCAGGTGCCGCAGTCGGGGTGCAGCATCAGGCCGATCGCGGGCGAGTCGCCGAGCACGCGGAACTCGATGGAGCCGCGGTGCCGCCGCTCGTTCCACTCGACGAGCTGGCGTACGAGGTATTCGCCGATCTCGCCGCACGGCGCGACCTTGGCGTCAAGCTCGGCGTAGCCGACGGCCATCATCCGGTACGTCGGCGCGGGCACCTGCCACACCTTCAGCGCCGACGAGAAGACGAGGTTGGCCGCCACGATGTCGTTGGACAGGTTGAACTCGGGACGGCCGTCCTGGGGGCCGCGCCCGTCGTAACCGCCGCCGCCGATCCAGATGACGGTGACGTCCCGCTCGGCGATGCGCGGCTCCAGCAGCAGGGCCGAGGCCATGTCGGTGAGCGGGCCGAGGAAGGCGACGTAGAGGGGCTCGGCGCCCTCGCGCATGGCCTCCTCGATGATGAGCTCGGCGCCCGGCGAGGGGACCGGGGTGCCGGCGTCGGGCAGCGCGTACGGCGCGCCGTCCGCCACCGGCACCTGGCCATCCAGCTTCATCAGCCGCAGCAGCAGCTCGATCTCCGCGCGGCTCTCCTCAAGGCTGTGCCGGGTACGGCGGTTGCCGAAATGCGCGGGAATCAGGCCCCTGATGTCGAGGCTCGGAGAGAGCAGGGCGTGCACGATCGCGAATTGGTCGTCCGCTTCGTTCTTCGCATCGCTGTTGATGATGACGCGGCGCCGGTGAGAGAAAATCCTGCCCGCCATGCGGCCCTCCACAAATGGCCGGTGAATATTTATTCGCTAATGTATCTATATTCTGATATTAGGTTGTGACATTTGTGCTGTCAAGATCCCAGAGGATGACGGAAAGCGCGTACGGCGAGATCGTGTGATCGCCATGGGTGGCGTCCTCCAGCAGGTCCCAGCGGCCGTGCTCCGGCCGCCCGCCCGCGAGCAGCCGCACCCGGTCGCGCAGCGGCGCCGCGTACACCCGATGGCTCACGCCGTTGAAGCAGCAGTCGTCGAACCTGTTGAGGATCTGGAGCTGGCCACGGTTCTCGCCGATCGAGGCCATCACGTACATCTGCAGGTAGTCGTCCGCCGTGCCGGCGGTGATCGAGGAGTAGAAGCCGGGGAACGACTCCTTGGTCTGCTCCCAGTCGCCCACCGTGGGGCTCGGCTTCGGCGATGCGGGGCGCAGGAAGAACGGCAGCGACCCGGCCACCGGATAGCTGTGGTTGATGCGCGGGTCGAGCGCCGCGTACACGGTGGTCGTCCAGCCGCCGCCCGACAGGCCCAGCATCTCGACCGAGGCCGGGCGGTAGGTCGCCTCTGCGTAGTTGAGGGTGACGACCAGCGGCTCCAGGAAGAACGCCAGCGTCGAGAACGACTCGCTCTCCCACGGCGCCAGCTCCCGGTGCGACGGGCTCGGCAGCATCGTGCCCGGGTTCGCGGGGTCCTCGATCTGCTGGCCGCCGTTCCAGTGGTGGAACGGCATCGCGTACGCCATCACCCGGTAGCCCCGATCCAGCAGCGCCTGCACGGTGCGGAGCATCGTCTCCGGTGGCTCGCCGTGGCCGTTGTGGTAGAGGGCCAGGCGGCGGTTCCACGGCTTGCGGGGCAGCAGGTCGTACACCTTGGCGGAGATCCGGTAGCGCAGCGGCACCGTCAGCAGGTCGATCCTGCGCACGCCGGTGAGCGAGGCGAACTCGGCGGCGTCCACGCCCTTTTCGACGGCCGGCAGGCCCTGCGGCAGGCCGGCGCCCTTCCAGATGAAGTCGATCATCCGCTGCCGCCGGGCCGCGATGTCCTCGGTGCTGGTGATGCCGATGAGCGGCTCGATGTCCACGCCTGCCACGGCGGCGGGCAGCGTCTTGTACTCGGGGCCGAACCTCGCCGCGACCTCCGCGTTCACCGGCGCCACCGGCCTGGCCTTCGCCCGCGCCCCCGCTACGCCGCCTGAAGAACCAGCCGGGGTGCCGCCTGCGGAGCCGGCCGGATCGCCGCCCGGGGTGGGCGCCGCCGCGGCCGGGCCCGTCGCCGCGAGGGCGACGCCGATGCCGCCCAGCACGCCGCCGAGCACCGCACGCCTGCTCTGCCCCGCTCTTCCTGCGCGGGTGCCGGAGTCGTGCCTGGCGTCTGCTCGGGCACCGGGGTCGTGTGAAGGCTCCATGCCCGCGTCCCGTACCGTCATCTCGCCTCTCCGTTCCTTCATGACGTCCCGGCCGGGCGGTCGCGCAGCGGGTTCCAGCCGCCCAGCACGAACGCCGGGTCGCGCCACCGCTCCGCCTCCTCGGGGGTGAGCTGACGGGAGCAGGCCAGCCGCTGCGAGGTGTCGATGGGGTTGCCCGCCAGGTCCGTGCTGCCGTACTCCCAGAACTCGGCCGTCTGGGCCTGCGCGCAGTCGTCCGGGTCGATCTGCCAGCTGACCGGCGCCACATGGGCGTCCATCTTCGTGTCGATGAACACGGTCTGGCTGTGCGTGAAGCGCCACACGGCGGTGCGGCCGAGCACCACCGACGCGTCCGGCACGCCGGGGGCCCTGGTCAGCTTCGTCCGCACGAACACGTAGCCGGGCCGCGTCTCGTCGCTGCGGCTCTGCGAGATGTAGCCGCGGTCGGTGGACTGCAGCTCCGAGTCCTGAATGAACACCGTGCCCGTGCCCCACACGAAGTCGGTGTCGCCGCTGATCTTGCTGTGGGTGACGAAGCCCTTGCCCTGCAGCCGCAGCGTGTCCTGGAAGCTGACGAGGTGCACCCGGTCCAGCACGATCCGGTCGTTGTTGCCGCGGAACGCCTCGGCCTGCGAGCCGCCGTCCGGGGTGGTGTTGTGCACGGTGAGGTTGGTCAGCCGGAAGTCGGCCGCGTCCACGCCGAACGTCTGCCGCCAGCAGTTGTGCAGGTCTGAGGTCTCCAGCACGCGGCGCGGGCACACGTCCTCGGGGCCGCCGTCGCTCAGCGCCTTGTCGCCGTTGCGCACGTCGTTGTTCGGGTACTGGATCACCGTGCGGCCGGGGCCCGCGCCCTTGACGGTGATGTGCGGGCGGTCCTCGCGGACGTAGACGATCTCGGTGTAGACGCCTGGCTTGACGTCGATGGTCACCGGCCGGTCGTTGCCGAGCGGCACGGCGTCGATGGCTCCTTGCACCGTGCAGAAGTCGCCGGTCCCCTTGGCGGAGACGGCCAGCCTGCGCTGGTCGTGCGGGCGGCGCTTGGTGGTGGTGAAGCGCCAGCTCGCGGGGCCGTGACCGGGGAAGACCCCGGCCTCCACGGTCACCGTGTACGTGCGGCCGTAGTCGAGGCGGTGGTGCGGGTAGACGGTGGCGGTGTTCCCCTCCACCATGATCGACTCGTACGAGAAGTCGTGCGGCAGGCCCGTGTCCGAGACCGCCTGTCCGATGTTCTTCCTGTCGTCCTTGGCGGTGGCCGCCTCGATGCGGTCGGCGAGCGTGCCGTCGGCCGTGCGGATCTCGATCGCCCCGGACGTGCCCAGTGACACCGGCTCGGGGAACGTGATCGTCAGCGGCGCGTCCACGCAGGTCGCGCCGGTACGGCCGGGGACGGAGAACCGGGGGCCCGCCTCCGTTGCGGCGGCTGGGACGGTGCCTAAGACGAGTGCGGTGACGGCGGCGAGAACCGGGATCGATGCCTTCACATTCGGCCCTTCTCTGCGCGAATGGATAGTTGGCTGTGAATATATATGTAGACCTCGGGTAACCCTCGGTCAAGTGTGATGACCGTCGTCCCCCCACCGCTCCGTCCGCGGCGGGTGACGCCCAGGGCAAGGGCGTAGGGGGCGGGCAGGCGCGCCCGGTCGGCAGCGGCGGCGGTGGTCGCCGTCGGGCAGGGCGGGCTGACACGCCCGCCCGAGCACGAGTTCACAAGCGACCCCGAGGCCGCCGCGCTCGTCCTCGGCTCCGGCGCGCCGATCACCGTCACCGGCTTGGAGATCACCACGACGGTCCGCATGGACGCCTCGGACGTGGCCGCCATCGCTGCGGCCGGGCCGCTGGGGCAAACGTTCAAGGGGGAGGTCGAGCAGTGTTTTCTGTCCGCCGCAGCACGGCCGTCGCCGCGTGACTCCGGCGACGGAGCCTCCTGGACGGCTTGTCGCCGGATCGACAAGGCGTCCGTGGCAGAGGCGGGGGTCACCAGGCGGATGGAGAAGGCTCCGCTCCTGAGGGTCAGGAGCGGAGCCCCGGCTATCCCGTCTCAGCACCGCGGCTGAGAGCAGCAGGGGAGTCAGGCTCGCGGGCTGACCAGTTCCGCCAGGAACTCCTGCGTTTCCGCGTCCACCGCGTACAGCACCACGCCGGCCAGCCCTCGCGTCAGCAGGACCTTGTACGTGTTGCGTACCAGGCGGTCGAACTGCTCGTCGGTGACGGTGGACTTCGTCAGGTCTCTGTCCTTGCTGCCTTCGCGATTGGTGACCATCCGGCCGCCGCGAGCGAGCAGATCAGGGCCGATGATCACCCCGGCCCAGCCGAACTCCAGGCCCTGCGCGGTGTACACACACCCGATCTGACCGAAGCCGCCGGGTGATATAGCCCAGATGTGGCTGGGAGGCGCGTCACCGACCCTGGCGGTGCTCTTGGCGTTCCACGGGCGTCGCCAATCGCCGATCTCCACGTCGAGCGGGAGGCTTTTGTCGGCACCGGGGCTGTTCCACGGCCAGCAGTAGCCTGCGGTCATCCGGGCGCTCCAGCCCTCGGCCAGCTTGTCGCTGAGGATGGCTTCCATGGCCGCGGGCGATTCCGCGACGATCACCTCGAAGGTCTCGTCGCCTTCCCACGGCACCGGCGGTGCGTCCCCGTCCCATTCGGCATCCTCGCTGCCCAAGCCGAGAAGCCGCTTGACCCAGAGGTCATAGGCGATGCTGCCGCCGCACCGCCACTGGCCGTCGAGCGGCACGTGATGGTGACGTACGTTCAGTTGCTGCGCGTACGACTTGATCGCGGCAAGGGTGCCGACCTCACCGGGCTTGACCACCTGGTGCTCGTCGAGAAAGAAGATAGGGACCCGGGCCGCGTTGATGAGGTCTTGGATCTGCGGCCGGTCGCTGGACTTGTGCGGGCGAAAGCGGTCGAAGGACTTCAGCCGGGCACGATGGGCTTCGTCAGCGATCAGGATGTCCGCCTCGTTGGGCGCGGCGTTGGCGAAGTCGTTGAAGTACTTGAACAGGTTCTTCAACTCCTTGTCGCTGCCGGTGACGAAACGCCGCATCGTCTCGGTGAAAGCCCTGGAGCCGGTGGCGTACCAGGTGCGGCGCCGAGCCTGAGTCATGTAGCGCAGCAGCTCCATGGCGACGGCGGTCTTGCCGCTGCCGGGGCCGCCGGTGATGGTGACCACACGCTTGGTATTCGCGGCGAAGGCGCTCTCGACGGCGTGGCGGACGGTCTCGAACGCTTCTTGCTGCTGATCGAGGAGGATGAACGTGTCCCGGCCCTTGAGCACATTCGCCGCCTTCCTGAGCAGCGGCTCATTGGGCTGGATACGTCCGTTGAGCAGTCGTTCCGCCGCGTGCCGTCCTTCCTCGTCTCCGAAGCGGCCGCGGAGATGGTCGATAAACGCGCTGCGCTCGGTTTTGGTGAACAGCTTGACGTTGTGGTCGAGGGTCAGCTCGAACAGTCCTGCCACGCTCTGCCGCGTGGCGTTGTGGAGGTAGACGATCCCTTCGACGGATTCGGGGTGCCCGTCGACGGCGCTGCAATTCTCGATGATCTTCTGACAGTAGTTGGACACCTGGATGGCGGGATGGGTCTCGTACTCCTTCCTGCTGCCCGGTACGGTCACCAGCTTCTCGTCGTCCTCGTAGAGCTCCGCCTCACTCCACTGCTTCAGCTCGACCACCACGAACAGGTCCCTGCCCGTGCGGCGGTGCTGACCGGCGAGCACGGCATCGGCCGAACTCGCCTTGTTGTGCGGCATCGGGTACTCCACCAGCACCGCGATGTGGTCCAGGCCGGCCTCGCGCAGGTCACGCGCCAGCGCGGACAGGCTGTTGGTCCACGCCCGCATCTGGCTCTTGCCGACCGGCCGTCCCGTCGCCCTCTTGGTCGATTCTGCGAGCGCCGCGGTGAACGACTTCTCCATCTCCGATGCGGGCGCGGACAGCGTCGCGAAGAGCGTCTCCACAGACCCGACGAACGCGGGGCCGTGCTGCTTGGCCATGCATACCCCCAGGGCACGAAGAACTCGTGCGGTGTGGGGGCGTGTCCGGTGACCCGGAAGCCCGTCGGACCGCGATCTGACAGGTGGTGCGGAACTAAAGAGGTGGAAGCAGCCGGCTCAGGAACTGCCGGGTTTCGGCGTCCACCGCGTAGATGACGGTGCCGGCCATGCCGCGAGTCAGAAGGACCTTGTACGTATTGCGGATCAACCTGTCCGCTTCCTCGTCGTCGGCACCGCGGGTGAGCGCAGGATCCCTGTTCGCCGCCCGGACAGTGACCAGCCGGCCGTCACGGGCGACCAGGTCGGGGCCGATGATCACGCCGTTCCAGTCGTACTCGAAACCCTGGGCGGTGTAGACACAGCCGACCTGTTCGAAACCGCCGTCAGCGGTCGCCCACAAGGCACTCGCGGGGGCTTGCCCGACGGCCCGTTCGCCTTTGACATTCCAGGGTCGGCTCCAGTCACCGATCCGGACATCATGGACGAGCGTGTCGTCCTTCCTGGGCTCGCTCCATGGCCAGCAGAACCCGGCCGTGATCCGGGCGGAATACCCCAGGCCCAGCTGCGAGCGGAGCACGGCTTCGAGCTCCTCCGGAGATCCGGCCAGGGCGACCGAGAAGTGATCGTCGCCCTCCCACGGTTCGGGTGCGCCTCCTCCCAGGCCGAGGAGGCGCAGCACCCAGGACTCGTAAGCGCGGCTGCCGCCACAGCGGAATTGCTCGTTGAGGGAGATCTCCCGCACGCGGATGCCCCGGGCCTGGGCGTGGGCCCTGATGGCGGTGACCGTACCCATCTCTCCCGGCCGTACGACCTGATGCTCGTCGAGGAGGAAGACGGGGACGCGCGCGGCGTCGATCAACTCGTCGACCTGGCGACGGTCGCTGCGCAGATGAGCCGGGGTGAAGCGGTATTGGGAGGTCTCCCGCAGCCGGTGCGCTTCGTCACAGATGAGGACGTCGAGGCCGTCGGGCTGGGCCTGTGTGAAGCTGTTGAAGTACTTGAACAGGCTCTTCACCTTCGACGAGCCCTTCCCGGGCACCCGGCGCAGCGTCTCGGTGAACGAGCGGGAGCCGGTGGCGTGCAGGACCGCGCGGCCTCGCCTCGACAGCTCTCCCAGCAGCGAAAGCGCGATGACGCTCTTGCCGCTGCCGGGCCCGCCGGTGACGATGACGACCTCCTTGGTGCCGTCCTTCCGGGCACGGTCGACACTGTGCAGGACGATCTCGTACGCCAGGCGCTGCTCATCGAGCAGCACGAACTGCTCGCGCTCTTTGATCTCCCGTGCTGCGAGCGCGAGAAGCTGTTTGGACGGGCGGATCGCGCTGGCGAGTAAGCGCTCGGCGGCGTCGAAACCCGGCCTGGGTGCGAAACGATTCCGGAGGTAGTCGAGGAAGGCGGCACGCCGGGTCCTGCCGAACAGGTGAACATGCTTGCCGCGCGCTGTGGAGTAGAGGTCGCGGATGTCGGGATCTGCTGCATTATGCAGGTACGCCACGCCGTCCACGACGTCGCTCCGGTCGTCCAGCACCTCGATGAAGTCGGCGAGGTAGTCGCGGTACGTGCGCACCTGCACCGCCGGGTGCAGCCGCGGCGCATGCGGGACGCCTTCAACGAGCACGAGATCGGGGTCGTGCTCATAGAGCTCCGCCCGGCTCCACTGCTTCAGCTCCACGACCACGTACGCGTCGTGCCCGGTGAGCCGGTCCACTCCCGCGAGTACGGCGTCGGCGCGCTTGCTAGTCAGCGGAAGCTGGAACTCGACCAGCATCTCGACGTCACCCAACCCGGCGTCGACCAGGTCGCGGGCGAGCATCGGAAGGCTGCGATCCCACGATCGCCGCTCCGCTGCGGAGGGACTGATGCGCGCGGTCCTCCCGAGATGCTCGGCGATGGCTTGGCTGAGTCGCTGCTCCGGAAGCGAACCGCAGCTCGCGAGCTTGGCCAGTTCTTCGGCGGGGCACCGAAATGCCGTCACAGACCTACCCCCAGGCAGCACGAAGGACTCGTGCGGTGTGGGGGCGTGTCCGGAGCTCAGATGATCTGCGGAAGCCCGTCGGGCCGCATGACTACGACAGGCAGATTACCTCGATCGACCGACGTTCTCGGCTGGAAGGGCGCCCTATACAAGGCTTCGATGGCGATGTGCTAGATCCGCGCCTCGCCGTACGGGACCAGGCGGACCGGGCCCAGGAGGCCGTACGGCTGGCGGGGGAGCGAGCCGTAGACGGACGGGTCGGACTGGCGGAGGCGGTTGCCGAGCGGGGTGGCGACCTCCACCTCGATGGTGTTCCTGCCGCGCTTGACGTGCGGGCCGAGGTCCACGACGGGATGCAGCAGGTCGACGGGGTCGAGCGCGCGGCCGTTGACGCGGACCCTGCAGGTGTCGGTGACCTCGCCGAGCTCCAGGTACGCGGGCCCGTCCAGCTCCACCGTGGCCGCGTACGTCCCCACACCGGAGACGTCCTCAAGCCCGGGAAGGTCGTGCCACGGCGCGAGCCCGTCGAGGTCGAGCGTGTGAGTCCGCTCGCCGTCCGGGCGGCGGTCGCGCACGGTGAGCCGCCAGGCCCGCAGCTCGGCGGGCTCGGGGAGCGGGCCGATGCGGCTGGTGACGGTGCGGCCGGTGGACAGGGTGGTGGTGTACGTGCCGGGCGCGGTGGCGCGGACGACGAGCCGGCCGTCCTCGTAGCGCACCAGGTCGGCGGTGGTGGCGGTGGCGTGCGGGCGCTTTCCCGTACGGTCGCCGAACAGCCCGGGACGCCCGACGGCGACGATGCGGGCCTGCCCGGGCCGCAGCGTGACGCGCAGCCGGATGGCGTCGCCGTCCTCGATGTAGCGGGCGATGCGCTCGGCCCGCCCGGTCCACGGGTCGAGCAGGTACGGCACTCCGCCCCGGTCGGTGCGCGCCAGCGTCACCTCGTGGTCGATGGCGGTGACCGGCGGCTTGACGTTCTCCTGGTGCTTGCCGTTGCACAGGTAGTAGTAGTCCACCCGGCCGGCCACGCGGCGCATGGTGAGCAGGGTGGACGGGGCCGCGTACCGGACGTCGGGGCGGACGCCGAGCGCTTCGAGCGCGCCGGGCACCTCGTCGGCGCTGTCGATCCTGCGTACGGTGGGCTCGGCCAGCAGGTCGGCGACGAGCGCGCGCAGGCGGTCGTTCTCGCCGTCGCGCGGCACGCCCGGCACCGAGGCCGACTCCCAGGCGCCGAGCAGCACGATCGGCAGCCCCGCGCGGGCGAACCCGAGCAGCCGTTCGGCGACGTGGAGCGTCATCGTGCACTCGTTGCCGCCGAAGCGGTCGCCTTCGACGAACAGCGCCTTGTACGCCGGCCGCCCCAGCCGCCCGTCCGTGACCCGGGCGCCGGGCAGGCCGAGCAGCGGCCCGCTGACGAACTGGTGGGTCCAGCCGGAGGGCACGCCGGTCCCGGTGAACCACGTGGCGCCGATGCCGGTCTTGGTGTAGCCGGTCTGCCGGAACACCGCCACGTCCACCCGCGGCACCCCTTGCCGCATGATCAGATGAATTCGCG
The DNA here is from genome assembly GCF_040678535.1 of Nonomuraea sp. NPDC052634. Classification (NCBI taxonomy): domain Bacteria; kingdom Bacillati; phylum Actinomycetota; class Actinomycetes; order Streptosporangiales; family Streptosporangiaceae; genus Nonomuraea; species Nonomuraea sp. NPDC052634. The sequence goes on along the minus strand of NZ_JBFATY010000001.1, from coordinate 2,354,193 downwards.
CGAAATATCGGGAGATGTCGGTGACATGCTCCCAGGTGGGCTGGCGCGGCCCCCACGACTCCGAGTACCCCACCGACCCGCCGTACGGCGTGAACGCCGCGAACCCCGGCCACGCCGCGCCCGGCGCGCTCGCGTACGAGAAGCCGTGCAGCACCGTCTGGTTGAGCCCCGCCGCGTACGCGCCGCCCATCGTCAGCAGCAGCTTGCGCCACGTGGTCGTGTAGGCGCCGCCCGCGTACGCGCCCGCCTCGCAGGACAGCACCTCGCGCCCCGCCATGTCCCGCCCCCCGGCCAGGCAGCGGTAGTCGTCGAGGTTCTTGAAGCCGAGCGACTCGCCTTCCGGTACGTCGAGGATGGCCGCCGCCTCGATGGCGTCGGTCTGCAGCCCGTACGGCTGCGCCCGCAGCCGCAGTCCCAGCGAGTGGGCCCAGTCGCGCAGCGCCGTGAAGTGGTGCTCGTTGAACAGCTCGGACACCGTGTCCCAGTAGTCCTTGCGGGCGTGCCTGGTCAGCACGGGGTCGAAGGCGAACACCGGGTCCTCGTCGGCCAGCACGACCACCGGCAGCACGTCGGTGAGGGGATATCCGCGCCGTCGCTCGAACTCGGCGGGCAGCTCGGGCGTCCACGGCAGCGCGTCGCTCTCGATCTCGATCGAGTCCTCGAACAGCGCGCCGCCCGCCCGCTTGAGCAGTCCGCGGATGGCGGGGGTGAGCAGCCGTGACTCCCAGAAGCCGATGACCGCCTGGGTGCCGGCGCGGCTGAAGTGGTCAACGACGTACGACTCGGGAGCGGTGTGCGGGCCGGACTCGGGCCGCTGGCCGGAGCCGCGCTGCCAGTAGGAGATCAGCAGCCATTCGCCGTCGCCGGGCGCCGTCCAGGTGACGGTCTCGCCGTCCACGGGGACGGTCCGCAGGGAGGCGGGGTCGAGGCCGGTCTCGTCGCGGGTCGAGTGCGCGGGCTCGACCCTGGCCGCCTGGACGAGCAGCAGCGTGCGCGCCGCACGTCCGGGCACGGCGGGCGGCGGCACAGGCCCCCGGTACGTCGTGCCGCCCGCCACCGCCACCGAGCCGTAGGCCAGCTCCTTGCAGGCGGCCTCGCTCTCGGGCGTGATCGTCGGTACGGCGGCCGGCCAGGCGGGGCCGATGGTCAGGTCGATGGTGAGGCCGCGCCTCGCCGCCTGGTCGAGCGCCGCTGCGACGGCCGCGTTCCATGCGGGCGTGCCCCAGCCGTGCCCTTCGGGGTCGAGCACGGACTTGTCGGCGATGCTGTGGTGCACGGCCGCGATCTCCGCGCCGCCGAACCCGGCGTCGGCGAGCTGGTCCACCTCGCGCCGGATCTCGGCCGGGTCCACCAGCGCGTCCGGCCACCACCAGCGCACCATCGGCCGCGCGGCCGCGCCGGGCTCGGCGAACCAGCCGGCCGACGGTACGGGGGCGGCGACGGCGGGGGAGATGAGCGGGCGTCCGGCGAGCGCGGCCGAGGCGGTGGCGGCCCCGGAGAGCACGAGAAACCCGCGCCGCGTCACGGAGGCGGCCGGGCGGGAGCGGGGGAGAGGAGGGTTGCCGTGGGGGGTGGATGCGGGCACGGGCGCTCCAGGAGACGAGGTCCTGCGGGGGTGGTGCGGAGGGGGACGGCGAGCCGCCCGTCCAGGGCGAGGTCCTGCGGACAGGCGCGGGACTGGAAGGGGCGCCGGGCCGGCGGGACCGGCGCCCCGGTCTGCGGGGCCGGCCCCACGCGGGGACCGGCCGGGATCCCTGATCGGTCAGGCGGGGACGGGGTACGGGAACGCGCTGGTCACGCCGATCTTGTCGTACTCCATCTTCGAGCGGTCGAACCCGTCCTGCCAGTTGGCGTTGGTCACCTCGTTGCACTGGTACGCCTGGTACTTGTCGTCGCTGACCTCGCCCACCTCCACATTGGAGATGGCGAACCCGCAGCCGCCGGCGTCCATGTGCACGCCGCGCGTCCCCGAGTCGGGCATCTGGCCCGCGGGGTCGTTGAGCACGTCGCCGATGACCATCTGGTCCACGTAGTTGTCGATGGCGTGGGGCTCGGTGTTGTGCACGCCGTAGGTGTAGAACGCGCCCATGTCGCCGCTGTCGAGGCCGGTCTCCTCCAGGCGGATGTAGGAGAAGCGGTTGTTCCTCGCGTAGTTGTCGGCGTTGGCGATCTCGGGGCGGACCTCCAGGCTGATGCCGTAGCGGGCGCTGTGCTTGACCACGACGTTGCTGACCTGGTTGTTGCCGGTGCTCATCAGCTCGATGCCGGAGGCGTCGCCGGGCACGATCTCGCCGACGTGGTCGATGTAGACGTTGGAGATCGTGTGGTGGCCGGAGATGTCGCCCTCGCCGGGGTAGCCGCCCTCGACCTTGATGCCGTCGCCGCCGAGGTTGGCGAGCAGGCTGTCGGCCACCTTGACGCGCTCGTTGGCGAACAGCATGAAGATGCCGGTGAAGCCGGTGTCGGAGATGTGCAGCCTGGTCAGGTCGATGTCGCGGGTGTTCTCCAGGGTGATCATGCCGAACCGGTTGCGCGGCATCTCGATCTGCCGGTCGTAGATGGGGTACTTGTGCTCGTACCCGGAGTCGCCGGAGGAGTTCCAGCCGTAGCGGTACCACTCGACGAAATCGGAGTACTGCAGCGCGAGCCCGTCGAAGGCGAGGCGCTCGACCCGCTTGTCAGGCGACGACCCGTGCAGCGAGATGATCGTCTTGACCGTGGGGGCCATGACCTTGTCGATGGAGGTCTTCGGCCAGTAGTAGACCTCGCTGTTTTCGAAGTCGAAGTAGTACTCACCGGGCTGGTCGAGGAAGCGCAGCGTGTTCTGCAGGAAGTAGCGCGAGCCGCTGCGGCTGTTCACCAGGGCGAAGCGGGCGTCGTGGTTGAGCGTGAAGAAGTGCTTGCGGAAGTCGGCGCCGCCGAGCGGCACGTGGTCGGTGAACCAGCTCCACGACCCGCCCGACCAGACGACCATCTGGGCGTTCTTGTCGAAGTCGGGGTCCCACTCCTGCGGGATGTCCTCGGGGTCGAAGAACAGCCAGTTGTGCACGGCCTGGTATTCGGCCTCTGGGGTCACCGAGAACAGGTACGGCGACCACAGGTCGTCGGCGGTCCTGTTGGGGTAGCGGGCGGTGGTGGCGCGTACGCCGTCCTCGAAGAGCGTGTAGAAGGTGCGGTCGACCTTTGTCTTGTAGATGTCGTCCTTGTACTTCTCCCAGCCGGTGAGCGGCCGGGCGCCGACCAGGCGGGCCTTGCCTGGGCCGTCGGCGCTGCGATAGGTGATGGTGTGGCCGTCCGGGCCGGAGTCGGCGTCGGTGAACTCGATCGTCTTGTCCACCACGTAGTCGCCGGCCTTGATGTTGACCACGATGTCGCAGTTCTTGCGGTAGTTCGGCTTCCTGAGCTGGTCGCGGGCCTGCTCGATGGACTTCCACGGGTTCCTGGCGCTGCCGTCGCCGCGGTCGCTGCCGTCGGTGGCCACGTAGTAGTCGCACGTCTTGGCGCCGGCGGTGGCGGACGTGGTCGCGGGGGCGGTCAGGCCGCCCAGGAGTAACGCGACGGCGCCGATGGACCTGAGGATCACTGGCTCTCCTTAACCTCCCGCCACCGTTCGTACTCGGCGCGGGTCTCGGGGGTGAGGGGGTAGTAGTCGGACAGCGCGCCGCCCTCCTCGATGCGGGCCCTGCTGTAGCGCTCCCACTGCTCGTGGTCGGCCGCCGCCTCCAGCACCTTCGCGGCCCGGCGCAGCGGCACGATGACCGCGCCGTCGTCGTCGGCCACGCACAGGTCGCCGGGCAGCGCGAGCGCTCCGCCCACGGCCACCGGCACGTCGTACGCCCAGGGGAACAGCTCGGCCTGCGAGGCGTAGTGCGGGGTGGCGCCGGTGCACCAGATCGGCAGGCCGATGCCGCTCACGCGCGGCAGGTCCCTGATCCGGCCGTCCACGACGATGCCCGCGCCGCCCCTGCGCTTGAAGTAGCGGACCAGCATGTCGCCGAAGCAGCCGGTGTAGGCGCTGCCGTACGCCTGCACCACGAGCACGTCGCCGGGCCGGATGTCCTCGAGCACGTGCCACAGGGCCGTGTGCCGCTCGACGTACTCCTGCCCGAGTCCGGAGGCGATGTCCTCGCGCTGCGGCATGAACTGCAGCGTGCGGACCCGTCCGGCGATCTTCTGCCCGGCGGCGATGGGGCGCGGCCCCTCGATGAAGGTCCGCCGGATTCCCTGGGCGTGCAGCTTGGCGCAGGCGGTGGCCGAGCTGATCCGGGACAGCCCCGCCACGAGCGCGGGATCGGGGTCGGCGGGCAGCGACCCGCGAACGGGGAGATCCCAGATGGCCTCGTCCATGTGACTCCTCAGTAGTGCTGGTGGGACGGCGTGCGAACGCGCGCGGTCGTGTGCAGGTCGAGCCGGATGCGGCGGCCGGGCGGCAGCTCCACGAGCAGCCGCGGGCCGTGCACAGCCACCTCCTGCTCGCTTTCGTGGATGGGAGGTGCGGTGTAGTCGCGGGGATCGCCCGGGTATCCGTCGCCGGATGCCGGGGCGGCGGTGACGGTGGCGTGGTCGAAGTCGTGCTCGGCGAACTGGCCCGCCTGCACCACGACCCGCCTGGTCCTGCTCAGGCTGAGGTTGACCAGCTCGAGCTCGGTGCCGTCGGCGCGGACCGCGCCGACCAGGGCGGCCACGTCGGGCGGCAGGCCGGGGCGGTGCTTGTCGGCGTCGAAGTAGGCCAGGCGGGTGGGCAGCAGGCCGCCGTTGTAGAGCACCTGCGGGGTGCCGGTGACGAGCTGCAGCAGCGCCTCGGTGAGCACCGGGTTGAGCCGCTGCCAGTGGTGCACGTGGATGGTGGCGAGGTCGGCGTCGTCGGCCTCGATCAGCGCCATGCGCCGCTGCACCTGCCCGAGCGCGGTGGTGAGCATCCGCTCGGGGTAGGCGGGGTTGGCGCCGCGCAGGTACTCGAGCCAGGGCGCCTCGTGCCCGGCCTCCTCCTTGTTGCGGAACGGCCGCACGACCGTCCAGTCGTAGCCGGACGCGCGGCGCAGCCGCTCCAGCCGGTCGGCGTCGGGCCGGCCGAGCGACCGGTGCCAGAGCCAGACGGGGAAGCCGAGCTGCGGCGGCTGGAAGTCGAACCAGCCGGAGTCGTCGTGCCGGTTGGGCACCAGCATGGTGGGCTTGCCCGCCTCGTCGCCCAGCTCGGCGAGCCAGCGGTCGCTGATGCTCATCTCCGTCTCGGTGACGGCGGCCTGCCTGGCGTGCTCGTACACGGCCTCGAGCGGGTCGCGGCCGATGGCGAGCGCGGCGTCGTCGCCGGTCAGCAGGTGGGCGTTGACGGCGGCGATCGCGGCGGCGGCGCCCACGCTGTAGAGGCCGTGCGGCCACTGCCAGCCGTAGTTGCCGCCGTACCAGCGGCCGCCGTGCAGCTCGCCGACGATGCCGGACGGGCCGACGTTGTCGGGGATGACGCCGTTGTTGGCCTCGGCCCTGCGCTGCCAGGCGCCGATGTAGCGCAGCGCCCAGTCGCGGTAGCGGTCCTCGCCGTCGTACAGCCAGGCGTTGACCGCGAGGCTGGTCGCGGCCAGGTTGACGGCCACGTCGCCCCGTCCGATGCGCTCGCGCATGGCGGCGCCCATGCGGGCGGCGTTGCACGGGTCGGCGAGGTCCTCCCAGCGGGTGATGCCGGGCAGGTCGCGCAGCGGCAGGCCGAACGGCCGCATGCTGACCAGGTCGGTGTGGTACGACGCCCACTCCCACTGCAGGCCGTAGCGGGGGCCGACGGCGCCGTTGTGCGGGGCGCGGATGATGTCGTGCTCGGAGTCGTAGTTGGCCGAGCCCGGCAGGTACAGCTCGGCGAAGCGGCGGGCGCGCGCGGCGAACCGCTCGTCGCGCGGGTCGGCGGCGCAGATGCCGTAGAACAGCAGCATCGACTCGCCCTGGTGGAACCAGTCGTAGCCGCGCTCGTACTCGTCCACCAGGTAGCCCAGCTCGGTGAGCTGGGCGGTGACGCCCTCCCAGTGGTGCTTGGCGGCCTCCAGCAGGTCGTCGGCGCCGCCGAGCTGGTAGAGGGTCGGCCAGTTGAAGAACGCCTCGTAGAAGTCGTCGGCTCCGTCGCGGTCCGCGGCCGGGCCGTGGTAGATCAGCCGCCCGTCCGGGGCGCAGTAGCGGGCGGCGAAGGCCCGCCAGGCCTCGTCGAGGGCGTCGAACAGCCGGCGTTCCAGCACCGCCCAGGCCGGGGGCGCGCCGAGCGGTACGGTCGCTCTGATCTCGCGCATGGTCACCCTTTCGTAGCTCCTGCCGTGAGGCCGCTGATGATGTGCCGTTGCATGAAGACGAAGAAGACGAGCAGGGGAGCGATGGCCAGCAGCAGCGTCGGGAAGACCACGGAGTAGTCGGTGGAGTACTGGCTGACCGCCGCGTAGACGCCGGTGGTGACGGTGTAGAGGCCGCTGCCCGGGCCGAGGATGATCTGCGGGTTCACGAAGTCGTTCCACACCGAGAAGGTGTTGAGAATGACCATCGTGGCGACCGCCGGCCGCATGAGCGGGAAGACGATGCGCCAGAACGTCCGCAGCCGGCCGGCTCCGTCCACCGCCGCCGCCTGGTCGAGCACGGCGGGGATGGTGGCGATGTAGCCGGCGTACAGGAAGATCGAGAACGGCAGCGTGAGCGTGGTCTCGAACAGCACGAACCCGCGGATGGTGCCCATCAGGCCGAGGGTCTTGAGCACGTACACGACGGGGATGACCAGCACCTGGCCGGGGATGAAGGTGCCGGCGAGGAAGAACAGCATGAGGACGCGGAAGCGGCGCTTGGGGCTGCGCGCGATCACGTACGCGGCGGGCGCGGCCAGCCCCACCGACAGCACGTTGACCGCCACCACGAACAGCAGCGTGATCGCATAGCCCTTGGCCACGTTGAAGTTCGGGTTGGTGAGCGCCCTGCCGAGCGGTTCGAGGGTCAGCCCGCTCAGGCCGAACGGGCTGGACAGGATGTCCTGCTGGCCCTTGAACGCGTTGACGGTCAGCACGTACAGGGGGATGAGCATGAAGGCGGTGGCCGCCCACAGGAACGTCTTTCTCACTGGTGCACCGCCAGCTCTCCGCGCCTGCGCAGCTTCGTCACCACGAACGCCAGCGCGCCTGTGACCAGCATGAGGATCACCGACTGCGCCGAGCCGAAGCCGAGCCTGGCGTCGTGGAAGGAGTTCCAGAGGATGAGGTAGGCGACGGTCTGCGTCTGACCGGCCGGGCCGCCCGCCGTCAGCGAGACGACCAGGTCGTACGTCTTCAGCAGCGTCACCAGCGACAGCACGATGTTCACCGTCACCGACGGCCCGAGCGCGGGCAGCGTGACGTTCCTGAACACCTGCCACCGGGTGGCCCCGTCGATGCGGGCCGCCTCGATCAGCGAGTGCGGCACCGCCTGCAGCCCGGCCAGGTAGAGCACGACGTTGACGCCGAAGCCCGCCCACACCAGCACCGCGATCATGGTGACGGTGGCCCAGGCCGGGTCGGACAGGAACGGCAGCACCTCACCGCCCCACGTGGTGACGAGGTTGTTGACCGCGCCGGTGGTGCCCAGGATGGCCGACCAGAGGAAGCCGACCACGAGGGCGCTCAGCACGTGCGGGTAGAACAGCACGATCCGGAAAAACGTGTTGAGCCGGGAGGAGCCGTTCACCAGGAGGGCGAAGCCGAGCCCGCAGAGGTTGAGCCCGGCGGTGCCGGCCACGGCGATGAGCAGGGTCACCAGCGCGGCGCGGCGCAGCTCGGGATCGTCGAGCAGGTCGAGGTAGTTGGCGGCGCCGACGAAGGCGGGGTCGGCGCTGAAGCCGTCCCAGTCGGTCAGGCTCAGCCAGAAGGCCAGGCAGACCGGGACGATCAGCATCACCACGTACAGGACGGTGGCCGGGGCCACCATCAGCGTGGTGGCCAGGCCCTCGTGGCGGCGCCTCACGCGCTCGCGTACGAGGGGGCGTCGCACCGCGGGGGGTGCCTCCCGGGTGAGCGTCATGACTTGCCGGCCAGCCAGCGGTCGACGCCCTCGGCGACCTCCTTGGGCGACTTGCCCACGTACAGGCCCTGGACCTCGGTGTTCCACGCGGCGTTGAAGCCCTTGGGCAGGGTGGCGTCGCCGTAGCCCTCACCCTGCGGGACGCCCTGTGGCGCCTCGTCGAGGATCTTCTGCACCTCCTTCTCCAGCGGGGTGAAGTCGCGCTCGACGCCGGAGCGGAAGTTGCCGTCCTGGGCGAGCTGGCTCTTGACCGCCTCGGGGTCGGTGACCAGCCACTGGACGAGCTTGAGCGCCGCGTCCTTGTGGGGGGTGGACTTGAGGATCATGTACGGGGCCGCCAGCGTCTCGCCCTGCGGCCCGGGGTAGGTCTGGCCCTTGTTGACGGGGGCGGGGAAGACGCCGACCTCGAAGTCCTTCTTCGCCTTGGCCTCGGAGGCGGTGAACCAGCTTCCCGTGATGTACATGCCGGACTTGCCGGACAGGAAGGCGGTCTCGGCGTCGGCGTACTTCATGCCGAGCGCGTTCTTGTCGACGTAGCCCTTGTCGATCCAGGTGCGGTAGCGCTCCAGGTAGGGCAGCAGCGACTCGCCCGCCTTGAGCTTGCCCGCCTTCACGTCCTGCTGCCAGTTCGGGTAGAGCTGCGCCCTGCTCGGATTGGACAGCTGGAGCACCTGCAGCCCGGTGAGGAAGTCGCCGCCGGTCTGCAGCGGCAGATAGCCCGCGTCCTTGAGCCTGGCCATGGCGGCGTCGAAGTCGTCGAACGTCTTCGGCGGCTCCTTGATCCCGGCCTTGTCGAAGGCGGTCTTGTTGTAGAAGACCAGCGACTGGGCCTGCACCCCCACGCCGACCGTGTAGATCTTCCCGCCCAGCTTCGCCTGCTCGGCCAGCGGCGTGTCCTTCGCCCACGGCTGGTCGGTCAGGTCGAGCAGCTGCTCGGCCAGTGTCTCGTCGGCCATCAGCGTCTCGACCACGTCGGGCGCGTTGCCGGCGGCGAGCTGCTGCGGGAGCGTGTCGGCCACGCCCTTGCCGGTGGGCGCCTCGATCTTGACGTCGATGCCGGGGTTGGCCTGCTCGAACGGCTTGACCAGGCCCTCCCAGTACGTCTGGGTGAGGTTCGGGCTGATGTTGACCAGCATGCGGACGGTGACCTTGCCGCCCTCGGATTGGCGTGCCTGGGAGTCGCCGGCGAAGCCGCCCCCGCCGCAGCCGGTCAGGACGAGCAGGCAGCCGAGGGCCGATAGGGCGAGGGACGGTCGGGGGGAACGCATCGCACCTCCAAGGGGGCGAGATTTGCGACGCCTTTTAATGGGTCGGTACTCGATTAGCGATTATTTAATACGTTGGTCACATGGGGTCGTCAAGGGGATATGTGGTGCTACAAATACGTTTCCAGCGGCTTACTGAGTCATAAGTACGTTAAAGTAAGCCCGTGAACGCACCCGATGACGACAAGCGGCTGGTCGTGGGCGACGAGGAGCTCGCCACGCTGCGCGAGTGGGCCGCGCGCGAGCCGGCGAAGGGGCCGGGCAGAGGTATGGCGCTGCGCAGCCGCATCATCCTGGCCTGTGCCGAGGGGCTGCCGCGCAAGGAGGTCGCGGCCCGGCTCGGCGTCAGCCCCGCCACGGTGGCCAAGTGGCGGGCCCGCTTCGTCGAGCGCGGGCTCGACGGGCTCGCCGACGCGCCCAGGCCGGGCCGCCCCCGCAGTCCCGAGCGCATCGAGGCCGAGCGGGTGATCGCCGCCGCGGCCGGCGGCGCCGCCGTGCCGTCCACCAGGACGATGGCCGCCCAGCTCGGGCTGTCGCAGTCCACGGTCGCGCGCATCTGGCAGGAGCACCAGATCGCGCCGCCCGCCGCCCGCGTGCTGCCCAGGGAGCTGCTCTCCGACCGCGTCTACGCGCTGCTGCGCGGCTGGATCGTCTCCGGCGAGCTGAAGGCCGGGCAGCGCCTGGTGGAGGCCGAGATCGCCCGCCGGGTCGGCACCAGTCAGGCGCCGGCACGCGAGGCGATCAAACGATTGGCGCACGAGGGCCTGGTCATCTCCTATCCGAACCGGGGCAGCTATGTCGCCGAGATCTCGGACGAGCAGGCCCGGGAGGTTCGCGACATCAGGGTATTGCTGGAGGAGTATGCCGCACGCCGGGCGGCCGTCCGCATCCAGCCTGAGACGTTGCGCCAGCTCTCGGCCGATGTCCTGGCCATGCGCAAGGCGGCGAAGGACGGCGACATCGGCGCCTTCCGCGACGCCGACCTCGCTTTCCACCGCCGGGTCTGCGCGGCCTGCGGAAACTCCTTCCTGCTGCGGTTGTGGCGGACGATCGAGTCGAACCTGTGGAGCCTGCACGTCGTGGGCAACCCCCTCTACGACGGCGACTGGAGCGCGATGGCCGGCCACCACGACGACCTGGTGGCGGCGCTGGCCGCGGGCGACCCCGACGAGGCGGCCCGGCTCTTCGCCGCGCACGCCCGCGGCGAGGCCTCCCGTACCCGCCCGAAGAACGCGGCGAGCACGGGAGGCGCGGCGGCGGCCGGAGCCCCGGAGGGCGCGGAATGCGCCACGGCGGACGCCAGAGGCGCCCTGACGGACACCGAAGGCGCCCTGACGGACACCGAAGGCGCCCTGACGGACACCGAAGGCGCCCTGACGGACACCGAAGGCGCCCTGACGGACGCCGGAGACGCCCTGACGGACGCCGGAGACGCCGTGCCGGTTCATCCGGACGGCGTGACGGTCCGGGCGGCGGACGGTGTGACGGCTCAGGCCGACGGCGCGATCTCGTAGGTGGCGCCGCGCCGGGTCTCCAGCACCACCACGCCGGCCTCCGGCCGTTCGACCTCGACGGGACGGCCGCGCTCGGTGACCGTCACCGGGCCCGCCGTCCGCAGCGTCAGCGGGCGTCCGAGGTCGGAGCGGATCCGGCCGCGCCGCAGCGCGCCGCCCGCCCACTCCACGTCCACCTCGAACCCGCCCCTGGCCCGCAGCCCGCGGACCGACCCGGCGGGCCAGGCCGCGGGCAGGGCGGGCAGCAGGTGCACCTGATCGGCGTGGCTCTGCAGCAGCATCTCGACGATGCCCGAGGTGCCGCCGAAGTTGCCGTCGATTTGGAACGGCGGGTGCAGGTCGAACATGTTGGGCGCGGTGCGCGCCGGGACCAGCAGGTTCGACAGCCGCTTGTACGCCTCGGCGGCGTCGAGCAGCCGCGCCGAGAAGTTGATCTTCCAGGCCAGCGACCACCCGGCACCGGCCTCGCCGCGCAGCTCCAGCGAGCGGCGCGCGGCGGCGGCCAGCTCGGGCGAGAGCCGCGGGTCGATCTGGTGCCCGGGGAACAGCCCCCACAGGTGGGAGGTGTGCCGGCTGCGCGACAGCGCCGCGTCGCCCCGGTAGTCCTCCTGCCACTCCTGGATCTGCCCGAGGTGCCCGATCTGGTTGGGCACCAGCCGCCCGCGCGCCTCGGTGGCCTTGGCCGCCAGCTCCTCGTCCTGCCCCAGCACCTTCGACGCCTCGGCGAACGCGCCGAACAGGTCGCGCAGGATCTGCATGTCCATGGTCGGGCCGGCGCAGATGCTGACGTTCTCGTCGTCGTCCTCGTGGTGGCCGACCTCGGGCGAGTGCGACGGGTTCGTCACCAGGTAGCCGGTCCTGGGGTCGGTCTGCAGCGTGTCGAGGAAGAACTCCACCGAGCCCTTGATCAGCGGGAAGTGCTCGCGCAGCCGCCGTTCGTCGCCGGTGTAGAGGTAGTGCTCCCACAGGATGAGGCAGAGCCAGGCGCCGCCGGTCGGCCAGACGCCGTAGAAGGCGAAGTCCACCGGCGCGGTGCCGCGCCAGCCGTCGGTGTTGTGGTGCGCCACCCAGCCCTTCGCGCCGTACTGGGTCTTCGCGGTCTTCGCACCGGTCTCCGACAGGTCCTTGATGAGGTCGAAGAGCGGGTCCATGCACTCGATGAGGTTGCCTGGCGCGGCCGGCCAGTAGTTCATCTCCAGGTTGATGTTGATCGTGTACTTCGACTCCCACGCGGGGGTCATCGAGTCGTTCCAGATGCCCTGGAGGTTCGCCGCGTGGCCGGGTGCGCGGGAGCAGGAGATGAGCAGGTAGCGGCCGTACTGGAAGTAGAGCGCGGCGAGCGCCGGGTCGGTGTCGAGCTGCTGGCGGGCGATGCGCTCGTCGGTGGGCAGCGCGGCCGCCTCGGAGGTGCCGAGGTCGATCTCCACCCGGCCGAACAGCTTGCGGTAGTCGGTGACGTGCTTGCGGCGCAGCACCTCGTACGGCTGCCCGCTCGCCCGCTTCAGGTACTTCCCCGCCACCTCATCGGGGTCGCCGCTGACGTCGCGATAGTTGCGGTAGCTGGAGCCCATGGAGATGAGCAGCGTGACCTCGTCGGCGGCCTCGACCGACAGCGTGCCGCCGTCGGTGCGCACGGCGCCGCCCTTGGCCTGCGCCTTGACCAGGGCGCGGAAGCGCACCTCGCCCGGCATGCCCTGGGTCTCGCCGCTGACGCCGTCGAGCGCGATCGTGTCGCGCCCGGCCGCCGACGCGGTGGTCTGCTGCGGGCTGGAGAAGGCGGCCTGGAACGTCACCGAGCCCGGCTTGTCGGCGGTGAGCCGGACCACGATGACCTGGTCGGGGTTGCTGGCGAAGACCTCGCGGGTGTGCCGCACGCCGTCGCGGACGAAGCTCACCGAGGTGACGGCCGTGTTCAGGTCCAGCTCGCGGCGGTAGCCGGTGAACTCATCCGAGCCGGGGAAGGTCAGCGTCAGGTCGCCGAGCACCTGGTACGGCGCCTGCTCGCTGGGCCGGCCGAGGAACTTCTCGTCGGCGAGGTTCTGGGCGAGCTTCCACTTGTCCTCCCACACCCACTGCCGGATCTGGGGGAGCGCCTCCAGCGCCTCGGGGCTGTCGTAGGTGTGCGGGCCGCCGGCCCAGATGCTGTCCTCGTTGAGCTGGAGGCGTTCGGAGGTCACGCCGCCGAAGACCATCGCGCCCAGCCGGCCGCAGCCGACGGGCAGCGCCTCCAGCCACTCGGCGGCCGGGCGGGTGTACCAGAGGGTCAGGGCGTCGTCGCGGGCCTCGGCCCGCGCGGGGCCGGCCGAGACGCCGTTCACGAGCAGGGTTCCGGCCGCGGCGGTCAGACCGGTCGCGAGCACGCCTCGGCGCGTGTAGCCGTCGTTGGTCACGGTTGCTCCTGTTCGAAGGGGGGTGGGGGATGGCGCTCGCCCGGGGGCGACGAGCGGGCTGCCCCGGGCCGATGCCGGGTGCGCACTGCCGTGAGCACGAACCAAGGGCCGAAACGCCCTATACATGGGATGTATCTTTACGTCACACTGCCGATATCTGTCCAGACCTCACGTAATTTCGCTGAAACATCGGAGGTAAGTCGTGCGTCGTATCGATGCTCACCATCACGTCTGGGATCTGGCGGCCCGCCCGCACGCCTGGCTCGACCCCGAGCCGATGGCGCCGGTGCGGCGCACGTACACGCTGGACGACCTCGCGGGCGAGGCCGCGGCGGCCGGCGTCGAGCGCACGGTGCTCGTGCAGGTACTCGCCGACCTGGACGAGACGCGCGAGTTCCTCGCCATCGCCGCCGCGTCCGAGCTGGTCGCGGGCGTGGTCGGGTGGGTGGACCTCACCGCGCCCGGCGTCGCGGACACGCTGGCCGAGCTGCCGCCCGGGCTCGTGGGCGTGCGCCACGGCGTGCAGTCGGAGCCCGACCCCGACTGGCTCGACCGCCCCGACGTGCGGCGCGGCCTGGCCGACGTGGCCGCGGCCGGGCTCGCCTACGACCTGCTCACGCTGCCGCACCAGCTTCCGTCCGCGATCAGGACGGTGGCCGCGCTGCCCGAGCTGACGTTCGTGCTCGACCACCTGTCCAAGCCGCCGATCGCGAGCGGCGAGCTGGAGCCGTGGCGCGGCCGGATCAAGGAGCTGGCCGCGCACCCGAACGTCTTCTGCAAGCTGTCCGGCATGGTCACCGAGGCCGACTGGGCGGCCTGGCAGGTCGCCGACCTGCGGCCGTACGCCGAGGTCGTGCTGGAGGAGTTCGGGCCCGAGCGGGTGATGTTCGGCTCCGACTGGCCGGTCTGCCTGCTCGCCGCCCGCTATGACCAGGTCGTGGCGGCGGCCGACGAGCTGTGCGCCGGCCTGTCGGAGAGCGAGCGCGCCGCCGTCTTCGGCGGCACCGCCCGCCGCGCCTACAAGCTCGGGGAGCTCTAGGGACTCTGGGGCACGGCCTCCACCCGGAACGTCGTGTGGTAGCTGCGCGACTCCTGCGGGCCCAGCCAGATCATGCTGCCGTCCGCCCTGGCCGCCGCGTCGCCCGACACGTGGTGGGTGGACGGCTCCAGCCCGACCGCGTAGTTGCCCGAGCGCAGGTTCAGCCACTCGAAGAAGTACGGGAACTCCGCCGCCCGCCACTCGACGGTCACCCGCATGCCGAGCCGGTCGTTGACCACGGCCACCCGATGCAGCCCGTCGGACACCGGGGCCAGCACGTGCTCGTACACCTGCTCCACGAACCCCGGCGCCGGGCCGGGGAACACGATGTGATCGGCCTTCTGCTCGGCGACGCTGTCGCTCTGCCACACCGTCTCGCGGATGTCGGCCTCCAGCCGCGCGCCCTCGTCGAGCAGCGGCCAGCCCAGGTTGATGTGGTACAGGTACATGTGCGGCGTCGGCTCGAACCCGGCGTTCGTCACCGTGTCGACGAGCCGGATCTCGTCGCCGCCCAGGTCGGCCTCGATACGGCGGACCAGGCGCAGGTTCTCGGCGAAGACCGCCGCCTGCCGCATCTCGCCCTCCGCCCACAGCACGCAGCGCTCGCCGTCCCACCGCTCGCCGTAGCCGGTCAGCCGGGCGGGCAGGTTGCCCGCCCTGCCGTGCAGCCCGTGCCGTACGGACGTGCGCGGCGGATACCGGTAGGTGCCGGCCGGCACGTCGCCGCCGAACAGCGTGTGGTCCAGCCCGGCCGTCACGATCAGCCCGGAGAACGAGCGCAGCCACGACAGCCCGTCCTCGTCGTTGTTCTCGTGCAGGCCCGGGTGGCGAAAGCCGGTGGGGGAGCGCCAGCCGAACGCGCGCCCCGCGTGCTCGGCGTGTCCGATGTCCATGCACCGGTCGACCAGCACGTCGAACGCGAGCCCCGAGCCGGTGCGGAACTCCAGCGTCCTGATGCCGCGCTCGACGCCGTCGCCCAGGGTCACCAGCCGGACCCCGCCGGCCGCGCTCAGATCGCCCGTCAGCTCGGCCAGCCGGCCGCGGTTCGGCATCATGCCATCACCCACCCTCCGTTGACTTCGATGGTCTGGCCCGTGACGAAGGAGGCGTCGGGGCCGGTCAGGAACGACACCACGGCGGCCAGCTCGTCCGGCGTGCCGCGCCTCTTCAGCGCCTGCCGCTCCAGCACCATGCGGTTGTAGGACTCCAGGTCCTCGTGGATCTCCTCGGCCTTCGTGGCGAACGCGCCCGGCGAGACGCAGTTGACCCTGATCTCGTGCGGGCCCAGCTCGCGGGCCAGCGCCCGGGTGAGCGCCGCCGCGGCACCCTTGGTGGAGACGTACGCGGCCAGGTCGGACCAGCCGCCGTGCATGGTGATCGAGGCGATGTTGACGATCGCGCCGCCGCCGAGCCCGAGCATCTGCCTGGCCGCGTGCTGCACGCACAGCCAGTAGCCGCGCTGGTTGACCGCCACCACCTCGTCGTACTCGGCCTGCGGCACCTCGAGGAACGGCCGTGCCGGGTAGACGGCGGCGTTGTTGACGAGGATGCCGACCGGGCCGAGCCGCTCGGCCGTCTCGGCGAACGCGGCCTCGATCGCGGCCGGGTCGCGCAGGTCGGTCTTCAGGTTGAGCGCGCCTTCCAGGCCGTCGGTCGCGACGTCGAGCGCGGCGACCTGGTGGCCGTCGGCGGTCAGCCGGCCGACGATCGCGCGGCCGAGCGCCCCGGCGGCTCCCGTGACGAGCGCCGTGGTCATGTCGTCCTCCATTCCTCGTGCAGGTCGTTCAGCAGGCGCCGGGGCGGCGTGCCGGCCAGCAGCCCGTCGCGGACGAGCGCGGACGAGCGCCGCTGCAGCGCGATGTAGCCGGGGAAGCGCGGCCTGATCCAGGCGGCCTCCAGAGTGGTGCGGGTGTCGCGGTAGAAGCCGTCGCCGGCCTCCCAGACCGAGCGGGCGGCGGGCTGACCGCCGGTGGCCGGGAACAGCCGGGTCTGCACCGGCTCGGACGTCAGCCGCAGCAGGTGGGCGCGCACCGCTTCGCGCTTGTCCATGGCGCGTCTGGACACCGCGAGCCCGGTCCCGCCGAGCACGCTGCCCGGCGGGCGGCCCGGCCATGCGGGCGCGTCGGAGAAGGCCAGCGGGTAGGTGACGTAGCCGTACAGCAGGGGGCACCAGTCCACCCGGCCCGCCGCGATGGCGTCCAGCACGCCGATGGGGTTGAGCAGCGACACTTCGCGATCGGCGTGCGCGAGCAGCTCGGCCATCAGCTCGAGCGCCCGCTCACCGGCCGTCTCGTCGAGGAAGTCGCCGCAGGTCAGCGCGCAGAACATGAGGAACGCGTGCGGCCCGCCCAGGCACAGCGCCATCCGCGAGTCCCGCGCCCGCTCGGCGACCTCCGGCCAGGTTCCCGGTGCCCGCAGGCCGGGGCGGGCGGCGGCGACCTGCGTGGCGGCGTCGAGCGGCAGCGCCCACTGGCGGCCGTCCAGCCGGTAGCTCTCCCAGGAGCGGCCCGCGAACCGCAGCCCGGCCGGCTCGTGCGGTGCGAACAGCTCCTCCATCGGCACCAGCGCGTCCACCGCCGCGCCCAGCCCCGGATGGTCGATCACCAGCACGTCGTAGGTCTCGGCCAGCTTCGCGATCGGCTCAGACTCGAACCCCTCCAGGGGCTGCCGGTCCCACTCGATCGGCTCGGGCACCGGCCCGTACGGATGCTCGCCCGCCTTGTCGAGCCGGGTCAGCTCGTCCAGCGGCGCGTACCCGCGGGGGTGGTCCCAGGTCAGTCCTCGCATGCCAGCACGCCCTCCGCCAGCAGCTCGGCGGTGCGCTCCTCCGGATAGCCCAGCTCCGCCAGCAGCTCCCTGGTGTGCTCGCCCACCAGCGGCGCGCCCCTGCGCACCCGCGGCGGCGAGGCGCTCAGCCCGTACGGGAAGCCGGGCGTGGTCACCGTGCCCTCCGTGCGGTGCTCGTAGGTGACGAACGAGCCGTTGTGCCGCACCTGCGGATCGGCCACCAGGTCGGCGTAGCCGTACACCGGGCCCGCCCACAGGTCGTGACGGGCGAAGATCTCCAGCCACTCGGCCGTCGTGCGCTCGGGCAGCCTGGCCGCCACCATCGCGGTGATCTCGTCGCGCCTGGTGTGGCCGTCGGCGTCGCCGTCCATCTCGGCCAGGGCGGGCAGGTCCATCGCCGCCGCCAGGCCGTCCAGCCGGGGCATGCCGAGCGCGATGTAGCCGTCCTTGGTGGTGAAGACGCCGTACGGGGCCCTGATATAGGTGTGGCCGTGCGGCTCGCGGCCGCGCCGCTGCGGCACCCCCCCGACCGTGAAGATCGACAGCTCCTGCATCTGCACGGCGACCGCCGCATCGAGCATGTTCACGCTCACCCGCTGGCCCTCACCGGTCCGCTCACGGTGCAGCAGCGCGGCGAGCGCGCCTTCGAAGGCGCTGTAGGCGGTGATGGCGTCGATCGCGTACGAGCCGGCGGGCACCGGCGGGTCGCCCTCCCTGCCCGTGCTCAGCATGGCCCCGCTCATCGCCTGCAGCAGCAGGTCCTGGCCGGGGCGCGAGGCGTAGGGGCCGGTCTCGCCGTAGCCGGACATGGAGACGTACACGATGGACGGGTTGAGCCCGCGGATCGTCTCGTAGTCCATGCCCAGCCGCTCGGCCACGCCCGGCCGGTAGTTCTGCAGGAACACATCCGCCGTCGCGGCCAGCCGGTGCACGATCTCCCGGCCCGCGTCCGACTTCAGGTTCACCGCGAGGCTGCGCTTGTTGCGGTTGAGCGACAGGAACGAGGCGTTGATCCGGTTGCCGGTGGCGCCGCCCGCGGGTGCGTGCCGCTGCCACTCGCCGGTCACCGGCTCCACCTTGACGACGTCCGCGCCCAGGTCGCCGAGGCGCATCGCGGCCAGCGGGCCCGCCATCGCGATGGACAGGTCCACCACCCGGTAGCCGTCGAGCACGCCCATGTCAGCGCCCCTCGAAGACCGGCTCGCGGCGGGCGGCGAACGCGGCCCTGCCCTCGGCGGCGTCGGCCGTGGCGAAGCAGACGGTCTGCAGGTCGCGCTCGTACCTGATGGCCTGATCGAGCGGCATCGAGTAGGCCGCCCTGAGGTTCGACTTGGCGGTCTGCGCGGCGATCGGCGCCCGCTTGGCGATGGTCGCGGCCAGCTCCTTGGCCGCCGCCGCCAGCTCCCCGGGCGGGTGGACCGCGGTGACCAGGCCCCACTGCAGGGCGCGGACCGCGTCGATCGGGTCGCCGGTCAGCAGCATCGTGGCCGCGTTGCTCGGGCCGACCGCGTGCGCGAGCAGCGCCGACTGGCCGCTGCCGCCGATCCAGCCCAGCTTGATCTCCGGCGCGGCGAACGTGGCGGTCTCGGCCGCGAGCCGGATGTCGCAGGCCAGCGCCAGCTCCAGGCCGCCGCCATAGGCGTAGCCGTTGACCGCCGCGATGATCGGCTTGCGCAGCGCGCGGACCGCGTCGCCGTAGTCGTCGCGGTTGCGGAACTCCCACGGCGTGTCGTACGCGTCCAGCTCGCGGATGTCGCTGCCGACGCAGAACGCGCGCTCGCCCGCGCCGGTCAGGACGGCCGCCCTGATCTCCGGGTCGGCGTCCACCCGGGCCAGGCAGGCGCGCAGCGCGGCGGCCATGTCGGGGGTGACGGCGTTGAGCTTGGCGGGTCTGTTGAGTGTGACGACGGCGACCGGGCCGTCGACGTCGAGGAGGACGTCCAAGGGAGGCTCATTTCTAGCAGCAGAGACGTATGTGCTGTTCGGCGTCGGCGCGGGCCACCTCGACCACCGTGCGCATGGCCTCTTCGGCCTTGCGGTGGTGGCGGCGTCTGATCGCCTGGGCCACGCGCTCGTGGTTGGGCAGCGTTTCCTTGTTGTGCGCCACCGAGCGGGTGTGCACCTGGCGCACCGACCGCAGGGCGATGCTGATCATGTCGTAGAGGTAGAGCAGCAGGTCGTTGTCGGCGGCGGCGAAGACCGCCTGATGGAAGGCCAGGTCGGCCTCGATGAACGGCTCGGGGTCGTCGGCCGTGGCGTACAGCGCGGCCAGGGCCTCGTCGATGCGGCGCACGGCCGCCGCGTCGGCCCGCTCTGCCGCCACCCTCGCGGCGCCGGGCTCAAGCGCGACCCGCAGGTCGGCCAGCACCCTGATGTCCTCGGGACGCGGCTCGGGCTCGAAGCGCCAGCTCAGCACGTCGGCGTCGAGCAGGCTCCACGACTCGCGCGGGCGCACGATGGTGCCCGCACTCCTCCTGGTCTCCAGCAGGCCCTTGCCGGCCAGCACCTTCACGCCCTCGCGGACCGCCGAGCGGCCCACGCCCAGCTCGCCGACCAGCTCCTCCTCGATGGGGATGGACGTGCCGGGGGCGAGCTCGCCGTTGACGATGCGGGCGCCGAGTGCGCGTACGACCTGGACGTGACGGGCCGCGTCACTGCGGGGATCTGTAGCCACGGCTCCGCACGGTATCCCGAGC
The DNA here is from genome assembly GCF_040678535.1 of Nonomuraea sp. NPDC052634. Classification (NCBI taxonomy): domain Bacteria; kingdom Bacillati; phylum Actinomycetota; class Actinomycetes; order Streptosporangiales; family Streptosporangiaceae; genus Nonomuraea; species Nonomuraea sp. NPDC052634. Next base: position 2,334,492 of record NZ_JBFATY010000001.1, on the reverse strand, counting down.
GCGCCGGAATTCCTAGACCCTTCATCGGATGAAGTTCGGATTTCATCAGATGAAGTCTTCACAGGGCGGCGGCACGGTAGTAGCTTTCCCAGGGACGCCGCCGGCGACGATCACCGAGAGACCCGCCCACCTCCTGCCGACCTCGACCCACGTCCACCCCCTGCTCGCCCGCGAGGGAGCGGCCATGACGACCCTGGGACTCATCCACACCTCGGCGACGCTCGTGCCGGTCTTCGCCGACCTGTGCACGCGGCACCTGCCGGGCGTCGAGACGTTCAACATCGTCGACGACAGCCTGATCAAGAACACCGTCGCCGCCGGGCGGCTCACCCCCGATACCGCCCGCCGCGTCGCCGGGCACATCGCCAGCGCGGAGGCCGCAGGGGCCGACCGCATCCTCGTCACCTGCTCGTCGATCGGCGCCGCCGTCGAGGCCGCCGAGCCGCTGACCGGCGTGCCCGTCACCCGCGTCGACCGGCCCATGGCCGACCGCGCCGTCGCCATCGGAGCCAGGATCGGCGTCATCGCCACCCTCGCCACCACCCTCGAACCCACCGCCGACCTCGTACGCCGCCGCGCAGAAGCGGCGGGCGCCGAGATCGCGCTGACCGCCCGGCTGTGCGAGGGCGCGTTCGAGGCGCTGATGAGCGGCGACGCCGCCACCCACGACGCCCGCGTCTCCGCCGCGCTCACCGAGCTGGCCGGGGAGGTGGACGTCATCGTGCTCGCCCAGGCGTCCATGGCCAGGGTCGCCGGCGCCGTCCCCTCGCCCGTCCCCATCCTCGCCAGCCCGCCGCTGGCCATGGAGTACCTGGCGAAGGAGCTGCATGGCTGAGCTGACCGTCGCCACGTACCGGGTCGTCACCCGGCTGCCGCTTGAGCGGGCCGTCAGCGCGATCGCCGGCGAGCAGAGCACCGGGACGTTCGTCAGCGTCGCCGGCGAGACCGACGAGCTACGCGCCCGCCACGCCGCCGTCGTGCTCGGCATCACCGAGATCCCGCCGCCGATCACCGAGCCGCTGCCCGGCGCGCGCGGCGACGGGCCGCTGCGCGCCGCGCTCGTCCGCATCGGGTTCCCGCTGGACAACACCGGGCCGTCGCTGACGAACCTGCTGCCCGTCGTCGCGGGCAACCTCTACGAGCTGCGCGAGGCGGCCGGGCTCAAGCTCGTCGACCTGGAGCCGGCCGCCGCGTTCGGTGAGGCGTACCTGCCGCCCGCGTACGCCGTCGAAGGCACCAGGCGGCTCGTCGGCCGGCCGGAAGGCGTGCTGATCGGCACCATCGTCAAGCCCAACGTCGGGCTGCGCCCCGCCGACTACGTCCCGCTCGTGCGGGAGCTGGGGCTTGCCGGGGCCGACTTCATCAAGGACGACGAGGTCAACGCCGACTGCCCGCCCGCGCCGCTCGCCCAGCGCGTCGAAGCCGTCACCGCCGCGCTCGACGAGGTCGAACGCCGCACCGGGCGGCGGCCCATGTACGCCTTCAACATCAGCGACGAGCCCGACCGCATGCTGCGCAACCACGACCTGGTGGTGGCGGCGGGCGGGACCTGCGTGATGGTCAACCTCAACGCCGTCGGCCTGCCCGCCGTCGCCATGCTGCGGCGGCACGCCGAGGTGCCCATCCACGGCCACCTCGCCGGGGTCGGCGCGCTCGCCCGGCATCCCGGGATCGGCATCGGGCTGGTGGCGTACCAGAAGCTGGCCCGCCTCGCCGGGGCCGACCACCTGCACTGCGGCGGCTTCCACAGCAAGTTCTACGTCACCGACGACGAGGTGGCCGACACGGTCGCGGCCGTCCGCGCGCCCCTGCTGGGCGGTTTCGCCTGCCTGCCCGTGCTGTCGTCGGCGCAGTGGGCGGGGACCGCGCCCGTCACCCTCGACCGTACGGGGACCGACGACCTGCTCGTCCTGGCCGGCGGCGGCGTGCTCGGCCACCCCGACGGGCCCGCCGCCGGCATCACCAGCATCCGGCAGGCGTGGCAGGCCGCGGCTGCGGGCGTGCCGCTTTCCGAGGTGGACGCGCCCGAGCTGGCCCGCGCCTTGGAGCACTTCGGTACGGCGGTGGCCCGATGACCCTTGACGGAGGTGGAGGCGCCCTGGAGTGCTCCCGGTTGGGCGGTGGCCCGATGACCCTTGACGCAGCCGGCTCGGCCCGGGAGCGCTGCGGTTCGGTGATGACCCGATGAGCGATTGCGAGGCCGGGCGGTGACGCTCTTCGCCTTCGTGGCCGACGACTTCACCGGGGCGACGGACGCGCTGTGGCAGTTCCGGCGTTACGGGCTGACCGGGTCGCTGGTCACCGACGCGCGCCGCCTGCACGATCGCGCCGACGTCATCGGCCTGGCCACCACCGCCAGGGCCGCGGACGACCCGGTGCCGATCGCGCTCCCCGCGCTCCGGGCCGTGGCGGCGCTGTGCCCCCTCGCCGTCCAGTACAAGATCTGCTCGACCTTCGACTCCGCACCCGAGCGGGGCAGCATCGGCGCGGTCATCGCCGCCCTGCACCGCGCCGGTCTCGCCGACGGGCCGGTGCCGGTGCTGGCCGCCCAGCCCGAGTTCGGCCGCTACACCTGGTACGCCAACCACTTCGTCCGCTCCGGCGACGACGTGCTCCGCCTCGACCGCTACCCGCCCGCCCGCGACCACCCCGTCACGCCCGCCAGGGAGGCCGACCTGCGAATCCGGCTCGCCGAACAGGGCGCGGGCCCGGTCGGCCGGCTCCCCGCGGGGGCGACCCGCGACCGCTACCTCGCGCTGCGCGGCCACGCCGCCTTCGTCGCCGACGCCACCACGGACGACCACGTGCACGCCCTCGGCCGCCTCCTCCTCGCCGATGCCCTGACGACGTTGCCCGAGGGTGCTCCTTCCGCGTCAGGGGCTAGAGGCACCGGTCGTTCGGCCTTCGCGGCGTCTTCCGCGGGCTCGTCTCCGGTCGCGAGCGCTGGGTCCTCCACGCTGTCGGAGGCGCTTCCCGGCGGCTCTGCTCCCGGCGGCTCTGCCTTCGCCGCGAGCGCTCACCCGGCCGGGGCCTCCACCGGCTCCGAGGCGCTTTCGGGCGGGGCACCCTCCGGGGCCGGCCGACGCGTGCTCTGGTGCGTGGGGTCCGGCGGGATGAGCCAGGCGCTGGCCTCGGCAGCGGCGTGGTGGCGGTCGGGTACGGCAGCGCCGGCTGAGCCTGCCTGGTCGGAACCCGGTCCGGAACGCGGACCCGCCGATCCGGAACCCCAGCCCGCCGGTCCGGAACGCGGACCCGCCGGGCCGGGACCAGCGCTCACCGGTCCGGGGCTTGCGCCCACCGGGCCGGGGCTTGCGCCCACCGGGCCGGGACTCGCGCCCGCCGATGCGGGGCTCGTGCCAGCGGGACCGGAACTCGGGCCCGCGGGACCCGTACTGGTGGTGTTGGGGAGCCGGTCTCCGGTGACCGCGCGGCAGATCGCCACGGCGGCGGAGGCGGGTTGGGCGGTCGTGGACGCGTCCGAGGGGATGGCGGCGATCGCGGCGGCCGAGGTGAGCCTGCGCGCCGGTCGCCACACCATCGTGCAGACCACGCTGGGCCCGGAGCGCGACCCGGACGGCATCGGCGACCTGCTCGGCCGGGTGGCCGCCGCGTCGGTGGCTGCCGGGCTGACACGGCGGCTGGTGGTGGCGGGCGGCGACACCTCAGGGCAGGTGGTGACCGCGCTCGGGGCGCACGCGCTGGACGTGGTCGCCTCCCTGGCGGTGGGCGGGCCTGTGTGCGTGCTCGCCGCCGACGATCCCGCGTTCGACGGACTGGAGGTGGCGCTCAAGGGCGGTCAGGTGGGCGGCGACGACTTCTTCCTCCGCGCCGCCGCCGGCTCCGCGCGCCGCCTGCACTAGCCCGCCCCGAGGCATCGGCCTGCCCTGCGGCGCCGGCCCGCTCTGCTGCGCCGGCCCGCTCTGCGGCATCGGGCTGCTCCGAGGCGTCGGCCCGGCCGAAGCGCCGGTGGCGGGAAGGGGCGGGGAGGAAGGTCGTGGATGGGGGGATCGTGGGGAAGCGGGATGATGGTCGGCATGCGCTTCGAGCCGATCGACCGTCCAGCCCAGGCATTCCAGCAGTCCGTGACCCCCGACCACATCCAGCGGATCGCGCGCCGGGTCTTCGGCCGTGACGCCGTCTCGGCGGCCGAGCTGGGGCTCGGCATGTACAACACCACGTACAAGGTGACGATCGAGGGGCGGGACCGGCCGGTGGTGATGCGGTTCGCGCCGGACCCCGCCCGTCAGGCCCGCTCGGAGCGTGAGCTGATGCGCAACGAGTACGCCACCGCCCCCTACCTCGCGCCGATCGCCCCGCTGATGCCGCGCATCATCGCCGCCGACTGGTCGCACGAGCTGATCGGCCGCGACTACATGGTGCAGACGTTCCTGGACGGCGTGCCCGCGCCCGACCGCCTGCCGAGCTACCCGCGCCCCACCTGGACAGGCTTCTTCCGCAGGCTCGGCGAGATCACCAGGACGGTCCACGACATCCGCGGCCCGGGGTTCGGCCCGGTGGCGGCGCCCACGTACCGCACGTGGAGCGAGGCCGTGGCGGGCGCGCTGCACGAGCTTGCCGCCGACGCCGAGGACGCCGGCCTGCACGGCGCAGACCTGCGCAAGGCCGCCGCGCTGGCGGAGAGCCGCAGTGACGTACTCGACGAGATCACCGAGCCGCGCCTGCTCACCGGCGACCTGTGGACGGTGAACACGATGGTCGCGGCGGACGCGCCGGAGCCGACGCTCACGGGGGTGCTCGACCTGGACCGTACGTGGTGGGGCGACCCGGCCGCCGACTGGACGATCAGGATGGCGAACGCCAAAAAGGACGAGCGGCTGGCGTTCTGGGAGGCGTATGGAGAGCCGGACCGCACCCCCGCGGCGGTCTGGCGCTCCGTGATCTACGAGATCCGCCATCTTGGCGCCATCCGGCTGGAGCGGCACCGGCACGGGCAGACCGACGGCGTGAGCCGCTCCTATGACGACGTGGCGGCCGCGCTCGCGGAGATCGATTGACGCTCACACAGAGGCGTCACCGAATATGATGTGGATCACCGGCCTGAGCCGTCAATTAATGTCCGGATTCTGTGACACAAGCGCACCCCGCGGGCGCCGCGACGGCCATCTGATCATCCGCGTTTCCGCAGGTGGGCCCGGGAAATCCGCGACCGGGCGCCGCGTCCGGCGATCTATTGCGAGTGACCTTAACGTTATATGCCGCGATTCTGACTGTTATCCCTTTCCTTATATATTGCGCGTTGATCAGTCATCTTGACGTCACGTGAATTTCGCGATGTGAGATGGGTTTTCCGTTGAGGGGGCGCCGCTCCGCGTGGAGTTCGCGCCCTCGGTCAGCGCGAACGGAGAGTGATGGGCAAGTACCTGCTCCGCAGGTTGGCGATAAATGTGATCTTGGTCGCTATCGCGGCTAGCCTGGCGTACATGCTCGCGGCGACCACGCTGAACCCGCGGGCGTCGTACCAGGGGCGGCAGCCCCCGGTCCCCGAGGCGACCATCGACGCCACATTGGACGCCTACAACCTGAACGACAAGACTCCCGTGCTGCAGCGCTACGTGACCTGGGCTTCCGGGGTCATCACCGGAGACTTCGGCAAGACCTGGAACGGCGGTTCGGTCAACGACGAGATGGGCCGCCGCATCATGGTCAGTCTCCGGCTCCTGTTCATCGGCACCCTGCTGGGGTTCGCGGTGGGCGTGGCACTTGGCGCGATATCCGCGGTGAAGCAGTACAAGATCACTGACCGGTTAATAGGTGTCAGCTCCTTCGTGATCATGGCCATCCCGGTGTTCGTGCTGGCCACGCTGCTGGCGATCGCAACCTACAACCTCAACAGAGGGCTCGGGTTCACGCTGATCGAGTACACCGGCGAGTACAACCCGCGCCTGTCGGGCTGGGACCAGTTCCTCAACCGGCTGAACCATCTCATCCTGCCGACGATCTCGCTGAGCCTCGGCTCGATCGCCTTCTACAGCCGGATCCAGCGCAACATGATGCTCGACGTGCTGAACCAGGACTTCGTCCGCACCGCGATGGCCAAGGGCCTGCGGCGCAGGACGGCGCTCATCAAGCACGCGCTGCGCACCGCGCTGATCCCGTCGGCGACGTACTTCGCGTTCGCGTTCGGGACCATGTTCACCGGAGCCACGTTCACCGAGAAGATCTTCGCCTGGCACGGCATGGGCGCGTGGCTGGTCGACTCGATCAACCAGAACGACGTCAACTCCGTGGCCGCGGTGACCTTCTTCGCCGCGGTGTGCGTCCTCGTCGCGTCGTTCCTGTCGGACGTGCTGGTGGCGGCCCTCGATCCACGGGTGCGGGTGAGCTGAGATGCGATCGAAAGTCGTCCTGCGGCGCCTCTACCGCAACAAGCAGGCCCGCTACGGGATCATCGCGCTGATCCTGCTGGTGGCGCTGGCCTACATCGGGCCGTACTTCGGCCCGTACGACTGGACCGAGAAGGACTTCCTCGCCTTCCTGCAGCCGCCGAGCGCCGACCACTGGTGGGGCACCACCTCGATCGGCCAGGACGTGTACGCCGTCACGCTGCGCGGCATGCAGAAGTCGATCGTCATCGGCCTGCTGGTGGCGCTGATCTCCACGGCCCTGGCCGCCCTGGTCGGCGCGTTCGCCGGCTACTTCGGCGGCTGGGTGGACAAGGTGCTCATGTGGGGCGTGGACCTGCTCCTCGTCCTGCCCAGCTTCCTGATCATCGCGATCGTCTCGCCCCGGCTCAAGGAGGGCGCCTCCTGGCTGTGGTTCGTGGTGCTGCTGGCCGCGTTCTCCTGGATGATCACCTCGCGGGTGGTGCGGAGCATGACGCTCTCGCTGCGCGAGCGCGAGTACGTCCTGGCCGCCGTCTACATGGGCATCCCGCGCTGGAAGATCATCTTCCGGCATATCGTCCCCAACCTGTCGTCCCTGCTGATCATCGACGCCACGCTGAACGTCAGTGGCGCGATCATCGGTGAGGCGGCGCTGTCCTTCTTCGGCTTCGGCATCCAGCCGCCCGACGTCTCGCTCGGCACGCTGATCGCGCTCGGCTCCGGCAACGCCACCGGCTACCCGTGGCTGTTCGCCTTCCCCGCCGGCCTGCTGGTCGCGTTGGTGCTCAGCGTGAACCTGATCGGCGACGGGCTGCGTGACGCACTCGACCCGGGGAGCAACTCGTGAGCATCTTGGAGGTCAAGGACCTCACCGTCACCTTCCCCGGCGGCATCGAGGCCGTGCGCGGCGTCAGCTACGAGGTCGAGCGCGGCGAGGTGCTCGGCATCGTGGGCGAGTCCGGCTCGGGCAAGTCCGTGACGTCGCTGGCCGTGATGGGCCTGCTGCCGCGCGACGCGGTGGTGGACGGCTCGGTCAAGCTGCACGGCCAAGAGCTGCTCGGCATGCCGGAAGACGAGCTGGTCAAGGTACGCGGCAAGGCGATCAGCATGATCTTCCAGGATCCGCTGTCCGCCTTCACCCCCGTCTACACGATCGGCGACCAGATCGCCGAGGCCGTCCGCATCCACCAGAAGATGCCCAAGGACAAGGCGGCCAAGCGCGCGGTGGACCTGCTCGACCTGGTCGGCATCCCCAACCCGCAGCTGCGGGCCAAGGCGTTCCCGCACGAGTTCTCCGGCGGCATGCGCCAGCGCGCGATGATCGCCATGGCCATCGCCAACGACCCCGACCTGCTGATCTGCGACGAGCCGACCACCGCGCTCGACGTCACCATCCAGGCGCAGGTCCTGGAGGTGCTCAAGACCGCGCAGCAGGAGACCGGCGCCGGCATCGTGATGATCACCCACGACCTCGGCGTCGTCGCCGGCATGGCCGACCGGGTGCTCGTCATGTACGCGGGCCGCCCGGTCGAGCAGGGCTCGGTGGACGACATCTACTACCGGCCGCGCATGCCGTACACGATGGGCCTGCTCGCCTCGATCCCCAGGGTGGACGGCGAGGAGGGGCCGCTGGTGCCCATCGAGGGCAACCCGCCCTCGCCCGCCTCGCTGCCGCCGGGCTGCCCGTTCGCACCGCGCTGCCCGATGAAGGTGGACATGTGCGAGGAGGAGGAGCCGCCGCTGACCCCGATCGACGGGGGACGCCACGTGGCCTGCATCCGCGCGCACGAGATCGAGCACAAGGGCCTGACCGGCGCGGACGTGTTCCCGGTCCCGGTCATCCCGCCGAGCGACGTCGTCCGCGTGCCGCGCGAGCAGCGCCCCACGGTGCTGGAGCTGGACGGGCTCAAGCGGCACTACCCGCTGATGAAGGGCGCCATCTTCAAGCGCCGCGTCGGCACGGTCTACGCCGTGGACGGCATCAGCTTCGACATCGCCGAAGGCGAGACGCTGGCCCTGGTCGGCGAGTCCGGCTGCGGCAAGACCACCACGCTGCAGCAGATCATGCAGCTCGCGCCGCCGCAGGACGGCCGCATCGTGGTGCTCGGCAAGGACAGCGCCAAGCTGGACAAGGCCGCGCGCCAGGCGCTCCGCCGCGACCTGCAGATCGTCTTCCAGGACCCGATGGCGGCGCTCGACCCGCGCATGCCGATCGGTGACATCATCGCCGAGCCGCTGCGCGCGCACGGCAAGAAGGACGTCTCCGCCAAGGTCGCCGAGCTGCTGCAGCTCGTCGGCCTCGCACCGGAGCACGCCGAGCGCTACCCGCAGCAGTTCTCCGGCGGTCAGCGCCAGCGCATCGGCATCGCCCGCGCACTGGCCCTGGAGCCGAAGCTGCTCGTCCTCGACGAGCCCGTCTCGGCACTCGACGTCTCCATCCAGGCAGGTGTGATCAACCTGCTGGAGGAGCTGAAGAACAGGTTGGGCCTGTCCTACCTGTTCGTGGCACACGACTTGGCGGTGGTACGGCACCTGGCCGACCGGGTGGCCGTCATGTACCTCGGAAGGATCGCCGAGATCGGCGCGGTCGAGAACGTCTACGACCGGCCCGCGCATCCGTACACGCAGGCACTGCTGTCGGCGATCCCGCTCCCCGACCCCGAGAAGGAACGCACCCGCAAGCGGATCCTGCTCGAAGGCGACCTGCCCAGTCCGGCCGACCCGCCGTCTGGCTGCAGGTTCCGCACCCGCTGCCCCAAGTTCGCCCGGCTCAGCGAGGCCGAGCGACGGCGGTGTGTGGAGGAGGAGCCTTCGGTCGCCCGGCTGACGAGCGCCGTCGACCACGGTGCCGCCTGCCACTACGCGGAGGAAGTCGAGGTCATCACGGCCTCGGACAATCAGGAGGAAGAGTGAAGGTTCATCACCGTGCGGCCGCTGGGCTCGCGGTCCTGGCCATGGCAGTGGCGGCCTGCGGCGGCGGCGGCTCGGAGAGCAAGCAGCCGAGCGCCGAGCAGTCGCAGCAGGCCCAGCAGCAGATGGCGGAGACCCCGTCCATCAGCATCAACCCCGTCCCGTACGAGCAGGTGAAGGACGGCGGCACGCTCACCCTGCCGATTGGTCAGTGGCCGAGCCAGTGGAACCCCTACCACGTCGACGGCAACCAGGCCGACACCTCGGAGATGCGTGACACCTTCCTGCCGTCGGTGATGGTGTCGGACGCGGAGGCCAACTTCACGCCGAACAAGGACTACGTGACCGACGTCAAGCTCGACCAGTCGTCGGGCAAGCAGGTCATCACCTACACGATCAACGACAAGGCCCAGTGGTCGGACGGCACGCCGATCACGTGGAAGGACTTCGAGGCGATCTGGAAGTCCAGCAACGGCGAGAACAAGAAGTACAAGCCGACCTCCACCGACGGCTACGACCGCATCGAGTCGGTCGAGAAGGGCGACTCCGACAAGGTCGTCGTCGTCACCTTCGCCAAGACGTACCCGGAGTGGCAGGGCCTGTTCACGCCGCTCATGCCGGCCAAGCACATGGACTCGCCCGAGGCGTTCGAGAAGGACTACCTGCAGAAGGTCCCGGTCACCGCGGGTCCCTTCAAGATCGAGAAGATCGACGAGGGCACCAAGACGCTGACCGTCGTGCGCGACGACAAGTGGTGGGGAAGGAAGGCCAAGCTCGACAAGGTCATCTTCCGTACCATCGAGACGCCCGCCGCGCAGGTCAACGCCTTCGCCAACGGCGAGCTCGACATGGTGGAGATCCCGCCGGGCAGCCCCGCCGACCTCAAGCGCGCCAAGGAGGTCCCGAACGCGGACATCCGCAAGGCGCTCAGCCCCAACTGGCGGCACATCACCGTCAACAACCAGAGCGAGTTCCTGAAGGACAAGTCGGTCCGCCAGGCCGTGCAGTACGCCATCAACCGTGACGTGATCACGCAGTCCGACCTGAAGGACATGGACTGGCCGCTGCAGACGCTCGGCAACCACGTCTTCATGAACAACCACAAGGGGTACGTCGACAACTCCGGCGACCTCGGCAAGTACAACCCTGAGAAGGCCAAGCAGCTGCTCGACGCGGCCGGCTGGAAGCAGGAGAGCGAGGGCGCGACCCGCAAGAAGGACGGCAAGGAGTTCGAGCTGACCTTCGTGGTGCCCGCCGGCGTGCCGTACGCCAAGACCGAGGGCGAGCTGACCCAGGCGATGCTCCAGGAGGTCGGCATCAAGCTCAACATCCGCGCGGTGCCGGACGACAAGTTCTTCACCGACTACATCATCAAGGGCGACTTCGACCTGGTGCCGTTCTCGTGGATCGGCACGCCGCTGCCGCTCGGCGCGCTGCCGCAGATCTACAAGACCGGCTCCGAGAGCAACTTCCCGAAGTCGGAGAACCCTGAGCTCGACGCCGCGATCGACGATGCCGTCGGCGAGATGGACCCGCAGAAGGCCATCGAGAAGGCGAACATCGCCGACAAGATGATCTGGGACATGGTGCACACGATCCCGCTGTACCAGCGTCCCGACATCCAGGCGGCCAAGAAGACGCTGGCCAACCTGGGCGCTGAGGGTTACAAGACCTACGACTGGACCGAGGTCGGCTTCACCGAGTGAGCCCCTCTCACGTGAACGGGCGACCCCCGGCCGGAACTCCTCAGGCCGGGGGTCGCCCCGTTTCTGGAGGTCTTCAGCCGCCGTGCGAGTCGGCCGCGCCGCCCTTGAGCGTGATGCCGCAGGACGGGCCGCCGGGGCCGTCGAAGCGTACGGAGTCGAAGAAGTCGCGGAAGGTGGGGAAGAAGTTGCCCTTGTCCCTGGGCTGGGTGACGGCGGTGCAGCCGTCGTAGTCCGCCTCGGAGAAGAGGTAGATGAACGAGTCGGTACGGTTCCAGTCGGACTTGGCGCGGTCGGCCATGCCCAGCGCGGCCAGGTCGGGGGTGTCGGCGTTGATCTGGATGATGTCCCCGGTGCCGTCGAGGCCGGAGAACATGCAGTAGTAGCCCTCCTGGCACCGGTCGTAGCCCTCGGCGGCCTGAGCCGGCGTTCCGAGCGCGGCCACGACGGCGGCGGCGAGCGGTAACGCCAGCATCTGAAGCTTCTTGCCCACACTTCCTCCAAGGGTGAAACTTTCTTTCACCCCGAACATACACGGCGCGATCTTGTAGGGAAAGGGATCAATTTCGCGCCGCCAGACCGACCTCCACGCCCGCCCTGGTGCCCCAGCGGCCCACCCGGTGGCACGTCAGCACCGCGTACGCCAGGAGCGGGCGCAGCACCAGCAGCCGCCAGAGCGCGGCCAGCGGGGCGAGCGCGAACAGCACCAGCCGCGCCCGTGTGCTCTCGTCGCTGCGCCGCACCGTGAACAGCCGCAGCGCCATCGCGTAGTTCATGGCCAGCGCGGCCTGCCCCGTCGCGACCGCCGCCGCGCCCAGGTGAGCCCGGTGGTCCGGGCCGGCCACCAGCGCCACCGGGACGGCCACGACCAGCAGCAGGTGCAGGAGCTCGGCCACCGCGGTCCAGAAGGCGGCGCCGGTCAGGGGCAGGTAGCGCAGCCACCACAGATGACGTACGGCCGTGCCGCGCATCCACCGCACCTGCTGCCGCACGTGATGGCCGAGCCGGGCCGGGGCGAGCGTGAACACCATCGCCGACGGCTGGTGCACGGTCCGCCCCGCCAGCAGGGCGTGCAAGGTGAGCAGCGAGTCGTCGTTCATCTGCATCGGACGGCCGCGGAAGCGCTCGCTTCCGTACGCGCCCGCGCACCTTCGCACCACGCCCGCCCGGTAGAACGCCAGCGCGCCCGAGTTCAGCCGCACCTGCCTCAATGCCGAGGTGGCGCTGCGCAGGCCGAGCGTGAACGGCAGGTACAGCAGGGGGCTCAGGCGGGCGAGCACGCCATCGGCCCGGTTCAGCACCAGCACCTGACCGGCCACCGACTGCACGCGCGGGTCCGCGAACGGGGCCAGCCCCTCCCTGACGGCGTGCCGGTCGAGCACCGAGTCGCTGTCGAGGGTGACGAAGACGTCCCCGTCGTCGCCGGCGAGTGCGTGCATCTGGGCGTGGCGCTTGCCCCGGTTCGGGGTGCGGTCCCAGGTCGTCTCGATGCCGCGCGCCGCCGCCTCCTGCTCGAATTCCGTGCGTACGTCGTCGTACGGCAGGTCCGAGCCGTCGTCCACCACCCGCACCCGCGTGACCGGGCGGCTCTGCGCCAGCACCGAGCGCAGGCAGGCGCGCAACGCCTCCGGATCCTCGTTGTAGACCGGGATCTGTACGGTCACCCGCAACGCGTCCAGCCTCGCCTGGTCGTCGCGCCGTGCTCTGATCGGGCGCTCGCACCACGACAGCGGCAGCCACCACAGCAGGATCGCGGCGAGCGGCCAGGCCGCCTCGCCGCCGCCGTTCGGCAGGGCGGCCATCACATGGGTCACGCCCCAGGCGGCGACGGCGGTGGTGAGGAGTGCGGCGCATGCTTGGAGCTTGGGACCGGCGGCGTAGTCGGCGGATGGGAGCCGCCGGGGGCGCCCGTCTCGCGTCATGGGCAGAGGGGGTCGCGGCCGGGGCGGAAGCGGGCGCGTACCAGGAAGGCCGTGCCGAGCGCGATCGACGCGCAGAGCACGACCAGCCACGGGTGCCCGCCGGCCAGCGCGGCCACCGCCACGCCGCCGCCGTAGCCGGCGAGGGATCCGTACGCCATGAAGGGCCTCCTGAAGGCGAGGGGTGACGAAGGCGAGGGGTGACGGCGGGAATGTCGCCGGATCCGGGGCGCGGCAACCTCCCCGCCGGTCAAGAGGAGCTGAAAGTTTCACCGGAGTACGGCCCGTTTCCGCTGGTGCCTGCCCTCGCCGGGGCGGCGCCTCGCACGCGGCGGCGAAACTCGGGGATCGTGACCTACAGTGCCTCTGGGAGCGCTCCCACATCCCTTCGAGCCAGCCGGAGCAGCGTGCGATGAGCAGCAACCCGAGCAGGAAGCGGACGGTTCCGACGTGGGCCGGCCGATGGCGGACCGGTCTGCGGCGGGCCCTCATGCGGACGGACCCGCCACCGGGCGACCCGCCACCGGGCGACGCGCCGCCGGGCGGATGGCGGGCGAGCCGCAGACGGACGGGATTCGCCGCCGTTCTCGCCCTGGTCGCCGCGACCCTGACCGTGCCCGCCACGGCGATCGCGGCTACGGTCCCCGCGACCGGGGCGGCGGCCCTGCCGTACCAGGACCCGAGCCTCCCTGTCGGCGCCCGGGTCGACGACCTCATGTCCAGGATGTCGCTGGAGGAGAAGCTGGGCCAGATGACCCAGGCCGAGCGCGGCTCGGTCAGCGCGTCCGACATCACCACGTACCGGCTGGGCTCGGTGCTGTCGGGCGGCGGCTCGGCCCCCACACCGAACACGCCCGCCTCCTGGGCCGACATGTACGACGGCTTCCAGAACGCCGCCCTGGCCACCCCGCTCGGCATCCCGCTCATCTACGGCGTGGACGCCGTACACGGCCACAACAACGTCGTCGGCGCCACGATCTTCCCGCACAACATCGGCCTCGGCGCCACCCGCGACCCCGACCTTGTCCAGCGCATCGGCCGCGCCGTCGCCGAGGAGGTGTCGGGCACCGGCATCGACTGGAACTTCGCCCCCTGCCTGTGCGTGGCCCGCAACGACCGGTGGGGCCGCACGTACGAGTCCTTCGGCGAGACCCCCGACCTGCCCTCGTCGATGACCTCCATCATCACCGGGTTGCAGGGCGACGCGCTGAACGGCCCCGCCTCCGTGCTCGCCACCGCCAAGCACTACGTCGGCGACGGCGGCACCGAGGGCGGCGTCGACCAGGGCGACACCCGGCTGTCGGAGGCCGAGCTGCGGGCGATCCACCTGCCGCCGTTCGAGGAGGCCGTGGAGCGCGGCGTCGGCTCGGTGATGATCTCGTTCAGCAGCTGGAACGGCACCAAGGTGCACGGCCACCGCTACCTCATCACCGACGTGCTCAAGGGCGAGCTGGGCTTCGACGGGTTCGTGGTCTCCGACTGGAACGGCATCGACCAGATCGACGGCGCGCCCGGCACCTCCGCGCTCGACGTGCGCACCGCCATCAACGCCGGCATCGACATGGCGATGGTGCCCACCGAGTGGCGGAGCTTCATCGAGCTGCTGCGCGCCGAGGTGCAGGCAGGGCGCATCAGCATGGAACGGATCGACGACGCGGTACGCCGCATCCTGACCAAGAAGTTCGAGCTCGGGCTGTTCGAGAAGCCGCTGACCGACCGGTCGTACACCTCCACCGTGGGCAGCGCCGAGCACCGGGCACTGGCCCGCGAGGCCGTCGCCAAGTCGCAGGTCGTGCTGAAGAACGAAGGCGGGCTGCTGCCGCTCGCCAGGACCGGCGGGAAGATCTTCGTGGCCGGTAAGAGCGCCGACGACATCGGCAACCAGAGCGGCGGCTGGACGATCTCCTGGCAGGGCTCCTCCGGCGACATCACGCCCGGCACCACCATCCTGGAGGGCATCAGGAACACCGTCGGCTCCGGCGCCACCGTCACCTACAGCCGCGACGGCAGCGGCATCGACGGCTCGTACCGGGTCGCCATCGCGGTCGTCGGCGAGACCCCGTACGCCGAGACGCAGGGCGACCGGCCGGGCGACCTCGGCCTCGACAGCACCGACCTGAACACCCTGGCCAACCTGCGGGCCTCCGGCGTCCCCGTCGTCGTGGTCCTCGTCTCGGGACGGCCCCTCGACATCGCCGCGCAACTCCCCGGCTGGGACGCCCTGGTCGCCGCCTGGCTGCCGGGCACCGAGGGGCAGGGCGTGGCCGACGTGCTGTTCGGCGTCGTCCAGCCGACCGGGAAGCTGCCCATGACCTGGATGAACAGCGCCTCCCAGCAGCCCATCAACGCGGGTGACGGCAAGACGCCGCTGTTCCCGCAGGGGTTCGGGCTGACGTACGAGCCGGGCGGAGAGGACGACACCACCCCGCCCACCGCGCCCGGCACCCCCACCGCCTCCGGCGTCACCTCCACCTCGGCCACCCTCACCTGGTCCGCCGCCACCGACGACGTCGGCGTGACCGGGTACGACGTGGTCCGCTTACAGGGCTCCGCCGAGACACCGGCGGCCTCCGTCACCTCCACCTCCGTCACCATCACCGGCCTGTCGCCGGACACCTCCTACACCTTCGCCGTCTACGCCAGGGACGCCGCCGGCAACCGCTCACCCCGCTCCGGCACCGTGACGGTCACCACGTCCGGCGACGGCACCGGATCCGGCTGCACGGTCACACCGTCCACGCAGAGCCAGTGGGGCACCGGGTACGTCATCCAGGCCACGGTCGCCAACACCGGCACATCTTCCAGAACGTCCTGGACGGTCACCTTCACCCTTCCCGCCGGGCACACCATCACCGGTTCGTGGAACGCCGAGGTGAGCGTCAGCGGCCGTACCGTCACCGCCCGCAACGCCCCGCACAACGGCACGCTGGGGGCGGGGGAGAGCACGTCGTTCGGCTTCCAGGCCACCCGCCCCGACGGCGACACCTCCCTGCCCACGTCGTACACCTGCAGCTGACCCGGGCCGCCCCGGGCCCGGGTCCCGCCCGCGGAGCCGGTGCTGTGCCGCTGGGCCCGAAACCGGGCGCGCTGGCGTTGCCGAACCCAGAGAGCCTCCGGCGGCGCGCCGCCTCCGGCGGCGCGCCGCCTCCGGCGGAGCGGTTCGCTCGTCGTCCCGGGCGACGCGCCCTCCCGGCGGAGCGGTCCGCTCGCCGCTACGGGCGGCGCGCCACCACCGGCGGAGCGGTTCGCCGAGGGCGGCGCGCCACCCGCAAGGTCAGCGGTCCACGTGGAGGGTGCCGAACGTCACCTGGGGTGTCGCACCCGCGAAGTTACGGTCGACCTCGGCGCGTTCGGCCGCGCTCGGGGCGGCGTTCTGGCAGCTCACCGGCGCGCTCGAGCCCGACATCAGGTCGCTGCACAGGCCCGTACGCCGGTCGGGCAGGCCGAGGATGTGCCCGATCTCGTGGGTGGCGATGCGCAGGGGGTAGTAGCCCTGGTCCACGGCCTGCCGGCCCATCCACACGGTGCCGCGCCCCAGGCTGGTGGGCAGGGCGCGGGGCCAGCCGTTGTCGGCGATCACCACGAAGTGGGCGGGCGTGCCGCGGACCAGCCGTACGTTCGACACGTTGGCGTTCCAGACCTGCGCCGCCTGATCGATGGTGGCGCTGAACTCGGCGGCGCGGCTCGCGTCGTACCGGATGACCGTGACGAGGGCGGCGGCCTGCGCGGGGGCGGTGATGAGCAGGAACGCCAGGCTGAGTACGGCGGACAGGACGATGCGAAGGCGTTTGGTCACGGAGCCTCCTCCGGAAAGTTGGGGGTGTTGTGACGGTATGCGCACCACCAACCCCCGGAAGAGGTACCAAGTTGCTCCTATCACCGTGATATGGCCCCGCTCAGCAGATCGACTGGCGGCTGTTGACCAGCGTGTTGTTCCTGAACGTGATGTTGACGCCGCACGGGTTCTCCACGAGGGCGGAGTTCGTGACGGTCAGGTTCTGGATGGTGATGTCGGCGGTGTTGGGGAACTCCGAGCGGGCGGCGATCCGGATGTCGCCCGGGCCCTGGACGCTGCCGCCCTGGGCGGCGATGTTCACGTTGTAGCAGTTCTCGATGAGGATCGCGTTGTTGCCGGTCTGGGCGATGTCGACCCGGTTGATGACGGCGCCGCCGCTCTCCGAGACGCAGAACACGCCCCTGCCGCCGCCCCGCGCGATGACCTGGTTGACGCGGATGTTGGTGGGATAGCCGGAGCCGATCCTGCCGTTCCTGTTGGCCATGCGGAAGGCGGCGTACCCGGTGCCGGTGCCGGCGTTCTGCGCGTCCACCGTGTCGACCGTGGCGTTGATGGTGTCGTTCAGCAGCAGGCCGGAGTGGCCGGTGTCGCGGGCGACGACGGTGCCGACGGTGAGGCCGTCCACGCCGTACGTCTCCACGCCGTGCGTGCTGGTGCCCGAGACGTAGACGTTGTCGATGCGTACGTTCCTGGTCCGTACGCTGCGGTCGCCGTGGTTGTCGATGCGGATGCCGAGCCCGCTGGACAGGCGCAGATCGATCTGGCCGAGGGTGATGTCGGTGCCGTTGCGGACGAAGATGCCGTACAGCGGGGTGCCGGTGACGTTCAGGTGCTGGACCTCGACGTCGGTGACGCCTCGTGCGTACACGACGGCCTGGTCGCCGGAGCCGGAGCCGGTCACGTTCACGGTGCCGCAGACGTCCAGCACCGTGTAGCTCGGCAGCGACAGCCGCGAGCCGGCGCTGATCGAGCCGGAGCCGCGTACGACGACGCGCTGCTTGGAGGTGCGGCCGGCGGTGAGGCTGTTCACGGCGGCCTGCATGGCCGACAGCATGCTGCTTCCCGTGTAGACGGTCCTGCTGCCGTTGCGCGCGGTCCAGGTGCCGCCGCTCAGCACGGCCTCGGCGTTGTACGAGCCGTCGCCGCAGGCCAGCGCCTTACTGGGGGGCGTTTGCGCGGCGGCGGGGCCGGACAGCGCGGTCGCCGCGAGCGCGAGTGCGGCGAGGCCCGTGATGAGTTTCCTCGTGCTGCTGCGTAACATGCTCCGCTCCCATGAATCGATTCATTCGCGACAAAGCTCCTGACCTGCACATTTGCTCGGCAGCAAGCGGGTGGAACGGGGGTTGAATCGCACGGAGTATCACAACGTTCAAATCGGCCGTCAACCGAGCGTGAAACTTACATGACAAGCCCTCTGACTCCTGGCGATCTCCTCACAAAAGCCGCGCTCTGCGGTCATCGAAAACTGTCAGTGGCCGCGTGCACACTCGGAGCATGCAGAACGAGTCGCTCGACATCGGCGAACTAGCCCTCCCCAGTTGGAGCGTCCACACCGACAAGATGGCGGAGGTCGGTTTCCTGACCATCGCCAGACGGCTGCCGTCGCTCGTCGGTCAGGCCCTGCGCATGGCCTGGCAGGCGAGCCCCCGCGACACCCTGGCCACCGTCGTGCTCAACCTGCTCGGCGGCCTGTTCACCGCGTTCGGCCTGCTGGCCACCACCGGCGTGCTGACCGCGCTGTTCAGCGAGGGCCCCACCCCCGACCGCGTCATGGCGGCGCTGCCCAGCCTCGCCCTCGTCGGCGCCGCCGCGGTGCTGCGCAGCTCCGTCCAGGCGGGGGCGGGCTGGGCGCAGTCCCGGCTCACCCCCCAGATCGCCCGCCACACCGAGGAGCGCCTCTACGGGCTGACCAGCCGGGTGGAGCTCGTCTCCTACGACGACCCCGACTTCCACGACTCTTTGGAACGCGCCACATCGCGCGGCGTGGCCGTGCCCGGCTCCGTGGTCAGCTCGGCCATCGACGTCGTCACCGCCGTCATCGGCATCGGCGCCGCCGCCGGTGTGCTCGGCGTGCTCCACCCCGTTCTGCTCCCGCTGCTGCTGCTCGCCGTCCTGCCCGACGCCTGGGCGGCGGTGCGCAGCGCCCGCATGCGTTACACCGCCATGTACTCCCTGATCCCGGTGGCCCGCCGCAAGTGGATCATCGGCGATCTCATGGCCAGCCGGTCCTGCGCCGCCGAGGTGCGCTCGTTCTCCATGCGCGGCTTCCTGCTGCGCATGTACGACGTCGTGGCCCGCGCCCAGCAGGACGTCCTGCTGCGCCTGGCCCGCCGCCAGACGGTGACCAGGCTGGTCGGCGACGCGCTCGGCGGCATCGGCACCGCGCTCGTCTACGTCGCGCTGGGCGTCCTGCTGGCGATCGGCGCCATCCCGCTCGCCGTCGCCGGCACCGCCGTCCTCGCCATCCGTTCCGGCCAGACCTCGCTGGCCAACCTCATGTACGCCACCAACCACCTCTACGAGCAGGGCCTCTACTTCACCGACTTCCTCGACTTCTGCGCCGAGGCCGAACGCCGGGTCACCCGCCCCCGCTCCCGGCCCGCCCCCGACCGCTTCTCGGCCATCACGGCCGACAACGTCACCTTCACCTATCCCGGCGCCGACGGCCCGGCCCTGCGCGGGGTGTCGGTCGAGATCAAGCAGGGGGAGGTGATCGCGTTCGTCGGCGAGAACGGCTCCGGCAAGACCACCCTGGCCAAGATCCTCGCCGGGCTCTACGAGCCCGACAGCGGCACCGTGCGGTGGGACGACACCGACCTGCGCGAGGTCGGCCCCGACGAGCTGCGCCTGCGCACCGCCGTCATCGCGCAGGACCACACCCGCTGGCCGCTCGCCGCCCGCTACAACATCACGATGGGCACCGACAAGGGCGAGCCCGCCCTCCACGCCGCCGCCTCGGTCGCCGGGGCCGACGAGGTCATCGCCGAGCTGCCCCACGGCTACCGCACCCTGCTCGACCGCCGATTCAAGGACGGTCACGAGCTGTCCGGCGGCCAGTGGCAGCGCATCGCCGTGGCCCGGGGGTTCCATCGCGACGCTCTCCTGCTCATCTGCGACGAGCCCACCGCCGCCCTCGACGCCCGCGCCGAACACGCCCTCTTCGAGCGGGTACGCGCTCACTCCGACGGCCGTACGGTGCTGCTCATCACCCACCGGCTGGCCAGCGTGCGCTACGCCGACCGCATCTACGTGCTCGACCACGGCGAGGTCACCGAGCAAGGCGACCACGACACGCTCATGGCGCTGAACGGCCTCTACGCCGACCTCTATACCCTCCAGGCGGCCGCCTATCGATGACCGCCGCGTTCAGGCGACGGTGACGTCGAGGAAGATGGGCCGCTTGTCGGCCAGCAGCGGCGCGCCGTCCTCGTCGGTCATCTTCCAATAGATCTTGCAGCGGCCGGGCGAGTCGGGGGCGCGCACCCGTACGGTGATGTCCACCGATTCGCCCGCACGTACCGGGCCGATCGCCACCCGCTTGGGGGCCTTGCAGGGGGTGTCGTTCATGCGGGTGAGGTAGCGGTCGTGCCAGTGCACGTTGCCCGCGTTCCGGATGCGCCAGGTCTTGTCGAACCGCTCGCCCGCCCGTACGACGCTGCCGTCGGGGTAGGTGACGTCCCGCTCGAACGCGGAGTCGTCGTGCGGGGAGGCGGGCACGGTCGGTGTGGCCGGGTGCGGCGAGGCGGGCGCGGTCGGGGGGATCGGGGTGTCCGGCGTGGTGCTGGTCGGGGCGGCGTGCGGGGCCGCGTGCTCCTGCCGGTCGCCGGCCACCGTCGGCACCAGCCACCCCAGGACGACGGCCGCCACCCCTGCCACCGCCACGACGGCGGTCACCAGCGCCGTCCTGCGGCGCGGCACCGGCTGCGGGTGGGGGTCGGGCTGCGGATGGGGGTCGGCTGGCGAAGCGGCCTCCGCGGTCGCGGCCTCGGGCGCGGTGACCGGGGCTGCCGAGGATGCGGTCGCCGCAGTCGTGTCCGCGGTGGACGCGGACGCGTGTCCGGAGGGCGTGGTCGTGTGTCCGGGAGGTGCGGTCGCGTTTCCTGGGGCGGTGGTGGTGTCGCCGGAGGGGGCGGTCGTTTTCCCTTGGGCGGTGGTGGTGTCGCCGGAGGGGGCGGTCGTTTTCCCTTGGGCGGTGGTGGCGTCGCCCGAGGGTGCGGCCGTGTTGCCTGGTGCAGTGGTCGCCTCTCCGCATGCGCCGACTGCGTGCGCGGAGGGTGTGGTTGGCGCAATTGTGCCGCCCGCAGGCGTGGTTGTGGCGTCTGGGGCGGTGACTGGGTTGTTGGGGGCAGGGGTTGGGTGCGCGGACGGCGCGGTGGGCGCGGGCGTGCCGCTCGAGGACGCGGGCCTGTCGTCTGCCTGGGTGGCCACGTCGACGGGGGAGGCGGCTGCTTCCGCAGCGTTCTCAGACGGAGCGGCGTGGTCTCCGGGAGCAGCAGTTCCGGCGGGTGCGTCCCCGGACGGAGTGGTCGCGGGCACCGGGTTGCCTGCGTTGTCGGGGCGCACGGTGGGCGTGCTCCTGCTGTCGTCCGGACGCTCGGCGAACGCGTCCTCGTCGGGAGCGTTCTTGTCATGAGCCGGTGCAGGGAGAGCGGCGGCGTTGTCCGCGGCCGTGGCGTCGGCGGCCGACGGTTTCTGAGGGCTCGAAGGCCGGCCGGCCTCTTCCCAGCGGGCGCGCCACTCGCGGCGTACCTCGTCAGGGTCGCGGCCGAGGCGATCGACGGCGAGTACGCGGACGAACTCCCACGTCGTCTCCCAGCTTGGCAGCGCTTTCCCTCGGGCGGCCGCTGCCAGGGACGACTTGGAGGCCGCCGCGCCGAGCTTGGAGGCCATGTCCGCGAAGGACGGGTCGCCCGCCTCCTTCTTGAGCTCCCAGAGAAGGTGTGCGAAGAGCGCGACGGGCCCCGATGCCGGATCCGGACGGATCGGCCTGCGCCCCCGTCGCGTGCTGGCCGTGCCTTCGCCTTGATGTCCAGGTGACTGCGCCATCCCACCCCTATTTCGGTCAGTCGCATGTACGGCGATCGCCGCATCACATCAAGACCAAGGGAGGTTACCAAAAGGCCCTTCGGCGGACGAAATGCCCCAATCGGGGAACGGCAGAAAGGGATGAATTGCTCTTATAGTGATGAACTGGGGCATGCGGTGTCGCCTCTGAGGGCGGCTCCGGAACATTTTCGGCTCGGACCGTTCCATCCATGGCCAGACCGTAAAACCTTCCGGATTGCGAATCGGCTGGTCGAAAAGCGGCCTTCCGGTAAACGGCGCGAGTCGGCGGTCCTGCAATTGTGCGGGCATTTCCAGTAGCGCAGCGGGTGCAGGAAAGTGCAGGTCAGCGGACTGGGCCTGGCACGACTGGCAGGCCCCACCTGAGCAGCCGCCCGGAGGACCTGAGCAGCCGCCCGGAGGCTCGCGCTATCAGCCGCACAGCCGACATGGCCGGCGCTGGATCGGCCGCATGGTCGGTGGCCAGTGTGGGGTAGCCGTACCGGTCG
>NZ_JBFATY010000001.1:1985050-2312171 GCF_040678535.1 Nonomuraea sp. NPDC052634 | reverse complement strand
CGGGTCGTGTGGTCGGTACGGTCGGTGTGCGATCGGTCGGTCGTGTGGTCGGTACGGTCGGTGTGCGATCGGTCGGTCGTGTGGTCGGTACGGTCGGTGTGCGATCGGTCGGTCGTGTGGTCGGTACGGTCGGCGCGCGACCGGTCGGCCGCACGGTCGTGCCTGCCCGGGGCGGGGACGGCCGTGCCGTCTCTGCGGTCGGTGCGGGACCGGGAGCGCTCGGCACGGCTGGGTGGCCGGCACATGGCAACTGTGCAGTCGGTGCGGGCGACGCGGGATTGGCCGGCGGTTGGCGCGGCCGGTGTCTGTCAGCCGAGCCGGCCTGGTGCGACGGCCTGGTGCGACGGCGCTGTCGGCACTGTTCGTACGGGAGCGGCAGCGCTGTCGGAACCAGCGGCGCGTCGTCACCCGCACAGTTGGCGGGGGGCGGCGCGGAGTCGGTGGTGCGGCCGGTGATGGTCGCGTGGTCGGGACGGTGGCGTGGGGGCGGTGATGGTGCGCGTGGTCGGGACGGGTGGGGCGGGGGCGGTGATGGTCGTGTGGTCGGGACGGGTGGGGCGGGGGCGGTGACGGTTGCCCGGTCAGCGGCTGGCGTGGGGGCGGTGGTGCGGCCGGTGCCGGTCAGCCGAGCCAGCCGGGCGCGACCAGGACTGCCCATGCCGCGAGAGGGCCGGCCAGGACGATCGCGGCCCCGTACGCCAGCAGCTTGCGGTAGAAATCGTCCCTCGGCATGCCGCGTACGTTGGCGACCAGCAGCGCGCCCGTGGTCGAGAACGGGCTCACGTCCACGATCGCCGACGATACCGACAGGGCGGCGATCATCGCGATCGGGCCGAGCGTGCCCTGCGACAGCAGCGGTACGGCCAGCGGCACCAGCGCGCCGAGGATGCCGACCGTCGAGGCGAACGCCGACACCACGCCGCCGACGTAGCAGATGAGCAATGCCACCAGCAGCGGGACGCCGATCGCGGCCACCGCCGAGCCGACGTAGTCGACGGTGCCGATCTCCTGCAGCACGCCGACGTACGTGACGACACCGCAGATCAGCAGCACGGTCGGCCAGGCCACCCGCTCCACCGCGCCCTTGTTCGACTTCGGCGAGGTGAGGGAGAGCACGACGGCCACGGTGATGGCGGTCAGCCCGACGTCCAGCTTGAACGCCAGTACGGCCACGCACAGCGCGACGATGCCGGTGAGTGTGAGCGCCTGGTGCGCGGTCAGCCGCAGCCCACCATCGTCGGCGGTCGAGGGCTGTCCGGTAGCGGGTGCGGCGGTTGTCGCGGGTCGTTCCGTCGTGGGTGTGGCGGTGGTCTGGGGTCGTTCCGCTGTGGGTGTGGCGGTTGTCGCGGGTCGTTCTGCTGCGGATGTGGTGGTGGTCGTGGAGTGTTCCGTCGCCTGAGCGGTCGCCGTCGCGGGTTGTTCTGTCGCGGGTACGTGGGTGCCGCGGCGGATCAGATCACGCCCGCCGAACACGAAGAACACGATCACAGCGGCGGCGGTGTTGTACGCGAAGCTGGACAGGAACAGCACCAGGTAGTCCATGGGCAGGCCGGCCTCGCTTGCGACGCCGTTCACGATGCCGCCGAGCACGCTGATGGGGGAGAACGCGCCGGCCTGCGTGCCGTGGGCCACCATCAGCCCGATGAGCAGGGCGTGGATGCGGTATTCGGCGGCGAAGCCGAACGCGATCGGCGCCAGGATGGCCGCCACCGCGGGGGCGGGCGCGCCGACCGCCGTCAGCAGCGCGGAGATGACGAAGACGACCGGCGGGATGGCGGCGAGCCGCCCGCGTACGAGGTGCACGGCCGCCCGGACCAGCCAGTCCACGGTCCCGTTGTTGGTGGCGATGGCGAACAGCAGCGTCACCCCGACGAGGATCACGAACAGGCTGCCGGGGAACGCGCCGAGGATGTCGTCGGTGCTCATGCCCGCGGCCAGCGTCCCGACCAGGAAGGCGCCGACGAGGGCCAGCGCGCCGAGGTTCACGGGAAAGATCGTGGCCACGACGAACATGAGGATGAGGGCGAGGATGGACAGGAGCTCTGCGGACACTGCTAACTCCGATCTCCCCCGAGAGTCAGGTCAGGCCGGCCGCCTGGTGGACGAGCTCGACCGGGTGGCGCGCCATGCGTCCCGCGCCGTGTGCGATCTGCTGGCGGCACGAGACCCCCGTGGCCGCGAGCAGGGTGTCAGGTGGGGATGCGGCGATCGCCGGGAAGAGCCGGAGACCGCCGATCTTCATGGACAGGTCATAGTGTTCGGCCTCGAAGCCGAACGATCCGGCCATGCCGCAGCAGCCGGCGTCGATCTCGGTCACCTCCGCTCCTGGGATCCTGGACAGCAGCGCGCGGGTGGCCGCCGTGCCGGTGACGGCCTTCTCGTGGCAGTGGCCGTGCAGGAGGATCTCGCGCCCGCGCAGCGCGTCGCCGAGCACCAGCCGGCCGTCGTCGATGGCTTGCGTCAGCAGGTCGGGTACGAGCCTGGCCCGCGCCGCGACCTGCGCCACCCGGGGGTCTCCTGGCAGCAGAGCGGCGTACTCGTCCTTGAGCGTCAGCAGGCACGACGGCTCCAGGCCGACGATCGGCGCGTCGGAGCCGGAGAGGCGGCCGACCATGTCGGAGGCCATCGAACGTGCCTGATCGAGCAGCCCCTTGGAGATGCTGGAACGGCCGCAGCAGCCCTCGGACTCCAGCCGCACCCGGTAGCCGGCCCGTTCGAGCAGCTCCACGGCGGCGCGGCCGGCGGAGGGCTCGCTGAAGGTGGTGAAGGAGTCGGCGAGCAGGATCACCTCCTCGCCGCCGTCCGGTGGCGCGGGGCGGCGGGCGAACCAGCGCAGCAGGTTGTCGCGGTGGAAGCGGGGCAGCGGGCGGCGCCTGGCCAGCCCGAGCGGGCCGCGTACGGCGCCGGCCAGCCAATTGGACACCGGCGCCGTGGCCGAGCCGAGCCGGTTGAGCGTCCTGATCGCACCGAACGCGCGGGAGCGCAGCGGCACGCCGTGCTGACTCTGGTACTGGTGCAGGAACTCGCTCTTCAAGGCCGCCATGTCCACGCCGAGCGGGCACTCCGACTGGCACGCCTTGCACTCCAGGCACAGGTCGAGGATGCCGTGCAGCCGCTCATCGCCCAGCGCCCGCCGCGGGTCGGGCGACGACAGCGCCTTGACCAGCGCGTTGGCCCGTCCCCTGGTGGAGTGCTCCTCCTCGCGGGTCGCCATGTACGACGGGCACATGACGCCGGTGTCGTCCTTGCGGCACACGCCGACGTTCATGCACCGGTCGGCGGCTGCGTGCATGCCGCCGCCGAAGGCCAGCGTGGTGGCCAGCGGGCGCGGCTCGGGCATGGCCGGATCGCGCAGATGCTCGGTCATCGGCGGCGCGTCCACGATCTTGCCGGGGTTGAGCCGCCCGTCGGGGTCGAAGATCCGCTTGACCTGCCGCATCGCCTCGTAGATGCGCTCGCCGAACAGCCGCCGGTTGAACTCCGAGCGGGCCAGCCCGTCGCCGTGCTCGCTGGAGTTGACGCCGCCGTAGCGGGCGGCCAGGTCGGCGACCTCCTCGGCGACCGCCCGCATCGTGGCGATCTCGCCGGGCTCTCGCAGGTCGACGAACGGCCGGATGTGCAGGCAGCCGACCGAGCAGTGGCCGTAGAAGCCGGCGCGCAGGCCGTGCCGGTCGAGCACGCGGGCGAACTCCTCCACGTACGGCAGCAGCCGCTCCGGCGGCACCGCGGTGTCCTCGACGAACGCGAGCGGCCTGCGGCTGCCGACGCTAGAGGCCATGAGCAGGCCGAGCCCGGCTTTGCGGACCTTCAGCACGGCCTCCTGCTCGCCCTTCGTGTACGCCTTGAGCGTGTGGTAGCCGTGCCCGCCCGCCCGCCACGCGGCGGCCAGCTCGTCCACGCGTTCGGCCACCTCGGCGGGGCTGTCGCCGAAGAACTCCACGAACAGCAGCGCCTCGGGATCGCCCTCCACGATGGAGGCGAGCGCCGCGTAGTCGACCCGCCGCCTGGACAGGTCGAGTATGGCCTTGTCCAGCAGCTCCACCGAGGCCGCGCCGAGCGACAGCGCGTCGGCGGTGGCCGCGACGGCCGCCGGGGTCGAGGTGAAGTGGCCCACCGCGATGGCCTTGGCGCGCGGCAGCGGCACCAGACCGACCGTGGCCTCGGTGACCACGGCCAGCGTGCCCTCCGAGCCGACGATCAGCTTGGTCAGGTCCACGTCGCCGCCCGCCGCGGCCGCGTCCAGCCGGTAGCCGCCGGAGTGCCGCCAGAAACGCGGGAAGCCTGACAGATCGAGCCCATCGAGCACCTCGCCGACCGCGGCCTTGAGCCGGGCGTCGGTGGCGAGGTCGGGCGTGCTCGCGTCGGCCAGCACCACCTTCAGCGCCTGGACGTGGTCGATGGTGGAGCCGTACAGGACGGAGTGGCTGCCGGCCGAGTTGTTGCCGATCATGCCGCCGATCGTGGCCCTGTTGCTGGTGGAGGTGTCGGGGCCGAACATCAGGCCGTGCTTGCGCGCGGCCCGGTTGAGCTGGTCCTGTACGACGCCGGGCTGCACCCGCGCGGTGTCGCCGTCGATCTCCAGGATGCGGTTCATGTGCCGGGAGAAGTCGACGATCACGGCGGCGCCCACCGTCTGCCCGGCCAGGCTGGTGCCCGCGCCGCGCGGCAGCACCGGCACGCCCAGCTCGCCGCAGGCCGCCACCAGCGCCTGCACGTCGTCGGCGTGCCTGGGGAAGGCGACGGCCAGCGGCTCGATGGCGTACATGCTGGCGTCGGAGGAGTAGAGGTGCCTGGTGTACGGGTCGTCCCTGACGTCGCCGGCCAGCAGCGGGGCCAGCGTGCGTGCCAGGCTCACGCGGCGCCTCCCGGAATCGTCCGTGCCAGGCTCATGCGGCGCCTCCCCGAATCGTCCGTGCCAGGCTCATGCGGCGCCCCCCGGAATCGTCCGTGCCAGGCTCACTCGGCGACCTCCAAGCCCGCTGAGCCCTCCGAGCCCTCCAGGTAGGCGAGCGCCGCCCGCGCCCCGCCCTCCTTGATCGGCACCCCGGCCGCCGCCAGCCCCATCTCGACCCCGCTCAGCGTGCCCGCGAGCATCAGGTCGTTGAAATGGCCGAGATGCCCGATCCGGAACACGCGGCCCGCCAGCCGGCCGAGCCCGGTGCCGAGCGACATGTCGTACCGCTCAAGGATCAGGCGTCTGACCGCGTCGGCGTCGTGGCCGTCCGGCAGCACCACGGCGGTGAGCGAGCTGGAGTACGCGCGCTCGTCGGCGCACAGGACCTCAAGTCCCCACCCGCGCACGGCCCGCCTGGTCGCCTCCGCGTGCCGGTCGTGCCGGGCGAAGACCGCCTCCAGGCCCTCCTCCTCCAGCATGATCAGCGCCTCGCGCAGGCCGTACATGAGGTTGGTGGGCGGCGTGTACGGGAAGAAGCCGCGCCGGTTGGCCTCGATGATCGGATCCCAGTCCCAGTACGAGCGCGGCAGCCGCCCCCGGTGGGCCAGCGCCTTCTCGCTGACGGCGTTGAATCCCATGCCGGGCGGCAGCATCAGCCCCTTCTGGGAGCAGCCGACGGTGACGTCCACGCCCCAGTCGTCGTGGCGGTACTCCATCGAGCCGAGTGACGAGATCGTGTCCACCAGCAGCAGCGCCGGATGCCCGGCCCGGTCGAGGGCCTCGCGGATGTCGGGTACGGGACTGCGCACGCCGGTCGAGGTCTCGTTGTGCACCACCATCACGGCGGCCACGTCGGGGGTGAGCCGATCGGCGAGCGCGGCCGGGTCGGCGGCGTGCCGCCAGTCGCCGGGCACGACGTCCACCACGAGGCCGAGCCTGGCGGCCAGCTCGCACCACAGCGTGGAGAAGTGCCCGGTCTCGAACGCCACCACCTTGTCACCCGGCGACAGCGTGTTGACCAGCGCCGCCTCCCACGCGCCGGTGCCCGACGAGGGGTAGCAGACGACCGGCCCCGAGGTCATGAACACGCCCTTCAGCCGTTCCAGCACCTCGCCCGTGAGCCGGGCGAACTCGGGTCCGCGATGGTCGATGGTCGGCTGCGCGATCGCGCGCAGCACCCGGTCGGGAACGTTGGTCGGCCCTGGGATCTGCAGGAAGTGCCGGCCCACTGATGGATCACCTCCGTGCCGTGTGACGGCACGGCGTGCCGCATGACGGCTCATTCACCGTAAAATCACACCGCAGAGGAGTCAATGATGAGAAGCGTGGTGAACGCCCTCCGAGCGCTCGAAGCGGTCGCCGCCCGCCAGCCGATCGGCGTGGGCGAGCTGGCCCGCGAGCTGGGGCTGCCCAAGAGCACCGTGCAGCGGTCGCTGAAGACGCTGCACGAGGCCGGGTGGATCAGGCCCGCCGGGGGCGAGGTCACGCGCTGGCAGGTGACGAGCAAGGTCTTACGCCTCGCCCGCACCACCGAGCTGAGCCTGCGCGATGCGGCCATGCCCGTCATGGAGGAGCTGCGCCAGCGCACCGGTGAGACGATCCACCTGATGGTGCCTGAGGGCGACGCGGTCGTGCTCATCGAACGCCTGGAGACCGACAAGCCGGTGCGCATCGTGCTGCCGCTCGGCATCAGGCTGCCGCTGCACGCCTCCGCCAACGGCAAGGCCGTGCTCGCCCACCTCGACCGCCCGCTCGGCGAGCTGCCCGCGTACACCGAGAACACCATCACCGACCCAGCCGCGCTGCGGGCCGAGCTGGAGCAGGTGCGCGCCCGCGGCTACGCCGACAACCGGGGCGAGTGGCGCTCCGACATCGCGGCCGTCGCCGCCGCCGTGCTCGGCCTCTCCGGGCCCGTCGCCAGCCTCAGCGTCTCCACCCCGGCCGGCCGCATGACGGAGAGGCTGCGCGCCGAGTACGGCGCACTCGTCACGGAAGCGGCCGCCGCGCTGTCCAGGCGCTGAGCCGTCACCCGGCACGGGCGGGACGGAGAGGCGCTGAACCGCCGCTTCACCGGCGCTGGTGCGTCACCCCGTCGGTGACGGGCTGCCGGAGATCGAGTCGTCGGTCGTCGGAGCCGTCGGCGGCGCGGTGGCGGGCGGCGATGCCGTCGGCGGCGCGTTGGGGGAGGGCGGCAGGTTCGCGTACTGGCCGGTCCGCGCCATGACCGGCACTATCACGCGTACGGACGTGCGGTCCTGGAACGTGAACGTCATCGGCACCGAGGTGCCGCGCGCGCCCGACACCATCCCGATCGGCTGGTTGCCGGTGCCGATCGCATAGTCGGGCGGGATCGCGACGGGCCCGGCGAGCCGCACCGTGCCGCCGCCTTCGACCGTGACGTTCTCCAGCGTGGCAGGCCGGTCGGAGCTGTTGACCAGCACCACGTACAGTGCCTGCTCGGGCGCCGGCGAGGCCGGGTCGGCGCTGCCCAGCAGGAAGGCGTTGCGCAGCTTAAGGTCCTGCCCGATGTTGGCGTTGGCACCGTCGTTCTGCGGAGCCTGGTTCGCCCAGTCCTTCTCCACCTTCGCGCAGCCCGTGACCGCCAGGCCCACGGCCACGGCGGCGATGACCAAACGACGCATCTGCGCTGCCCTCCTTCCGGCGTGGCCCTCCCGCTACCCGCCGCGAACCCGCACTCACCTCGCCCGTACGCGAACCCCGGCCCGTACGGCGAAACCCGGAACCCCCGCCGATTTCGGCTCGTGACCGCAGATCAACGTTCATGTACCGTCGCGGGTATCGCGAGACCTCCCCCAGGAGCGGCAAGATGGTTGAGCAGCAAGAACTCGACGCATCAGGGCAGCAGAGAAGACGGCAACTGGTCCGGGCGGTGATCGCCTCAGCCGTCGGGACCTCGATCGAGTGGTACGACTTCTTCCTCTACGGCTTCGCCGCCAGCACCCTGTTCGCGGAGCTGTTCTTCCCCACCAGCGACCCCACCACAGGGCTTCTCCTCGCGCTCGGCACCTACTTCGGCGGGTTCGCCGCACGGCCCATCGGCGCCGCCATCTTCGGCCATTACGGCGACCGCATCGGCCGCAAGGCCGCCCTCATCACCACCCTCGTCACCATGGGCCTGGCCACCGCGCTCGTCGGCCTGGTGCCCACCTACCAGCAGATCGGCATCTGGGGCGGCGTCCTGCTCACCGCGCTG
Source organism: Nonomuraea sp. NPDC052634 (assembly GCF_040678535.1). NCBI lineage: Bacteria > Bacillati > Actinomycetota > Actinomycetes > Streptosporangiales > Streptosporangiaceae > Nonomuraea > Nonomuraea sp. NPDC052634. The sequence continues at coordinate 2,304,063 of NZ_JBFATY010000001.1, read as the reverse complement.
CGCCTGCTCCAGGGCATCAGCGTCGGCGGCGAGTGGGGCGGCTCTGTCCTGCTGGCCACCGAGTGGGGCAAGACGCGCGGCGGCAAGCGCGGCTTCCTCGGCAGCTGGCCGCAGTTCGGCGTGCCGGTCGGGCTCGTGCTCGGCTACGTGGCGCTGCAGATCTTCCAGCCGCTGCACCCGTACTGGGGGTGGCGCATCCCGTTCCTGCTCAGCCTCGTGCTGGCCGGCGTCGGCCTGTACATCAGGCTCGGCATCCTGGAGACGCCCGTCTTCGCCAAGGTCGTCAAGGAGAACCGGGTCGAGCGGGTGCCCGTCAAGGAGGCGCTGGTCAAGAACTGGCGGGAGATCGTGCTCAGCGCGCTGCTGCGCACCGGCCAGCAGGCGCCGTTCTACATCTTCACCGTCTTCATCCTCACCTACGCCACCAAGACGCTGGGCTTCGCGGCGAACGACGTCTACACGTACGTGATCGTCGCCGGCCTCGTCTCCCTGGTCACGGTGCCGTTCTGGGGCTACATCTCCGACCTGGTCGGACGCCGCCGCCTCTACATCGTCGGCGCCGCGCTCATGGTCGTGTGGTCGTTCATCTACTGGCCGCTGCTCGACACCCGGGTGCCCGCGCTGGTCTTCCTCGCCATCGTGCTGGCCGCGCCCATCCACGACATCCAGTACGGCCCGCAGGCCACGTTCATCGCGGAGAGCTTCACCGGGCGGCTGCGCTACAGCGGCGCGTCGCTCGGCTACCAGCTCGCCTCGGTGACCGCGGGCGGGCCCGCGCCGCTGATCGCGGTCTGGTTGTACGCGACGTACGAGAGCTCCTTCGCGATCGCCGTCTACATGGCGATCTGCGCCGCGATCAGCGTGGTGGCGGCGTGGCTGCTCAAGGACCGCTCGCAGCACGACTACGCGATCGAGTACGACGAGCAGCAGGCCACGGCCTAGCCCCGGTCAGGCCGCGGGGCGCCGGGCGAGCAGGTCACGGATCGCCTTGACCACCTCCTCCGGCGCCTCCTCGGCCATGAAGTGGCCGCAGGAGACCGTACGGTGATCCAGGTCGTCCGCCCACGCCCGCCACCGCGCCGCCGCGTCGAACCCCAGCGCCGCGCCCCAGTCCTGCTGCAGCACCGTGACCGGCATCCGCAGCCGGCGGCCCGCCCGCAGGTCGGCCTCGTCGTCCTCGACGTCCACCGTGGCGGTGGCGCGGTAGTCGGCCACGATCGACGGCACCGCCTCACGCGACGCCTTCAGATAGGCGGCGCGCACGTCGTGCGGGATCGCCTCGGCATCGGACGCCCACAGGTCGAGGAAGTGGCCGAAGAACGCGTCCGCAGCCGCCCCGATCATCGTCTCGGGCAGGCCCTCCGGCTGGGCCATCAGGAACAGGTGGAAGCCGACGGCGGCCGCGCGGCCCCGCATCACCTCCCAGGAGTCCAGCGTCGGCAGCACGTCGAGCGCCGCCAGGTGAGTGACGCGGTCCGGGTGGTCGAGGCCCGCCCTGAACGCGACCAGCGCGCCCCGGTCGTGACCTGCGAGCGCGAACCGCTCGAAGCCGAGCGCCCCGGCCAGCGCGACGATGTCGGCGGCCATCGTGCGCTTGGCGTAGGTGCGGCCGTCCACGTCGCCCGGCTTGTCGCTGCCGCCGTAGCCGCGCAGGTCGGGGCAGATGACGGTGTGGTCGGCGGCGAGATCTGCGGCCACGTGCCGCCACATCAGGTGCGTCTGCGGGAAGCCGTGCAGCAGCACGACCGGACTGCCGTCGCCGCCCACGGCCACGTTCAGGCTCACGCGCTCGGCCACGGCGACGCGGCGCGTGTCGAACCCGGGAATCTGGGGCGTCATGCGGAATCGCCTCCTTCTGAAACGATGTATCGGAACGTCCGCACCCTGCCGCCCCTCGATCAGCGCCCGATCAGCAGCCGATCAGTGCTCCTGGGCAGCGGCTCGCGATCTACAAGGACGAACCGGGCCACCAGGACGAACCGGGCAGCGTCCGCGCCGAAGCCCCCCGTCTGCTCGGCTCCGTCCACACCGCCCTGCGGCAGGACGCACCCGGCCGGCGCCGACCGGGACTCGCCGAAGGCGGGCGGCACGAGAACCGGTCTGCCGGGGGGTGCTCGCCGGGAGGACGGGCGGGGGCAGGTGGCGGTGGCGCGTAGGTTGGGTGGCGCCATGGTGACTTTCGGTGTGCTCGGCCCGTTGACGGCCACCTGCGAGCGCGGCCCGATCCCGCTCAAGGGGCCGCGCCACCGGGCCGTCCTGGCCAGGCTGCTGGTCGCCAGAGGGCGGGTCGTGCCGGTGTCGTGGCTGGTGAACGACCTGTGGGAGGAGCCGGGGGAGGGCGCGGTCGGGGCCGTGCAGACGTTCGTCGGGGCGCTCAGGAAGGCGCTCGAACCCGACCGCCCGCCGCGTACCCCTTCCCGCCTCCTCGTCACCTCGCCGCCGGGCTACGCGCTGCGCGCCGAGCCGGACGCGGTGGACGCCTGGCGCTTCGAGTCCGCGCTGGCCGAGGCCGCCCGTGTCCCGGCCGCCGAGGCGTACGCGCTGCTCGGAGCGGCTTTGGGGCTGTGGCGCGGGCCCGCGTACGCGGAGTTCGCCGACCAGGACTGGGCACGTGGCGAGGCCGCCCGCCTGGACGAGCTCCGCCTGCTCGCCGTGGAACGCCGCGCCGAAGCCGGTCTGATCGCGGGGCCGGCCGCCGAGTGCGTCGCCGACCTGGAGGCGCACGTCGCCGCCCATCCGCTGCGCGAGGACGGCTGGCGGCTCCTGGCGCACGCCCTGTACGCGACGGGACGCCAGGGCGACGCGCTCGCGACCCTGCGCCGTGCCAGGGAAACGCTGCTGGCCGAGCTGGGCGTGGACCCGGGCGCGGCCCTCCGCACGCTCGAAGCGGACATCCTCTCCCAAGCCCCCCACCTGACCGTCCCCCGGCACCCGGCCTCACCGGTCGAGCTCAGCGGGCCCGATCGGCTGCAGGCAGGGGCGGCGGTGGGGGAGCACCCGTTCGTGGGGCGGGAGGCGGAGCTGGGCGAGCTGGAGCGCGCGGCGGCGGATGTCGTGGCGTCCGGCCGGGCACGGCTCGCGCTCGTGTCGGGCGCGGCAGGTGCGGGCAAGACCGCTCTTGTACGTACGCTGGCCCGCCGGCTCGAAGCCACAGGCTGGCACACGGCGTGGGCGGCCGGTCAGGAAGCGCACGCCACCACCTGGCCCTGGCCCTGGCGTCCCGCCGACGCCGAGGCACAAGAGAGCACAAGGCGTCACACCCCGAGGGTCCGGGAGGCGAGCGCCGAGGTGGCGGCCGCCGCCCGCAGGGCACCGCTGCTGCTGGCCTTCGACGACCTGCACGAAGCCGACGAGGAGACGCTCGCCCTGCTCACCACGCTCGCCACCGGGCTCGGGCGCGCGCCGGTGCTGGTCGTCGGCACGTACCGCTCCACCGACCTCACCGTCCCCCTCACCGAGGCCCTGGGCCGGGCGGCGCGGGCGGAACCGGTGCGCGTCTACTTGGGCGGGCTGTCCGAACCGGAGACCGGAGCGCTGGTCCGCGCCCTCGCCACCCGCGAGCCACCCGGCGCCCACGTCCGTACGATCCACGCGCGCAGCGGCGGCAACCCGTTCTTCGTACGCGAGCTGACCCGCCTGTGGGAGAGCTGCGGGGACGCCGCCCTGCACACCGTCCCCGCCGGGGTGCGCGACGTGATCAGGCAGCGGCTGGCCGGGCTGCCCGAAGCGGCGCGCACCCACCTGCGCCAGGCCGCCGTCATCGGCCAGGAGATCGATCTCGACGTGCTCATCGCACTGGCCGGCGACGAGGAGGCCGTCCTGGACTCGGTCGAGTCCGCCCTGCTCGCGGGGTTCCTCGTCGAGCGGGACGCCCACCGGCTGGGCTTCGCGCACGCGCTGGTCCACGAGACCCTGTACGCCGACGTGGCCCGTGCCCGCCGCGCCCGCCGGCACGCCGCCGTCGCCGACATCGTCGAACGCCTGCGTCCCGGCGACGTGGAGGCGATCGCCCACCACTGCCTGCGATCCGAGGGGCGGGCCGGCGACCTCCGTACCGCCCGCTACGCCCGTGCGGCGGCCGAACGTGCCGAGCGGCGCTTCGCCCCGCACGAGGCCGCCCGCCTCTGGCGCGCCGCCCTGGAAGCCCTCGGCCGCGCCGCCGAGCGCGGTGAGCAGGGCCCGTCGCAGGAGGAGCGGCTGGCGGCGGTCATGGGGCTGGGGCGGGCGCTGGCGGTGATCGGGCGGCTGGGGGAGTCGCGCCGCCTGCGGGCCGAGGCGGTGGACGCGGCAGAAGCGCTCGGCGACCCGCTGCTGACCGCCGCCGTCATCGGCTCCTTCGACGTGCCCGCCAACTGGACGGCCAACGACGACCCCGCCCTGTCGGCCCGCCTCGTCGCCGCCGCGGAACGCACGCTCGCCGCCCTCCCCGGCGACGAGACGTACGCGGAGGAGCGGGCCCGGCTGCTCATCACCATCGCCATGGAACGCCGCGCCGACCCCGGGCGGCGCGGCGACCAGGCGGCACGGGAGGCGGAGCGCATCGCCAGGCGGCTGGGGGACCGCACGCTGCTGGCGTACGCGCTCAACGGCCGCGCCCTCCAGACCTTCCACCGCGCCGGCCTGGCCGGCGAACGCGCCGCCATCGGCGAGGAACTGCTGAGGCTGGCCGAACGCGCCCCGACCGCAGCGGCGGCCAGGGAGCGAAGCGGGACGCCAGAGCCAGCGGGCGCGGGCGAGGGGATGGTGACGTTCACGGTGCTGGCGCACCTCATCCTGCTCCAGGCCAGGGCGGGGCTCGGTGACCTCGCCGCCGCAGACCGGCACGCCGCCGCCGCAGACCGGCTGGCCGAGCAGCACGACCTGCCGCTCGTCGGCGTCTTCACCGGCTGGTACGCAGCGCTCCGCCTGGCCATCACGTCCGGCGACTCCGACGAGGTCCGTGCCGCCTACCGCGCGGCGGCCGCCCGGCTCGAAGGTTCGAGCATGCCCGGCGTCGAGCAGGGCCTGCTGCCCCTGGCTCTGCTCTGTCTGAACATCGCCGATGCCGGCCCCCTCGCCGCCCGGCCTGTAAAGGCCAGTCAAGTCCCGGCCGCCCCCGCCGGGGAAGCCGCGCCAGGGGGCGCCGTGCACGCGGAGCCAGGTCCGTACGAGGCGTGGGTGCGGCCGTTCACCCTGCTCGCCGCAGGCCGCTTCGACGAGGCGCGGGAGGCCGTGCGGGCCGTCCCCGAGTCGCCGCGCGACCTGCTGTACGAGCTGCGGACCTGCCTCCACGCCACGGCCGCGCTCGCGGCCGGCGTGCACGACCACCTGCCCGGCCTGTACGACCGCCTGCTGCCCGCCCACGACGAGCTGGCCGGAGCGGGAAGCGGCCTGGTCACCCTGGGCCCGGTGGCTTTTCACCTCGGCCACCTGGCCTCCGCCCTGGGCATGCCGGAGCGCGCCCGCGAGCACTTCCGCCAGGCGGCGGCCGTCGCCGGCCGCGCCGGCGCCCCGCACTGGGCCACCGCAGCGACCAGCGCCGAACAGCGAATCGGGCGTTGACGGCCGCGAGCCCGTGAATGGAAACGGGCGGTGACAGGAAAGCAACGGGGCGCTGACGAGAGGAGGGCATAGCTGTAACCTTCATGTCAAAACGGACTGTCAGAACGACGGCCGCACCGCCGCCTCCCAACGGTGTCAGGCAGCCTTCCAATCCACTCCGTATTTCCGAAAGTTTCGGGCAACTTAACATCGGCGGAACCCGTCATGGGCCCCAGAGCACGCAGGAGGCCACAACCGGCAGGACCTGCAACACAGCAGGTTGGCGGCGGTCTTGACACGATTCAATGAGCCCCTTATGTTGCCGCAATATTAAACGGAACTGCTTGAAACTTTCGGCGTCATCCCCGCGTTACACCCCCCGCTCTCGCCGCGGGCCGGCGCCGGCATAAGGGCGAAGGGATGGCATGAGGGGCCACGAACCAAATGACACGCGCTCGGCGGCGTCCGGCGAGAGCGAGCAGTGGCGGGACGCGGGATCGACCCCCGCCCAGCGGGCGGAGGCCCTCATCCCCCTGATGACGCTGGAGGAGAAGGTCGCCCAGCTCGTCGGGGTCTGGGTCGGCGCCGACGCGTCGGGTGGCGGCGTCGCCCCGCACCAGACCGACATGGGCGAAGGGCCCGACTGGCAGGACGCGATCCGGCAGGGCCTCGGGCAGCTCACGCGGCCGTTCGGCACGGCTCCCGTGGACCCGGTGGCGGGCGCGCGCTCGCTGGCGGCCTCGCAGGAGGAGATCGTGCGTGCCAGCAGGTTCGGCATCCCCGCGCAGGTGCACGAGGAGTGCCTGACGGGGTTCGCGGCCTGGAAGGCGACCGTCTACCCGGCACCGCTGAGCTGGGGCGCCTCGTTCGACCCCGAGCTGGTCGAGGAGATGGCGGGACGGATCGGCCGTTCGATGCGCGCGGCGGGCGTCCACCAGGGCCTCGCCCCGGTGCTCGACGTGACCAGGGACTACCGCTGGGGCCGCACCGAGGAGACCATCGGCGAGGACCCGTACCTGGTGGGCACGGTCGGCGCCGCGTACGTGCGCGGCCTCGAAGGCTCCGGTCTGGTGGCCACGCTCAAGCACTTCGCCGGCTACTCCGCCTCGCGCGGCGGCAGGAACCTCGCGCCGGTGCACATGGGCCGCAGGGAGCTGGCGGACGTGATCCTGCCGCCGTTCGAGATGGCGCTGCGGCTCGGCGGGGCCCGCTCGGTGATGAACTCCTACGCCGAGATCGACGGCGTCCCGGTGGCCGCCGACGAGAGCCTGCTCACCGGCCTGCTGCGCGACGAGTGGGGATTCGAGGGCACGGTCGTCGCCGACTACTTCTCCGTACGGTTCCTCGAGCGGCTGCACGGCGTGGCCGCCGACGGCGGGCAGGCGGCGGGCCTCGCGCTGCGCGCCGGCATCGACGTGGAGCTGCCGACCGTGGACGCGTACGGCGCCCCGCTGGTCGAGGCGGTCAAGGCGGGCGCGGTGGACGAGGCGCTGATCGACAGGGCGCTGCGCCGCGTGCTGATCCAGAAGGCGGAGCTCGGCCTGCTGGATGCCGGCTGGCGGCCGCTGCCCGGCCCCGCAGAAGAGGTGCGGCTGGACGACGAGGAGAGCCAGGAGCTGGCGCTGCGGCTGGCGCGCGAGGCGATCGTGCTGCTGCGCAACGACGACGGCGTGCTGCCGCTCGCGGCGGGCGGCCGGGTGGCGCTGGTCGGCCCGGTGGCCGACGACCCGATGGCGATGCTCGGCTGCTACGCCTTCCCCGCCCACGTCGGCCCGCACCCCGAGCACGGGCTCGGCGTGGAGATCCCGTCGCTGCGCGAGGCGCTCGCCGAGCGGGTGCCCGGCCTGGAGTACGTCCAGGGCTGCGACATCAGCGGCACCGACACCTCCGGCATCGCCGAGGCGGTGGAGCTGGCGAAGAGCAGCGACGTGTGCGTGCTCGCGGTCGGCGACCGGGCCGGGCTGTTCGGGCGCGGCACGTCCGGCGAGGGCTGCGACGCCACCGACCTGCGGCTGCCCGGCGTGCAGGCGGAACTGGTCGAGGCGGTCCTGGCGACCGGCACGCCGGTGGTGCTGGTGCTGCTCGCCGGCCGCCCGTACGCGCTGGGCCCCGAGACCGACGCCGCCAAGGCCGTGCTGTTCGGCTTCTTCCCGGGCCAGCGTGGCGGCCAGGCGCTCGCCGAGGTGCTGACCGGCGCGGTGAATCCGACCGGCCGCCTGCCGGTGAGCGTGCCGCGCGACGCGGGCGGGCTGCCCTCCACCTACCTCTCGCCGCCGCTCGGCCGCCGCTCCCAGGTGTCGTCGGTGGACCCGACGCCCGCCTACCCGTTCGGCCACGGCCTGGGCTACACCGCCTACGAGTGGAGCGGCGCGCGGGTGCGCGGCGACGTCACCGGCTGGCCGGTGGACGGCGAGGTCGAGGTCGAGGTCACCGTGCGCAACACCGGCGAGCGGGCCGGCGCCGAGGTGGTGCAGCTCTACCTGCACGACCCGGTGGCGCAGACGACCAGGCCCGTCGTCCGCCTCATCGGATTCGCCCGCGTCCCGCTGGAGGCGGGGGAGAGCGCGCGGGTCACCTTCACCGTGCCGGCCGACCTCACGTCCTTCACCGGGACCGACGGCCGCCGCATCGTCGAGCCGGGCGAGGTCGAGCTGCGGCTCGGCCGCTCGTGCGCCGAGGCCGTGGCGACCCTGCCGCTGCGGCTGACCGGCGACGTACGTGAAGTCGGCCACCGCCGCCGGCTCCAGGCGCCGGCGCAGATCGATCGCAACCCCCCGGAGGGCCGAGCATGAGCACATCTGACACGCTGAGCCCGGCGAAGACTCAGCGTCCCCCCGCGAAGCCGGCACCTGGACGCCGGCGGCGGGAGAAGAGCGGCTCGTGGCGGCGGGCGTTCCGCCGCGACTGGCAGCTCTACACGCTGGCGATCCTGCCGCTGCTGTTCTTCCTGATCTTCCGGTACGCGCCGATGATCGGCAACGTCATCGCGTTCCGCAAGTTCGAGCCGGGCGGCAGCATCTTCGGCGAAGAGTGGGTGGGCCTGCGCTACGTGAAGCTGTTCCTGAACGACCCCACGTTCTGGAACGTCTTCACCAACACCCTCGTCCTGGGCGCGCTGACGCTGATCTTCTGCTTCCCGCTGCCGATCGTGCTGGCGCTGCTGCTCAACGAGGTCAGGCGGCGCACCCTGAAGCGGTTCCTGCAGTCGGTGACGTACCTGCCGCACTTCCTGTCGATGGTGATCGTGGCCGGCATGGTCATGCAGATCACCTCGCTGGACGGGCCGATCAACTCGTTCCTCGACTTCATCGGCAGCCAGAAGATCTCGTTCATGCAGGACCCGGACTGGTTCCGGACGATCTACGTCAGCTCCGAGGTCTGGCAGACGGTCGGCTGGGGCACGATCCTCTACCTCGCCGCGCTGACCACCATCGACGACCAGCTCTACGAGGCCGCGAGGATCGACGGCGCGGGCCGGTGGCGGCAGATCTGGCACGTGACGCTGCCCGGCATCCGGCCGACGGCGGTCACGCTGCTGATCCTCAACACCGGCACGTTCATGGCAGTGGGCTTCGAGAAGGTCTTCCTGCTCTACAACCCGCTGACCTATCCGACGGCCGACGTCATCTCGACGTACCTGTACCGGATGGGCCTTGAGGCCAGCAACTTCAGCTACGCGGCGGCGATCGGCCTGTTCGAGGCGATCATCGGCCTGGTGCTGATCCTCTCGGCCAACCTGATCTCCCGCCGCACAGTTGGGACGAGCCTGTGGTGAATACGCACGACATGACCCGGGGCTACCGCGTCTTCCAGTGGTTCAACGCGCTGATCCTCACCGTCGTCGTGATCGTGACGCTCTATCCGTTCGTCAACATCCTGGCGCGCTCGTTCAGCAGCCAGAGCGCGATCAGCGCGGGCGAGGTGAACCTCCTGCCGAAGGGGTTCAACCTGACCACGTACAAGATCGTGGCAGCGGACCCGATGTTCTGGACGAACTACCGCAACACGGTGGTCTACACGGTCGTCGCGACGTTCATCGCGATCGTGCTGACCACGAGCTACGCGTACGTGCTGTCCAAGAAACACCTCAAGGGCCGTACGTTCCTCATCGGCATCGCGGTCTTCACGATGTTCTTCTCCGGCGGCCTGATCCCCAACTACGTGCTGATCAGCAGCCTCGGCATGAAGAACACGATCTGGGCCATCGTGCTGCCGAACGCGATCAGCGTGTTCAACCTCCTCGTCATGAAGGCGTTCTTCGAGAACCTGCCGCGTGACCTGGAGGAGGCCGCCGCCATCGACGGCCTGAACACGTACGGCATCCTGTGGAAGATCGTGCTGCCGCTGTCGAAGGCGGTGCTCGCCACGATGATCCTGTTCTACGCGGTCTCGTTCTGGAACTCCTGGTTCCCCGCGTTCCTCTACATGAACGAGGCCGACCTGTTCCCGGTGACCGTCTACCTGCGCAACCTCATCGCCGGCGCGACCGGAGCGGACTCCTTCGGGGCCGCGGCGGCCGAGGTGACCCAGGCGGCGGCCAACATCCAGGCGGTGACGATCGTGCTCACCGTCCTGCCCATCCTCCTGGTGTACCCGTTCGTCCAGCGCTACTTCGTCTCCGGCGTCATGCTCGGCGCGGTCAAGGGCTGACGTCCACGCCTTTCAACCCAGCAGAATCACGGGAAAGGATTCCCCCCATGCGCGACATCTCGCGACGTCAGGCGATCATCGGTCTCGGTGCCTTCGCCTCCCTCGCCCTGACGGCCTGCGGCAGTGACAGCGAGACCCCGGCGAAGGGCGCGGCGACGTCGTCGGCCAACAAGGCGGGCTCGATGGCGAACTTCGCCGTCGGCCAGCAGTTCAAGGCCACCGAGCCGCTGACGTTCGACATGCTCTACAACAACCACCCGTTCTACCCGTACAAGGCCGACTGGTTGTTCTGGGACGAGCTGACGAAGCGCACGAACGTCACCATCAAGCCGGTGACGGTGCCGCTCAGCGACTACGAGAAGAAGCGCAGCCTGATCATCGGCGCGGGTGACGCCCCGCTGATCATCCCGAAGACGTACCACCCGCAGGAGGAGCCGTTCGTCGCCTCCGGTGCCATCCTGCCGGTCAGCGACTACTTCGACCTGATGCCGAACTTCAAGGACAAGGTCGCCAAGTGGCAGCTCCAGCCCGAGCTGAACTCGATCATGCAGTCCGACGGCCGCATCTACCTGCTGCCCGGCCTGCACGAGGCGGCCTGGGCCGACTACTCCTTCGCGGTGCGCACCGACATCCTCGACAAGCTCGGTCTCGAGGTGCCGAAGACGCTCGACGACTTCTACAACATGCTCAAGAAGATGAAGGAGGAGTACCCCGACAAGTACCCGATGACGGACCGCTGGGGTGTTCCGACGCCGGGCGGCAACATCATCAAGCTGATCGCGCAGGCGCACGGCAGCAAGGGCGGCTGGGAGTACCAGCACGCGACGTTCGACTCCGCGCAGGGCAAGTTCGTCTACACCGGCACCATGCCGGGCTACAAGCAGACGATCGAGTACCTGAACAAGCTGGTCAAGGAGAAGCTGCTCGACCCCGAGAGCTTCACCCAGCAGGACGACGCCGCCAAGGAGAAGTTCGTCTCGGGCAAGTCGTTCGTCATCAGCACCAACGCGCAGACGCTGATCAACGACTACCGCGGCCCGCTGACCGAGAACATCCCCGACGCGAAGATCGTCAAGATCCCGGTGCCCATCGGCCCGATCGGCGAGTACAAGTTCGCCAGCCGGCTGGAGAACGGCATCATGATCTCCAAGAAGGCCCTGGAGCACAAGAACTTCGTCGCGATGATGCAGTTCATCGACTGGCTCTGGTACTCCGACGAGGGCCAGCTCTTCGCCAAGTGGGGCGTCGAGGGCACCACCTACACCAAGGACTCCGACGGCAAGATCAAGCTCGCCAAGGACGTCGACTACGTCGGTCTCAACCCCAAGGGCTCCAAGCACCTGCAGAAGGACTTCGGCTTCGGCAACGGCGTGTTCGCCTACGGCGGCCCCACCTCGCTGCTGCAGTCCACGTTCTCGGATGAGGAGATCGAGTTCCAGAACGTGATGAACGCCAGGAAGTCCTGGCCGGTCGAGCCGCCCGCGCCGCTCACCGAGGAGGAGCGCGAGCAGGTCGCCCTGTGGGAGACGCCGCTGAAGGACCACGTCACCCAGAACACCCTCAAGTTCATCCTCGGCCAGCGCGACCTGTCCGAGTGGGACGCCTACGTCAAGGAGGTCGAGGGCAAGGGCGCCACGCAGTACATCAATGTGGTCAACGGCGCCTACGAGCGTTTCAAGAAGGAGCACGGCAGCTGACCTTCTCCCCCCGGCCGGGCCGTCCTCTCTCCACCGGGACGGCCCGGCCTCCTGCCTGTCCACACCGCACGACCGCCCGCCGGCTTATGTCCCCGGACGGCCCGGTATCCTCCGGGACGGCGGCGGACCCGCCCATCCTGGAGGAGCACACGCGATGAGCGACCTGACGACCTCGCAGAAGTTCGGCTCCGGCCCGCTGTCGCGCGGCTCGGCGCTGATCTACACGCTGCTGATCGTCGAGCTGCTCGTCCTGCTCACCGCGATCCCCGGACTGGTGGCGATGGTGCTGCTCGACCGCGACGCCACCAACCTGCCGCTGATGGCCGCCTGCCTGCTGCCGGCCGGCCCCGCGCTGTCGGCCGCGCTCTACGCCCTGCGCCACCGCAGCCGCGACCTGGCCGAGCTCAGCCCGGCCGCCGCGTTCTGGCGTGGCTACAAGCTCAACTTCGGCGCCGCGCTGAAGGTCTGGGCGCCCTACCTGCTGATGCTGGCCCTGGTCGGCATCAATCTGACCAACTTCGCCGCCGCGGGCGTGCCCGGCTGGTGGGGCGCTTTGCTGATCGTGCTCGCCGCGGGCGGCACGCTGTGGGTGCTCAACGCGCTCGTCATCACCTCGTTGTTCGCGTTCAGGGCGGCCGACGTCGCCAAGCTCGCGGCGTACGGGCTCGGCCGCTTCCCCGCCGCCACCCTGGCCAACGCGTGCCTGCTGATCGTGTCCGGCGGCGTCGTGTTCGTGGCGACCGAGGCGGCGCTTGCGCTGCTGGCCTCGGTGTTCGCCGGGACGCTGCTGTGGAACAGCCGCGCCATGATCACCGAGGTCCGGCAGCGCTTCACCCGCCCTGACGCTCAGTAGATCGTTCTGCCCCGCGCGTCGGGCACGCCCGACTTGCGGTAAAAGTAGCTGTTGATCTGGTCGCGCCACTCCTCCGCCGAGCGCACCTGCTCGTCCAGCAGCTCGCGTACGCGGGCATGCAGCGCCGGGTCCACCAGGCCGTCGCCCTCCAGCTTCGCCCACAGCGCCCTGATCTCGGCGGCCTCCTCCGCACCGGCGAAGTGGGTGTCGTAGATGTGCTGGATGACCGTGACGCCGCTGTGCAGCACGTGGCCGTACGGCACGTGGTGGAAGAACAGCAGCAGCTCGTCAGGGCACTCGGCGAGCGACTCGTACACCTCCGACCACGGCTTCGGGTACTGGCCGGTGTAGCCGGTGCCGGTGGCCCTGGTGCGGTCGACGCCGACGCCGTCGCGGTCGGCGAAGTGGTAGGTGCCCCACGGCGTGTACTCGTAGCCGTCCACGTCGGGGCCGTAGTGGTGGCCCGGCCTGACCATGAAGCCGACGCCGAGCGGCGCGGTGTAGCGCTCGTAGGTGCGCCACGAGCCGTCCATCATGCCGTGCAGCGTGGCCCGCAGCCGCTCGCCGCCCTCGTCGTCGCCGGGGACGAAGGTCAGGCCGATCCACTCGTCGAGGATCGCGACCGGATCGAGCCCGGGGTCCCAGGCCAGGCGGCCGAAGGCGTACAGGTTGGCCTGGGCCAGCGGGTGGCCCGTCCAGTAGCGGTCGTCGCCGACGTTCGACACCGCGACGAGGCCGCCGCTCTTGATCACCTCGGCCACCGCCGGCTCGCCCTCGCCCCAGAAGCGGAACCCGAGCACCTCGCTCCACATCGGCGCCAGGTAGCACACGTGCCGCTGCTGGCCGGTGTACTCCTGCGTCACCTGCAGCTCGACCGCGAGCCGCGTATCCGGCATGGCGGCGATCACCGGTGAGACCGGCTCGCGCGTCTGGAAGTCGATCGGGCCGTACTTGACCTGGACGATCGCGTTGTCCCTGAACCGGCCGTCGAGCGGGGCGAAGTGGTCGTAGGCGGCCCGCGCCCGGTCGGTCGAGCGGTCGCGCCAGTCCTGGCGGTGGTTGTAGACGAACGCCCGCCAGTGCACCACACCGCCGTGCGGGGCCAGGGCGTCGGCCAGCATGTTCGCGCCGTCGGCGTGGTCGCGCCCGTACGCGAACGGCCCCGGCTGGCCCTCGGAGTCGGCCTTGACCACGTAGCCGCCGAAGTCGGGGATCGCCGCGTACACCCGCTCGGTCGTGCGCGCCCACCACGCGCGCACCCGTTCGTCCGCCGGGTCGGCCGTCTCCAGGCCGCCGAGCGCGATGGGGGAGGCGAAGTTCACCGACAGGTGCACGCGGATGCCGTACGGGCGGAACTCGGCGGCCAGCGCCGCCACCTCGTCCAGCCGGTCGGTCAGCAGGCGGGCCTCGGGGGCGTGCACGTTGACGTTGTTCACCGCGACCGCGTTGACGCCGGTGGCCGCGAGCAGCCGCGCGTAGGCGCGCACCCTGGTCAGGTCCTCGTGCAGGACGCCGTCCCGCCAGAAGATCGACCCGCCCGAGTAGCCGCGCTCCACCTGGCCCATCACGGGATGCACGTCGATGTTGTCCCAATGATCGAGCATGCGCCGCTCCAGCGCGGGCCGGTGCGTCTCGGCGGGCCGCTCGCCCTCGAACGCGGCCTCGCCGAGCCTGACCACCGCGAAGAACCCGTACAGCAGACCGGCCGGCGCGTCCGCGAGCACCGCGGTCACCCCGCCGGTGCGGGCCAGCAGGAAGCCCTCAGGACCGAGCTCAGGCCCCTTCAGCGCGGCGGCCTCCGGCGGCAGCGAGCCGCCGGAGGCCAGCGCGAGCACGAGGTCGTACGGCTCGCCGGGCGCGGCCACGGCACCGCCGTGGCGCGCGCAGGCGTCCGCCACCTCGGCCCGCACGGTGCCGGACAGCGGCGAACCGTCGGCGAGCACGAGCACGCGGCGCGCGCCGATCGCGCGGAACGCCTCGGGTGGCAGCCAGGCCGGATGGACGTCATCGACATGGGGAACGGTCACGGGGGGCTCCTTAGCTCGGACTCCAAGGAGCGAATCTATCGTCGCCCCGCCGGCCGGCCTCAGGGGGCGGCGTCGAACGGCGTCAGCCGCAACCTGATCGCGGTGGGCGCGTGGTCCTCGATGTAGGTGGAGCCGTCGGCCACGTCGTCGTAGGGGTAGCCGTACGCCTTGCCGTCGCGGGTGTTGGCGTGCAGCACGCGGGCGTAGTGGTTGGTCAGCGAGGTCCGGTAGTTCAGCGAGTGGTCGGTGACCGGCTGGTCGGGGTGACTGAGCAGCGTCGTGCGGTTGAACGCGGCCCCGAGAATCGCCGCGACCGGTCCCGAGACGCCGTCGGAGTGCAGCGCGCCGTTGCAGTAGAACACGTCGCGGGTGCTTGGCCTGGCGAACGCGCGGATGCCCTTGTCGAAGACGAGCTGACCGCCCGACACCCGCCCGGTGTAGGTGACGCCGTTGGCGGTCACCCGCAGGTCGCGGCCGGTGTAGGAGTTCCACACGTCGTTGATGTACGGGTCGAGGTACGTGGGTGAGAACAGCCCGGCGTCGATGCCGTGGCCCGGCGCGATGACGCGCAGGTCGCCGATGACGAGGTCGCGGAACGCCGGCTCCGCCCTGACGCCCGCGAAGATCTGGTCGCGGCCGTTCGGCACCAGCGTGCCGGAGATCTGGCTGCGGCTGCCGTCGAGCTTGAGCTCCATCGGGATGGAGAACATGTCGACCATGGTCGTGTTGCAGAACATGCCACCTTCGTTGAAGGTGAACTCCATGAAGTCGTGCAGCACGTTGTAGCTGGGGTCCGAGCTGACCCAGCCCGCCGGGTGCTGCAGCGCGGGGCGGCCGTTGCCGTCGATCACGACCCTGAACCTGATCTTCTGGCCGATGGAGACGTACACCCGGCCGGACATCCACGGCAGCGTGATGCGGGTGTCGCCGTCGGCGGCCAGCGGGATCGACAGGTCGGCGAAGCCGTCGGGGCCGTTGTGCGAGAGCGACACCGGCACCTTGGTGCCGTCGGCGCGGGCGAAGACCTGCTGGCCGGTCTGCTGGTCGGTGCCGACGACGTACAGCCAGATCTGGTTGTTGGCGTAGCGGTTGGTGTGGTTGACGACGGTCATGGGCAGCGTCGTGGCCGCCTGAACGGGTGCGGCGGGCTTGGCGAGCGCGAGGACGGGTGCGGCGGGCTTGGCGAGCGTGAGGACGGGGGCGGCCGCCATGCCGGCCAGCAGCGCCCTTCTGGTGATCATCGTTCGACTCCTCGGGGGTGCGCCTGGAGAGAGCGACAGTCGAGAGAGCGCTCTCTCGCGATTTCGGTTAAGTTTCTTTTTTGTTAGGACGCACTGTCAAGACCGCGGGCCGAACCCGTACCCGATCTCCGCTGGACGCCCCTCGACCAGCCCCGACGGCTTGCGCGTCCGCCACGGTGCCGGCGTCCGCGTCGCGTGGCGGCCGGCGACCAGCGGCGGCGTGCCGGGGTCGTGCACCGACACCTCGCGCGGCGAACGGCGGGCCGCGCGCGGCGGCACGGACTCGCCGTCGCGCGTGGCCTCCGGCTCGGGCCGTCCGGAGCCGCCGGGTGTGGGGGAGACGGCCGCTTCCGGGTTCGCCGGGGCAGTGGTCCGTTCCCGGGAGGCGGTCGCTTCCGGCGGGGTGGGAGCCGGCGTGGCCGGGCCACTGGCCGGTCCGCCGGTGGGCTCGCTCGCCGGGCTGCGGGTGGCGGCGGTGTACGGGGTGGCGTTCGGGCGCGGGCTGAGCGCGGCCACGGGACCGCGCGTGCGCCCGTCCTTCTCCTGCGGGAACGTCAGCGGGTCGAGCGTCGGCGAGCTGCCGGGGAGCGTGATCAGGAAGCCGGCCACCGCCAGATGGACCACGCCCAGCAGCACCGTCGAGACTCCCAGCACCCGGCGCCGCCGCTCACCGGCAGGACCGGGCCGCTCGCTCAGCACGGCTCACGCCTTCGTGCCATGGAGGTGTCCTCCGGGGGTGCGGGACGGACGGGTTTTCCGATCTAGACACGGATGTGGATCGTGGTCAAGCGCGGACGGCCGTCCAGGGGCCGCTTGGGAGCGCTGCGCTATGATCGCACCGACAACGGGCCTCGCGACCTGGAACGATCCGCACCGGCCCGAGACATGCCGTTCAGGTCGCGCCGCTCACGGGACACGAGGGACGATGTCGAGCATCAAAGAGGTCGCCCGGCTCGCCGGGGTCTCCGTAGGCACCGTGAGCAACGTGCTCAACCGCCCCGAGCTGGTCGCGCCCGACACCCGGCGGCGGGTGCAGGACGCCATCGAGCGGCTCGGCTACGTCCGCAACGGTTCGGCCCGCCAGCTCCGCGCCGGCCGCAGCCGCACCATCGGCGTGGTGGCGCTCGACCTGGGCAACCCGTTCTTCATCGACGTGCTGCGCGGCGTCGAGAGCGCCGCCCAGCAGGCCGACCTCACGGTCATGGTGTTCAACAGCAACAAGGACGCCGACCGCGAGGCGAGCCTGCTCGACACGTTCGAGGAGCAGCGGCCCCTGGGCGTACTGATCACGCCGGTCAACGACAGCGGCGAGGAGGAGCGGTTGAGCCGGCTCGTCGCGCGCGGCATCCCCGTGGTCCGCTTCGACAGCTCGGCCCGGCACAGCAACGGCTGCTCCGTCGCCGTTGACGACGTGCTCGGCGGGCGGCTGGCCGGCATGCACTTACGCGAGGCCGGCCACCGCCACATCGCCTTCGCCGGCGGCCCCTCCACCGTGCGGCAGGTGCGTGAGCGGCGCGACGGGCTGGCCGCCGCGCTCGGCCCCGGCGACACGCTCACCGAGATCGCGCTGCCCGACCTCACGGTGGCCACCGGGCGCATGGTCGGCGAGGAGATCGCCGCGCTGCCGCCCGCCGACCGGCCCACCGCGGTGTTCTGCGCCAACGACCTGGTCGCGATCGGCGTGCTGCAGGAGATGACGCTGCGCGGGCTGAAGGTCCCCGACGACCTGGCGATCATCGGCTACGACGACATCGACTTCGCCGCGGCGGCGGCCGTGCCGCTGTCGTCCGTACGCCAGCCGCGCGAGCAGATCGGCCGCACCGCCGCCATGCTGCTGCTGGAGGAGGCCAACCGGCCGGGCGAGCACGAGCACCGTCAGGTCATCTTCCAGCCCGACCTGATGGCCCGCACCTCGACCACCGCGGCCCGGCGGGCGCCCTAGCTCAGGCCGCGGCGGTCAGGCCGGTCGGGCCGGTCAGACTGCGGCGGTCGGGCCGGTCAGGTTGCGGCGGTCGGGCCGGTCAGGTCGCGGCGGGCAGGCGGACCGGGAGCGTGCGCGGGCCGCGTACCTGACCGGTCGCCCACGTCACCGCCGCCGGGTCGGCCAGCTCGAACACGGGGATCCGCTCCAGCCAGACCTCCAGCGCGACCCGCAGCTCCATGCGCGCGAGATGCGAGCCGACGCACCGGTGGATGCCCAGCCCGAACGCGACGTGCCGGTTCACCTCGCGGTCGATCACCACCTCACCGGCCCGCTCGAACTGCCGCGGATCCCGGTTGGCGGAGGGGAACGACAGCAGCACCCAGTCGTCGGCCTTCATCTCCACGCCGCGCCAGGTCATGTCCTCCTTGACCAGGCGGGCCATGGTGACCGGCGCGTACGCTCGCAGGAACTCCTCCATCGCCGTCGGCAGCAGCTCCGGCTCGGCCACCAGCCGCTCCCGGTCGGCCGGCGTCTTGGCCAGATGCCACAGCGAGGCCCCGATCGCGCTCCACGTCGTGTCGATCCCGGCGATGAGCAGCAGCGCCATCGTGCCCGCGACGTGCAACGCCTCCAGCTTCTGCCCGAAGAGCTCGGCGTCGATGAGATAGCTGGTCAGGTCGTCGCGCGGGTGGTCGACGTGGTCGCGGATCTGGTCGAGCAGGTAGTCGAACAGCTCGTCCATCGCCGCCGTACGCTCCTCCGGCGGCTTGTTGACGCCTTCCAGCACGTTCTCGATGAACTCCCGGAACCGGGGGCCGTCCTCGGGCGGGAAGCCCAGCATGTCGGCGATCACCCGGACCGGGATGTGCTGGGCGTAGTCGCGGGCGGCGTCCACGACCGTCCTGCCCTCCAGGGCGTCCACCAGCGTGTGACAGTACGCCCTGGTCGCCGCTTCCCGCTTGGCCACCGCCGACCTGGTGAACGCGGGCAGCAGCAGCTTGCGCGCGTGGTGGTGGAACGGCGGGTCGGAGGAGATCGGCGGCGAGCTGCCCACCGGCGCGGTCTCGCGCGGCGGGCGGAAGTTGCCCATGATGATCGAGCGCGAGGAGAACCGCTCGGTGTCGTAGGCGACGGCGGCCACGTCCTCGTAGCGGGTCGGCAGCCAGCCGCCGCCGAACCGCTCGGTGTGCGCGATCGGGCAGCGCTCGCGCAGGTCGTCCAGGATCGGATACGGGTCGGCGGCCCACTCCGGCTCTAAGTGGGAGAAATCGGTCGCCCAGTCCGTGACGGGCCCGGTGACGATCTCGCTGCGCGTGCCGGGCGGCGCGTCTGGCGCCTCCTGGAAACCCGTGGTGAACCGCTCATCCACGCTCATGTCAGGACCCTTCGCTGAGGCCGATGGCATGCTCGGGACAGTTGGCGACCGCCAGGCGGGCCGCCTTCTCCTGCCCGGCCGGCACCAGGCCGTCGCCCAGCACCGTGCCGTAGCCCTCGTCGTCCTCGCCGAACAGCTCGGGAGCCAGCGTGTAGCAGCGGCCGTGGCCTTGGCAGCGCGTGGGGTCGATATGCAGTCTCACGGCGTCGCCTCCGTCTGTGCGGTCGGATCGGCGGGGGCTTCGTCCCCGCCGGCTGGAGCAAGGGCGGCGATGATGCGGACGAGCAGCGCCGTCCACTCCTCGTCGTCCACGGGATGCAGGTCGGATGTGACGAGGGCGCTGCCCATCGCGAGCAGGAGACAGAAGTGGGCCAGCGCGTCCGCGGACACGCCGGGGTCGATCTCACCGTCGGCCTGCGCCACGCGTACCAGGCCGGCGATCCAATCCGCCCGCTCGCCCAGGTAGTCGCGCATCGAGCCGGCCACCTCGCCGTCCCTGCGTGCGGCGACCAGCGCCTCGACGACGAGGTTGCCCTGCGCGTCGCGAGGGCGCGGCAGGTTGCGGCCCAGGGTGAGCAGCAGGTCGGTCGCCGACCTGTCGGGGTCGGCGGCGAACAGGTCGGCCAGCATGCGCCGCCCATGGGCGCGCAGCGCGGCCACCATCAGGTCGGCCTTCGAGCCGAAGTGGGCGTACAGGGCGCCGTTGCTCACGCCGGCCGCCGCTGAGATGTCGGCCACACGGGTGCCGTCGTAGCCGCGCTCTGCGAAGGCGTCGGCGGCGGCGCGCAGCAGGCGCTCGCGGGTCTCGGCCGCGGTCACTCCGGGGATGCGTCCCATGGACGAATTTAAAAAGTCGTTCATTTGTCTCGTCAAGACCGCCGCCTCGGAGCCGGGTGGCCGGGGGCCGGGAGTTCATCTACGCTGAGGGCGGCGAGGGGAGTACTTCGCAAGAGCCGGCCCGGTCAGTACGGACGCCCCTGAGCGTCCCCGGACGGCCACCCGCAGGGTGAAGGAGACCTCGAACGGATCACTGACGTTCGAGGGAGGTTCCCCCCATTGTCCGCGGAGATGTTCGCGCATGCCGTCGAGCTGCGCACCATCGCTACACCGGCCCTGTGGTCGGTCACCTTGGCGGCCCTGATGCTGCTGCTCGCGCTCGACCTGCTGCTGACCCGCCGCCGGGAGGCGGAGAGCGTGCGCGCGGCGGCCGGCTGGTCGGTGTTCTACCTGCTGCTGCCCGTGCTCTTCTGCTGCTACCTGTGGGCCGGCCACGGGGGCGGCGTGGCGGTCGAGTTCTTCACCGGGTTCGTGGTGGAGAAGTCGCTGTCGGTGGACAACCTGTTCGTGTTCATGCTGCTGCTGTCGGCGTTCGCGGTGCCGCACGCGCTGGCCAGGCAGGTGCTGCTGTACGGCATCGTCGGCGCCCTGGTCCTGCGCGCGGTGTTCATCGCGCTGGGCGCGGCCGTGCTGCAGAGCGGCACGTGGGCGTTCCTGCTCTTCGGCGGCATCCTCATCCTGACCGCCGGCAAGATCGTCAAGGACGTGGTGGCGGGGGAGCGGCAGGAGGTGGACGTCTCCTCCATGCGCACCGTGCGGCTCGTGCGCAGGTTCGTGCCCGTCACCGAGGACTACCGTGGCTCGCGCCTGGTCGTCCGCGAGAACGGACGCAGGGCGCTCACCCCGCTGGCGCTCGCCGCGGTCGCCATCCTGGCCACCGACATCGTCTTCGCCGTGGACTCCGTGCCCGCCGTGTACGGCGTCACCGAGGACCCGTACCTGGTGTTCGCCACCAACGCGTTCGCGCTGCTCGGCCTGCGCGCGCTGTACTTCGTGCTGCAGGGCGTGCTGGCCAGGCTGCGGCACCTCAACCACGGCCTCGCCGTCATCCTGGCCTTCATCGGGGCCAAGCTGATCCTGCACTGGGCGCACGGCGTCTGGCCCGCCGTACCGGAGATCCCGACCCCGCTCTCGCTCGGCGTCATCGTCGTCGTGCTGGCCGCCGTCACCGGCACCAGCCTGCTCGCCGGACGGCGAGCGCGGCTCAGGGAACGACCACCGGCTCAGCGGCCCGACCCGCTAGAAGAGACCGAGCGTCGCTGAGCGGCCGGTCGCAGGTGCCGGTCTGGAGGCGGTCGAGTGGTCAGTGGGCGGTGGGCCTGAAGGAGCCGGCGCGGTCGGTGGGCGGTGCGGCCCTGCGAGAGGTAGAGCGGTCAGTGGGCGGTGCGAGCCTGCAGGAGGTCGGCGAGGAAGTGCAGCAGGGCCGCCGACGTGGTGGCGGAGGTGATGGCCTGCTCCTCGATGAGTCCCTGGACGCGCAGCATCGGCACCCACTCGGCCCGCCCGCGCACCTCGTCGCCACCGTCGCCACCGTCGCCGTCGCCGCCGTCGCCGCCGTCGGCACGGCCCGGCAGCTCGGTGGCCTGATGGGCGGCGAACACGACGTGCTCGCAGTCGGCGACGTCACCGGCCGGTCTGGTGCGGATCAGCGGCAGCATCGGGCCGGGCCGCCAGCCCGTCAGCTCCTCGACGTGGCGGGCCGCCGCCTCCTGCGGCTCCTCGCCGGGCCCGACGTCGCCGAGCGGGATCTCCCAGCCGGGCGTGTCGGTGATGGGGCTGCGCCGCCACAGCAGCAGAACCCGGCCGTCGTGGAAGACGACCGCCCCGGCCGCGAGCGGCGTACGGATGAACGGCCGCTCGACGCGCTCGCCACCGGTCAGCTCGACGTCGGCGACCCCCAGATCGACTCCGTTGGCCGCATAGAGCAGCCTCTCCGACCGCCGTCGCATGACACGCTCCTCACCGCTCCACCCGCTCCCTTACCCCCAGTCTTACCGACGATACGCACCGGTAGGGCTAGGAACGCGGACCCGGGGGAAACGTCAGTGGGGAAGGCTACCCTGGGGCAGCGCCGGCCCGCCGCGGTCGGAGCGGGGGCCTAGGGGTGTCCCGGCGTTCGACCGGAGGGGAAGCGATCGTGGGGTCATGCGCAGGCGGAGGGCTGCCACCTGACGAGGTCGTCGTCACGGCCCTGCGCGCGGGCGACGAGGAGATGTTCGCGGCGCTGCTCGACACCTGGTCACGGGGCATGCTGCGGGTCGCCAGGTCTTACGTGTCCACCGACCAGTCGGCGGAGGAGGTCGTCCAGGACACCTGGCTCGCCGTCATCGACGGCATCGACGGCTTCGAGCAGCGGTCCTCGATCAAGACGTGGGTCTACCGCATCCTGGTCAACACCGCGAAGAAGCGCGGGATGCGCGAGAGCCGTACGCTGCCGTGGAGCACGTTCGGAGCGGACGGGGAGCCGTACGAGCCGGGGCCGCGCGAGCTGGGGCCGCTGTCCCGCGGCTGGAGCGACCCCGGCGGGGTGTGGCCGACGCCCGAGGGCGAGGCGCTGGCGGCCGAGGTCCGCGCGCTGATCGCGGAGGCCCTGGCGCGGCTGCCGGCACGGCAGCGGGTCGTGATCACGCTCCGCGACGTCGAAGGATGCACATCCGACGAGGTCTGCGAGATCCTGGAGATCTCCGCGGCCAACCAGCGGGTGCTGCTCCACCGCGCCCGCACCGCAGTGCGCGGCTGGCTAGCCGACTACTACGAGTCCGTCAAGCAACCCGAATGATTTCGACGGTCCCATCACGGTCGTAAAGCGGCGACAATGAAGTGAAGCGGTTCATCTCCAACGGCAAGGGCGGTCCACGTCGTGAAGCGGTTCACCTGCGACGAGCTGGCGGAACTCCTCACCGCCTACCTTGACGGCGCCCTCGATCGGCTCGCCCGCGACGGCATCAGGGCCCATCTGGCCGGGTGCGAGTGGTGCGAGCGCTACTTCGAGCAGTTCCGCGCCACCATCAGGGCGCTCGGCGACCAGCCGCCGGAGAAGCTGTCGGCCGGTGTGCGCGACCGTCTCATGACCGCCTTCCGCGAACGCCGCCGCGCCTAGCGCCGCCGCCTCGGGCCGTTTCGCGTGGCTGGTCCTCGTGCGCTGCGAGGTCGCTCGCCGTGTCTGTGTTCGTGTGGTGGGGGTGGTGGGGAGGCAGGTGCACAGGGGTTGGCCGGGTGGGCGGGTCGTGTCTAGCGTCGCCGTCTCGGGCCGTTTCCGGGGCCGTTTCTTCTCGCTGGTCGTCGTGTTCTGCGGAAGTCGCGGGGGCGCTCGCCGCGGGCGGGGTCTGCGCGGTGGGAGGCGTGGGCGAAGCAGGCGCGCAGGGCGGCCAGCGTGGCGGGGGTGAGGGAGCCGGAGCGTAGGCAGCCGAGAGCGGCGATCGTGGCGCGGAGCTGCGCCAGCCGGCGCGCGCAGCCGGGGCAGGCGCGCAGGTGCCGCGTCACGGCCCTGCGCCGGGCCGGTGCGAGCGCCCCGTCCAGGTAGTCGGTCAGCAGGGCGAGTATGGCCGCGCAGTCCCGCGGGATCCGCTCGTCCCCTCGTGCGAGCCGGCGCTTCATGCGTTCTTGTCCCCGTCCGAGCCGGTGCCGTCGTCCATGGGATCTAGTTCTCGTTCTGCTTTATCCGTTACGCCCACATTTGCGGTGTAACGTTCGGGCGCCTCGCGGGTCTGTAGCTCCGTACTGACCGGCGAGGGGAGGACGATGATCGGTGTCACGGCCGAGAGCGCACCGTTGCGGGACGCCTCTGAGGTGGCCGACTTCGCGCGCAACAGCTTCCGTCCGGCCGGCGGCGACCGGGTGGGCGTGGAGCTGGAGTTCCTGGTCTTCGACCGTACGGACGTCACGGGGCAGGTGCCGGTGGCCAGGGTCGAGCAGGCCCTGCCGCCCCTGCTGCCGGGCGGAAGCAAGGTGACGTTCGAACCCGGCGGCCAGCTGGAGCTGTCCGGGCCCGCGGGGTCGCTCCCGCTCATGCTGACCGCGCTGGAGGCCGACGTGGCGGCGGCCCGCGACGCCCTGCACGCCGAAGGGCTCGCGCTCGCCGGGGTGGGGCTCGACCCGGTACGCCCGGCCCGCCGCCAGCTCACGCTCCCCAGATACGACGCCATGGCGGAGTTCCTGGGCCGCCCGTACGGGGCGCTGATGATGTGCTCGACCGCCTCCATCCAGGTCAACCTCGACCTGGGAGACCGCCCCGCCGCCCGCTGGGAGCGCGCCCACGCGCTCGGCCCGATGCTGCTGGCCGCGTTCGCCAACTCGCCGCTCAGCGACGGCCGCCCCTGCGGCTGGATGTCGGGCCGCCAGGCGGTCTGGGACAACCTCGACCCCACCAGGACGTCCCCCGTCCCCCGCAGTGGCGACCCCGCCGCCGACTGGGCGGAGTACCTGCTGAACGCCCGCCTCATGCTCGTACGCGAGGCCGACGACCACTACCGCACGATCCGCGACGGCTCGACGTTCCGCGACTGGCTGGAAAGCGGCGGCCCGCGCCGGCCCACGGCCGAGGACCTCGCCTACCACGCCACCACCGTCTTCCCTCCGGTCCGCCCCCGAGGCTGGCTGGAGATCCGCTACCTCGACGCCCAGCACCCGTCGGCCTGGCCGGTCTGCGTGGCGGTGACGTACGCGCTCATCACCGACGACCGGGCCGCCGACACGGCGATGGCCGCCATGGAGCCCCACCGGCACGCGTGGGCGGCGGCGGCGCGCTGCGGGCTGGCCGACCCGCGGCTCGGCCGGGCCGCAGAGACCTGTTTCCGCGCCGCGCTCGACGCCCTGCCCCGGCTCGGCGCGGACGCCGCTCTGGTCGGCGCGGTGGCCGCGTTCGCCGACCGGCACGTGACGCCCGGCCGCTCGCCGGCGGCCGACCTGACCCTCGAAGGACTGCTATGACCGACGTCAAGGAACGCATCGCCGCCCAGCTCATCGCGGTGCGCGACCGCTCGCTCACCTACACCGAGGCCGACGACGACCTGCTGGTCCGCCAGCACTCCCCGCTGATGTCGCCGCTGGTGTGGGACCTCGCCCACGTCGGCAACTACGAGGAGCTGTGGGTGCTGCGGGCCGCCGCCGGCATCACCCCGCTGCGCCCCGAGATCGACGACATCTACGACGCGTTCAAGACCCCGCGCAAGGACCGCCCCAGCCTGCCCTTCCTGCGGCCCGCCGAGGCCCGCCGCTACATCGAGGGCGTGCGCGGGCGCGTGCTCGACGTGCTCGACGCGATCGACCTGGACGACCCGCGGCCGCTCAACCGCGACGGCTTCGTGTTCGGCCTGGTCCTCCAGCACGAGCACCAGCACGACGAGACCATGCTCGCCACCCTGCAACTGTCCGGGCAACCGGGCCTGGTCCGCGACGGCGAGCTGCCGCGCGGCCGCTCGGGCGGGCCTGAGGAGGTGCACGTCCCGGCGGGGCCGTTCCTCATGGGCACCGACACGCTGCCCTGGGCCTACGACAACGAGCGCCCCGCCACCTGGGTGGACCTGCCCGGTTACTGGATCGACCGGCTGCCCGTCGGCAACCGCGCGTACGCCGACTTCGTCGAGGACGGCGGCTACGACGACCCGCGCTGGTGGACCCCCGAGGGCTGGCACTGGCGGCAGACCAGCGGCGCCACCGCCCCGCTCTTCTGGACCAGGGACGGCGGCACCTGGTACCGCAACCGCTTCGGCCGTGTCGAGCCCGTCCCCATGGACGAGCCGGTCCAGCACGTCTGCTGGTACGAGGCCGACGCCTACGCCCGCTGGGCGGGCAAGCGGCTGCCCACCGAGGCCGAGTGGGAGAAGGCCTGCGGCTGGGACGCCGAGCAGCGGCGCTCCCGGCGCTACCCCTGGGGCGACGGCGACCCCACGCCCGCCCTGGCGAACCTCGGGCACCGCGCCTCGCACCCCGCGCCGCTCGGCGCGTACCCGGCGGGGGCGTCGCCGTACGGGGCGGAGCAGATGGTGGGCGACGTGTGGGAGTGGACCGACACGTGGTTCAACGGCTACCCGGGGTTCCGCAGCTTCCCGTACAGGGAGTACAGCGAGGTGTTCTTCGGCGAGAAGTACCGCGTGCTGCGCGGCGGCTCGTGGGCGGCCGACCCTGCTGCGGTGCGGACCACGTTCAGGAACTGGGACTACCCGATCAGGCGGCAGATCTTCACCGGCTTCCGCTGCGCCAGGTCGGAGAGCTGAGGTGTGCCGCCACGCCGCCTGGCTGGGCGCCGCACGGACGCTCGCCTCGCTCATCCACGAGCCGCCGTACGGGCTGCTCGTCCAGTCGTACGCGCCGCGCCGCCAGCGGCACGGCCTGATCAACGCCGACGGCTACGGGATGGGCTGGTACGACCCGGCCCGTCCCGAGCCCGTCCGCTACCGGCGGTCAGTGCCCATGTGGACCGACGCCAACCTGCCGGCGCTCGCCGAGATCGCCCGCTCGACCTGCCTGCTCGCGGCCGTCCGCTCGGCCACCGTGGGCATGCCGGTCGAGGAGAGCGCCACCGCGCCGTTCGCCGACGGCGCCTGGCTGCTCAGCCACAACGGCAGGGTCGACCGCGACGCGGTCAAGGACCTCGCCGACGGTGCTGAGAGCACCTGCGACTCCGCCTGGCTCGCCGCCGCCGTGTTCCAGCGCGGCCGGGCCGGTGCGGAGCTCGGCGAGGCTTTGGCCGACGTCGTCGTACGGGCCGGGGAGAAGGACCCCGCCGCCCGGCTCAACCTGCTCGCCTGCGACGGCGCGTCGATCGCCGCGACCGTCTGGGGCGACACCCTGTTCCATCACCGACACCACGACGGCGTGCTGGTGGCCAGCGAGCCGCTCGACGACTCGCCCGGCTGGCGGGCCGTGCCCGACCGCGCTCTGCTGACCGTCTCCGGCGAGGACGTCACGATCGAGCCGTTGTGATCCCACTTCAGGAGGCCTCGTGCCCGCCATCCAGTCAACCGTCCGCCTGATCAATCATCTCGACCGCGACTACCTGCGCCAGGCGCTGGAAACCGACGTCAGGACCGGGCTGACGGCCACGCCCAAGTGGTTGCCGCCCAAGTGGTTCTACGACGCCGCGGGCAGCGAGCTGTTCTCGCAGATCACCCGGCTGCCCGAGTACTACCCGACCCGGCGCGAGCTTTCGATCCTGCGGGCGCGGGCCAAGGACCTCGCCGCCGCCGGCCGCGCCGACACGCTGGTCGAGCTGGGCTCGGGCACCAGCGAGAAGACCGTGCTGCTGCTCGACGCGCTGGCCGCCGCCGGCACGCTGCACGGCTACACGCCGGTGGACGTGGACGCGGTGACGCTGGAGAGCGCCGCGCACCGGCTGGCCGCCCGCTATCCGGGGCTGGCCGTCCAGGCGGTGTGCGCCGACTTCGAGCGGCATCTGGCGCTGCTGCCCCGCGACGGGCGGCGCATGGTCGCCTTCCTCGGCGGCACGATCGGCAACCTCGAACCGGCGGCGCGGGCCGCGTTCCTCGCCGGGCTGCGCGAGACGCTGCGGCCGGGGGAGACGTTTCTGCTGGGCGCCGACCTGGTGAAGGACACCGCGCGGCTGGTGGCGGCGTACGACGACGCGGCCGGGGTGACGGCCGAGTTCAACAGGAACGTGCTGCACGTCATCAACCGGGAGCTGGACGCCGACTTCGAGCCCGAGGCGTTCGCGCACGTCGCCCGGTACGACGAGGAGCGGGACTGGATCGAGATGCGGCTGCGCGCCTCGCGCCCGATGCGGGTGCGGGTCGGCGGGCTCGGCCTGGCCGTGGACTTCGCAGAAGGGGAGGAGATGCGTACGGAGATCAGCGCCAAGTTCCGGCTGGACGGGCTGCGGGGGGAGCTGGAGTCGGCCGGGTTCACCCCGCTGCGCGTCCACACCGACCCGTCCGGCGACTTCGCCCTGCTGCTGGCCGGGGTATGACGGCCGGGCCGGTCGTGAAGTCGCGTCCTGCCCCTGTCAGGAAGGCGCGGGGATGGTGACGGCACGGCCCGTGGGGGAGACGCGCCCCGAGCCCGTCGGGGCGGTCGGGGAGGCTTGGCGGGCGGCGCGGAGCGTGCTGCCCGCCGGGCACCTGGACGCGGCCGGCTGCAACGTGCCCAGCGACCGGGTGCTCGACGCGATGGCCGCCCACCTGGCGCTGGAGCGCGAGCGCGGCGGCTACGGCGCCGTACCCGACCTCACCGAGGCCCGGCGGGCCCTGGCCGCGCTGGCCGGGGCGGAACCGCAGGACGTGGCGTTCCTGGAGAGCGGAACGGCGGCGATGGCGGCCCTGCTGGGCGGCTGGCGGCTCGGCCCCGGCACGCGGGTGGGGCGGGCCCGCACCGAGTACGGCAGCACGGTCATGCTGCTGCACCGCCTGGCCGAGCGGAACGGCTGGCGGCTCGTGGACCTGCCGGTCGGCGGTGACACCAGGATCGACCCCGACGGCCTGCGCCGGGCGCTGGAGGCCGGGCTGGACCTGGTGGTGCTCTCCCACATCGCCTCGCACCGGGGCGTCGTGCAGCCGGTGGCCGAGCTGGGCGCGCTCTGCCGGGACTTCGGGGTGCCGCTGGTGCTGGACGTCTGCCAGTCGCTCGGGCACGTGGACGTGCGCGGGGCCGGGGCCACCGCGTACGTGGGGACGTCCAGGAAGTGGCTCGCGGGCCCGCGCGGCGTCGGCTTCCTCATCGTCCCCGGCCTGACCCCCGCTGTGAACGCCGCCATGGACGCCCCCGCGCCCACGCTCAGCGGCCACACCTGGGAGGACCCGGCACAGGATCCGCGGCCCGTGCCGGGGGCCGCCCGCTACGAGAGCTCGGAGGGCGTCATCGCGGCCCGCGCCGGGCTCGGCGTCGCCGTGCTCGAACACCACGCGCTCGGCCCCGCCGCCGTCCACGCGCACCTGGCCGGGCTGGGGCGGCTGGCCCGCGAGCTGCTCGACGGGGCCGGCGGCTGGCGGGTGTGCGAACCTCTGGACGAGCCGTCCGCCCTGGTGACGCTCCTGCCGCCGCCGCACGACACCGTGGAACGCGCCGCCGCCCGCGCTCACGCGGCGAACCTGCTGGTGGGCGTCGTGCCCACCGCCCGCGCCCCGCTCGACCTGCGTGAGCCGGTCCTGCGCATCTCCCCGGCCCCTGGCACCCCTCCGGAGACCCTGGAAACCCTCGCCAAGCTCCTCTCCGCCCCCTCCTGACCCGCGCCTCCTCGCCTTCCTGGCTTGTACGGGACGCCGCCGGCGCGCCGCAGGCGAAGCTCCCGCCGTTGAGGACGCGCGCGGACGGCGCAAGGGGAGCCATCGCCCCCCTGAGGACGCGCGCGGACGGCGCAAGGGAGCCACCGGCCCTGAGGACGCGCGCGAAGGCCCTCAGGCGGTGAGCAGGGGCAGCGTTCCGAAGACGTGGCCGGACCACAGGCGGCGCGAGGTCTCCTCCGGGTAAGGCACGGCCGCGGGCTCGACGTCGAAGAGCCGCGTCAGACGGCGCTCGGGGTCGTAGGGGGCCCACCCGGGCCCCTCGCCGCGCGCGAACGCCGTCCACGCCCGCCGGAAGTCCCGTGAGACGGCCTCAGCCTCCTCAGGGGCGGGATCGCCGAGGAAGAACCGGCCCACCCCGCTGTCCAGGGTTCCGAGCACCAGCGGCACGTCCAGCGCGTGGCAGGCGCCGAGCGCGCCGCCGTGCGCGGGGGCCGCCCAGGTCAGCTCGTACGCGTACGTCCTGCCGCCCCCCGCGGCGTGCGCCTCGGCCAGGCGCAGGCTCGGCATGCGGAACAGCCAGTCGGAGCGCACCAGCTCGGCCAGCTCCGCCGCGGACGCCCCGGGGAAGGCGGCGCGGTACGGCACTCCCGGCGCGAACGCCTCCAGCAGCGCATCGGCCGGCTCGCCCGGCGCGTCGTGGGTGTAGAGGCGGTACTCGTCGCGGTTGTGGCCGGCGATCAGCTCGACGTCGCGGGCGGCCCCGGCGGACAGCGCGGACCAGGGGTCGCCGGGCAGCACCTCGCCGTCCACGACGGGAGCGAACGGGGTGGGAAGGTGCGCGACGGGCCCCCAGCGGGCCTCGTACGCGGTCATCCCGGCCGCCAGCGCGTCCGCCGCGCCCACCAGGCGCTCGGGGCCGACGGGCGCGAGCGCCTCGGCGGCGGGCGGCAGGCCGAGCTCGCCGGAGAGCGCGGCGGCGATGTCGGTGGCGAGCGGCACCGAGAAGTACGTGCCGGGCACGCTCTGCGCGATCGCCCGCCTGAACAGCCCGGCCGCGCGCGGCATCGCCATGAGCGCGGCGATCGACCCGGCGCCCGCCGACTCGCCGAACACCGTCACCCGGTCGGGATCGCCGCCGAACGCGGCCACGTTGTCCCGCACCCACTCCAGGGCGGCCACCTGGTCGAGCAGTCCCCGGTTGGCCGGCGCGCCCTCAAGGTG
Source organism: Nonomuraea sp. NPDC052634 (assembly GCF_040678535.1). NCBI lineage: Bacteria > Bacillati > Actinomycetota > Actinomycetes > Streptosporangiales > Streptosporangiaceae > Nonomuraea > Nonomuraea sp. NPDC052634. The sequence goes on along the minus strand of NZ_JBFATY010000001.1, from coordinate 2,273,542 downwards.
AGCGAACCCCTCGATCCCCACCCGGTAGTTGAACGTGACCACCACGACGCCTTCGGCGGCCAGCACCGCCCCGTCGTGGTGCGACTCGGCCGAGCTCCCGCCCCGGTACGCGCCGCCGTAGACGTAGACCATCACCGGCAGCCGGGCCGCCGGTGCGGGCGACCACACGTTCACCGTCAGGCAGCTCTCGGTGAGGGGCGCGGTGGCGCCCTGCTGTGACGGGTGCGGCCCGAACTCCGCGCAGTCGCGCACGCCGTCCCATGGCTCCACCGGCACGGGAGCGGCGAAGCGCAGGCCGCCGAGCGGCGCCCGTGCGTACGGGATGCCGCGAAAGACGGCCGCACCGCCCTCGAAGCGGCCCCGCACCCGTCCGCTCGTGATCGTGACCTGAGGCTCGCCCGTTTCCGCCATCCGCCATCCGTCCCTGTGCCCGTGCCCATCGGCCGTTCGCCGACAGGATCTGACCGTTCATCGTAAAGGTCGTACAACTTTTAAATACTGCATACCGTATGTGGTAACCCAGGTGGGTGGCAGACAGTACGAGGTCCGCGAGTCCGCAAGCTTTCCTCAGTCGTTCCCGTATTGTGGCGGCCCCCGCCTGGAGCCGGTGGCTCGTGCCGCCCGCGGCGCTCTCCGTCCACCTCGCCATCGGGCAGGCGTACGCGTGGAGCGTCTTCAAACCCCCACTGGAGTCGGCGCTCGGCCTCACCGGCACCCAGAGCGCGCTGCCCTTCCAGCTCGGCATCGTCATGCTCGGCCTGTCGGCCGCGTTCGGCGGCACGCTCGTCGAGCGCAACGGCCCCCGCTGGGCCATGTTCGTCTCGATGACCTGCTTCTCCTCCGGGTTCCTGCTGTCGGCGCTGGGCGTGATCACCCGGCAGTACTGGCTGGTCGTGCTCGGCTACGGCTTCGTCGGCGGCATCGGGCTCGGCATCGGCTACATCTCCCCGGTCTCCACGCTCATCAAATGGTTCCCCGACCGGCCCGGCATGGCCACCGGCATCGCGATCATGGGATTCGGCGGCGGCGCGCTCATCGCCTCCCCATGGTCGGCGCAGATGCTCTCCGCCTTCGGCACCGAGACGACCGGCATCGCCACGACGTTCCTGAGCCACGGCATCGTGTACGCGGTCTTCATGTCGATGGGCGTGCTGCTCGTCCGCGTCCCGCCGGAGGGCTGGAAGCCCAGCAACCGGCAGCCGTCCGCCGCGAAGGCGAGCCCGCTCATCACCACCGCCGACGTCTCCGCGCGCAACGCCATCCGCACCCCGCAGTTCTACCTGCTGTGGATCGTGCTGTGCTGCAACGTCACCGCCGGCATCGGCATCCTGGAGAAGGCCGCCCCCATGATCACGGACTTCTTCGCCGGCACCACGGCGGCCGTCGCGGCGGGCGCGGCGGCCGGGTTCGTCGCGCTGCTGTCGCTGGCCAACATGGCCGGCCGGTTCGTCTGGTCGTCCACCTCCGACCTGATCGGGCGCAAGAACATGTACCGGGTCTACCTGGGCGTCGGCGCGCTGCTCTACCTCGTCATCGCGCTGGCGGGCGACGTCTCCAAGCCGCTGTTCATCGTCTGCGCGCTCGGCATCCTGTCCTTCTACGGCGGCGGTTTCTCCACCGTGCCCGCCTATCTGAAGGACCTGTTCGGCACGTTGGAGGTGGGCGCCATCCACGGCCGCCTGCTCACCGCCTGGTCCACCGCGGGCGTGCTCGGCCCGCTCATCGTCAACGCCATCGCCGACGCCCAGGAGAACGCCGGGCGCTCCGGCCCCGCCCTCTACACCACGTCCCTGTTCATCATGATCGGCCTGCTCGCGATCGGCTTCATCGCCAACGAGCTGATCAGGCCGGTCCACGAGAGATTCCACGAACGGCCCGCGCAGCGGCAGGAGCCCGCGGAGAAAGGACAGGCCGTATGACCACCGAATCCACCGCCGAGTCCGCTGATGGGCCCGCCGCCGAGCCTGCCGCCGAGCGGCGGACCTGGCTGATGATCCTGGCCTGGGTGTGGGTCGGGGTCCCCTTCGCCTACGGGGTGTATGAGCTGTTCCTCAAGCTCACCCAGCTCTTCTCCGGCTGACCCCGCGCGTGCGCCGCGTCCATGCTCACAGGGCGCGGCGCACCGCCGAGGCCACCATGGTCAGCGCGGCGTCGCCGGCGGGCAGCACCACGGCGGGCGGCAGACCCGACAGGTCGGCGGCGCGCGCCCGCGCTGTCGCCCGCCACCACGATCGGCAGGCCGGGCATCCGGCCGGCGGTGCACAGCAGCGCGGCGTACGCGTCGCGCGCCGCCACCGGATGGCGGTGCTCGGGAGCGCGCCCCGCTGTCCAGAAGGATCGTCTGGGCGCAGGGCAGGTGTGGAGGGCCTGAGCTGGGGCAACGCGATTGTGGTGAAAGTCGTCACGGTGTCGTCGTGGCGGGAGCTGGACGACGCGGTCGGGGAGGCCGGCCGGAGCGAGGGGTGCGGGCCTTCGCACTCGTCGCTGGTCTTCAGAGGGCTGGCGCGCAGCACGTACTCGCACATGTCGGGGCTCGCGCGGCTGCGCGGCAAGTACGCGGCGGTCGAATCCCACCTCGTACGAAATTTCCGTAAATATGCGCATCGGCAGGCGCCGGGTCCGACCGTCTGGGACTGGCTCGCGCTCGGCCAGCACCACGGACTGCCCACCCGCCTGCTCGACTGGACGTTCTCCCCGCTCGTCGCCCTGCACTTCGCCACCGCCACCTGGCCGGAGGACGACGGCGTGCTGCTGTCGGTGGACTGCGCAGCCGCGCACCGGCTGCTGCCCGAGCCGCTGCGCGCCCCGCTCGCCGCCGAGGGCGCGCTCGTGTTCACCACCGAACTGCTCGCCAGGGTCGCCCCCGCGCTCGACCGCTTCGACCGGCTCACCGAGGACGACCGGCCGTTCCTCGCCTTCTTCGAGCCGCCGTCGCTGGACGAACGGGTCGTCAACCAATCGTCGGTGCTGTCCGCGCTGTCGGACGTGACGTACCAGCTTGAGGACTGGCTGGCCGACCATCCCGACATGGGATGGCAGTGGGTGATCCCGGCCCCGGTCAAGGCCGAGATCCGGCAGCGGCTCGACCAGGCGAACATCACAGAACGCGTGCTGCTGCCCGGTCTCGACGGGCTGGCCGACTGGCTGCGGCGCTACTACTCGCCCGGCTCCATCGAGGACGGGCGCGGCGTGCAGGACAACGGGGCCTCGATGGCCGGCCTGGAGAACCGCCACGGCCAGAACGGCCGCATGGGCGGCTGACCTGCCTTCAGCGCCCGGCGGCGGCGTCCTGAAAGGCGAAGCGGCGGTCGAGGCCGGTCATCCGCATCAGCTTGCTCACCCGCGGCTGGAGCCCGCTCAGCCGCAGCCGCCCGCCGGCGGCCTCCACCGTGTTCGCGGCCCAGATCAGCGCGTTGAGCCCGGAGGAATCGCAGAAGTCCACCTCGTGCAGGTCGACGACGACGAGCGGCGGGCACAGGCACGACATCGCCTCCGACAGCCCGCTGCGGAACTCCTCCATCGAGGACAGGTCCAGGTCCCCGCAGGGACACAGGACGGCGGCGTCGTCACGTTGCGTGACCACCCAGGAGAAGCCGGTACGGCCGATGCTGCCCATTCCACGCCCTCCGCATCCCTACGGTTCGCCCCTCTTATCTTTGCATGGTGCAATCGCCCGCTACCGGTTTCGCGGCGAACGCGACACGAACATGTACAGCAGTGGCCATGGGTGCGGACGACGAGCCCGCACGCCGAGGACGATCCCGCCGTGGTGGTCGCCGCCGAACTGGCCGGGCCGAGGCCGCTTGTTGACGTGGCCCGCGCGGGCTGGCAATGTCCTCGACGTGGTACGACAGCGGCTCGACGGCGGCAACGACGGCGGCGCCGTGCGGATCGGCCACACCGTACGCCGCCAGGTGCGTCCCTGGACCCCGTACGTCCACGAGCTGCTGCGCCACCTCGAGCGCAAGGGCTTCGAGGGCGCGCCCCGCGTGCTCGGCATCGACGACGAGGGCCGCGAGATCCTCACCTACATCGAGGGCGAGACCATGGGCTCCGAGGTCGTGTGGCCCTGGTGGACCCGTACGGACGAGTCGCTCGTCCAGGTCGCCGAGTGGACGCGCGCCTACCACGAGGCGGTCGCCGACTTCGTGCCGTCGCCCGGCGCGCGCTGGCGGATGGGCGGCCGATGGGCGCCCGGCCTGATCATCGCCCACAACGACGCCAGCCCCTTCAACGCCGCCTGGCACGACGGCCGCATCACCGGCTTCTTCGACTGGGACTTCGCCGGCCCCGTCACCCCCGGCTCCGACGTCGCCTGGATGGCGCACGGCTGGGTGCCCCTGCACGCGCGCCGCACCGCCGAGCTGGAGGGCTTCACGAACTTCGAGGAGCGGCCCCGCCGGCTGCGGCTGTTCCTCGACACCTACGGCTGGACCGGCAGCACCGACACCGTCATCAGGGAGCTCCAGGCGCGCATGAGCGCCCGCGCGGCCCGCATCCGCCGCTACGGCGCCGGCGGCGAGGGCCTGTACGGGCGGCTGCTGCGCAGCGGCGTCGCCGACGACCTCGACCAGGCCGTACGCGAGCTGGAGGACTTCCCGCGCTGAGCGCCGGTCAGTCCGGCTCCGGCTGGTAGTCGCGCATGTAGCGGGCGACCTTGGTGGTGTAGGGGCGCCACTTGTCCGGGATGCCGTTCGCGCGTTTGAGCACCTGGACGCCGCTGCGATAGAGCGCGGCCAGCTTGAGCGCCGGATCGCCGGGCAGGTCCGACACCCGGGGGCCGAGCGTGCACAGGAAGCGGCCCATCGACGAGATCGACAGCTCGGGGCTGAGCGGCGGGCTGGGCTTGGGGCTCTGCAGGCCGCCGGGCTGCCAGTGCCACAGCACCTCGGGGGTCCAGCGGGCGATGCCGTACTCGTTGTTGCGCGGGTCGTCGAGGTTGGGGTCGAAGCCGGACTCGGCCTTCAGCATGGCGGCGATCAGGGCGGGGCTCAGGCCGGGCAGCTCGCAATGGCGTCCCGCCGCCACGATCATCTTGCGGTATTCGCGGGGGATGTCGGAGTCGGTACGCAGCCAGGCGGCGGTGCTGTCGTACTCGTCCTGCCGCCCCTCGGGCGTGCCGGCCGCCGAGCTCTGCGGGGCCGGCGTGGCCGGCGTGCGCTGCGGCGTGTCCGGGAGCGCGACGGCCAGCGTGACGATCGCCGCCGTCGCCACCACGGCACCGGCCGCGACCCCGGCCACCACCTTGCGCCGCCGCCCGCCGGGAATGTGCTCGGCGTCCTCGTCCTGGACGCGCTCGGGGCCCTCCGCAGCGCGCTCAGAGCACGTCCTCGATGCGGATGGGCAGGCGGCGCACGCGGCGGCCGGTGGCGTGGAAGACGGCGTTCGCGATGGCGGGGGCGACGCCGACCAGCGCCACCTCGCCGAGGTTCGTCACGCCCATCGGGTCGAGCGGGTGGCCGGGCTCGTCGATGAAGTCCACGTCGATCGTGCCGACGTCGGCGTCGACCGGGATCACGGAGTCGGCGAGGTCGTCGTCGACGAGGCCGCCGTAGCGGGGATCGGCCTCGCTGTGCTCGCGCAGCGCCGCGCCGATGCCCCACACCACGCCGCCGCGCACCTGGGACTCGGCGGCGACCGGGCCGGCCACCCGGCCGCCGTCGGCCACGCTGACCATCCGCGAGACCCGGATGCGCCGCGTCACCGGCTCCACCCTGACCTCGGTGAAGTGGGCGATGAAGCTGAAGGAGACGAAGCCGGGATACTCGGGTCCGACCGGCGCGACCAGGCCCCTGCGCATCCGGTCGGACGCCTCGGGCGGCTGCCCGGGCGCCCGGGTGACGGCCTCGGCCACCACCTCGTCGCCGCCGGTCCGCTTGACCGCCGCCGCCACGTCCACCGGGCCCTCGGGGTCGGCGCCGAGCCGTGCCCGCAGCTCGCGCAGCGCCGCGTGCACCGCGAGCAGCGCGCTGTCGGTGCCCCGCGCGCCCGCCGTCAGGTGGTGCGGCACGCCGCCAGGTGCCGGGACGAGAACGGCTTGCCCGTCACCGGGTCCGTGCGCGCGCCGTTGGCCAGGCGCAGCTCGACCGGGTCGCGCCCGGCGGCGACGGCCAGCTCGTCGATGGCCGACTCCAGCGCGAACGCGGCCGGATGCTCCCGCATGTGGCCGGGCGGCCCGAGCGGTCGGCGCCCAGCCGGACGCGGTGCCGGGTCTTCGGGTGGAAGCTCGCCGCGTGGAAGGTTGCCGGTGAGGAGCGGCCGCGGCGGCGCCTCCTCCTGGGAGACAGGCTCCGCGCCGTCCGCGCCAGGCTCCACGGCGAACGGAATCTCGTCGTGCTCGGCCCGTACGAGCGATGCCGCGTGCGCGGCGGCGACCGGCGTGTCGGCCACGACCAGCGCGATCGGCTGGTGCGCCGGGTGGGGCGATCAGCCCGGGAGCCCCGCGAGGTCATTTCGGCAGCACGGAACCCGCCAGGCGGCCCTCGGGCCGGTAGACCGCGCACATGACGTCACGATCGCCGTCCGCCCACGTCTCCGCCGTCGGCATGATCGGGTAGTACGCCAGGTCTTCGCGTTCGCCGCCCCAGAAGCGGTCGAACCGCTCGCCGCAGCTCCGCCACGCGAACGCCGCCAGCCTCTCCCGGTCGTACGGGCCGTCGGGGACGTGCGCGAACCCGTACGACTGGTTGTCCGCGCCCTGCGCGCACGGCGTGTAGACCACGATCGGCTCGCCGGCGCGCACCGAGTACTCCGGATCGCTGAAGCACTCGCCCGCCTCGATCAGCAGGATGCCCGTCGTCTCCGCCGTGATGAACGTCTCCGTCTTGACCGTCGCCTGCGCCGGCGGCGGCACGAACAACGTCGCCAGCGCCAGCACGGCGGGCAGCAGGCTCCAGCGGCGCACCATCCGTCCCTCCACCCGTCCCTCCACCGGCCCGATCGTAGGAGGCGGCCGGGGAACGCCGGGCGAACGGCCGATGACCGGCGGCTTACCGATCGCGAATTCACCTGGCGGACCACTGCGCGACAGGAGATCGTCAGCGCGGTCTGGATGAATGCGCTCGCACCCGTCCGCCTTCGCGCGGGCGGGCCCGTACAGCCCCTCTCAGAGAGCGAAACGAGAAGTGAACGACCCCATCAAGCCGCGCAGGTCCTGGCCGCGCCAGGCGAAGCTGGCGGCGGCAGGCACCGCCGCGCTGCTCGCCGCCGGGTTAGCGTTCGGCCCCGCCGCCATCGGCGCGGCGGCACCGCCCGCCTACCCGGCCGCCGAGGCGCACAAGCCCAGCCCCATCCCCGACCGCATCATCCTCATCCCGACCACCACGCCCGCCACCAGCCAGCGCGTCTCGTGGCGGGCCGAGGCCGACGCCGACACCGCACAGGCCGAGATCCTGGAGGCGCCGCGCGCCCTCGGCCAGGTGCAGCCGCCGCCCGGGGCCGTCACCACGGTCAAGGCCATCGCGAGCACGCCGGTCAACACCACGCTCGGGTACGCATCGACGTACCACACGGTGGAGTTCACCGGCCTCAAGCCCGGCACCCGCTACACCTACCGCGTCGGCGACGGCACCAACTGGAGCCCCTGGACCGACTTCACCACCGCCGCCGAGGGCTTCGAGCCGTTCTCGTTCATCTACTACGGCGACGCCCAGAACTACCTCGACTCCGCCGTGCCGCGCGTCTTCCGCCAGGCGTTCGCCGACCGGCCCCAGGCCAAGGTCATCGTCAACGCCGGCGACCTCATCGACTCCGCCAACAGCGAAGAGCAGTGGGGTCAGTGGTTCCAGGCCGGCGGCTTCATCGACAGCCAGATCAACAACATCTCCATCCCCGGCAACCACGAGTACAGCGGCGGGCTGTCCGCGTTCTGGCGGCCGCAGTTCCCGTATCCGGACAACGGGCCCGGCGACCCCGAGCTGAAGCAGACCGTCTACAGCGTGGACTACCAGGGCGTGCGCTTCATCGGCCTGGACACCAACCACCAGAGCAACGCCACGCTCATGGCCGCCCAGACCGCCTGGCTCGAGGGCCTGCTCAAGGACAACCCGAACAAGTGGACCGTGGTGACCTTCCACCACCCCGTCTACTCCACCACCGGCACCCGCAACAACCCGAACGTCCGCGAGCAGTGGGCGCCGCTGTTCGAGAAGTACGGCGTGGACCTCGTGCTCCAGGGGCACGACCACTCGTACGGGCGCGGTAACCAGGTGGCCGCACGCAAGTCCGCCACCGTGCACAACGGCGTCGCGTACGTCGTGTCGGTCTCCGGCGGCAAGATGTACGCGCTCAACGGCGGCGAGAACTGGACCGGCAACGGCGCCGAAGTCCGCAGCACCAGCGAGAACACCCAGCTCTACCAGCTCATCGACGTCGCCGAGGACACCATCACGTTCGAGGCCCGCTACGCCGACGGCACCCACCACGACGGCTTCGTCATCCGCAAGAACCGCAAGGGCGAACGCACCGTCAACGACCTGCGCACCCCCGAGAACACCGTGGGCGAGCAGGTCACCGTCGACAAGACGTCGGTGCGCCGGCTGGAGCCGGTCAAGGTGTCGGCGTACGGGTATGACCCGGGCGAGCGGGTCGCCATCTGGTGGCGCGAGGCTGATTCCCGCCGCGGCGGCGGCCACGGCAAGGACGGCACGCTCCTCGGCCACGCCAAGGCCGACGAGCTGGGCCGCCTGTCGCAGACCGTCCGCGTCCCCGCGCCGGTGAAGCGGGGCGGCACGTACGTGGTGCACCTGGACAGCGACCACCAGAAGATCACCAGCCCGCCCATCACCGTCACCAGGTAACACCCTCGGCGCGGGCTCGCCCCCCAGCGCCCGTGCGGCTCCGGGCGCGCTGACGCCGCGACTCATCAGCGCGCCCGGAGCTTTCAGCGCCGCGTCCCAACCCCTCAGCACGCCGGCACCCCGGCGCCTCCGCTCCCCATCGGCTCGGAGCCGTAGCGCTGCCGCGCCTTCGCGCGTCAGGCCCCGTGCGCCGGCGTGCCGACGGTGTGAGGGCGTGCGAGCCGGCCGATCCCGAGCACGGGCCGGCTCGCTTTGAACGCGGGCGGGCCGGCCTTGGGCACCGGCCGGTCCGCCCGCCGAACGCCGGTCGGCCTGTTTCGGGCGGCCGCGTCATCACGAGCCGGTCTGGGCCGTGGGTACGGGTGGCGGCGCGTTCGTCGCGTGGCCGGGCGTCACGGGGTGGTTTCGTTGGTTTTCTTGCTAGGAGTTCCCTTGAGGTCTGGCCTTCTGGCACGCCTATGCGTGCCCTTCATCGTCGCCGTCGTCGCGGTGCTCGTGCCCGCTCAGACGGCGGCCGCGCACCCCTTCGGGCCGCCGTCCACGGCCAGGATCGCCGTGGACGGTGACCGCGTGACGCTCGCCTGGCTGCCCGCCGAGGACGACTGGGTGGCGCTCGGCCAGTCGCTCGGCGCGTTCGAGGACCCGGCGACCGGCGCCGACACCACGCTGACCGGCGAGCAGAAGCTGGCCAGATCCGCCGCCGTACGCGACTACCTCCTCGCCCACGTCGGCGTCACCCAGGGCGGCCGGCCGTGCGCCGCCGAGCTGGAACCGCTGGAGCGGCTGCTCGCCGAGGGCGCGCGGTTCGGCTTCGAGTGCCCGGAGCCGGTGGTGACGGTGGACGTGCGCATCGCGGCGCTCACCGACCTGCACCAGGCGTACCGCACCGTGCTCACCTCGGACACCCCGGCCGAGCCCGCGAAGGTGCTGTTCACGAAGGCGGAGGACACCCGAAGCGTGCGGTTCGACGCGCCGGAGGGCGGTGGGGTGCCGCTCGCGGTGCCCGCCGTCGCGCTGGTGGCCGTCCTCGGCGTGCTGGTTCTTCTCCTGGTACGCCGCCGCGCCCCCGCCCCGCCCGCCGCCTCGGACAAGCCTGCTGAGCCGGCCGCGACACCGGGGACGGGCGTATGAACGATCTCACCGGGCCCGAGAACGTCCTCATCACCTTGTTCGACGGGGCGGGCGCGTTCTGGCCGGCGTTGATCGTGGCGCTGGGGGCCGGTGCGCTGCACGCCGTCGCGCCGGGGCACGGCAAGAGCGTGACGGCGGCGTACCTGATCGGAACGCACGGACGCTACCGCGACGCCCTGCGTCTCGGCGTGGTCGTGGCGTTGATGCACACGGTGTCGGTGCTCGCCCTGGCGCTGGCCTGGGTGGGGTTGAGCAGCGGCGCCGCCGCCGTGGGCACCGAGGCCGTCACCGCGTGGCTGCAGGTGGTCGCCGGTGTCGTCGTGATCGGCGTGGGGGCGCACCTCACGTACCGTCACCTGCGCGGACGTACGACGCATGCCCACCACGGCCACGGCCACGGGCATGGGCACGGGCATGGACACGGGCACGGGCACGGGCATGCGGAGGTGCACGATCCGTGGTCGGCTCGCGGGCTCACCGCGCTGGCCCTGTCAGGGGGTCTGGTGCCGTCGCCGTCGGCGTTCATCGTGCTCGTCAGCGGTCTGCTCACCGGGCGGTCGTTCGGCGCGGTGGTGCTGGTGCTGGCGTTCGGTGCGGGGATGGCCGTCACGCTGACCGGCGTCGGCGTGGTGACCGTGCGCGGTGCGACGATGGTGCGCGGACGTACGCCACGGCTGCGGGCGTTGCGTACGGCGGCGGCGTGGGCGCCGGCGCTGGCGGGCGTGGCCGTGGCGATCGGCGGCTGCCTCTACCTGGCCACCGCCGTGACCGCCCTTTCCTCATGAGCCTTCGCGCGTTTCGCCGGGGATGCGGTCATTCGGCCGCGACCGCGCCCGCGTACGCGAGATCCGCCTCCATGCGCGCCGCCGTCTCCCGCAGCTCGGGGAGGACATCGCGGATCAGAGCGTCGTTGCCGAACCGTCCGGCGTGGGTGGCGACGTTCACGGCGGCCACGGTGCGCCCGGTGCGGTCCCTGATGGGCACGGCGATCGACCGTACGCCCTCCTCCAGCTCCTGGTCCACCAGCGCGTAACCGTCGGCCCCGGCCCGCCGGATGAGGGCGCGCAGCTCGTCCTTGGAGGTGACGGTCCGCGCGGCCAGGCGGCGCGGCTCGATGGCGGCCAGCCGCTCGTCCGGCTGCTCGGCCAGCAGCACCCGGCCCATGGAGGTCGCGTACGCGGGGAAGCGGGTCCCGACGGTGATGTTCACGCTCATCAGGCTCACGGTCTGGACCCTGGCCACGTACACGACGTCGTCGCCGTCCAGCACGGCGACGGAGGCCGACTCGTTGACGCGGGCGGCCAGGTCCGCCAGGTGCGGCTGGACGATCTCCCTGAACGTCAGCCCCGACAGGTGCGCATACCCCAGCTCCAGCACCCTGGGCAGCAGCGTGAAGCGGGACCCGCGGGCGGCGGCGTACCCGAGCCGCTCCAGCGCCTGCACCGCGCGCCGCACGGTCGCCCTGGGCAGGCCGGTCACCTTGGCGGCGTCGGCGAGCGTCAGCCCGCCGCGCGCCGACCCGAGCGCGACCATGACGGCGAGCCCGCGCGCGAGCGACTGCAGGAACCCCATGCCCAGCTCCCGCTTCGCCTCCTTCGCCGGATCCACCCCGGGACGGGGGACCGGCGGCGTGTGATCAGTACGGCCGGCGGCGAGCGCGGCCTCCATCTCGGCGACCGTTTCGCGCAGTGCGGGCAGGCAGTGTTCGCCTAGCTCGGCGACGGTGTGCCGGCTCGTGTGGCTGACCACGCTGACCGCGCACACCGCCTCCCCAGGACCATCGGGTCCGGGAGCAGTCCGTACGGGCACCGCGATCGCGATCAACCCGGGCTCGATGAGCTGGTCGTCCTCGGCCCACCCCTTGGCGGGGTCGAGCAGGGCGAGCCCGGCCGCGCATCGGGAGGCGGGCAGCACGTCACCCACCCGGAAGGTCACCGACATGCGCCGCCGCCGGGTGAACTGCGCGATGAACCGCACTCCGTCACCGTCGCGCACGGCCACCGACACCGACTCGTCCAGCTCGTCGGCGAGCCGCGCGGCCGGCCCCGCGACGGCGTCGCGCAGCCCCGAGCCGGACAGGTACGCCTCGCCCAGCTCCATCAGGCGCGGCGCGAGCACCACGTCCCGCCCTTCGGCGCGCAGGTAGCCGAGGTGCACGAGGGTGCCGAGCACCCGGTCGACGGTGGACCTGGCCAGCCCGGTCGCCCGGACGAGGTCCGTGGCGCGGGCGGGCCGCCGCGGGTCGGCGGCGATCGCGCGCAGCACGCTCAGCCCGCGTTCGAGGGTTCCGGCCGGTTCCATCGGCTCCTCCTGCGGCGCTCGTAGGGGACCTTTGACAGGCCAGCCACTCCACACACATACTGAAAACCCCATAATAGTGAACAAAAGTTCGCAGAGCGAACACGTCCTGATCGGAGCGTCGTGCCGAGAGACAAGGTGGTCGCCACGGCCGCGGAGGCGCTGGCAGGCGTGCGCGACGGCGCGTCGTTCGCCGTCGGCGGCTTCGGCCTCAGCGGCATCCCGAACGTCCTGATCAAAGCCCTCTTCGACACCGGTGTCACCCGCCTGTCGGTGGTCAGCAACAACTGCGGCGTGGACGGCGGCGGCCTCGGCCTGCTGCTGGCCGCCGGCCGCATCGCCCACGTGACCGCCTCCTACATCGGCGACAACAAGGAGTTCGCCCGGCAGTACCTGTCCGGCGAGCTGACGGTCGAGCTGACCCCGCAGGGCACGCTGGCCGAGCGGCTGCGCGCGGGCGGCAGCGGCATCCCCGCCTTCTACACCCCGGCCGGCGTGGGCACGCCGATCGCCGACGGCGGCCTGCCGCTGCGCCACAACCCGGACGGCTCGGTCGCGGTGTCCTCGCCGCCGAAGGAGGTGCGCGAGTTCGACGGCCGCGAGTACGTACTCGAACGCGGCATCCGCACCGACTTCGCCCTCGTCCGCGCCGCCAAGGGCGACCGCCACGGCAACCTCGTCTTCCGCAAGGCCGCCAGGAACTTCAACCCCCTCGCCGCCATGGCGGGCCGCGTCACCATCGCCGAGGTCGAGGAGCTGACCGAGCTGGACCCGGACGAGGTGCACCTGCCGGGCGTGTTCGTGCAGCGGGTGCTGGTGCTCACCCCCGAGCAGGCCGCTGACAAGGGCATCGAGAAGCGGACGACCAGGGGAGCGTGAGCGGATGAGCTGGACCAGGGACGAGATGGTCGCGCGGGCGGCCGCCGAGCTGCGCGACGGCGACTACGTCAATCTGGGCATCGGCCTGCCCACCCGCATCCCGTCGTTCCTGCCGCCCGGCGTGGACGTGGTGCTGCACTCGGAGAACGGCATACTCGGCGTCGGCCCGTACCCGGCCGAGGACGAGATCGACCCCGACCTGATCAACGCCGGCAAGGAGACCGTGACCGTGCGCGAGGGGGCCGCGTTCTTCGACTCTGCGCTGTCGTTCGGCATGATCCGCGGCGGGCACATCGACGTGGCGGTGCTGGGCGCGATGCAGGTCTCCGCCCGCGGCGACCTGGCCAACTGGATGGTGCCGGGCAAGCTCGTCAAGGGCATGGGCGGCGCCATGGACCTCGTGCACGGCGCGCGCAAGGTCATCGTGATCATGGAGCACACCGCCAAGGACGGCTCACCCAAGATCGTTGAAGAGTGCTCGCTTCCGCTCACGGGGAAGGAGTGCGTCCACCGGATCGTCACCGACCTCGGCGTCCTCGACGTCACCGAGCAGGGGCTCGCGCTGGTCGAACGCGCGCCGGGAGTGAGCGTGGAGGACGTGCGCGAGCGCACCGACGCGGAGGTACTGGCATGAAAGACGTCTACATCCTCGACGCCGTACGCACGCCGTTCGGCCGGTACGGCGGCGCCCTGTCCGGCGTGCGCCCCGACGACCTGGCCGCGCACGTCATCAAGGCCCTCGCCGAGCGCAACGACCTCGACGCGCCCGACGAGGTGATCCTGGGCAACGCCAACGGCGCCGGCGAGGAGAACCGCAACGTCGCCAGGATGGCCGCCATCCTGGCGGGCCTGCCGATCACCACGCCGGGCGCGACCGTGAACCGGCTGTGCGGGTCCGGCATGGAGGCCGTCATCCAGGCGTACCGGGCGATCGCGCTGGGCGACGCGAGCACCGTGATCGCGGGCGGCGTCGAGTCGATGACCCGCGCGCCCTGGGTGCTGCCCAAGCCGGACAAGGCGTTCCCCGCGGGCGGGCAGGAGCTGGTCTCCACCACGCTCGGCTGGCGGCTGGTCAACCCGGCCATGCCCGCCGAGCACACGATCCCGCTCGGTGAGGGCGCCGAGCTGATCGCCGACAAGCACCGCATCAGCCGGGCGGAGCAGGACGCGTTCGCGCTGGCCAGCCACCAGAAGGCGGCCAAGGCGTCGTTCGAACGGGAGATCGTGCCCATCGCCGGCCTGACCCGCGACGAGGGCATCCGCCACGACACCTCCATGGAGAAGCTGGCCAAGCTCAAGCCCGTCTTCCGCCGGGACGGCGGCACCGTCACCGCCGGCAACTCCTCCCCGCTCAACGACGGCGCCGCCGCGCTGCTGCTGACCGACGAGGCCGGGCTGCGCGGCCGCGAGCCCCTCGCCAGGATCGCCGCCACCGGCGTCAGCGCGCTGGAGCCGCGCTACTACGGGCTCGGCCCCGTCGAGGCGTCCACCAAGGCGCTCGCCAAGGCGGGCAAGAGCTTCGGCGACCTCGCCACCGCCGAGCTGAACGAGGCGTTCGCCGCGCAGGTGCTCGGCTGCCTGGCCGAGCTGCCCGACCTCGACCCCGCCATCGTCAACCCCGACGGCGGCGCCATCGCGATCGGCCACCCGCTCGGCGCCTCGGGCGCCCGCGTGACCGGCGCGGTGGCGCACCGGCTGGCCGCCGCGGGCTCCGGCACCGGGCTGGCCACCCTCTGCATCGGCGTCGGCCAGGGCCTGGCCGTCGTCCTCGACAGATAGCGCGAAAGGCAGCTGTATGTCCGAACCCCTCCAGCAAGCCGACATCGACCGCGAGATCGCCGAGTACGCCGGTCGTCCCCCCACGCCGTCCGGCCATCCCGCGCGCGACTACGCCCCCTACCGCAGCACCCTGCTGCGCCACCCCAAGCAGCCGCTCATCCCCGTCAAGGACCCGGAGGCGGCCGAGCTGACCGGGCCGGTGTTCGGGGCGACCGACGTGACGCCGCTCGACAACGACCTCACCAAGCAGCACCTCGGCGAGCCGATCGGCGAGCGCATCACCGTGCGGGGCCGGGTGCTCGACCGGTCGGGACGTCCCGTACGCGGCCAGCTCGTCGAGATCTGGCAGGCCAACGCGGCAGGACGCTACCTGCACCAGCGCGACGACCACCCGGCGCCGCTCGACCCCAACTTCACCGGCGTGGGCCGCTGCCTGACCGACGACGAGGGCCGCTACATGTTCACCACGATCAAGCCTGGCCCCTATCCGTGGCGCAACCACCGCAACGCCTGGCGGCCGGCGCACATCCACTTCTCGCTGTTCGGCACCGCGTTCACGCAGCGGCTGGTCACCCAGATGTACTTCCCGGGCGACCCGCTCTTCCCGTACGACCCGATCCTGCAGTCCGTCACCGACGAGCGGGCGCGGCAGCGGCTGGTCGCCGAGTACGTGCACGACCTGTCCGAGCCGGAGGTCTCGCTCGGCTACCAGTGGGACATCGTGCTCGACGGCCCCGCCGCGACCTGGATGGAGGAAGGCCGGTGAACCCCACCCCCTCGCAGACCGTCGGCCCGTTCTACGGGTACGCGCTGCCCTTCCCCGGCGGCGGCGACATCGCGCTCGGCGGCATCGCCGTCCACGGCTACGTCTACGACGGCGCGGGCGACCCGGTGCCGGACGCGCTGCTGGAGTTCTGGCAGGCCGACGAGAACGGCGAGCTGCGCGGCGCGCCTGGCTCGCTGCGCCGCGACCCCACCAACGGGGCCGTGCTCGGCAGGAACGGCGTCGTCTTCACCGGCTTCGGCCGTGTCGGCACCGACCAGGACGGGCACTGGGCGCTGCGCACGGTACGGCCGGGAAACGGGTACATCAGCGTGTGCGTGTTCGCCCGAGGTCTGCTGCACCACCTCTACACCCGCATCTACTTCGGGCAGGACCCCTTCCTCGACTCCGTGCCCGCGGAGCGGCGGCACACGCTGCTGGCCGAGCAGGAGCGCGACGGGGTCTACCGCTTCGACATCCACCTGCAGGGCGAGAAGGAGACGGTCTTCCTTGACTTCGGCTGATCCCGCGGACCTCGGCCTGCTGTCCCCGATGCGGGGCGCGGCCGGGGCCACCGGGGACGCCGCCGTGCTCCAGGCCATGCTGGACGCCGAGGCCGCGCTGACCCGCGCCCAGGCGGCGCTCGGCCTGGCGCCCGCCGAGGCCGCGCCGGCGGTCACCGCCGCCGCCCGCGCCGAGGCGTTCGACCTGCCGGGGCTCGTCGTGCGGGCTCGCTCGGGCGGCAACCCGGTGATCCCGCTCGTGGCCGACCTGCGCCGGGCGGCCGGCCCCTACGGCGCGTACGTGCATCGGGGCGCCACCAGCCAGGACATCCTCGACACCGCCCTGATGCTGGTCGCCCACCGGGCGCTCGGGCCCGTGCTCGCCGAGCTGGACGGGGTGATCGAGCGGCTGGCCGCGCTGGCCGCCGAGCACCGCGACACGCCGATGGCCGCCCGTACGCTCACCCAGCAGGCGGTGCCCACGACGTTCGGGCTCAAGGCGGCGGGCTGGCTGACGCTCTGCGCCGACGCCGCGGAACGCCTCGAAGCCGCCCGCCGCGCGCTCCCCGCCCAGCTGGGCGGCGCCGCCGGCACCCTCGCCGCCTTCGAGTCCGACGCGCGGGCGCGCCTGTCCGGCTCGCGGGAGCCGGACAGGCGGCAAGCGCCGAACGGGCACTCCGAGCCGGACGGGCGGCAAGGGCCGGACGGGCGGGTGCTCGCGCTGGAGCTGCCCGCGCGGTTCGCCGCCGAGCTGGGGCTGGCCGCGCCGGCGCTGCCGTGGCACGTGCTGCGCACACCGGTGGCCGACCTGGCGCACGCGCTGGCGTTCGCGGCCGGGGCGCTGGGCAAGCTGGCGGCCGACGTCCTGGTGCTGTCCCGCACCGAGATCGGCGAAGTGATCGAGGGCGTGGGCGGCGGGTCGTCGTCCATGCCGCACAAGCACAACCCGGTGCGGGCCACGATGATCGCCGCCGCCGCCCGCCAGGTGCCGCCGCTCACCGCCACCCTGTACGCCTCGCTCGCCGCCGAGGACGAACGCCCCTCCGGCGCCTGGCACGCCGAGTGGCAGCCGCTGCGCGAGGCCCTGCGCCTGGTCGCGGGCGCCACGAGGGACGCCGTGGAACTGGTCGCCGACCTGCGCGTGCACCCGGACCGCATGGCGGGGAACCTGGCCGTCGAAGGCGACCCGGGCCCGGCCTCGGCCCTGGTGGACCGAGCGCTGGCCCGCCACCACGAGAACCGGCGAGAAACCTGAGGAGGCCGGCAGAGCCGTCACCCAGCCCGTGAAAGCGGCCTGAGCCCATCCACGGAGCCGCCGCGCCGATCACCCAAGGCGCGAACAGGCGCGGTCTCCGTACGTCACCACGGAAGCGAAACACCGAGACAAGGCACGCCATTGATGTTGCACTACCGTCTGGACGGCCCCGAGCGGGGAGAGCCGCTCGTTCTCGCCCCCTCGCTCGGCACCACCACCCGCCTGTGGGAGCCGCAGGTGCGGACGCTGGCCCGCAGATACCGGGTGCTCAGGTTCGACCTGCCGGGCCACGGCGGCTCCAAGCCGATCCCCGCGAGCACCATCGAGGACCTCGCCGGGCTGGTGCTGCGGGTGGCCGAAGCGGCAGGGATGGAGAGCTTCCACTACGCGGGCGTCTCGATCGGCGGCGCGATCGGCGCCACGCTGGCCGTCCGCCACCCCGCCAGGCTCAAGTCGCTGGCGCTGGTGTGCTCCAGCGCGCATTTCGGCGACCCGGCGGGCTGGCACGAGCGTGCCGCGCTGGTGCGGGCCGAGGGCACCGCGCCGCTGGTGGAGGGCGCGGCGGGCCGCTGGTTCGCGGGCCCGCCGGAACAGGCGCTGCTGGACGACCTCGCCGCCGCCGACCCCGCCGCGTATGCCGCCTGCTGCGACGCCCTGGCCGCCTACGACCTGCGCGCCGAGCTGGCCGCGATCAGCGTCCCGACCCTGGTGGTGGCCGGACGCGAGGACCCGGCGACGCCGCCCGCGCACGCCAGGGAGCTGGCCGACGGCATCTCCGGCGCCACGCTCGTCGAGCTGCCGGGCGCCGCCCACCTGGCCACGATCGACCAGCCGGACCGCGTCACCCGGGCCCTGCTCGGCCACCTTCCCGCGGCCCCCGGCATGCAGGTGCGCCGCGAGGTGCTGGGCGACGCCCACGTGGACCGCGCGAT
Organism: Nonomuraea sp. NPDC052634; assembly: GCF_040678535.1. NCBI lineage: Bacteria > Bacillati > Actinomycetota > Actinomycetes > Streptosporangiales > Streptosporangiaceae > Nonomuraea > Nonomuraea sp. NPDC052634. The sequence continues at coordinate 2,255,204 of NZ_JBFATY010000001.1, read as the reverse complement.
CGCCCGTACCACGGACTTCACCAGGGACTTCCAGGACTTCATCACCCGCTACGCGTGGGGCGAGATCTGGACCCGCCCCGGCCTCGACCGGCGGACGCGCAGCTGCATCACGCTCACCGCGCTCGTCGCGCGCGGCCACCTGGACGAGCTGGCCATGCACGTACGCGCCGCGCTGCGCAACGGCCTCACCCCCGACGAGATCGGCGAGGTGCTGCTGCAGAGCGCCGTCTACTGCGGCGTCCCGGCCGCCAACGCCGCCTTCGCGGTGGCCCAGCGCGTCCTGAACGAGGAGACGGCCTGACCCGCCGGTCCGGGCCGCGGCGGGTCGAGCCACGGGGCGCTGAGACCGCCGCAGGCTGAGCCGCGGGGCTCCGAACCGGGGCGGCCCGGAGCCGATGGCAGGCCGGGTCAGCGGGCCGAAGCCGGCGCGGGGGAGGTGCCGAGCTCTTTCGTCGGCACCCGGTACGTCTCCCGCGCCGTGGCCACCGCGATGGCGCTGATCGCGCACAGGATCGCGGTGAACACCCCGACGCCGGTCCACCCCTGCAGCCCGAGCCAGCCGTCGGGGGAGACGATCCCGGCCGCGGACGCCACGGCGAACCCGGCGATGGCGAACCCGATCTGCGTGCCGATCGCCATGCCGGACAGCCGTACGCGGGTGCTGAACATCTCCCCGTACAGGGCGGGCCAGATGCCGTTGGACGCGCTGTAGACCACGCCGAGCGTGAGGATGCCGACGGCGAACACCAGCGGATAGCTGCCCGCGTTGATGGCCGCCAGGTACGCGAAGATCATGATCGGGCTGCCGATCGCGCCGATGAGGAACACCGGCTTGCGCCCGATCCGGTCCGACAGCCGCGCCCACAGCGGGATCGCGACGAGCGCGACGGCGTTGGCGGCCACGCCGACCCAGAGCATGGTCGCGTTGTCGAGGCCGATCTCGTCGCTGGTGGCGTAGTTGAGCGCCCAGACCGTGAAGATCGTGCTGACGGTGGCGATGAGCGCCGCGCACACCACGCGCAGCACGCTCGCCCAGTGCTCGCGGAAGAGCTCGGCGAGCGGCAGGCGCGGCACGGTGCCGGCGGCGACCTCCTCTTCGAAGGCCGGGGTCTCCTCAAGCCGCCGCCTGATCATGTAACCGGCCACCGCCACGGCCACGCTCAGCCAGAACGGCACCCGCCAGCCCCAGCTCAGCAGCTGCTCATCGGGCAGTGCGGCCACCGGGATGAAGACGAACGTGGCCAGGATCTGCCCGAACTGGGTGCCGTTCAGGGTGAAGCTGGTGAAGTAGCCGCGCCGGTCGGTGGGGGAGTGCTCGAGCGTCATGGAGTTGGCGCTGGCCTGCTCGCCCGCCGCCGACAGCCCCTGCATGATGCGCAGCAGCACCAGCAGCACGGGCGCGGCCCCGCCGATCTGCTCGCGCGTGGGCAGGCAGCCGATGAGGAACGTCGACAGCCCCATCAGGACGAGCGTGAACACCATGATCTTCTTGCGGCCGAACCTGTCGCCGATGTGGCCGAGGAAGAACGCGCCCACCGGCCGGGCCGCGTAGGCGACGCCGAAGCTGGCCAGCGACTGGAGCGTGGCGGTCGCCGGGTCGGAGTCGTCGAAGAACACCTTGCCGAAGATCAGCGCGGCGGCGCTGCCGTAGATGAAGAAGTCGTAGTACTCCAGCGCGCTGCCGATCCAGGCGGCGAAGGCGGCCTTGCGCGGCGTTCCCCTGCTCAGGGGGCTGCCTGGGGAGTTGCCTGGCGAGTTGTCGGTCACGTGGGCTCCTCGGGCTTCTGGTGAGCGTGGTGGCGGCGGCCCCCGGCGCCGGTTACCCGTGTTTTACGAACTAGATAGTTAATTAACGTGGGAGCAATGCTGACGTGGCGCGGGTCACATGTCAAGGACGTCTTCCCGGGGGAGCGGCTCGTGCGTTATAACGAACTCACTAGTCCGTACGTTATTGGCCGGCCGAGGAGAACCGCATGACCTCGTACCTGATCGGGCTGATCGGCTCGGGCATCGGTCCCTCGCTGAGCCCTCCGCTGCACGAGCGCGAAGCCGCACACCACGGCCTGCGCTACGTCTACCGGCTGCTCGACACCGACCGGCTCGGCGACGACGCCGGTGAGCTGCTGCGCACGGCCCGCCGCTTCGGCTACGACGGGCTCAACATCACCCACCCCTGCAAGCAGGCCGTCATCCCGCACCTGGACGAGCTGTCGCCCGACGCCGCCATGCTGGGCGCGGTCAACACGGTCGTCTTCGACGGCGAACGCGCCGTCGGCCACAACACCGACTGGACGGGCTTCGCCGAGTCGTTCACCCGCGGCCTGCCCGGCGCGCCCACCCGCCACGTCGTCCAGCTCGGGGCGGGCGGCGCGGGCGCCGCCGTCGGGCACGCGCTGCTCACGCTCGGCGCGGACGTGCTGACCGTGGTGGACGCCGACCCCGGCAGGGCGGCGGCGCTCGCCGACCGGCTCGCCGAGCGGCACGGCGCGGGCCGCGTGCGGCAGGGCCGTACCGCAGACCTGCCCGCGCTGCTGGAGGGCGCCGACGGCCTGCTCCACGCCACGCCCACCGGCATGGCGCACCACCCCGGGATGCCGCTGCCCGCCGAGCTGCTGCGCCCCGAGCTGTGGGTGGCCGACATCGTCTACCGGCCGCTCGAGACCGAGCTGCTCAAGCAGGCGAGGGCGCTCGGCTGCCGGACACTCGACGGCGGCGGCATGGTCGTCTTCCAGGCCGCGCACGCGTTCCGCCTGTTCACCGGCCGTACGCCCGACGCCGAGCGGATGCTCGCCCACCTGACCGACCTGACTGACTGAGCCGACCCTGACCGAGCCGACCCTGACCGGGCTGATTCTGACTGGGCCGACCTACTGGGCCGACCTTGTTGGACCGACCCGATCGGCCGGTCGCGGCCGAGGAGGAGCCATGCGCAAGTCGATCGCCACCGTGTCGGTGAGCGGCACGCTGACGGAGAAGCTGGCGGCCGTGGCCGCCGCGGGCTTCGACGGTGTGGAGATCTTCGAAAACGACCTGCTCGCCTGCCCGCTCCCGCCCGAGGAGATCCGGGCCAGGGCCGCCGACCTCGGGCTCACCATCGACCTCTACCAGCCGTTCCGCGACTTCGAGTGCGTGCCGAGAGCCCGGCTGCGCGCCAACCTGGAGCGGGCCGAGCACAAGTTCCGCCTGATGGAGCGGCTCGGCGCGGATCTGCTGCTGGTCTGCTCGAACGTCTCGCCGGAGACCATCGCCGACGACGGGCTGGCCGCCGAGCACCTGCGGCTGCTCGCCGAGCGGGCCGCCGAGCACGGCATCCGCATCGCGTACGAGGCGCTGGCCTGGGGCAGGCACGTCAACGAGTACCTGCACGCCTGGCACATCGTGCGCCAGGCCGACCACCCCAACCTCGGCACCTGCCTGGACAGCTTCCACATCCTCTCGCGCGGCTCCGACCCGCTCGGCATCGAGGCCATCCCCGGCGAGAAGATCTTCTTCCTCCAGCTCGCCGACGCGCCGCTGCTCGCCATGGACGTGCTCCAGTGGAGCCGCCACCACCGCTGCTTCCCCGGCCAGGGCGGCTTCGACGTGGCCCGGGTGGTCAGGCACGCGCTCAACGCCGGGTACGCGGGCCCGCTGTCCCTTGAGGTGTTCAACGACCACTTCCGCCAGGCCGGCACCGCGCGGACCGCCCGCGACGGCATGCGCTCGCTCATCGCGCTCGAAAGGCAGCTCCAAGGGGCGGTGCACCCGTCGGTGCCGGCGGGGTTCGCCTTCGCCGAGCTGTCCGGCACCGGCTCGCTGGGCGGGGTGCTGCCCGCGCTCGGCTTCACCCGTACGGGGCGGCACCGCGGCAAGCCGGTCGAGCTGTGGTCGCAGGGCGCGGCCCGCCTCCTGGTCAACGAGGCCGGTGCGGGTCAGGGGCCGGGGCTGCTCGCGATCGGCCTGGACAGCCCGGACCCCGGCCGTGCCGTCGAGCACGCAGAGTCGCTGCTGTCGCCCGTCCTGCCGCGCGAACGTGCGCCGCAGGACGCGATGCTGCACGCGGTCGCCGCGCCCGACGGCACGGAGATCTTCTTCTGCGACGACGGCTGGCTCGCCGACTTCCCGCCGGAGGACGGCTCCTCCTCGGACGACGGCTCGCCCCGAGGCGGCGGTTCCCCCTCGGCAGGCGGCTCCCCGGGGCACGGAGGCGGCGGGATCACCCACATCGACCACGTGGCGCTCGCCCAGCCGCCGCACTACTTCGACGAGGCCATGCTGTTCTACCGGGGCGTGCTCGGCCTGCAGCCGCAGGAGAGCCTGGAGGTGCCCGACCCGTACGGGCTGGTGCGCAGCCGGGCGATGTCCACCCCGTCCACCCCGTCCACCCCGCAGGGCACGGGGGAGGGGCCTGGCGTGCGCATGGTGCTCAACCTGGCCCAGGTCGGCGCCGGCCAGCCGCCGCCCCAGCACGTGGCGCTCGCCTGTACGGATGTGCTCGCCGTCGCCCGCAGGCTGCGCGCCGAGCATCCGGAGCTGCTGCTGCCGATCCCCGCCAACTACTACGACGACCTGGAGGCCCGCCACGACGTGCCGCCCGAGCTGCGGGAGCTGGGCGTGCTGTACGACCGCGACGAGCGCGGCGGCGCGTTCCTGCACCTCTACACGGTCACCGTGGGCCGGGTGTTCTTCGAGCTCGTTCAGCGGGTGGACGGATACGACGGCTACGGCGCGGTCAACGCCCCCATCCGCCTCGCCGCCCAGCACGCGGCCCCATGACGGCCCCCATGACGGCCCCCATGACGGTATGGCCGGCGGCCGGTACGCGAGCAGCCCCGCGGGGCCGCCTATGATGAGCGAATGACCTCGTCTCCCGCCACCGCCGAGCGCCGGCGGGACGCCGACCGCACGCGGGCGGAGATCCTCGACGTCGCTCAGCGCGAGTTCGCCCGTTACGGCTACGCCGGGGCCAGGGTCGATGAGATCGCGGCCCGCATGCGCACCACCAAGCGCATGATCTACTACTACTTCGGCAGCAAGGAGCGGCTGTACATCGCCGTCCTGGAGAAGGCGTACTCCGAGGTGCGTGCGGTCGAGCGCACGGTCGACGTCGAGCACCTGGAGCCGGTCGAGGCCATCCGCACGCTCGCCGAGCTGACGTTCGACCACCACGACGCCCACCGCGACTTCATCAAGCTGGTCGCGATCGAGAACATCCACCAGGCCGAGCACATCCGCAAGTCGGAGGTGCTGGCCAACCTGGGCGCGCCGGTGCTCGACCTCATCACCCGCATCCTGGAGGCCGGGCGGGCCAGCGGCGACTTCGTCACCGAGGCCGACGCCATCGACGTCCACATGATGATCAGCGCGTTCTGCTTCTTCCGCGTGGCCAACCAGCACACCTTCGGCGCGCTGTTCGGACGCGACATGACCGCGCCCGAACACCGCGACCGGCTGCGCCGCATGGTCGGCGAGATGGTGGTCGGCTACCTCTGCGGCGCCGGCGAACGCGGCTGACGGCCCGGCCGCGCCCCGGCTCACCGGCCCGGCCGCGCCCCGGCTCACCGGCCCGGCCGCGCCCCGGCTCACCGGCCCGGCCGCGCCCCGGCTCACCGGCCTGGCCCGCCGCGGTCTCGCCCTGGCCCGCCCGGCTCGCCGACCCGGTCCGGCCCCCGACCCTCCTAGGCGGCGGCCTGTCCCGCTCGGCCCTACCCCTGGTCGGCGGGGGCGGGGCCGGTGGAGCGGCGTGGCACCAGGGTCGGGGTGACGGAGAAGCGCATGGCGGCCGCACGCCCTTCGACGCGTTCGAGCAGCAGCCGTGCCGCCGTCCTGCCCATGAGCACGCCGTCCTGATCGACGCTGGTGAGCGAGATGTTGGCCATCGCCGCCAGCTTGGTGTTGTCGTAGCCGGCCACCGACATATCGCCGGGCACCGACAGTCCCGCCTCGTGCAGGGCCGCGAGCGCGCCGAACGCCGCCTGGTCGTCGCCCGCGAAGATGGCGGTCGGCCGGGGCGAACGGGCCAGCAGCTCGCGCGTGCCGTCGTAGCCGCCCTCCTCGGTCCAGCTCGTGACGGCGATCGCGATCTCGGCGGCCAGGCCGTGCTCGTCCATCACCCTGCGGTAGGTCTCCGCCCTGGTCAGGTGGGGCAGTGCGAGCGGCCGGCCGCGTCCGGGGCAGCGCTGCGAGATGTGGCCGATGCGGCGGTGGCCCAGCTCGATGAGGTGGCGCACGACCAGCTCGGTGCCGGCGTCATCGTCGTCGAAGACCGCGTCGTACGCCGATGAGCGCTCGTGGCGGCCGAGCACGATGAGCGGCATCTCGGCGGACACCTCCTCCAGCCGTGACTTCGCGGTGAGGGGCGCGATCATCAGGATGCCGTCCACCTGCCGGTCGATCAGCGCCTCGATCGCCCGGCTCTCGGCGGCCAGGTCCGTGCCGCCGCCCTGGACGAGGATGGCCTGGTAGCTGGTGCCCGCGAGCTGCTCGTTCACGCCGTCCAGCACGTCGGCGAAGAACGGGTTGCGGATGTGGGGGAGCAGCACCCCGATGGTGAACGTGCGCCCGCGCATGGCCCTGGCCGCCGCGTGGGGACGGTAGCCCAGCTCCTCGATGGCCGCCTTGACCCGGTCGCGCATGGCGGGGCTGGCGCCGTAGGCGTTGCGCAGCACCTTGGAGACGGCGGTGGTGGACACCTGGGCGTGGCGGGCCACGTCCGCGATCGTCACCCGCCGCCTGGGCCCGCGCTCCGCCATGAGTCCCGCCTTCCGTTCGTCGGTGACGAGTGTAGGAGCCCGCGCTGCCACCCGGCAGCCTGGTGAGCAACGATGCCCTGAAAGCGACGTCCAAAGTCGCCATTCGGCGCAGGAGCTGGGGTGAGGAGTGGACATCGTTTTCCACAACAGCGTCTTGACGCACCCTCACGCGGCGTTTTACGTTAGCTCGCGGCGACGCTGTTAAAACGTTTCAAGCTTTCCCGCTGATCTCCGTACTCCTCATCCGCCTCGTCCGCACGACCGTGGCCGGCATCGACCGCCGGGGCCATCAAGGGCCGACCTGAAGGAGCGCCTTGCTACACGTCACACCACCCACCTTCGAGCACCACCGCGACCCCCTCGGCATCGGCGAGAGCCGCCCCCGCCTGTCCTGGACCGTCGCCACCGACCTGCCCGGCTGGACGCAGGCGGCGTACGAGATCGAAACCCGCACCGCGAACGACGCGAGCGAGACATGGCGCGTCGAGTCGGCGGAGTCGGTGCTCGTGCCCTGGCCCGCCGAGCCGCTGCGGTCGCGCGAGCGGCGCGAGGTCCGCGTCCGCGTCCACGGCGGCGACGGCTCCGCGAGCGACTGGAGCCCCTGGGCGGCGGTCGAGACCGGCCTGCTGGAGCCCGCCGACTGGCGTGCGGGGGCCGCCGCGCCGCCCCGTGACCTGCTCGGCCCGCCCGACGGCCCCGCCCTGCTGCTGCGCCGCGACTTCACCCTGCGCGGCCCCGTCGCGAGCGCCCGCCTGTACGTCACCGCACACGGCCTGTACGAGGCCGAGCTGAACGGCCGGGTCGTCGGCGACGACGTGCTCGCCCCCGGCTGGAGCAGCTACGACCGGCGGCTGCGCTACCGCACCCACGACGTCACCGGACTGCTGCGCGAGGGCCCCAACACGATCGGCGCGACCCTGGCCGACGGCTGGTACCGCGGCAGGATCGGCTTCGGCGGCGGCAAGACCGAGGTCTGGGGCGACCGTACGGCGCTCATCGCCCAGCTGGAGATCACCTACGCCGACGGCGGCACCGACCTGGTCGTCACCGACGAGCACTGGCGCTGCGCCACCGGCCCGATCACCGCCACCGGCCTGTACGACGGCGAGCGCTACGACGCCCGCCTGCTGCCCCAGGGCTGGTCGGAGCCCGGCTTCGACGCCTCCGCATGGACGCCCGCCGAGGTGCTCGACCACGACCCCGCCAGGCTCGTCGCACCCACCGGCCCGCCGGTGCGCAGGGTCGAGACGCTGCGCCCGCGGCAGGTGCTCACCGGGCCGTCGGGGGAGACCATACTCGACTTCGGGCAGAACATCTCCGGGCGGTTGCGCATCCGCGTCCAGGGCCCGGCCGGGCACACGATCACCCTGCGCCACGCCGAGGTCTTGGAGAACGGCGCGCTCAGCCTGCGCCCGCTGCGGCACGCCGCCGCCACCGACACCTACACGCTGCGCGGCGACGACGCCCCGGAGCAGTGGGAGCCCCGCTTCACCATGCACGGCTTCCGCTACGCCCAGATCGACGGCTGGCCGGGCCCCCTACCCGACGGCCTCGAGGCGGCGGCCGCAGGCGGCGATGCGCAGGTGGCCGAAGACGGGTTCGGTGACGGGGACGGCGCGAAGACGGGGATCGAAGCGGTCGTGTGCCACACCGACCTGCGCCCCACCGGCTCGTTCCGCTGCTCCGATCCCGACCTCAACCGCTTCCACGACAACGCCGTCTGGAGCCTGCGCGGCAACTTCGTGGACGTGCCCACCGACTGCCCCCAGCGCGACGAACGCCTCGGCTGGACGGGCGACCTCCAGGTCTTCGCGCCCACCGCGTCCTTCCTCTACGACTGCGCGGGCCCGCTGTCCTCCTGGCTCGCCGACCTCGCCGCCGAGCAGGCCAAGCTCGGCACCGTGCCGCACTACGTGCCGTGGGTGCCGCTGATGCCCGCCGAGCCCGCCGCCGCGTGGGGCGACGCGGCCGTCATCGTGCCCTGGGTGCTGTACCAGCGCTACGGCGACGTCGGGCTGCTGCGCACCCAGTACGCCGGCATGAAGGCGTGGGTGGACCACATCGCAGAACGGGCGGGCGAGAGCCACCTGTGGGACACCGGCTTCCAGTGGGGCGACTGGCTCGACCCGGCCGCGCCGCCCGACAAGCCGGGCAAGGCACGTACGGACCCCGCCCTGGTCGCCACCGCCTACCACGCCAGAACGGCGCGGATCGTCGCCGAGACCGCCGCGCTGCTCGGCCACGACGATGACGCGGCGCGCTACGCGGCGCTGGCCGGCGAGGTGCGGGCGGCGTTCGCGCGCGAATTCGTCACCCCGTCGGGGCGGCTGGCCTGCGACACGCAGACCGCGTACGCGCTGGCGATCTGCTTCGACCTGCTGGAGACGCCGCGGCAGCGGAAGCGGGCGGGACGGCGGCTGGCCGAGCTGGTCGCGGCCGACGGTCACCGCATCGGCACGGGGTTCGTGGGCACGCCGCTGATCTGCGACGCGCTGGCGGCGGTCGGCGAGTACGGCACCGCCTACGAGCTGCTGACCCAGCGCGAGTGCCCGTCGTGGCTGTACCCCGTCACGATGGGCGCCACCACGATCTGGGAGCGCTGGGACAGCATGCTGCCCGACGGCAGCGTCAACCCGGGCGAGATGACCTCGTTCAACCACTACGCGCTGGGCGCGGTCGCCGACTTCCTGCACCGTACGGTCGCCGGGCTCGCCCCCGCCGCCCCCGGCTACCGGCGGCTGCGGGTCGCGCCGCGTCCCGGAGGCGGGCTGACCGAGGCGGAGGCGGCGCTCGACACGCCGTACGGGCCTGCCCGCGTCGCCTGGACCAGGGCGGGCGGCGAGCTGACCGTCACCGTCACCGTGCCGCCCGGCGTGACCGCCGAGCTGGACCTGCCGTTCAAGGGCGCGCCCGCCGAGGTGGGCGCGGGCACCCACACCTTCACCGGCGAGCCGCAGGAGTGAGCCGGGCGCGGGCCCGGCGCGCTCAGCCGGGCCCGCGCGCCGCCAGGCGCTTGCCGAGTCGCTGGGCCGGCGCCTCGACGACGTGGTACGTGAGGATGCTGAGCGGAATCAGGACCAGGAGGTAGAGCGGCAGGTTCGGCAGCACGTGCAGCAGGATCGGGTGCAGCAGGTAGACGGAGAAGCTGATCACGCCGAGCCGCGGCAGCCAGGCGGGGAAGGTGCGCTCGCGCAGCCGGTACGCCAGCCAGAACGCGCAGAACGCCAGCACGATCGCCGGCGCCCAGGCCGGGTCGTCCTTGGCCGGCAGGCCGCAGCCCAGCACCACCAGTACCGCCGCGATCGCGGCCCGCCAGGAGATCGTGCCCTGCTCGGCCCGGTACATCGCCGTGCCGGCGAACATCGTGGCCAGGATGATCACGCCTTGCCAGGTGCCGCCCCTGCTGCCCAGCACCACCAGCGCGAGGCCCAGCAGCCCGCCCGCGACCGCGCCCGCCGTCCTGAGCGCGCCCCTGCCCAGCACGGTCACCGCGACGGCCGCGACCACCGCGAGGCCGAGCGACGCGGCGAGCAGGTCCGCCCGCCCGCCGATGACCGCCTTGGGCAGCAGCAGCCCGAGCGGCACGGCGGGCACCGCCAGCGCCACCGCGATCCCCGCCGACCGGTGCGACTGGCCGGCCGCGAACAGCGCCGCGCACATCAGGTAGAAGGCCATCTCGTACGACAGCGTCCAGGTGACGTTGATGACGGCGGGCAGGTTCAGCAGCTCCTGGAGCATGGTCACGTTGCCGAGCACGACCAGCGCCGCCGGCCGGTCGCCCAGCCCGTCCGGCACCGGCAGCGCCCCGGCCAGCGCTAACCCGAGCAGCAGCGCGCAGGCGACCAGCAGCAGCGGCAGCAGCCGGAACGCCCGGCCGGTCCAGAACGCGCGCAGATCGCCCTTACGCTCCAGCGAGGCTGGGATGATATAGCCGCTGACCAGGAAGAAGACGAACACGCCCCAGGTGCCCACGTCGACGCGCCGGTCCACCTCCGCCCAGATGCGGGGGATGAACGTCCAGCCGGCGTGATGCAGGGTGACGGCCAGCGCTGCCGGCCCTCGCAGGGCATCCAGCCAGGCCAACCGGGCGGGGGCCAGGAACATCTGCCGCAGTCTAGGCCATGTGCCGCGCCGGGCCGTTTCCCAGGGCGGGCGAATCCGGAATGAAGCCCTGTCGGATACCAGGTACCGGTATGGCGTGCGATCTTCTATCTTTACCGTGACATTGCGTCACGAAGGAGATGTCGATCGTGAAAAGCCTATCTGGCCGAGCCGTTCTCCGTACCAGCGCCGTCGCCGCCGTCGCCCTGGCCGGTGGCCTGCTCGTCGCTCCTCCCGCGAACGCCGCCGCGCCCGTCACGAGCGCGCCCGCCGTCACGACGGTGACGCTGACCGCCCAGCAGGCCGCCGCCGCGCGCCCGCGCAACGGCCGCATCCTCTACGACCGCATCAGCGGCGGGCTGGGCCAGCTCAAGATCAAGAACGGCACGTCGCGTGACGGCGTCGTCGCTCTGGTCAAGGGCAGGAAGAAGGCGATCAGCATCTACGTGCGCGCGAAGTCCAGCGCGACGATCCGGGACGTCAGGGACGGCACGTACACCATCTACTTCACCACCGGCACCCGCTACAGCGTCTCCAAGGGCCGCTTCACCCGCGGGGCCAGCTACCAGCGCTTCAACAACCGCCTGCGCTTCACCACGACCTCCCGGACGCGGACCATCTGGACGATCACCCTCAACCCGGTCAAGGGCGGCACCGCGCGGACGAGCCACGTCAACCCGAAGGACTTCCCGGCCTAGCCGGGTCGCTTGCGTGGAACGGCCGTGATCGAGGCGCCGGCCGAGCCGTCCGATCGCTGACCGCGACCCGTCCCGGCTCGGCTGACCAGCAGCCGTGCAAGCCCGGACACCGGCCCGCCACACGGGGGTCATGGGGCCCGCTGGTCACGGGTTTCCGTGTCGGGTCGGGCCGCCCCCGGGGGTCATAGGCCCGCTGGTCGCGGGTTTCCTTGCCGGGTCGGGTTGCCGTCGGGGGTAGTAGGCCCGCTGATCACCGGTTTCTGTGCCGGGTCGTGCCCCGCTCGGGTGTTACAGGCCCGCTGGTCAGGGGATTCCCCGCCAAGCCGTCCCGCGCTCGGGGCCGGCGGCTGCGCGCCCCTTTCCGCAGCCGCCACCCCGCATCGGCCCGCTTGTGACCTGCCGCCGCTCCGCCGTGAGGCGCATCTGGCCTGCCGGCGCTCTCCCGCCGGGGCGCCTCAGGTCCGCTACCGCCTTGCGGCCGCCTCGTTTTGGCTCGCCCGCCGCTCCGCTGTCGGCACGTCACCGCCCCACCTCCGGCGCACGGCCGTCCCGCCTCCAGCCCGCTTGCGCCCGCAGGCACCTCGCGTCCGTCCCGTCGTCGTGCGTCCGGCTTGCTGACAGCCTGCCGCGCTCGGTCGTCGCCCCGCCACTGGCCCGCGGCCCGTCCGTCGCGTCCGGGCGCCGTCGCGTCCGGTCGCCGTTGCGTGCGGCGCCGTCGTGCGGCCGTCCCGCCCAAGCTGCGTTGCTACCCCGCCGTTGGCCGGTCGTCGGTGCGGGGGTGGTTTCTTCGCTCTGGGCGATCAGGACCCCGGGCGGAGATCATTGTGGTAGGAAAGATCCCCTTGTTGCCTCAATATCGTTATGCTCACTAGACGCCGACTGCTCCAGGTCGGTGCCGGAATGGTGCCCGCCGTCGTGCTCGGCTCCGAGGCCGCCCACGCCAGTGCGATCCCGACGACGGGGGTCGTCCCCAGCGCGCTCGCGGGCTTCGACAACGCCATGAAGACGTACATCGCCGAGCGGAACATCTCCTGCGCCCAGCTCGCGGTGGCGAAGAACGGCAAGATCCTGCTGGCCCGCGGCTACGGCTCGTACGTCGCGAACGGCAAGACCGTGGCGGTGCAGCCGACCTCGCTCTTCCGCATCGCCAGCCTGAGCAAGAGCCTGACCGGGGCCGCGCTGGCCCGCCTGGCCCAGGACGGCAAGGTCGCGCTCGGCGCGAAGGTGGCGGACCTGCTCGGGCTGTCCACCTCGGCGGATCCGCGGCTGAAGGACGTCACGCTGTGGCGGCTGCTGCAGCACACCGGCGGCTGGGACCGCAGCGTGTCCCCGGACCCGCTCTGGTACGACCAGGGCATCGCCTCCGCGCTGGGCGTGTCGCTGCCGATCGACCACGACGACATCATCAAGTACGTCACGGCGAGGAAGCTCGACTTCACCCCGGGCAGCAAGTACGCCTACAGCAACTACGGCTACATGCTGGCCGGCCGGGTGATCGAGAAGCTGTCGGGCATGAGCTACGAGACGTACGTCCGCAACACGCTGCTCGCCCCGGTCGGGATCACCCGGATGCGGCTGGGCAGGAGCCTGCGCTCGCAGGCGTTCCCCACCGAGGTGACGTACGAGTCGCAGTACACCAGGAAGAGCGTCGTGGACGACTCGGGCGAGGTGGTGCCCTACCCGTACGGCGGCTTCAGCATGCCGAACCAGGACGCCAACGGCGGCTGGCTCGCCTCGGCGGTCGACATGGTCAAGTGGGGCTTCGTCTTCGACGCCTCCGGCCCGGTGCTCAACAAGACGTCGATCGGCCGCGTGTTCGCCAAGCCGGAGACGGGCGTCAACTCGAACGGCTCCTGGTACGGCCTCGGCTGGCACGTCCGTACGAACAATCTCGGCACGCTGAACACCTGGCACACCGGGTCCATGCCGGGCACGTACAGCTTCCTGGCCAGGATCCAGCACGGCGTCAGCTACTGCGCGATCTTCAACCGGCGCGAGGAAGAGGGCACGCCCGACTTCGACTCCATCGACCCGATCCTCGGCAAGGCGACCGGGGCCGTGAAGACGTGGCCCACGACGGACCTCACCTCGCGCTACTTCTGAGCGCTCCGCCGCTTCGAGTGCCGAGCCTCTTCCGAGCGCACGCGCCTCTTCTGAGCGGCGCGTCACTCCCGTGACCGCCACGCAGCGGAGCCCGGCGATCCCCGGCCGTGACGACGGCGGGGGATCGCCGGGCAAAGGATGCCTCATCTGCGGATTCGGCTTGACGAGCGATCTTAGATGCACCAGATTGTTCGCGTCTTTCAGCACCCTCAACAAGGAAAGCGAATGAAGCGAACCCTTATCGGTGCGGTCGCCGTCGCGGGCCTGGCGCAGTTCTTCGCCGCTCCCGCGCACGCCGCCCCCACCACGGATCCGGTCAAGGCGCTGCAGTCCCAGTTAGGGCAGGGCAAGGCGGTCAACCTGCAGGCCACCGCCAAGGTGACCTACAAGGCCGGACAGGTGGCCACCTCCGCCCTCGACGGCACCATCGGCTTCGGCCCGCGCGGGCCCGTCGCCTCCGACGTGGCCCACACCCTGCAGTACAGCCCGGCCCTGCTGCGCACCATGAAGAAGACCAGCCCGGCCGAGACCGAGGCCCTTCAGGCGGGGCCGATCCGCATGCTCTCCTCCGGTGGCGTGAGCTACGTCTCCGGCCCCGTGGTCGAGCAGGCGCTGCCGCCGGGCACGAGCTGGGTGCGCTACCGCAAGGTCGTCCAGCCGCCGAGCAACCTCGTCGTCGAGCCGCTCGACCCGGCCACGCTCAAGACGCTGGTCGCAGGCCGCACCTCGTGGAAGAACGGCATCCTCAAGGGCAGCGTGAAGGCCAGCAAGCTCGTCAAGTCCTCGAAGCCGTTCGCCGCCTTCTACGGCACGGGCTTCACCGCCAAGCGCGACGGGAAGATCGCCTACACGATCTACTTCGGTGACAAGGGCCTGGTGCGGCGGGTCGTCGCCAAGGCGACGCTGCCGATCGGCAAGAGCACCGTCCAGGTCGAGTCCGACACCCGTTACCGTGACTGGGGCCGCGAGGCGACCGTGCTGCTCCCGCTCGAGGGCGACGTGATCGACCGCAGCGAGGTCAAGGACGACACGCCCGACCAGGTGCCGGGCATCTGGAACTGACCCGCAGGAAAATCCGTGGCGGGCCCGCGCGGCCCGCCCGTACACTGATCCGCATGTCTACGCCCCGGACTTCTTAGCCCAGGACACCGGCTTCACGTCACCCTTGTGTCCTTGAGCTTTTCCGGAGCGTCATCCCATGCTTACCTTCCGTGGCGTCGCCGTGCGCGCCGGCGCCTCTCTGCTCATGTCCGGTGTCACCGGTCACGTCGCCCCCGGCGACCGCGTCGGCCTGGTCGGCCGCAACGGCGCGGGCAAGACCACCCTCATGAAGACCCTCGCCGGGCGGCTCCAGCCCGCCTCCGGCGAGATCGTCCGTACCGGCCCGGTCGGGTACCTGCCGCAGGACCCGGCCGCGGCCGACCCCGCGAGCACGGTCATCGGCCGCATTCTGTCGGCTCGCGGCCTCGATGAGGCCGTACGCGAGCTGCGCGCCGCCGAGACGGCGCTCGCCGAGACCGCCTCGGCCTCCCCACAGGCCGCAGAGAAGGCCATGGCCCGCTATGCCAGGGCCGAGGCCGAGTTCCAGGCGCGCGGCGGCTACCCGGCGGAGGCGGAGGCCGCCCGCGTCGCCGCCGGGCTCGGGCTGCCCGACCGGGTGCTCGACCAGCCGCTCGGCACGCTCTCCGGCGGTCAGCGCCGCCGCGTCGAGCTGGCCAGGGTCCTGTTCGCCGAGCCGGGCGTGCTGCTGCTCGACGAGCCGACGAACCACCTCGACCGCGACTCCATCGCCTGGCTGCGCACGTTCCTGCTCGGCTACCCGGGCGGGCTCGTCGTCATCAGCCACGACACGGACCTGCTCGCCGACGTGGTCAACCGGGTCTGGCACCTGGAGGACGGCACGCTGGAGATCCGCAACATGGGCTGGGAGGCGTACCTGGCCGAGCGGGAGGCCGACGACCGGCGCAGGGCCAGGCTGCGCGCCGCCGCCGAGCGCAAGGCCGCCGCGCTGCGCGCCCAGGCCGACCGCATGCGGTCCCGCTCGTCCACCGCCGTGCGCGCCCGCGACATGGCCCGCCGCGCCGAGCGCATGCTCGCCGAGACCCGCCCGGTGCGGCGCGCCGCCAAGGTCGCGCGGTTCCGGCTGCCCGAGCCCGCGCCCTGCGGCCGCACGCCGCTCGGCGCGATCAGCCTGACCAAGTCGTACGGCGGCCTGCCCGTGCTGACCGGCATCGACCTGGCCATCGACCGCGGCAGCAGGCTCGTCGTGCTCGGGCTGAACGGCGCGGGCAAGACCACCCTGCTCAAGATCCTCGCCGGGCATGAGCGGCCCGACTCCGGGCGGGTGGTGCACGGCCACGGGCTGCGCCTCGGCTACTTCGCCCAGGAGCACGACACCCTCGACCCCGCGCACACCGTCGGCCGCCACCTCGCCGAAGCCGCGCCGCACCTCAGCGACGGCGAGGCGCGGACGGTCCTCGGGTCGTTCCTGTTCGGCGGGGACGACGTGGACAAGCCGGTGGGGGTGCTGTCGGGCGGCGAGAAGACCAGGCTCGCGCTGGCCGGTCTGGTCAGCTCGCAGGCGAACGTGCTGCTGCTCGACGAGCCCACCAACAACCTCGACCCGGCGTCCAAGGCCGAGGTGCTGGGCGCGGTGGCGGCGTACGAGGGGGCCGTCGTGATGGTCACCCACGACGAGGAGGCCGTCGAGGCGCTCGCCCCTGACCGGGTGCTGCTGCTGCCCGACGGCGTCGAGGACATGTGGAACGAGGAGTACGCCGAGCTCGTCACCCTGGCCTAGCGGCCGGGTCGTCGCCGGCGTGAGGGGCGCGTGCCTGGGCAGGGGTCAGCTGAGGACCGCGCCCCCACGTGGGGCGAGCTGCGACGACAGGACGGCGACATGACCTCTGCACCCGATCCCCACCGGCCGGTCGCCCCTCCCATCCCGCCCGGCGCGGCGGAACCGGAGGACGCGGCCGAGGCCGCGATAGAGGCCGAGATCGCGCGCGTCAAGGAGCCGGCGCGGCTGCTGCGCGTCAGCACGATGGCCCGATCGATGCTCGACGAGGCGCGCGGGCTGCCGCTCGACGAGCACGCACGCGAGCAGCTCGGGCACATCCACGCGCGCGTCGTCGCGGAGATCGGCGAGTCGGTGGCGCCCGAGCTGCGCGAAGAGCTGGAACGGCTGCTGCCCGCCACGTCCGGCACCCTCACCCAGGGGGAGATCCGCATCGCGCAGAGCCAGCTCGTGGGCTGGCTCGAAGGGGTGTTCCAGGGCATCAAGGTGGGGCTGTCGCTCCACCAGGCGGCCCATCCCGAGCTGCCGGGACGTCCGGGACCGCCTCGCCCGCCGGGCGGCCCGGGCGCGGGCCCGTACCTGTGATCAGACCTTCATCGGCCTTTCACCGCGTACGTGACGAGCGTCGTCAGCACCTCCTTGACCGACTCGCGCTGCCGCACGTCGCACATCACGATCGGGATGTGCTCGGCAAGCCCGAGCGCCCGCCGCACCTTGGACGGCTCGTACCGGCGGGCGCCGTCGAAGCAGTTGACCCCCACCACGAACGGGATCTGCCGCTGCTCGAAGTAGTCGACGGCGGGGAAGCAGTCCTGCAGCCTGCGCGTGTCGGCGAGCACCACCGCGCCCAGCGCGCCGAGCGCCAGCTCGTCCCACATGAACCAGAACCGGTCCTGACCCGGCGTGCCGAACAGGTACAGCCACAGCCCGTCCCTGATCGTGATCCGGCCGAAGTCCAGCGCCACCGTGGTCGTGACCTTGGACTCCACGCCCGAGGTGTCGTCCACGCCGATGCCGCGGTCGCTCAGCAGCTCCTCGGTGTGCAGCGGCCGGATCTCGCTGATCGTGCCCACCATGGTCGTCTTGCCGACGCCGAAGCCGCCCGCGATGAGGATCTTGATGGCCAAGGCAGGGACGGCCGGCGCCGTCCCCGGCTCAGAGACTGCGTAGCCCATGGAGCACTTCCCTGTAGATGCGTTCGTCGATCGTCTGCGCGACGGGGCGCGGGCGGTCGATGGTGACGAGGCCGTCGCGGCGCAGATCGTCCAGGATGACCCTGGTGATGTTGATGGGCAGCCGGAGGTGCGCCGCGACGTCGGCCACGGGTGTGGGCCTGCGGCACAGCGCCAGCACGGAGCGATGCTCCGGCATCAGGTCCGGAGGCCCGGGGGCGTCGCCGGCCGTCGTGACGATGGCCATGAGGTCGAACGCCTCGCCCTGAGGCCGCGCCCGGCCCCCGGTCAGCCCGAACAGCCGGATCAGCGGCCCCGGATCGTCCCCGCTCACTGCCTCGAACCGTTCCAGGCCGGAGCCGGTGCCGCTCCTCTCGGTTGCGCGGAGAGGTGCTCGCCGACCCTCTTGACCATCAGCGCCATCTCGTACGTGACCATGCCCAGCTCGGCGTCCGCCGAGGCGAGCACGGCGAGCCTGGCGCCCTGGCCGGCGGCGGTGACGAACAGGAAGCCCTCCTCCAGCTCGATGATGGTCTGCCGGACGCCGCCCAGCCCGAAGTGCCGTCCCGCTCCGGTGGCGAGGCTGTGGCTGCCGGCCGAGATGGCGGAGAGGTGCTCGGCGTCCTCCCTGGTCAAGCCCTGGGAGCTGCCCATGTTCAGCCCGTCGGCGGACAGCACGATGGCGTGCCGGATGCCGGGCACGCGCTGGATGAGGTCGTCGAGCAGCCAGCTCAGTTCGCTTCTGGAGTCAGGCATCGGATTGGTCGTCCTTTCGGTTCCACATGTCGTGCTCGTGCCCCGTCTGGCGGCGGCCTTGCTGCCAGCCGCGTTGCATGGACGACATGAGCTGTGCGAGCTCCTCAGGGCTGCGCTCCGCGACGACGCGCCGGTGCACGCGTCCGGAGTCACGTAGCTGGGGAGCGAGGCTGGCCTGCGGGATCCGCATGGGCAGCCCGTCGAGATCGTCGTCGGCGTCCTGAGGCGGCACCGTGACGCTCCACGCCTCCTTCGCCCCGCCGTTCCCCGGTGATCCGGGTACGGGCGTGGGCTTGGGGCCGCCGCCGGCCGGTCGCCGCATCGGCAGCTCCACGTCACCGGTGTCGGGCCCCGTGAGCGGGGGCCCCGAGCGTCCGTTGGCGTTTCCTGTGTTGTCTCCCATGGTGTGTCCCGTGGCGGGTGCCGTCGCGGGTCTCGTCGTGGGGGAGCCGGGTGCCGGCTCCGGTTCGGGGGCCGGCCTGGCGGCCGGGACGGTGCCGGACAGCCAGGCGGGCTCGGGCGTCCAGGTCGTGCCGGGTTCCGGCGCGCTGTCCCGGTGCGGGGCGTCGAACCAGGTGCCGCGCTCGGGGGCGGTGCTCGTGTCCTGCCCCCAGGATGAGCTCGGCGCGGTGGACGAGCCGGCGGTGAGCGCCGGGCGCTGGGCTTCGGCGAGCAGCGAAGCGGGCAGCAGCACGATGGCGGTGGTCCCGTCGTACGGCGAGCGCCGCAGCATGACCTTGATGCCGTGCCGGGCGGCGAGCCTGGCGACCACGAACAGGCCGAGCCGGTCGGTGTCGTCCAGGTCGAACTCCGGCACGTCCGACAGGCGGGCGTTCAGCTCGGCGAGCGTGGCGTCGTTCAGGCCGAGCCCGCGGTCCTCGATCTCCAGCGCCAGCCCGTTGGCCGCGGTGAGGCCGCGCACGGTCACGGTGGTGTTGGGCGGCGAGTAGACGGTGGCGTTCTCGACCAGCTCGGCGACCAGGTGGATGACGTCGGTGACGGCCGGGCCGACGAGCAGCGGCGCGTCCTGCATGGGCGCGACGGTGACCCGCGTGTAGTCCTCGACCTCCAGCACGGCGGCGCGTACGACGTCGAACAGCGGCACCGGGTCGCGCCAGCGGCGCGCGGGCGCGGAGTCGGACAGGATGATGAGGTTCTCGGCGTGCCGCCGCATGCGGGTGGTCAGGTGGTCGAGCTTGAACAGGTCCTCAAGGACGTCCGGCTCCTCCACCCTGCGCTCCATCGTGTCGAGCAGCGAGAGCTGGCGGTGCAGCAGCGCCTGGTTGCGCCGGGCCAGGTTGAGGAAGACCTGGCTGACGCCCTTGCGCAGCGCGGCCTGGCCGACGGCGGCCTCGACGGCGGTGCGGCGCACCGCGGCGAAGGCGTCGACCACGCGGTCCACCTCGGCGGTCTCGGCCGGTTCGAGCGGGGGCGCCTCGGTGGCCGGGTCCACGTCCTCGCCGCGGCGCAGCCGTTCGACGAGGCGGGGCAGCCGCTGCTCGGCCAGCTCGACCGCCGAGCCCTGCAGCCGGTGCAGCTCGCCGACCAGCGAGCGGCTGAACCGGTACGACAGCGCCAGCGACACCAGCACCGCCGCCAGGCCGATCAGCAGGACCAGCCCGATCCGCCAGTACGCGCCGACCTTCTGGCTCTCGGCCTCGGCGGCGGCCCTGGCCAGCTCGGCCTGCGTGGCCTGGTTGATCTGGGCCAGCACGGCCTCGGCGTCCGCGCGCCACTCGTTGCCGTTCACCGGCGGCGCGCCGCCCGTGTCGAAGGTGAACAGCTCGTCCTCGACCGCGACCACGCGCTGGTAGGCCTCGCTCGCCACCAGCTTGTCGTAGGCGGCCCGCAGCTCGGGCCCGGCGTCGCGCTCGGCGTTGGCGAAGACGAGCCGGCGGCTGGTCATGGCGGCCACGAACGCGGCGCGGTCGGTGGGGGTCATCCTGCGGTGCACGATCGTGCTGGTCAGCACCGCGTGCTCGCGCCACAGGTATTCGGCGGTGGCGCTGTAGGCGGCCATGCCGCGCACGGCGCGGTAGGAGGAGACGTCGCTCAGCGCGTCCCGGTCGGTGAACTGCCGGTTCACCACCGCGATCAGGTTGTTGTACGCCTCGATGATGGTCAGCGGCGGGGCCAGTACGCCGCCGTCGGCGGAGGCCCGCAGCGACTGGAGCCCGTCGAGGGCCTGCACCATCGCCTCGACCTGAGCCGGCGCCTCATCGGTCTCGCCTTCGAGGATGTCGTCGATGATCTCGCGGATCCTGGCGACCTGGGCGTCGGTCTTGTGCCGCTGGTCGGTGAGCGGCCTGTACGCCGCCGTGCTGCCGGGCGCCTCGGCGGAGAGCTTGCGCTCGCGCTGCAGCTCGACGATCAGCTGGAGCAGCGGGGAGCCGATGGCCTCCCAACGGTCCTGCGTCTGCGAGACCTCGACGATCTCGTCCACGCTCGAGTAGGCGATGAACCCCCATAACGCGACCATCGAGACCAGCGGGAGTAAAAGAATCCTGAGCAGCTTGGTACGGATCGGCGGGGGCGAACTCATCCTTCATCCATTCCGCGCGTGCCTGTGCGCTGCCGGGTGGCCGTGGACTCGCTACCGCCCCCCGAGGTTGCCCGCCACGACCTGATTGCGCCTGTGGTCCGTCCACTATGCCGATGGGGCAGATGTACTTCAAGGTACGGATGCGAAGAAACATCGCGAATGGTGGGTTGACTCTTTGTCAACCTACGATTCGTGAATCGTGACGGCCGTCATGCCACGCACAGTGACCAATTCCGCGCGAACGACCAGGGAATCGATCAGGGGGACGAGCGTGGGACCGGTCAAATGAGCGGCCACGATCAGACGAACGCGCTGTGCCCCGTCACCGCCCGCCCGACGATGAGCGTGTTGATCTCCCGGGTGCCCTCGTAGGAGTAGATCGCCTCCGCGTCCGCCACGAACCTCGCGATGTCGTAGTCGAGGATGATGCCGTTGCCCGCGAGCAGCTCGCGTGCCCAGCCGACCGCCTCCCGCATCCGCGACGTGCAGTACGCCTTGGCCAGCGCCGAATGCTCGTCCTTGAACACGCCCTCGTCCTGCAGCTTCGCCAGGCGCACCACCATGCCCAGGCAGGCGGTGGCGTTGCCCAGCATCTTGACCAGCAGGTCCTGCACGAGCTGGAAGGACGCGATGGGCCGGCCGAACTGCTCGCGCTCCCCGGCGTAGCGCAGCGCGATCTCGTACGCGGCGATCATGATGCCGACCGCCTGCCACGCGACGCCGCTGCGGGTCCTGCGCAGGATCTGCGCCGTGTCGCGGAAGGACCGGGCGTTCGCCAGCCGGTTCGACTCCGGCACCCGGCAGCCCGACAGCGTGATGTCGGCGTTCTGCACCGTGCGCAGCGCCATCTTGTTCTCGATCTTCGTGGCGGTGAACCCGGGCGTGCCCTTCTCCACCACGAACCCCTTGACCTGCCCGTCCTCGACGTCCCTCGCCCACACCACGATCAGGTCGGCGAACGTGCCGTTGCCGATCCAGCGCTTGGCCCCGTCCAGCACCCACGTGCCGCCCTCGCGTCTGGCCGTGGTCCGCATGCCGCCCGCCACGTCGGAGCCGCCCAGCGGCTCGGTGAGCGCGAACGCGCCGATCTCGTCCATCCTGCTCATCGCCGGCAGCCAGCGCTCGCGCTGCTCCTGCGAGCCGCACGCGGCGATGCTGCCCATCGCCAGGCCCGTGTGCACGCCGAAGAACGTCGCCATCGACGGGTCCGCGTGCGCCATCTCCAGCGCGAGGAAGCCGCTGAGCAGGCCGCTCGGCTTCGAGCCCGGGCACTCGGGGTGGGCGAGGGCCGCGATGCCCAGCTCGGCGTACTCCTTGACCAGGTCGATCGGGAACTCGCCGCGCAGCCAGCAGTCGTTGGCGATGGGCACCACCTTGTCGTGCAGGAACTCCCGCACGCGATGCAGCGTCCGCCGCTCGTCCTCGGCGAGCATGTCCTCGAACTGGTAGAAGTCCCCGGTCAGCAGCTCCGACATGGCCCCCGCTTCCTCCGCTCGTGGCCGCTCCTCCTACCCAGCACCCGCGTCCCGACACTGCCGGGTCTTTCTCGGGGCGTCATGCGTACGCGCTGGCGGCGAGTGCCACGGTCACCGCGAACAGCGCCAGCGCGGGCGCGGCCAGGGGGAGCAGGCGGACCAGCAGCGTGCCGCCCGTCGCGCCGAGCGCCAGCGCGAACAGCACCGCCACCAGCTCGGCCCCGTACGGCTGCCCGGTGCCGGGGGTCAGGTGGCGGGCCAGCGTGGTGGTCAGCGCCCCCGTGATGAACGTGGTCGAGCCGATGAACGTGCGCAGCCGGTGCGTCACCGCGCTCTGCACCCCCATGGCGAACGCGGCCGTCGCGATCAGCCCGAGCCGCGGCGCCGACAGCGCCCAGCCGGTCAGCAGCACCACCAGCAGCCCGGCCTCCGCCGCCACCGCCAGCCTCGTCCGCGGCGCCCACCCCGTCACCCCGCGCGTGAACCGGAACGCCGCCGCGAGCCCGCAGGTGAACGCGGCCAGCGCCACCAGCGAGCCCACCGCGTCGGCGAACTGGCTCCAGGCCGCCGAGATGCCGAGCAGCACCAGGTTGCCGGTCATGTTCGAGGTGAAGACGTGGCCCAGCGAGAGGAAGGTGAAGGCGTCGACGGCTCCCGAGGCCAGCGCCAGGCTCAGCACCGGCAGGCGTGGGACTGATCGCATCTGTCCATCGTCCGCCGTACAGGCCGCGGGGACGGGGAAGGCACGCAGGCAGCACGGCCGTGTCGGCCGAAGCGCTGGTCGACCGGCAGCGAGGATCGCCCCCGCCGGCCCCGCCCGCTTCGCATGCCGGGAAGTCGGGCGGCTACGCGCCGCCCTGGTGCCCGTTCGAGCCCGGGTGCGTGCCGTTCCCCGGTGCGGCCTGGGCCTGCTGGGTCGCCTGCTGCGTCGCCTGCTTGGAGGCGTCCGAGACGGGCTTCTGGGCGGGTTTCTGCGTGGAGGCGGGCAGGCGGTCGAGGACGCGGCGGCGGATGACCCGCTTCACCCGCCCAGTCAGGGTCACCGGCGGTGCGGGCTGCCGCGCCTGCCGCTGCGCCGCGTGCAGCTCGCGCCGCAGCGTACCCACCTCGCGCCGCAGCTCGACCGTGCTCTTGCGCCAGCGCCCCGCCTCGTCGCGCCACTTGGCGACCTGGCCGCGCAGCCGCTCGTTCTCCTTGGTCAGCCGCTCCACCTCGGCCTGCGCCTGCACCCTGGCCTTGTACGCGGCCCGCCGCCCCACCAGCTCGGGCAGCTCGTCACCGGAGGGGGAGAAGTCGTACTCCTCGCCGGTCACCCACCGCACCCCGGACACGTCGTCCACCGCGTCCTCCAGCGGCTCGCCTGGACGGGCGACCAGCCGGGCGCGCGAGAAGGACGCCACGCGTTCGAGCCGGGCCTCGACCACCCCGTCAGGCGTCTCGTCCAGCAGCACCCTGATCAGCCCGAGCGCTTCGTTGCGGGCCAGCCGCAGCAGCCGCGCCACGCTGTCCTCGCCCGGCATCCACCCGGCGGGCAGCCGCAGCACGAACGGCACCGACGGGTGGACCTCCTCGGTGGTCGCCAGGCGTACCCGGCCTTCGTGCTCGTAGTGGCCGTGGACCAGCACCAGATCGAGGTTCGGGTCCTTGAGCGGGGCGCGGCGGTCGCGGTCGAGGGTGTCCCAGGGGCCGGTCACGACGACGGACAGGTCCGGCACCGTCGAGGCGAGCAGGGCGTCCACGCTGGAGCGCACGGCCTCGTACCCGGCGGTGCCGGAGACGACGGCGGTGACGTGCGGGATCTTCCACTGCCGCGCGGGGTGGGTGCGCAGCCACTGGTAAGTGGGGATGCGGTCGGCGACGAAAGCGTGGCTGACGCGGTCGATGCGCTTCTGCTCCCGCATCCGCATGGTCGGCCCGAGGTGATAGGCGCGAGCCTTGGGCTCCGGTACGAACACCGCGCCCGCCTGCGCGAGCCGGTAGCCCATCTCGGTGTCCTGGCCGAGGATCAGCTCCTCGTCCATCGGCCCTGCGGCCTCGATGAGCCGCCTGCTGACCGAGGTGGCGCCGCCGACGTGCAGGCTGAACGGGCGTATCGGGTTGGCGGTGAGCCCGTCGGTCCGCTCCACCAGGCCCACCAGCCAGGCGTGCGGCTCGGCCGGCTCGAACGCCGCCTCCAGGTCATCGGGCAGCTCGTCGGGCAGCGGGGCGCTGGTGAAGCGGATGTAGCCGGTCACCGAGAGATAGGGGGCCGTGTGGTGCCAGCGCATGTGCGCCTCGAGGGCGCCCGGCGTGAGCACCACGTCGGAGTCGAGCCAATGGATGACGTCGCCGGTCGCCTCCGCGAGCCCGGCGTTACGGGCGGCGGCCCGGCCCGGCCGCTCGCACACCACCAGACGGGCGGCGCTGCCCTCGGGCAGCCGCAGCGGCGGATCGCTGCCGTTGTCCACCACGATGATCTCGGTCAGCTCCGCCGGATACGTCTGCCGCGCCAGCCCCGCGAGCACCAGGTCGAGCTTGTCCTGGGCGCCGTAGGCGGGGATGACCACGCTGACCCGCAACCGGGGCGTGAACCGCTCCGGCGGCCGCAGGACGCGGTAGTCGTTGCCGCGGACGCGCGGCACCTGGCTGTCTGCAGGGTCCCGAGGGGTCACGGACATGCGCGTTGCTACTCCCTCATTGCGTCGTCGGTCGGGGCGATCGCGTGCCCACTGTAGAGCCCTTACCTGAGAACGCAACGAAACCGGCATTCAGGAACTTGTGTTCCCGCAGGTCAGGCTTGTCAGGATTTGTCAAGGAAGCAGGAAAACCGCGCCGCCGTCCTCGCCCGCCGTCGAACACCCCTCCGCTCCGGCGCCCCTCCGTGCTCAGAGGTGCACTGACGCCGGCGACGGCGGCGGGAGCGGTCGTGCTCAGGGGCGCACTGACGCCGGTGCCGGTGCCGGCGACGGCGGCGGGTGCGGGTGGGGTCAGGGGCGGGTGGTCGTCGGCGGCGGCACGAGGCGGCCGTTCCTGATCAGCGCGACGACCCGCTCCAGATCAGGCGTCATGTAGCGGTCGTCACCGAGTGGTGCGACGTACTGGCGCAGCTCCGCGTGCAGGGCGCGGGTGCCGGGGCCGAGCGGCAGGCCGGTCATCTTGTCCGCGATCAGATCGATGCCCTGGGCGGCCATCAGGTACTGCACCGCCAGCACGATCTCCAGCCGGTCGAGGTTCTCGTGCAGGTGCCGGGCCGAGGCCATGGCCATCGTGTTGTGGTCCTCCTGGCCGTCCTTGACCGGGCGGGACAGCGTACCGGCCGGGGTGGCCCTGACCTGCAGCTCCGGGATCAGCGCCGCGGCGACGGACTGCACCTGCACCATGCCGGAGTTCAGCCCCGGCGTGCCGCCCGCGAGGTTCGCGGGCAGGCCGTAGCTCCAGCGGGGCGACAGCAGCCGCCCGGACAGCTCCTGCGACAGGACGGCGACGTCGGCGATCTCCGCGTTGAGGCTGTCGGCGAGGTGCCCCATGATCGAGGCGTCCCAGTTGCCGCCCATGACGAACTCGTAGCCGGTGCCCTGCTTGCGCCGGAAGACGAGCGGGTTGGAGGTGGAGGAGTTCGCCTCGCGTACGAGGGTGCGGCGGGCGTCGGCGAGCACGTGCCGCAGCCCGGCGAGGATGTGCGGCGCGGCCCGTACGGACACCGCGTCCTGCACCCGGGGCTCGTAGTTCTCGGGGTCGAGCCGCTTGCGGCCCTCCTCGGTCATCCAGCCCGAGCCCGCCACCATCGCCCGCAGCCGCGCAGCGACCGCGTTCTCCTCGGGGATGTGCCGTTCTTTGTGCGTACGCGCGTCCAAGGATCCCTGCTCGGCCCTGGTCGCCTCCATGAACAGCGCGAAGGCGCCCTCCGCCTGGTCGGCGAGTACCGTGGCCCGGCGTACGGCGTCCATGAGCAGGGCCGCCACGACCGTGCTGCCGCTGACGATCGGCAGCGCCTCCCCGGCCTTGAGCGTGAACGAGGCCGGCAGCCCGGCCTTGGGCAGCAGGGCGGACGCGGGCCCCTCCTCACCCGCGTACCGCACCGGCGCATCCTCGCCGATCGCCGCCAGCCCGGCCGCGGCCTGCGGCTGCAGGTCGCCGGTGCCGAGCGAGCCGATCTGCGGCATCCTGGGCACGACCCCGGCGTTGACCAGGGCGAGGAGCCGTTGCGGCAGCTCGGGGCGCACGCCGTACGTGCCGCGTGCCATCTGGTTGGCCTTGATGACCAGCGCCAGCCTGGCCACGTGATCGGGCACGGGCTCGCCGACCCCGGCGGCGTGCGAGCGGAGCACGTTGCGCTGGAACTGCTCGGCCTGTTCCGGCGAGAGTGGCCGGTCCTTCAGCGGCCCGAGCGCCTGGTTCCAGCCGTACACCCGCTGCCCGCTCTCCAGCGCTTCGAGCGCGCCCGCCCGCGTCCGCGCCATCGTCGCCTGCGCGTTCGGCGCGATTCTGGCCGAGACCGGGCGGCCCTCCAGGATCGCGAAGGCGTTCTTGAGCGTGAACGAGCGGCCGTCGAGCACCAAATTCAGCGGGCGCGGCGCGGGCGCGGCCGGTTCCGCCGTGGCCTGCCCCGGTACGAGCAGGGCTGCCAGCAGTCCCAGCCCTGTGGCGATGCGTGCGATCCTCATGAAACGCCTCCCCCCTTCGGATCGCTCCGTTATAGGCAGGGGAGAGGTCAGGATGGGCGACGGCAGGCGGGTGCTGACCTGATCCGGGACAAGTGATGAGGGCCCCGGTACTGTCGGTGGCCATGGAGATCTGGATCAACCCGGCCTGCTCCAAATGCCGCGCCGCGCTGTCCGTGCTCGACGCCGAGGGCGCCGGCTACACCGTACGCCGCTACCTCGACGACCCGCCGAGCGCCGACGAGCTGCGCGACCTGCTGGCCAGGCTCGGACTCGAACCCTGGGACATCACGAGGACCGGCGAGACGGTCGCCAAGGAGCTGGGCCTGGCCTCCTGGCCGCGCGACGCCGCCGCCCGCGAGCGGTGGATCGAGGCGCTCGCGGCCCATCCCGTGCTCATCCAGCGGCCGATCATCACGGCCGACGACGGGTCGGCGGTGGTCGCCCGTACGGAGGAGGCCGTCCGCTCCGTCCTGCCCGCGGCGGGAAAGTGACGGAAGGCCGCGTCCCCGCGGGCGAGACGGGAACGCGGCCTTCCGGGTCCTTCGGGTCTTCCGGCTCTCCCGAAGGCTCACGCGGCCACCGGGCTCTTACGGCCTTCCGGGTTTGTTGACGCCTTACGCGGGACTGGCCGGGGTGGGAGCGTCCTCCTTCATCGGCTGAGCCGGCAGGTCGAGGCTGTCGCGCAGCTTCGCCGGCTTGAGGAAGAACGCCGCGATGAGCCCGACCACCGCGATGCCGGCCGAGACGAGGAAGATGTGGCCGGTCGCGTCACCGTACGCGGCGCGCACGATCTGCTTGATCGGCTCGGGCAGCGCGGCGATGTTGAGGCTGCCGCTCGCCGCGGCGCCGTCGCCGGTCACCGGGATGCCGGCCTTGGCCAGCCCTTCCGTGATGCTCGTCGCCACCCGGTTGGCCAGCACCGCGCCGAGCACGGACACGCCGACGGTGCCGCCGAGCGAGCGGAAGAACGTGATGGCGCCGCTCGCCGCGCCGACCTCGCGCAGCGGGACGGTGTTCTGGATGACCAGGACGAGGTTCTGCATCGACATGCCGACGCCGATGCCGACGGCGAGCATGAAGAGCGAGACCAGCACCAGCGACGTCTCGTGGTCGATGGTGGACAGCCCGCCGAACCCGGCGAGCAGCACGACCAGGCCGACCAGGATGTACGGCTTCGTCTGGCCGCTCTTGGAGACCATCCGGCCGCTGATCGTCGAGGAGAACAGCACGCCCACCATCATCGGGATGGTCAGCAGACCGGCGGCCGTCGGGCCGTAGCCGCGGCCGATCTGGAAGTACTGGCCGAGGAAGACCGCGCCGCCGAACATGGCCATGCCGACCGAGAGGCTGGCCAGGATGGCGAGCGCGGGGTCGCGGCGCTTGATGACGTGCAGCGGCACGACCGGCTCGCGCACCTTCGACTCCACGTACGTGGCCAGCGCGAGCAGCGCCACGCCACCGCCGACCATGGCGGCGGTCTGCCAGGACAGCCAGTCGAAGGAGTTGCCGACGAAGGTCACCCAGATGAGCAGGACGCTGACGCCGGCGGCGATGAGCGCGGCGCCCCAGTAGTCGATGCTGACGTCGGCGCGGCGCACGGTGGGCATGTGGAGGGTCTTGGCGAGCAGCGCGAACGCGGCGATGGTGAACGGCACGGCGATGAAGAAGCACCAGCGCCAGCCGAGCCAGGAGGTGTCGGCGATGAGGCCGCCGAGCAGCGGGCCCCCGACGGTGGCGACGGCCATGACGGCGCCGAGGTAGCCGTTGTACCGGCCGCGCTCCTTCGGCGGGATCATGGCGGCGATCACGACCTGGGTGAGGATCTGCAGCGCGCCCATGCCCAGGCCCTGCAGGGCGCGGAAGGCGATGAGCTGGCCGGTGTTCTGTGCGAACCCGCAGGCCAGCGAGCTGACCATGAAGATAACAATGGAGATCTGGAGCAGCAGCTTCTTGTTGAACAGGTCGGCGAGCTTGCCCCAGATGGGCGTCGAGGCGGTCGAGGCCAGCAGGGATGCGGTGACGACCCACGTGTACTGCGACTGGCTGCCGTTCAGCGCGCCGATGATCTGCGGCAGCGCCACCGAGACGATGGTGGCGCTGATCATGGCGACGAACAGGACGAGCAGGAGGCCGCTGAGGGCGTTGAGGATTTGGCGGTGGGTCATCGGCTCCGCCGCGGACGGCGCTGCCGGCTGGGCACTCACACGCAACCTCCGTTCAGGGTGTGTAAGGGAAGCAACTGGGACACTTTACATGCTCAAGCGGCAACTTTGCTCATTGAGCATTTATTCCCAATGGGTAAACTATGTCGCACCATGGGCAGTACAGCAGGGTTGCGTGAGCGCAAGAAGGCAGAGACGCGGCAGGCCGTGCACGAGGCCGCGCTGCGGCTCACCGTCGAACACGGCCTCGACAACGTCACCGTCGAGGCCATCGCCGACGCCGCCAACATCTCGCGCCGGACGTTCTCCAACTACTTCGCCGGCAAGGAGGACGCGCTGCTGTACGGCGACGAGCACATGCACGACACCCTCGTGCGCCGCGTACGCGAGCAGCCGCCCGACCGCTCCGCCTGGCTCGCGCTGCGCGGGGCGCTGGACAGCCTCTTCGACGAGCACGACGGGCCCGACCGCGAATGGCACGTCCGCGCCCGCCTCGCCATGCGCCACCCGTCCCTGCTCGCCCGCCAGCTCGCCAACCGGATCCAGCTGGAGAACGATCTGAGCGAGGCGGTGGCCGGACGCGACGGGGCCGCCGACCCCCGGCTCGTCGCGGCCACGTTCCTGGCGGCGCTGCGGGTGGCCACCCAGCAGTGGTGCTCGGAGGACGAGACCCGCCCGCTCCAGGACGTGATCGCCCAGTCCCTCGACCAGCTGGCAGCCCCCTTCACCTGACCCGGGCCGCCGGCGGCCCGAGCTCCTGTCCCGTCGGCCGCCGGCCCGCCGGACACGCCGCCCGTTGAGCGCCTCTACGACGACTCGCCGGACCGTGACGCGCACGGCATCCGGGTCCGCCGCGTGTCCTGGCCGCTCAGCCGCCGGTCTTCTCGTCGTCCCAGGGCAGGACGATGGCGGTGAGGATCAGCCCGTCGGCCGCCAGCCAGCGTCCGGAGAAGTCCTGGAGCGTACGCCCGCCGAGCTGCGGCCCCGGGACGAGTAATCGCGCGCTGAAGCTGCCGCGCACGCCGCCGGGCTGAGCGGCGGGCGCAGGGGCGGACCCAGGGGCGGACCCAGGGGCGGACCCAGGGGTGGACTCTGTGCCGGACACCACCGCCGGGGCCGGGTCGGCGACGAGGTCGATCCGAGCCTCCTCGAAGCCGAGCCACCGCCCGGTCAGCGGATACCACGTCTTGTAGACGGCCTCCTTGGCACAGAACAGCAGCCGGTCCCAGTGCACGCCGTCCTGCCCGGCCCGCTCCCGTACGAGCACCGACTCCTCGGGCAGCGCGACCGCGTCGAGCACCCCGTCGGGCAGAGGACCGTCGGGCTCGGCGTCGATCCCGATGGACGCCACCTCGGACCGTACGGCCGCCACCGCCCCGCGATAGCCGGCGCAGTGGGTGATGCTGCCCACGATGCCGTCGGGCCACAGCGGCTCTCCGCGGGATCCGGACAGGATGGGCGCAGGCGGACGGCCGAGCAGCGCGAGCGCCCTGCGGGCGCAGATGCGGGCCGCGGCGAACTCCTTGCGGCGCTTGTCGACGGCGCGGGCCACCAGGGCCTCTTCCTCGGGGAACAGCACGCCGTCGAGATCGTCGTCGTCGCGCGACTCGACCGCGACGACCTGCGGGGGGAGGATGGATTCGATCACGTGGACACCGGGGCCGGGCCGATCATGGCTTCATTCTAGGCGAGCACTGTTTAGGTAGATCGTCTAATGATTGGGTGGTCGCTGAGATTCAACCCCATTGCCTGGAGGACGACATGCCCGCCCGCGCCGCCGCCGACCGTGAGCTGTGGATCCGCTCCTTGCGCCCGGCTCCCGGGCGCGCGGTCACGCTGCTGTGCTTCCCGCACGCCGGTGGTGCCGCCGGCTATTTCACCCCGCTGGCCCGGTGTGCGCACGAGTCCGTCGAGGTGCTGGGCGTGCAGTATCCGGGGCGGCAGGACCGCTTCGGCGAACCCATGATCGACGACATCTTCGTGCTGGCCGAGCGCATCCATGAGGCGCTGACGTCCGCGCCGGTGGAAGGGCCGATCGCCTTTCTGGGGCACAGCATGGGGGCGACGGTCGCGTTCGAGGTTGCCAGGATCATGGAACGGGAGGGCCAGGCCCCGCCCGTACGGCTGTTCGCCTCGGGCCGGCGCGCGCCGTCCCGCTCGCGTGACGAGGGCGTGCACCGCCTGGACGACGCGGGCCTGGTGGCCGAGGTGCGCGCGCTGAACCCGGCCGTCGCGCCCGCCTTCGACAACGCCGAGTTCGTCTCGATCGTGCTGCCCACGCTGCGCAACGACTACCGCGCCGTCGAGCGCTACCGGTGCGCGGAGGAGGCGACGGTGAGCTGCCCGATCACCGCGTTCCTCGGCACGGAGGACCCGAAGGTGACGCGGGACGACACGAGCGCGTGGGCCGGGCACACCACCGCCGGTTTCGACATGGAGCTCTTCCCCGGTGGCCACTTCTACCTCGAGGACCAGTGGGAACGCGTGTACGCCGAGCTGGCCCGCCGCCTGCCCGGCCGCTGAGCACGTACAAGATCGAGTTGCGCGGAGAGAAATCGTCAGGGATTCTTGACGACTATGAGTTTCCGCTCCCCTGACATCCCCGGCCACGAGGGCTTCGCCGCCCCGGTGCTCCCCGACGGCCAGGCCGCCCCGACCTCACCCGTCTTCACCAAGACCTTCGTCGGATACCGGGCCTCGTGCTCGTGCGGATGGACCGACCGCCGCCGGCTCCCGCCCACGGAGGAGGGGCTCAAGGACGCCGAGTACCGGTGGTGGAGCAAGCACGCGGCCGCCCTCATCGCCGCCGCGCCGCCGAACTGGCTGGTGGTCAAGTCGGATCTGCTGTGCCAGGAGATCGTACGGCTGGCGGGGGAGCGGCCGCTCGCCGCGCTCACCCTGCTGTCGCAGGTCGAGAGCTGGCAGCGCACGCTCCTCGATCAGGCCGTCACCGCGGCCAGGGCGGGTGGCGCGTCGTGGGCGGAGGTCGGTGAGGCGATGGGCATCAGCAAGCAGGCCGCACACGAACGGTTCAGGGCGCTCAGCGGCACGTGAGGCGGCCTGGGCTCAGCTCTCGACCCACTTGTAGCTCTTGGCGAGCGACGACAGCTCTTGCCGGATGGCCGCGATCTGCGTGCCCGTCAGCGTCGGGACCGTCGTGATGAGCAGCTCGGTGATCTCTCGCTTGAACTCCGACTCCGACAGCACCTCGCACAGGTCGTCGCCGCCGCTCTCGTGGGAGCCGGCGTAGGAGCCCTGCGTGTGGGCGGTCGTGCCCCGCTGACCGACGATGCGTACGTCGGACGCCTTCAGCCCCCGGTCGCCGCCCTCAAGGCGGAACTCCACGATGGTCCCGGGCCTGAGCGCGTGCTTGTCGTCCAGCAGGTCGTTCGCGTGCAGGAAGACGTCGGCGCCGCCGGTATCCGGCGCGATGAACCCGTAACCCCGAACCTGATCGAACCGCAGTACCCTACCCGTGACCACCAGCACCTCACTCGACCAAACCACGGGTGTACCAGCAGTTGGACACCCGAGCGCAGGCTACCGCGCGCCGCTGCGGGGGCACAACGGCACGCTCCGGCGGCGCGCGATGAGCGTCCTGCGGCTGCTCAGGCGGGCACGGGCTGGGGCGGGGTGGCGCCCACGTACCGCGCCGCCGGTCTGATGATCTTGCGGTCGGCGGCCTGCTCGAGGATGTTGGCGCACCACCCGACCGTACGCGCCGCGGCGAACGTCGGCGTGAACATCGAGCGCGGCACCCCGCACAGCTCCATCACCACGCCCGCGTAGAACTCGACGTTGGTGTGCAGCTCGCGGCCCGGCTTGAGCTCGGCCAGGATCTCGACGACCCGCCGCTCGACCTCGTGCGCGAAGTCCACCAGCTCGCCGCCGAAGCTCCGCGCGATGCCCGACAGCAGGCGCGAGCGCGGGTCCTCGGTGCGGTAGACGGCGTGGCCGAAGCCCATGATGCGATCGCCGGCCAGCACGCGTTCGCGGACCCAGGAGTCGATGCGGTCGGGCGTGCCGATCTCGTCGAGCGTCTCCAGGGCGCGGCTGGGAGCGCCGCCGTGCAGCGGCCCCGACAGCGCGCCGAGCGCCCCCACCACGCAGGAGGCCAGGTCGGCGCCCGTCGAGGCGATCACCCGCGCCGTGAACGTGGAGGCGTTGAAACCGTGGTCGACGGTGGAGATCAGGTACTGCTCGATCGCCCTGGCGTGCGCGGGGTCCGGCTCCTCGCCGGTGAGCATGTAGAGGTAGTTGGCGGCGTAGGCGAGGTCGTCGCGCGGCTCGACCGGCTCCAGGCCGAGCGAGAGCCGGTGCAGCGCGGTCAGCAGCGTCGGCATCAGCGCGCTCACCCGCAGCGCGTCGTCAAGGCGGCGCTCGGGGGAGAGGTCGTACAGCGGCTTCATCCCGAGCATGGCGCCCGCCGCCGACACGGCGCTGCGCGCGGCGTCCAGCGGCCCGCCGTCCGGCGCGGCCAGGGCGGGCAGCACGGGTCGCAGCGCGTCGGGGACGCGGCGCAGCGCAAGCGTGCGCTCCAGGAAGCGGCGCCGCTCCTCGCCGGACGGCAGCGTGCCGAGCAGCATCAGATGCCAGACGTCCTCGAACGTCCGCTTCTCCGCGAGCTCGATCGCGGAGTACTGGCGATAGTGGTAGAAGCCCTCACGGCCGCGGACGTCGCTCAGGTGCGTCTCGGTGACGACGACGCCGCTGAGTCCTCTGGGCACGTCGATGCCCTGCCCGTTGCCCGCCGGCGCGGTGGTGCTGTTCATGACGTGAAACCTCCTCTGATACCGGCACTCTCCGGCCTCCGGCAGAGGGGTTTCAACATTGATTTTCATCCACGTGATCTAGACCACTGGCCGGTCAGCAGTCGTTGGTGGCTCGCAGCATATTGATTTTCATCAACACTAAGGCGGATGGTGTGGCCGTATCGATCCGGGAGGGTTTCGCCGTGCGCGGAAGGCGCGGGGAGCTGGGAAAACCCGGCCCGCGATTCCGTAACGCGGTGGTATAACTACTCACCGTAATCAAAAGCGTGCGCCGGTGCGGACACTCCCGGCGCCGTCCCCCCGCTTCCCCCCGAAGGAGCACCACGCATGCGCCTGACCCGTGCGTCCCTTGTCGCCGGCGGCACCGCGCTGGCCGCAGTCCTGCTCGCCGTCCAGCCCGCCGCCGCCGTCCGCCCCGACACGGGCTGTCTCGCGTACGGGCAGGTCGGCAGCTACCTGTCCAGGGACGGCGGCGCGAAGGTGACGCTCTCGGCCGCGTTCGTCGACGAGCTGAAGAGGGCCGGCATCGGGTTCTCGGCGCTCGGCCCGGTCGAGCCGGTCGACGGCGGCAGGGCGCTGTGGATGCCCGTCGGTGAGCGCTACGACACCATCGAGACGCCCAGCGGGCGGATCTGCCACCCCGGCGGCTTCCGTTTCACCGAGGACGAGGTCGGCGTCACGTACGAGATCGACACCTTCCGCATGCTCTTCGCCACTGGCGGCGGCAGCGCGATCCTCGCCACCCCCACCGTCAACGGCGAGTCGAGGCCGCGCGGCGAGCTGACCCTCGCCACCTTCAGCCTCCGGCAGGCGCTCGACCCCGGCACGTTCGTCCGGCACGGCGGCGGCGTCGGGCCGCGCAAGGTCGCCCTGACCCTCCACCAGAGCTGGGCCGACGACCTCAACAGAGAGCTCGGCACCCGCCTGCGCGGCGGCGCCCACTGGGCCGACATCGCCATCGCCTGGCAGGGCGCGCCCAGCCGGCCCGTCCCCGCCGGCACCTCGCCCGGCCTGCGCGGCATCAAGCTCGTGAACGACGCCATCCGGCGCACCTCGGCGCGGCCCGCCCCGATACTGCCGTTCTGACCGGCAGTCCCCCCTCCGCCATCCCCCTCACGAGGACACCTCGAACAGATGAAACGCGTACGGCTTGTGCTGCCCCTGCTGGGATGCGTGCTGCTGGGCGGCCTCCTGCTCGCCCCGCACACCCCCACGGGCGTCATACGCGATGAGGAGCCGCCGCAGCCCGGGCCCTCGGCAGGTGCGTCGTACGACCCGGCGGTCACCATCGAGGCCGCCCGGCGCCGGCTGAGCCGCGACCCCCGCGACGCGGCGGTCTGGGCGAACCTCGGCCACATGTACCTCCAGCAGGCCCGCCGCACCACCGAGACCGGCTACCACGCCAAGGCCGAGGCCGCTCTCGAACGCTCCCTGCGGCTCGGAGCCGGCGGCCGGCCGCCCGTCGATGCCGTCATCGGCATGGGCGAGCTGGCCAACGCCCGCCACGACCACACCGGCGCGGTCCGCTGGGCCGTACGCGCCCGCGCCGCCGCCCCGCACCGCTGGGCCCTCTACGGCGTGCTCACCGACGCCTACCTCCAGCTCGGCCAGTACGACCGGGCGGAACGCGCCCTGCGCCGCATGCTCGACGGCCGCCCCGACCTGGCCTCCTACAGCAGGGCCGCCCGCATCGAACACCTCCGCGGCCGCGTCGGCCCGGCGCGCGAGCTGCTGCGCCGCGCCTGCCGCCTCGCCGCCGACCCCGCCGAATACGCCTCCTGCCAATGCCAGCTCGCAGACCTCTCCTGGGACGAGGGCGACCCGTCGGCGGCGCGGGCCGCGTACACGCTGGCTCTGGCGGCCGACCCCGGCCACGTGCCCGCGCGGGCCGGCAAGGCGCGCACCGAAGCCGCGCTCGGCGACCACGACCAGGCCCGCCGCGACTACGCCGCGGCCGTCGCCCGCTCGCCCGCCTACGCCGTCGAGTACGGCGAGCTGCTCGACCACCTCGGCGATCATGCGGGCGCCCGGCAGCAGTACGCCGCGTTCGTGGCCCACCACAAGGTGCTGGCCGCCAACGGCGCCACCGACCACTACGCCATCGGGGTGTTCCAAGCCGACCACGGCGACCCGCGCACCGCCGTACGCCACCTGCGGCTCGAATGGGCGCGACGGCAGGCCGTCGAAGTCGCCGACGCCCTCGCCTGGGCCCTCCACCGGGCCGGCCGTCACGCTGAGGCCGCCCGCTACGCTGCTCGCGCCGCCGCGCTCGGTGGCCGCAACGCGTTGTTCTCCTATCACCGGGGTGAGATCGAGTACGCCCGTGGGCACCTTGCCTGGGCCCGTACGCACCTCACCCGGGCCCTGGAGATCAACCCGTACTTCTCACCCGGAGGGGCGGTCCGCGCCCGCGCCCTGCTGGCGGAGACCGCGTGACGGCGCGGGGAGGACTTGTCCTTCGGGGCGGGACGGGTGGGTGAACGACTCCGGCAGCAGGCCGGCTCGGCCGAGAGCGAGCCGGCCGACGCCCTCGCCTGGGTACTTCACACGAGCCGGCCGTCACGCTGAGGCAGCGCGCTACGCTGCTCGCGCTGCCGCGCTCGGTGGCCGCAACGCGTTGTTCTCCTATCACCGGGGTGAGATCGAGTACGCCCGTGGGCACCTTGCCTGGGCCCGTACGCACCTCACCCGGGCCCTGGAGATCAACCCGTATTCCCCGTTCGCCGAAGCGGTCCGCGCTCACGCCTTGCTGGCAGCGACCGCCTGGCCCTGTGGGGCGTTGGGGTGCGAGGCGCTCGGACACGAGGCGTAGGGACGCGAGGCGCAAGCGCGCAAGGGCGTCGGACTGCGAGGCGTGGGGGCACAAGGCGCAGGGCGCAAAGAACGCCGCGTGCAGGGGCGCGAGGGGCGAGGGTGAGGGCGTGGAAGCGCAGGGGGCGCAGGGGGCGCAGACGCACGGACGCACGGACGCACGGACGCACGGACGCACGGACGCACGGACGCACGGACGCACGGACGCACGGACGCACGGACGCACGGACGGGCGGCCCTGTACCCCTCAGAAAAGCACCGCAAACCAGGTAATTTCACCGTCAGGCCCGAGAAAAAGAGACGGCGCGCTCAAGCGTCAATCCCGGATTGCTGTGCTAGCCTGGCGGCGTTGCAGTTGTGGTTCCCATAAAAGACTTTGTGTGCGCCTGACAGATTGCTATCAGGCGCATTTTTTGTTCGCCGGTCATTTCCGGATGGGCACATCGTGGCGACACGGATTCCGCAAAGTGCGGATTCCGTCTGATCTGCGCATTTCTAAGGAGATCGACATGGCGACAGGCACCGTGAAGTGGTTCAACTCGGAAAAGGGCTTCGGCTTCATCGCCCAGGACGGCGGCGGCGCCGACGTCTTCGCCCACTACTCCAACATCGTCAGCAACGGCAGCGGCTACCGCGAGCTCACTGAGGGACAGAAGGTGTCCTTCGACGTCGTACAGGGCCAGAAGGGCCCGCAGGCGGAGAACATCATCCCCGCCTGACCATAAACCGCCGAAACCCCTGAGCCTCACGGCTCCCGAGCCCGGGCCCCGCGTAACGCGGCGCCCGGGCTCGCGCATGCACCGACGGACACGCACGCGCGCCCCACGGTTTCCTGCGGGTACGCGGTCGTGCTTCTGGGGCGGCGAGGGAGTGCGGTGGTGCGACACGCCGGCGATGAGTTTCGTGCTCGGTGGGAGTCAACACGGTGGCAAGGACGTATCCGGCATGACGAGAGGAATCATCGCCATGAGTGAGCAGAAGGCAGCCCCCGCCGACGTGCCGTCCGACCGATCGCCCGCACTCGACCGGCTGGACGTGCTGGTAGGGGAGTGGGAGACGGCCTCCATTTTCGAGCCGGGCTTCTTCGGCCCCGGCAGCCCCGAGATCGTCGGACGCGGGCGCACCACGTTCACCTGGATGGAGCGGCGGCACTTCCTCATTCAGACCTACACCAACGAGCACCCCGACGCCCCCGACGGCATGTGTGTCATCGGCCTGAGCGACCGGCCGGAGGTGTTCGTGCAGCACCTGTACGACTCGCGCGGCGTCACCCGCGACTACCTCTTGACCCTGGAGGACGGCGAGCTGCGCATCTGGCGCGACGACCCGGCTTTCGCGCAGCGCTACCGCGGCACGATCTCGGCGGACGGCAAGACGATCGAGGGCGCATGGGAGGCGTCGGAGAACGGCGGCCCGTGGCGGCACGACTTCACCCTCGTCTACACCAGGGTCGCCTGACGCCCGCGAAGATTCTTGCAACGAAAGCCGCGGCCCGGGCGTCCCTGGGAGGTGGAGTTCGAGGATTTCGTCCGGGCCAGGGGGCCGGCGCTGCTGCGGTACGGGCTCGTGCTGACGGGAAACGCCGACGACGCCGCGGACCTGGTGCAGGAGGCGCTGCTCAAGCTGAACTCCACCTGGCGCCGGGTCAGAAGGAAGGACGACCCGGAGGGCTACGTCCGCACGATCATGGCCAGGCAGCACGTGACGTGGTGGCGGCGCCGCCGGCGGGAGCAGCTCACGGACGAGGTGCCGTCGCCGGTCCGGGAGGACGAGGAGGACCTGCGGGAGGTCTGGGAGCGGCTGCGCGCTCTGCCGCCGAAGCAACGGGCGGTGCTGGTGCTGCGCTACCACGAGGGGTTCGGCGACGGTGAGATCGCCGCGATCCTCGGGATCTCCCAGGCGACCGTACGCAGCCAGGCGTCCCGCGCGCTCGCCACACTCCGCGCCCGCGCACGGGCACTGTCGGGGAGGCAGGCATGAGAACCGACGATGAGCGCCCGGCCAAGCAGCCGACCAAGGCCGAGTCGGCCGAGGTTGAGGTGAGTGGGGCCGGGCTGACCGAGGTCGAGTCGATCAAGGCTGGGGTGAGTGGGGCCGAGACGACCGGGGCTGGGGTGAGTGGGGCCGGGCTGAGCGGGGCCGAGTCGGCCGAGGTTGAGGCGAGCGGGGCCGGGCTGACCAGGGTCGAGCGGACCGAGGCCGGGCTGACCAAACTTGGGCTGGCCGAGCCCGAGCTGGATAGGGCCGAGCTGGCCAAGGGCCCGCTGTTCGGTGGTCCGCTGGCCAAGGGCCCGCTGTTCGGTGGTCCGCTGGTCGAGGGGTCGCTGGTCGAAGGGCCGCTGATCGAAGCCGGGCTGGTTGATGACGAGGCGGCCGATGATCAGGCGGTCGATGATCGGCTGGCTGAGGAGCGGCTGGCCGAGGCGTTGCGGACGATCGCGGAACGGGCTCCGCAGCACGACCTGCTCGCCGCCCTGGCGGCGCGACGGCGGGACCGGCGGCGCCGCCGGACGGGGGCCGTGCTGGCGTCGGCGTGCGCGCTCGCGCTCGGGTGGGCGGTGGTGACCGCGTGGCCGTCCCCGCCCCAGCCGATCCCCGGACCCGGCGCGGGCGGCACCGCCGCCCCCAGCGCGGCGGCCCCCAGCGCGGCGGCCCCGAGCGCGGCACCTTCGAGCGCGGCAGCCCCGAGCACGGAAACCCCGAGCACGGCGGTCCCTGCATCAGGGCTGGAGACGCCGGGATCGGGCAGGGAGTCCGCGCCAGGGCCGGACGGGGACAAGGCGAACCTCGGCCGCACGCCGCGGCCCGACAGGGACACGGCGTCTGGGCCGGAGGGAGACGCTACGCCGGGTCCGGGCAGGGACGGCGCGTCATGGCCGGACGGAAGCCTCACGCAGGGGCCGGACGCGGTAAGGCCGGGCAGGGAGATCGAGCGGGTGTGGCCGGGCGCCATGGTCACCGTCCCGGCGGCCTACCGGCCGCTGGCCGCCATCGACGCCACACGGCTGCTGGCCAGGGAAAACCGCGGCACGATCGGCGTTTACGACGTCACCACCGGGCGGTTCACGACGGTGGCCACACCGTCCGGCGAGATCACGGCGCTGACCGTCGATGACGAGCACGCCGCCTGGCTGACCGATGGCTGGGTGTGGGTCGCGCCGCTGCGCGGCACCGGCCAGGCGCGGCGGGTGGGCCGCGCCGAGGGCCGTTCCGTCGATCGGCTGGAGCTGGCGGGCGATCAGGTGATCTGGTCGAGCCCGCTCGACGGGGTGTGGCGGATGCCCATCGGCGGGGGAGCGGCGAAGAAGGTGCCCAGGTCGGCGGGGCTACAGCTCGCCGGCTGGCCGTGGGCCACCGACGAGCCGCTCGCCCTCAAGCACAGCGCCACCCGCCTGGTGAACCTTGAGACGGGCAAGAAGGTGACGATCCGGGCGGCGCGCGGGGTCGAAGGGCTGCGCTGCCGGGCCACCTGGTGCGCGGGGCAGCGCGGGCAGGACACTGTGGTGCAGCGGACGGACGGCCGTGACGCGCGGGTGGTCAAGGGTTTGCACGGGGAGTCCTACCGCGACCGGTTCTTCCCCGGGTACGCCGGCGTGTACGACGCCGACGCCGGCCGGCTCGTCTCCTTCGAGCCGCTCAGCGAGTGGTCGGGAGGGGACGGGGTGATCTTCTGGGAGCAGGGCGACGGACTACGGGTGGTGAACCTGGCCGCCGTCCCACCGGCCCGGTAAGCGCACCGGGGTCGCCCGCCGATGTCCGCAGCTCGGGTGGACCCGGTGGGGTCCCGGGGGAATCGGCGGGAGACTTCGGCCCCGGACGGAAAACGGGGCCGCCTTCAACGGCGCGGCCCCGGACGGAAAACGGGGCCGCCTTCAACGGCGCGGCCCCGGGTGGGAATGGGCCGCTCCGAAGGCGGCCCACTCATGTCCGTTCTGAGGCTCTCTTATGCGACCACCAGGTGATCGCCCAGAGGATCAGGCCGATCGCCAGCAGCACGCCCGCGATCTCGTACTGCCCCGCCGGACGGCCGGACGACCACGGCAGGACGAGGTAGAGGCAGGTGATCGTGCCGATGACGGGCAGCACGCTGCCCGCTCTGAAGTGCTCGACCCCCGTGTCCTCCCTGCGCAGCACCAGGACGGAGACGTTGACCAGCGCGAAGACCGCGAGCAGCAGCAGCGAGGTGGTGCCGCCGAGCAGCGCCACGACCGGGCTGTCGGGCACCAGCGAGACGTAGGCGATGAGCAGCAGCGCGATCACGGTGGTGAACACGATCGACACGTGCGGGGTGCGCCGTGTCGGGTGCACCTTGGACAGGAACGGCGGCAGCACGCCCTGCTTGCTCATGCCGTACAGCAGGCGGCTGGCCATCAGCATGTTGATCAGCGCCGAGTTGGCGACGGCGAACATCGAGATGAACGGCAGCAGCTCGCCGATCGGCACCCCGGGCGCCGCCGTCTCCACCACTGTCACCAGCGGCGTCTCACTCGCCTCCAGCTCGCCGACCGGCACCACGGCGACCGCGCAGATGGACACCAGCACGTAGATGAGCCCGGTGATGCCGATGCCGGTGAACATCATCCGCGGGAAGATCTTGACCGGGTCCTTGGTCTCCTCCGCCATGTTGACGGAGTCCTCGAAGCCGACCATGGCGAAGAAGGCCAGCGACGTGGCCGCGCTGACCGCGAGGAACACGCTCTT
Source organism: Nonomuraea sp. NPDC052634 (assembly GCF_040678535.1). Taxonomy (NCBI): domain Bacteria; kingdom Bacillati; phylum Actinomycetota; class Actinomycetes; order Streptosporangiales; family Streptosporangiaceae; genus Nonomuraea; species Nonomuraea sp. NPDC052634. The sequence goes on along the minus strand of NZ_JBFATY010000001.1, from coordinate 2,213,740 downwards.
GTCCTCGGGCGTCTCGAACGCCACGACCCGGGAGAAGTCGGCCTCGCCGCCGGTGATGAAGTACAGGCTGAGCACGATCACGAGCAGCAGGCCGGACAGCTCGATCGCGGTGAGCACCACGTTGAGCTTGACGCTCTCGCCCACGCCGCGCAGGTTGACGGCCAGGACGAGCAGCATGAACGCCATCGCGATCAGCAGGATGACGGTGTTGCCGACCTCCAGGCCGAACCCGGTGGCGAGGTTGGCGGCGAAGGCCCGCGACGCCGCCGAGGCCGAGGTGATGCCGGAGCACATCACCGCGAAGCACACCAGGAAGGTCAGCAGGTGCTTGCCGAACGCCTTATGGACGTACAGCGCCGCGCCCGCCGCTTCCGGGTATTTCGTGACCAGCTCCAGATAGGAGCACGCCGTGATCAGCGCGACGACGAACGCGACGGCGAACGGCAGCCACGCGGCGCCGCCCACCTCCCCGGCCACCTGGCCGGTCAGGGCGTAGATGCCGGTGCCGAGGATGTCGCCGACGATGAACAGCAGCAGCAGGCCGGGGCCCATCACCCGCTTAAGGGTGGGCTGGCCGTCACTCCCCGTTTCCGCGGGGCCGGGGGGACTGATCTGTGACATAGGGGTCCTTGTCGTGCGTCAGCCGTGCGGCTGCATGGGCATGGGAACGCGTCCCGCGCGCGGGAACCTCGTGGGTTGAGCGATCACGGCGCCGGCGGGCGTCGTGGGCCGGACCGGCCGCCTGATCACGACAGTCATCCTGTCACTTTACGGCGCGTACAGACATCCGTGAATACGTCGTCACGCTGTGTCGGCGCGTGTCCCCGCGCTGCGACGTTCGCACGTCGGAGCCGATTCCCGGCCGCCATGACCGGTGTTGCGGCTACCGTCCGTTAGCCCAGGTCGTCGGCGGGTAGCGGCCCTCAGCAGCATCAAGCCGGTGCGAACTGGGGGAGTCATGAGCACCTTTCGGGACGAGACCGCGGGGCCGTCACGCCTGCCCAGCCTGCTCAAGGCGGCCGGGGTGGGAGCCTGCGCGGGGGCCGCGGCCGCGTACCTGCTGGACCCCGCGAGGGGACGGGCCCGCAGGGCGCGCGTACGGGACAAGGCGGCGCACGCCACGCACGAGATGCGCGACGGCGCGGCCGTGCTCAGCCGCGACCTGGGCAACCGCGGACGGGGAGCGGGCGCCGAGCTGCGCTACCGGATCGCGGGCCGCTCGGCCGACGACCGGGTGCTGTCGGAGCGGGTACGCGCCGAGCTGGGCCGTCATGTCAGCCACCCGCACGCCGTGCGCGTCTCCGTGCACGATCACGTGGTGACGCTGGAAGGCGACCTGCTCGCCGAAGAGGAGGAGCACGCCAGGAAGGCGGTGCGGCGCATTCCGGGTGTGAAGGCGGTCGACGCCCGCTGGATCCCGCACATCGACCCGTCCGGCGTGCCGACGTTGCAGGGCCGGGGCCGGCCCCGCGAACCCGTTCCCGAACTGCGGCAGCAGCGCTGGTCCCCGACCGCCAGGTTCGGCGCCGGGCTGGCCGCCGCGTACGCGCTGACCGCCTCCCGCCGCCTGCCCGGCCCGCTGGCCTGGATCGTGCGCGCGGCCGGCGCCGCCGTGGCCGCACGCGCGCTGACGAACCTGCCGCTGCGCCGCCTCACCGGCATCAACGCCGGCAGGCGCGCGGTGGACGTGGCGGAGGCGGTCGAGATCACCGCGCCGCCCGAGGCCATCTGGAAGCTGGTGAGCGACTACTCGGTGTTCGCCGAGGTCATGCCCGACGTGTACGAGGTGCGCCGCTCGCCCGACGGCGGGCTCTCGCACTGGATGATCAAGGGCCCGGCCGGTGTGCCGATCCGCTTCGACGCCACTGAGACCAAGCGCGACGAAGGCAAGGAGATCGCCTGGAAGTCCACCGAAGGCCAGCTCATCGCGCACACCGGGTCGCTGCGGCTGGTGGACAGGGGGCGGGGCAGGACCCGCGTGCAGGTGCGGTTCACGTACAACCCGGTGGTGGGCGCCGCCGGGCACGCCATCGCCAAGCTCCTCGGCGCGGACCCCGGCCACAAGCTGCGGCAGGACCTGGCGCGGCTGAAGCGGCACGTCGAACGCGCGCAGCAACGGCGGGAGACCGGCCGCAGGGGGCGCCCGGTCGCGGTCGGCAGCTGAGGTAGCGGTCGGTGGCTGAGGTCGCGGTCGGCGGCTGAGTCGGTGTTCTGCGCCTCAGCGGTCATGCCGGGGCGCGGTACACCCCAGAGGTGGCGTCAGGCCGGCTGCGGGGTGCGGGCGGCCATGCGGCGTTCGAACCAGATCGAGGTGAACGGCGGCACCGCGCACGCCAGCCCGAGCACCACCGTGCCCCGGCCCCAGCCCGCCTCCCGCGCCGAGAGCAGCACGCCGAGGCCGTAGAGCACGAACAGCGCGCCGTGGATCGGCCCGAAGATCTTGACGCCGAGCTCGCTGGTCTCGGTCACGTGCTTGAAGAACATCCCGACCAGCAGCCCGGCCCACGAGCACGCCTCGGCCACCGCCGCGACACGGAACCAGCGCAGCACCTTTCGCCCCTTTCCTTGGAAGATCTCCACGTACTCTACAGGCTGTAGAGCAGAGGCTGGACGGCGGTCTCAGTGGCCGCGGCGGCGCTGGACGTAGAGCCGGTCGCCGCGCGGCCCCGTCCACTCCAGCCGCACCACCCCGGGCACGGCCGCGTCGCCGGTGCGGGAGGGGTCGGCCCAGTAGCCGGCGTTCGGGTTGCGGAAGAACGTCGCCCACAACCGCCCGGCGTGGTCGCGGAAGAGGTTGTTGTGCCCCGCGCCGACGCCCAGCGTCCACCGCTTGGAGTAGGGCCCTTCGAACCGGTCGGCGACCGCCACCACCGCGTCGTACTGGTACTGCGTCCGGCCCGGGCCCGGTGGGTCGTAGGCGTGGCGGGTGCTGCCGTCGATGTGGTGGTACGCGCCCGGCTCGATGAAGTCGGGCCCGCCGATGAAGGACTCGCCGAACGGCTTGTCCAGGTTGCCCTCCGCGAGCCGGTACGGCCCCTCGATCCCGCCCTCGCTGACCAGCAGGAACGAGCCGACCTTGCGGGAGTGGTCGCCCATGCACGCCACGATGTACCACTTACCGCGGAAGCAGTGCACCTCGGGCGCCCACACCTGACCCCGCTTGCCGAACCGCTCGTCGCTCCAGTACTCCTGCCAGGGCGCGACCACCGTGCGCCCTTCGCGGTTCTCGTTCACGAACTCGGGCGACCACACCTTGCCCTTCTCCGCGCCGGGCCTGATGCGGGTGGTGTCCACCAGCCGCCACGGGCCGCGCAGGGACGGCGCGGTCCACACGAAGATGCCGTCGTTCCAGGGCGCGGCCGCCTGCAGGCCGGGCACCCGCGTGGTGCCGGTGGCGACATAGAGCGGGCGGCCGCGCACGATGAAGCAGTTCACGTACGTGTCCCGCATCCAGACCCGGCCCAGCTCCCGGTCGCGGGGGCGGGGGCGGCCGCCGCGCGACATGCCGGAGAGTCTGCCGATATCCCTGGAATTTCGTCAATAACCCGGAAGAAATACGTACGCGGGCTCCCGGCCGCCGGAAAGCCCGTACGGTATGGGCATCGCGGCGACGCCGGAGCGATGGCGGAAACCTCAAGTACCCGCCGGAGCGTTGGAGCGGGTGAGAAAGCAGGCGCGCCCAGACGGGGAAAGGCGGAGGATGACCTCGGGAACGAGCAGCACGCAGGCGCAGGACATGCTGGGCCCCTACCGGGTGCTCAGGAAGATCGGCGAGGGCGGCATGGGCGTCGCCCACCTCGGGCTCGACCCCGCCGGCCGGCATGTCGCGATCAAGGTGCTGCACCCCCACGTGGCCGCCGACCTCAAGGCGCGCGACCGGCTCATCCGCGAGGTCGAGACCATGCGCCGGGTGCGCAGCCGCTACGTCGCCGAGGTGATCGACGCCCAGATCGCGGGCGGCCGCCCGTACGTGGTGACGCGCTTCGCCGACGGCCGCACGCTCGAGGACACCGTGCTGAGCGACGGTCCGCTGAAGCCCCATGAGGTCGTCAGGCTCGCCCAGGGCCTGTGCCAGGCGCTGGTGGACATCCACGCGGCCGGGGTGATCCACCGTGACCTCAAGCCGTCCAACGTCATGCTGGTCGACGGCGAGCCGCTGGTCATCGACTTCGGCATCGCGCAGCTCGTCGACTCGGCCCGGCTGACGCAGACCGGGATGTTCGTCGGCACGCCGGGCTACCTCGCGCCCGAGATCATCCGCGAGTCGCTGATCACCCAGGCGGCCGACGTGCACGCGCTCGCCTCGACGGTGTTCTTCGCCGCCACGGGGCTGCCGCCGTTCGGCACGGGCACGTTCGAGTCGGTCTGCTTCAACACCATGGAGGGCCGCTGGCAGTCCGAGCACGCGCCCGGCTGGCTGCGCGGCTGGCTCACCCGCGCGCTCGACGTCGACCCCGCCGCCAGGCCCACCGCGCGGGAGCTCGCGCGCATGGCCGCCGCGCTCGACCCCGACGGCCGCCGTCCCACCGCCACCCCGGCGTACGACCGCACGCTCACCATGCCCGCCGGCCAGGACGCCGTCTCCGACCTGCTGCCGCCCGTCACCTACGCCACGAGCGTCCACGAGCAGGCGCACCCCGCGACCACCGCGGCCCCCACCGTTCACGAGGACAAGCCAGAGCCGCCGCGCCCCGCGCCGCCCCGCGAGCCGTTCGAGCTGCGCAGATTCCTGAAGAGCAGCGACTTCTCCGGCGTGCTCGTGCTCATCATGCTGGCCTCGATCACCGTGCTCAGGCCGGTCACCATCGGCCTGATCGCGGCGGGGCTCTCGGTGGCGCTGCGGATCGCCGGCCACTACCTCGACGACGAGCGCGAAGACCTCACCAGGGCCGCGCTCGTGACGGTCGGCCACCTGCTGCTGTCGCTGGCGTTCGGCATCGTCGCCGGCACGCTCCTCCACATGACCGGCTGGCTGAACGCGAGCCACGCCGAGTCGCTGGCGGCGGGGGCGTTCACGATCGGCCTGTTCGCGCTGCCCGGCGCGGGCAAGGTGCGGCAGGTCGCCTCCACCGCGCTCGCCCGCGTGCTGCCCGGCCAGAGCGCGGTCATCGTGAACACCGCGATCCTGGGGCCGATCGCGCTCATCACGGTGATCGCCGCCCTGAGCCAGGGCGTGTGAGCGGGTCCGGCGGGGGTCAGAGCCAGCCGCGCCGCTTGAAGATCACGTACAGGCTGAGGCAGGTCAGCGCCATCAGGCCGAGCGCGAACGGATAGCCGTAGGTCCAGCGCAGCTCGGGCATGTTCGGCGGCTCGAAGTTCATGCCGTAGACCGTGCCGATGAGGGTGGGCGCGAAGAGGATGGCGGCCCACGAGGAGATCTTCTTGATCTCCTCGTTCTGTGCCAGGCTGGCCTCCGTCATGTGCTTGATCTCCTCGTTCTGCGCCTGCGTGACGAGGGTGGCGTTGACGGTGAGGATGTCGGCCAGCATCTGGCGGAAGCCGTCCACCCGCTCGGCCACGGTGGTGGCGTGGTCGGCGACGTCGCGCAGGTAGCGCTGCAGCTCCTCCTCGGTGCCGTACTTGTCGAAGCCCGCCGTCAGGCCGTCGAGGATGGCGAGCAGCGGCCTGGTCGCCCGCTGGAACTCGATCACCTCGCGCGACAGCTCGTAGATGCGCCGCGAGACGCCGGGGTCGCCGCCGAACACCTGCGTCTCGATCTCGTCGATGTCGTTCTGCAGGCCGGCGACGACGGGGGCGTAGCCGTCCACGACGTGGTCGAGCACGGCGTACAGGACGGCCTCGGAGCCGCGTGCCAGCAGCGCGGGGTCGGCCTCCATGCGCTCGCGCACCGCGTGCAGCGGGGGCGCGTTGCCGTGGCGGACGGTCAGCACGAAATCGGGGCCGCAGAACAGGTGGATCTCGCCGAACTCCACCTGCTCGGCGGCGTCGTCGTAGCGGGCGGCGCGCAGCACCACGAACAGGGTGTCGCCGTAGCGCTCCAGCTTGGGGCGCTGATGGGCGACGACGGCGTCCTCGATGGCCAGCTCGTGCAGCCCGAACTCCTTGCCGAGCACCTCCAGATGCTCCTCGTCGGGCTGGTAGAGGCCGATCCAGGCCATCGTGCCCGGCTCGTCGCGCAGCCGGGCGCGCACGTCGGCGGGGGACGACGGGCTGTCGAGACGCCGGCCGTCGCGGTAGAGGGCGGCGTCGAGCACCTGGCCGTCGAGCACCCGCACGCCGTCGCGCCGGGCAGGGCGGCGGCCGTGCGGATCCATCGACTCCTCGGGCGCGGGCTTGCGCTCGGGCTCTGCCTTGACGGCCGGAGCCGCGATACGCCGTACGGGACGCAGAACGCGTGAACGCCAGTCGGACATCATCGGTGGACCTCCGGAACGTACTCAAAGGGCGACGACCCGGCGCGCGCGACGGCATGAGGGCACGCGGCAGCGCCGGGTGGAGAAGGGGATGTCGGCTGCTCAGCGAGTGCGACTAGGAGGTTGACTGCTCATGCAGCCTCACCTCCTCGCCCTGGGGCCACGCGGACGGTGGCATCCGGAAGAACCCGCCCAACATACCGCACGCATATGACGCGCGGATGGACGGCGCGGGGCCGGCGGGTGTGCGGCCGCCGGCGGGTTCGCGGAACGGTTCGCGTCATGGAGCAAGCAGTGATCTTCATGACGGGGACGGTTTCGCGGTCGGTCTGTTTCGCGTACGGACGGTTGGGCCTGCGGACGGGACGGCTGCGCGTACGGGATGACGAAACGGCTCGCGCTTTACGAGGGTACCCGGCGCACCGGCGTCGCCCATCCGCGCACGCGTGTCGCGGCGGGCAGGTGCAGCCGCCCCCGGGTCGCCTGCCACGAGGCGACCATCACGAACGTGACGCTGACCAGCAGCGCCCACGCCCCGAACTTCGCCGGGTGCACCAGGTGCCAGGCGTCCTGCTGATGCGGGTACTGCCAGGCGCCCAGGAAGGTCGCGATGTTCTCCGCCACCCACAGGAAGAACCCGATGAGCGCGAGCGACAGCGCCAGCGGCATCTGGTAGCGGTGGCCGCCCACGGTGAAGTGCACGACCGTCCCCCAGGTGACGAGCAGCAGTGCGGCGGCCAGCGGGATGCGCAGGTCGATCGAGAAGTGCTGGCTGACGAAGTTCACGTAGATGGCCGAAGCCACCAGGGTCGTCGGCACCGTGCGGTAGCCGACCAGCCGCAGCTCGAAGATCCGCCAGGCGGAGCAGACGTAGCTGCCCACGGCCGCGTACAGGAAGCCGCTGTACAGCGGCACCCCACCGATCTTGGTGTGGGCGTCCTCGGGGTAGCTCCACGAGCCGATCCGTACCTTGAACAGCTCGAACGCCAGCCCCACCAGGTGGAAAGCGGCGATGACGGCGGTCTCCGCGCCGGTCTCCCAGCGGGTCAGGCGCAGCAGGACGGTCACCGCGACCGCGTACAGCAGCAGCGCGTCGTAGCGCGGGATCGGCAGCGGCACGACCGACGAGACGGCGAGGCCCGCGAACATGGCGACCGCGAACGTGCACGCCCGCGCCTCCGCCCAGGCGAAACGGAACAGCTGGGTGACGAAGAATCTCACGCCTGTATCCGATGGCCGCCACCGCGCCCGAGTTCATGAGATTGTGTGAAATATCGGTGCAGGTCACGGACGGAAGACCGCGCGGACGCAGCCGTCCAGCTTCCGCTTGAACAGCTCGTAGCCCTCCGGTCCGTCGTCCAGGCGCATCGGATGCGTGAGCAGGTGGGAGGCGTCGATCTCGCCCCGGCTCATCCGGTCCAGGATCATCGGGATGTAGCGGTGGCCGTGCTGCTGGGCGCCGCGCATCGTCAGGCCCTTGTTCATCAGCGCGCCCATCGGGAACTTGTCGACCATCCCGACGTACACGCCGAGCACCGACACCGTGCCGCCCTTCCTGCACGCCTGCACGGCCTGCCGCAGCGCGAGGCCGCGGTCGCTCTGCAGGCGCACCGCCTGCTTGGCGCGGTCGTAGACGTACTGCGGGCCGGTGCCGTGGCTCTCCATGCCGACCGCCTCGATGCAGACGTCGGGGCCGCGCCCGCCGGTCATCTCCTTGAGCGCGTCCAGCACGTCGGCCCGTTCGTAGTCCAGCGGCTCCGCGCCGATCGCGGCGGCCATGCCGAGCCGTTCGGGGAACCGGTCGATCGCGATCACCCGCTCGGCGCCCATCCGCAGGGACGCCAGCGCCGCCATCTGCCCGACGCCGCCGCACCCCCACACCGCCACCACGTCGCCCGGCCCCACCTGGCCGAGATCCGCGCCCATCCACCCGGTCGGCACCGCGTCGGAGGCGAAGACCGCGTTCGAGTCCGGCACGTTCTCCGGCACCGGGAAGGCGTTGACGTCGGCGTACGGGACGCGCACGTACTCGGCGTGGCTGCCCGCGAAGCCGCCCATGGCGTGGGAGTAGCCGAAGATCCCGGCGCTGGAGTGGCCGTTCAGCTTCTCCTGCACGCCCGGGTTCGGGTTGGTGTTGTCGCACAGCGACCACAGGCCCTCGCGGCAGTAGCGGCAGCGGCCGCAGCCCAGGATCGAGCACACCGCGACGCGCTCGCCCACCCGCCGCTCCTTCACGTCCGGGCCGACCTCGACCACCTCGCCGACGAACTCGTGCCCCAGCACGTCGCCGGCCAGCATCGCCGGGACGTAGCCGTCCAGCAGGTGCAGGTCGGAGCCGCACACCGAGCTGGCGGTCACCTTGACCAGGGCGTCCTGGCGGTTGAGCAGGTGCGGCTCGGGGACGTCCTCGACCGTCAGCTCGTTCACGCCCGTCCAGCACAGCGCCTTCATCGCCTCGCCCTCCCTCCGCGCAGCGCGCCGTTCATCGGGGTCCCCTTCGCGTCAGGTGGCGGATGACGGGAGCGGCGGTGCGGCCGAACGCCGTACGCCGGCCCTCCGGCTGGCCCTCGACCCGCAGCACCTCGCCGGTCTCCAGGAGCTGCTTGAGCGCGCGTACCTGCTCCCTGGTCGCGCCGTCGGCGGTGCGGACCGCGATCTCCGTGCCCCGCCCGCCCGGCGCGCGGCTGATACGGATCTCGTGCCGCTCGGCCAGCCTCGCGAGCAGGTCCGGCCGGTCCCTGCCGGTCAGCGCGGCGGGGTCGGCCTCGACCGTGACCGCGTACCAGGGGACGGTCTCGGGGCGTCGGGACCGCAGCACGCGTGCCGCCATCGCCGCCGTCGCTCCCGCCGCGGCGGCGCCCGCCAGCAGCAGCCCCCGCCGTCTCGGGGCGCGGGCGCGGTGGTGTCGCGTGCGCCTGGTGAACGTGCGTGTGCGTTTCATGAGTGCGCGGCTGCCCGTCACACGTACCCGCAAACCGGCCGCAGCGCCCGCCGCGAACCGCCCCGGCCAGCGCCGCGCGCTCGTCCGCGAACCGCCCGGCCCAGCGCCGCGCGCTCGTCCGCGAACCGCCCCGCTTTCCGTCCGTGCCCACTCGCGGACCGCCCGCGACGCCTGCCTTCCACCCCCACTCCCGAGGGCGCCTGCGGGAGCCCTGCCGATGCCCGTTCGGAGAAGTCCTTGCTGGTGCTTGTGTTTTCCCGGGGCCGATCGGGGGCAGCCGCCTAACCAGTCGCCCCGGAGTTCCAGCGTGGGGCAGGCGATCGCGGGGGCGGAGATCGTCCCGCCGGTGCCGGGGCCGCGGCTATGGGGGAGGCCATCGATGGAGACACCGCCGAAGTTCATCAGCGGGCCGAGCACGTTCCTGGACGACCGTCTCGGCGGTGCCGCCTTCCTCAAGCGCAACATGCGCAAGATCTTCCCGGACCACTGGTCGTTCCTGCTGGGCGAGATCGCGCTCTACACGTTCATCATCCTGCTGCTGACCGGCACGTTCCTCACCTTCTGGTTCCGTCCCAGCATGGGTCACGTCATCTACGACGGCCCGTACGCGCCGCTGCTCGGCGTGCAGATGTCCGAGGCGTACGCGTCCACGCTGGAGATCAGCTTCGAGGTGCGCGGCGGCCTGCTGGTGCGGCAGATCCACCACTGGGCGGCCCTGCTGTTCGTGGCGAGCCTGGTCGTGCACATGCTGCGGGTGTTCTTCACCGGCGCCTACCGCAAGCCGCGCGAGCTGAACTGGCTCATCGGCATCGGCCTGTTCACGCTGTCGCTGTTCGAGGGCCTGACCGGCTACTCGCTGCCCGACGACCTGCTGTCCGGCGCCGGTCTGCGCATCACGCAGGGCGTGCTGCAGTCGATTCCGCTGATCGGTACGTACCTGTCGTTCTTCCTCTTCGACGGCGAGTATCCCGGCGAGACCGTGATCGAGCGCTTCTACGCCCTGCACATCCTGCTCATCCCGGGCATCCTGCTCGCGCTCATCACCGCTCACCTCGTACTGATGTGGGTGCAGAAGCACACCCAGATGCCGGGCAAGGGACGTACCGAGCGCAACGTGGTCGGCTCGCCGCTGTACCCCGCCTTCATGGGCAAGTCGGGCGCGTTCCTGCTGTTCACGCTCGCGGTGCTGTGCGGGCTCGCGACGTTCGCACAGATCAACCCCATCTGGCTCTTCGGCCCGTACTCACCGGCCGACATCTCCGCCGGTTCCCAGCCCGACTGGTACATGGGCTTCCTGGAAGGCTCGCTGCGGCTCATGCCGCCATGGGAGATCAACCTCTTCGGCACCGCCGGAGGGACACTGCCGCTGAGCGTGCTCATCCCGGCCCTCGTGCCGCTCGGGTTGATCATCACGGGGCTCGTGCTCTTCCCGTTCCTGGAACAGTGGGTCACCGGCGACAAGCGCGAGCACCACATCGCCGACCGGCCCCGCAACAACCCGCACCGCACCGCGATCGGCATCTCCGCCATCACGTTCTACGGGGTCCTGTGGCTGCTCGGCGCGAACGACCTGTTCGCCACCCACTTCCACGTCAGCCTCAACTGGACGACGTACGCCGGCCGCGCGCTCATCTTCATCGGGCCCGCGCTGGCCTACTGGATCACGTACCGGATCTGCCTCGGCCTGCAGCGCTCCGACGCCAATGTCGTCTCGCACGGCGTCGAGTCGGGGGTCATCCAGCGGCTGCCGCACGGTGAGTTCATCGAGGTCCACGCGCCGCCGTCCGAGGACATCGAGGCGCACGTCCTCGGCAAGAAGCCCGTCCCGATGCTGCCGTCGGGGCCGGACGGCGACGGCGTGCCGCCCAAGGTCGCGCGCGGGCCGCTCGGCAAGCTCAGGATCAAGATGAGCCGCGCGTACGGAGGCGAGAGGATCCGCCTCTCCAGCGGCGACGGCCACGGAGACGGTCACGGGCCCGGCACCGACGTCGAGGGCCGCGACACCCCGCCAACGGCCAGGACCGGCCCGCCCGAGCAGTAGCCGCACCCCCGCGGAGCGCAGGTGACCTTTCCTGCCCTGAGGGTAAGGGACGGCGACAGCCATTCCGCGGGAGGAAAGATGCGCTCCTCGATTCCTCTTGGCCGCATCGCCGGGGTCCGGGTCGGGCTCAACATCAGCGTGCTGGTCATCGTCGTCATCCTGGTCGTGGGGCTGGCCTTCGGGCGGTTCCCGGCCGTCTTCCCCGGGCGATCCCCGGCGGTCTACCTGCTGGCCGGGCTGGTCGCGGCCGTGCTGTTCCTCGCCTCGCTGCTCGCCCACGAACTGGCGCACGCGGTCACCGCGCGCCGCCACGGCATCGACGTCGCGCAGATCACCCTGTGGCTGCTCGGCGGCGTCGCCGAACTGCGCGGCGAGCCGCGCACGCCGGGCGCCGACCTGAAGATCGCGGTCGTCGGGCCGCTCACGAGCCTGCTGGTCGGCGTGGTCTCCGGGGCCATCGCGCTGCTCGCCGACGCCGCTCTGGGGACGCCGCTGCTGGCCGGCGTCTTCTGGTACCTCGCCGCCGTCAACGTCCTGCTCGCCATCTTCAACCTCATCCCCGCCGCGCCGCTCGACGGCGGACGCGTGCTGCGGGCCGCGCTGTGGGCGCGCTGGGGCGACCGTACGCGGGCGGCCGTCGCCGCCGCCCGTGCCGGCCGGGTCTTCGGGTACGTGCTCATCGCCCTCGGCTTCATCCAGGTGCTCGCCGGGCTCGGGTTCCAGGGGTTCTGGCTGGCCCTCATCGGCCTGTTCCTGGTGAACGCCGCCACCGCCGAGGAGCAGCAGACCCAGCTCGGCCACGCCCTCTACGGGCTGCGCGTGGCCGACGTGATGTCCGGCAACCCCATCACCGCCCACCCCGACGAAACCGTGGCCGGCCTCATCGACCGGGTCGTGCTGCGGCACCGGCTGTCCACGTACCCGCTGGTCGACGGGCACGGCACCTTCACCGGACTCGTCACGCTCAACCGCATCCGCCAGGTCCTTCCCCAGGACCGCGCCGTCACGCGGCTGAGCGACATCGCCTGCCCGGCCCACGAGGTGCCCAAGGCACGCCCCGACGAGCAGCTCACCGACCTGCTCCAGCGCATGGGCCGCAGCACGGACGGGCGCGCCGTCGTCCTCGACCCCACCGGCCGCCTCCTCGGCCTCATCACACCCAGCGACGTCAGCCGCGTCGTCGCCACGGCCGGCCTGCGCGCCACAGACCCCTACCTGGGGCCGCGGGGTGCGGACATCGCCGTACCGCACCAGCGCCGAGAGGAGCCCGGCCCCGTCCGCCACCACCACGACGCCACCTGACCGCTTCCACCTGGGGGTGGACCACCGCTTCTCCCTGCCTGCGCGGTCCTACTGCCCGGGCTTGCCTGCCCCAGCAACCTGGGCCCGCTTTCGACCGCGTCGCGCACCGTAACCCCCGGGCCCACTTCCGATCGCGTCCCGCGCTGCTACCTGGGCCCGCCCCCTGAGCGCGTCTCGTGCCGCAGCCGGGCCCGCTTTCGACCCCGCCCGCGCCACAACCCTGCGCCTGCGCCTGCCCTCGGACCACAGCCCGCGCCACAATCTGCGCTTGCCCTCGGACCGCAGCCCGCGCCACGCCCTTGAGCCCGCCTCACAGCCACGGCCCGCCCTACTACCCACGGCCGGCCCTACCTTCCACGGCTGCTCACGGTCGGCCGGATCTCCCACGGCTGGGCCTACCTTCCACGGCTGCTCACGGTCGGCCGGACCTCCCACGGCCGGCCTGCTCCCTGAGCGGGACCCCAGCCCACGGCCGGCCTGCTCCTTGGGCGCGGCCTCAAGCCACCGTCGGCCCAACTGCGGCCCACCCCGCGATCCCGGTCACTCCGAGACCTCGACCTATCTCGCGACTTCGACCTGCCTCGAGACCTCGACAAGCCATCAGAGCCCGGCTCGCACCATGACTCGGACCCCGGCGTGCCCGCGCTGCCGGCCCACTGGCGCGAACGCCGCCCCTACGGGCACCGCCTCCTCGTCGTGGCCCCGCAGTCCTGCAGCCCGCAGCTCCCCGTACCCCCGCCCCTGCCGCCACCCGAAAGCTCGTAGCCCTCGCCCCCAGAAACCTCGTCTGGGGGCCGGTGGGCGTCGTGTTATTGAATGCAATCTGTGGGTTTTGACGGGTTGTTTGGGTTTAAGGAGGTAACTGAGAACATCTGCATGGGTACGTCTGCTTGCGTCTAGGTGTCCCGACAAAAGTGCGGGTGCCGGATTCTGGCCAATTTATCCAGGCAAGGAAACGAGTGCAGTGAATACCAACATGTCCCGCCGCGGACGGTACGCGATGCTGGCCGTGGCCGCCGCCGCTTCCAGCGTCATCTTCCTTCCGCTGGCCCAGGGTGTGGCCTCCGCCAGCGCGGGCTTCCACACCGTTCAGGCCGGCGGCCCGCCCGCTCCGGCGGCGCCGGTGCGCCACGTCACCAAGGTCCGCCACGTGCCCAAGGAGAAGCCCATTCTCCACAACCCGCGGTTCCACATGCCGCGGATCCGGGTGATCATCCACAACCGCAACCACAACAAGAACCGCCGCCACGAGCTGCGCCACCACCGCCACGAGCGGGTGCAGCCGCTGCAGGTCGAGCGCGAGGAAGTCGAAGCGCCAGAGGAAGAGGTCGAGAACGAGCCGGAGAGGAACGACGGCCGCTGGTGGTGGCCGAGCGAGCTGCGCTAATGCGCGATCGGTCCTCGTACGGAAGCGACAGGGTCGCGGTGTGAGTGGTGGGGTCTGCGGGCCTCCGGACGGGACGGCCCGCACGGACCCCGCACCAGCCGCCCGCACCGCGGCCCTGTCGCGGCACCGGAGAAAGGACCACTGGGCCCCGTATCATCCCGCTCGGCGAAAGCCGCCTCCAGTGAAAAGGCCGGTCGCCGCTCAACGAATGACCGACCGAAAAGCGACGGCCGATCATGCCTGGCACCTTCGTGGTTCTCCACAATTGGGCATGACTCGGCTAGCATCGTGATTCACTCGGATATTTCCGGCGGCGCGGGGAGTTTCCACGTTGACCTACCTGGGGGAGGATCCGCCGCGAGAGTGGCCCGACACTCTCGACGTGACCAAACTGCTGGACAACGGATGGCGCCCCCGCCCCTTCCGGCAACTCCTCCTGAAAGTGCACAGCCGCTGCAATCTGGCCTGTGACTACTGCTACGTCTCCACTCTCGCGGACCAAAGCTGGCGGTCGCAGCCCAAAGTCATGGCCCCGGAACTCGTCACCGCCGCCGCGGAACGCATCGCCGAACACGCCACCGCACACGGGCTCACCTCCGTACGCCTGATCCGGCACGGCGGCGAACCCCTGCTCACGGGCGCACCTACTTACGCAAGGTAGTCGAGGCCATCGGGCTCATCTGGTCGTGGAGACCGCCGGCACGATCGAGCAGACCGACTCACTCGAAGCCGCCGGCCACGGCGCCGCCGCGACCGGCCTGACGCCGGGTGGCGGCGGCAAGCAGAAGGCAAAGTCCTCGTCAGCGGGCTGCCGCAGTCCGAACGGTGGGTCACGCGCGCCCTGGGCGCCGAGTACGGGCTGTCCGCCACTAACGCGCACGCCGCGGTCATGCGGGCGCGCTCGTGCTCATCGTGGACGGCATCGAGGAACTCGAATCCACCCGACCTTCCGAGTTCCTGGCATGGGCGCGGAACACTCCTTGCGGCGTCGTGCTCACCGGACGGGACGCGGAGCCGGATGGATTCGAGACGGTACGCGTGCTCGGGACCGCGCCCTCCGAGGCCCGGCGACGGCTGGAGGGCCTGCTGACCGCCCGCGAGGCCGACCCCGACCGGCTGCTCGGCCTGACTCTGCGGCGAGTCGCCCGTGCATTTGGTACGGCGAGTGGTCACGTGGTGTCGGGCGAGAGCACCGACGTCCGGACCAAGCCGCGGGACGCGGGCGTGTACGACGTGCCGGCCTTCCTGGACGCCGCCGTCGACGCGGGCCTTCTCTGCCCGGCAGGCGACGGGATCTACCATTTCGTGCATCCGCTGATTCGCGAGCACCTGGCCGCCGTCACACCCACTTCATTCATGAATTAGCGGAGAAACGCGCGTCCGTACGCCATGATTGTGCAATTTCAAGGCCGCCGGATGTTTTCAATCCCGGGCGGCCGATGTGGCGGCGAGAAAGATTTTCCGGTGGCCACTTGACGGCTTCCCGTCGGCGTTCGTCACCATGGGCGGAGAGGAAGGGAGGGACACATGCTCAAAACAGCATGCGCCACCGCTGCCATGGTGGCCGCCGCCCTCGTCCCGTCAGCGTCATCCCAGGTCAACGCCGATACGGCGGATTGCTTCCGTACCGCCACCGGTGTCTCGGAGTCGCGCGCGGCGCCGTGTAAGTGGATGACCGGCGAGTCCGGTCGCAGATGCTTCTACTGCAAGGGGAAGCGCGGCGGCTGGAAACGCCAGTACTGCGAGCAGAAACAGACCAAGCCGAAGCTCAGGGAATGCGATACGGCGCCCGACACGACCAATCCGAAGAAGGTCTGCACGATATGTAAGGAGGACGGCACGGTGGTGTCGCGGGACTGCAAGACGACACCATAGTCCGGCCTGCTCCTCACCGCGTGAACGCCCCGGCCGTCGTATGGCGGCCGGGGCGGCGTGCGCCTCGGCCGTCGCGTGGCGGCCGGGGCGGTGTGCGCCTCGGCACCGGAGCCACCCCGTCGCGTCTGACCGGGCGGCCGTCGCGTCGGCTGGGATGGCGGGTGTGTTCAGGCCCGTGTGGCGTGCGCGTCAGCCCGGCACTAGTTCCGTGCGCAGCTCGTGGGAGCCGTCCGGGCGGCGGGCCTCGTAGAACAGGCGGTGGCCGCCTCCGGGCAGGGGCAGCACCTCCAGGTAGCGCACGTCCGCCACGGGCTCCGCGCCCACTGGGATGAGTAGCGGGCCGCTGACCGGATCCGCGCCTATCGGGGTGGGTAGTGGGCCGGCGACCCGATCCGTGCCTTCCGGGGTGGGTAGTGGGCCGGCGACCGGGTCCGCGCCCACCGGGGCGTTGACGGGCTCTGTGCCCATCGAAGCCGGCAGCGGGCCGCCAGCAGGTACGGCGATGCCCGTGCGTTCCCGCCAGTTCTCCGCGGCCGAGGCGCGGCCGTCGTAGGACGCGCGGCCGTCCGGCAGCACGGCGGTCAGCCGGGCTCCGCGGGCGTCCCAGGCGCCGGGGCGGCCGGTCAGGACCGTGCCGTGCCACCGCCAGGTCAGCCCGTCATCGCTGGTCGCGTACGCGGTGCTCATGCGGTCCTCGGCCCCCGGCACGTCCAGCGGGTGGCAGCACAGCCACGCCCGCCAGGTGCGGCCGTCGTGACGGATCACCGGGTCCTTGACCCCGGTACGAGAATCGCCCGCGAAGACCGTACGCACCCGGGCCGTCGCCAGGCCCTCCGGCGATGCGGCTTCGAGCACGCCGATCCACCAGTGCTTGGTCCCCGGCGTGGCGCAGCTGACGTACAGCCGCCAGCGCCCGGACGGCGTGCGGACCAGGGCGGGACGCTCCACCATGGCCGCGCGGAAGCGGTCGCGCGGCAGCAGCGCGACCGTGGTGAAGCGCCCGCCGTCCACCGAGCGGGCCACGACGTTGCGGTCCTCGCCGTCGCGTACCCGGTAGGCGAGTACGTACGTGCCGTCGTCGTCGAGCGCGGCGCTCGGCGCGCCGGCCCAGCGCTGCGGCCCGGGGCCCGGAGCGGGCACGGCGACCGCCGGGCGGCCCTGTCCGGGCAGCGGGAAGCGCGGGTGCGTGGTGATGGTCATGCCCCCAGCGTCGCGGGCGGCACCGGAGGCGGGGGAGTGGCAGGAATGACCAGATGCGGGAATTTCCTGCCAGAATCGCAGACGTGATCCGCGATGTCGTCGCCGTCGTCGGGGACGTGGCCGCCACGTTCGAGCTGGGGATCGTCTGCCAGGTGTTCGGCCTCGACCGTTCCGACGACGACCTGCCCGGGTACGACTTCGCGGTCTGCGCGCCCACGCCCGGCCTCGTGCCGACCACCTCCGGCTTCTCCGTCCAGGTCGAACACGGGCTCGACCGCATCGCCCGCGCCGACCTGGTGACCGTGCCCGCCTGGCCCGCGCTCGACGCGCCCGTGCCCGAGCCGCTGCTCGCCGCCCTGCGCGCGGCGGCCGAACGGGGCGCGCGCGTGCTCACCATCTGCACAGGAGCCTTCCTCGCGGCCGCCGCCGGGCTGCTCGACGGCCGCAGGGCCACCACCCACTGGCAGTTCGCCGGCCTGCTCGCGCGCGCCCACCCCCGTGTCAGGGTCGAGCCGGACATCCTGTACGTCTCCGACGGCCCCGTCCTCAGCAGCGCCGGAGCGGCCGCCGGGATCGACGCCTGCCTGCACCTCATCCGGCTGGAGTACGGTGCCGCCACGGCCAACGCCCTGGCCAGACGCCTCGTGGTGCCCGCACATCGGGCCGGCGGGCAGGCCCAGTACGTCGAGGCGCCCATGCCGCCGCCGCGCACCCCGTACGAGCTGTCGGAGCTGCTCGACTGGATCACCCGGCACCTCGACCGGCCGCTCACCGTGGAGGCGCTCGCCGCGCGCGCCGCCATGTCGCCGCGTACGTTCGCCCGCCGGTTCAAGGCGCTGACCGGCACCACGCCGCACCGCTGGCTGCTCGAACAGCGGCTGCGCCTCGCCGAAGAGCTGCTGGAGACCACCGAGCTGAGCGTGGACGCCGTGGCGGCGCGGGCCGGGTTCGGCGGCGCGGACACCCTGCGACACCACTTCGCCGCCCGGCGCGGCATCGCGCCCGCGGCCTACCGCCGCGCCTTCCGCCGCCTGTGATCCGCGCCTTTTTATGCGCTTTCCGCCCCTGTCCTGAGTTCCCACCGGTGGGCGGCACGTCTCAAGCTCTTCCACCGCGCCCTTCCATCGCGCCCTTCCACCGCGCCCTTCCATCGCGCCCTCCCTGCGCCCGAGCCCCATTCCGGACATCGGCTCGCGCACCCCACCTCCTTCTCGCATACCCTTATTCGTACGCGTACGAAAAATGAAGGGAGCGCGATGACCGCCATCGAATCCGCACCGGCGGCGGCGCGGCGCGAACGCGTCCGCGACCCCGCGCCCGACCCGGGCACGGCCGGACTCCTGCGCCCGCACATCCCGGGCTTCGCCGCCGTGGTGATCCTCCAGATCGCCGGGGCCCTCGCCGGCCTCGCCCCGCTGCTGGCCGTCGTCGAGCTGGGCCGCACGCTGCTCGCGCCGGGACCGATCGACGCCGGACACGTCCGTACGGTGGTGATCGCGGGCGCGGCCGGGCTGCTCGTCCGGCTGGTGTGCACCGCGACGTCGTCCGGCATCGGCCACCTGGTCGACACCGACGTGCAGCTCGCGCTGCGCAGGCGGCTCGCCGAGCGGCTCGGGCGGGCGCCGATGGGCTGGCTGTCGCGACGCCGCACCGGCGAGCTGGCCAAGGTGGTCGGGGACGACGTCAGCGCCATGCACCCGCTGATCGCACACACGCCCGGCGAGCTGACCGCCGCGTTCGTGGTGCCCGCGGCATCGCTGATCTACCTGCTCACCGTCGACTGGCGGCTCACGCTCATCACGCTGATCCCCGTCGCGCTCGCCCTCATGCTGGTGCCGCTGCTGATGCTGCCGGCCAGGGCCCGCGAGCAGCGCGAGTTCGAGGCCGCCATGGGGCGCATCGCGGACTCGGTGGTCGAGTTCGTGCAGGGGATCGCGGTGGTGAAGGCGTTCGGCGGGTCGCAGCGGGCGCACCGGGCGTTCATCACCGCCGTGGACGACTTCGTCGGCACCTTCCTGCGCTGGGTGCGCGGCATGTCGCCGATCGCGGCGGCGATGCGGCTGGTGCTGGCGCCGCCGTTCGTGCTGCTGGTCGTGCTGATCGGCGGTGCGGTGCGCATCGCGTCGGGCGGTCTGGCGCCGGCGGACCTGCTGCCGTTCCTGCTGCTCGGGCTCGGGCTGACCGCTCCGGTGGCGGCGCTCGGCCACGGGTTCGACGACGTGACCGCCGCGGGCCGCGCGCTCGGCCGCGTCAAGGAGGTGCTGTCCGTACGGCCGCTGCCGGAGCCGGAACGTCCGGTGACACCGAGCGGCCACCGGGTGGAGCTGCGCGGCGTGCGCTTCGGCTACGAGGAGGACCGCGAGGTGCTGCGCGGCGTGGACCTGGTGCTGGAGCCCGGCACCACGACCGCCGTGGTCGGACCGTCGGGCAGCGGGAAGTCCACCCTGGTCCGGCTGCTGCCGAGGTTCTTCGATCCGGCGGAGGGCGCGGTGCTGCTCGGCGGCGCCGACCTGCGCGACATCGCCGCCGACGAGCTCTACCGGCGGGTCTCGTTCGTCTTCCAGGACGTACGCCTGCTGCGCGCGTCCGTCGCCGACAACATCGCGCTCGCGGTGCCGCACGCCGATCGCGACGCCATCGTGCGGGCCGCCCGGCTGGCCGGCATCCACGACCGCGTCATGGAGCTGCCGCGCGGCTACGACACGGTCATCGGCGAGGAGGCCAGGCTGTCGGGCGGCGAGGCCCAGCGCGTCGCGCTCGCCCGCGCCCTGCTGGCCGACACGCCCGTCCTGGTGCTCGACGAGGCCACCTCCTTCGCCGACCCGCAGACCGAGCAGGCCGTACGCCGCGCCCTCGCCGGCCTCGGCGGCGACCGGACGATCCTCGTCATCGCCCACCGTCAGGAGACCATCGCCGGGGCCGACACCGTCGTCCTGCTGGAGGACGGCGTGATCACCGAACAGGGAGCCCCGGCCGAGCTGCTGCGGCGGGGCGGCAGGTTCGCCGCGTTCTGGCGCGCCCACGACCCGCGACAGGCCGGGGAGCGCCGGCCCGCGCACGACCCGGCACAGGCAGGCGCGTACGACGCGGCGCAGGCCGGGGAGCGGCAAGGAGAGGAGGCACGATGATCAAAACGCTGCTGCGGGTGCTCGGCGACCAGTACGCCCGCCCGATGCGCCGCACCCTGGCCCTGATGGCGGTGGCCGCCGTCGCCGAGGGCCTGTCGTACGCGCTGCTCGTCCCGGTCCTGCGCGAGCTGCTCGGCGGCGCGCCGGAGAGTGCCGTGCCGTGGCTGGCGGGGTTCGGGGCGGCGGTCGCCGGTTACGCCGTGCTGCGCTACGCCGCCGACCTGTCCGGCATGAGGGTCGGCACCACGATGCTGCGCGGCATGTACTACCGGCTCGGCGGCCACCTGGCCAGGCTGCCCATCGGCTGGTACGACACCGGCCGGGTCGGCGAGGTGTCCGTCATGGCGGGACGCGGCCTGCTCCAGGCGATGGGCGTGGCCGCGCACCTGCTGGCGCCGTTCGTCTCGGCGGTCGTGACGCCGCTGACGATCGTGGCCGTGATGTCCGTCTTCGACTGGCGGATGGGCCTGGCCGCGCTGGTCGCCGCGCCCGCCGTCGCGGGGGTCCAGGCGTACGCCGCCCGCGCGACGGCCGCCGCCGACGCTGACCGGCACGAACGCGACAAGGAGTCCACCGACCGGGTCATCGAGTATCTTCAGGCCCAGCCGGTGCTGCGGGCCGGCGGCCGGAGCGGGGAGCGGTTCGCGCTGCTCGACGACGCGCTGCGGCACGTACGGCGGGCCGCGCGCGCCACCCTGCTCGCCACGCTGCCCGCCGCCGTGGGCCTGACGCTCACCGTCCAGGTGGTGTTCACGGCGCTGCTGGCCCTGGGCGCGTACCTCGCGCTCGGCGGCGGCATCGGCGCCGCGGAGGTGCTGGCGATCCTGGTGCTCGCGGCCCGCTGCGCCGACCCGCTGCTGTCGCTGGCGGAGATCGGCGGCAAGCTGCGCGGTGCCCGCGCCGAGCTGGACCGGCTCGACACCGTGCTGCACACCGAGCCGCTGCCCGAGCCGGCGAAGCCCGTCCTGCCCGACCGCCACGACCTGCGGCTCGACGCCGTCACCTTCCGGCACGGCGACCGCACCGTCCTCGACGGGGTGTCGCTGTCCGTGGCGGAGGGCGAACGGCTGGCCGTGGTGGGGCCGTCGGGCGCGGGCAAGAGCACGCTGCTGCACCTGCTGGCCCGCTTCTACGACGTGGACGCGGGCGCCGTGCGCATCGGCGGTGCGGACGTACGCGACGTCGCCGCGGAAGACCTGATGTCGCGCATCGCCATCGTCTTCCAGGACGTCTACCTCTTCGACGGCACCATCGAGGAGAACGTCAGGCTCGGCCGCCCCGGCGCCACCGACGCCGAGGTGCGGGCGGCGGCCCGCGCGGCCCGGCTGGACGAGGTCGTCGAACGCCTGCCGGGCGGCTGGGCGGCGAAGGTCGGCGAGGGCGGGGCGCGGCTGTCCGGAGGCGAGCGCCAGCGCGTCTCGATCGCGCGGGCGCTGCTCAAGGACGCCCCCATCGTGCTGCTCGACGAGGTGACCTCCGCGCTCGACCCGGTCAACGAGGCCGCCGTGCACGAGGGCGTCGAGCGGCTGATGGCGGGCCGTACCGTGGTGATGGTCGCGCACCGCATGCGCACCGTGCGCCGCGCCGACCGGGTGATCTTCCTCGACGGCGGCCGCGTCGTGGAGGAGGGCACGCACGAGGAGCTGGTGCGCAGCGGCGGCAGGTACGCGGGGTTCTGGGAGTTGTCGGTGACGCCGTGACCTCAGGGCGCGGTGGTCCGCAGCAGCCCGTCGATGATCGCGGTCAGCCCTTCGCGGTGGGTGTCGCGGGCGTTCAGCTCGGTCCAGCGGTCGGCCAGCGACGACAGCCTCGGATGGGTGCCCGCGCGCAGCCCGGCGACGACCGACTCCTCGTACGAGGGGACGCTGGAACGCCGCCGGGCGCCCTTCGCCCGGATCATGAGGTCGCCGACGATGTAGAACCAGATCGAGCGGTAGATGAACAGGGCGCGCTCCGGCGGGTGGCCGCACTGGACGGCGGCGTCGATCATCTCTTCGACGAACCACAGCGCCGAGGGGGCGATGAGGTCGCCGCCCGCCAGCACCTCGACGATCCACAGGCGTTCGGAGAGCTGCTCGTGCAGCATGGTCGCCACCGCGATCAGCCGCTCGCGCGGGTCCTCGGGGAGCTCGGGGCGGGGGATGCTCCTCGCCTGCTCCTCCATCACGCGCAGCAGCAGCTCGTCCTTGTCGCGTACGTGGTAGTAGAGCGTCATCGGCGCGCTGCCCAGCTCCTGGGCGAGGCGGCGCATCGACAGCTTCTCCGGGCCCTCCGAGCGCAGGATGCGATCGGCCGCCTCCAGGATCGCCTCAAGGGTGAGACGCGGGGGACGGCCTACGCCCTTCGCACGCTCCTGTGCCATGGCCACCAGCCTACGTCCAGGCCGGGCGGCGGCGATCACAGCAGGCGATCCGTACGCGCGGCGGCCTCCTCCCGGGTGGCGGCGACGAACGCCGCCCGCGGATCCGGTGCGGCGGGCTGCACCCGCGGATCCGGTGCGGCGGGCCGATCGTGCCGCTCGTAGTGCAGCAGGCAGGTCCTGATGCCGTGCAGCAGGTTGCGTAGCAGGTCGGGGGCGGGCCGCACCGGGTCGAGCGCGGTGAGCGGCAGATGGACGGCCTCGGACGCGGGCTCGCAGCCTCCGTACCCGGCCGCGTGGACGAGGTCTCGTGCGGCGGCGAGCCGGCGCCGTACCTCGCGCAGGCCGCACAGGTGGCCCTCGGCGACGTGCAGGGCGGTGCGGATGAGCGGGATGACCGCCTGCCGGGCCCGGACGCCGGAGTCGAGGGCGGCGGTGACGCCGGTGAGGCTCTCGACGGCGAGCGGCCGTCCTGGCCGCCCGGCCGCGGCCACGATGCGCTCGGGCGGCAGACCGGTGTGCCGGGCGGTGACGGCGAGCGCGGCGTGGAACCAGTGGGCGGCGGCGATGGCGGCGGCCGTGGGGTCCACCTCGGTCAGAAGGGTCTCGCCGCCGCACGGATCGTCGCGCAGCAGCCGGTCGGCCCGGGAGATCTGCAGGGGCGAGGCGTCCTCGCGGCTCAGCTCGACCGCCTGCCTGGCACGTTCGGACAGGTCACCGCGCTCCGCCTGCTCGACCGCGGCCAGCTCGGCCGCGACGTCGGTGGTGACGAGCGTGGTGAGCTGGGACGCGCCGATCGTCTGCAGCACCCTGGCGACGTCGTGCGCGGCCCGCTCGACCTCGGTGCCGTCCGGCAGGTCGGGCGGCCGCCTGGTGGCGATGAGGGCGGGCAGCACCTTGGCGAACGCCTCGCGCTCCCGCCGCCGGTTCGCGTCGTGGAGATCGCCGCAGCCGGCGGGGTGCGTGTACGCGCGCCAGCAGAGGCCGGACAGGCGGGTCAGCGCGGCGGCGAGCCGGCACGTGTCCTCACGCGGCTGGTCGCGGGTGAGCGGGGCCACGACGGTGGCGGTGTCGCCGATGCCGGTGCTCCACTGGGCGAGCAGCGTGGTGTGGGCACGATCGATGGCGTACCGAGTCACGAAGACCTCTTTATGCGGAGAAGGGGGACCGGAGTAGGTGAGGGCCATGCTCGGGCCGAATTCGGCCATGCCCAGGATGCTGGATTCGCCGCTCATGCGGAGCCGTTTTGCCGTTGTCCCACGTCCCTGATCTGCGGTTTTGCGGGGTAGTGCGGCTTAAATCCCGTTGTTGCGGGGCGGACGATCTGCCTACATTGCCGGTGTGAAGGTGAACGTGTGGGTGGTCGAGTGGCAGATGGCGTGCTGCGGCGACCCCTTCAGCGTGGGGTCTGAGGTCTCCTGGACCCTCGCCCCGGCCGACCGTAAGTGGCTGACGCAAGCTCTCGGAGAGGAGACCGCCGCCACGATCGAATGGGTCGAGGAGCATCACGACGAGCCCACACCCGACTACATCACCGTCGAAGGCCAGGTCACCGGCATCTCCCAGATATACGTCCGCTACGAGTACGCGCTGAACGAGAGAGATCCCCACCCGGCCGGAGGAGTGCTCGTACCGGTGCACTCCACGCACGGCGTGGACCGGCCGTCCGACCTCGGCCGCGACTTCAGCTGCATCGGGTGGGTCGCCACCCTCGACGTGCCGTCCTGACGACGCGTTCTCGCGACGCTCGGGTACGCCCGCCGCGCGGCTGAGCCAGGTGTCACGGAAGCCTTCCGCGTGCGCCGCACTTCATGATCACGACGTTGTTAAGATCAACTAGTGCGTAGAGTCAGACGGCGGGTCAGGACGGGTAAGGAGCCGGGGCTGCCGGATCGGGTGGCGATCGGCGTGCTCGTGGCGGCGTACCCGCCGGACCTGGTGGACGCCGCGATCGACGCCTGCGAGGCCCGCGAGTTACGGCGGCGGGCCCTGCCCGCGCAGCTGGTGGCGTACTACACGATGGCCATGACGCTCTGCTTCGACCTGGGCTACGGCGAGGTCTGGAACACGCTGCTCGCCGGCTTGTCCTTGTCGCCCGCCTCCCAGCCGCGGCAGGACGCCCGCATGCGGCCCTCGGCCGCGGCGATCAGCAAGGCGCGGGCGCGGTTGGGGTGGCGGCCACTGGCTGAGCTGCTGAGCATGGCCATGGCCCAGAACGGCCGGGAGCCCGCGCCGCGGGCGTACTGGCGGAATCTGCGCAAGCTCACGATCTCCGGCCTCGCCATGAAGGTTCCGGCCAGCCGGGCGAACGGCGCGGCGTTCGGCAGCGAACGGGAGGGCGGGCTGCCCCAGGTCGGGATGGTGGCCTTGACCGAGACCGGCAGCCGGGCGCTGGCGGGCGTACACGTCGGGCCGGCCGGCGAGGGCGAACAGGCCATGGCCCGGCGGCTGTGGCCGCTGCTGCGTCCCGGCGACGTGGTGGTGGCCGATCGGGGCTTCCTGTCGTACGCCAACCTCGACGCGGTGGTCCGCGCCGGGGCGCATGCGATCTTCCGCGCGGACGACGACGAGGACCTGCCGGTCCTGGAGCCGCTGCCCGACGGCAGCCATCTGTCGCGGATCACCGACACCTCGCACGACGGGGAAGCGGCGCCGACGACCGTGTACGGCGGGGAAGCGGCGCGGGCGGCCGCGCGCGGCGAGGGAGCGGCGCCGACGACCGGCCAGGGCATCCCGGTCCGGGTCATCGACTACCACGTCACCCGGAAGGACACGCCGGCCGACGAGCATGTCCGCCTGGTCACAACACTTCTCGATCGCGAGGCCTATCCGCTGGAGGAATTCCCCGCACGTCTCGCTGAACGCTGCGAGCTGGCGAGCGCCATTGGCGAGCTGGAGGCCCGGCTGCACGACGGGCCTGGCGTGCTGCTGCGCTCGAAGTCTCCTGACATGGTGCGGCAGGAGGTGTACGCGCTGCTCTGCGTTTATCAGGCGGTCCGCCACCTGGTGACGGCGTCCGCGGAGAACGAGGCGATGGACATGGGCCGCATCACCTTCACCCGCACCCCCGCCCCGGCAGCCTCGTAACCCGCCCCACGAGGTCACACGCGCAGCACGGTGACCGGTCGGCCGGACGGCGTGACCGCCTCTTCGAACGCGCCTAGCTCCGGCCACGGCGGTGCCTCGGGGCGGCGGTCGAAGATGACGAGTTTGCCGGTGGGGAGGGTGAGCCGGTCGAGGTAGCGGTCGAGCTGGGCCAGGCACTCGGGCAGCGGGTCGTCCTGGCGAGCGTCGCGGTGTTCGACGTGATCGTCGCCGTCCTCGACTGGTTCGCATCCGTGATGACCGCGCAGGAGGCACAGGTGTGAGCCGGCGCGACCCCGTCGCGCGCGGCGTCACTGTCTCGGTGGGGTCGAGTCGAGGTGGTGGAGTGCGAGGAGGAGGTCGGTGAGTGAGGTGACGTCGGTGAGGTCGCGGCCGAGCAGGTGCTCGATGGTGCGCAGCCGGTAGGGGACCGTGTTCGGGTGCACGTAGAGCGCCCGGGCGGTGGCGCGGGCGGACATGCCGTGGCGGAGGTATTCGCGCAGGGTGGCGAGGAGTTCGGGGCGGTCGAGCAGGGGTGCGAGCCGCGCCGAGAGCACGGCGGTCGCGTCGGGGTTGCGGGCCAGCATGACGTCGAGGCAGACGTCCTCGAACGTGACGACGCGGTCGGTCCAGCCGCGGCGGGCGGCGATCTGCGCCGCCTCCCTGGCCTTGCCGCAGACGTCTGTGATGTCGTCGAGCGGGGCGCTGTCGCGGCTGGTGGCCAGCAGGAACGAGCCGGGCCTGTGCGGGTCGGTGACGCTGCGCCGCAGCAGCCGGTGCAGGATCTCGTGGCCGTCGTCCGGGCGGTCGCCCGGCCCGTCGCCGGGCATGGGGCAGAGCAGGACGAGGTGCTGGTCGATACGGCCGAGGAGGATGCGTCCCGTGGTGTGGCCGGCCAGGAGGGCGAGCAGGTGCCGTTCGATGCGCAGGCTGAGCCCGGCGTCGCAGGCGGCGACCACGACCACGATCGCGGCGTGCGGCTGTGCGGGGTCGCTGCCGATGGCCTGGGCCTGCTGCCGGATCTCGTCGGGGGTCGCCTGCTGCTCGCCCACCAGCCGGGCGACGAGGTCGGTGCTCAGCCGGTCGTAGTAGGCGGTGACCTCGTTCTGGGTGCGCCGGTACTCGGTGGCCGACAGGCGCGCCACCTCGCTGAAGACGACGTTCAGCTCGGTGATGACCTGCCGGATGTCGGCGACGGGGAACGCGCCGGCGTGCCGGAGCACGTGCTGGACGCAGATCCGCTCCGAGGTGTTCCAGGACTGCAGCATCGCCTCCAGCGGCACGCCCGACAGCGCCCGGCTGGTGCCGATCTCCTTGGCCGCCTGCCGCGCCGCGCCGGTCAGCCGGGCGCCGTTCTCCAGGGAGGCGAGCAGTGCCTGGATGGAGATGGGGATGCGGGCGGCGAGGTCCTCCTTGGGCATGTGGGCGGTGTCGTAGCCGGGGATGCCCCAGACGCTCTCGAACGTCTCCTTGTTGATCTCCTCGGCGGACTCGGCAAGCAGGCGCTTGATTTGTGTGATTGACACAAACGCAGCATAACCGCGCCTGGTTCTTTGCCCATATGACCTGGCCTGGCTCTGGAGCATCCTGTGTGAACCGCTGAATCGCGCCCGGAAGGAGCCGTACGGTGCCGATGGAGACCAGCCGATCGCCCGGGCTGCCCGCCCTGCGCAGGGAGCGGGTGCTGGCCGAGATGGCCGCCTCCGGGCTGGAGACCGTGGTGCTGAGCACGCCGGAATCGGTGCACTACGCCACCGGCCACCGCAGTCTCACCGCGACGCTGCACCGAGGCCCCGCGGTCGCCGCGGTCGTGACGGCCGCGCGTACGGTGCTGGTCGTCCCGGCCGGCGAGGCCGCGGCGGCGGAGGAGGCGCTGGGCGGGACCGGCGACCTGGTGACGTACGGGGAGTTCTACTTCGCGCACGCCGACGGGTCGGTGACGAGCGGCGACTATCCCGATCTGCCGTCCGCCCTCGGCGCGGTGCTGCCGAAGACGCCGGCCCAGAAGCCGGCCCAGAAGCCGGCGCAGAAGTCGGCTCTGAAGCCGGTGCGGAAACCGGCCGTGGAATGGGGCGGCCTCACCCGGCCGCCCGCCGCGCTCGACGGGGCGCCGGCCGCCGACGAGTGGATCAGGACGGTACGCGCCGTCAAGCTCCCCGGCGAGCAGGAGCTGCTGCGCAAGGCCGCGCGACTGGCCGAGGACGCGATCGCGGCCGCGCTGGACCAGGCGGCGGCGGGCGTGACCGAGCGCGAGCTGGCCGCTGTGATCGCGGGGGCGATGGCGGCCGGAGGCGGCGAGCCGGGGTTCGTGGTGGTGACGTCGGGGGAGCGGTCGGCGCTGTCCGACGCCTATCCGGCCGATCGCGCGTGCCGGCCGGGCGATCTGGTGCGCTTCGACGTGGGCTGCAGGTACCAGGGCTACTGGTCGGACGTGGCCCGCACCGCCGTCGTGGGCCCGCCGGACGAGCGGCGGCGCCGCTTCTACGAGGCGCTGGCGGCGGGCCAGGAGGCCGAGTTCGTCATGGCCAAGCCGGGGGTGCGCGCCTGCGACGTCTTCGCCGCCGCCGTACGCGCGGTCGAGGTGCACGGCGGCCCGCGCCCGTACCGGCGCCGCCACGTCGGCCACGCGATCGGGCTGTCGGTCTACGAGACCCCGGTGATCGAGCCGGCGGACGAGACCGTGCTGCGGCCCGGCATGGTGTTCAGCCTGGAGACGCCGTACTACGAGCTCGGCTGGGGCGGGATGATGGCCGAGGACGCCGGCGTGGTCACCGAGCACGGGTTCGAGCTGTTCACCCGGACCGATCGCGGGCTGCGGGTGATCCCGTGAGCATCACCTACCTCGGCGAGCTGGTGTGCCTGCGCTGCGCGGCCCGCTATGGCGAGGCCGCGGCCTTCGGCGGCTGCCCGGCCTGCGCCGAGCAAGGCGTGCCGGTCGCGCTGCGCCCCGACTACGCGATCACCCGGGACGGCGCCTCCTGGCGGTGGCGGGACGCGCTGCCGCTGGCGCCGGAGCGGCCGCTGGTGTCGCTCGGCGAGGGCGGCACGCCCCTGCTGCCGCTGCGCAGACTGGGCAGTGAGCTGGGCATCGGCGAGCTGTATCTCAAGGACGAGTCCCGCAATCCGACGTGGTCGTGGAAGGACCGGCTGGCCTCCGTCGCGGTCAGCAAGGCGGCGGCCGATGGGGCGGACACCGTGATCGTCTCCACCTCCGGCAACCACGGGGCCGCCGTTGCCGCGTACGCCGCCGCCGCGGGGCTGCGCTGCGTGGTGCTCACGATGCGGTCGGCCCCCGTGGCGATGCGCACGCTCATGCAGGTCTACGGCGCGGCCGTCTTCGCCTACGAGGACGGCCCGAGCCGCTGGGCGGTGATGAGGGAGGCGGTCCGGGCGCACGGCTGGGCGCCGATGTCCAACTTCGCCGATCCGCCGCTGGGCTCGAACCCCTTCGGCGTGGACGGCTACAAGACGATCGCGTTCGAGATCGTGCGCGATCTCGGCCGGGTGCCCGACGACGTCGTCGTCCCCGCCTCGTACGCGGACGGGCTGGCCGGCATCTACCGGGGATTCGCCGACCTCGTGGCCCTCGGCCTGGCCGAACGCGTGCCCAGGCTCATTGCAGGCGAGGTGTTCGGCCCCTACACTCGGGCGCTCGCGGCGGGCGATGAGGTCGCGGGTCCCGTGCCCGCCCGGGACACCAGGGCCTTCTCGATCGCCAGCCCGGTCGGGACGTACCAGGGACTGGACGCCCTGCGCCGCAGCGGCGGCCGGGCGGTCGTCGCGGGCGACGACCGCGCGCTGCTGGCCATGCAGCAGCAGGTGGCGGCCATGGAGGGGCTGTATCTGGAGGTCACCGGGGTGGTGCCTCTGGTGGCGGCGCGCACGCTCGCCGGCGGCGGGGCGCTGCGCGAGCGGACCGTGGTGGCGGTGGGCACCTCCACCGGGCTGAAGGACGTGGCGGCCACGGCGGAGCTCCTGCGGGACCCGCCGGTGCTGCCGCCCACTCTCGCCGCACTCGACAGGGCACTGGAGGATCGCACGTGAGGCAGACCCAGGACCGGCTCAGGCTCCGCGCGCTCGGCGCGAGCCTGGCGGGCAGCACGCTTGAATGGTACGACTACATGATCTTCGGGCAGGCCGCCGCGCTGGTCTTCCCCAAGCTGTTCTTCCCCGACAGCTCGCCGGTCGCCGGAGCGCTGAGCTCGTTCGCCGCGTTCGCGGCCGGGTTCGTCGCCCGGCCGGTTGGCGCCGTCATCGCCGGGCACTTCGGCGACCGGGTGGGCCGCCGCGGCGTCCTGCTGGCCACCATCGTCACGATGGGGGTGGCCACCTGCGCCATCGGGCTGCTGCCCACGCACGCCCAGATCGGCGTCTGGGCGCCCGTCCTGCTGACGGTCTGCCGGATCCTGCAGGGGCTCGCGCTCGGCGGCGAGTGGGGCGGCTCGGTGCTGCTCGCGGTCGAGCAGCTTCCCGGCGGCAGGCGGAAGGGGCTGCTCGGCAGCATCCCGCAGGCGGGCGACCCCCTGGGACTGCTGCTGGCCGGGGCCTCGTTCGCGCTGATGACGACGGTGGCCGACGACGCGGCGTTCCTGGCCTGGGGGTGGCGGGTGCCGTTCCTGTTCGGGGCGTCGATCCTGCTCGTGGGGCTCTGGCTGCGGCTGCGGATCACCGAGACGCCCGAGTTCCTGGAGAACGTGAAGAAGGCCGAGCCCGAGAAGGCGCCGCTGGTCGCGGTGCTGCGCACGAACCCGGGCAACTTCATCCTGTCGGTCGGGTGCCGGCTCGCGGTCGACATCGGCTTCTACATCTTCACCGTCTTCTCGATCACGTACGTCACCGCCCGCGGCCTCATGCCCGGCGGCGCCGTGCTGACCGCCACGATGGTGGCCGCGGCGCTCGCCCTCGTCACCACCCCGGCGTTCGGCGCGCTGGCCGACCGGGTGGGCGGCAAGAGAATGCTGCTGTGCGGCCTGGCCGGTCTCGGAGTCGCCGAGCTGCTGTTCTTCCCGCTGCTCGACACCGGCAGCACGGCGCTGGCCTCGGTGGCCATGGTGCTCGGCTTCAGCCTCGCGGGGATGGCGATCTGGGCGCCGTACGCGGGGCTCATCTCGTCGGTCTTCCCGCCGGCCACGCGCTACACGGGCACGTCGTTCAGCTTCCAGTTCTCCGGCATCATCGGCGGCGGCGTCGCGCCCTTCATCTCGACCGCGCTGTTCGACGCGACCGGCTCGTCGGCGTCGGTCACGCTCTACGGGATGATCGCCGTGGTGATCAGCATCGTGTGCGTGGCCGCCGTCCGCACCCAGGAGGAGCTGGTCCCGGCCGCCGCACGCTGACGGCCGCGTCCCGAGCCGGCGTCACGCCACGATCGGGCAGCCCGAAGCCGGTGTCGCGCCACGGCGATCGGAGTGAGGCCGGTGTCGCGCCACGGCGATCGGGCAGCCCGGGGCCGGCGTCACCTGCACGCGGGCGGTGTCACTTGAGGGCATTGGCGGCGAGCCTGAGGTCGGTGAAGGCGCGGTCGAGGTGGGTGTGCAGGTCGGCGGCGCGGTCGGCGCGCCAGCGGCGGATCGCGATGGAGTAGGTGTCGAGGCCCACCTGGGCGCACAGAGCGGCGATCGGCTCGGCGACGCCGCGGGCGCGCAGCGCGTCGCTGAGCGCGGCGGCCAGGGCCGCGTTCTTGGCCAGCGCGCACTCCTGCAGGGCCGGGGTGGCGGCGATGACCGGGTGCCGCCGCCCGGTGATCGGGAGGTTGCGCTCGATCAGCGGCACGGCCTGGTGGAAGGCGGCGCGCAGGGTGGGCAGCGGCTTGGTGCCGTGGGGCACCGCCGCGACCGCGCCGGTGAGCAGGTCGCGCAGCTCGGCCTCGCCGTCGAAGAAGACCTCGCGCTTGTCGGCGAAGTGGCGGAAGAACGTGCGCTCGGGACGCCGTCCGGCGGCGCTCGCTGTCCCTGCTGTACCCGATGCTCGACGACCGCCTCCAGGTGCCGCCGAGCCACGAGGCCGCCTCCGAGGTGGTCTTCGCCCGCCGCGACTACCGCCTGGCCTGGGAGGCGGTCCTGGGCGACCGGCGCGGCACCGACGACGTGCACCCGTACGCCGTGCCGTACCCGCCGGACGAGCCGCCGCTGCTCTGGGTGCACATGGGCCGATGCGCGGACGGCACGAGCCTGCTGGTGATCGTCACCCACCACGTCGTCTCCGACGCCTGGTCGCTGACGCTGCTGGCGCGCGATCTGTCCGACGCCTACACGGCCCGCCTCAGGGGCGGCCCGCCGCTGGACTCCGGCGTCCTGTCGTACGCCGAGGTCGCCGCCGACGACCACTCGCCCGCCTGGGAGCGGACCATCACCGACGCGCTGCCGTACTGGAAGGACCGGCTGACCGGCGTGGCGGACCTCGCGCTGCCGGTGCCGACGCCCGGCAGGCGGGGCGAGCAGCACACGCGCCGCTTCACCGTGCCCGCCGCGCTGTGGCGGCGGCTCGGCGAGGTGGCGCGGCGGCGCAGGACGACGCCGTTCCCGCTGCTGCTCACCGCGTTCGCCGCGGCGGTCTGGGCCGGGCGGCGCGAGGCCGTCGTGCCGATCATCACGGCGGGGCGCAAGCCGTCGGAGTGGTACACGGCCGGGTTCATGCTCAACCTGCTGTGGCTGCGCCTCACCGCCGGCGACCCCGGCGACCTGGACGAGCTGAGCCGCCGCGCCGACGCCGAATGCCGGGCGGCCTACCGGCACGACGTGCCGCTGCTGCGGGTGCTGCCCGAGGCGCCGGACCTCACCGCTTCGATCTTCGACCCGTCGGAGATCGTGGAGCGCACGTTCCCGGTGTTCCAGCTCATCCCGAAGTCGCCGTTCGCCCCTGCCGCCGGCGACCCGGCGCTGCTGCTGACGCCCGTGCCGGAGGAGCGGCAGCCCGCCCCCGTGATGCCCCTGCACCTGCTGTGGTCGATGCGGGTGGACGAGGAGGTGACCGGCATCGTCACCTACGAGGCCGAGATGTTCGGCGGTGACTGGGTGGCGGAGAAGATCGGCGCCTTTCTGAGCGCGCTGGAGCGGCTGGCCGATGCTTGAGCTGATCGAACCCCACCTGACCGGCGATGCCGTCGCGATCGCCGACCGCGAGGGAGAACTGTCCTACCGGGAGCTGGGCCGCCGCAGCGCCGCCCTGGCACGAGTGCTGCTGAACGCGGGCCTGCGGCCCGACGAGCCCGTGGTGATCCACGCCCACCTGTCCCGGTGGGCGGTGCTCGGCATGCTCGCCGTCCTGCGGGCCGGCGGCCGTTACGTGGCCATCGACGCCGCCTTCCCCATCCGGCGGCAGCAGGACGTCGCGCAGGCGTCCGGGGCGCGGCTCGCGCTCATCGAGCCGGACATGATCGTCTCTTTGATCGGGCCTGAGCGCCGCTTCGACATGTCGCGTACGGACCCGGTCGACGAACCGCCGCCCGCCACCGGAGCGCGGCTCGCCTACACCTGCTTCACCAGCGGCACGACCGGCACGCCCAAGCCCGTCACCGTCTCGCGTGCGGCCCTGGCCTGGTCCACCTCCGCGAGGCTCGCCTACTATCCGACGCCGGTCACCGGGTTCCTGCTCTGCTCGTCCATCTCGTTCGACAGCTCGGTCGCCGGGATCTACTGGACGCTGGCCTCCGGCGGCACGCTGGTCATCCCCAGCCAGCGCCCGTCCGACCTGGCCGCGCTCGCGCGCTTCGCCGCCGAGCACCGGCCGTCCCACCTGCTCATGGTGCCGTCGCTGTACGGGCTCGCGCTCCGCAACGGCCTCGCGGAGGCGTTCGCGTCCCTCGACACGGTGATCGTCGCGGGCGAGACCTGCCCGCCCGCGCTGGTCGGCGCGCACTACGCGATGCTGCCCGACGCGCTTCTCTACAACGAGTACGGCCCCACCGAGTGCACCGTCTGGAGCACCGTGCACCGCTGCGTCCCGCAGGACGCGCGGGCGGCCCGGGTGCCGATCGGCCGCCCGATCCCCGGAGCGCGGGTGGAGGTCGCAGAGCCGGGCGAGGACGGCGTCGGCGAGCTGGTGATCTCCGGCCCCGGCCTGGCCGAGGGGATCGGCGACGCCTACCGCACCGGAGACCTGGTCTCGCTGCGCTCCGACGGCGAGCTGCTGTTCCACGGCCGCGCCGACCACCAGCTCAAGCTGAGCGGCGCGCGGGTGGAGCGCGCGGAGATCGAGCACGCGATGGCGACGTTCCCCGGCGTGCTGGACGCCGCCGTCGGGGTGACGCGGGCCGCGGCGGGCGCGCCCCGGCTCAAGGGCTACCTGGTCACCGAGCAGGACCGCATCGACCGCCGGGCCCTGCGCGCCCACCTGCTCGACCGGCTGCCGATCGTGGCCGTCCCGGCGACGTTCCAGCGGCTGGACGCGCTGCCGCGCCTGCCCAACGGCAAGATCGACTACACCGCGCTCGACGACGGCTGAGGCGGCTCCAGGCGCAGCGCGCGGGCGGCCGCCCAGGCCCTCGGAAGGCCGAACTCGGCCACGCCGCGCAGCAGGTCGCGCAGCGTGTCGTCGGTCGCGCCGGCCGTCCTGGCCAGCTCGGCGTGCAGCCGCAGCGACTCGCCGAGCGTCTGGTGGAACACGTCCACCACCAGGCAGGCGAGGGCACGCTCCCGCACGCTGAGGTGCGGGCGCGCCCAGCGCTGGGCCAGCTGGTCCTCGGTGAAGGCGGCGAGGCCGGGGTCCACGTCCTCCAGGGCGTGCACGGCACGGGCGAGCGGCCCGGACAGCGGCGTCGGCTCGACCGGCTTGTCATCCTTCGCCTCCGGCAGGCCGAGCTCGGTCAGGCGCTGCAGCGCGGTGACCACGATCGGATAGCCGGTATAGGGCGCGAGATGCCGGTAGAGCTCGCGGATCGCCTCCGGGTCGGTGCCGTTGTCCAGCGCCATCCGCAGGTGCATGGCCAGGGGCTGCCCGAGGTGCGGGTGGCACAGGTCGGCGGTCAGGCAGACGAACGCCTTCTCCCGCATGGTCAGGTGGCGCAGGCCCCACAGGTTGTGCCCGGCGCCCACGGCGTACTGGGCGAAGACGGGGTCGAGCGCGGTCAGGGCTTCCGCGCCGGAAAGGCGGATCATGGGACTCCGTTCAGCAGGAGGGTTCAGGACAGGCCGAGCGCGCGCATGCGGACGGCGTCGAGGGTGTACTGGGGGAGGATGCGGCCCATCGTGCTCATCAGCCGGGACTTCTTGCCGACCGGGTAGCGGGCGCGCGGCTTGCGCGCGGTGAGCGCGTGCAGGATGGCGCGCGCCACCACGTCCGGGCTCGATCCGCTGCGCTCCTCCTTGAGCCCGGCGGCGGTCATGGTCCGGTACGCCCGGCCGTACAGCCGCCGCCCCTCCTCGCCGAGCGAGGCCAGGCGGGGCTCGACCTCGTCTTCGAGCTTGTCCACCGCGTCAGTGTGAATGGAGCCGGGCTCGATGAGCACGGCCGCCACCCCGTACGGCTTGAGCTCCATGCGCAGCGCGTCGTTGAGCGAGCGGATGGCGTGCTTGGACGAGCAGAGCGGCCCGCCGAACGGCAGCGTGATCCAGCTCCCGACCGAGCCGACCGTGACCACCCGGCCGCGCGAGGCGCGCAGCATCGGCAGCATCGCCTGGGTGACGGCGATCTGGCCGAAGACGTTGACCTCGTACTGCCACCGCAGCGCGTCCAGGGGGACGAACTCCAAAGGCCCGGTGACGCCGATGCCGGCGTTGTTGACCAGCGCGTCGAGGCGGCCGAGCCGCCGGGCGGCGCCGGCGATCTGCCCGGCGTCGGTGATGTCGAGCGGTATCGGGGTGACGGCAGGGCCGAGCGCCTGGCCGTCGGCCTCCTTGCGCACGCCCGCGTACACCGTGAAGCCCTCGCGGGCCAGCAGCAGGGCGGTGGCCCGGCCGATGCCGGTGGAGGCTCCGGTGACCAGCACGTTCTTGGACTCGGTTCTCGTGGACATGATCCGGACACTAGGAGGAACGCCCCGGAGTCCGCCTCCGTCACGTGACTGATGTTCGTACGGAGGTCACCCGGTCATGCGGCGGGCGCGCTCCGCACAGGCCCGGGGACGGCGCCGCGCTCAGGGCCATCGGAGCCGCGTTCCCGCTGGTGACAGGCCATAGAGGCGGGTTCAGCGCGATGACGGAAGCGGCCGGTCACGCGTGCGGTCTAGCGTCGGCGGCGTGAAGCTGATCAACGACCATCTGGCCGTCAAGGCCCGCCTTCTGCCCGCGACCGGCGATGGTTTCGTCGTGCTCGCCGGCGAGGCCGGCTCCTGGCGCGGCCCTTTCGCGTCCGCTCCCACCCGGCTCGCCGCGCGGCTCAAGGCGCTCGCCGCGGACGTCGAGGCCCGCGAGGCCAACGTGTTCCGCGCCGTGCTCCGCCCGCCGGGCGAAGGCGACGAACTGCTCGCCGCCAGGGGCGTGCCGCCCGCGCGCTACGACATCGTCGTGCTGATCCGCACCGCGTCCGTGGAGGCCGCCCACGCCGCACGCGAGAGCGCAGCGTACCGCGAGCTCGCCAGGACGCTGCGCGCGAGGGCCCGCCGCACGTACGAGACCGTCGCGGAGAACGCGGCCCGGCTCGGCGACGTGGACCACGGCCAGGACCACTACTTCCTGTTCAACTACTTCTACGCCGACGACCGCGACATCCTGCTGAAGGTCTGGGAGTACACCGCGGGCTGGTTCCAGGCCAAGACCGCGCTGCCCGACTCCGCGCTCATGCGGCCGGTCGAGGGCGAAGCCGGCGGCTACGGGCTCATCAACCACGCGAGCTGGCCGACGCTCGGCACCTTCCTGCCCGGCCTGATCTTCCGGCCGTCGTTCCGCAGCTTCGTGCTCGCCACCTTCAAAGCGAACGGCATCGCCGCGCAACCGATCATCTACCGCCGGGTCTGATCCAGCCTGGCCAGCTCGGCACGCGAGGCCACGCCCAGCTTCGGGAACGCCTTGTACAGGTGCGATGCCACCGTGCGCGGGCTCAGGAAGAGCTGGGCGGCGATCTCCCGGTTGGACGCCCCCGTGACCGCCAGCCGCACCACCTGCAGCTCCTGCGGGGTGAGCCTGGACATGAGGTCGTCGCCGCCACCGCCGGCGATGGACACGCCGGCCGCGCGCAGCTCGCCGGCCGCGCGGGCGGACCACGGCGCGGCGCCCAGCCGGTCGAACGCCTGCATGGCCGCCTCCAGGTGGGTGCGGGCCTCGCCGCGCCGCTGGTGCCGCCGCAGCCACTCCCCGTACACCAGCCGGGTGCGCGCCTGGTCGAAGGGCTGCTCGTGCTGCAGGTGCAGCTCAAGGGCGCGCTGATACTCCTGCTCTGCGCGGTGCTCATCGGCCATCAGCGCCCTGGCCCGGTGCTGGACGGCCAGGGGGCCCGGCTCCTCGGTCGCCCGCGCCCACTTCGCGTGCCTGCGCAGCGCCGTACGTCCCCGCTCGGGCGTGCCCGCCCTGACGGCCGCCTCGACGTAGTCGGGCCAGGCGTACCGCCAGATGAATGCGTGCCGCGACGGGCCCGCCATCGCCCGGTCCATCGCCTCCAGCGCCGCCTCGTAGCGGCCCCTGCCCAGGTCGAGCAGCACTCCGGCGAACTCGGCCCAGCACCGGCTCGGAAACCACCGCCGGGCCTCGGAGAGCCGGATCGCCTCGGCGGCCAGCGCGGCGTACTCCTCCTCCGCTCCGGCGACCGCGGCCAGCCAGGCGCGCAAACCCGCCAGGTAGCCGCGCCACACCGGCTGGCCCACGTCCGCGGCGAGCGTCATCCCCTCCGCCGCCGTGTCCCGCGCGCCCGGGTGCCCGCCGTCCATCAACTGGGCGATGGCCAGTATGGTCATCGCCTGCGGCATGCGTCCGAGACGCCCCTCCGCCCGGCACTCCCTGACCATCTCCACCGCGGCGTCGAGCATCCCCGCGCGGTCGGCGGGCATCACGGCCTGCAAGGAGACGATCAGCCGCAGGTCGAACGGCACCTCGTCCAGCCTGGCCGCGCGCGTGATGGTCACCTTGGAGCCGCCTTCTATGACCGTGCGGAAGTTCGCGTTCATCGCCTTCACCACCGCGGTCACCCCATCGCCGTCCGGGGTCAGCTCCTCGATGCGGCGCACCAGGTGGAGCTGGTCCGCATGCGCGGTGCTCGTCCAGGTGTAGTAGCTGGCCGTGCCGAGCAGCGACAGCCGGGTGAGGTGGTCCACGCCCGCCTGGGCGCCCTCCACCAGCAGCCGCGCGGCCTCCAGCGGGCGGCCCGACTCGACCGCCAGCCGCGCGCGTACGACGTCCAGCTCGGCTCTGACGGAACCCTCCGGCATCCCGGGTCCGGTCCGCCGCAGCGCCCGCGCGACCAGCTCGGCGGCGCGCTGCCCGAGCCCCGCCTCGACCGCCGCCGACGCCGCCAGCGTGTAGCGGCGTGCCGCCTCGGCGGCGCCGGCCGACAGCTCGGCGGCACGCGCGTAGGCCGCCGACACCGCGGCCTGCCCGCCGCGCCGCTGCGCGCGCAGCGCCAGCCGCTCCATCTCCATGGCCACCTGCTCGTCAGGGCGCAGCGTGACCGCGGCCAGATGCCAGGCCCGCCGGTCGTCGTCGACCGACTCGGCCAGCGCCCGGTGCGCCGCCATCCGGGCGGCGATGTCGGTGGCCATCAGCACCGCGGCCCGTACCAGCGGATGGTGGAAGGCGACGCCGTCGGGGGAGACCCGGATCAGGCCCGCACGCTCGGCCGGGGCGGCGTCGGCGAGCGAGGCCCCGAGCTTGCTCAGCGCGTGGGCGAGCACGCCCAGCTCGCCCCGGTCGTCGAGCGCGGCGACCAGCAGGAACGTACGGGTGCCCGCGGGCAGCGCGGCGACGCGGTCGCGGAAACCGGCGAGCACCCGGCCGGTCACCGGCGCCGCGCCGCCCAGGCAGAACGGCAGCGGGCCCGTCGCCTCCGGGCTCAGCATGCGCGGCAGCTCCAGGAGGGCGAGCGGGTTGCCCTGCGCCTCGGCCACCACCTGGTCGCGTAACGCCGGCGGGAGCGCCTCCGAGTGCTCGGAGAGAAGCCGGCGGGACGCCTCGGCGTCCAGGCTCCCCAGGTGAAGCTCGGGCAGCTCCCCGGAGGAGAGCCGGGCGCCGGTCCTCGCGGCGAAGAGCACGGCGACCGGCTCAACGTGCAGGCGGCGCGCGGCGAACAGCAGCGCGTCGGCCGACTCGCCGTCCAGCCATTGAGCGTCGTCGATCAGGCAGAGCAGCGGCCCCTGCGCCGACAGCTCCACGAGCAGGCTGAGCGTGGCCAGGCCGACGAGGAAGCGGTCGCCCCTGGTGGTGCCGCCCAGGTTGAACGCGCCCAGCAGCGCCTCGGCCTGCTGCTGCGGCAGCCCGCTCACCCGATCGAGCGCCGGGCGGAGCAGCAGGTGCAGCGCGGCGAACGGAAGCTCGGCCTCCGACTCGACGCCGGTCACCCGCAGCACCTGCCCGGTGAAGTTCTCCGCGGCGTAGCCGAGCAGGGCGGACTTGCCGATGCCCGCCTCGCCGCGCACGACCAGCACGCCGGGACGGTTCTCAAGGGTGCCGAGCAGCAACTCGTCGATGGCGGCCTGCTCCGCCGCCCGGCCGTACAACATGCCACTCCTCGCACCCTTTTGTCCCTGGCGTCACCGTAACGTTCATGTTCCCGTCACACCATCGCGCAGGCCAGGCGATGAACGCATGCGGGATCTCCCCACGGCGGAGTCGTGCGGGACCCCCGAGGAGGTGCGGTGGCGGGCCATCGAGGGCTACGTCGATGTGCACCTGCGCCACCGCGACACGCTGACCATGCTGGTCAGGGACATGAGGCTGCTCGTGCAGGCGCCGATCGCGGACCGCTGCCGCACCGCCATCGCGCGGCGGATGATTCTGGACGGCGCTCGGGCACTGCTGGAGGCGCGGGGGCGAGGCGGCGGACGCCCCGCCATCCTGGGCGACGAGCAGATCGCCCAGGTACGCGCCCTGCACGCCGAAGGCGTCGCCGCCGAGGAGATCGCCACGAGGTTCGGCGTCTCCAGGGCGACGGTCTACCGCTGTCTCGAAAACTCAAAACCTCGAATCAAGACGACTTGATTTCGATACTGAGACGGGGCCGGGATCTCAGTAGCCGCTCAGTAGTAGGCGCGCATCAGCTCCGTCGCCCACTCCGGCTGCACCGTCTCGCCCTGCGGGCCGAACTCGGCCATGTAAGGCTTGACGTCCAGCACCGGGCTGCCGTCCACGGCGTCGAGACCGCGTACGTGGATGTCGAGCCCATCCACGGCGAGCAGGCGGCAGCGGGAGACGCCCAGAAGGTTCGGGCGGTTCTTGCCCCGCTGGGCGAAGATGCCGACCTTGGGCCAGTCGGTGTTGCCGCGCGGGTGGCGCGCCGACGTGGTGATGGAGCCCGGGTCCACGAGGTGGAACCGGTACACCACCTCCAGATGCGAGAAGTCCTCAAGACCGGCGAGCGCCTCCGGCTCGAAACGCGTCCCGTCGATGCGGATCACCGCGACTTCGGCGTCCCAGCCGTCGTCGAAGGGTTCGGCACGGCCGCCGACGACGCTGCCCACGGGTTCCAAGGTGATGGCCTGCACGGCGTTCCTCCCAGGGTGTCCTCGTACGTTGAGCGGGCCACGAACGTACGGCCCGGCCGAGGCGCACCGCATCAGTAAGAGGACTGAAGTCCGGCGAGGCCGCTTAAGCATCGTGACCGGATCCCACGACGTGTGATCGAGATCACCTCCGCCCATGTCACGCGGGCGTGCCTTCGCCCGTCCTTGCTGCGACGAACCACTGAGGGGGGATCATGATCAATGTTGAGCAGGCACGGGCGGGGCGCCCCCGCAGGCGGCGCGGGCGTCGTTGGCCGCGTCGGGTGGCGGGCGCGCTCGCGCTGCTGGTGGCCGTGACGCTGTTCATCGCGTACGTCTGGCAGCCGTCGTCCGTGGACGGCTACCGCTCGGCGTACGAGGGCGGCTACCTCGACACGCGGCGGGCGCGGTTCCACTACAGCAAGACGGGCAGCGGATCGCCGGTGGTGCTGGTGGCGGGCGGCGCGCAGTGGCTGTACTCGTACCGGGACACGATCCCGGCGCTCGCGCGCGAGCACACCGTGTACGCCGTCGATCTGCCGGGACAGGGCTACACCACGGTGAAGGGCGAGTTCGCCTACGACATCCCGGCCATGGCGGCGGCGCTCGGCGCGTTCCTCGACGCGGCGGGGCTGACCACGGTCTCCCTGGTCGGCCACTCCTGGGGCGGCGCCTGGTCGCTGTACTACGCCGAGCGCAACCCGTCCCGCGTCGACCGGCTCGTCCTGCTCGACTCCCCGGGCCTGGACAAGCCGCTCGCCTCGCAGACGGCGCTGTTCTCCGTACCGGTCGTGGGGGAGCTGGCGGTCAAGCTCATGGGCCGCTCCGACTTCGAGAAGAGCCTGCGCACCGCTTTCGCCCGCCAGGACCGCGTCACCGCCGAGGTCGTGGACGAGACCTGGCACTGGATGTCACGCCCCGACAGGCGGGAGGCTTTCGTCCGCCTCGTCCGTACCCAGGACTACCAGCCGACGGACGCCGGCCTCGCCGGCCTGCGCGCCAAGACCATGGTCATCTGGGGCGAGGACGACCAGTGGCTCCCGGCCGCGTACGCCCAGGAGTACGGCAGGCGCATCCCCGGCGCCACGGTGAAGATCGTCCCGGACGCCGGCCACAACGTCCACGAAGACGCTCCCGACCAGGTCAACCCGCTCCTCACCGCCTTCCTCCGGTCCTGATCCGGCAGGCACCGGTGCCGGTCACCGCCACCACCTCGATGGCCGCGCGCAGCCGCGGCGCGTCGCGCACGGGGCCGGAGGGGGTGAAGCCACCCGCTCAGGGGGTCGGGACGGGAAACCCGTACACGTTGCCGTTCGAGCTGCCGACGAAGACGAAACCGCCGGTCACGACGGGTTCGGTGGTGATGCGGCCACCGGCGCGGAAGCTCCGCCGCTCGACGCCGGTACCGGCGTCGAGCGCGTGCAGCGTGCCCTCGTCGTCCCCGATGTACACGGTCCCGTCCGCCACCACCGGGCCGGTTCCCCGGTCCCGGCCCAGGGGGAAGGTCCAGCGCGATGTGCCGGTGGCGGCGTCGAGCGCGTGCAGCCTGCCGTCCAGTCCGCTGATGTACGCGCGCCCCCGGGCCACTGCGATGGCCCAGTTGTACTGGAATGCGCCGCCGGTCGTGTGGTGGTTCCACAGCGGCTTGCCGGTGGCGGCGTCCAGCACGTACGTCGTGCCCTCCTTGTCGCCGAGGTACAGCCGCCCGCCGGTCACCACGGGCCGGAAGCCGATGGCGGCGCCGATGGCGGCGCGCCAGAGGACTTCTCCGGTGGCGGCGTCCAGAGCGCGCACCTCGCCCCTGGCGCTCGCGGCATAGAGCACCGCGCCGCTCCGCGTCAGCTGGATGAAGTCCGTGGCGCCGCCGGCTCGAGCGCGCCACTTCCGGGCTCCCGAGGCGGCCTCCAGCGTGTCCACCATGCCGTTCCCGCCGCCGACGTGGACGGCATCGCCCATGAGAACGAGATAGGACTTGACAGGGAAGAGACCCTTCGGCCGGAACGTCCACAACCTCTCGCCCGTGGCCTGGCTCAGCGCCACGAGCTCGGGCGTCGTCTCCAGGTGGGAGCGCCTCGTCCAGGCGTACAGGCGGCCTCCCGCACTGGCGAGGTCGCTGACGACGAGCAGCTTGCGGCTCCACCTCGGGCGGCCGGTGGCGGTGTCCAGCGCGACCAGGCGGCCGGACTCGTTCGCGGCGTACACGGTGCCGTCCACGACCACATGGCCGTTATGGATGACGCCGCCCGTCGGGAAACGCCACCGCCGCGCGCCCGAGGCGGCGTCCAGCGCGGTCACCGTGCCGTCGCCGCTGGTGGCGTATGCCACGCCGCCGGTCACCACCGGCCCGGCGTGGACGATCGCGTCCGTCGGGTGGCTCCAGCCGTCCGCGTGCGCGGGAACGGGGACGGCGGCGCCTGGGCGGTAACGGGCGAACAGCTTGTTCCGCAGCAACGGGGAGAGGAGCCGTACCGCCTGCCGTGACGGAGAGGTCAACCGGACGATGACGGGGCCCACGTTCATGAGCGTCCCGCCATAGTACCCGTTCGTCTCATCCACGGTGTAGGTGAGAAATCCCGGGCTCTCGGTGGTGGGATCGACGTGGTCGGTCGCTTCGATGGCTTGCTCGTCGCGAGCGAACAGCCGGCGCGCGCCGGCGTCCGACGGCGACACCCATTCCACCGAGAGCGAGACGACGGGGTCGCCGTCCCCGGGCGGCACCCAGTCGCATTTCCCGGCTTTCCCCGGTGGGCCGACCGGCCAGGGGACCGCGCGGTAGCCGTCCGCGACCAGGGACAGATCGCGCTCGGTCAGCAGGCCGCAGGCATCCGGCCAGGCGCTCGCCGGGACTCCGCCGAACCAGGAGCGCTCGCGAGGCGGGCCGTAGATCAGCCTGTACGCGGTGATCCGGCTGCCACCTGGCCACTTGCCGTGCACGAAGGCCATGTTCGTGATCACCCCGGCGAGGGACGCCTGGGTGAAGGGCTGATCGATCGGCAGCCCGCCGAGCCGTCCCGTCCCGGGGTCGACGGAGATCAAGTAGGCGGGCAATGGCCAGCCCTCCTGCCGTCGGGCTCCCCCGGGGTCGGCCGCGGCCGAGAGAGTTCCGGCGTAGATCGGTGGAGACCAGCGCTCCGGGCTCGTGATGAATCCGGCCTCCCGCGCACGCGGCAGCGGGCGGCCGTCAGGTCCGTGGAAGGAGCCGCTGGAGCCGGTCAGGACATGTGTGTGACCTTCGGCGTCGGTCGTCAGGCCGATCGCGAGGCCGGCGTACGACTGATCGGACGGCTTCGACAGCGTCCGGCTCCACCGATGACGCAGCGTGCGCGGATCGATCGAGGCGAGCCGGAGCCCGTTCTCCTTGCAGCCGCTGAGCAGCGTCACCGACCGGGCGGTCCCGGCACTCGTCAGGTGGCAGCCCTGCCCGTACGTCGCCCGCGCCGTGTCCGCCCCGGTGCTGAGGTCGAGGGCCCGGATGTCGAGCGGGTCGGCCGAGCGTTCGAACACCACGACGCCGCGCTCGGTCACCAGGATCCGCGGGCCGTCGTACGCACCGACGTCGTCCCACACGGCCGGCTCGGTGGAGACAGTGATCGCGCGCCGCCACAGCACCCGGCCCGTGGCCAGGTCATGACCGGTGAGGGCATGTCCGGTGGCATCCGGCCGCTGGCGTGCCACGACCAGCGTGCCCGCGGCGATCCACACGCCGGTGACGATCGTGGACGGGGACGGGTCGGCGGGGATGGTGCGCCGGAGCTCACCGGTGCGGGGATCGCGGATCTGGACGGTGTTCTCGTGCGTGGCCATTGCGACGGCACGGCCGGACGCGGCGAAACGCGGGGTGTCGTACGTCTTGTCGATGTCGGCGTTCGCGGACACCGACCACACCGCAC
Organism: Nonomuraea sp. NPDC052634; assembly: GCF_040678535.1. Classification (NCBI taxonomy): domain Bacteria; kingdom Bacillati; phylum Actinomycetota; class Actinomycetes; order Streptosporangiales; family Streptosporangiaceae; genus Nonomuraea; species Nonomuraea sp. NPDC052634. The sequence continues at coordinate 2,169,599 of NZ_JBFATY010000001.1, read as the reverse complement.
GCCACTCGATCGGGACGAGCCGCCGCCACGGCGCGTCCGCCGCCGCGCACGCCAGCACCGCCACCGCGAGCAGCACTCCGGCCACGCGACGCCCGCTCAGCATGCCGCCCTCTTGTGGCTCTGCCTGCCCATCGCACATGCTTCCGCGTTGGAGATGGGCCGCCAGCCGCCGAGCGGGGAGACGGCGTAGTAGGAGCGGTACGTGCCGGCGAGGCCGGTCACCCGGAACGGGCCCCCGTCCGGCCCTTCGACGCTCACCTGCTCGGTCCGGTCCTCGGCGAGCACGGTGACCAGGAGATCGAAGGCGTAGGACGCCGCCTTGCCCTTGACCGACAGGGAGAGCGTGACCCGCTCGTCCCGTTTCAGGTCGATCTGCTTCTTCCTGAAGTAGGGGGTCTTCCGGTCCGCCGCGGTCACGAAGCGGGGAACCGGCGTGTCGAGATCCGCGGACAGTTCGATGGTGTCGGTCGTGCCGGCGGAGCTGTAGATCAGCAGCGCGCCGTCCGCGACGGGCCCGCGATCGAGGATGCGCGGCTCGATGTCGACGATGCGCAGGCTGCTGCGGTTCCCGGTGAGGACGACCGTCACCGCCGCCTCTTCGATGGGGGCCGCCTGGTGCCGGGCCATGACCGCGTCGTGCCGCGCGCCGGACGCGTTGGCCCGCAGGACCGCCCGTTCTCCGGGATCGGTCACCGGCCTGCCCAGGGCGATCTCGTGCTGGGAGCGGTCGACGGCCACGTAGCCGACCTTGATGGGCGGCCCGCCGCTGAGCCGATCGACCGCGGCGGGACCGCGCGCGTTGACCCACGCGGTGATGACGGCGCCGATCGCCGCGATGATCACGGCACTGAGTATCCCCGCCGACCACCTCCCCACGGCCGTCCAGCGTCCCTCCTCGGCCTCCTTCGCGCGGGTGGGCGCGGCACGCCTTTTCTGACGTGCTCTGGCCATGGAGTTCTCCCTGGGAATGGCGGGGCACCGCTTGGTTTGACAACTGTATAGCGTTGCGGCGCGTCGGCCATCAAGTTTTCACACGCATCAATAAAATGCTCTGATAATGCCCGATGTCATCATTTTCATTGTTTTGATGGCCGGGGTGGACAGCGGTCAAGCCAGGCGTGAAGCCACAGGCAGATCGGGTCTCAGCCGTGTGGTCCGGCCGTCGAATGGGCTACGCGACCCATCCGTACGAAACGGCGCCCGGGTTCGGTGGGCCTGCTCTCCCCATTCCTGAACGATTCCGGTGAGTATGTAGTCCTTCCGCTTTTCAAGCGTGATCGTGAGATTGTGCACCACCGCCTCCGGCCGTTCGTCGGGTGCGCCGCGGCTCCGATGAGAACGGCACTGCGTCGGGGTGCCGAGATCGTGCTCCTGGCGCTACCCGGCTCGTTGACCTCTGTTCGATCTGTCCTGACTCCAAGTTGACGTCTCAGCAAGGATTTTCGCAGGTCACACGTAGGAGACAGACCTGATCACATGCCCCCATCCCGGAGCATAATGATCGTCTGCGGAGAGCAGATGACCCCGAGGAGGACAACCCGCGCGGCGATCGGTCGCGCCGATTACGCGACGCTGGACCGCCCGCGCGACCTCGTGCGGCCGGCGACGACCTCGCCTTGGACCCGTGCGCCATCCCCAAAGGAGCGGACCCGTTCGCGACCGCCCACCCGGGCCTGCGTTTGACCCCTGCTGGAAAGAGGACACATGAACCCCCCTGTGACGGGCGCGAACCGCCCTCCCACAGACATGCCCGGCCGCCTCCACGAGGCTCTGGAGGCGCAGTGCCGGCGCACGCCCGATCGCGTCGCCGTCGTCGCGGGCACGACCCGGCTGACCTACGCCGAGGTCCACCGCATGGCCAACGGGATCGCCAACGCACTCGCCGCGCGAGGCGTCGGGCGCGGCGACCTCGCGGGGATCTGCCTGGACCGTGACGAGTGGCTGGTGCCGGCGCTGATCGGGGTGCTGAAGGCGGGGGCCGCGTACGTGCCGCTGGACCCGGCCTACCCGGCGGAGCGGTTACGTTTCATGGCCGAGGACTCCGGCGCGGGCGTGGTGGTCACCTCGGCGGCCCGGCGCGGCACCGCGTCGCTGACCGGCGCCGACACCGTGCTCGTCGACGACACGACACCCGCCGAGCGCGGGCCCGAGGTCCCCGGCGAGCCGTCCGACGCCGCGTACGTCATCTACACCTCCGGCTCCACCGGCCGCCCCAAGGGCGTGGTCGTGGAGCACCGCAACACGCTGAACCTGGTGCGCTGGGAGGCGTCCGCCTACACGGCCGAGGAGCTGAGCGGCATGCTGGCCGGCTCCTCCATCTGCTTCGACGCCTCGATCACCCAGATCTTCACGCCGCTGTCCGCCGGCGGCACCGTGATCATGGCGGATAACGTGCTGTCGCTGCCGACGCTGCCGGCCCGCGACGAGGTGCGCACGGTCTTCGGCGTCCCGTCAGCGCTGTCAGTGCTGCTGCGCGAGCCGCTGCCCGAGGGCGTGCGCATGGTGCTGTCCGGCGGCGAGCGGCTGACCGCCGCCCTGGTGGCGCGCATCTTCGAGAACCCCGGCGTGCGCCGCGTGCTCAACATGTACGGCCCCACCGAGTGCACGACCGGCAGCACCCTGTACGAGGTGACCCGCGGCCACCAGGGCGAACCGCCGCTGGGCGGGCCCATGGCGAACGCGGTGCTCAGCGTGCGCGACGCCGACGGCCGGCCGGTCAAGGACGGCGACGTGGGCGAGCTGTGGATCGGCGGTCCCGGCGTGACCCGCGGATACCTGGGCCAGGAGTCGGACGTGTTCCGCACCGAGCCGGACGGCTCCCGCGTCTACCGCAGCGGCGACCTGGTCCGCTGGGTGGACGGCGAGCTGCATTACGTGGGCCGCGCCGACGACCAGGTCAAGATCCGCGGCTACCGGGTGGAGCTGGGCGAGGTCGAGTCGGCGCTGGAACGTCACCCCGCCGTGCGCCGCGCGGTCGTGCTCGCGCACACCGACGACGACGGCATCGCCTACCTCGTCGGGCACGTGGAGGCCCCCGGTGCGACGGAGCCCGAGCTGCGCGACTGGTTGCGCGAGCGGCTGCCCGACTACCTGGTCCCGGCCAGGATCGGCGTGACCGACGAGCTGCCGATCGCCCCCATGGGCAAGGTGGACCGCGCGGCCCTGCCCAAGCTGCGCCCCGCGCGTACGGGAGGCGAGGCGCCGGTCGCGCCGCGCACGGACGACGAGCGCCAGGTGGCCGAGGTGATCGCGGACGTCCTCGGCCTGCCCGAAGTGGGGGTGTACGACCGGTTCCCCGACCTGGGCGGGCACTCGCTGGCCGCCGCCCGGGTGGTGACCGAGCTGTCGCGGCGGCTCGGGCACACCGTGCCGCTTGCGGCGTTCCTGACCGAGCCGACCGCGGCCGGGCTGGCGGCGCGCCTGCGCGAGCCGGGCTCGGCCCCGGTGCGGCGGACCGGCGCGACCCGCCACCCGCTCACCGCCACCCAGCGCGAGTTCTGGACGCTGCGCGAGCTGCACCCGGGCAGCCCGGTCACCACGGTGTCGGTCCGGCTGCGCGTGCGCGACCTCGACGGGAGCGGGCCGCTGCGCGCGGCGCTGGACGCGGTCGTCCGCAGGCACGAGTCCCTGCGCAGCACGGTCGCCGTCGGCGATGACGGCGTCCCGTACGCGATCGTGCACCCGCCCGCCGCCGTCCCGCTGACCGAGCACCCGGCGGGCACGGACCCGGTGAAGGCGGCGCGGGCCGCGGCGGAGCACGTGTTCGACGTGACGACCGAGGTGCCGCTGCTGCGCGCGAGCCTCTGCCCTGCGGGGGACCACACGGCCGAGCTGGTGCTGGTGACGGACCACCTCGCCTTCGACGGCGGTTCCGTCGGCGTGCTGATGGAGGAGCTGGCCGCCGAGCTGGCGGGCGAGCCCGTACCCGAGCCCGCGGTGCAGCTCGGCGACGTGGCGGTACGCGAGCAGGAGGACCGGCCCGGCCTCGACGGGCTGCGGGAGTTCTGGCGCGCCGAACTGGAGGGGGCGCCGGTGGCGGGCCCGCCGCCCGCCGACCTGACGACGGACCGGGTGGTCAGGCCGCTGCCCGAGGAGTTCACCGATGGCGTGGCGGCGCTGGCCCGCGCGTGCGGCACGACCCCGTACGCGGTGTACCTGGCCGCGCTCGCCCTGGCCTCCGGGGAGCCGGACACGCTGATCGGCATGGTCGCCGCGCGCCGCGCCGCACCGGAGCTGGCCAGGGTCGTCGGACCGCTCATCGACACGGTGCCGGTCCGGCTGCGCCCGGACGCCGCGCCGACCTTCCGCGATCTGGTCAGGCAGGCCGGTGAGGCCGCGACGCGGGCGCTGGTGCACCAGGAGGTCCCGCCCGCCGACCTGCCCCGCGCACCGGTGCTGCTGGCCATGCAGCACGGCGAGGTGCCGGTCCGCGCCGGACGCCTGGACCTGCTGACCGAGGTGGGCTCGGGCGCGGCGGTGCACGAGTTCAGCGTCCTGGTCAACCGCACGGTCGAGGGCTCCGAGCTGCACCTGGAGTACGCGCTCGCGCTGCTCGGCAGGCGGCAGGCCGAGGCGTACCTCGACCGGCTGCTGTGGCTGCTGCGCGGCGCGGTGGCCGAGCCGGACCTGGCGATCTCCGCGTTCGAGCGGGTCACCCCGGACGAACGCGCCGCGCTGCTCGCCCGCGCCGCCGGGCCCGAGCTGCCCGGCGACCTGCCGCCGGTGCCGGTGGCGCTCGCCTCGCACGCGACGGGCACGGCGGTGATCGGCCCGGACGGCGCGACGCTGAGCCACGCCGAGCTGAACGAACGCGCCGACCGGATCGCGGCCGGGCTGCTGGCGCACGGGGTGTCGCGGGGCGACGTGGTCGGCGTCCGCGTGCCGAGGGACCGGATGCTGCCCGCGGTGCTGCTGGGGGTGTGGCGGGCCGGGGCGGCGTATCTGCCGCTCGACCCGGACCTGCCGGAGGAGCGGCTGCGGCTGCTGGCCGAGGACGCGGGCGCCCGCGTGGTGCTCACCCGCGGCGAACCGCCCTCCGCGGCGGCGACGCTCGACGCGGACCTGCTCGCCGAGGGACCGCGCGCCGACCTGCCGGAGGTGCGCTCCGGCGACCTGGCGTACGTCATCTACACCTCCGGCTCCACCGGCGCCCCCAAGGGCGTCGAGGTCACCCACGGCGGCCTGTCCGCCCTCGTGCACGGCATGATCACCGCGCTCCGCCTCGGCCCGGATGACGTGCAGCCCGCGGTCGCGCCGCTGAGCTTCGACGCCTCGGCCTCCGAGCTGTGGTGCGTCCTGACCGCCGGCGGCACGTCGGTGGTGGTGGACAGGACCACGGCCACCGACGGGCACGCGTTGGCCGAGCTGATCACCGCGAGCGGCGCCACGGTGATCGACCTGGTGCCGACCTCGTACCGGATGCTGCTCGCGGCCGGCTGGACCGGCGGCCCGGCGCTGCGCGCCGTGGTCGGCGGCGAGGCCCTGGACCCGGCGCTGGCCGAGCAGATCCTGCTCCGCGCCGGTGAGCTGTGGAACGCCTACGGCCCCACCGAGACCACCGTCACCTCCACGCTGCACCGGGTGCGCACGCATGAGGGCGACCGGGTGCCGATCGGGTCGCCGATGCCGGGCGAGCGGGCGTACGTGGTGGACGCGCGGCTGCGGCTGGTGCCGCCGGGCGAGGTCGGCGAGCTGCTGCTGGGCGGCGCCGGCGTGGCCCGAGGCTACCGGGGACGGCCCGACCTGACCGACTCCGCGTTCGTGGCCGACCCCTTCACGCCGGGCGGCCGCGCGTACCGGACGGGCGACCTGGCGCGGTGGCGGCCTGACGGGACGCTGGAGTTCCACGGCCGCCGCGACCACCAGGTGAAGGTGCGCGGGTACCGGATCGAGCCGAGCGAGATCGAGGCCGTGCTGCGCGAGCTCGCCGAGGTCGCGGTAGCCGTGGCGGGCACGGGCGCGGACGCCCACCTGGTCGGCTACGTCGCGCCGGAGACGGCGGACCTGGCCGCGATCCAGCGGCACGCCACGTCCAAGCTGCCCGCCCACATGGTGCCGCGCCGCTGGGTCACGCTGTCGGCCCTGCCCACGCTGCCCAACGGCAAGGTGGACCGCGCCGCGCTGCCCGAGCCGGACACCGGACCCGGGCAGGAGCGGGTCGCACCCGCCACCGACGCCGAGCGCCTGGTGGCCGCCGTCTGGGCCGAGGTGCTCGAACGGCCCGAGGTCTGGGCCGGCGACGACTTCTTCGCCCTCGGCGGCGCCTCGTTCGCCGCGACCAGGGTGGCCGCGCGCCTGCGCGAGATGTTGCAGGTCGCGGTGCCGGTGCGGCTGCTGTTCGACCGCCCGGTGCTCGCCGACTTCGCCGCCGCGCTGGAGGAGCTGCTGGCCGCCGAGCTGATGGAGGGGAACGAGGGATGACCGAGGTACATGAGGACCGGATCGCCGGGCTCGTCCGCTCCAGGCTCGCCGCCGCGCTCAAGCAGGCCGAGAAGGCGGCCCCCGGCATCCCCGTGACGCGGGCCACGGACATGCCGCTGTCGCCGACCCAGGAGCGGCTGTGGTTCCTGGCCCAGCTCGAGCCGGACACGCCCGCCTACAACGTGCCGCTGGCGCTGCGGCTGCGCGGCCCGGTGGACCTCGCCGCGCTCACCGGCGCGGTGGCCGACCTCGCCGAGCGGCACTGGATCCTGCGCGGCGTCATCGAAGACGGCCGGGTACGCCCCGTCCCCGCCGTGCCGGTGCCCGTGGTGGACGTGGACCCGGCCGACCTGGAGCGGGAGCTGACCGGGCACGCCTGGCGGCCGTTCCGGCTGGACGCCGAGCCGCCTATGCGGGCCACGGTGTTCCGGCTCGCCGACGACGAGTGCGTGCTCGCGCTCACCCTGCACCACATCGCCACCGACGCCTGGTCGGAGCGCGTGCTGCTGGACGACCTCGCCCGCCTGTACGCCGCCCGCCTCGGCCTGGAACCGGCCCCCGACGCCCCTGCCCTGCAGTACGCGGACGTCGCGGCGTGGGAGGCCGGACGGCAGGACACCGACCTCGACTGGTGGGCCGGGTACCTGGCGGGCCTGCCGCCGGTGCTCGACCTGCCGCTCGCCCGCCCCCGCCCGCCCGTGCCCGGATGGAAGGGCGCGGCGGTGCCGCTGGAGGTGCCCGAGCCGCTGGCGGCGAAGGTCCGCGCGGTGCCGGGGACGTCGCCCTTCATGGTGTTCCTCGCCGGGCTGCAGGCGCTGCTGAGCCGCCTGTCCGGCATGGACGACATCGCCGTGGGCGTGCCGCACGCGGGCCGTCACCACCCCGACGCCGAGCGGGTCGTCGGCTGCTTCGTCAACACGCTGGTGGTGCGCGGCGACACCTCGGGTGACCCGACCGGCGCCGAGCTGCTGGAGCGGGCCCGTACGGCGGCGCTGGACGCGTACGCGCACGCCGGCACGCCGTTCGAGCGGGTCGTGGAGCGGCTGCGGCCGGAGCGGAACCTCGCGGTCACGCCGCTGTTCCAGGTGATGCTCAACGTCTACGACACCGGCGCGCCGATCACGCTGCCCGGACTGCGGGTCGAGGAGGTGCCGCTGGAGGCGCCGACCGCGAAGTTCGACCTGAACATCGAGCTCGGCGACGACGGCACCCGCTTCACCGGCGAGCTGCGCTACCGCAGCGACCTGTACGACGAGACGACCGCGCGCCGCCTCGCCGGCTGGTACCTGGAGCTGCTCGACGGCATGCTCACCGACCCGGACGCGCCCGTGCGGATGCCAGCCGGCGACGACCTGCGCGGCCCGGCCGCGGACCTGCCCGTGGACGTGCCGCTGCACGCGCTGGTCGAGCGGGTGGCCGACGCGAGCCCCGACGCAGTCGCGGTCGGCACGCTCGGCTACGCGGAGCTGGACCGCCGCGCCAACCAGGTGGCCCACTGGCTGCTGGAGCGCGGGGTGCGCCCTGACGAGCCGGTCGGCGTGCTGCTGGAGCGGCGGCCCGAGCTGGTGGTCGCCATGCTCGGCGTGCTCAAGGCGGGCGCGGCCTACCTGCCGCTCGACCCGGTCTATCCGGAGCGGCGCAACCAGGCGGTGGTGGCCGACGCCGGGGCGCGGATCGTGCTCACCGAGGCCGAGCTCGCCGCCGCCGCGGACGCCTCCGCCGAACGTCCTGGCGTGGACGTGCGGCCGGAGCACCTGGCGTACGTGATCTACACCTCGGGCTCGACCGGGCGGCCGAAGGGGGTCGCGGTCGAGCACCGGCACATCACCCACTACCTCGGCGCGGTGGCCGGGGTCCTCCCCGCGGGGCTGGCCTCGTTCGCGCTGGTCTCCACCGCCGCCGCCGACCTGGGCATGACGAACGTGTGGTGCGCGCTGACCACGGGCGCCACCCTCCACCTGATCGACCACGAGACGGCCACCGACCCGGCCGCGTTCGCCGCCCGCCTGGCAGAGCAGCCGGTGGACGCGATCAAGATGGTGCCCAGCCAGCTCGAACTCCTCGGCACGGCCGCGCTCCCGGAGAAGCTGCTGATCCTGGCCGGCGAGGCGGTGCCCGCCGACCTGGTGGCGCGCGTCCGGCAGGCGCGGCCGGACCTGGAGGTGCAGATCCACTACGGACCCACCGAGACCACGGTGTCCGTGCTGGCCTGCGACGCGGACGAGAGCGCCCCCGGACGGGCGCCGCTCGGGCGGCCGCTGGCCGACGTGGTGTGCCGGGTGGCCGACCCGTCAGGACGGGCGCTGCCGCCCGGCGTGCCGGGGGAGCTGTGGATCGGCGGGCCCAGCGTGGCGCGCGGCTACCTGGGCCGCCCCGACCTCACCGCCGAACGTTTCACCGGCGGCTGGTACCGCACCGGCGACCGCGTCAGGGTCACCCAGGACGGGCTGATCGAGTTCCTGGGACGCGTCGACGACCAGGTGAAGGTGCGCGGCTTCCGCGTCGAGCTGGGCGAGGTCGCCGCGGCGTTACGAGCCCTGCCGCAGGTCGCCGAGGCGTACGTGCAGCCGGTCGGCGCCGGCCTGGAGCGGCGCCTGGCCGCCTGGGTGACCCCGGCCACGGTGGACGCGGCCGAGGTACGGGCGGCGCTGCGCGAGCGGCTGCCCGACTACATGGTGCCGGCCGCGATCGGCGTGCTCGAGGCCCTGCCGCTCACCCCGAACGGCAAGGTGGACCGGGCCGCGCTGCCCGAGCCCGAGGCCGCGCCCGCCGTGCGGGTGCCGCTCGGCACCCCGGCCGAGCGCCTGGTGGGCGAGATCTGGACCGAGGTGCTCGGCCTCACCGAGGTGTGGGCGGACGACGACTTCTTCGCGCTCGGCGGGCACTCGTTCGCCGCGACCCGGGTGGCCGGGCGGCTGCGCGAGCGGCTGGGCGCGGCGGTGCAGGTGCGGCTGCTGTTCGAGCACCCGGTGCTGGCCGACCTGGCCGCCGCGCTCCCGCAGCCCGCCGCCGCGGCGCGGGCGCGGCGCGCGCCGGTGGACGGGCCGGTGCCGCTGTCCGGGGTGCAGGCCAGGCTGTGGTTCCTGGCGCAGCTCGAACCGGACAGCAGCGCCTACAACGTCCCGATCGCGCTGCGGCTGCGCGGCCCGCTGCGGGAGGAGGCGCTGCTGGGCGCGGTACGCGACCTGGCCGAGCGGCACCACGTCCTGCGCAGCGTCGTCGACGACTCGGGACCCGAGCCCGTGATGGTGGTGCGGGACGCCGCCGAGGTGCCCGTCTCCACCGAGCGCGTGCACCGGTCCGAGGTCGAGGACGTGCTGGCCGCGCACCTCGCGACCCCGTTCGCTCTGGACCGCGAGCCGCCCATGCGCGCGACGTTGCTGACCGTCGATCACGAAGAGCACGTGCTCTCGCTCACCTTCCACCACATCGCCACCGACGCGTGGACGCGCGGCCTGCTGCTCGACGAGCTGTCCGGCCTGTACGCCGCCCGCCTCGGCCTGCGCCCGCCGCTCGGCCCGCCGCCCGCGCAGTACGCCGAGGTCTCGCCGGTCCCCGACCCGGCCGACCTGGACTGGTGGGCCGAGCGGCTGGACGGCCTGCCGCCGGTGCTCGACCTGCCCGCCGACCGGCCGCGCCCCGCCGTGCCCGGCCCCGGCGGCGCCGCGCTCGACCTGGAACTGCCGGCCGGGCTGAGCGAGCGGATCAGGGCGGTGGCCGCCGCCTACCGCTCCACGCCGTTCATCGTGCTGCTGGCCGGGCTGCAGGCGCTGCTGGCCAGGCTGTCGGCGAGCGCGGACATCGCGGTCGGCGTGCCGGTCTCCGGCCGCGACCACCCGGACACCGAAGGCGTGGTGGGCTGCTTCCTCAACACCGTCGTCGTACGGACCGACGTGGGCGGCGACCCGACCGGGCGCGACCTGCTGGCCCGCGCCCGAGAGTCCGCGCTTGGCGCGCTCGCGCACGCGGGCACGCCGTTCGACCGGGTGGTGGACCGGCTGCGGCCGGAGCGGAACCTGGCGGCCACGCCGCTGTTCCAGGTGATGCTCAACTACATCTCCGGCGTGGCGCGGCCGGAGCTGCCCGGCCTGGAGTCGTCCGAGATCCAGCTGCCGGAGCAGACCACCAAGTTCGACCTGAGCTGGCACGTCATCGACGAGGGTCCCGGCGCGCCGCTGCGCGGCGGGCTCGCGTACCGCACCGACCTGTTCGAGCCGGGGACCGCGGAAAAGCTGGCCCGCTGGTACACGGCCCTGCTCGACGGGCTGCTCGCCGACCTGGACGCGCCCGTGGGCGCGGTGCCGCTTGAGCCGGTGACAGGGCCCGTCATCGACGGCGGGCCGCCGCCCGAGCCGCCCGCCGGGGCGGTGCACCACCTGATCGAGCGCTGGGTGGACGAGACCCCCGGCGCCCTCGCGGTGGTGGGCGCCGATCGTGCCCTGACGTACGCGGAGCTGGAGTCGGCCGCGAACCGGATCGCGCACTGGCTCCTGGACGCCGGCGTGCAAGCGGACGAACCGGTCGGCGTGCTGCTCGAACCCAGGGCGGACCTGGCGTGCGCGCTGTTCGGCATCCAGAAGTCGGGCGGCGGCTACCTGCCGATGGACCCGGCCTACCCGGCGGCGCGGATCGCCGCGATGCTGGAGGCCGCCGGAGTGCGGGCCGTGGTGACGGTGAGCGAGTTCGCGCCCCTCATCGGGGACGGCAGGCGGGTGCTGACGCTCGACCGGCCGCCGTCCCTGCCGGACACCCGGCCCGACGTGGACGTACGGCCCGGGCACCTGCACCACGTGATCTTCACGTCGGGCTCCACCGGCACGCCCAAGGCGGTGGCCGCCGAGCACCGCGGCGTGCTCAACTACCTGGGCGGCATGCTGCCGCGCATCGGCGTGCCCGGCGGGTCGTTCGCCGTGGTCTCCACGCCCGCCGCCGACTTCGGCCTGACCTGCGTGTTCGGCGCGCTGACCACGGGCGGCACGGTGCACCTGGTGCCGCGCGAGACCGCGATGGACCCGGCCGCGTTCGCCGGCTACCTCGCCGGGCACCGGGTGGACGTCGTCAAATGCGTGCCGAGCCACCTGGAGCTGCTGGCGTCGGGCGGCGACCTGGCCGCCGTGCTGCCGCGCGAGCTGCTGATCCTGGCGGGTGAGGCGTGCCCGTGGGACCTGGTCGAGCGGGCCAGGACCGCCCGGCCCGGGCTGCGCATCCAGAGCCACTACGGCCACACCGAGTCCACGATGATCTGCCTGGTGTGCGACACCGAGGAGATCCCCGCCGACCGGCGGACCGGCATCGTGCCGCTCGGCCGCCCGCTGCCCGGCGTGCACGGCCACCTCGTGGACGCGGCGATGCGCCCCGTGCCGCCCGGCGTGCCCGGCGAGCTGGTGGTCGGCGGTCCCGGCGTCACCCGCGGCTACATCGGCCGGCCCGAGCTGACCGCCGAACGGTTCGTCCCCGACCCGCTGACCGGGGACGGACGCTGCTACCGCAGCGGCGACCTGCTGCGCCTCACCTCCGACGGGCGGATCGAGTTCCGCGGCCGGGTGGACGACCAGGTCAAGGTGCGCGGCTACCGCGTGGAGCTGGGCGAGGTCACCACCGCGCTGCGGGCGCTGCCCCAGGTCGCCGAGGCCGTGGTGCTGCCCGTCGGCGAGGGCAAGGCCAGGCAGCTCGCCGCGTGGGTCACGCCCGCGACCGTGGAGGCCGCGGCCGTGCGCTCGGCGCTGCGCGAGCGGCTGCCCGACTACATGGTGCCCGCGCACGTCGTGGCGCTCGACCGGCTCCCGCTCAACCCGAACGGGAAGATCGACAGGGCCGCGCTGCCCGAGCCGGTGGCCGAGCGGGCCGCGTACGCCGCGCCCGCGACCCCCGAGGAGGAGCTGGTCGCCGGGGTCTTCGCCCGCGTGCTCGACGTGGAGCGGGTGGGGACCGACGACGACTTCTTCGCCCTCGGCGGTGACTCGTTCGCCGCGGTCCGCGCGGTCAAGGAGATCGGCCGCGGGCTGCGGGTGATCGACCTGTTCACCCGGCCGTCCGTCGCCGAGCTGGCCGCGTTCCTCGGCCGCGAGGACGGCGGCGAGACCGGCGGCGGGCTGCTGCATCGCCTGGGCGGCGGGCGGGCCAGCGAGTTCACGCTGGTGTGCGTGCCGTACGGCGGCGGCTCGGCGGCGGTCTACCAGCCGCTGGCCAAGGAGCTGGGCGACCGGGTGGAGGTGCTCTCCGCCGAGCTGCCCGGCCACGACCCCGCCCGCCCCGACGAACGGCCGCTGCCGCTGGAAGAGCTCGCGGACAGGCTGGCCGCCGAGGTGGCGCGGAGTGCGTCAGGACCGGTCGCGATCTACGGCCACTGCGTGGGCTCCGCGCTCGCCGTCGCACTCGCCCGCCGCCTGGAGGCGGACGGCGTGCACGTGCTGGGCGTGATCGCCGCCGCGAGCTTCCCCGCCGCACGGCTGCCCGGACCGATCAGGCGGCTGTTCGGCGGCGACCGCTGGGTGTCGGACCGGATGTTCCGCGACGCGCTGCGCGCCTCCGGCGGGCTGCTCGACGACATGGACGAGGCCGCCAAGCGCACCGCCGTACGCGCCATGCGGCACGACGCCGACCAGGCGCAGGAGTGGTTCACCCGCGAGCTGACCGGCGAGGCGGCGCCGCTGCGCGCCCCGATACTCAGCCTCGTCGGGGAGCGTGACCGCGCCACCCAGCTCCACGAGGAGCGCTACGCCGAGTGGGCGGCGTTCTCGCCCCGCGTGGAGCGGGCCGTGCTGCCCAGGGCCGGACACTACTTCCTGCGCCACCAGGCGGCACCCCTGGCCGCCCTGGTGCTCGGCCACCTGACCCGCTGGGCGGCCGGCGACCTGCCCGACCCGGTGCGCCCGCCCGAGCGCACCAACCTGCGGCCCTTCTACACGGTCGCCGCCGGGCAGATCGTCTCGGCGCTGGGCACGGCGCTCAGCTCGTTCGCGCTCGGCGTGTGGGCGTACCAGCTCAGCGGCGAGATCCTGGACCTGGCGCTGGTCACGATGCTGGCGCAGATCCCGGCCGTGCTGCTCACCCCGCTCGGCGGCGCGCTCGCCGACCGGATCGACCGGCGCACGATCATGCTGGCCTGCGACGCGCTGTCCGGGCTCACCATGGTGGCGCTGGTGCTGCTGCTCGTCACCGGGCGGCTGGAGTTCTGGAACGTCTGCCTCATCGTCGGCGTCACCTCGATCGTGTCGGCGTTCCAGCAGCCCGCGTGGATGGCGGCGGTCGCGCAGCTCGTGCCGAAACCGTACCTGCCACAGGCCAACGCCCTCGCGAACGTGGGCTTCGGCATCGGCAACGTGGTCGCGCCGCTCGCCGGCGGCGCGCTGATCGGCCTGTTCGGGCTGTCGGCGGTGGTCGCGGTGGACGTGGCCACGTTCGCGGTCGGCGTGATCACGCTGCTGCTGGTGCGCTTCCCCGACCGGCTCTTCCACCGGCGCGAGGAGACGTTCACGGCGGCGCTCACCGGTGGCTGGCGGTTCCTGCGCAGGCGGCGGCCGCTGCTGGTGATGGCGCTCTACTTCGCGGTGGTCAACTTCTGCACCGCCCTCATGTGGGTGCTCGTCACCCCGATCGTGCTGGCCATCGGCACCTCGGCCGACCTGGGCGTGGTGACCGCCGTGGGCGGTGTCGGCGCGGCCATCGGCACCGGCGTGGTGATGGTGTGGGGCGGCACCCGGCGGCGGGCCACCGGCATGATCGGCTTCGTCGCCGGGTCCGGCGTCGGCGTCATCCTCATGGGCGCGTGGCCGGTCGTGTGGCTGGTCGCGGCCGGGCTGTTCATCCGGCTGGCGTGCATGAGCATCGGCAACGCCCACTGGCTGTCGATCATCCAGGTCAAGGTGGGCCAGGAGCTGCAGGGCCGGGTGCTCGCGGTGAACATCATGATCGCCACCGCGATGCAGCCGATCGGCTTCCTCGCCGCCGACCCGCTGGCCGAGTGGGCCGGGCGGTTCGCCGGCGGGCCCGGCGGCGGCGCGGCGGCGGTGCTGCTGGCCAGCGGCGTCTTCCTGGTGATCTGGGGACTGCTGGGGCTGTGGTACCGGCCGCTGCACCACCTGGAAGACCGCGTTCCCGACGCCGCGCCGCCCGCGGAGGCCGCGGCCGACCTGGACGCCATCCAGGAGAGGGTGCTGAGCGCGTGAACGTGGAAAGCGCGGTGCGCACGGGGCTCGTCACCGCAGGCGACGTCCAGGCGGCGAGCGCCCGCATCGAGCCGTACGTGCGGCGCACCCCGCTGCTGCGGCTGCCCGGCGAGCGGCTCTGGGTCAAGCCGGAGAACCGGCAGCCGACCCGCTCGTTCAAGGTCCGCGGCGCGGTCAACGCCGTGGTCCGGCTCGCCCGGCACGGCGTACGGCACGTGATCGCGCAGTCGTCGGGCAACCACGCCCAGGCCATCGCCTACGCCGCCGCCGAGCAGGGGGTGCGGGCCACCGTCGTCCTGCCGGACACCGCACCCGAGCTGAAGGTGAGCGCCGCGCGCCGGCTCGGCGCCGAGGTGGTGATCGTGCCGCCCGCCCTGCGGGAGGACGCCTGCCTGGCGCTGTCCGACCGGTTCGGCGCGGCGATCATCCGCTCCGACGCGTTCGACGTCATCGCCGGGCACGGCAGCGCCGGAGCCGAGATCGTCCAGGACCTGCCGGACGCGGGCTCGGTCCTGGTGCCCGTCTGCAACGGCGGCCTGCTCGCCGGGATCGCGGTGGCGGTCAAGGCCACCTGCCCGGCGATCCGGGTGATCGGCGTCGAACCCGAGCTGGCCGCCGACGGGGCGGCCAGCTTCCGCTCCGGCACGCGTACGGCCTGGCCGGTGGAGCTCACCTACCGCACCCGCGCCGACGGGCTGCGCGCCCCCGTCCTCGGCGCCCTGGCCTGGGAGCACATCCACCGGTACGTGGACGACATGGTGACCGTGACCGAGGACGCCATCGACACCGCCGCCGCCCTGCTCCTGCGCGAGCTGGGGGAGCGTGCCGAGCCCAGCGGCGCGGTCGCCACGGCCGCCTACCTGGCCCACCGGGCTTCCCTGCCGCCGGGACCGGTCGTCGCGATCCTCTCCGGCGGCAACGTCGCCTCCGCCACGGCGGCGAGCTAGCGGCGGCGAACCAGTGGCGGCCGGGCGGGGCCAGCGCGTACGGAATACTTGCAAGCAGAGGAGAACCATGCCCAGTACGACGTTCAGCAACGTCTTCCACGTCCCTGCCCCGCCGCCCGCGGTGCTCGCGCATCTCAGCGAGCCGTCGAGCTACATCGGCCTGTCACCGCTCGTGGTGGCGGTCCGCGACGTGCGCAAGGAGCCCGGCGTGACCCGGTACGTGTCGGTGGAGCGCTTCCGCTTCCTCGGCTTCATCACGTACGACAACCTGATCGAGGTGACGCTGCGCACCACCGAGGACAGCGTCGAAGGCGAGGTGGACAGCCCCGGCGGCGTGCGGCTCGTCTACCGGTTCCGGCTGACCCCCGACGGCGCGGGCACCGAGGTGGAGGACGTGCTGACGGTGCACGCCACGCTGGCCCCGGTGCTCTGGTACGCCGCCCGCAAGGCCCGCCAGGTCCAGCTCGCCCGCGCCGGCATCCTCGCCGCCCGCGCCGCGACCCTGACCTGAGCCTGACCGGAGACCGACCAGGCGTCGAGCCCGCCGGGCTCGACGCGTTCCACCAGGCCGAGACCGCCTGGCTTACCGGCACGGGACGGCGGCAGGCTCCCGGCCGCGCGCCCGGGAACACGATGACCCGGCGACCGCTCCGCTGCCATCTCCCCCTGCCGGGGGAGGGCACTTCCGGGGGCGTCGGCTAGGGTCGGGCCACGTGAAGCGCCACCTCACCCAGGCCGTGCGGGCCGGGGTCTACCAGCTGCTGGGCGCTGCGCTGTTGTCCCCGGTCGCCGCGGCGCTCGGCTTGCTGATCCTGACCGCGCTGACGCCGGGACGCGTACTGGTGCTGTGGGCGGCATGTCTGCCCGCCTCGGTGCTGCTCGCGATGCTGCCGCTGACGCGCCGCCTGGAGGTGGCCGCGCTGTCGGATCTGCTCGACGTCGTCGTGCCCGAGCGCGGTGACCGCCTCTACCTGGTGGCCCTGACCAGCCTGCACCTGTACGTCGGCGCGACGCTGAGCGCGGCCGTGCTGGCCCTGTCTCCCGGGCTGCTCCCGCGGGCGTGGCGGACGGCTCCGGTGAGGTGGCCGAGGTGCTGCTGCTCGCCGCCGTCGTGCTGGCCGCGATGGTCGCCGCGGGTCTCGGCCAGCGCTGGGCCGCGCGCCGGCTGCTGCGCTCAGAGCCGTCCCAGCTGATCGACGAGCTCGGCCGCCGCCAGTCGCTCGCTCTGGAACTGCACGACTCCGTCGGCCACGCCCTCAGCGTCGTCCTCGTGCAGGCCATGGCGGCCGAGGCGGCCCTGCAGCGAGCCGCCCCCGCGCTCGCCGCGCAGTCGCTCGGACACCTGACGGCCACCGCCCGCGATGCCCAGCAGCAGCTCGACGTGCTGCTCAGCGTGCTCGACGACGGCACGACGGGCAAGACGCCCACCCTGGAGGCGCTCGGCACGCTCACCCGCGGCCTCGACGTCAGGGTCAGCGCCGACCCCTTGGACAGGGTGCCTGTCGCGGCTCATCCGCTCGGGCTGGGCCACCATGCTCTCCCTCCACGACGACATCGAGGTGACCGCCGAGGCCGCCGACGGCCGCGCGGCGGTCACGGCCGGCGCCGGCGCGGACGTCGTGCTGATGGACATCCGCATGCCCGGGATGGACGGCCTGACCGCGACGCGGGAGCTGGCCCGCCGCTCCCCGAGGACGCGCGTCATCGTGGTCACCACGTTCGAGAGCGACCAGCTCGTCTGGGGCGCGCTGCGCGCGGGCGCCGCCGGGTACGTGCTCAAACGCTCGCCCGCCGGCGACCTGGTGGAGGCGATCCGCCTGGTGCACCGCCGCGACGCGGTGCTCTTCCCCGACGCGCTGCGCCGCATCGCCTCGCCGCACGTCGGCTCGGCCCGGCAGCGCGTACCGGTCGAGCTGACGCCGCGCGAGCTGGACGTCCTGCGGCACATCGCGCTCGGACAGAACAACGCCGAGATCGCCTCGGCGCTGCACGTCACCAGGGAGACGGTCAAGACGCACGTCGGCAACCTCCTGGACAAGCTGGGCGCCCGCGACCGCACCCAGGCCGCCGTGCTCGCCTACGAGCTCGGTCTCGTCGGCACCGGCGTCGCGGAGACGGCGGAGAGCCTCTGGCATCGAGAATGACCCGGGCCACCCCGATCAGGGCCGGACATGGTCCGCCCGGCGACGCAGCCAGTAGGCCAGGACGGCTCCGGCGAGCAGCACACCCCACAGCGGGTACGGCCAGAGCAGCAGCGCCACAGGCTGACCGCGCACGACGGAGTCGATGACGAGCCCCGGCGAGGCCAGGCAGCAGATGCCCGCGACCGTCCCTCCGGCGATGACCGGCAGCCGCACCGGGACGGTACGGCCGTGGACGATCGGCACCCAGCGCGGGAACACCTCGCCCCACCTGCTGATCAGCCCGAGGGTCAGCACGGCGCCCCCCAGCGCGGCGAAGGCGAGAAGCAGCCCCTGGAGCCGGGTGTCGGCCGCGAGCGGCCCGGTGACGCCGGAATCGGTGGGCCACGGGGTCAGCCAGGTCAGCCGGTACAGCGCGTACGGAAGCGGGCACATCGCCGCCCCGATCGTGGCGACGCGTCCCCACCTGACGGCGGACTCGGGCCTGATCCAGCGCGACGGCTCGCCCGTCCTGAACGCCTTCGCCGCGATCACCGTCCACACCGCGCAGGCCACGGCATTGGCCAGCGTCCAGCCGAGCCGCCCGCCGTACGAGGCGAAGTCCCTCGTGATGTTGCCCATATAGCGTCCCACCAGGCTCAGCGCACCGAACCCGGTGACCGTGTCCGCCACCGCCAGGACGGCCAGCGTGGCGACGCCCACCAGTCCGGACCACTTCCCGCGCACGGCCGCCACGACCACTTCCCGCGCACGGCCGCCACGACCACGACACCGAGCAGCGCCACGGGCCCCAGGATCGCCACACCATAGGCCGCGACCGACATGATGCCGGCGTCGGAGAGCACCACACCGAAGAACAGCAGCTCGGCGACCGCTCCGGCGCGCACCAGCGGCCCCGGCCCGACGATCACCGCCAGGCCCACGAGCCCGGCGGCCACGGTCATCGGGCCGGTCACGTCGTGCTCGAGCAAGTGCGTGAGCGACACCGTGACCCGGTCGGCCGCGCCGAACGGGTAACTCGCGGGGGTCGTCCACCACATGATCCCCACCGCGGTCACGGCGATCGACAGGAGTGCGCCCAAGATCCGGATGCTTCTGGTCATGCTGGTCACGCTAGGAACTCGCGGCCGTCGTCACCTCCCCCATCTGGGGGAAGGCGCGGAACCGGCCTTGCGCGGGCGCATCGCCCGCCGGCACGGTGATCCTGGACGGCGTCTAGGCCAGGCCGGCCAGCCCTTCCCGGTAGGACGGGTAGGCGGGCGTCCACCCCAGCTCGTCCTTGGCCAGGCCGGTGCTCAGCCGCAACCGCGTGCCCACCATGAGGGCGTACATGTACGGCGTGGCGCGCAGCAGCCATCCTGGCACCGTCAGCGGGACGGGACCGCCGGCCGCCCTCGCCAGCTCCCTGACGTACTCGTCGAACCGGACCGGATGGTCGTCGGCGATGTTGTAGGCCCGGCACGGCCTGCCGCGCTCCAGGGCCGCCACCGTGGCGGCGGCCGCGTCCTCGATGTGGACGAGCGAGACGGTGCTCGCGGGGCGGGGGACGGGAAGCAGCCGCCTCCTGGCCATCCTCACCAGGCGCCAGGTGGTCGGTTCCGGGCCGTAGAACATGCCGTAGCGCAGGGAGATGCCGCCGATCGCGAACACCTGCTCCTCGTTGGCGCGCATCGAGCGCATGTGCGGGTCGAAGGCTCCCTGGCCGGGTTCGGCGAAGGGGCGATCCTCGGTCACCGGCTCGTCGCCGTGGTCGCGGTAGCCGTACCCGAGGAAGAACGACTGCGTGAGGAACCTGCGGGCGCCGACGAGCCCGGCGGCCTCCACGAGGTGCGCGGTGCCGCGCTCGCGCAGGGCGTCGGTGGCGTACAGGGCGCGGTGGAAGAGCGGGAGCCCCGTGATCGCGGTGGCCTGATGGATGACCGCGTCCGCCCGCAGGCCGTCGAGCGCGGTCAGGAGCGCGTCACGGTCCATCACGTCCGCGACGACGGCGGTGGCACCCGCATCGGCGAGCCTCCGGGCGCCCGCGGCGGATCTCGTGATGCCGCACACCTGGTGACCGGCGGCGAGCAGCTGACGTACCAGGACCGAGCCGAGCGTGCCGGTCGCGCCGGCGATCAGCACGTTCACGCGCCCGCCCCCTGACCCGCCCGGCGGGCGGACGGCACGCACAGCCCGGCCACCAGCCCGATGCCGATTTGGAACACCCCGGCGTCGCGCCGGAAGCGCACGCGGTTCGGCCGGCCGGCCCAGGCGGCGAACCCGGCCGGATCCAGCCACGCCGACACACCCGCGACCAGCAAAAGGACGATCCTGATGAGGACGTTCATGTCAGACCTCCACACTCTCGCCGGCCTCGACGTGCCCGCGCGCGGCCGGCCCGTCGTACGGATGATGCGCCGGGACAGCGTGCCCGAAGCAAGGAGACAGACGCGGGGCGGCAACCCAGACGCTCGCCGCGCGGGCGAAGCAGTCCGCAAGCCCGATGCCGACGAGGGCGCGGACGAAGCCGTCGCCCGCGACGCCGGCCCAGGCGTGCGGCTGGACGAACGCCCACACGAAGTGCATCAGGGGGCGATGATCAGCCAGGGGACTCACGAAGGGCTCCTTCTACCAGCACTTCAAAGGCATCCGCGGCGATAAGTCCGACTCGCTCGCCCACATCGGGGCCGAGCATACCGGCCGCCTCATCGCCGGTGCGGACAAGCCACCGGCGCGAGCGGCGACAAGATGCACACCCTTCCCGACCTGGTGCTTGGAAGCCCACGCGGGCAGCCGGAACCTGGAGACGGCCGTACGCGCCTGGGCCCGGCAGAACGCGACGTCCAGGCGTTCCAGATATGCGTTGACCTCATGCGCATGGACCATCTGCGCTCGCTGTGGCTGGAACTCGGCGGCGGACCTGACGAGGCCGACGGCACGCGACCCCTCCGACGCCCGGCCGCCCGATCGACACGACCTGTGCCGCTCAAGACCTCGCCGCCGAAGGCACCTCTGCTGCTCAGGACGGTGCCGCTCAAGGCACCTGCTGCTCAGGACGGTGTCGCTGAAGGGATCTGCTGTCAGGGCCTAGCCGCTGAAGGCGCCGGTGCCGACCGATTCTGCGGCGGCGGCTCTCCGCGCACCACCACCAAGGCTCGCATCCAGACGCCGCGGCATTCGTCGTCGTCGATCACGGCGGACTTGTACACGACCGTGCGTGCCGGAGTTGGCGCGAGAGCCTGCGGAGGCGAGCGGCGCGATGGTGCCGCGGGCGGTCCGTGAAGGGTGACCGTCCTGAACTGATCCCCTCGGTCTCCCTGCGCCCGGATCGGGGGCTCCCCCGATCCGTGATCAAGGAATCCGCTGGTCAGCGTGGTAGGGCGGGTGGGACTTGAACCCACGACCCACGGATTATGAGTCCGATGCTCTGACCGGCTGAGCTACCGCCCCTGGATGAAGTTGTGTCGCGTGCGGCGCGGCGAGAAGGATCTTGCCGTGGCCTGGCGCTAACCAAGGCTAGAGCATCGGATCCGGTCGTGGTGCCGGGCCGGGCGGGAGAAACGGGCTCCGCCGACATCATTCCACGTCTTCCGGGCTTGGTGGAGTGCCAGACGATCATATTCTCCGTCGGCGTAGCGCCATGCGTGGCTGGTCGGGGTGGGGTGAGCGGGGACGGGGGCGGTAGGAGCCGGTCAGAGCGGGACCGAGGCCGGGTACGGCGGTCGCCGTGGCCTCTCGTCGGTGCCGGCCTCCGGCCTTATGGGAGCGGGGGTCGGCCTGCGGCCTCGTGAGACCGCGGCGGGCCTGTCCGGCCTTATGAGCCGGCGGGTCGGCGGTGCGGTCAGGCGGCGTGGCTCTCTGACGCGGATGCGGTGCTAGGGGGTGGTGCCGTAGCCGGGGTTGCGTACGAGCCAGTCGGAGTACACGGGGCTGCGGCGTACGGCGTCCCGATGCGCCTGCTTGGCCTGCGAGATGACCCACTCGGCCTCGGGGGCGGTGGGGTGGCGGCCGAGCAGTTGCCGCCAGCGCAGCGGCACTCCCTCCAGCGGCACCATGACCAGGCCCGGGGCGGCCTGGTGGGTGGCCTGGCACAGGACGACGGCCCGGCCGACCTGGGCGAGGTGGGTGCAGGTGGGCACGTCGGTCTCGTAGATCGTCCCCGGCGTGAACCCCGCCCGCGCGCACGCCATCGCGAAGCAGTCGGCGAAGCAGCCGTCGCCCGGCGTCACCGCCCACTGTTCGTCGGCGAGGTCGGCCAGCGACACCTCTTTCTCCCGCGCGGCCGGATGATCCTCGGAGACCAGCAGGAACACCGGGTCGATGCTGATGGTCTCCCAGAGGAGCGTTCCGGTGGGGGTGCCGGAGTCGCCGCAGGCACCCGTGAGCACGTAGTCGAGGCGGCCGAGCTCGACCATGCTGTTCAGCTCGTACGTCGACCACGACGTGTACGTGCTGACCTTCCGCTCGGCGGCGAGGCGGTCGACCAGGCCGCCCAGGATCGGCCCGTTGGTGGCGCCTATGCGGAAGCTGGGGGAGGGGGCCTGAGCGAAACGTACGGCTTCGTCCTGCAGTTCCTTGGCTGCGGGGAGAAGCACGCGCGCGCGGGCGAGCACGAGTTCGCCGAGGCGGGTGGGCCTGGCGCCGTGGCGATCACGCTCGAAGAGGGCGCCGCCGAGCGCCCTCTCGATGCGCTTGAGCTGCGCGGTCAGGGCCGGTTGTGCCAGCCCGAGCAGGGAGGCGGCCTTACTCACACTTCCCGCGTCCGCGACCGCGCGGACGATCCTGAGGTGCCTTAGCTCGAGGTCCATAACGGGAAGGTAAAGCGACGACATCTTACAGACAATGCCTAATTGTCAGGAAATGTGACAGATGTTGTCCGAACGTTCCTGGGTAGGGGGTTCGCATGACGACGATGGGAATTGATCCGGCTCAGCTCAGCGACGAGGACGTCGTGCGCGAGCTGCGCCAGCTGCACGCCACCAGGAGCGACACCTTCTTCCACGGATCGGACGACGCCCTCGTCCACCACACCTCGCGGACCAACGAGCTCGAGGCCGAGTACCTGCGCCGTTTCCCCGACAGGGAGGTCGACCCGGCCAGGCTGAGAGAGGGAGCGAGACAACGATCATGACTGACAGGCACGATGTGCAGGCCCTGTCGGACGTCGACATCTACGTCTACGAGGCCGTCGCCGCCCAGACCGTCGAGTCCGGCGGCGCGTGGCTCGACGGGTTGACGCACGCGTCAGGGCTGAGCGAGGAGGAGGTGCGGGAGAGCCTCGCGACGTTGATCGGGCACGGGTACGTGGTGCCGCAGGGCGACGGCTACGGGCTCGGGCCGCACACCTTCGAAGTCGAGTACTGAACCGCACACGTTCGAAGTCGAGTACTGAACTCCACCAGTCCCGGCGCCGCCGTCAGCTCACCTTGTGGTCGCTGCCGGCGATGGTGTCATGCCGCCGGCCCATGCGCGGGTCCCCTGCCGGCCGGCCCCGCCGCCCTTTCAGAGCGGGTCGGTGGTGAACGATGACAGTGCTCTGAGCACGCCTGCGCGCTCCGCCGTCAGCCGCGTGGCCAGGCGGGACCGGCCATGGGACGCGGTGCGGGCGCTCGCCGGCGAGGTGCCTGCGGGCGGCGACGTGTGCGACGACCGAGCCGAGCACGGCGTGCACTCGGTCCACGCGGGAGGGCAGCGGGGCGTCCCGGGGCCGGCGAGCAGGGTCTCCGGGTCGGGCAAATTGAGGTCGCGCAGCCAGGAGAGCAGCTCGTACCCGGCCGCCTCGCCGACCGCGCCGGTGACCAGCTCGGCCCGTACCTCGTCGGGGGCCTTGATCGTGTGCGCGAGTGCGATGGCGGCCGGCTCCCAGGTGCGGGGGCTGGGCCAGGCGCGGGCGGGCCCGTCGGGGACGTTGAGCACCGGCTCGGGCCGTACCCGCAGGAAGGCGCCCACCAGCGCCCGCGTCCGGTCCACATCAGCGCAGACGCCGTAGCCCTCAAGGGACGGAGTGGAGAAGCCGCCGGTGAACCCGTCGGCGACCGAGGCGGCGCTGACCGTCCAGTCGAGGTGGATCAGCCGGTTGGCCAGCGGTGCCGGCAGGTCCCACCCGTCGGCGGCCTGCTCGGGCGGGTTGGCGGCGGCGACGATGCGTACGGAGGCGGGCAGCGTCAGGTCGCCGACGGCCCGTTCGAGCACGACCCGCAGCATCGCGGCCTGCACGGCGGGCGGGGCAGGCTCGCCGTGACGGCGACGGACAACGCGTCCAGGGTGCACAACCCCCTGAAGCGGGTCACCGAAGTTGACGCAGATATCATCGTCAACTTAGGTTGACGGACACGAAGATGTCAAGCCCGCGATGGTGGACCGGCGCACCCCGCGCTCTTACTGTCGAGAGGTGAACGTCGCCGACCTGAGCCCCGCGCAGGCGCGGGAGCGGTTCCGTTCCGGCGAGCGGGGGCCGACCGCCGGCTGGTGCCGGGGCTGGACGCAGGCCAACCTCATCGCCGTGCCCAGCGAGCTGCGCTACGACCTGCTGCTGTTCGCCCACCGCAACCCGCAGGCGTGCCCGGTGCTCGACGTGGGCGAGCCGGGGGCGTACTCGACCGAGCTGTTCTCCGGTGACCTGCGCACGGACCTGCCCGGCTACCGTCTCTACCGCGACGGCAGGGCGGTGGCCGACCTGGACGAGGTGGTGGAGGAGTGGCGGGCGGATCTGGTGCCGTTCCTCATCGGGTGCAGCTTCACGTTCGAGCGGGCGCTGCTGGCCGCCGGGGTGCCGGTGCGGCACCTGGAGGCGGGGACGAACGTGCCCATGTACGTCACGTCCATCCCCTGCGAGCCGACCGGCAGGCTGTCGGGGCCGCTGGTGGTGTCGATGCGGCCGGTGCCCGAGAAGCTGGTGGCGACCGCCGTCGAGGTGAGCGGCCGCTACCCGAGGGTGCACGGCGCGCCCGTGCACATCGGCGACCCGGCCGCCATCGGCATCCGCGACCTGGGCGCGCCCGACTACGGCGAGCCGGTCGAGGTGCGGGACGGCGAGGTGCCGCTGTTCTGGGCGTGCGGGGTGACGCCGCAGCAGGCGGTGCTGGCCGGCGGCGTCGAGTACGCGATCGGCCACCTGCCCGGCCACATGGCGATCATGGACGTCCGAGACGACCGCTATCGAGTGACCTGACGAGATATTTCGCCGTGTAGGTGGAGGCGGAGCACAGCTCGGCCGGCGTGCCCTCGAACATCACCTCGCCACCGAGCCGCCCCGCCTCCGGCCCCATGTCGATCACCCAGTCCGCGTGCTTGACCACGTCGAGGTCGTGCTCGACCACGATCACCGTGTTGCCCGCGTCCACCAGCCGGTCGAGCAGCGCCAGCAGCGTGTCCACGTCGGCCGGGTGCAGCCCGGTGGTCGGCTCGTCGAACACGTAGACCCGGCCCCGCTCCCGCAGCCGGTGCGCCAGCTTGAGCCGCTGCCGCTCGCCGCCCGACAGCGTGCTGAGCGGCTGCCCCAGCGTCAGATAGCCGAGCCCCAGCTCCACCAGCCGGGCCACGCCCGGCAGGCCGAACAGCTCCGCCGCCTCCTCGGCCGTCATCGCCAGCACGTCCGCGATCGTCCGCCCGGCCAGCCGGTACGACAGCGCCTCGGCGTTGTAACGGCTGCCCCCGCACGCGTCGCAGACCCGGGTCACCGGATCCATGAACGCCAGGTCCGTGGTGATCTCACCGCGCCCCTTGCACGCCGGGCAGGCGCCCGCCGAGTTGAAGCTGAACAGCCCGGCCGGCACCCCGTGGGCCTCGGCGAACATCCGGCGCAGCGGGTCCATGGCGTCGAGGTAGGTGGCGGGCGTGGAGCGGGACGAGGCGGCGATGGGCGACTGGTCGATGAGGATCGTCTCAGGGTGCTGCTCGACCAGCTCCTTGCGGACGAGCGTGCTCTTGCCCGAGCCGGCCACCCCCGTCACGGCGGTCAGCACGCCGAGCGGCAGGCGCACGGTGACGTTCTTGAGGTTGTGGGCGCTTGCGTCCGCGACGGTCAGCCTGCCGGACGGCCGGCGGACGCGCTCCTTGAGCCCGCGTGCGCGCCGCAGCATGCGCCCGGTCAGCGTGTCGCCCGCGGCGAGGCCGGACACCGGGCCCTCGTAGACCACGCGGCCGCCCGCCGTACCCGCGCCGGGCCCCATGTCCACCACGTGGTCGGCGAGCGCGATCAGGTCGCGGTCGTGCTCGACCACCAGCACCGTGTTGCCCTTGTCGCGCAGCTCGAGCAGCAGATCACCGAGCCGGTGCACGTCGCGCGGGTGCAGGCCGGTGCTGGGCTCGTCGAAGATGTACGTCATGCCGGTCAGGCTGCTGCCCAGGTTGCGCACGGTCTTCAGGCGCTGCGCCTCGCCGCCCGACAGCGTGGGCGTCTCCCTGTCGAGGCTGAGGTAGCCGAGCCCGACGGCGTCGATGCGGCGCAGCGTCTCCACGGCCGCCTCCGCCACCGGGTCGTCGAGCCCTTCGAGCACCTCGATCAGGGAGGTGACCTCCATCGCGCAGTAGTCGGCCAGGTTGCGCCCGCCGATCGTGGAGGCCAGCGCGGCGGCGTTGAGCCGGGCGCCGCCGCAGGCGGGGCAGGTGCGCTCGGTCACGTAGGGGCGGGCCTCCTCGTCCACCTGCTCGCGGGCCCGCTTGAGGTAGAGGCGCTGGAAGCGGAGCGCGACGCCCTCGTACGTGTTGTCGTACTTGCCGCGCTTGACCTTGAAACCGCTGCCGTACAGCAGCAGCTCGCGCTCGCGCGGCGTGAACTCGCGCAGCGGCTTGGCCGGGTCGAACAGCCCCGACCGCGCGTAGATCTGCCAGGCCGCCGAGCCGATCGGGAGCAGCGCGAGCGCGCCCTCGTCGAGCGAGCGGTCCTCGTCGATGAGCTTGCCGAGGTCGAGCTCCACCTTGCGCCCCAGGCCGTCGCACTCGGGGCACATGCCCTGCGGGTCGTTGAACGAGTACGCCGTCGCCGGGCCGGCCGACGGCTCGCCGCGCCGCGAGAACAGCACCCGCAGCAGCGCGTGGACCTCGGTCATCGTGCCCACCGTCGAGCGCGCGCCGCCGCCCACCGGCTTCTGGTCCACGACGACGGCGGCCGTCAGATTGGCCATGCGCTCGGCCTTGGGCCGCTCGTGCTTGGGCAGCCGGTG
This sequence comes from Nonomuraea sp. NPDC052634, assembly GCF_040678535.1. Classification (NCBI taxonomy): domain Bacteria; kingdom Bacillati; phylum Actinomycetota; class Actinomycetes; order Streptosporangiales; family Streptosporangiaceae; genus Nonomuraea; species Nonomuraea sp. NPDC052634. The sequence goes on along the minus strand of NZ_JBFATY010000001.1, from coordinate 2,142,780 downwards.
GCGGACGAACGCGCTGAACGTCTCGCCGAGCTGCCGCTGCGACTCCACGGCGATCGTCCCGAACACGATGGACGACTTGCCCGAGCCGGACACGCCGGTGAACACCGTCAGCCGCTCCTTCGGCAGCCGCAGTGAGACGTCCTTCAGGTTGTTCTGCCGCAGGCCGATCAGCTCGATGTCACGCGACACGGTGGCACACCCCCATAGCTTTGGCTAACAGTATTAGCCTAAGCTAACGGGTATGACCGACATTCCGGATCGGCGGGCCCGCCGCAGGGCCGAGACGCAGGCGGAGATCCTCGGCATCGCGCTCGACGTCATGGCCGAGGAAGGCGTGGCGGGGCTGAGCCTGGCCACCGTCGCCAGGCGGCTCGGGGTCCGGCCGCCCTCGCTGTACAAGTACTTCCCGTCGCGGCACGCGGTCTACGACGCGCTGTTCCGCCAGGGCCAGGAGGGATATCTCGCCGCCGTGCGCGGGCCGGGCGGGCAGGGGCTGGCGGGGGTGGGCGCGGCGCTGGAGGCCGGCGCCCGGTGGATCATGGACAACCAGGTGCTGGCGCAGCTGCTGTTCTGGCGGCCGGTGCCCGGCTTCACGCCCTCGCCCGAGGCGTACGCGCCCGCGCAGGCCGTACACGAGCACTTCCGCACGCTGATCGAGCAGGCCGTCGAGCGCGGCGAGCTGCACCCCGACGCCGCCGGGCCCGAAGGGCTCGACCTCGCCTCCTCCCTCATCGCCGGGGTCGTCTCGCAGCAGCTCGCCAACCAGCCCGGCGTCACCTACGAGCAGGGCCGCTTCACGCGGCTCGTCAGCCGGCTGCCGGACGTGCTCGCGGCGGTATACCCGCCGCCGTGAGCTGCTCGCCGATCGCCGGCGCGCCCGGCCGGTTGTCGATCTCCAGATGCGGTACGGCGGGCGGCTCGTCCACCCGGATGTTGCGCAGGTAGTCGTCGAAGGCGGCGAGCTTGCCCGCGTCGCGCGAGAGCCCCCTGGCCACCAGCCGCTCGCGCAGCGTCGGCCCGTCGGAGCGCACCCACAGCAGCCGCACCGGCGGCCCGCCCAGCTCCGCCACCCACCGCTCCCAGCGGGCCGCGTCGTGCACCTGCGCGGTGAACGGGCCGTCCAGCGCGACCGGGCAGCCGTGGCCGCGGATCTGCCGGGCGATCCTGGTCAGGCCCGCGTACTCGTACCGCTTGATGTGCTCGTCGTACCAGGGGCCCTCGCGCTCGCCGTCGGGGCGGCCGTGGGCGCGCAGCACCGCGGCGGCGAAGTCGCCGTACACGGTGTCCTTGTCGAGCAGCGCGGGCACCGGGTCGAGCCGGGCGAGCAGTTCCGCCGCGACCGTCGACTTGCCCGCGCCCGGCGGCCCGCTGATCACCCATACGGTCGTCATGCGATCACCGTACGCGGGTCCGGTCAAACGGTGCGGCTCCGCCGGTCGCCGTCCAGGCCCCAGGAGATGACCTTGGACGGGGTGATCCTGATGACCTCGCGGGAGAAGTACGGTAGCGGCGGGTCCACGTCCGCCAGCGCCTGGGCGGTGCCCCTGATCTCGATCCCGCGCACCACCCACGGGTCCACCGAGGCCAGGTCGTCCACCACGAGCGCCACCGTGCTGCCCTGCCGCACGTTGGCGAACTTCTTCGACCTGCCCATCGCGTGCCCGCCGATGGTGATCGTGCCGGTCCCGGCGTCGACGAAGAAGCCGACCGGGTTGTTCTGCACCTGCCCGTCGGGGGCGACCGTGGCCAGGCGGCCGAGCCGCTGACCTGCGAGATAGTCCAGTTCGGCTGCTGTGAAGATCATGCGGCTCAGTCTGCAACCTTGACTTCGGTTGAGGTCAAGGGCGAGGGACGACGGGTCAGGAGGCGAGGCCCTCGGTGAGCCAGCGCAGCGGGTTGTCGTGGGTGATCGAGCGGATCACCTCGTCGCCGGCACCCGCCTCGCGCAGGCGCGGCAGCAGCGCGTCGAACAGGTCGGCGTAGCCGGGGCCGTCGTAGCGGCGCACCTGGGCGACCCGGCTGAGACCGGTGCTGAGCAGCAGGCGGCCGGCGTGGCCGTCCTCGATGAGGCCGAGCGCGATCCTGGCCGTCTCGTCGGCGCCGCGGGCGAGCGAGCCGAGGGAGACGTACGCCCCCGCCTCGGCGATCTTCCTGGCCGTGCCGAGGTCGCCGCCCGTGTAGCCGACGGCGACGCGGGAGGCGGGCAGGTTCTGGCCGAGCAGGATCTCCAGCAGCGCGAACGCGTTCCTGCCGTGCGTGGCGACCGGCAGCCGGGTGCGCAGGGACGCGCGGGCGGCGGCGATCAGGGCGCGCTCCTCGAACGCGGTGGGCTCGGCGCCCCAGCAGCCGACCTCACCGATCACGCCGGGGAAGACGCCGGTGCCGTCCAGGCCGCTGAGGATCTCCTCCATGAGGCGGGCGGTGAGCTTGTCCACGTCGGCGTCGCGGGTGTCGCTGAACGGCTGAGCGTACAGGCCGGTGGAGGCGATGACCGGGACGCGGCTGGCCGCGGCGATGCGGGCGAGCGCGGCGGCGTCGCGGCCCATGCCGATGCAGGTGAGGTCCACGACGAGGCCGAGCCGTCCGGACAGGCGGAGCTCGCGCAGCTCGGCGGCGACGGTCTGCTCCTCGTCGAGCCACCGGTGCGGGTCGGAGTCGATGCCGACCGCCCAGCGCATGTCGTTACGCAGGTGCTCGTGGGGGAGTACGGCGCCGTCGATGGCGTCCAGGCGTACAGGGCCGGTGACGGTACGGAGCAGAACATCGGGCATAGCAGACATTAACCGATGTTTGCCTGGCATGGCCTGCTTGAGCAGGAAATTTTACGGAAAACGGCGTTTCAATGCCTTGCTAGTCATCTGCAAGTGGCGGCGAAGGACGGGCCGTATCCTGGGGTGCACACCGACTGCAGGGGGACGTGTGCAGGTACAGAACTCCGACACCGGCGACGCCGACGTGGTGAAGGACGAGGCGGCCGCCCGCTCCAGCATGCCCGCACGCCGCAGGGGCCTGCACGGCTGGCTGGACGGCATCAGGGCCACGCGCACGGGCGCTCTCACGCTGAAGATCGTGGTCGGCCTGGTCGGGACCGTCATGGTGGTCGGCGGGCTGATCATGGTGCCGTTCCCCGGGCCCGGCTGGCTGGTCGTGTTCGCGGGGCTCGCGGTGCTGTCCACGGAGTTCCACTGGGCGCGCAAGCTGCTGGAGTTCGGCAAGCGCACGCTGCACGCCTGGACGGAGTGGTACAAGCGGCAGGGCTGGATCGTCCGCATCCTGGTGCTGATCGTCACCGCGGCCTGCGCCGCGGTCATCGTCTACGCCGGGCTGCGCACGCTCGGCATCGACATCATCAAGCTCGGTCTCGGCTTCGTCCAGACCCGATAGGCCCAGACCTGATAGGCATCGCTGCGGAAATCCGGCGATCGGCCTGTCTAGTCTGCGGGACGTGATCGCTCACCTTGCCGCCGCACTGACCTTATCTGTTTCTGCATCCGTCTCTGCAAGCGTCTCCGCCGTGCCCGCCGCCGCCCAAAGCGCCGCCGACCTGCGGTTGCCGGGCACGAACGGCATGACCTACCGCGAGCAGCAGGGCGATCCCGTCCGCCTGTCGGCCTACGGTCTCGGCACCAAGCGCACCTACCTGCGCACGCCCGCGGGCAACGCCTTCACCTGGGAGAAGAACCTGTCGGAGGTGTCGGTCGAGCCGGGCGGCACGCTGACGGCGGGAGTGCCGGCCGCGTACCGGTCCGGCTACGACTCCCTGGTCGTCACCGACCGCGCCACCGGCCGCAGCACCACCATCCGCACCGTGAAGAAGCCGCTGACCGCCTCTTACGCCTCCTGGTCACGCGACGGCAGGCGGGTCGCGCTGACCGTCGAGCAGAAGGTGCGCGGCGCCTGGCAGGTGCTCGGCTTCACGGTGGTGGACGTCGCCGCCAAGCAGGCGCGCACCGTGCGGATCTCCGGGCTCAGCCCCAAGGCGGGCTTCTGGTGGAGCCCCGACGGGAACCTGGTCGCGCGCCACGGCACCGGCCTGCGCGTCCACCGGCCGTCGGACGGGGCGGTGCTGCGCACGTACGCCGGCGCCGGCCTGCCCACCGGCCCCGAGGACGCCTACTCGCCGTCGGGCCGGCGGCTCGCCACCTGGTGCCCGGCCCGCTTCAAGGAGCCGATCTGCCTGGTCGACGCGGCCACCGGCACGATCGCGCGCAGGGTGGCGGCACGGCCGGAGGCGGTGTTCGGCTGGTGGGACGAGAGCCATCTCATCGCCGTCATGGCGCAGGGGAACGCCCACCGGCTGGCGGTGATCGACTTCAGCGGGAAGGTGACGCGGGTGCTGGCCGGAGTGCCGGCCGAGACGTGGGACTCGGACCTGTGGCTCTCCTTCACGCGGACGAAGCCGCAGGGATCATAGGGAGCCCGCGAGTCACGGGGGAGTGAGGGGTCGGACGGGCGCTGATCAGAGGTAGAGGCCGGTGCCGTGGTCGGTCTCCTGGGTGGCCACCGCGTGCAGGTCGCGCTCGCGCATCACAAGGTAGACCTGCGCGTGGATCTCCACCTCGAACTGGTCTTCGGGGTTGAACAGCACCTTGTCGCCGACCTTGACCGAGCGCACGTTCGTGCCGACGCCGCAGACCTCGCCCCAGGCCAGGCGGTTGGCCATCTTGACCGTCGCGGGGATGACGATCCCGGAGCCGCTGCGCCGCTCTTCGGCCTCCGGCTCCATCTTGATCATCACGCGGTCGTGCAGCATCTGAATCTCGAACTTGGGCTCTTCCACGGCTCAAGTTTACGAGCAGGCGGACGCACCGGGCTCCAGGACGGTGGCCCGCGCACCCGTGAGAAGGTGTGCTCCATGCACGACGTGGAAGCCCGGGTCCTCGATGCCATCGACGAGCCCGAGACCGTGAACCTGCTGGCCGAGACCGTCAAGGTCCCCAGCGTGACCGGCACCGACGCCGAGTCCGAGCTGCAGCACCGCGTCGCCCGCCTGCTCACCGAGGCGGGCATGGACGTGGACGTCTGGAAGCTCGATCTGCCCGACCTGACCGCCCGCCCCGGCTTCCCCGGCACCGAGGCGCCGAGGAGCGAGGGGTACGGCGTCGTCGCCGTCACCCCCGGAGGCGAGGGACCGCCCGCCCTGGCACTCCAAGGTCATGTGGACGTGGTGCCGACCGGCGACCTCGCCAAGTGGGCGGGCAGCGACCCGTTCGCCGCCCGCATCACCGGCGACGTACTGCACGGCAGGGGCGCCTGCGACATGAAGGCCGGCCTGGTGGCCAACCTGGCGGTGGCCCGCGCGATCCACCGCGCCGGCGTCAAGCTGGCCAGGCCGCTGGCCGTGCACTGCGTGATCAGTGAGGAGGACGGCGGGCTCGGCGCGTTCGCCACCCTGGCCAGGGGGCACACCGCCGACGCCGCGGTCATCACCGAGCCCACCTCGGGCGCGGTGATCACCGCGAACGCGGGCGCGCTGACGTTCCGCATCGAGATCGCGGGAAGGGCCGCGCACGGCGCCACCAGGAACGAGGGCGTCAACGCGATCGAGGCGTTCTGGCCGGTGTTCGCGGCGATCAGGCGGCTGGAGGCCGAGCGCAACCGCGACGTGCCCGAGCTGTTCGGCGACAACAGGCTGCCGTACCCGATCGAGGTGGGCACGGTACGCGCGGGCGACTGGGCGAGCACCGTGCCCGACCTGCTGGTCGCCGAGGGGCGGCTCGGGGTGCGGCTGGACGAGGACCCCGCGCAGGCGCGGGCGGCGTTCGAGTCGGCGATCGCCGACGTGTCCGACCCCTGGCTGCGGGCCAACCCGCCGGTGGTCACCTGGCCTGGCGGGCAGTTCGCCAGCGGCCGGCTGCCTGCCGGGCACGAGCTGCTCGGGCAGGTGCGCGACGCGGTGGCCGCCGTCACGGGCACGACCCCGGCTGAGACCGCCGCACCGTACGGGAGCGACCTGCGCCTGTACGCGGCGGGCGGCATCCCGACCCTGCACTACGGCCCCGGCGACGTCCGCTTCGCGCACGCCCCCAGGGAGCAGGTGCGGCTGAGCGAGATGCTGGAGGTGACCCGCGCGATGGCGCTGCTCGCGGTCCGCCGCTGCGCAGCCCGCTGAGGAGCGGCCCCGAGGGACGGCCCTGAGGGACGGCCCTGAGGAAGGGCACTGAGGAAGGGCACTGTAGACGCGACCGGTCAGGCGGTGGCGGCGGCGACCCGGCGGCGCGCCTCGGGGACGATGAGCGGGGTGCCGGTCTGCGGATCCTGGATGATCTCGCACCGCAGGTCGAACACCTGCTCCACCAGCTCCGGGGTGACGATCTCCGTCGGGTCGCCCGCCGCGACGATCTCGCCTGCGCGCATCACGATGAGGTGGGTGGCGTACCGGCACGCCTGGTTGAGGTCGTGCAGCACCGCCACCATGGTCCGGCCCGCCTCGTGCAGGTCGGCGCACAGGTCGAGCACCTCGATCTGGTGGGAGATGTCCAGGTACGTGGTCGGCTCGTCCAGTAGCAGGATCGGCGTCTCCTGCGCCAGCGCCATGGCCAGCCACACCCGCTGCCGCTGCCCGCCCGACAGCTCGTCCACGATCCGGTCGGCCAGCCCCGCCACGTCGGTGGCGCGCATGGCCTCGGCCACCGCCGCCTCGTCGGCCTTCGACCACTGCCGCATGAGCTTCTGGTGCGGGTAGCGGCCGCGCGCCACCAGGTCGGCCACGGTGATGCCGTCCGGCACGATCGAGCTCTGCGGCAGCAGGCCGAGCCGCCGCGCCACCTCCTTCGACGGCAGCGAGGTGATCACGCTGCCGTCCAGGTGCACCGCCCCGGCCTTCGGCTTGAGCATCCGCGCCAGCGCGCGCAGCAGCGTCGACTTGCCGCACGCGTTGGGGCCGATGATCACGGTGAAGGACGCGTCGGGAATGGTCACGCTCAGGTCGGTGGCCACGACGCGCTGGTCGTAGGCGAGGGTGAGGCCGGTGCCGGACAGGCGGGAGGAGACCATCAGTGGCGGTCCTTTCGCAGAAGCAGGACGAGGTACGTGCCGCCGATCGCGGCGGTCAGCACGCCGACGGGAAGCTGGGTGGGGGCGAGCAGTCGCTGCGCGGCCAGGTCGGCGGCGGTCAGCAGCACGGCGCCCATCAGCGCGGATGACGCCATGGTGACGCCGGGTGAGCGGGTGAGCCGCCGGGCGAGCTGGGGCGAGGCCAGCGCGACGAAGGCGACAGGGCCGGCCGCGGCCGTGGCCACGCCGGACAGCAGCACCCCGGCCGCGATGGCCGCCGCGCGGACCACCTCGACCCTGATGCCCATGGCCCTGGCCGCGTCGTCGCCCATCTCGATCATGCGCATCGGCCGCGAGATCGCCGCGCACAGCGGCAGCAGCACGGCCAGCGCCAGCGCGACGGGCACCGCGTGGTCCCAGCCGCGCCCGCTGAGGCTGCCGGTCAGCCAGGCGCCCGCGGTGGCCGCGTCGTTGATGTTCGCCCTGGTCAGCAGGTACGAGTTGACGGCCAGCAGCAGCGCGTTGGCCCCGATGCCGACCAGGACGAGCCGGTAGCCCGCCACGCCGCCGCGGTAGGCGAGCAGGTACACCAGCGCGGCCGTCGCCACGCAGCCGAGCAGCGCGCCGCCCGCGATCACCAGGGCGGAGCCGCCCGCGACCACGGCGAGGATGCCGCCGGTCGAGGCGCCCGCGGTGAAGCCGATGAAGTCGGGGCTGCCGAGCGGGTTGCGGGTCAGGCTCTGAAAGATCGCGCCGCTCAGCCCGAACGCGGCCCCGACCAGCAGCCCGGTCACCACGCGCGGGGCGCGCAGCTTGCTGACGATCAGCTCGGCGACCGGCGTGCCCTGGCCGAACAGGGCGTCGATGATGTCGGGCACCGGCACGGTGAACTCGCCCGTCGCCAGCGCGGCCACGCTCACCGCGCAGCCGATCAGGATGAGCAGGACGGTGACGAGCAGCGCGCGGGGCGCGAGCCGTACGGACCAGGATCCGACGCGGACGTTCACAGCGCCGCCACCCGCTTCCTCCTGGCCATGAGGATGAAGATCGGCGCGCCGATCACCGCCCACACGATGCCCACCTGCACCTCACCCGGCCGGGCGATGAGCCGCCCGATCACGTCGGCGCCGAGCAGCAGCACGGGCGCGGCCAGCGCCGAGTACGGCAGCACCCACCGCTGGTCGGGCCCCACGGCGGCGCGCACCGCGTGCGGCACGATCAGCCCGACGAACCACAGCGGCCCCGCGGCGGCGGTGGCCGCCCCGCACAGCAGCGTGACCGCCACGCCGGTGAGAATCCGCGTGCGGTTGACCGCCACGCCGAGCGCCTTGCCCGCGTCGTCGCCGAGCGCGAGCATGTTGAGCGGCCTGGCCAGCAGCAGGCCCAGCACCAGCCCGGCGGCCATGAACGGCGCGAGCCGCACCAGCGTGTCGGCCGTCTGCCCGGCCAGCGAGCCGGTCAGCCAGAACCGCATGCGGTCGAACGTCTCCGAGTCCATGCGCAGGATCGCCGACGAGATCGCGGTGCACACCATGCCGAAGGCGACGCCGGCCAGGGCCAGGCGTACCGGGCTCGACCCCGAGCGGCCCGACGAGGCCAGCGTGTACACGATGAACGAGGCCAGCGCCGCGCCGCCGAAGGCGAACCAGAAGTAGACGGTGGGGTCGCCGAGCCCGAACAGGCCGAGCGCCAGCGTGACGCCGAGCGCCGCGCCCTGGTTGATGCCCAGCAGGCCGGGGTCGGCGAGCGGGTTGCGGGTCAGGCTCTGCATGAGCGCCCCGGCCAGCCCGAGCGTCGCGCCGACACCGAGGCCGAGCAGCGTGCGGGGGACGCGCAGTTCCCGGATGACCGTGTGGTCGCTTGAGCCGTTCGGGGCGATGAAGGCGTCGATCACCGTGCCGAACGGCACCGACCGCGCGCCCAGCGCCACGCTGGCCAGCGCGACCAGCACCAGCACCCCGAACGTGACCACCAGTCCCGCGACCAGCACCGGAGGCCGCCGCCCGGCTTTAGCGTCGGGGACGCCGCCGGTGCCTGCGACGGGTTCGCTCACGGCCAGGCCCGCCGCCTCTGCGGCGTCGGCCGTTTCCTCAGCCGGGCGCACCCGACCCCCTCTCGTCGTAAGTCAAACTTAGGCAAGGCTAATCTAATGGTCCAGCAAGCAGACAAGGCCAGGCAACTGAGGAGATGCACATGTCGGGACCGGTACTGCCGCGCAGGGGTTTCCTCGCGGGCGCGGCGGGGATCGCCGCGGCCCTGACACTCGCGGCGTGCGGTGAGGGCGGCGGCACGGAGGCGGCGCCCGCCTCGTCCACGGGCGCGTCCGGCGCGCCGTCCGCGCAGGGGTGGACGTTCACCGACGACCGCGGCAAGAAGATCGACCTGCCGAAGGTCCCCACCAGGATCGTCGCTCAGGTCGGCGCCGCCGCCGCGCTGTGGGACTTCGGCGTCCGCCCGGTCGGCGTGTTCGGCCCGCACAAGCTCGCCGACGGCGGCAAGGACCCGCAGGTCGGCAACGTCGACATCACCAAGGTCACCGGCCTTGGCAACGTCTGGGACGAGTTCAACGTCGAGCAGTACATCGCCCTGCAGCCCGACCTGCTCGTCAGCAGCATGTACGTCAAGGGCACCCTGTGGTACGTGCCCGAGAAGTCGAAGGACACCATCGAGCAGGTCGCACCCACGGTCGGCGTCATGCTCACCGGCAAGAGCGCCACCGAGGTCATCGGCACCTACGAGAGGCTCGCCCAGTCGCTCGGCGCCGACATGGCGGGCGTGCCGGAGGCCAAGGCCCGCATGGAGGCGGCCACCAAGAAGCTGGCCGACTTCAAGGACCTCAGGGTGCTCATGGTGTCGGGCGGTGCCGACGCGTTCTGGGTGGTCAACCCGCCCGAGTACCCCGACATCGTGCACCTGACCAACGCCGGCCTGAACGTCGTCAAGCCTGACAAGGTCGACGAGGGCGGCTTCTTCCAGACGCTGAGCTGGGAGAACGCCGACACCTACGACGCCGACGTGATCCTCTACGACACCCGCACGCAGGCGCTCAAGCCCGAGGAGATGATGAAGAAGCCCACCTTCGCCAAGCTCCCCGCGGTCAAGGCCGGCCAGCTCTACCCGTGGGCGGCCGAGGCGCCCTTCAGCTACCACGGGTACGCCGACTTCCTCGAGGACCTGGTGGAGAACCTGGCGAAGGCCAAGCCGCTGAAGTAGCGCGCGCCGCGTCAGTAGGCGCCGCGCACCTCGACGATCTCGGCGAGCGGGAACTCCAGGTAGTCGCCCGCCTCCTCGCACCAGGCGTCGAGCGCGGCGCCCTTCAGCTCCCCGTGGCTGATCGTCGCGGTCAGCCCGTCGGCCAGCGTGATACCGGCCCGCACGCCGCGATCGACCACGAACCCGAGCAGCGACTGCTGCGCGGTCGGCAGCCGGGTGGCCATGCGGCCGATGATGGCCCAGGTGCGGCCGTTCTTGTCGTCCTCGGGGCGGTCGGCGGCGAGCAGCCTGCGGGCGTGCTCGTACGGGTCGGGCGCGGGCTCGGCCAGCATGTACGGCGGCGTCTCGGTGATGCCGGGAAAGTCGGACAGCTCGGCCACCTGGCCGCCGGGCAGCAGGATGAGCTTGCCGCCCGCGGGCTCCTCCGGCTTGGCCCGGTGGACGGTGATCTCCCCGGTGTCGGAGACCGGCACGGGGGAGTAGCCGACCTCGCGCAGCGCGGCCAGCGTGCGGTCGGCGGGCGCCTTGCTCACCAGCACCGTGGGCGCGAGCAGCCGCAGCCCGAGCCGGCCGAGCCGCCGGTGCGCGGCGATCTCGGCGAGCAGCGCCGGGTCGGCGGCCTGCACGACGCAGCCGACCGTGGTCACCGTCACCTCGCCGTGGCGGCGGGCGGTGTCGCGGATCAGGTATTCGAGCGGCTGCGGAATCGTGCCCACGGCCGCCAGCTCGTCGAGCAGCTCGTCGGCGTCGTAACCCTGGTCGAGCGCCCGGCGCACGCTCTCGGTGGTGAAACGCCACACCGAGGCCGCGCCGCGCGACTCGCGCTCGGCGGTGCGGTCGAGCAGCGCCGCCAGCTCGGCCGACGGCGGGCCGGTGACGACGGCGGTCAGGTCGGGGCCGAACAGCGCGCTCCTGCGGACGCTGGCCAGCGCCCGGGTGGCCGCCTCCGCCAGCACCGGGTCGTGCTCCACCATGGGGACGGCGTCGTCGTTCTCGCCGCCCGGCTTCGCGGTGAGCCCGGCCAGCGCCCGGCCGAGATCGGTCAGCGCGTTGTTGGCCAGCAGCCCGAGCAGCCTGGCCTCGTCGAGCACGGCCGGCGCCGACGAGCGCAGCAGCGCCACGTCGAGCAGCGGCGCGTGCCAGTGGACTGCGGTGATGAGGCTGTCGCGATCGGCGAACGCGGTGCCCGCGGGCAGGTGGGCCAGCACCGACAGCACGGCTCTGCGGATCTCGGCCAGCGTGCCGCCCGCGGGGTCGTCGCCGAGCACGGTGCCGTACTTGCCGTCGACCTTGCGCAGGGACGAGCGCTCCATGCGCCACCAGGCGGCCAGCAGCACCCGCAGCCGCGCCGAGCCCTCGTCCAGCCGCCACCGGTCGAACCGCTCGGTGGGGATCATGCCGCCGGACGGCTCGTCCCAGGCCAGCAGCCTGGCCACCGCGCAGATCTCCAGCAGCAGGCGGGTCTCGTCCTCGTCGCAGCCGGTCTCCTTGGCCACCCTGCGCACCTCGCGCACGCCGACGCCGCCGGTCTTGAGCAGCGGCAGCGGGGTCTTGGAGGTGTTGTCGAGCAGCGCCGCGCAGCGTTCGACGACGTGCGGCGCGGCCAGCGTCATGAGGTGATCGACCTCTTCCGGGTCGATCGGGATCGTGGCGATCTCGGGGGCCACGGGCTGGAAGGGCGGGTGGTAGCCGGGGCCGCGCAGCCTGATCGCCACCTCGCGGGGGATCTCGGCGACGTGCCAGCTCGGGCGGAAGAGCAGGCCGTGGTCGGCGCACCACTTCTCCGGCGTGCCGGGGGTGACGAACCTGCCGCCGTCGACGTCGAGCGAGGGGCCTTTCCAGGCGAAGCGTTCGAGCAGCTCGGCGGTGCCCTGGGGGGCGGAGCCGAGGAGCGCGCGCAGGCGGCCGGCGTCGCTCAGCGCCTCGATGACGCGGGTGATCGTACGGCGCTTGTTGCCCTGGACGGGCAGCCCGAGCGAGCGGGCGAGCGCGTGCAGCGCGTCGTTGCTGATGGACCAGGAGTTGAGGTAGTGCTCAAGCGGCTCGCCCAGGCTGAGCGGGGCCGACCAGTGGCGGGCGACGCCTTCGGCGAAGTGGATGACGCCGTCGTCGCCGGGCCAGGCGAGGGCGTGGTCGTAGAGGTGGTCGAGCCAGGAGGTGACGTGGTCGAGGTCGCTGTCGAGGAAGCGGGCGAGGGAGTCGGCGGTGGGGCGGCTCATGGCCAGTGCGGCCTCGGCGAGCTGCAGGCAGGGGAGTGGCAGCCGGCGCAGGGTCTCCATCACGGCGAAACCGTTGCCGAGCCGCTGGGCGAGTGTGTCGAGACGGCGGGGCCAGGGCGCGGCGATGGCGTCGGGCCTGTTGGCCAGGATGCGCCCAAGCCTGTCCTCGTCTAGTGTTCGTAGCCAGCCGAGCAGGTGATCTTCCATCTGTCAGCACTCTCATGGGGTCGCGCGCGGGACTCACCGTGAGCCATGACCATCCACGGTAATGCAGATCACCCCCGGTCAGGAGAGGACTGCCCAGACGATCTTTCCGCGGGGCGCGAGTGCGGACCAGCCCCAGCGGAGGCTGAGCGATTCGACGATGTGGAGTCCGAGGCCGCCGGTGTCAAGGGGGCCAGGGTATCGCAGCACCGGCACCGATGAGCCTGGATCGGTGAAGGCGCTGGTCACGAGATGACCGCGGCGTACCAGGGAGAACTGCACCGAGCGCCGCGCGCTGTCGGGGTCGTCGAGGCACAGGCCGTGGCGCAGCGCGTTGGTGGCGAGCTCGGAGACCACCAGCTCCATGTTCTCGGCCATGTCATCGAGACCCCAGCCGGCCAGCGTGCCGGAGCTGAAGCTGCGAGCGGAGTGTACGGAGGACGCCGTGGGCGGAAGGACGAACGTGGCGCTGGCCGACGGGCCCGGGACCAGAAGGTCGCGAGCCGCCTCGGGCCACCAGCCGATCGGGGGCCACCAATCGAACGTGGTCCACTGGCCGTGCGCCGGGGTGGATTGCACGTGATCATTCTGCGTCAAACTCTCGTGCAGGTGCAAGAGCGAATGCACGTGCAGAGTGAGCGTGCACACGCTACGGTTCTCTTCAAAAGGTCAATTTGCGGGAAAGGGGATCTTGTCCGCGGCCATGATCTTTCGGCCGTGAAGTGACACACTTGGTGGCAAGGAAACGACCAAGGAGCAAGCACGTGTCCATTGATCCGCCAGGGACCGGTTCGACCGTTCGGCGCATCATGCTGGGGGCGAGCCTCAGGCGTCTCCGCGAGCGCTGCGGGCTCGACCGGGCACAGGCCGGATTTCACATCCGGGCATCCGAGTCCAAGATCAGCCGCATGGAGCTCGGGCGCGTGGGTTTCAAGACACGTGACGTGGAAGACCTCCTCACCCTGTACGGCGTCGTCGACGATGCCGAACGCCGTGCCCTGCTGGAGATGGTGCGCGAGGCCAACACCCCCGGGTGGTGGCACAAGTACTCGGCCGTGCTGCCGCACTGGTTCACCACGTACATCGGCCTGGAAGAGGCCGCGAGCGTGATCAGGACCTACGAGGTGCAGTTCGTGCCCGGCCTGCTGCAGACGGCCGCATATGCGCGCTCGGTCTACCAGCTCGGCAACCCCGATGCGACTCCCGAGGACATCGAACGGCGCGTGCACCTGCGCATGCAGCGCCAGGAGCGCTTCACCCGGAAGGACGGGCCCAAGCTGTGGGCCGTCATCGACGAGGCGGCGCTCAAGCGGACCATCGGCGGGCGGGAGGTCATGATCGAGCAGCTCGAGCATTTGCTGGAGGTCGCCGCCCTTCCCAACATCACCATCCAGGTGATGCCTTTCAAGTTCGGCAAGCACGCCGCTGAGGGAGGCGCGTTCAGCATCTTGCGGTTTCCCGAGTCCGATTTGTCGGACGTGGTCTACGTCGAGCAGCTCTGGGGTGCCCTGTACCTGGACAAACGTGAGGACATCGATCCGTACCTCACGGCCATGGAGCAGTTGTGCGTGGAGAGCACCACGCCAGGAGGCACCGTCGAGCTCATCGGCGGTCTTCTCAGAAAGATGTAGATGAACCAGACCTACAACGGCATGCCGGCGGCGGACCTGACGGAGGTCGCCTGGCGCAAGAGCCGCTACAGCAACTCCCAGGGCAACTGCGTCGAACTCGCGGAGCTCCCCGACGGGGGCATCGCGGTGCGCAACTCGCGCTTCCCCGACGGGCCTGCCCTCATCTATACCCGTGACGAGATCCGGGCCCTGGTGCTCGGTGTGAAGGACGGAGAGTTCGACGGCCTGCTCGTGTAACAACGTGTTAACCTCCGGCGCGCCTGCTTAACGGCGGCGCGCCGGAGGTGTAACCGCCCGGCCTCGTCGTGCGGCGAGTATCAGGGTCATGCTCGACCAGATGACCCTGTATCCGATCGCCGACGACGTGCTGTTCGCGCCGGGCGGCAAGGTCGTGATCCGCACATACGGTGTCGCGCCCGCGACCGGCGGGGCCAGCGGGAAGGAACCGGTCACCGTCTCCTACCGCACCTGGGTGACGGGCATCCGGGACCAGCCCCGCTACTGGCACTGGGGCCACTTCGAGGACGCCGCCACCGGCCACCGCAAGGTGCTCGAATGGCTGACCGGACGCGGGCCGCAGCCCGCCCAGGCGCTGGCCTGACCGAGGCCGGGCGCGTGTCCGGCCGCAGGGCCCGCCGTGCCCGGGACGGCCTCTTACGCGAGCCGCCGTCTTCATGACGGCCGCGGCGACGGGAGCACGCCGCGTCCGAGACGGCCCGCGAGCACGGGAACCTGCCGTGTCCCCGATGGCCGCGGGGGCGGGAGTCGTCACGCCAGGGACAACTGCGGATAAAACGCGTTCGCGTCTATCTGGAAAGCCCCTGGCGTGAGACGCTGCTGGCACCGTTCTCCGGCCGCCGTCCGGCGCGCCCGGAAACGGGCCGGGACAGCGTCGGCTGCGGAGGTGGCCAATGGCGGACTCCTACCTCTTCGACGGGCAGAGCCCGAACGAGCACGTCGCCTCGTGCATCGACTGCGGCGCGGCGATCGCGCTGCTCGATCATCCGGAGACCGTCGCCGAGCCGCCTGGCGGAGCGCCACTCGAGCCGCTCGCCGAGCCGCCGCCCAGGCTGCGCGAGGCCGTGCTGTCCGCGGCGCGCCGCCGCCGCAACCCGGCCGCCGTGGGCGTGGCCACCGTCGCCGTCCCGTACGCCGAACTGGTCGCGGGCATGGACGACGTGCTCGCCGAGCTGAGCCCCGTCCAGTGGGCGGCGCCGGTGCCCAAGCACGGCACCGTCAGGAGCTTGGTCGAGCACCTGACGGCCAACGACGCGACCGTGGCCCGCTTCATGGGCGTCCCGGCCACGGTGACCCGCGTTTCGGCCGGTGTTTCCGGCGGCAACGGCACCGCTCCAGGCGCTCCGGCCGGTACTCGCACCGGTCCGGATGCTCGCGCTGGGAACGGCACCGTTTCCGGCGCTCGGGCCGGTACCGGCACCGGTCCGGACCTTTCCGCCGGGACCGGCGCCGGGCAAGGCGTCGCCGTGCCCGAGCACCGGCGCTGGCGGGAGCAGGCGGGCCTGCTGCTGTCGCGGGTGGCGGCGGGCAGCGAGGTGCTGCTCGGCGTGGAGGTGGCGCTCGCCGGAGCGCGACCGGCCCGCGCGCCGCTGCGCCAGGCCATGATCCAGCGCACGTTCGAGACCTGGACGCACACCGACGACATCAGGGCGGCCACCGGCCGCGCCAAGGCCGAGCCGAGACCCGAGCACGTGCACATGATCGCCGAGTTCGGCCTGGCGCTGCTGCCGCGCGCGCTGCGCGGGCCGCGCCGCGACGTCTCGGCCACCATCGTGCTCACCGGCCCGGCGGCGGCACCTGGACCATCCCGCTCTCGCCCGCCTCCGACCACGTGGCCGTGCTCATCTCGGCGGACGCCGCCGACTTCTGCCGCCTGCTGGGCAACCGGTGGCCACCCGGCGCCTTCCCGTACGCCGCCGAGGGCGACCCCGTGCTCGCCCGTGACCTGATCGCCGCCGCCGCGACGCTGGGGTGCGACTGATGAGCGACATGGATGTGCGTGCACGATTGGCCGCCGGCGACCTCGACGCGCTGGCCGACGCCTACGACCGGCACGGCCCGTACGTCTACGGCGTCGCCGTCAAGGTCACCGGCAGCCAGGCGCAGGCGGAGGAGATCACGCAGCGCGTGTTCGTGGCGTTGTGGGAGGAGCCGCTGTCGTACGACCCGGCCCTCGGCTCGCTGCGCGGCTGGCTGGCCGGCCGGGCGTTGCACGAGTCCGCCCTGCGGGCCCGCGTCGGCTGAGCTCCCCCCGGCCGAGCCGCGCGCTGCCCGGACGGCCCTACGCGTCCGGGCCGGCTGAGCCTTTTCGTCCGAGTCGGTGCGGCGCGACCACCGGCCCGGGATCGGTCAGGTGACGGGGGCGTTCCAGGCCAGCAGCACCGGCTCATCGTGCTCGTACCCGAGGCGCGAGTACGTACCGGTGTCGAGCCTGAGCAACCGGCCGTCCTCGGGAGCCAAACCCAGCCAGCGGGCGGCCAGCACCCGCAGGAAGTGCCCGTGCGCCACCAACGCCACCCGGCCCTGCACAGCACGGGCCCGCGCGATCACCCGGTCGGCCCGGACCGCCACCTCCGAGGCGCTCTCGCCCGGATGCTCGGCATCGCCGGGGATCACGCCGTCACGCCACAAGTACCAACCGGGCCGCGTCTCACGGATCGTCGCCGTGGTGATGCCCTCATAGCCGCCGTAGTCCCACTCCCACAGGTCGGGATCCACCTCATACTCGGTCAAACCGGCCAGCTCCGCCGTTCGCCTCGCCCGCTGCGCGGGGGAGACGAGCACCAGGTCGAAAGGCTCCTTGATCAGCGGCGCCAAGGCTCTGGCCTGCTCCTCGCCGTGCTCCGTCAAGGGCAGGTCCGTACGGCCCGTGTGCCTGCCCGCCTTACTCCACTCGGTCTCTCCATGCCGAAGCAGCAGCATCTCGTTCATGGCTCCCATCATCCGGCACGCCCGATCGCGCCCCACCGCCAGGTGCCCGCCCGCCTCTTTCTCGCGGCGCGCCGGTCGGTGATCGGCACGGCCGCGCGCGGGTCGCTCGCGCGGAGCGGGAGGAGCCGGCACGCCCGCGTCCGCCGACCGCCCACGCAGCAGGGCGGCTGATGTGCGTTCGTGGAGGTGCGGGCGATCTTTGGCGATATGTCATCTAAGGTGAAAGATCAGATGACTTGCGAAGGAGGACGTGCATGGAACCGGTGGCGGTCGGACTGATCGGCGCGGGGCCCTGGGCGCGGATGGCGCACGCGCCCATGCTGGCCAAGAGCCCGCACACGAGGCTGGCCGGCGTCTGGGCCCGCCGTCCCGAGGCCGCCGCCGAGCTGGGCGCGCCGGTGTTCGCCCGCGTCGAGGAGCTGTTCGAGCACTGCGAGGCGGTCGCGTTCTGCGTGCCGCCCGCCGTCCAGGCCGAGTACGCCGTCCGCGCCGCCCGCGCCGGCAAGGCGCTGCTGCTGGAGAAGCCGCTCGGCGACTCCCTGGAGTCGGCTCGGCGCGTGGCGGACGCGGTGGCCGAGGCGGGCGTCGCCTCCCAGATGGTCTTCTCCATGCGCTACACCGCCGCCGCCCGCGGTTTCCTGGCCCGCTGCGCCGAGGTCGAGCCGTTCGGCGGTCACGCCGCCAACATCTCCGGCGCGCTGCTCGGCGACCACCCGTTCGCGACGCCCTGGCGGCTCGAACGCGGCGCCCTGCTCGACGTGGGACCGCACGTGATCGACCTGCTGGACGCCGCGCTCGGCCCCGTCACGGGTGTGCGCGCGCACGGCCACCCGCTGCGCTGGGTCGGCCTGCTGCTCGAACACGAGGGCGGCGCCGTCAGCGAGGCGTCGCTGAGCATGGCCGCGGGCGGCGAGACGCCGCCGTCCAGCATCGCCGTGTACGGCCGCAACGGCAGCGCCGCCCTGCCGCCGCATGACAAGGACGACGACTACCTGGCCACGGTCGCCGAGGAGTTCGCCGCGACCGTCCGCAAGGGCGGCGGCCACCCGCTCGACGCCGCGCACGGGCTGCGCATCCAGAAGATCATCGCCGAGGCGGAGGCCCAACTGACCCCTTGACTCCTCCGGCGGACGGGGAATTGATACCGTTTGCCCGACGCGCAGTGCGCAGCGAAGTCCGGTGAGATTCCGGCGCTGTCCCGCAACTGTCATAGCCAGGTCGCCTGCCTCTGCGCCGACGCACATCAACCCTCGTGGAAAAGGGTGATCCGTCACTACAAGCGGGTCTCTCGGTTCCAACAGTGTGAAAGGACTTCTCGTGAGGCCCGTACGCACGGTTCTCGCGGGCGCGCTGCTGGGAACGCTCGCTCTGGCCGGTTGCGGCCAGACCGGCACCACAGCCGGCCCTGCCGCCCCCTCGTCCGCCGCTTCCTCCACCGCTCCCGCCGCCGGCGGCTTCCCCGTCACCGTCGAGGCCGCCAACGGCAAGGTCACCATCCCCAAGCGGCCCGAGCGCATCGTCTCGCTCTCGGCCACCCACACCGAGACCCTGTACGCCATCGGCGCCGGCTCGCAGGTCGTCGCCGTGGACGACCGCTCCAACTACCCGCCGGAGGCCCCCACGACGGAGCTGTCCGGTTTCAAACCGAACGTCGAGGCCATCGTCGCCCAGAAGCCCGACCTCGTCGTGGTATCGGACGACATCGACGACATCGTCTCCGAGCTGGGCAAGGTCAACGTGCCCGTGCTCCACCAGCCCGCCGCCACGAACCTGGACGAGGCGTACGAGGAGATCTCCGAGCTGGGCGCGGCCACCGGGCACCAGGCCGAGGCCGGCAAGGTCGTCGCGGACATGAAGAGCGCCATCGACGACGTGGTGTCCAAGGCGCCCAAGGACGCCGAGCTCACCTACTACCACGAGCTCGACCAGACGCCGTACGCCGTGACGTCCAAGACGTTCATCGGCCAGATCTACGGCATGTTCGGCCTGACCAACATCGCCGACAAGGCCCCCGACGCGGCCGGCGGATACCCCAAGCTGTCGGCCGAGTTCGTCGCCCAGGCCGACCCCGACCTGATCTTCCTCGCCGACGTCAAGTGCTGCCAGCAGAACAAGGAGGCGCTGGCCGCCCGGCCCGGCTGGAAGAACCTGTCCGCCGTCAAGAACGACCGGGTGATCGAGCTGGACGACGACATCGCGTCCCGCTGGGGGCCGCGCGTCGCCGACCTGGCCAAGAGCATCGGCGCGGCCGTGGCCGACGCGGCGCGGGCGAAGACCGACGGCGCGAGCTGACGTGGCGACTCAGGCCCGCCCCGCACGGGCCCGGCCGCTGTGGCTCGCCGGCGCCCTGGTCCTGCTGGCCGCCTGCATGATCGCCGGCATGCTCGACGGCGCCGCCGACATCTCGCCCTGGCAGGTGGTGCTCCAGGTCGCGGACTGGCTGCCGTTCACCCACGTCGACTCCGGCCTCGCGCCGGTCGAGCAGGGGCTGCTGTTCGAGCTGCGGCTGCCCAGGGTGCTGGTCGCGGCCGTGGTCGGCGGGCTGCTCGCCATCGCGGGAGCCGGGTACCAGGGCGTCTTCCGCAATCCGCTCGCCGACCCGTACCTGCTGGGCGCGGCGGCGGGGGCCGGGCTCGCGGCGACGGCGGCGATCGTGCTGCTGCCGTCCGCCAGCGTGCCCGTGGCCGCCTTCGCGGGCGCGGTGGGTGGCGTGTTCCTCGCGTACACGCTGGGCAACACGGCGGGGCGCAGCGGCGGCACGGCCACGCTCGTGCTGGCGGGCGTCGCGGTCACCTCGTTCCTCACCGCGATCCAGACCGTACTGCAGCAGCTCGAGGTGGAGAAGCTGCAGCGCATCTACGCGTGGATACTCGGCGACCTCGGCGGCGGGTGGGATCAGCTCCTGCTCGTGCTGCCGTACGCCGCCGTCTCCGCCGTGCTGCTCCTGCTGCACGGGCGCATGCTCGACGTGCTGTCCGTCGGCGACGAGGAGGCCGCCGGGCTCGGCGTGCGGGCCGGGCGGGTGCGGTTCGTCGTGCTGCTCGCCGCCTCCCTGGCCACCGCGGCGGCCGTCGCGGTCAGCGGGCTCATCGGGTTCGTCGGCATCGTCGTCCCGCACGTGGTGCGGCGGCTGGCCGGCGGCTCGTACCGGATCGTGCTGCCGCTGTCGCTCATCGGCGGTGCGGCGTTCCTGGTGCTCGCCGACCTGGTCGCCCGCACCGTGCTCGCCCCGGCCGAGCTGCCGATCGGCGTGGTCACCATGTTCGTGGGCGCGCCGTTCTTCGTCGCCGTCCTGCGCATGACCAGGCGGGTGGTCACGTGATCAGGGCGCGCGATCTCACCGTACGGCTCGGCGAGCGCGAGGTGCTCTCCCAGGTGAGCCTGGACGTGCGGCGCGGCGAGTGGACCGCCGTCATCGGGCCCAACGGGGCCGGCAAGTCCACCCTGCTCAAGAGCGTCATGGGGCTCGTCGCGCACCAGGGCCGGGTCGAGCTGGACGGCCGGCCGGCCGCCGCGCTCAAGCCGCGCGAGCGGGCCAGGCTCGTCGCGTACGCCCCCCAGACCCCGGCCCTGCCGCCCGACATGACGGTCTTCGACTACGCGCTGCTCGGGCGCACGCCGTACATCCCCTACCTGGGGAGGGAGAGCGCGCGGGACCGGGCCGTCGCCGAGTCCGTCCTGGAACGGCTCGACCTGACGGAGCTCGCCATGCGGCCGGTCGGCGAGCTGTCCGGCGGCGAGCGGCAGCGCGCCGTGCTGGCCAGGGCGCTCGCGCAGGAGGCGCCGGTGCTGCTGCTCGACGAGCCCACCACCGCGCTCGACCTCGGTCACCAGCAGCAGGTGCTGGAGCTGATCGACCGCCTGCGCCGCGCCGACGGGCTCACCGTCGTGACCACCCTGCACGACCTCACCGTCGCCGGCCTCTACGCCGACTCCCTCATGCTGCTGGCCGGCGGCCGTGCCGCCGCCACCGGCGAGCCCGCCGCCGTGCTGACCGAGGAGCTGGTCGGGCGGCACTTCGACGCGCATGTGAAGATCGAGCCGGGCCCCGACGGGCGGCCCGTCGTGCACCTGGTCAGGGGAGGCCCATGAAGCTCACCTACCGCGTCGAGGACGGCGCCAGGCTCGGCTCGCTGCTGTGGGAGTTCGGGCCAGGCTGGCGGATGATCTCCTCCGCGCTGCTCGGCGGCGGCATCGGCGAGCGCGAGTGGGTGCTGAACGCCCAGGTCGTGGCCGGGTACGCGCGGATGGACCCGGTCGATCACCTCATTTCGCTCGGGCCTTCGCACGGGGCCGGGGTCGGCATGATGACCGCGGCCTCCGTCGACCGGTACGTCCGCGCCACCGACGGCGGCGTGGAGGCGTGGGCCACCGTCGGGCTGCGCGTCCCCACCTGGGCCGCCGCCCCCGAGGGCCACCAGGACCCCGAGCTCGCCCCCATCCGCGTCGGCACCATCAACATCGTGGTCGAACTGCCCGTCGCCATGACGGACGCGGCGCTGGTCAACACCGTGATGACGGTCACCGAGGCCAAGACCCAGGCCATGCTGGAGGCGGGCTTCGAAGGCACCGGCACCGCCTCCGACGCCGTCTGCGTCGCCGTACCGGTCGAGGGGCCGCAGGAGGTTTTCGGCGGCCCCCGCTCGGACTGGGGCGCCCGCGTGGCCCGCGCCGTCCACACCGCCGTGTTACGCGGCGCCGAAGCGTGGCGCTCCCATCACTCCGGGTGAGATCTTCGGGGTAAAGCGGCGTGTGCACGGGGCCGTGTTTCCCGATACTGGGTGGGCGACCGCGATGGCGACGATCGAACCGGCCAAGCACATCGCGCGGACCGAGGCGCTCAGCGCGCCGTTCACCGTCGACGACCTGCTTGAGATCCCGGATGACGGGTTCCGGTACGAGCTCTTCACCGGGAGCCTGCTGGTGAGCCCTGCCCCCACCCCCTTCATCAGGACATGATCTTCGCACTGCAGATGATCCCGCACGCCGCGGAACCCGCCCATCTGAAGGTCCTGTCCACGGTCAACGTGCGGGCGAGCGAGACCGGCTTCTCCATCCCCGACCTCGTGGTCGTGCCCAAGGTCGCGGCGAGGTCCGTGAAACTCGCGTTCCGGCCGGAGGACGTCCTGCCGGCCGTGGAGGTCGTCGGTCCCGGCACCGCGGCCGCGGACAGGACCTTGAAGACCGCGGCCTACGCGGCGGCCGGCATTCCCGGCTGCTGGCGCCTCGACCCCGGCCAGGGACCCGCGCCCCACGTCTATGAGCTCAACGGCGACTCCTACGGTGAGCCCACTGTGATCAAGGCCGGATCCCAGGCCGTGCTGTCGCAGCCGTTCAGCGTCACCTTCGGCCCAGGTGATCTGAGCGACCTCGGCTGATCAGTTCTCGGCGATGAAGCCGTAGCCCTCCAGGGCGCCTGCGGGGGTGATCGCGCCGGTGGCGAGGCCGCCGCGGACGGCCTCAGGATCGCGGTCCGCGGGCGGGCCGAGGCCGCCGCCGCCCGTCGTCTCCACGATGAACGCCTCCCCGGCCGCGAAGCGCACGTTGTCGACTTTCGACGGCAGCCGTTCCACGGTCCCGTCGGCCCGCCGCCGGCAGAAGCCGCCGGTGCGGCCGGGCAGCCCGCCGTCGCGGCCGGGCGGCGGCAGGCGGAGGCGGTCGGCGCGGGTGATGACGTGGCAGCCGGCGAGGAAGCGGAAGACGGTACGCGAGCCGAGCCCGCCCCAATACCGGCCGGGACCGCCGGAGCCGGGCACCGGCGTGGTCGCGTGCACCACCCGCGACCTGGGCGGGGGTCGCGGCCTGCGAGCGCGCGCGTAACACCGGTGACGATCCCCGCGATGGGGTCGTAGTGGGTGCTCAGACATGTGGCCACGGAGATCGAGCCGGACGTGCTGCGAACGACCACGTCGGTGAAGGTGCCGCCGACATCGACGCCGATCGTGATGCCCATCCGGGTACGTGATGTTCCCGAGCAAGTGCTTGTCTGCATCGTGGTCTATTGACTTACGGCACCTGCTTGGGACGCTGGTCCTAGTCGTGCGTTTGGAGCGGAGAGATGGCGCGCTGCAGAGCCCTTGCCGGTGGCATCGCGGTGGCCATGGTGCTCATCGGCTTACCGGCCTCGGCGCACGAGCACCCCAGCGGGATCACCGACCTGGTGACCCCGGCCGTCGTACGGCTCGAGGCCGTCTCCCACGTGGAGATCACCCTGCTCGACCACGTCGGAGAGCTCAGACATGTGGAGCGCTCCTACGACTTCCCCTTCGCCGAGGGAACGGGCACCGTGATCAGCCCCGACGGCACGATCGTCGCCCTGCGGCGGCTCGCCATCAATCCCGACGACGTCGCCGTCTACGCCGCCAACAAGATCTTCGCCGAGCACCACAAGGTCAAGATCCCCGCCGACGACAAGAAGCACCGCCTCAAGAACCCCATCCTCGACCGCCACCTCCAGCAGTGCTACAAACCCGAGAGCGACACCGCCACCTGCATCATCGACGTCACCACCGAGATCACCGCCTACCCCAACGTCTCGCCGGCCAGCACTGACGGCTTCAAGGTCACGTGCATCAAGGCCGGTCCGAAACCCGACTCGCCGGCCGTGCTGGTGCCGGTGACCCCCATGTCCGGCGGCGTCGGCATGCCGACCGCGCCGCTCGCCGACAAGGTGCCCGACCAGGTCGGCGCGCCCGTCAGCGTGGCCGGCTTCACGGGCCGCCCCGGGGCCAAGGTCAAGCACACCGTCGAGATCGCCCACCTCGGCAAGGGCGGCTCAGGGGGCGACGGCGGGCGCCCGTTCGCCGACCCCGAGAACAAGGTGGACGAGCCGGTCAAGCTCGGCGGCCTGGCCGACAAGGGGATGATCGGCGCGCCCGTGATCGGCGACAAGGACGGCCACGTCATCGGCCTGCTGGTCGGAGGCGGCAAGGACGGCCGGATGATCGGCATCAGAGAGGTCACCGGCCTCCTGGGCGAGGCCAAGGTCGTGCCGCGCAGAGGCGCCATCGACACGGCCTTCGAGGCCGCGCTCACCCGCTACCACACGCAGTACTACACCGAGGCCGCGCCCGGCTTCCAGCGCGTCCTCGAGCTCTATCCGGGCAACGTGGTGGCCGCCGAGCTGCTGAAGGACTCGCTGGCCAAGCGGGGCGGCCCCGAGGACCAGGGCACCAGGCAGGCAGCGGCGCGGCAGGACGAGCGCTCAACGCCCCTGTGGCCGCTCATCCTGGCCGCCGGGATACTTTTCCTGGCCGCCGGCGGCGGGGCGTATCTGCTGTGGCGCCGCCGTACTCCCGAAGTAGTGACAGAACCGCCACAGCCCCTGGCGGCCGGCCCACCGCTCGACGACCCCGCCGACCAGACCGTGGTCGTACGGCGGTCCCAGCCGTTCCAGGTGGCCTCGCAGCAGCAGCAGGTGATGACCGCGCCCAACCCGGCGATCAAGTACTGCACGTCGTGCGGCATGAGACTCGGGCCGGCGCACCGCTTCTGCGGCTACTGCGGCCACCCCATCGAGACGTGATGCCAGTGAACGAAAGATCGCTCATCGGCCAGGAGGTGGCCGGGTACTACATCGAGGACATCGTCGGCAAAGGCGGCATGGCCGTCGTCTACCTGGCGCTCGACCCCAGGCTGAGCCGCCGCGTGGCGCTGAAGATCCTCAACCCGGTGCTCAGCGTCGACGACAGGTTCAGGCAGCGCTTCATCCTGGAGTCCAGAACGGTCGCCAGCATCGAGCACCCCAACATCATCCCCATCTACGAGGCCAACGCCGACGCCGACGGCGTGCTCTACATCGCCATGCGCTACGTCGACGGGCTCGACCTGCGCCGCCTCATCTACGACCGCGGCCCGCTGCCGCTCGGCCCCGCCAACCAGATCTTCGCCCAGGTGGCCGCCGCGCTCGACGCGGCCCACGCCCACGACCTCATCCACCGCGACGTCAAACCGGCCAACATTCTGCTGGCCGGCGACCACGTCTACCTGACCGACTTCGGCATCACCAAGCACCGCTCGTCCATCTCCGGGCTCACCCAGACCGACCAGTTCATCGGCACGCCCCGGTACATGTCGCCCGAGCAGATCAACAAGGAGCACATCGACGGCCGCAGCGACCAGTACGCGCTGGCCTGCGTGGTCTACGAGGCCCTGTCGGGGCGGCTGCCGTTCCAGCGCGAGAACGACATCGCGCTGCTGTGGGCCCACCTGGCCGAGCAGCCCGTGCCGCTGTCGCAGATCAGGCCGGAGCTGCCGCCCTCGGTGGACGCCGTGATGAGCCGTGCTCTGGCCAAGTCGCCGGACCAGCGGTTCGCCACGTGCACCGAATTCGTGGCCGCGCTGCGGGATGCGATCAGCGGCCCGCCGTACGACCCGTACGGGGTGCCGGGCGAGCTGTACGGCGGGCAGCACCGTGCGCCGGGCTCTGGCCCGAACCTCATCCCCAGGCCGAGCCCCAGCCCGCACTCGGGCCCGCACGCCGTACCACACCTGGCCGCCCCCGCTCCGGGCTCCGCCACGCCACCCCGGACCGGCACGGACCCCGGCACCGGGCCGGGAACGGGACCTGGTGCACACACCGCCGCCACCACCACAGGGCAGAAACGGCCGGGCCGCCTGCCGGTCGTGATCGCGACCCTGATCGCCGCCTTAGCCGCGCTCGCCCTCGTAGCGGTCGTCATCGTCAACAACCGCGCCGAGACCTGGACCCGCTACAAGACCAGCGCCGCCGCCCCGCTCACGTTCGAGTACCCGGGCGACTGGACCGTGCGCACCCACCAGGACCTCTTCGCCATCGCCTCCCCGCACGCCCAGGAAATGGAGCAGCTCTTCGTGGCCGGCCCCGGCGCCGACTGGTCGCGCATCGCCGAGATCTTCGAAGACGACCCGGAGAGCCTGACCGGCGTGTACGTCCAGGTCTCCGACACCCTCGACGCCGGCGGGACATCGGAGATGATGAAGCCCAAGATGGAGGCCCTGCTGCCCGGCCGCGTCGACCTCGGCAAGCCCGTACTCGACCAGGCCGGCAACAGCCCCGCAGCCCGCTTCGACGGCTCACTCCACGACCCCGCCACCGGCACCCGGCTGGGCTTCGTCAGCTACGTGATCGACCGCGAACCCAAGACCATGCTCGTCATGTACTTCTGCCCCCGCACCACCTGCGACGACGCCACCCAAGCCCGCATCCGCCAGAGCGTCCACATCCCCTGACCCGCCCGCACGAACACGCCGACGCCATCGGGCGCCCGGCGACGACCGGCCACACCCAGCGGACCCACGGCGCTGAACCGCCACCGGCCGCCCGCCGGGATGCTCAGCGTGCCGCTGGGGTGCTCAGCGTGCCGCTGGGGTGCTCAGCGTGGGGCCGGGGTGCTCAGCGTGGGGCCGGGGTGCTTGGTGTGCTGATTAGGGGGCGGTCGCTTGAGCGCCGCGTCCAGGCGCGGCCCCGCTTGCGGGGCTGTGTGGCGGGGTCCGGCCCGCAGGCTGTGCGCGGCGGCCAGGGCGCGGGCCCCAGCCCGGCGGCGGCCGCGCTGCGGCGTCCGCCCTGCGACGCGCTGCCTGGCCCGACTGCGCCGCCGGACGGGCGGCGGACGGAGCGCGGCGGCGGCGACGTGCGGCGCTGCCCACTCCGCAGGTGCGCAACGCACCGCTCGCCATGCCGATGCCGCTGCACACTGAGGCGGCCGTCGCGCGCTCCTGAGCCATCACCCGTGGGCGTGCCGCGGCGCCAAGCGCCGGGCGGGGTTTCCGCGCGCCGTCGCACCCGGGGCGGGTGCCGCCTCGCTCGGCGTAGCGTCCGGGCCGGGTGTCGCCTCGCGCGCCTTCGCACCCGGGTCGGGTGTCGCCTCGCTCGGCGTAGCGTCCGGGTCGGGTGTCGCCTCGCTCGCTGTCGCGTCCGGGCCAGGTGCCGACTGGCGCGGCGGCGCCTGGCCCGGGCACCGGTCCCGCGTGGTGCCGGCGCCTCGAGCCGGCCCCAAGACTGTCTCGGTATTCGGGAGGGATTGGCGGGGCATGCAGGAAGGGTGTGTATATTTTCCGGCATAAGGCGGTAGAAACAGGAGAAATTTCATGCGATCGTTCCCTCGGGTGCTGTTCGACGAGGCGCACAGCGAGTCGTGGACCATCCGCCGCGAGCTGGCCGAGACCGTCAACCCGGCCCACCCCGACGACACCAGCTACGCCCGCGCGGCCGGGCTGCTGCGGCACCTGGGGCACACGGTCGACGCTCACACGGGCGGCCCGCTCGACGCGGAGACGCTCGCAGCCCAGGACGTCCTGGTCATCGCCCACCCCTCGGACGCGCGCTGGGAGCGCACGACCGGACAGGGCAGCCCCGTCTTCACCCCGGCCGAGCTGGACGCGATCGAGTCCTACGTACGCGACGGCGGCGGCCTGGTGGTGCTGGCCGAGGAGGAGCAGGACAAGTACGGCAACAACCTCGCCGACCTGCTGGCCCGCTTCGGCGTCCGCGTCGAGCACACCACCGTGCGCGACCCCGGCCACTCCTACCGCGGAGTGGCCACCTGGGTGCTGGGGGAACGCTCCACGGAGTCCGGGCTGCTGGCCGGCGTGCGTACGGCCTGCTTCTACCGCTCGGGCGTGCTGGCCGCGGGCGAGGGCGCCGAGGTCCTGTTCCGCACCTCGGCCGCGGCGGCGCCGGCGAACGCCCCGCTGGCCGTCGCGCTGCGGCACGGCAAGGGCCGGGTGGTGGTGTTCGCCGACTCCGACCTGTTCGGCGACGACTCGATCGAGGACCACGACCACCGCAGGCTCTGGGGCAACGTGATCACCTGGACCGCCCGCGTACCCGACGACGAGACGGACCGGGCGCCGCGCGATGAGATCAAGGCCGCCCGCTTCGCCCGCCTGAAGGAGGCCGTGGAGGAGCTGCGCCCGCTGCAGGTCAAGGACGGCTCGGTGCCGGACGAGCACAAGGAGCGCGCCGCCGAGCTGGTCGCGACGATCGCGGAACGGGTGGCCGAGATCGCCCCGCACTTCCCGCACGACGCCGCCTACCTGGAGGCCGTCCGGGCGGACCTGGGCAAGTGGGCCGCCCAGGGGCTCGGCGTGCCCGACTTTCTCGACTCGCTCGACCTGTTCCACCCCGACACCCAGCGCGAGGACGGGCTGGAGCACGTCGTGGTCTTCCCCATGTACACCCAGAACGGCAACCCCAACAGGAACCTGGAGGCCGTCTGGGTCCGCACGATCTGGCCCGGCTGGCTGGCCGAGCTGGAGGCGGGCGGCTACGACAACCCGATGTTCGTGCCGATCGCGTTCGAGGACTTCACCTCCGGCTACGACACCCACTCGGCCGTGCTGTTCCCCGAGACGGTCGCCGTGCGCACCACCCCGGCCCGCTTCACCTGGGGCGGCATCTTCGCCGACCGCGAGGCCGCGAGGTTCCGCAGGGTCGCCGGGGCCGCCGCCGAGACGCTGCGGCTGGACCTGCCGCCGGACGCCGAGCGGCTGCTCGCCTCGCAGCGGCTCGCCCAGGACACGTACGTGCTGTGGGACCTCGTCCACGACCGCACCCACAGCCACGGCGACCTGCCGTTCGACCCGTTCATGATCAAGCAGCGGATGCCGTACTGGCTGTACTCGCTGGAGGAGCTGCGCTGCGACCTCACCGCGTTCGGCGAGGCGGTCAGGCTGGAGGAGCGCGGGGTGCCGCACGCCCGCTACGTCCAGATCGCGATCCTGTTCGACCGGCTGTTCCGCTTCCCGATCACGGGGGAGCGGGTGCGCAACTACGACGGGCTCGGCGGTCAGCTGCTCTTCGCCTACCTGCACCGCAACGACATCGTGCGCTGGACCGACAACCGGCTCTCGATCGACTGGGAACGGGTCGCGATCGGCGTCGCCGACCTGCGCGGCGAGGTGGAGAAGCTCTACCGCGACAGCATCGACCGGTCCAAGCTGGCGCACTGGCTGGCGGCGTACGAGCTGGTCAGCGCGTACGTGCCGCCGCACCCCGCGTCCGTGTGGGCCAAGGGTGTCGAGGCGCTGCCCGAGGAGCAGAAGGCCAAGGTGGACGCGGTGCTGCCCGACGAGTTCCCCCTCAGCATGTTCTACGAGGCGCTGCGCCGTAAGCTGGCGGACGTGGTCGAATCGACAAAGGGACTCCGCGCATGATCATCGTGGTGACCGGGGCAGGAGGCCCCACCGGCGCGGCGGTGTCGGCATATTTCCGTAAGGGCGGGCACACCGTCATCGAGGTCGGCAGGAAGGACACCGACCTGCTCGACCGCGCCGCCGTGCACGAGCTGGCCGCCCGCGTCGAGCGCGAGCACGGCCGCGTCGACGGCGTCGTCCACCTGGTGGGCGGCTGGCGCGGCGCGCCCTCGTTCGCGGAGACGAACCTCGACGACTGGGACTTCCTGCACGACCGCATCATCCGCACGCTCCAGCACGTGTCGCTGGCGTTCGAGCCGCTGCTGCGGCGCAGCGACAACGGCCGGTTCGTGATCGTCTCGGCCCAGGCCGCGCAGGCGCCCACCGCGGGCGGCGCCGCGTACGCGGCCGCCAAGGCGGCGGCGGAGGCGTGGACGCTCTCCCTCGCCGACGCGCTCAGGGGAACCGGCGGCGCGGCCGTCATCCTGGTGGTCAAGGCGCTGGTCAACGACGCCATGAGGGCGGCCAAGCCGGAGGCGAAGTTCGCGGGGTTCACCGACGTCGACGACCTGGCAGCGGCCATCGGCGGCCTCTACGACCGCCCGGCCGAAGAGATCAACGGCACGCGATTGGACCTCACCTCTTGAATCCCCGGCACGACCCCCTGCTGAAGGCGTTCGGCAGCGACAACTACGCAGGGGTGCACCCCGAGATCCTCCAGGCCATCGCCACCGCCAACGGCGGCCACCAGGTCGCCTATGGCGACGATGTCTACACCGAGGCGACGCGGGAGGTCTTCCGCCAGCACTTCGGCGAGACGGCGCAGGCATGGCCGGTGTTCAACGGCACCGCGGCCAACGTCGTCTCCCTGCGCGCCATGACCGCCCCCTGGGAGGCGGTCATCTGCCCCGAGACCGCCCACATCAACACCGACGAGGGCGGCGCGCCCGAGGTGGCGGCGGGCATCAAACTGCTGACCGTGCCCACACCCGACGGCAAGCTCACCCCCGAGCTGATCGACCGGCAGGCGTGGGGCTTCGGCGACGTGCACCGCGCCCAGCCGAAGGTGGTCTCCGTCTCCAACGTCACCGAGCTCGGCACCGTCTACACGCCCGGCGAGCTCGCCGAGATCTGCGCCCACGCCCACGGCCTCGGCCTGACCGTCCACCTCGACGGCTCGCGCCTGGCCAACGCCGCCGCCGCGCTCGACGTGCCGCTGCGGGCGCTGACCACCGACGTCGGCGTGGACGTGCTCTCCTTCGGCGGCACGAAGATCGGCCTGCTGTACGGTGAGGCGGTCGTCGTGCTCAACCCCGACGCGGCCCGCGGCGTCGACTACCTGCGCAAGACGTACATGCAGCTGTCGTCGAAGATGCGGTTCGTGTCGGTGCAGTTCGAGGCGCTGCTCTCCGGCGACCTGTGGCTGCGCAACGCCCGCCACGCCAACGCCATGGCGCGGCGGCTGGCCGCGGCCGTCGAGGGCATCCCGGGCGTGCGGCTGAGCAGGCCCGTCGAGGCCAACGCGGTCTTCGCGGTGCTGCCCGCCGACGTCGCCGACCGGCTGCGCAAGCGCTTCCGCTTCTACACCTGGAACGAGTCCACCGGCGAGGTGCGCTGGATGTGCGCGTTCGACACCACGGAGGAGGACGTGGACGCCTTCGCCGCCGCCCTCGCCGAAGAGGCCGCCGCCTCGGCGTGACCGCTGGTGCCGCCGCCTCGGCGTGCGGTCCGTGCCGCCGCCGGCCCGTGCCGGTCAGCGGCGGCGCAGGGCGAGGCGGGCGGCCTGCCAGCCGCCCATCCCGTGCACCCCGGGCCCGGGCGGCGTCGCCGACGAGCAGAGGAACACCCCGGGCAGCGGCGTCCGCCACGGCGCGGGCGACCAGACCGGCCGCCGTACGAACTGCCCGAGGCTCGCCAGCCCGCCCGCGATGTCGCCGCCCACCAGATTGGCGTCGGCCGCCTCCAGTTCGGCCGGGCCCATCGCGTGGCGGGCCAGCACCCGGTCGCGAAAGCCCGGCGCGTAACGCTCGATCTGCGTCTCGATGGCGTCGCTCATGTCCATCGCGGAGCCGTTGGGAACGTGGCAGTAGGCCCACAGCGTGTGGCCGCCGCGCGCCGGGTCGGCCGCGTACGGCTGGACGAGCAGCACGTACGGGCGGGGCGAGTGCCGCCCGGCGGCCGTCTCGGCCTCGCTCAGCGCGATCTCCTCCAGCGTGCCGCCGAGGTGCACCGTGCCCGCGCCCGCGACGGCGGGATCGCGCCACGGCACCGGCTCGTCGAGCGCCCAGTCCATCTTGAACACGCCGGGCCCGTGCCGGTAGCGGGCGAGCCGCCGCCGGTAGCGAGCGGGCAGGAGGTCGCCGGCCATGGCGAGGAACTGCCGGGGCGTCACGTCGAGCACGACGACGGGCGCGCGCAGCTCGGCCAGCCGGCGTACGCGGTGGCCGGTCACCGCCTCGCCGCCGAGCGCGCGCAGCTCGGACACCAGGGCGTCGGCCAGCACCTGCGAGCCGCCGCGCACCAGCGGCCAGCCCACCGAATGGGCCAGCGACGCCAGCATGAGCCCGTAGCCGGCCGTGAGCGGGGAGCGCAGGTCGAGCAGCGAGTGCGCGGCCATCCCCGCCAGCAGCGCGCGCGCCTCCACCGTGCGGAACGCCGTACGCGCGAACGTCGTCGCCGGCAGCGCCGCCATCGCCCCGAACGCGGCCGCCCGCACGAACGCCGACACCGGCAACGCCCCCACCGCCAAGGCGTCCCCGGATGGCGCTCCCGCTCCGAATGCGGCCCCGTCGATCGGCGCGGCCCCGAATGCGGCCTCGTCGATCGGCGCCGCCCCGGATGCGGCCTCATCGGCCGGTGCCGCCCGTCCCGAGCCGCGCCCCAGCGGCGGGGCGATCCGCCACGGCCCCAGAGGCTTCAGCAGCAGCTCGGCCAGCGGAAGCCCGCCGCGCGCCACCATGCCCGCGCTCGCCAGCCAGGCAGGACCGTCACGCCCGAGCCCCCGCGCCGTACGCCGCACGTCGCGATGCACCAGCACGGCGGGCCGGTCGTCGAGGGGATGGGCGGCGGGCACCGGGGGATGCGCGAACTCGACCCCTTTGAGCCCCAGCGCGCGGAACGCCGGCGAGGCCAGCGCCATCGCCATCACGGTCGCCCCCACGTCGTGGACGCGCCCCGGCAGCGTCAGCTCGGCCGAGCCCAGCCCGCCGCCGAACCGGTCGGCGGCCTCCAGCAGCGTCACCCGCAGCCCGGCGCGGGCCAGCAGGACGGCGGCCACCAGCCCGTTGGGCCCCGATCCCACGACGACCGCGTCGGCGCTCATCGGCTCAGCGGCCTATTCGGGCTTGAGTATCGACGGGAGGGGCTCGGCGCCCCGCTTGGCGAGCAGATCGGTCATCAGCTTGATCTCCGCGGACTGCCCGTCGATGATCTTCTGGGCCATGCCGACGACCTCGGTGCGCGTGGACAGCTGCCGCAGCCCCTCGGCCATCTGCACGCCGCCCTCGTGGTGGCGGATCATGAGCTGCAGGAACAGCACCTCGGCGTCGCGCCCCTCTGCCTGCTTGAGCTTGGTCAGCTCCTCCGGCGTGGCCATGCCGGGCATCTGGCCCTGGACGCCGGGAGAGGCGGCGCTGTGGCCGTGGCCGCTCATCCAGGCCATGGGCCGCTGGTCGGTGGCCTGGCTCAGCCCCCACTGCTGCAGCCAGCCGAGGAACATGCCCCGCTGGTTGGCCTGGGTGTTGATGATGTCGAAGGCCAGACTGGAGATCTCTTTGGCGGGGCCCTTGTCCCTGATCGTGAACGCCATGTCGACGGCCTGCGCGTGATGCGCGGCCATGTCACGGGCGAACCCGGCCTCGGGCGAGGTGTCGCCCGGGGTGCCGGCACGGCCGAACAGCAGGAACGCGGCCGCGGCGAGCACCAGCACGCCGCAGATGATCAGGAACGGTTTCCTCACGGGCTTTTCCATGGCCCGTCCAGCGTACCCACCCCGGTGCGAAGCCGTGATCGCATGCTTATGCAGGTCTTATTCTCCACATACGCCCGGAGGGCATAGGGTGACCCGAGGTTGGTACGCCGATGGAGGAACGATGACGAAGGAGAAGGCGCAGGCGCGGCGCGAGCATCTGCAGAAGATGCGGGCCGAGCAGCGGCGCAAGGAGCGTCGCGCGGCGCTCCTCATGTGGGGCACTGGCGGGCTCATCATCGTGGTGCTCGTCGGCGTGGTCGGCTTCTACCTCGTCAAGCGGGCGCAGGAGACCTCACTCGACGCCGTGGTCAGCACCAAGTACGACGCGGGCCAGCACGTGTGGACGGCGGTCGACTACAAGGAGACGCCGCCGATGGGCGGCGAGCACAACAACTACTGGCAGCAGTGTGACATCTACGACAAGCCGATCCACAACGAGCACGCGGTCCACTCGCTCGAGCACGGCGCGGTCTGGATCACCTACCAGCCGGAGCTGCCGAAGGACAAGGTCGAGAAGCTCAGGGAGGCGGCGACCTCGGTGGGCCAGCAGGACTACCTGCTGATGAGCCCGTACCCGGGTCTGCCCTCGCCGATCGTGGTGTCCTCGTGGGGGCACCAGCTCAAGCTGACCGATCCGGAGGACCCGAAGCTGGGGGCGTTCATCAAGCGCTACCAGAACGGCCCCGACACGCCTGAGCCGGGCGCGACCTGCGGCGGACCCGACGCGATCACCACGACCGCCGACCAGGCTCCGCTGCCGCCCGAGCCCACCGGCGATCAGCAGGCGCCGATGGAGAACCTGCAGCCGTCGCCGAGCGAGTCGAAGCAGTAGGCCGGCACCGGCACAGGGTTCAGCCGAGCACTTCCTCGAGGGCCGTCCACTCCAGCCCGTGCGCCTGCGCGACCGGTTCGCTGGTGAGGCGGCCCTCGTGCGTGTTCAGGCCGAGCGCGAGCGCGGGGTCCGCGCGCAGGGCCTGCTGCCAGCCCAGGTCGGCGATGGCCAGCGCGTACGGGAGCGTGACGTTCGTCAGCGCGAACGTCGAGGTGTGCGGCACGGCCCCCGGCATGTTGGCCACGCAGTAGAAGATCGAGTCGTGCACCCGGTAGACGGGCTCCTCGTGCGTGGTCGGCCGGGAGTCCTCGAAGCAGCCGCCCTGGTCGATCGAGACGTCCACCAGCACGGAGCCGGGCTTCATCCGGGAGACCAGGTCGTTGCTCACCAGCTTCGGCGCCTTCGCGCCGGGCACGAGCACCGCGCCGATGACGAGATCCGCCTCCAGCACGGCACGCTCGATCTCCAGCGTGTTGGACGCCACGGTCTGGCAGTGGCCCTGGTAGATGAGGTCGGCCTGGCGCAGCTTGTCGATGTTCTTGTCGAGCAGCAGCACCTCGGCCTGCATGCCGAGGGCGACGGCGGCGGCGTTCATGCCGGACACCCCGGCGCCGATGACCACGACGTTCGCCGCGTGCACGCCGGGCACGCCGCCCATCAGCACGCCCCTGCCGCCCGCCGAGCGCATCAGGTGGTAGGCGCCGACCTGCGCGGCCAGCCGTCCCGCCACCTCGGACATGGGCGCGAGCAGCGGCAGCGCGCCGTCGGGCGTCTGCACGGTCTCGTACGCGATCGCCGTGCAGCCCGACTCCAGCAGGGCCTTCGTGCAGCCGCGCGATGCGGCCAGATGCAGGTACGTGAAGAGCACCTGGCCCTTGCGCAGCCGGTGGTACTCCTCAGGCTCCGGCTCCTTGACCTTCATCACCAGGTCGGCCTCGCCCCACAGCTCGTCGGGCTCGGGCACCAGGACGGCGCCCGCCGCGGCGTACTGCTCGTCGGGGATGGCCGATCCGACCCCCGCGTAGCGCTCCACCAGTACCTGGTGCCCATGGCGGACGAGCTCGTGCACCCCCGCCGGGGTCAGCGCCACTCGGTATTCGCTGTTCTTGACCTCTCGCGGCACTGCGACCTTCATGGCGTAACTCTTTCGCCGAAATGTGCGATCCTGCCCCTACTCTTCTTCCCATTTCCGGGTCAAGCATGGAACTTCCGCTTGATTACCTCGCTGCGGCCTCATCTCGATAGGCTCACCGGCAGCCCGACCGTCGACATGGGCCGTCAGGATGGGAACGTCATCGATGGACAAGCCGGAAGAGCCGCAGATCGCGGATCCGGGGGAGCCTAAGGCCAGCAGATTCACCACCATCGTGCTGATCGTCTCGCTGGTCCTCGTCGTGATCATCGCGGGCGTGCTGGGCACGGTCGCCGTCCTGATGACCCGCAATCCTGACACGCCCCTGTTAGGGGGCACGCCGCCGCGCCACCTCGCGGTGCCGATCCACTTCGCGCCGGTCACGGAGACCAAGCAGGCGCCCTGCCCCGGCGACCCGGCCGTGCTCGACGAGCAGCAGAGCACCTGCTATCTGCTCGAAGACGGGGTCACCGTGCCGTCGGTGCAGCGCATCGAGCCGCTGCGCGAGCGTGACGGCTCCTACTCGGTCCGCATCGCGGTCGCCCCGGCGTACAAGGAGCGGCTGACGGATCTGATCGACGAGATGGCGCTCGACCAGCGGCAGGTGGCGATCGTGCTGGCGCCCGAGCAGGCCGACCAGCCCAAGATCGTGCTGGCCGCGCCCATCGTCACCCAGCCCATGGAGGGCGACAGCGTCAGCATCGCCGGCTTCACCAAGGAGGACGCCGAGGCGCTGGCGGCGCGCATGCTGGGCGACGCGCAGGGCGGCACCCCCACCGGGCAGCCGTCCCCCGGCCAGACCCAGCCGGGGGCCGTGCAGTCGCCCCCCGGCACGGGCCAAACGGGCCAAACAGGTCAGACGGGGCAGACGCAGCCGGGCGTGGGGCAGACGCAGCCGGGCGTGGGCCAGACCCAGCCAGGCGCCCAGCAGACGGGCACGACGGGCACGCAGACGGGCGTCGGCGGCCGCGTCCCCGACAAGCGCTTCGCGAGCTGCAAGGAGGCCGTGGCGGCTGGCTACGGCCCGTACCACAGGGGCCGCCACGAGGAGTACGCCTGGTACGACGACGTCGACAACAACGGCGTGGCCTGCAACAGCGCCGACATCCGCTAGGCGAACAGCTCCTGCAGCCCTTCGATGGCGAAGTAGGCGAAGAACACCAGCGAGACGATCCACAGCAGCACCGGGATCTCCGAGAACCGGCCCTTGACCGCCTTGATCAGCGTGTAGACGATCACCCCGGCGCCCACGCCGTTGGTGATCGAGTACGTGAACGGCATCAGCGCGATGGTGAGGAACGCCGGCACGGCCACGTCGAGATCGTCCCAGGGCACGTTCCTGCTCTGCGTCATCATCAGCGCGCCCACCAGCACCAGCGCGGGCGCCGCCGCGGCGGCGGGCACCACCCCGGCGAGCGGCGTGAACAGCAGCGTCAGCGCCATCAGCGCGCCCGTCACCACGCTGGCCAGACCGGTACGCGCCCCCTCGCCGACACCGGCCGCCGACTCCACGAAGACGGTGTTGGCCGAGGAGCTGACCGCGCCGCCCACCACGCCGGCCACGCCGTCCACGGTGAGGATGCGGCCCAGCCTGGGCACCCGGCCCTTGTCGTCCACCATGCCGGCCTCGTCGCTGACGCCGATGATCGTGCCCATCGCGTCGAAGAACCCCGACAGCACCAGCGTGAACAGCACGACCGTGGCCGTCAGCGCCCCCGCCCTGGCGAACCCGCCGAACAGGTCGAACTGCCCGACCAGCCCGAAGTCCGGCGCGGCGACCAGCGACTCGGGCAGGCGCGGGGTGACCACGCCCCACGTGCCCTCCTCGACCGTGGCCGTCTCGTTGACGACGATGGCGAGCAGCGCGGTGATGGCGATGCTGATGAGGATGGCGGCAGGGACCCTGCGGACGTACAGCAGGATCATCAGCAGCAGGCCGAAGCTGAAGACCGCGACCGGCCAGCCGGTGAGGTGGCCCGTCGCGCCGAGCTGCACCGGCGTGCCCGAGCCGCGCGCGACGAAGCCCGCGTCCACGAGCCCGATGAGCGCGATGAACAACCCGATCCCCACGCTGATCGCGTGCTTGAGCGCCAGCGGGATCGCGTTCATGATCAGTGTGCGCAGCCCGGTGACGGCCAGCACGATGATGACGACGCCTTCGAGCACCACCAGGCCCATGGCCTCGGGCCAGGTCATGCGCGGCGCGGCCTGATAGGCGACCACGGCGTTCAGGCCGAGCCCGGCCGCCAGGCCGAACGGCGCGTTGCCGACGAACGCCATGAGCAGCGTGGAGATCGCGGCGGCCAGGGCGGTGGCGGTGGTGAGCTGCGCGATGGACAGCCGGGCGCCGGTGACGTCCGTCGCGCCGGCCAGGATGATCGGGTTGAGCAGGATGATGTAGGCCATCGCCATGAACGTGGTGAGCCCACCACGCACCTCGCGGCCGACGGTGCTCCCCCGCCCGGTCAGCTCGAAGAACCTGTCGAGCACCGGCACGACTCCCCTCGTGTCCCCTCGCGATCACGGGGGAGTGCCCGGTTGCCTACCCAGCGGCGGGGGAGATCACGCCTTCTCGTGGCGGCCGTGGCCGACCAGCGCCACGAACTCCTCCAGCTTGATGGAGCCGTCGCCGTCGGTGTCGGCGGAGGCGATGAACGCCTCGATCTCGCTCTCGGTGACCCCCTGCCCGCCCAGCGCCTCGTTGGCCTTCCTGATCTCGTCGGCGGTCAGCAGGCCGTCGCCGTCGGTGTCGAAGCGCCGGAACTCGGCCTCGGCCGCCTCGCGCGCGCTTGCCATGAGATGCCCCCTTGTCGAGCCGTCATTCGGACAAGGCGATATCCTCCGGCCTGACGGGAACGCGAGTCAACCGACGTCCCGTGGCCGCTCTGACCGCGGCGGCGATGGCGGGCGTTGAAGAGAGCGTGGGCGGCTCGCCGGCGCCGCGCAGGCCATAGGGGGCCGCCGGGTCCGGATATTCCAGGATCTCCAGCTTCATGGGCGGCATGTCGAGGATGGTGGGGATGAGATAGTCGGTGAACGACGGGTTCAGCACCCGCCCGTCGCGCACCTGGATCTCCTCCATCAGCGCCAGCCCGAGGCCCTGCGCCGAGCCGCCGTGGATCTGGCCCTCAAGCGCCTGCGGGTTCAGTATCCGCCCGACGTCCTGCACCGCCGCCAGCTCGACCACCTTGACCAGGCCCAGCTCGACGTCCACGTCCACGACCGCGCGGTGCACGCACAGCGCGAGCTGCGTGTGCGAGTCGCCCTGCCCGGTCACCGGGTCCATCGGGTACGTCGGCCGGTGCCGGTACTCGCGCGTCTCCTCGATCGGGCCGAACCGTTCGAGCGCCTCCTTGGCGGGCAGCCCCTTGAACCGCTCGCGCACCGCCTGGCAGGCGGCCCTGACCGCGCCGCCCGTCACGTACGACTGCCGCGACGCCGACGACGAGCCCGCCGACCCGACCGAGGTGTCGGCCGTGGCCACGGTGACGTTCGGGATGCCGAGCTCGGTCCGCGCGATCTGCGCCTGCACGGTCACCAGGCCCTGACCCACCTCGGCCGCCGCCGTGTGCACGGTGACGTGCGGCTCCCCGCCGACCAGCTCGGCCCGCACCCGCGCGGTCGAGTAGTCGTCGAAGCCCTCAGAAAAGCAGATGTTCTTGATGCCGACGCCGTAGCCGACGCCGCGCCGCACGGACTCGCCGTGCGTGGTCTGCGAGACGCCGCCGGGCAGCGAGCGCAGATCGGTGTCCGTACGCTCGGGCGGCAGCGGCATCGACGCCAGCCGCTTCAGCATGTCGGCGAGCGGCGCCGGCGAGTCGATCACCTGCCCGGTCGCCAGCCGCGAGCCCTGCGAGACCGCGTTGCGCACCCGGATCTCGACCGGCGACAGCCCGCACGCCTCCGCCAGCCGGTCCATCTGCGACTCGTAGGCGTAGCACGCCTGCACCGCCCCGAACCCGCGCATCGCGCCGCACGGCGGGTTGTTGGTGTAGACGCCGGTGGCGTCGATGTGCACGTTCGGCACCTCGTACGGCCCCACGCCCAGCGACGCCGCGTTGCCCACCACCGCCCGCGACGAGGAGCAGTACGCCCCGCCGTCCAGCAGGATGTCCGCCTTGACGTAGACGAGGCGGCCGTCGCGGGTGGCGCCGTGCTCGTAGCGCATCCGTGCCGGATGGCGGTGCACGTGACCGAAGAACGACTCCTCGCGGCCGTAGGAGATCTTGACCGGGCGGTTCAGCCGCAAGGCCAGCAGGCACGCGTGGATCTGCATCGACAGGTCCTCGCGCGCACCGAACGCGCCGCCGACGCCCGCCAGCGTCAGCCGCACCTTCTCCGGCGGCAGGCCCAGGCAGGGCGCGAGCTGGTCGCGGTCCACGTGCAGCCACTGGGTGGCGATGTAGAGGTCGACGCCGCCGTCCTCGGCCGGCACCGCGAGACCCGCCTCCGGGCCCAGGAACGCCTGGTCCTGCATGCCGACCTCGTACTCGCCGCGGACCACGACCTCCGCCTCGAAGGTGTCGCCGCGGCGTACCGGCTGGTAGCGGACGAACCGCTGCGACTCACGCGGATCGGTCACCGCGGGGCGGGGCTCGTAGACGACCTCGATCGCCGCCGCGGCCCTGCGCGCCGTCTCCGGATGGTCGGCCGCCACCAGCGCCACCGGCTCGCCCTGGTAGCGCACCTCGTCGATGGCCAGCACCGGCTGGTCCTTGTGCTCAAGGCCGAAGTACTTCTCGCCGGGCACGTCCTCGTGCGTCAGCACCGCACGTACGCCGGGGATCCGCAGCGCCGGGCCCACGTCGATGGAGCGGATCCACGCCGACGGGTGCGGGCTGCGCAGCGTCGCGCCCCACACCATGCCCTCCAGCCACAGGTCGGAGGCGTAGGCGAACTCGCCGGTCACCTTCAGCGTGGCGTCGGGCCGCCGCGCGCTCTCGCCGATCCCGTGCAGGATCGCGGCAGCCGTCTCGTCAGCCGTTCGCGTCATCTTCCGAGTAGAGCACCGGCCGCCCGGTCCGTCCTATGCGCCTGACGTGAAATGTCGGTCAGCGGTTGTCCTGCCCGCCTTGTACATTCCTACAGGTGCGCCTCTCCGACCTGCTGGCCATCGAGGACCTGCGCCTGACCCTGCTCACCGGCGACCCCGCCCGCGAGTTCGCCGGCGTGCACATCACCGACCTGCCCGAGCCCGGCCGCTACCTGGCCGGAGGCGAGCTGGTGCTGACCGGGCTGACGTGGTGGCACGCGCCCGGCGACTCCGACAGGTTCGTGGCGGCGCTGGCCGAGTCGGGCGTCGCCGCGCTCGGCGCCGGTCAGGCGCTGCTCGGCCGCGTGCCCGGCGACCTGGTCTCCGCC
Organism: Nonomuraea sp. NPDC052634; assembly: GCF_040678535.1. Lineage (NCBI taxonomy): Bacteria > Bacillati > Actinomycetota > Actinomycetes > Streptosporangiales > Streptosporangiaceae > Nonomuraea > Nonomuraea sp. NPDC052634. Next base: position 2,102,159 of record NZ_JBFATY010000001.1, on the reverse strand, counting down.
TGCGAGCGGGCCGGGCTGCCGCTCGTCGAGGTGCCGACCGAAGTCTCCTTCCGCACGCTCGCCGAGCTGGTCGCCTCGCGGCTGGCCGGCGACGCGCGCGACGCGCTCGGCCGCCACCGCAGGCTCGTCGCGGCGCTCGCCGAGGGCGCCGGGCTGGCCGAGCTGTTCGAGCTGACCGCCGCCGAGCTGGGCGTCACCGGCGCCGTCCTGACGCCGTCGGGCGAGATCCTGGTGGGCGCGGCCGACGACCCGGTGGGGCTGGCCAAGGCGTACCTGACCGCGCCCAGCCTGCCCGTGGTCGCCGGAGGCCACACGATCTTCGCCGTCGGGCGCGGGCACCGGGCCGCCGGCTGGGCGCTGGCCTGCGACGGAGACCTGCTCGACCGGGCCGACGTCGGCTACGAGCTGGCCGCCTGCGTGGGACTCGAACGCGGCCGCGTCGAGGAGGGCCGCCGCGTCGAACGCCGCCTCGCCGAGCAGCTCATCGTCGCCGCGCTGGCCGGGGCCGACCCCGCCGAGCTCAACGCCAGGCTGCGCACCTGCGGGATCGGCGCGGACGAGCCGTACGCGGTGGTCAACGCCGTCGCCGTCAGGCCCGGCGCCACCCGCGGCCCCGACCCCGCCACCCTCGGAGGCCGGATCGTGGAGAACCTGCTCGGCCGCGAGGTCGTGGCCGCCGCGGGCGCCGACGGCGCGGTGGCCGTCGTGCCGCTGCGCGACGGCGGCGCCGGCGAGCTGGCCGCCCGGCTGCGCGCGGGCGCCGAGGTGCTGGCCGCGCTGCCCGACACCCGCCTGTGCGTCGGGCTCAGCGGCGCGCTCACCGGAGCCGCCGCCGTCAAGGGCGGCGTCGAGGAGGCCGGGCACGCCCGCCGCCTGGCCGAGGACCGCGACGGCGGCGTCGTCACCAGCGACGAGATCTACACCCACGCGCTGCTGCTCGCCACCGTGCCATCCGACGTGCGCCGCTCGTTCTCCCGGCGGCTGCTGTCGCCGCTGCTCGACTACGACCGCAGGCACCAGTCCGACCTGGTGCGCACGCTCGGCGTCTTCCTCGACCGGGCCGGCTCCTGGCACTCCTGCGCCGAGCAGCTCCACGTGCACGTCAACACCGTGCGCTACCGCGTGCGCAGGATCGAGGAGCTGACCGGCCGCGACCTGTCCACGATGGCCGACCGCGTCGACTTCTTCCTCGCCCTGAGGGACACCGCCCCACCGCCGTGACGCGCCGCCTCGCCGTTCATCGGCTCGCCATGGCCGCTCATCGGGTCGTCATGGCCGCGCGCGCCGCGATGGCAAGCGCCCGCTCGGCCTTCGCCTCTTCGAGCCAGTACGTGCTCCCGGCCCGCTCGGCCATCGCGACCGCCTCGACGCCGCGCCGCACGGCCTCGTCGATCTGCCCCAGCATGCGGTGGGCCCGCGCCAGATACACCAGGCAGCCCATCTCGGTCGTCCTGGACAGGATCCGGCCCCGCTCCAGTACCCCGGTGAGCAGGCCGAGAGCCGCCTCGCACCGGCCCAGTGCGATCATGACCCGGCCGCGCCACACCGCGAACTCCGTGGCGCTGTGCACGTCGCCCGCCCGCTCGGCCATCGCCGCGCCCTCGTCCAGCACGCCCACGGCCTCCTCGACGCGGCCGAGCTCCACGTACGCCCGTGCCGCCGCCAGCAGCGCGTAGCGCTCGCCGACGTCCGAGCCGATCTCGCGGGCGATCGCGCGCTGCCCTAGCGCATGGTCCAGCGACTCCTCGAAGCGCTCCCAGCGCAGCAGCGTGGCGGCCAGGTTGCCGTGCGCCCGCTGCTCCTCGAAGCGGTCGCCGAGCCGCCTGGCGAGCGCGAGGTGCCGCTCGTTGTGCGCCAAGCAGGCGATATCGTTCAGGAAGTAGCGCCCGGTCGCCATGTGCGCGTACCCATGCATCTCGATGACCTCGTCACGCAGGCGCTCGCCGGTCGCGACCAGCCGCTCGCCCGTCGCCACCAGGTCGGTCACGCGGTAGTTCTTCTGCTGGTACCACCACAGGGCCAGGCCGATCGCCGCCCCCGCCCGCGCCACGCCGTCGTCGGGGTCCGCCATGGCCTGGTACGCGGCGGCCAGCAGCGTCGCCTCCTCTCTGCCGAGCCAGTCGTCCGCCTCCGCCGCGTCGCAGAACGTGCGGCCCGTCGCGTCGATCGGCGGATACAGGCAGTGGACCCGGTGCGGGTCGCTGGTGCGCGCGGCTGCCCTGGCCGACTCGGCGTAGAAACCGAGCACCCGCAGCAGCGGCGCGGTCCGCCCGCCCGGGGGCGGCAGCTCGGCGGCGAACAGCCGGACCAGGTCGTGCGGGTGGTAGCGGCCGGGCTCCCCGGCCTCCAGGAGGTGGGCGTCGCACAGACGCTCCAGCGCCCGCTCCACTTCGGGCTCCGGATCGCCGGACAGCGCCGCGGCCGCCTCCACCGTGACGTCGGGCACGTGCAGCAGGCCGAGCAGGGCCAGCAGCCGTGCCGCCGCCGCATCGGTCTCGCGGGTGCTGCCGCTGAGCGCGCTCCAGCTCGCCGCCAGGCTCGACCGTACGGCCAGGTCACCCGCCTCCAGTTCGCGCAGCCGCCGCCGCTCGTCGCTGAGCCGCTCCGTCAGCGCCGCAACGCTCCAGTCGGGGCGGTCGGCCAGCCGTGCCCCCGCGATGCGCAGCGCGAGCGGGAACCCGTCGCACAGGCGGACCAGCCGCCCGGTCTGCTTCAGGTCGGCGGACACCCGGTCGGCGCCCGCGTACTTGGCCAGCATGGCGGTGGCCTCGGCGTCGGACATCGGCCCCAGGCGCACCTGAGCGCAGCCGTCGCCTGCCGCCAGCGACTCCCTGCTCGTGACCAGCACCGCCGTGCCGGGCGGCAGCGCGGCGAACGGCCTCACCTGCGCGTGATCCGCGGCGTCGTCGAGGAGCACGAGCAGCCGCCGGCCGTGGAGCGTGCTCCGCAGCAGGGCGGCGGCCTCGTCCTCGTCGGCCGGAATGGCCGCGCCGGGCGTGCCGAGGCCGCGCAGCAGCCGGCAGAGCACCTCGTACGCGGACGGTCTGGGCACGTTCGGCGTGCCGCCGCGCAGATTGACGTACAGCCGGCCGTCGGGGAACCGGTCGCGCACGGCGTGGGCGACGTGTACGGCCAGAGTGGACTTGCCGACGCCCGGCGGGCCGCAGATGACCACGAACGGGTGCGGCGGCTCCCCGCCCCACGGGTCGAGCAGGGACTTCAGCCGGACGATCTCCCGCGCCCGCCCGACGAACGCCGCCGGGTCCCGGGGAAGCTGCCGCGGCACGTGCCTTCCGGCGGGCTCCACCCCGCCGCCCGCACGGTCCGCGCGGCCGGAGGGCGGCTGCACGTCGTCCTCGCCCGGGGCGCGGTGGGAGGGCGATCGCCCGCCTTCGCCCCGGGAACGGACGGAAGCGGGTTCGCGCCGGGCAGGGGCGGCGGGCGGGTCGTCGCCTGAGGCGGACAGGACGAGCCGGTGGGCGTGGCGCAGGCCGTCGCCGGGGTCGGCGCCCAGCTCCTCGGCCAGCACGCGCCGTGCCTTCTCGAAGGCCCGCAGCGCTTCGGCCTGCCGCCCGCACGCGTGCAGGGCGAGCATGAGCAGCTCGTGGGGGCGTTCGCGCAGCGGATGGCGGCGGGCCAGCTCGCGCAGCGGGGCGAGGGCGTCCTCGGGGCGGCCGAGCAAGGTCAGCACCTCGGCCCTGGCCTCGACGGCGGTCAGGTGGAGCTCGTCGAGCCGGGCCCGCTCACCCTCCGCGAACGGCCCGGGGACACCGCTGAGCGCCGGGCCACGCCACAAGGCGAGCGCCTCGTCGAGGGCGCGCAACGCGGCGGAGAGGTCGCCGGCCGTACGTGCCTTCGACGCCGACTCCAGCCGGGCGGAGAAGAGGTGCGCGTCGATCGCGAGCGGGTCGAGCCGTAAGAGGTAGCCGCCGGGGGCCTTGGTCACCGTACGGGGCGGTTGCCGCCTGCCGCGTCCGGGCTCGAAGGCGCGGCGCAGCCCGGCGATGTAGGTGTAGACGCTCTGCTGGGAGCTGTTAGGAGCGGTCTCACCCCAAAGACCGGCGATGAGCTGAGGTAGGGTCACCACCCTGCCCGGCCACGTCGCCAGCATCGCGGCGACGGCCTGTTGGAGTGGCGGGCCGAGATCGAACGCTTTGCCGTCGCGCGTTCCCACCACCGGGCCCAGGAGGCCGATGACCAGGCCGGACGTTGAAGGAGGTCGGGGATCGGCGGGATGCACGTAGGGAGCTTAATCGCGATCCCTGGAGAGGGGAGGGCCCACGCGAGCGTGTAGCTGGAATGTAGATGCGGTCGGTAGCTTGTCAACCGGCCGTGTCTGATGTGTAGTGGGTCACGTGGGCCCTTGATCAGCGACTCAGGCGAACGACGCGCGACCAGCAGGTGCCGGGACCCGAAGGCCCCCCACCGGCGCGGACGAGCGTGCGCGCACCGCGGCGGGCGAGGCGAGTGCGGCGCCTTCCCTGAGCGGTGTGCCGCCTGGGCGTTCATTCCGGACGACGTCCTCGATCATCTCGTGGACGGCGACCAGGACGGTGGTCGTCGCTCAGCAGCAAGAGGACTCGGAGAGTGCGCTCGAGAGGGGAGACGCTGAGGCATTCGCGGCCGTACCATTACCCGCAAGGGCTACCGCGGTGCCGATCGCGACGGCCAGGACTGACAGGGCAATGCGCTTGCGCATGGGGGTTCTCCCTCGCCTAGGTGGGTTGCTCGGACTTCATCTTCTCAGGGAGTGGCGGTTGTGACCACATCGGATCTCGTCGGACTCCGCATCAAGACGGTTCGCCGGCAGCGCGGTCTTTCGCAGGCTCAGTTGGCACACCCCGAGTTGTCGGACAGTTACGTTTCGCTGATCGAAAGCGGTAAGCGTACTCCCACTCCTGCGGTATTGGAGTTGCTGGCCGCGAAGCTGGACTGCTCGCTGTCCTACCTGATCAACGGTGTCACCGCCGAGCAGATGGAGGACATCGAGCTCGCCCTGGGCTATGCGCGGCTGGCACTCGAAAACGGTGAGGTCGCCGAGGCCCGCACGCGTTTCGCGGAACTCCTGGAGAACAGTAACTTGTCAGGCTTGACATCGCTTCGTCAAGAAGCGGAGTTCGGCCTGGCACTCGCCACAGAGGCGGCCGGCGATCTCGGCGAGGCGATCTCCATCATGCTGCGGCTGCGCGAGGAAGAACTGCCTCAGGAGCGCGCTCTCGAAGTGGCCATCGCGCTGTGCCGGGCGTACCGCGAGAGCGAGCGGCTGCACGAGGCGGTCGAGGTCGGCGAGCAGCTGCTCATCGGCAACAACCGCGAACCCTGGACCGACCTGCGGGTCGAGCTGGGCGCGACCCTCCTGTCCGCCTACTACGAGCGTGGCGACATGCTGCGCGCCCGGCAGTTCGCGGCCGAGCTGCTCAACGCCGCTGACGCGCTCGGCACCCCGCGCTCGATCGCGGCGGCCAACTGGAACGCCTCCTTCATCGCCCGCGCCACCGGTCACTACGACGAGGCGGTGACGTTCATCGAGCGGGCCCTGGCCGTGCAGCTCGAGCACGGGCAGCCGCGCAACACCGCGAGGATGCGGCTGCAGGCCGCGCGTACCAAGCTCAGGACCGGCGCGCAGGACCCGGCGAGCGCTCGCGACGTGCTGCGCGCGGCGATCAAGGAGTTCGAGCAGACCTCCACGAGCACCATCGACCAGGCCACCCTGTACCTCGAGCTGGCCTGCGCCGAATACATGAACAACGATCTCGACGAGGCCGCTCAGCACGCCGTCAAGTGCCGCGAGCTGCTGCCGCAGTACGGCAATGTGCTGGGCGCCGAGGCCAACCTGCTGCTCGGCCGCATCTACGGCGCCGCCGGCCGGGTCGACGAGGGCCGCGAGCACGCCGCCGCCGTCGAGCGGTGGCTGCAGCCGCTGCCCGACTCCCGCCGTTCGGCCTCCCACTGGTACGCCACCGCCGAGACCATGGAGCAGCTCGGCGATACCGACCGCGCGGTCGACGCCTACCGGCGCGCGCTCGCCTGCGCGGGCCTGTGACCGCCGCCGTCGCCTGATGTCGTGGCCGGGTGAGCACGCCCGGCCACGACCGTTCTCGCCTCCATCTCCACGCCGCGCATCCGGCGCAGCTCGGCTGGGCCCGTTCGGCGCGTCCGGAGCCCGGCCGGGTCAGCGGCGCGCCCGGAAAAGGCCGATCACTCGGCCGGAAACGCGACTCGGGGCCGACCCGAACGGCGGCTCGGGGCCGACCCGAACGGCGGCTCGGGGCCGACCCGAACGGCGGCTCGGGGGCGGACCCCGAACGGCGGCTCAGCGGCCGGGCTGGAAGGTGGGGCGGCGGCGGGCCGGAAAGCGGACTGCCCGAATGTGGGCATAGGGGCGGAATTGTAGACGTGTGTTGGAGGAGTGAGGTCCAGACCGGCCGGGTGCGTCGGTAGCCTGGGGTTGTCATGAACAGATCCCCGCTCGCGGCCCTTACCGCGATTCTCGCCGCCGCCCTGTTCGTGTTCGGCACCGCCGCTCCCGCGCTGGCGCACGACAGGCTCAAGAGCAGCAACCCGGCCAAGGGCGCCGAGGTGGAGTCCCTCGACGAGGTCAGGCTCGAATTCAGCAGCAAGGTGCGCATGCCCTTCGTCAGCGTCCGCGGCGACGGAGACGCCGAGCACCAGAGCGGCGAGCCCGAGGTCGACGGCGCCGTGGTGACCCAGGCGGTCAAGGGGCCGCTGCCCGACGGCACGTACACGATCGCCTACCGGGTCGTGTCGTCCGACGGGCACCCCATCGAGGGGGAGATCCCGTTCCGGGTGAAGGGCGCGGAGAAGGCGGCCGAGGAGGCGTCACCCGGCGCCGAGCCGTCCGATGGCGCTTCCGAGACGGCCGCGCCCGCCGTGACCGCGGCCTCGCCGCCGGCCGAGCAGCCCAGTGCCTCCATCGAGGCCGGCAACGCGGCCGCCGAGCAGGACGCCCAGCAGGACGTCACGTTCCCCGTCTGGCTGATCGTCGTCATCGGCGCGCTCGTCGGCATCGGCATCGGCTTCCTCATCAGCGCGAGGAAGAAGCAGCCATGACCCGGACGGCGCGCCTCGCCCTCGTGACCGCGGCGGCCGCCGTCGCGGCCCTGGTCATCGGCATGATCGCGGGTGGCAGGGCGTTCCCCAGGATCATCCCCGGCCTGCCCGACTCCGGCGCGTTCGTCCGCTGGGGCCTGCCGGTGTCGAAGCTGCTCATGGACGCGGCCGGCGTCGTCACCGTCGGCCTGCTGCTCATGGCCGCCCTGCTGCTGCCCAACGACAAGGGCGTGCTCGGCAAGAGCGCCGTCGACTACGTCAAGGCGAGCTCGTGGGCTGCGCTGGTCTGGGCGGGAGCGGCGTTCGCCTCGATCCTGTTCGGCGCCGCCGAGAGCATCGGCCGCACCATTCCCCAGATCCTCGACCGCACGATCCTCACCAGCTACGCCACCCAGACCACGCAGGGCGTCGCGCTGACGCTCGTGGTGCTGTTCGGGGTGGCCATCGCACTGTTCTCGCGCGGCGCCATCACCGCGGGGGCCGCGGCGGGGCTGCTGGTGTTCGCGCTGGTGACGATGCTGCCCGCGCCGCTCACCGGCCACACCTCGTCCTCGCCCAACCACGACCTGGCCACCTCGTCGGTCGCGCTGCACCTGCTCTCACTCGCCCTGTGGGTCGGCGGGCTCGGCGTGCTGGCCCTCCACGCGCTGCGCAAGCAGCCGCAGCTGGAGATCGCGGCGGAGCGCTTCTCCCGGCTCGCGCTGTTCTGCTACGTCGGGGTGGGGCTCTCGGGCGTCTTCGCGCTGGTCGCCCGCCTCGGCGCGGTCTCCGACCTGTGGACCACCGAGTACGGCCTGCTCGCCCTCGCCAAGATGGTGGCCTTCGTGCTGCTGGGCTACGTCGGCTACTGGCACCGGCAGCGCACGCTCGCCGACCTCAAGGCGGACAAGCCGCGGGCGTTCACCCGGCTGGCCGGCGGTGAGGCCGTGCTCATGTTCGCCACCATCGGCGTGGCCGTGGCGCTCTCGCGTACGCCGCCGCCCGACTACAGCATCCCGGCCGACCGCGCCTACGAGCTGCTCGGCTTCCCCATGCCGCCCGAGCTGACGCTGGGCAACGTGTTCACGCTGTGGTGGTTCGACCTGTTCTTCGCCGTGGTGGCGGCGGTGCTGGCCGGTCTGTACGGGGCCGGCGTGCGCCGTCTGCGAAGGCGCGGCGACCACTGGTCGTGGGGGCGCACCGCCTCCTGGTACATCGGTGTGGCGGTGCTGGTGTTCTGCACCCAGAGCGGGCTGGCCCGCTACGCCAAGGTCATGTTCGACATGCACATGATCGAGCACATGACGCTGTCCATGGTGGTGCCGATCTTCCTGGTCCTCGGCGGGCCCGTCACCCTGGCCCTGCGCGCGCTCAAGCCCGCCGCCAGGAGGGGCGACAGAGGGCCGCGCGAATGGATCACCACGATCCTGCACAGCCGGTTCACCAAGGTCATCTCGCATCCCGTGGTCGCCACCGCGATCTTCGTCGCGTCCACGTACGCGCTCTACTTCACGCCGCTGTTCGAGTCGGCCATGAACGAGCACCTCGGCCACATCTGGATGACCCTGCACTTCCTGCTCAGCGGCTCGCTGTTCTTCTGGGTGATCATCGGCGTCGATCCGGGCCCCAGCCGCCTCCCGCACGTCGGGCGGCTGCTGATGCTGTTCGTCACCATGCCGTTCCACGCCTTCTTCGGCATCGCGCTGATGATGATGGGCACCGTGATCGCGTCCGGCTGGTACGAGCAGCTCGGCCGCACCTGGGGCGACACGCTGCTGCAGACCCAGCGCGACGGCGGCGCCATCGCGTGGGGCTTCGGCGAGATCCCGACGCTCATCGTGCTGATCGCCATCGCCGTGCAGTGGTACCAGAACGACGACCGGCAGGCCCGCCGCGCCGACCGCAAGGCCGACCGCACCGGCCAGGGCGACGCCGAGCTCGACGCCTACAACGCCTATCTCGCCCGCCTCAACCGCGCGGACAAGGGCGAGTAGGCGCACAGCCGGCCCAGTCGCGTGGCCGATCGGAGATGGCGCGCAGGCGCGCCCGGCTCAGCCGTGTGATCGGGTAAGGCGGCTGTCGGCTCTGTGCGCGAAGGTGGAGCGAGTGTGCGCGCCGGGTTTGTGGGAGGGCGCCGGGCTCAGCCGCGTGGCCGCGTTGGCGCCTGTCGGCGGTGCGCATGTGGGCGGGGCGCGTGGGCGCGGGCCGAGCCTGGGCCGGTGTGCGCGCTGATCTCAGCGTGCAGCCGATCGGATGCGGGGGAGGGACGGGGTCGGGCCGTGGCCGCGTAGCCGTTCGGACATGGGCTTCTTCCTTACCACTACACGCCCGTGGAGCGACGGGTAGCCTTTCTCCCAGGGGAGACGGGTATAACCCCGAGTGGCAGCGTGCGTGGTCTTGAGGGGGATGCGCGCCGCGTCGACGGGAGCGCCGGAGTGGGGACCGGCGTGCGGCCCGGGTGCCAAGAAAGGCGAAACCAATTGTCGGAAGAGACACGGATGCGCGGGGGGCAGAGCCTGGCGGAGGCGCTGGAAAGCTGCCTGGCCGACTGGTCGGAGCGCACCGGGATCAGGGTCGAGACCTGGGCACTGCCGGCCACAGACGTGCCGTCACGCGTGTCGAGCGGCGTCATGACCACCTTGCGGGAGGCGCTGTCCAACGTCGAGCGGCACAGCAGGGCGAGGACGGTGTCCATCGCCGTGACGGTGGGCAAGAGCGGGCTGCGCATGACGATCAGTGACGACGGCCAGGGCTTCGACCCGGCGACGCCGGGGCGCGGCATCGCCCGCATGCGGGCGGCGTTCGCCGAGGCCGGGGGGAGCCTGTCGGTCAACAGCGTGCTCGGTGAGGGGACCACGGTGTCCGGGGTGGTGCCGCCGCAGCGCGGCTGACCCCGGTTGACGCGCCCGGCGGCTCGCCCCCGCGACCGGGGCGGGTCAGGGCAGGGTGAGGATCTCGCTGCCGGTCTCGGTGACCACGATCGTGTGCTCGAACTGGGCCGTGCGCTTGCGGTCCTTCGTCACCGCCGTCCACTTGTCGGGCCAGATCTCGTACTCGATCGTGCCCAGCGTCAGCATCGGCTCGATGGTGAACGTCATGCCCGGCACCATTTCGACCTTCAGGTTGGGGTCGTCGTAGTGGGGCACCATGAGGCCGGAGTGGAACGTGGTGCCGATGCCGTGGCCGGTGAAGTCGCGTACGACGCCGTAGCCGAAGCGCTTGGCGTACGCCTCGATGACGCGCCCGATGACGTTGAGCTGACGGCCCGGCGCGACCGCCTTGATGGCCCGCATCATCGCCTCGCGGGTGCGCTCGACCAGCAGCCGCGACTCCTCGTCGACGTCGCCCACCAGGAACGTCGCATCGGTGTCGCCGTGGACGCCGCCGATGTAGGCGGTGATGTCGACGTTGATGATGTCGCCGTCCTGCAGCACGGTGTCGTCGGGGATGCCGTGGCAGATCACCTCGTTGATCGAGGTGCACAGCGACTTCGGAAAGCCCCGGTAGCCCAGCGTGCTGGGGTAGGCGCCGTGGTCGAGGAGGAACTCGTGGCCGATCCTGTCGAGCTCGTCGGTGGTGACGCCCGGCCGGACGTGCTTGCCGACCTCCTCGAGAGCCTGGGCGGCGATCCTGCCCGCCACCCGCATCCGCTCGATGATCTCGGGGGTCTTCACGTCGGACTCGCCGGTCTTGGGGCGCTTTTTGCCGACGTACTCCGGCCGCTCGATGTGGGCGGGGACCTTCCGCATGGGCGAAACTCGCCCTGGCTGGAGCAGTGTCGTCATGAAACACGAGTCTACGGGGCAGAATTGACCCCGTGAGCGAAGGCCAGTGGTGGTTCTGTCTCAAGCACATGCGGGTCGAGCCCGACAAGGGTTGCCCCAATAAGGACCGGATGGGTCCGTACGCGTCGGAGGAAGAGGCGGCGGGTGCGTTGCAGCGCGCCGCCGACCGCAACAAGGCGTGGGACGAGGCCGATCAGGACGACGACTGACGTCCGGCCGTCCTCGGCAGCGCCGCCCTGGCGAGTTTGATCAGGGCGGTGACGCCGATGGCGGCCCAGATCAGGTTGAGCGCCGCGGACGGCCAGGCGGCGTAATAGGCGCTGTTGATCATCAGCCCGACGGAGCCGGCGAGGTTGATGAGCTGGTACGCCACTCCGTCGCCCGAAAGACGGGACGACGAGACGAGGGCGTAGCCCGCCAGCAGCAGGGCGGCACCCAGCCAGCCGAGGGCGTCGAGCAGGAGATCCATGGGTAACATTCTCCGGATTCGCACCCTCGCGACACAATCACCGCAACTTCCTGGTGTGCGGGCTTAGGCTGGCCGTGTGGAGATCGACCCCCGGCGCTTGCGCGTGCTCCGCGAGGTGGCCAGGCGCGGTGGCGTGCTGCGCGCCGCCCAGGCCCTGCACCTGACCTCCTCCGCCGTCTCCCAGCAGCTCGCCCAGCTCGAACGCGAGGTCGGCCTGCCCCTCATCGACCGCTCCCAGCGCAGCGTCTCGCTCACCCCGGCAGGTCGCGTGCTGGCCGGTTACGCCGAGCGGGTCGAGGAGGAGCTGACCGAGGCCAAACGCGAGCTCACCCGCTTCACCGAACGCCTGGCCGGGCCCGTGCGCATCGCCGCGTTCCCCACCGCGATCAGCCACCTGCTCGTGCCCGCGATGCGAGGGCTGGCCCGCCGCCATCCGAAGATCGCACCGGCGATCCGCGAGATCTACGGCCCGCCGGCGCTCCAGGAGCTGCGGCTCGGGTCCGTCGATCTGCTCATCACCGAGCAGGACATGGGTCTGCCCGTCCTGGCGCAGCCGTCGCTGACCAGCCGCCTGCTGTACGTCGACGCATACCGCATCGTCGTGCCGCCGTCCTGGTCCGATCCGCCGTCCACCGTCGAGGAGCTGTTGCAGCGGCCGTGGGTGGCGGCCGATCCCGGGCAGGCGTGCGGGCAGGCGCTCGACCGGCTGGCCGGGCTGCACGGCATCGAGCCGCAGAAGCCGCACGTCATCGGCGAGTGGGGGCCGGCGCTCGCGCTGGTCGCGGCCGGGCACGGGGTGGCGATCGTGCCGGAGCTGGCGCTGCTCGACGTGCCGGAGGGCGAGGTACGCGTGAGCGACATCCGCGGCATCGGGGCCCGCAGGCTCGACGTCGTCACCCGGGCGAGCCGTAGGCGGTCGGGGGAGCCCGATCCGGTGCAGGCCGTGGTGATCGAGGCGATCGAGGAAGTGACGAAGGAGCTGGCCGCCACCTTGCGTTCCCGCATCTCCGACCCTGCCGACGAGGAGGCCGCCGACCGGGCTTGACGGCCGCGCCGCACGACGGTGGCGAGGGGCCGCGAGGCGGCCGGTGTCTGCGGTGGCGGCCTGAGACGGCCGGTCTCGGTGGTGGGGGTCTTCAGGCGGGCGGTCAGTCGGTCAGGCGGGGGCCGCTGACCTTGTCGAGCAGGCGGGCGAGCCGCTCGCGCAGCCCCGGCCGCTGCCCGGCCTCGCCGGCCGCCGCGCTCACCAGGTGCTGGGCCCCGTCGAACGTCATCGGCCCCTCGCGCGGCACCTCGATCGCGTCGTGGGCCAGCCCGGCCAGCTCGCGGTCGCCGCCTTCGATCGCCAGGATCGTGGCCCCTGTGCGGCGGGCGTCGTTCACGCGCTCCAGCAGCGGCACCGGCGCCTGCTGCTCCGACAGCACGAACAGCGTCTCCCCGCGCCCGGCCTGCTCCAGGCGCTCGATTCCGACCCGCAGGTGGGGCGGCGCGTCGGGCGGCGGAGACCAGCGCAGCAGGGTCGGGGTGAGCTGGGGCAGGCCGGAGTACCTGGCCTCGTCGGCCAGATGGGCGGTCACGTGCCAGGGCTCGTCGTCGGGGGTGCCGACCACCAGCAGGCCGCCGGGCGAGCGGGTGGCGCGCAGGGCCAGGCCCAGCTCGCGGGTGCGTTCGAGCCAGCCGGTGCCGGCCAGGAGTTCGCGCAGGAGGGCCACCGATCCTGAGTCCATGCCTCCATGGTGCCTGACGGGCCCGTCGCGGGGTGGCCGCTTCCCATGTGACGCATTTACACGAAACGTATTTCTCCGTCATTTCGGGCCTTGACATGGAGTTACTCACGGGTAACGATCGGCTCGCGGCGCGCCGTCCCCCAAGCGCAGACCTCACGGAGAGGGGCGGCACATGACCTTACGTGTGCGCGTCAGCATGTCCTTGATCGTGTTATCGATCCTGTCGTTCATCGCGGCGCCCGCCCGCGCCGCGGCACCGGGAGACGTCGTCTCCGCCCAGCCCACCACCGTCTACCTGCTGCCGGGCAAGCTGCTCGAAGTCCCGGTCAACGCCTGGCACCTGCGCTACACCTCCACCTCCGCCACCGGCACGCCCAACGTCGTCTCCGGCACCCTGCTCGTGCCCAAGGCGGGCTATCCGCTCGGCCGCCGCCCGATCATCGGGTACGCCGTCGGCACCCACGGCCTCGGCGACCAGTGCGCGCCGTCCGTCAGCATGAGCCAGGGCCGCGAGGCCGAGCTGGCGCTGGTCAGCCTGTTCCTGCTGAAGGGGTACGCGGTCGCGATCACCGACTACGAGGGGCTCGGCACGCCGGGGCAGCACACGTACATGGCGGGCATCTCGCAGGGGCACGCCGTGCTCGACTCGATCAGGGCCGCCACCCGCGTGCCCGGCGCCGGGCTGTCCGACGAGGCGCCGGTCGGCATCATGGGCTACTCCCAGGGCGGCGCGTCCGCCGGGTGGGCCGCACAGCTCCAGCCGTCGTACGCGCCTGAGCTGCGGCTGCGCGGCGTCGCCGCCGGCGGGGTGCCGGCCGACCTGGGCGAGGTGGCGCGCAACCTCGACGGCGGCCCGAACTTCGGGCTGGCCGCAGCCGCCGGGATCGGCCTCGACGCCGCCTACCCCGAGCTGGACCTGGAAGCGGACCTCAACGACCGCGGACGGGAACTGCTCGCCGACGCGGCCGACGACTGCGTGAACGACCTCGGCAAGCTCGCCGGGCTCGGTTTCTCCGACATCAGCCCGATCGACCTGATGAACCAGCCCAAGTGGCAGGCCCGCCTGGCCGAGAACCGGCTCGGCGGCATGCCGCCGCGCGTGCCGATGTTCCTGTACCACGGGCGGGGCGACGAGATCATCCCGCTGTCGGTCGGGTCCACCCTGCGCTCGGAGTACTGCCGGGCAGGCGTGAACGTGCGGTGGGCGTCCCTGCCCGCGCCTGACCACGTGACGGGCGCCATCGAAGGCGGGCCGCTGGCCATCGAATGGCTGGCCCTGCGCATCCTCGGGCTGCCCGCCCACGGCAACTGCTGACCGCTGCATGCCCGTCCCGGCCCTCCTTCGCGGGGGCCGGGAACGGGCGCGACATGATCTGCGTTATGACCGACGTGAGCAAACTATCCATTGGAATCCTCGGCGGCACCGGAGACCAGGGCAAGGGTCTTGCCCGCAGGTTCGCGCTGGCCGGGCACCCCGTGTTGATCGGTTCTCGTAACGCCCAGCGCGCCCAGGAGGCGGCCGAGTCCATCGGCGCCGGCGCGAGCGGTGGCGAGAACGCCGACGTCGCCCGCCGCGCCGACATCGTGATCGTGGCGGTGCCGTACGAAGGGCATAAGGCACTGCTGGAGTCGCTGCGCGACGAGCTCGCCGGCAAGATCGTCGTCGACTGCGTCAACCCGCTCGGGTTCGACAAGAAGGGCGCCTACGCGCTGCCGGTCGAGGAGGGCAGCGCCGCCGAGCAGGCGGCCGCCGTGCTCCCTGACAGCCGGGTGGTGGCCGCGTTCCACCACGTGTCGGCCGTGGTGCTGCTCGACCCCGAGGTGGAGAAGGTCGACCTCGACGTGCTGGTGCTCGGCGACGATCGCGAGGCCACCGACACCGTCCAGGCGCTGGCCGAGGCCATCCCGGGGGTGCGCGGCGTGTACGGCGGGCGGCTGCGCAACGCCCACCAGGTCGAGGCGCTGACCGCCAACCTCATCTCCGTCAACCGCCGCTACAAGGCCCACGCCGGCATCCGCATCACTGACATCTGACCCGGCCAGGGGAGGGGCCGGGACAGGCCGCACGGCGCCGAGGTGCCGGGGCCGTCGCGGCAACGAACGGGGGGTACGCCGCGCCGCCAGGAGGCCGGCGCGGCGGTGGAGGCGCGCCAGGCCGCGAGCCCGCGGGTGGGGGGTCACAGCCAGCCGGCGTCCTGGGCGATGCGGATGGCGTCGATCTTGTTGCGGGCGCCGGTCTTGGTGATCGCGCCCGTGAGGTAGTTCCGTACGGTGCCGGCGGACAGGTGCAGGGCGGCGGCGATGTCCTCCGCCGACGCGCCCCTGGCGGCCTCCTTGAGCACGGTGGTCTCCCTCGGCGTGAGGGGGCTTTCGCCGTACTCCATGGCGGCCGAGACCAGCTCGGGATCCAGGACGCGCAGCCCGGCGGCCGTACGCCTGATCGCGTCGGCGAGGCGGTCGCCCGGGGCGTCCTTGACCAGGAACGCCTCGATGCCCGCCGCCAGCGCCCTGCGTACGTTGCCCGGCTGGCCCATGGCCGTGAGCACCAGGATCCGGCAGGACGGCAGCCGCTGCCGCAGCGTGGCGGCGGCGGTGATGCCGTCGATCACCGGCAGGTCGATGTCCACCACCGCGACGTCCGGCCGCACCCGCAGCGCCTCCGGGACGATCTCGTCGCCCCCGGTGACCTCCGAGACCACCTCGATGTCGGACTCCAGCCGCAGCAGCGCGGTGAGCGCGGCGCGGATCATGTGCATGTCCTCGGCCAGCAGCACCCTGATCACGCCTGCCCTCCTTTCCACCACCTCGTCACCTGTCGGTTCACCGCGACCCGCCCGCCGGGACCGGCCGGACGGCGTGCCCGCCTGCCGCGACCCGGCCGTGCGGCCGGCCGATGGGCGGTGGGGCGGTGTGCCCGTCCGCACCGCCCCGGCCGCGCCGACCGCGGGCGGGCGGCCGGGCGGCGGACGTTGCGCCTCGTGCGGGCGCGTGGCGGGTCACGCGCTCACCTCCATCGCCAGGACGAAACCGCCGTCCGTGCGGGTGGCGGTGCAGGTGCCGCCGGCCTGGGCGGCGCGCTCCGCGAGCCCCGTCAGACCGCCGCCCGCCGTGCCGGGTCCGGTCGTGGCAGCGGACCCGGCGGCGGTCTCCGTCGGCACGCCGTCGTTGGCGATCTCCAGGCGGACCCTCGCACCGTGTACGGACGTGGTGATCGTGCAGGTCGTGGCGCGGCTGTGGCGGAGCACGTTCGTGACGCCCTCGCGTACCGCCCACGCCAGCGCCTCCTCCGACTTCGGCGGCGGCGTCGCGTCGGCGAGGTGCACCTGCACGCTCACCCCCGACGATTCCAGCAGCGCCGCCGCACGGTCCACCTCTCCGGACAGCGACATCGCCCGGTAGCCGCGCGCCACCTGGCGGACGTCCTGGGCCGCCTCCCTGGCCACCTGCACCAGCTCGCCGACCTCGGTGCGGGCGGCGG
Source organism: Nonomuraea sp. NPDC052634 (assembly GCF_040678535.1). NCBI lineage: Bacteria > Bacillati > Actinomycetota > Actinomycetes > Streptosporangiales > Streptosporangiaceae > Nonomuraea > Nonomuraea sp. NPDC052634. The sequence continues at coordinate 2,085,650 of NZ_JBFATY010000001.1, read as the reverse complement.
ACGGGTCGCGTTCGATGAGGCGGGCGGCCAGGTCGCCCTTGAGCGCGATGGCGGTGAGGCTGCGGCCCAGCCCGTCGTGCAGGTCGCGGGAGATCCGCAGCCGCTCCTTGAGCACGGCGGCGTCCGCCAGCTCGGCCCTGGCCTGCTGCAGCTCGGCGGTCACCCGGGTGAGCCGGACCAGCGCGTACGTCATGGCCCCCGTGGTCGGCACGGTCATGACGTAGAACGCGGTGACGACGAAGAGCCCGGCGCCGGCCCAGAGCACGCTGCCCTCGTACAGCATCATGACGACGATCAGCGCGCAGCCCCACGGCAGCGGCAGGAACACCAGCAGCGTCCCGGCCAGCAGCGGCGCCGTCACCGCCGACCAGCCGGCGGGCAGCAGCACGTCGGGCAGATAGGTGATCACGGCCTGCAGCACCAGCGGCAGCGGGTGGAGGGGCGGGCGCTCGCCGCGCAGCCCGGCCCGCATGTTCACGTAGTGCGCCGCGATCACGGCGAGCATGCAGGCGGCGGCCGACAGGCCGTACCCCACGCCCCATGGGAAGTAGGTGAGCGAGATCGCCGAGTAGGCGCAGGCGACGGCGGTGATGAGCCAGCTCGCCAACCGTTGGGCGGCGGAGTGAAGCACGCCGAAGACCTTACGACCTGCGCGGTTCCCAGCGGAACCAGAGCCGCAGCGCGACCAGCCCGAGCGCCGTCCAGGCGGCGATGCCGAGCAGCGGCACGATCAGCTCGCCGGTCCTGATGGCGTGCACGGCGGCGCTGGTCGGCAGCAGGTCCAAAGCCGCCTGCAGCCGGCCGGGCAGCGGGATCGGCCCCATCCCGCCCGTCGCGGCCGTACAGATCATGAAGACCGGCATGGTGTAGACGGAGGCCAGCTCGGCGCGGGGGACGAGCGCCGTGAACGCCGCTCCGAGCAGCGCCATCGCGGCGGACCCGGCGAGCGTCGCGACGATGAACGCCACCGGGTGGGCAGGCAGCGGGATGCCGGCGGTGAGCCGCACGGCCACCGTGCACAGCAGGACGATGACGATGGACTGCGTGGCCGCGCCGGCGATCTGGCCCGTCAGGATCTGCCAGTCGGTCAGCTCGCTCGCCCGCAGCCGCTTGAGCACGAGCCGGTCGCGGCGCGCGGTCAGCGTCACGGTGACGCTCATGAACGCGGTGATCGACAGGACCAGCGCGAGCAGGCCCTGGAAGACGTGGACGGCGTTGTCCGCAGGCGTCACCTGCCGGAGCAGGGTGGGGATGCCGATGGTCAGGCCGACCGGCGTGATCACCGACGCGAACAGGTTGACACGGTCGCTCCAGAACAGGCGGGTGCCGAGGCGGTAGGTGGCGGCCAGGCTCATCGCGACTCCTCCATGGCGGCGGTCGTGCTCATCGCGGTTCCTTCGTTGGCGGGGGCCGTGCTCATCGCGGCTGCTCCGTGCTCTCCGTGGCGGCGGTGGTGAGCGTCGCGCTCTCCATGAACAGGTCTTCCAGGGTGGCGGGGCGTACCTCCAGGCCCTCAAGGCGCAGCCCGCGCGCCGCGGCCCAGGTCAGCAGGGTCTGCGCGGCCAGGTCGGGGTCCTCGGCGCGGCAGACGGCCCGCCCGTGCTCGACCGTGACGGGCAGCGGAAGATCGCCGGGCGGTATGTGCGCGGGCATACGGAACGAGACCTTGCCGGCGTGCGCCGCCAGCGTCTCGGCCATGTCGCCGCCCGCCACGACGCGGCCGGCGTCCATGATGGCCAGCCTGGACGCCAGGCGCTGCGCCTCGTCGAGGTAGTGGGTGGTCAGCAGGATCGTGGTGCCCTGCCTGGCCAGGTCGCGGACGACGGCCCAGGTGGCGGCGCGCGCCTCGGGGTCCATACCGGCGGTGGGCTCGTCGAGGAAGAGCAGGTCGGGGCGGCCGAGCAGGGCGAGCGCCAGGTCGAGCCTGCGCTTCTCGCCGCCGGAGAGCTGGCGGACGCGGGTGCCGGCCTTGGCGGTCAGGCCCGCCAGCTCCAGCGCCTCGTCCCGGGGGCGGGGCGCGGAGGTGAAGTCGCGCCAGGTGTCGATGGTCTGGGCGACGGTCAGGTCAGGGAAGAACCCGGCCTCCTGCAGCATCACGCCGGTGCGCCCGCGTACGGCCGCGCGGTCGGCCCAGGGATCGAGGCCGAGCACGCGTACGGTGCCCGCGTCGGCCCGCTGGAAGCCGGCCAGCACCTCCACCGTGGTGGTCTTGCCCGCGCCGTTCCTGCCGAGGAGCGCGAAGATCTCCCCCTCCGCCACCTCGAACGAGATGCCCTTCACCGCCTCGAATCCCTGATGGCTCTTGCGCAGCCCGCGTACGTCGATCGCTGTCATGCGCTCCACTGTCGCGAAGCGCGGCCGCGGACGGCAGTGAAGAATTCACGACTTCCTGGACAAGCCGAGCAGCGCGCCGGCGACGCCCTCGGGGTCGATGAGCTGGTGCAGGTGGAGGCCGGGCAGCCGGGTCACGGGCCAGCCGCGCTGGGCCGCGCGCTCGGCGGCGTCCGCGTAGCCGGGGCTGAACCACAGGCACGAGCACCTGACCTCGTCCCACCCGGCGGGGACGGGGACGGGCTGGGTGTAGTAGTCGAGCGGCAGGCGGGGCTGCTCGCCGGCCACGCGGACGCGCACGGCCGGGTCGGGCAGCATGGCCACGACGTCCTCCTCGTCCCACCAGTCGGTCCAGCGCGGCAGCACGCCGTCGGGGCCGGCCAGGTCGCGCAGGAACGGCAGGAACTCCTCCTCGGCCGTCGTGATCAGCCCGTCGGCGGGCGGCACGTGCGCGTCGGCGAACACGCAGGCCACGACCCGGTCGCCGAGCCCTTCCTTGATCACGGGGAGGAAGAACCCGGCGTTGCTGTGCGCGACCAGCACGACCGGCCCTTCGGGCGCGCTCGCCGCCAGCTCGGCGCGTACGGCCTCGACCACGCGCGGCCAATAGGGGGCGCCGCCCGCGCTGATTCCGGTCAGGTCGGGCACCACGGCCGCGTGCCCGCGCCGCTCCAATGCCTCGGCCACGGGCGCCCACGTCGAGGGGCCGACGGAGGGGCTGTGCACGAGTGCGAACGTCGTCTGCATGCCCTCCACCCTCGCAGACCGCGGGAGCCCGCGCCGCCGCCGCGTCGGCGTAGGCCCAGCGCAGGCCGGGTGTTCACCGCTCGCGAAAGAGACGGCGGGCCCAGCGTGTTCCACATCTCGGTACCCGGGTCTGCCATGTGGACGGCCGACAAGGGATCCTGCTGGTATGAACGATTTCCGCCCCGAGGCGCAGTCCCACGCACTATCCGGCGCTACATCCGAGATGTCGTCCGAAACGCGGCCGGAGACCAGGACCGTGCACGTGCCGCACGTCCCCATCGAGGGCAGCCGCCCCATCGCCGTGCCGATCTACCAGACCTCGGGGTTCTCCTTCGACGACCCGGCCGTGATGGCCGAGTCGATGGGCCACCCCGACAAGTCGTTCGTCTACGGGCGCTACAGCAACCCCACCGTGCGCTCGCTCGAGCAGGCCGTGGCCGGCCTGGAGGGCGGCGCGGCCGCCGTGGCCACCGGCTCCGGCATGGGCGCCATCAACACCGTGCTGCTCGGCCTGCTCAAGCCCGGCGATCACCTGGTGGCCCAGAACTCGCTGTACGGCGGCACCGCCGCCATGCTCAACGAGCTGATCGACAGGTTCGGCATCGAGGTCACGTACGTGGCGGAGAACGACCCCGCCGCGCTGCGCGCCGCCGTACGGCCGCAGACCAGGCTCGTCTACCTGGAGACCATCAGCAACCCCATGACGCTGGTGGCCGACCTGCCCGGCATGTGCGCGGTGGCCCGCGAGCTGGGCATCCTGTCGGTGGTGGACAATACGTTCGCCTCGCCGCTGCTGTGCCGGCCGATCGAGCACGGGGCCGACATCGTGGTCCACTCCTCGACCAAGTACCTGGGCGGCCACAGCGACATCGTGGGCGGCATCGCGGTCTTCGCCGACGCCGCCCTGTACGAGCGGGTCTGGCACTTCGCGATCGAGCTGGGCGCCTCGCCCGACCCGTTCGCCGCCTGGCTCACGCTGCGCGGCATGCAGACGCTGGCGCTGCGCATGGAACGCCACTGCTCCAACGCCCTTCACCTGGCGACCAGGCTTCAGGAGCACCCGGCGGTCACCGCCGTGCACTATCCGGGGCTGGCCTCGCACCCCTCGCATGAGCTGGCGGGCAAGCTGCTGTCCGGGTGCGGTGGCGTGTTCTCGTTCGACCTGGCCGGCGGGCGGGAGGCGGGGGAGCGGTTCATGAGCTCCGTACGCCTGGCGCTGCTCGCCCCCTCGCTGGGCGGCGTGGAGACGCTGGTCCTGCACCCGGCGACCACCTCGCACCGTGCGCTCAGCGCCGAGGAGCTGCGCCGCTGCGGCATCGGCGAGGGCACGGTCCGCGTCGCCGTCGGCATCGAGCACCCCGAGGATCTGTGGGCGGATCTCGCGCGAGCGCTGGCATAGCCTGGATCGCGACGATCTGAGGGGGAGACGTGACCACAGTCACCTATGACGATGTGACGGCGGCGGCCGCCCGGATCTCCGGGCATGTCCTGCGCACACCCGTGATCGAGGTCGCGCCGCGGCTCTGGCTGAAGCTGGAGCAGCTGCAGCACAGCGGGTCCTTCAAGGTGCGCGGGGCCTTCAACCGCATCATGTCCGCGGGTGACCTGCCCGCTGCCGGGGTGATCGCGGCCAGCGGCGGCAACCACGGGCTCGCGGTGGCGTTCGCCGCGCGGGCGCTCGGCGTGCGGGCGGAGATCTTCGTCCCTACGGTGACCAGCCCGGTGAAGGTGGCCGGGCTGGAGCGGCTGGGCGCGCGCATCACGCAGACGGGCGCCATCTACGCCGAGGCGGCCGAGGCCGCGGCCAAGCGGGCCGCCGAGACCGGCGCGCTGTCCGTGCACGCCTACGACCAGCCCGAGGTGGTGGCCGGGCAGGGCACGGCCGGGCTCGAGCTGATCGAGCAGACGGGCGGCGTCGACACCGTGCTGGTGGCCGTGGGCGGCGGCGGCTTCGCGGCCGGCGTCACGCTGGGCACGTCGGTGTCAGGGCCGCGCATCGTGGCCGTCGAGCCCGAGCGCATCCCCACGCTCAACGCGGCGCTGCGGGCGGGCGAGCGGGTGCAGGTGGAGGTCGGCGGCGTGGCGGCCGACGCGCTGGGGGCCAGCATGATCGGCGGGCTCGCGTTCGAGATCCTGTCCGGCCCCCGGGTGGAGAGCGTGCTGGTGAACGACGAGGCGATCGTCGCGGCCCGGCGTACGCTCTGGGAGCGCCACCGGGTGGCGGCCGAGCACGCCGGTGCGGCCGCCTACGCGGCGCTGCTGTCGGGCGCGTACCGGCCCGAGCCGGGCGAGCGCGTGGCGGTGGTGGTGTGCGGAGCCAACACCGACCCCGCCACGCTCGTCTCCGGGAGTCAGCCGTAGGTGTGCTCGGGCGCCGGGAAGGCGCCCGAGACCACGTCGTCGGCGAACGCCCGCACCGCCCGGTCCAGCTCGGCCCCGAGGTCGGCGTACCGCTTGACGAACTTGGCCGGGCGCGGCGTCAGCCCCATGAGGTCCTGCCAGACCAGCACCTGCGCGTCCGTCGCCGCCCCCGCGCCGATCCCGATCGTGGGGATCGCCAGCGAGGTCGTCACCCGCTGCGCGAGGTCGGCGGGTACGCATTCGAGCACCACCGCGAACGCCCCGGCCCGCTCCAGGTCCTTGGCGTCCGCCATCAGCTCGGCACCCGCCTGGCCGCGCCCCTGGACGCGGTAGCCGCCCATCACGTTGACCGACTGCGGGGTCAGCCCGAGGTGCGCCATCACCGGCACACCGGCCGAGACCAGCGTCTCGACCTGCGGCAGCACCCGGCGGCCGCCCTCCAGCTTGACCGCGTGCGCCCCCGCCTCCTTCATGAACCTGGCCGCCGACTCCAGCGCCTGCTGCGGCGAGCCCTGGTACGAGCCGAACGGCAGGTCGGCCACCACGAGCGCCCGCGACGAGCCGCGTACCACGGCCGCCGTGAGCGGCAGCAGGTCGCCGACGGTGACCGGCAGCGTGGAGTCGTAGCCGTAGACGACCATCGCCGCCGAGTCGCCCACCAGCAGGACGGGGATGCCGGCGGCGTCGAACACCTTGGCCGTCATGGCGTCGTAGGCGGTGACCATGGGCCACCGCTCTCCGCGCTCCTTGGCGGCGGCGAGGTCGCGGACGGTGACGCGGCGTCCGGACGCGCCGCCGTACAGCGTCGTTGAAGAGGTGGATGGGGTGGTTGAAGAGGACATGTGACAACCCTCCAGAAACGTCTCGAGGCGCCCTGGTGCGTCCCCGGACTCTCTTGATGATGGCACGCGGAAAACCGGTGGCGAAAACGTCGGAGGGCTTTGCCACAATCGGTGCGGAGGTAACGAACGTACATGGCTCTCGACCCTTACCGAAGACTGCTGAAGATCCCCGGCGTGCCCACGCTGCTCCTGGTGGGGCTGCTCGCGCGGGTGCCGACCACGGCCACCGCGATGACGCTGACGCTCCACGTCGCCAACACACTCGACCTCGGGTACGGCAAGGCCGGGGTGATCACCGCGGTCAACACGATCGGCATGGCGGTCGGGTCCCCGCTGTCGGGCAGGTTCGTCGATCGTCACGGGCTGCGTCCCGTGCTCATCGTCACCACCCTGGCCCAGGCGGCTTTCTGGTCGTGCGCGTGGGCGCTGCCGTTCCCCGCGCTGGTCGTCGCGGCGGGGCTGGCGGGGCTGCTCGCCATGCCGGTGTTCAGCGTGACCCGGCAGTGCCTGGCCGCGATGGTGCCGGTCGAGCAGCGGCGCAGCGGTTTCGCGCTCGACTCCGTACTTGTCGAGCTGTCCTACATGGTGGGTCCCGCGCTGGCCGTCGCGGGCCTGACCACGGCGGGCAGCACGGCGACCATGCTGGCCATCGGCGCCGGCATGACGATCGCGGGGCTGGGGATGATCCTGCTCAACCCGCCCATCAGGTCCGAGGAGGAGGACAACGAGCAGGGCGTGAAGGTGCCGCGGCGGCAGTGGCTCACACCCGGGTTCGCGGCGCTGCTCGGCACGATCGCCGCCGCCACGTTCGTGCTCACCGCGACCGAGCTGTCCCTGGTCGCCACCATGAACGAGGCGGGCCAGACCGAGTGGGTGGGCCTCGCGGTCGCCATCTGGAGCTGCTACTCGCTCGTCGGCGGCCTCATCTACGGCGGCCTGTCGCGGGGCTTCTCGCCGCTGCTGCTGATCGGCGGCATGGGGGCGCTGACCATCCCCGTCGGCCTGGTCGGCGGCGGCTGGCACTGGCTGGTGCTGGCGCTGCTGCCGTCCGGCATCCTGTGCGCGCCGTCGCTGTCGTCCACGGTCGACGCGATCAGCCGGTGGGTGCCGAGCGCGGCCAGGGGCGAGGCGATGGGCCTGCACGGCACGGCGCTGCTGATCGGCGGCGCCGTCTCCGCGCCCATCGCGGGCTCCGTCATCGACGGTACGGGGCCGTCCTGGGCCTTCGCGGTGGCCGGGCTGACCGGTGTGGCCATGGTGCTGGTCGCGCTGCCGTTCTGGCGCCGCCGACCGGCCGAGCGCTCCTGGACGCCCGCCGCGGAGCCGCCGGTGGATGCCGCCATGAATGCGCCCGTCGAGAAGGCGGCGGCCGTTCCCGCGGCCGGGGAGGCCGGCGCGGCTCCTGCCGCTGGGAAGACGGGTGCGGCTCCTGCCGCCGGGAAGGCCGGCGCGGCGGAGTCCGATCCGATGTGAGCCGTCTCACGCTCGTCGCCGCGGCCGGGGTTCGCGCGAACCCCGGCCGCGCCCTTTTGTGGCGCTGACCTGCGGCTTCACCGCATCGTTCGGCGTGCTGAGCGCCTCCGTTCACCGCGGAGTTACGAAACGAGACCGTTGCGTATCGGAATACCAAGCGATACGGTCGCGTTGCGAAACTTGGTCGTATCGAAATTAAGGAACTGTGCCAATGGATCCGATGACGGGACATCCGCGCCGATGGGGCATCCTCGGTGTCCTGGTGTTCAGCCTGCTGGCGGTCGTGCTGGACAACACCATCTTGAACGTCGCGATGAAGACCATCGCCGACGAGACCGCCGGCCTCGGCGCCACCCAGAGCGAGCTGGAGTGGGCCATCAATTCCTACACGCTGGTGTTCGCCGGGTTGCTGTTCACCTTCGGCGTGATCGGCGACAGGACGGGCCGCAAGCGCATGCTGATCATCGGCATGGTGCTGTTCGGCCTGTCCTCGCTGGCCAGCGCCTACGCCCAGGACCCGACCCAGCTGATCCTGGCCAGGGCGGCGATGGGCATCGGCGGCGCGGCCATCATGCCGGCCACCTTGGCGATCATCTCCAACGTGTTCCCGCCGGGTGAGCGAGGAAGGGCGATCGGCGTGTGGGCGGCCGGCGTGGGCCTCGCCGTCGCGATCGGTCCCATCACCGGCGGCCTGCTCATCGAACACTTCTGGTGGGGGTCGGTCTTCCTCGTCAACGTGCCGATCGTGATCGTCGCCACCATCCTCATCACGACCCTCGTGCCGGAGTCGCGCGACCCCAAGCCGTCCAAGCTCGACCCCGTCGGCGTGGTGCTGTCGATCATCGGGCTTGTGGCCGTCGTGTACGGCATCATCCGCGGCGGCGAGCTGGCCACGTTCGCCGGCGCCGAGGTGCTCGTCCCGACCCTGTTCGGGCTGGCGGTGCTGGGCGTCTTCGTGTGGTGGGAGCGGCGCATCGACCACCCGGTCTTCGATGTGCGCAGCTTCGCCGACATCCGCTTCAGCTCGGCCATCGGCATGATGGGCATCGTCTTCTTCGCGATGATGGGCGGGATGTTCTTCCTGACGTTCTACCTGCAGATCGTGCTGGGCTACACGCCGGTGCAGGCGGGCGCGCTGATGATCCCGTTCGCGGCGGCGCAGCTCATCTTCGCCCCGCTCAGCCAGCGGGTGACGCAGCGTCTGGGAGCCAAGCTGTCGGCCACCCTGAGCATGATCCTGATCACGTTCGCGCTCGGCAGCTACGCCCTGATGGACCAGAACACCCCGATCGTGCTGATCGAGATCGTCTTCTTCGTGCAGGGCGCCGCGATGGCCAACATCATGCCGCCGGCCACCACCGCCATCATGGAGTCGCTGCCCAGGGAGAAGGCCGGCGTCGGCTCGGCCATGAGCAACACCGTCCGCCAGGTCGCCGGCGCGCTCGGCGTGGCCGTGCTCGGCTCGGTGCTGTCGTCCAGCTACCGCGGCGAGATCGCGCCCGCGCTCGCCGGGCTGCCCGCCGGTGCCCAGCACGCCGCGGGCGAGTCCATCATGGCCACGATGGGCGTGGCCCAGGAGCTGGGCGCTCGCGGACAGGCGCTCATCCAGCCGGCGTTCACCGCCTTCATCGACGGCATGCACGTCACCGCGCTGGTCTCGGCCGCGATCACTCTGGCCGGCATCTTCGCGGTGGCCCGGTGGATGCCGGGGAAGCAACGCAACGCCAAGCACGCTGAAAAGAGGGAGCCGGTGCTGTCGTCGTCGAGAGGGTGACGGCCATGCCGGTGGGCACATACCGTTCATCACGGGAGCGCACGGGAGGAGGCGTCCGCGCCGCCTCCGAGCCCCTGTGGCGGCATGGTGCGGATGCCGTCCGCGCCGGAGATGTATGGTGAGGCCGCGATGTCGAACCAGCAGACAGTGACCGCCCGCCCCGCGGGCCGTCCGCGCAGTGAGAAGGCCGAGAAGGCGATCATCGAGGCGACCCTTGACCTGATCGCCGAGGGCATGGGCGTATCCGAGCTGAGCATCGAGGCGATCGCGGCGCGGGCGGGGGTCGGCAAGACCACCATCTACCGGCGCTGGGCCAACAAGGAAGAGCTGGTCGCCGACGCGCTGTCCACGCTCAAGCGGCCCGTGCCGCCGCTGCCCGGCTCGTCCGTACGCGACGATCTCATCGCGCTGGTCGACAGCATGAGCAGCGACGCCGACACCCGCAACCGCCGCGTCATGAACATCGCGATGAGCGAGGCCGACCGCTACCCGCGCCTGATGGAGCGCTTCGTCAAACGCGCCATCGAGCCGCGCAGGAAGGCCGTGCTCGGCGTCATCGAGCGCGGCATCGCCACCGGCGAGCTCAGAAGCGACCTCGACCCGCACCTGGCGCTCGCCATGATCCAGGGCACGATGATGTACCTGAACAAGTGGGGGCCGGGCCTCGGCCTCGGCCTCGACCCCGACGTGGGGGCGCGCGTCGTCGACGCGATCCTCGACGGCCTGGCCCCCTGACCGTCCCGGCGTCCAGGCCGGCTCAACGGCCGGCCGTCCTGCGGCGGAACAACAGCGCAGCCGCCGGCACGCCCAGCGCCACCGCGCCCGCCAGCCACGCCGCCGCCACCGTGCCCGACGCCCCCACGGGCATGTCCAGGAGCAGCCCTCGCAGGGCCGCGACGATCGGCGTGTACGGCTGCGCGGCGGCGAAGTCCCGCAGCACGCCCGGCATCGTCTCGGCGGGCACGACACCGTCCGACACGTACGGCAGGAACAACACCACGAAGCTGAACGCGCCCGCCGCCTGCGTCGACCTGACCAGCAGCCCCCACACGGCCGCCAGCGCCGACACCGCCAGCACGTGACCCGTCACCAGGGCCAGCGTCAGTGCCCAGCCGGCGAGCGAGGCGTCCGGGCGGAACCCGAGCAGCAGCGCCACGGCCAGCGCGATGGCCGATGCGCCCACGTTGCGGATCACCGAGGCCACCACGTGCCCCGCGGGCACCACCCAGCCGCCGATCGGCAGGGTGCGGAAGCGGTCGATCATGCCGGCCGTCATGTCCTCGCACATCGCCACGGCGGTGAGCGCGGCCCCGTAACCGCCGGACATGACCAGCACGGCGGGCACCACGAAGTCGATGTAGGCGAGGCCGCTCGATCCGGTGGTGATCGCGCCGCCGAACACGTACACGAAGAGAACCATGATCATCACGGGCATGGCCGTGCTGATGATGAGGCCGTCGAGCACGCGCAGTTCGCGGCGCAGGTCGCGGAGCACCAGGCGGCGCAGGTCTCCGGCGGCGCTGATCCCGGGTGCGATGAGCGCTTTCATGCCGCCGCCGTCAGCTCGATGAAGACGTCGTCCAGAGTGGGGGTGCGCAGCCGTACGCGCTCGACCGCGACGCCGGCCCGGTGCAGCGCGTCCAGGGCGCGGCGCAGGTGGTCGGGGTCCTGCAAGGCCAGCGTCAGCTCGCCTTCCGCCGCGTCCGGGTTCCCCGGCTTTGACCAGGCCGGTGTCGAGGGCGCGGCCGACTACGGCGAGCTGCTCGCCGAGCTGCTCGACCCCGATGCGTACCCGGCGCTGTCGGCCGCGATGCGCAGCGGTGTCATGCGCGGCGCCACCGGGTGGATCGACGACGCCGACTTCACCTTCGGCCTCGACCTGCTGCTCGACGGCGTGGAGCAGCTCATCGCCCGGCGGTCGGCGCAGGGCGACTCCGGCTGATGTCCGTTGCGGGTCAGGTGAGGTCGGCGGGGATCAGCCGTTCGGTGATCAGCCGCCGCACGCGCTCAGACCCGGTGCCCCGCTGATGCGCAGTGGCCCGCTCAGGCGCGGTGACCCGCTCAGGCGCGGTGACCCGCTCAGGACCGGTGGGCTGGTCAGGCGCGGTGACCCGCTCAGGCTCGGTGACCCAGCGGCGCACCAGCTCCCATCCGTGGAAATACCCGAAGATGTACGGACTCATCGGCGACGGCCGGAGGATGCCCAGCGCGGCCGCGGCCTCCTCCTCGCCGGCGAGCGCCCAGCGCCGCAGGTAGCCGGTCAGCTCCGCCTCGCCGCGCCCCTCGTCCGCCATCAGCGCGACGTTCCCCCAGACGCCCCACAGCACGTTCTTCGCGTGGTGCACGGCCGCCAGATCGGCGTCGATCGGCTCCAGCCCCACCTTGGGCAGGATGTTCGCGTTCAGCCAGTCGCGGGCCTCGTTCCCCGGGAAGATCACCTCCTCGGCCACCAGCCCGAGACCCTCGCTGAGCGCGAACGACGGCGACAGCATGAACCGCACCTTCTCGCCCTTCAGCATCGACTCGGCGATGTGCCCGGGATGACCCTCGTGGGCGACGAGATACAGCAGGTCGGCCAGGTTGAATGGAATGTCGTTGTTGATGTGGATCGTCGACTTGTGCCCGCCCTCGTATGAGCCCGCCCCGTGGTACGTCACGCCCTGCACCAGCCGGCACTCGACCACCTCGTCATCCGGCAGCGGCACGATACGGGCGTTCGTCCGCGCCCGCGTCTCGGCCACCGCCGGCTCTGCGAACTCGGGCAGCCGCTCGATCGGGTCCAGCGTGTACGCCGCCGGCCAGGCCCGCCACCGCTCCTCCAGTGAACCCCGTGTCTTCGGCAGCGCCCGGTCCAGCTCGTCGTGCGCCTGCTCGAACACCTCCTCGGGCACCCACCGGACCTCCATGCCGAGGCACTCGCTCGCGTACTCGGCCAGCGGACGCCGCTCACCGTCCAGGTGACCCGCGGCCGCGCGCATCGCCCGTACCTGGGCGGCCGCGTAGGCGTCCGGTGCCCGCTCCAGCAGCCGCTCCGCCTCCTCCTTCAGCGCGCCCGCCGTCGCGGGCGGCTCGTTCGCGACCTGCTCGCTCCACTCGGCAGGGCCGTCGTAGATGAGCGCGGTGCCCGTCGCGCCGCCGGTCATGAGCCGATTGAGCCGCAGGGCCAGCAGGGCATGCTCGCGATCCCAGTCCATGACGTCACTTCCCTTCCGTCTGAACCTCAGCGGGCGGCTTAAGCTACCTGTACGGATTTCCGTACAGTGCACGGAAGGAGGGAGATGCCGGAGTCCATCTGGTTCCGCGAGGACGCCCGCCCGCGCCGCCCTCGCCTGTCCCGCGAGCGCATCGTCACCGCCGCCGTCGGGCTGCTCGACGCCGAGGGCGTGACCGGGTTCTCCATGCGCGCCCTCGCCGCCCGCCTGCAGGCCGGCACGATGTCCCTTTACGAGTACGTACGGAGCAAGGAAGACGTCCTCGACCTCGCACTCGACGAGGTCTTCAGCGAGATCGGCGAACCCTCGGCGGACGGCACGTGGCGCGAGATCCTGACCGGGCACCTCACCCGCAGCAGGGCCGTCATGCGCCGCCACCCGTGGATGCCCGCCCTCATCGCCACCCGCCCCCTGCTCGGCCCGAACGCGCTCGCCGGTTCCCGCGCCGTCTACGGCGCGCTCGCCCGCGAGGGCCTGCGCCCGCCCGAGCTCACCGCCGCGATCGGCACGCTCTCCTCCTACCTGTACGGCTTCGTCGCCTCCGAGAACACCTGGTGGGCCACCGTCCGCACGCCCGCCGCCGACGCCGAACTCCGCGCCCGCGTGACCGATCACCTGCTCGCGCACGAGGCCGAGCTCGGCCACCAGGCCAGGGTGGATGACGCCGACTTCGACACCCACTTCCTGCTCGGCCTCAACCTGATCCTCGACGGCATCGCAGCCCGCCTCCCCGAAGACACCCCCTGAGCGCCCCCTTCGTCGCAGGCGTCTCGTGGCCGGCCTGCACGAGCGCCTCGCGGCCGGGCAGCACTAGCGCTTCGTGGCCGGCCTGCACGAGCGCCTCGCGACCGCGCCGCACAAGCACTTCGCGCCCCGGCCGCGCGACCGCCTCGTGGCCGGGCTGCACGAGCGCTTCGTGGCCGGCCTGCCTAAGCGCCCTGTCCGGGCCACCCGGACTTCCGGCCGGGCTTGACCGAGCGCCCGGTGCCCGCGCGGATGATCGCCTGCGCGTTAGGCTGGCGGAATCATGTGCACCTACGCGTTTGTCGACTACAAGGTCCACTACGTGTGCGTGCCGTGCCGCCGCAGCTTCAAGCAGCCCAGGCGACGGCAGGAACCACGCTGTCCCCGCTGCGCGCGCCCGATGCGCTACGCCGGGCACGACTTCGCCGCGCCTCGCCGTGGCGACGAGCGCCGGTGGCGCGCCGTCGAAGCGGTGCTGGAGGCGGGCCTGCGCTACGACGGCTTCGAGCCCTGCGGATGCGGACGGCAGCCCAAGCCCCGGCCGCGGACGAGCGCCCAGGTCCGCGCCCGCCGCCGCCTCGCCGCCCGCACCGGCCTCCCCGAAGCCGACGCCTTGTCCCTGCAGCTGTAGCCATGGCCCGCTCGAAACCGGCGTCCTGCCCATGCGCCCGTGACCCGGGCCGCTCGATGCTGTCTTGTCCACGCGCCGGTCATCCAGGCCACCCGCCGCCGACGGCCTCTTCCTGCGCTTGTGACTCCGGCCTGCCTGAAGCCGAAGCCTTACCCCTGCGTCTGCGCCCCGCCCGCTTACGCGCGCGGGCAGCGCCCATTGGCCTGGGTGACGACTGGCGGCTTGCGTCCGAACCCGAGCTGCGCGGGCCGTTGTCGCCTGCGCCGGTGTCGCCGGGACCGGCGTCGCGCGTGCCGGTGCTGCCCGGGTGGGTGCGCGTCCGGCTATTTCCTGAGGGCCGTCGTCTCGCCTGCCGGTCATCGGGAGGCGGGGGAGCGGGGAGCATGGCGGTCATCGGGAGGCGGGGAGCGGGGAGCTTGGCGGGACCTCTGGTCACGAGGTGAGGGTGAAGGGGACGGTGGCGGCTACGCGGCCATTGACGATGACGTCGAGCTCCCTGGCTCCCGGTGGCTCGTCGCGGGTGGTGACCGGGCGGAACGAGTGGCTCTTGCGTACGGTGAACCGCGCCCCCGCGTCGGCGGCCTCGCGCTGTCCGAGGTGGAACACCCGGCGCGAACCCGTGCGCCTGATCGCGTACTTCAGCACCACCGGCCCCGCCGCGCCCGCCGTCACCGTGACCGCGAAGGCCAGTTTGCCGCCCACCGCCACCGTGTCGCTCTCCAGCGCCACGTCCTCCACAGAGCCGCTGCCCGGGGTCGCGCCCACCAGGGCCAGGGCCTCGGGGTGGCCGGCGCGCAGCAGGCCGCGTACGGCATGACGCAGCACCCGCTCCACGTGGGAGCCGCCGTCGGCACGCCACCGCCCGAGCAGGCGCAGCGCCACCTCGGGATGGTCTTCGGCCAGGTCGTTGACGTGGTTGGCGACCGAGCGGCGGACGTATTCGCTCGGGTCGTCGCGCAGCCGGTCGAGCAGGGGCAGAGCGGGGCCTGGCGTCATCAGCCAGGACACCCGGGTCGCCCACGGCAGCCTGGGACGCGAGCCCTCGGAGGCCAGGCGGCGCAGGTGCTCGTCGGGTGACTCCGCCCACCCGTACATGATCTTGAGGGCGTCTTCGCGGTGACGCTCGAGCAGGGGGCGTACGGCGAACTCGCCCGTCGCGTACGGCGTGAGCACGGCCAGTGTCCGCATCGCGTCGCCGAGGTGGTCGAGGCCGTGGACGGCGGTGTGCTCGGTGACGGGCCAGCCGCTCCACATGTCGAGCCGCACCCGCGTGGCCGCCTCGCGGACGACCTCGGCGGCGTGCGGGTAGGGGAGCGGCAGCGCCTCGCCGAGCGCGGCGGCGACGTGGGAGACCCGGGCCTTCAGCTCCAGCCCGTCGAGCCCGTGGACCGCCCGCGCGACGAACCGGTCGCGCGGGAACGGCGCCCAGGCCGCGGCCAGACCGTCGGCCGGCACCGACACCGACCCGAGGTTGATCATTTCCTTGAGAGGTTGAGCCACGGGAAGACCCTGCCAGGCGCCACCGACAATTCCGCCCTCAGGAGGCCCACATTCCGGGTCCGCTAGGAGGTCCTCCCGCGCTCTGGGTTCCCCAGGCGGCTCTCTCACGCTCGGGGTTCCCCAGGCGGCTCTCTCACGCTCTGGGTTCCCCAGGCGGCTCTCCCGCGCTCTAGGTTCCCCTACGCGTTCCGGGTGAGGGTGCCGGGCGCCGGATTCCGTGGTGAAGCGACCCGTACGCGAAAAAGCCCCGGCTCAACGAAAGCCGGGGCCTTGCACGCGAACGGAGTCAGGTGGTCTCGCGCCAGCGGTTGGTGATCGGGAGGCGGCGGTCGCGCCCGAAGTTCTTCGGCGTGATCTTGGGGCCGGGCGGGTACTGCCGCCGCTTGTACTCCGCCAGGTCCACCAGCCGGATCACCCGCGCCACCAGGTCGGGGTCGTGCCCGGCCGCGATGAGCTCCTGCGAGCCCATGTCCTTCTCCACGTAGTCGTCGAGCAGCCGGTCGAGCACCTCGTACGGCGGCAGCGAGTCGGTGTCGCGCTGGTCGGGACGCAGCTCGGCGCTCGGCTCCTTGGTGATGGAGTTCTCGGGGATGGGCCGCTCGGCGTCGAGCAGGAAGCCGGGGAGCGTGTTGGCGTTGCGCCACTTGGCCAGCTCCCACACCATCGTCTTCGGGACGTCCTTGATGGGCGCGAAGCCGCCGGCCGAGTCGCCGTAGAGTGTGGAGTAGCCGGTGGCCAGCTCGCTCTTGTTGCCGGTGGTGAGCACCAGGTGGCCGTGCTGGTTGGACAGCCCCATGAGCAGCATGCCCCGCACCCGCGCCTGAAGGTTCTCGGCGGCCAGGCCGGACAGCTCGATCTCCTTCTCGTACGCGTTGACGATCTCGGCGATCGGCACCACCCGGGAGTGGACGCCCTGCCTGCGGACCAGCTCCTGCGCGTCGGTCAGCGAGTGGTCGGAGGAGTAGCGGGAGGGCATGAGGACGACGTGGACCCGCGAGGGGCCGATGGCGTCGGAGGCGATGGTGGCGGTCAGCGCGGAGTCGATGCCGCCGGACAGGCCGAGTATGACGGAGTCGAAGCCGTTCTTGGCCACGTAGTCGCGGACCGCGAGCACCAGCGCCGCGTAGACCTCGGCGTGCGTGTCGAGGCGCGGCGCGATCGTGGCCTGCTGCGCCGGGTAGGGGGCGACGGGCTCGTCCGACAGCACCAGGCGCTCGACCGTGATGGTGGAGCCGTCGCCCGCGTCGTACGGGTACGTCCCGGGCTCGGCGTCGGACACCGGCAGGTCGTCGAGGTCGACGATCAGCAGCTCCTCCTGGAACTGCCCGGCCCGCGCCACCAGCTCGCCGGAGGCGTCGACCACGATGGAGTCGCCGTCGAAGACCAGCTCGTCCTGCCCGCCGACCTGGTTGACGTAGACGAGCGCGCAGCCGGCCTCGCGGGCGCGCCGCGCGCACAGCTCCAGCCGTACGTCGTCCTTCTCCTTCTCGTACGGCGAGGCGTTCGGCGAGATGAGCAGCCCGGCGCCCGCCTGGCCCACGACGGCCACGGGGCCGCCCTCCTGCCAGAGGTCCTCGCACACCGCGATGGCCACGTCGACGCCGTGCAGCCGGAAGATGGGCAGCCGGTCGCCGCGCACGAAGTAGCGGTATTCGTCGAACACGCCGTAGTTGGGCAGGTGGTGCTTGGCGGTCCTGGTGACCACCTCGCCCCTGTGCAGCAGCGCGGCGGCGTCGAGCGGGGCGCCCTTGGGCTGCCCGACCCTGGGGGCGAGGTTGGCGCGGTCGACGTAGCCGACCACGACCGGCAGCTCGCCGAGGCCCTCGTCGGCGAGCCTGCGCGCCACCTCGTCAAGCGTCCTGATGCTGGCCTCCACGAAGGACGTGCGCAGCACCAGGTCCTCCACCGGATAGCCGGTGAGGAACATCTCGGTGAAGACGACGAGATGGGCCCCGCGTCCGGCGGCCTCGCGAGTCCACGAGATGAGCCGGTCGGCGTTGGCGCTCAGGTCGCCCACGGTCGGATTGGTCTGTGCCAGGGCAATGCGCAGTTGTGCCACGCGACCAGCCTAGTACGCCCCGATTTTTATCGTCCAAGAGACGAAAAGTGTGCTTTATCTCCTTTTGAAAGACCGGATCGGCGGCGGCAGGGGATCGGGTCGGCGGCGGGGGAGGACCCGGTCAGCGGTGAGGGGGAGACTGGATCGGCGGCGGTGGCCGGGTCGGCGGTGACGGGGAGGCCGGGTCAGCGGCGGCGGATGGCGGGACCGAGGAGGAGCATGCCGGCCGCCGCGATCGCGCCGACGCCGCCGATCGTGAACCACAGCGTCGCGGAGCCCCTCTCGAGCAGCACGCCGCCGAACGTCGGCGCCAGCACCGCCGCCAGCGACCAGGAGAACCCGAACAGCCCGGAGTAGCGCCCGCGCAGCTCTGGCGGTGCCAGCCTGGCGACGATCGAGCCGGGGATGCCGGCGGTGATGATCTCGCCCGCCGTCCACACCGCGATCGTCAGCACCAGCCCCCACATGGTGGTGACGAACGCGGTCATCGCGAACCCGGCCGCCATCACCGCCAGTCCCAGCGCGAACGTGCGCGCAGGGTCGTGCCGCCCCAGCCACCCCGACACCAGCGGCTGGACGACCACGATGAGCACGCCGTTCAGTGCCATGGCCAGGCCGTACTCGCCGGGCGTCAGCTTGACCACCTCGGTCATCGCCACCGGCAGCATGGAGAGCGTCTGGGAGTAGACCAGCGCATTGCCCAGGGCGACCAGCGTGAACCCGACCATGACCCGGTCGCGCAGCACCACGCCGAACCCGCCGCTCGACTCGCGGCCCTGCGGCCGGGTCTCCGGCACCGCCCGCCACACCAGCGCGGCGAAGACCAGGCAGGACACCGCGTCGATCCAGAACAGCCACAGGAAGCCGAGCTGCGCCAGCCAGCCCCCGGCCGTCACGCCGACCGAGTAGCCGAGGTTGATGCCCCAGAACAGCAGCCCGTACGCCCGCGGCCGCTCCTCGGGCGAGACCAGGTCGGCGACCAGGGCGTTGGAGGCCGGCCGGTAGATGTCCGTGACCAGGCCGAGGAAGAACATCGACACCAGGATCGCGGGCAGCGAGGTGCTGTAGCCCAGCGCCAGCATGAACGCGGCCGTGGCCACCATGCCGCCCGCGAGCGTGGCCCGGCGCCCGACGCGGTCGGTGAGCACACCCGCCAGGAACTGCGACAGCAGCGACCCGGCGCCGAACACGCCCATCACCAGGCCCGCGGCGGCGACCGGAAGGCCGCGGCTCTGGGTCAGGAAGACGCCGGTGAAGGGCATGACCATGGTGCCCAGGCGGTTCACCAGCGTGCCGCCCCACAACGCCCAGAAGGGGCGGGGCAGCCCGCCGATCTGCGCCTTGATGAAGGAGGGATTCTCGACAGTAGGCCTCGACACGCCCGATAGCGTGATATGTCGGAATTCGCGGCGCGAACGATTTAGGCAAGACTGAAAGCATGCCCATCACCTGGCGCTTCACATCGGATGACGTCGCCCGCATCCGCTTCGCGTTCTCCCCGATGTGGGAGCTGGTGGCCAGCCTGCGCACGCTGCGGGCGCCCGCCAGGCAGTCGGTCCACCTGCCCTGGCTCAAGGCCGTACGCCCCCGGCTGGCCGGGCTCGACCTCACCGAGCTGTTCGCGCTCGTGCCGCCGACCGGCTACCTCGCCGACTTCCTCACCCCGCCGCCCGACACGCCGATGCCGGACTTCGCCGATGAGCTCGGCCGGGTCAGGCGCAGCGACCCCGGACGGGTCACGGAGGAGGCGGCCCGGCTGCGGGCCGGCGCGCCCGAGGTGATCGACCGGTTCATGGCCGACCCCGAGGCCGGCATCGCGCGGGTGGCCGACACGCTGGAGGCGTACTGGGAGCGGTGCTTCGCCGAGTTCTGGCCCCGCGTGTACGGCCTGCTCGAACGCGACGTGCTGCGCCGTTCGCGCCGCCTCGCCCAGGGCGGGGCCCGCGAGCTGTTCGCCGGGCTCGCCCCCGCCGTGCGGTGGACGGGGGAGCGGCTGATCGTCGACCGCCCCTGTGACATCGAACGGCTCCACGGCGACGGGCTCGTGCTCGTGCCCAGCGCCTTCCACTGGCCGGCCGTGGCCGTGATGTCGGCTCCGTACCAGTCGATGCTCGTCTACCCCGTGGAGGGCGTCGGCACGCTGTGGGAGCAGGGCCCGCCGCCCGCGCCCGACGCGCTCGCCGCGCTGATCGGCAAGAGCCGGGCGCGCATCCTGCTCGCGCTCGCCGAGCCCGCCACCACCTCCGCGCTGGCCGCCCGCATGGACCTCACGCCCGGCGCGGTCAGCCAGCACCTGAGCGTGCTCAGCCGCGGCGGGCTGGCCGTGGGGATGCGGATCGGCAAGCAGGTCGTCTACCGCCGCACCCTCGCGGGCGACATGCTGGCCGGCACCCGCTGACCGCCCCGACGATCAGGGCCGACGATCAGGGCCGGTGATCAGGGCCGGTGATCAGGCGTACCGCTTCGACTCCAGCAACCAGTCGAGGTGGGCGCGCGGCGCCGCCAGATACGCGCACGCCACCTTGCTCACGTCCCGTGCCACCGCGGGCGCGAGGTCGTCGAGCGGCAGCCGCCGCGCGGCCTCGCGCATGTCCTCGCAGCGCCTGGCGATCCTGTCGAGCACCCAGGCCGTCGCCTCCCGCTCGCCCAGCCCGAGCTGCCGCATCGCGAGCACCACGAAGTTGTGCACGTCGCCGCGCTCCTTGGGCCGCGACGCGACGTCGTTGCACCACGCCGTGACGTCGCTGCAGGCGTCCACCAGCAGCCGCCACGGCTCCGACCGCTGCACCCAGACCGGCACCTCGACCCGCAGGCACGGCTCGACCAGGTCGTACAGGTACGGGCCCACGGTGCCCCTGCGCAGCGCCGGATACTCCTCGATCGTCGGCATCCGCCCCGCCGCCCGGTTGTCGGCCTCGGTGCGGCAGGCGTCGTACTGGCGCTGCAGTCCCACCGCGAACCTGGCCCGCCAGCTGTCGCTCATCCGCGCGCTCGTCACCCGCCACAGATCGGCGAAGGCCGCTTCGAGCGGATGGCGGGCGGCGCCCTTGAGCAGGCCGTGGAAGACGTCCAGCGGGCCCGACCGCTCGTCCAGCTCGTCGTCCAGGTGGAACAGCCACGTCAGCCACTGCGCGAACAGCGCCGCGGCCGCGGCGTCGAACTCGGAGAACACCCGGCCCGCCACCCGGTGGTAGCCGACGCCGGGATCGGCGGGCAGGCCCGTACGCCTGGCCCAGTCGATGACGGCCGCCTCGATCGCGTACACGGCCGGGTGCATCCGGCACTGCGCGGCCATCGCGGGCACCCGCTCGGTCAGCGGCAGCAGCGCCGTCGCGGGCGCGTGGCCCCTGCGCGGCAGCGGCAGCAGCGACGACAGCGCCGAGCGCAGCGCGGTGCGCACCGTGGACAGCACGGTGCCGGACGTGGACGGGCTTGCGGCTTGGCCCGATGGCGCGTCGGCGGGCGCGGGCTCCCCACTGTTCGAAGGACTGTTGACTGTGCTCTTCATGGGCTTTTCACCGTGTTCTCTACGTGCTTCTCACAGCGCTCTTCACAGTGCTCTTTACAGAGGGCCGAAAAGCCAGTTGCCGACGGCGTTGGGGTCGTCGCTGCGGTAGTAGTCGGCGAAGGCCGCGACCAGCTCGTCCGTGGTGAGCGCGCCCCTCGCGGACCTGTCGAGCCGGTCGAAGGCCTGGTCCACGTCGTCGTAGGCGACGCCGTACGCCGACAGCAGCGTCCTGAACTCGCCCATGCCGATCTCGCCGTCCCGGTCGCCGTCGCACAGCTCGGCCACCGCCACCGTGGCCGGCCGGAACACCGGGTCGTAGTGCTCGCCGGTGACGAACGCCGCGGTCATCCCCTTGAGGAAGTCGGGGCGCGCGATGCCGGAGTCGCCGTCGCGTTCGAGCGCGTACGAGAGGGTGAACCAGATGCGGTCGAAGCCGTCGACGAGGCGCGCCCCGGTGACCGAGGTGGGGGACTCCCCGAAGCCCACCAGGATGCGGGCGCCCAGCCCCAGCAGGTCCTCACGCTCGACGACGCCGTTGCCGTTCGCGTCGATGTGGTCGAACGCCCGATCGAGCTTGTGATTGAGCAGGTCGATGGCCACCAATGCCTCCCCCGAGACTGACTGCGTTGATCACAGTAGGTCGGGGGAGGCCCTTTGTCAGCGAGGCTCGCACCGGCGACCCTCGTAACGTGTGCGAAACACGGACACGGCATGCTGGTAAGTGACCTGTAGTTTCGTCGATCGAGGGGATGCTGTGGACCGCCAGCAGGAGTTCGTGCTCCGCACGCTCGAGGAACGCGACATCCGGTTCATCCGGCTGTGGTTCACTGACGTGCTCGGCTTCCTCAAGTCCGTGGCGATCGCGCCCGCCGAGCTCGAAGGCGCCTTCGCCGAGGGCATCGGGTTCGACGGCTCGGCGATCGAGGGCTTCGCCCGCGTCTACGAGTCCGACATGCTGGCCAAGCCCGACCCGGCGACGTTCCAGATCCTGCCCTGGCGCAGCGAGGCGCCCGGCGCGGCCCGCATCTTCTGCGACATCCTCATGCCCGACGGCTCGCCGTCCCACGCCGACCCGCGCTGGGTGCTCAAGCGCACGCTCGCCAAGGCCGCCGACATGGGGTTCACCTTCTACACCCACCCCGAGATCGAGTTCTTCCTGCTCAAGAGGAAGCCGGAGCCGGGCGAGCGGCCCGAGCCCATCGACTCGGGCAGCTACTTCGACCACACGCCGCACAGCGCGGGCCACGACTTCCGCCGCCAGGCGATCATGATGCTGGAGTCGATGGGCATCTCCGTCGAGTTCAGCCACCACGAGGGCGCGCCCGGCCAGCAGGAGATCGACCTGCGCTACGCCGACGCGCTCACCACGGCCGACAACATCATGACCTTCCGCCTGGTCATGAAGGAGGTCGCGCTGGAGCAGGGCATCTGGGCCTCGTTCATGCCCAAGCCGTTCACCGAGCACCCCGGCTCCGGCATGCACACCCACATGTCGCTGTTCGAGGGCGACAGAAACGCCTTCTACGAGGCCGGCGCCGACTACCAGCTGTCCAAGGTGGGCCGCTCGTTCATCGCGGGCCTGCTCAGGCACG
This sequence comes from Nonomuraea sp. NPDC052634, assembly GCF_040678535.1. Lineage (NCBI taxonomy): Bacteria > Bacillati > Actinomycetota > Actinomycetes > Streptosporangiales > Streptosporangiaceae > Nonomuraea > Nonomuraea sp. NPDC052634. The sequence continues at coordinate 2,062,876 of NZ_JBFATY010000001.1, read as the reverse complement.
CCGCCGAGATCACCGCCATCACCAACCAGTGGGTCAACTCCTACAAGCGGCTGTGGGGCGGCGCGGAGGCCATCGCCGGGCAGGGCGGCGAGGCGCCCTCCTACATCTGCTGGGGCCACAACAACCGCTCGGCCCTGGTCCGGGTGCCGATGTACAAGCCGCACAAGACCGGCTCGACCCGCATCGAGTTCCGCTCGCTCGACTCCGCCTGCAACCCGTACCTCGCCTTCGCGCTCATCCTGGCCGCCGGGCTCAAGGGCATCGAGCAGGGCTACGAGCTGCCCGCCGCCGCCGAGGACAACGTCTGGACCCTCACCAGCGCCGAGCGCCGCGCCCTGGGCATCCAGCCGCTGCCCGGGTCGCTCCACGACGCCATCGAGGTCATGGAGCGCAGCGAGCTGGTGGCCGAGACGCTGGGCGAGCACGTCTTCGACTTCTTCCTGCGCAACAAGCGCACGGAGTGGCGCGAATACCGCCGCACCGTGACCGAGTTCGAGCTGGGCCGCTACCTGCCGATCCTCTGACCACAACTCAGAGTTACCTCCTGGTGCCTGAAAGGACGTGGGGCCAACGGCAACGTTGGCTCCGCGTCCGTTTGCAATGCCATGGTCTTTATTGGCAACGCCATTGTTGACCCAGCACGTCAGATGCAAGTCTGGGGATGGCGATAAAAACCTATCGCTGAAGATCTCGACACCTCGCCGCTGCGATGTAACGCTCCAGAGCGAGCACTTACCAAAGGTGTTTCTCCTGGTGAGGGGCAGTGCGGCGGTGTATACACCTATTCTGAAGGGTAAGGCAGGCGAGTTTGAGGCGCTTCGTCATGTCTCGCCGGATGTGCGTTCGGCGATCCGACCCATCATTGAGCTTGTGCCTGATGATGAAGGTCACATAAACCTTGACCAGATGTTGCGTGTCATCAATCGCAGCATACCTTCGGGTCTGCTGATCAGTCTGGACTTCACTTACGTTCGGGATGGATCCGCCTCTCTTCTTTCTGGTGTGGCCGAGCACTTATGTCTGGCCGGGATTCCGTTACGCCCTCTTGTCAGATCGGACGACTCGTCCGAGGCGCTAGGTGCCGCCCGTGACGCGTCCCGCTTGCATGGGCGAGGCGCATGTCTGCGCATGGGGACCTTAGAGGAGGATCCTTCTACCGATGAGGTCGAAGAACGCCTCAGCGACGTCCTGGCGGGTCTTGGCTTAGAGGCCGAGCAAGTTGATCTGTTGATCGACTTCAGAGAAGTGCTTTCGCAGCGGGACGTCGACCGCGTTGCTCCTGCGGCAAGGAAACTTTTGAAGTGGTCGGAGAACCGCCCCTGGCGTTCGGTGACGCTGGCGGCTGGAGGTTTCCCAGAATCAATAGCGGGTCTTGATCGAGATGCGGTTACGGCTGTGCCGCGTTACGACGCAATGCTGTGGAAGTCGGTGACGCAATCGGTGAACAGTCTTCCGGTCTGGTTCGGAGACTACGGAATCGCCAACCCTGCACCGGTCAAGCGGGTTCCGCACCCGTCGATGCCTAATTTGCGCTATACGGCTGGGCTTAACTGGATGGTTTATAGGCAAGCATCGCCACGGGAAGCGGGGAACGAGCGGTTCTACGAGCTGTGTACGGCCCTGGTCGGATCATCGCATTGGATGGGCCCCCAATATTCGTGGGGAGACGAACGACTCGATCGATGCGCGAGCAGGTCCATCACCCCTGGTAATGCCAGCAAGTGGCGTGCTTACGGAACCTCACACCATCTGGCGGTGGTCACTGACCGCCTGGCCAGTCTTGGCGAGCCCTGAGCTGACCTCGTACAACCGTCTTCAGCTCATCCAATGGGACCTCTGTGGCAAGCCGTTCCCAGATCAGCCAGCGGCGCTTGTCGCCCATGCCGCGCCCCAGCCCGCGGCGGCGCAGCTCTGCCAGGGCCTCTTCGCGCCACAGGAGTTGAACGATCGCCATCGCGTCTTGGGCGTCGTTGAGAGCTCCTGGGCGGACAACTGTCAAGCTTGGTGTCGGCTCGCCCGGTTCAGCTCGGATGATCTGCCACCAAACCGGCAGCATTTCGATGGCAGGCTCTAGGTAGCGGTCCGTGGTGATGAGGGTCACGCGGTCGAGCACTCTTCCATAATCCGCTGCCTGGCCCGCTAGGCGTGCCAGGGTGTCGTAATCGCTCTTGATCTCGAAACCGCTCAGATCGCTGTTGATCACTGCAACATCGATCCGCCGCCCGCCGGCGCACAGTCCCATCTCCTGCCTGATCAGCGTCTCCGCATCTCCACGGTGCTCCTGTCGAAGCCGCGTCATGAGCGCGGAACGAATGTCGGAGTCTCGCATCAACATGGCCCAGACATCATGCTCCCCCAGATGTGCGAGCGCCATCGGACCTGGCAAGCTCGGTGATGGGCCGTGTTCCATCGTGCGATCTTCGTGTGGAGGGCGGCTATTTAGTGATCACGATGTAGGCGGCTGTAGGTCGTTCGAGGGCGGCTGGTCGCCGTGCGCCGGCGTCACCCGCTGACGTGGCGGGCAGGGGCGTCGAAGACGATGGACTCCAGCAGGTCGGCCTGGGCGCGGTCGATGACGTGCGCGCCCGCGGCCGGGGCGGGGTCGCCGCCTTTGACGCGGGTCAGCAGGCTCCGCACCCGGCGCTGGTGGCGGGCGAACGTCCGCGGCGAGACCACCCGGCCCCGCGCACGCTGCCCGGCCAGCGCCTCCTCGGGCGGCGCGTCCAGCAGCAGCAGGTGGAAGTCCGCGCCGTGCCTGCGGGCCAGCCAGGCGAAGCCGCGCAGCACGTACGGCGCGCAGCCCCGGTTGTGCGCCACCACCGACGCGCCCTGCGCCAGCGCCCGCCGGATGCGGCTCACGTGGGTGACGAACACCACGGCCCGCCGCAGCGGGTAGGGCGCCCAGGTGAGCCTGCCGTCCCAGCGCCGCCGCGACTGCGATGAGTCGATCACCACGACCGTGCCGGCGGTCACGGGCATGCTCTCGTCGCCGTGCAGGCCGTACAGGCGGCGCAGCAGCGTGCTCTTGCCCGCGCCCGGCAGCCCCGTCAGGATGACCAGGGACCCGGGCGGGTACCGCAGCCTCGCCCCCTCCACGCTCCCCACCCCCGCCGATCACGCCTTTTCCGATCTTGTACGCCGCGCCAGGATAGGCCGTGCGCACCTCCAGCCTCTGCGACACCGGCGAAATCCGCGCACTCCCGGCTCCGGCGGGGCCGCCCGGTACGGGGGTCAGGACGGGTGCTGACCAGGGGCGATCGGGCATGCCTGCGCATGCTTTGACGGGCTCCTCACCGGATTCGGCGGAATCGTTCGCGGCATGCGGGAAACCCCGTTAAGGTACTGCCAACGCCTTGATCGGCCTCACTCCTGAAGTGGTTCGGAGTGAGGCCGATTTTCGTTCCTTCTCACGCCCGGGACACGTCCCCGCGATGCGCGGCGCCTATCGTCGTGAAACCCCCTGGGCGAGGGAAGTTTCGGGCCCCTTCGAGGCGTTATGGAGGAGCACCGAGTGGCCGCCAGGACCCCCGTCCCCTGGTAAAGCGGGAGTCCAGTAAAATCGGCCTGCTCTTTACGATATTTTCGGACTTTTCGCCGATTGGGGCGATATAGGAGGGTGTGGCATGACGACGGCTGCCTTGCAGACCGTGTTGACCGTTCCCAAGCGCTTCCGTGGTCCCGTGGGCGTCGCCAACGGCGGCTGGATCGCGGGCACCATGGAGGAGGCGCTGAACGGTGGCCGATCAGGTAGCCGATCAGCCGTCGAGGTCACCCTGCACGCTCCGACTCCGCTGGAGACCGAGCTGCGTCTCGACCACATGGCCAACTCCGCCTCCCTTTTCCACGGCGACAAGCTGCTGGTCGAGGCCATCCCCGTGACGGAGGACCTCGAGGGCCCCGGCTTCGTGCCGTTCAACGACGCGGCCCGCGCCGAGGCCGGGTTCGCGGGCCTGCGCAAGCACCCGTTCGCCGAGTGCTTCGCCTGCGGCCTGCGCGAGCCCGGTGACGGCCTGCGCATCTTCCCCGGCCCGGTCGAGGGCAGTGACCTGGTGGCGGCCGGCTGGCGGGTGCCGTTCACGGTGACCGACGAGGACGGCGTCCCGGCCTCCATCATCGGCGCGGTGCTCGACTGCATCACCGGCTGGGCCCACTTCGGCCCGGGCGAGAGCGCCCTGCTGGGCCGGCTGACCCTGCAGATCCGCGGTGAGATCCTGCCGGGCGGCCGCTACTCCGTGGTGGCCCGCCCGACCGGCCGCGACGGCCGCAAGCTCTACGGCCAGAGCGGCATCTACGAGGTGGACGGCACGCTGGTCGCGGCGGCCAAGGCCACCTGGATCGCTCCACGCTGAACCGCGTAGCGCAAGGGGCCTCCGAGCGCGTCTCGGAGGCCCCTTCGCATGTCCGGGGTCAGGACGTGAGCCGCTCCACGACGATGTCCGCGCAGCGCTCGTCGAACAGGATCGTGTAGTGATTGCAGTCGGGCACCACCTCGTCGCGCAGCTTCGGCAGGCGCTCGATCCAGGGCCTGACGAGATCGTCGGGCAGCATCCCCACCGGCTGGTCGAGCAGGCCGCGCGGGGCCCGCAGCAACGTCAGCGGCGCGGAGATCCGCTCAAGGGCCGCCGCGATCCTGTCCCGCTCGGCGTGCAGCCACCGGCCGTCCTCCAGCACCGCCTCGCCGACCGCCCGCGGCCGCAGCGCGCCCTCGGGCCCGGTGAGGTCATAGCGCGCGTACGCCTCGACGTCGTCGGTCCACTTGCCGGCGAAGGCCGGGTGGGCCTTGAAGAACTCCACGTACTCCTCGGGCGAGGCGTACGTCTGCCGCAGCCGTTCCAGCGCCGGGCCCAGCAGGGCCCGGGTGGCCGTGTCCGGATCCTGGCCTTCGGGCAGCGGGGCGAACGGGATGCCGCCGTCCACCAGCACGACCTTGGCGAACTCCCGCTGCGCGGCGGCCAGCACGGCCACGTACGCGCCCATCGAGTGCCCGGTCAGCACCGCGCCGGGCCCCGCGCCGACGCGCTCGGCGATCCGCAGCACGTCCTCGGCGTGCCGGTCCAGCCCGTACGGGCCGGGCAGCGAGTCGCTGTGCCCGCGTCCGCGCAGGTCGATGGCGACCAGCGACCAGCCGTCCGGCAGCCGCCTGCCCACCGTCGCCCAGGCCATGAGCGAGGCCGAGATGCCGTGCGCGGCGACGATCTTGCGCGGGCCCTTGCCGAACGTGGCGATGCGCTGCCCGTCCACCTCAGCGAATTCAACAGTCATGCGGGGCAGCATAGAGACCGGCACTGGCAAAATGGCCGGATAATTGTGGATATGCGGATCACGGTCATCGAACACGAGGCCGAGGCCGGTCTCGGGTACCTCGCCGGCTGGCTCGGCGTTCCCTGCGACGTCGTGCGGCCCTACCTGGGGCAGGAGGTGCCGGAACGGGCGGCCGACGGGCTGATCGTGCTCGGCGGCGCGGCGGCGGCCTGGGAGGACGAGCGCAGCCCCTGGCAGCCCGCCACCCGCGACCTGCTGCGGCGCGCCGTGGACGAGGGCACGCCCACGCTGGGCATCTGCCTGGGCGCGCAGCTGCTCACCATGGCCTGCGGCGGCACGGTCGAGCGCGGCCCGGCCGGCCTCGAAGTGGGCGCGTGCGAGGTGATCGCGCTGCCCGCCGCCGCCTCCGACCGGCTCTTCTCGGGCGTCGGCGAGCGGGCGGTGGCCGTGCAGTACCACCAGGACGCGATCACGCGGCTGCCGGACGGCGCGGTGCCGCTGTTCACCGGAGACCGCTACCCCAACCAGGGCTACCGCCTGGGCGAGGCGGCCTGGGCGGTGCAGTTCCATCCGGAGGCCACGCCCGAGATCTTCGCCGCCTGGACGGCGCAGTCCGCTCACTCCGCCGAAGGTGACAGCCTGAGCGCCCAGGGCTACCGAGCCGAGGAGCTGAACGCCGAGGTGAAGGCCGCCGAGGACCGGCTGGTGGCGACCTGGCGCCCGGTGGCCGAGGCTTTCGGGGCCCTGGTCAAGAACTCCTGAGCCCGCCGCGCCAGGGTCTGCGCGTTCTTCGAGTTCCCGCGGCGGCCGGTGAGGGCGTGGGCGAGCGCGTGCACGCCCGCCAGCACCAGCGGCAGCGCCGCCAGACCGCCCGTACGCGACGTCACCGGCACCTCGGCGGCCCGTAGCCGCCGCCAGGCCCACACCGCGTACGGGAGCACCACCAGGGGAGCGGTCACCACGCCGGGCACGTACCCCCTGACCAGCGCCGCCTGCGCCAGATGCAGCACCCCGTGCACCCCGAACCCGGCCAGCGCCGCCTGGAAGACCGGGCTGCGCCCGCCCGTACGCGCTCCCAAGGCCGCCGCGCCCGCGACGACCCCGCCCATGAGCCCGATGGCCGCGTTCACGTGCGCCTGCGACACCTCAAACCGCTCCCACGGCACCCCGGGGAAGCGGGACTCCAGCCGGGGCCGCGCCTGCCGCGTCCACCGCGCCATCGTGGCCAGCTCCTCGGCGTCGTGCACGACCCACGCCCCCAGCAGCCCCCACGCCACACCGGCGGGGACCCGGCCCGCCACTCCCTCGTCCCGGCTCATCAGCACGCCTCCTCGATTGCAACGCAACGTTGCGTTGTGATGTCATGCTACGGCCGTACGGGAAAGAGCTGTCAAGATGGAGGGGTGCCCAGGATCGAATCCACCGCGGCCAGGCTCGCCAAACTCGGTTTCGCCGACGGCGCCAGGGCCGCCCAGCTGGTCAGCCAGTCACCGGCCGATCTCGACGACATCCTGGAGGCGCTGGTCGACGTCGCCGATCCCGATCAGGCGCTGGTCTCGATCACCCGGCTGATCGAGCGCGAGCCCGCCGTCCTCGCCACGGTGCGCGGCGACGACCGGCTCAGGAGCCGCCTGCTGGCCGTGCTCGGGGTGAGCGCGGCGCTCGGCGACCACTTCGTCCGCCACCCCGGCCACATCGCCCTGCTGGCGCAGGACGGCCTCGGCGACGCCAGGGCCGAGCTGCTGCGCGCCGTCGGCGCGGAGCCGGACGAAAGCGAGCCGCGCGCGCAGGCCGGCGGCAACGACGCGCTCACGGCCCTGCGCGTGGCCTACCGCGGCAGGCTCGCCCACCTGGCAGCGCGCGACCTCACCGGCACGCTCACGCTGCAGGAGGTCACCGCCGAGCTGTCCGAGCTCGCGGGCGCCGCGCTGGAGGCCGCGCTCGCCATCGCGCGCGCCGAGATCGACGCCTCCGACGTGCGCCTGGCGGTCATCGGCATGGGCAAGTGCGGCGCCAGGGAGCTCAACTACATCAGCGACGTCGATGTGATCTTCGTCGCCGAGCCCAAGGACGGCGCCGACGAGACCAAGGCGCTGCGCACGGCCACCCGGCTCGCCCAGGCCATGATGCGGGCCTGCTCGGCCACCACCTCCGAGGGCTCGCTGTGGGAGGTCGACGCCGGGCTGCGGCCCGAAGGGCGCTCGGGGCCGCTGGTCCGCACGCTGGAGAGCCACCTCGCCTACTACCGCCGCTGGGCCAAGACGTGGGAGTTCCAGGCGCTGCTCAAGGCCAGGCCGGTGGCGGGCGACCTCGACCTCGGCGCCTCCTACGTCGCCGCCGTCAACGAGATGGTCTGGTCGGCCGCCACCCGCGAGCACTTCGTCGAGGACGTCCAGGCCATGCGCCGCCGGGTCGAGGCCCACGTGCGCGAGCAGGGCGACCGGCATCTCAAGCTGGGGCCAGGCGGGCTGCGCGACATCGAGTTCGCCGTGCAGCTGCTCCAGCTCGTGCACGGCAGGCTCGACCCGCTGCTGCGCCGCAGGGCCACGCTGCCCGCGCTGGCCGCGCTCTCCCGGGGCGGCTACGTCGGGCGCGACGACTCGCGGAGCCTGGCCGAGGCGTACTCGTTCCTGCGCCAGGTCGAGCACCTGCTGCAGCTCCACCGGATGCGCCGCACCCACGTCGTGCCCACCGACGAGGCCGATCTGCGCCGCCTCGGACGGGCGCTCGGCATGTACGCCGACCCGGTGGGGGAGTTCACCACCCGGTGGCGCCGCCACGCGATGGAGGCCAGGCGGCTGCACGAGAAGCTGTTCTACCGGCCGCTGCTGCAGGCCGTGGCGCGGCTGCCGGAGTCGGAGGCGCGGCTGTCCGCCTCGGCCGCCGAGGCCCGGCTGAAGGCTCTCGGCTACGTCGATCCCGCCGGCGCGCTGCGCCACATCGCCGCGCTGTCCACCGGCGTCTCCCGGCGGGCCGCGATCCAGCGCACGCTGCTGCCGGTGATGCTCGGCTGGTTCGCCGACACGCCCGACCCCGACGCCGCGCTGCTCGGATTCCGCCAGGTCAGCGACAAGCTCGGCAGCACGCCGTGGTACCTGCGGCTGCTGCGCGACGAGACCGCCGTCGCGGCCAGGATGGCGCGGCTGCTCGGCACCAGCCGCTACGCCACCGGCCTGCTCATGCACGCCCCAGAGGCGGTCGCCATGCTGGGCTCCGACGACGAGCTGACCCCGCGCCCGCCCGAGTCGCTGCTGGGCGAGGCGTCGGCGGCGGTCTCCCGGCACGGGGGCGACCCCGAGGGCGCCGTCACCGCGGTGCGGGCGTTGCGGCGCAAGGAGCTGTTCCGCACGGCCGTGGCCGACATCTCCGGCCTCATCGACATCGAGACCGTCGGCACGGCGCTGTCGCGGCTCAACGACGTGACGCTGCAGGCGGCGCTCGACGCGGCGTTCGGCGAGGCGCGCGAGCTGACCTCGTTCGCGATCATCGCGATGGGCCGGCTCGGCGGCATGGAGTGCTCCTACGCCAGCGACGCCGACGTGATGTTCGTGCACTCGCCGCTGCCCGGCGTGGACGAGCGGGCGGCCACCGACGCCGCCTTCGCCGTCGCCAACGAGGTGCGCAGGCTGCTGGCGCTGCCCGCGCCCGACCCGCCCCTGCACGTCGATCCTGGCCTGCGCCCCGAGGGCCGCCAGGGGCCGCTGGTGCGCACGCTGGCCTCCTACCGCTCCTACTACGAGCGCTGGTCGTCGCCGTGGGAGGCACAGGCGCTGCTGCGGGCCAGGTTCTCGGCGGGCGACCCCGAGCTGGGCGAGGCGTTCACGGCCGTGATCGACGAGCTGCGCTACCCGCGCGACGGGCTGAGCGCCGGCGCGGTCAGGGAGATCAGGCGGCTCAAGGCCCGCATGGAGGCCGAGCGGCTGCCGCGCGGCGCCGACCCGGCGCTGCACACCAAGCTCGGCCCCGGCGGGCTGTCCGACGTCGAGTGGGTGGCCCAGCTCCTGCAGCTGCGCCACGCCGGCGCGCGGCCGTCGCTGCGCACCACGCGCACGCTGGAGGCGCTGCGCGCGGCCGTGGCCGAGGAGCTGCTCGCGCCCGAGGACGAGGCGGTGCTGGCCGAGGCGTGGCGCTTCGCCTCCCGCGTCCGCGACGCGATCATGCTGGTCAAGGGCCGGCCGGGCGACAGCGTCCCGAAGGACTCCACCGAGCGCGGGCTGATCGCCCGCACGCTCGGCTACCCGCCCGAAGGCTCTGAGGACTTCCTCGACGACTACCGCCGGGTCACCCGGCGCGCCCGCAAGGTGGTGGAACGCGTCTTCTACGGCGACTGATCCGCATTTCCGGGGGTTCCTGATGCGCTGCGTCATTGCGCCATCACCCCCGCGGGTGTTTCATGGCCGCCGTGTTATCCGTGTATCTGGACCTCGCACTCGGCCTGGTCGTGACGTTCCTGCTGCTGTCGTTGCTGGTGAGCGGCATCAACGAGGCCGTCGTACGGCTGCTGTCCATCCGCAGCAAGTTCCTGTGGGCCTATCTCAGGGACACCATGGACGGCGCGGGACCCCACGGTTCATGGCTGCCCACGAGGGTGGTCGACGTGTTCAAGACGATGCCGTTCCTCCGCGACCCGCGGCCCGCCCACGAGGCCAGGCCCGCGCCCGCCAGCGCCGGCGAGGTGCCGGAGACCGGCACCGGCGCCTCCATGATCAACCTGCTGTACGAGCGGGTCAGGGAGATCGACCACGGCAAGCAGGGCAGGACGAGCATCGCCGAGATCCCGCCCGCCAGGTTCGCGGTGGCGGTGATGGAGCTGGCCGCCGCGAACGGCGACGTCGAAGGCCTCCTGGCCAGGCTCAAGCAGATGGGCAGCCCGCTCTACGGCCACCTCAAGGGCGTCTGGGAGTCCGCGCAGGGCGACCTCGACCGGTTCAGGCGCGGCGTCGAGAGCTGGTTCGACGGCGAGATGGAACGCCTGTCGATGCTCTACAAGCGCTACGCCAAGTGGGTGCTCGCCGTGCTGGGCGTCGCGGTGACGCTGCTGTTCAGCATGGACGGCCTGGAGTACGCCAAGACGCTGCTGCGCGACGACGCCTTCCGCGCCTCGGTGACGGCCGTGGCCGGGTCGGGGCAGGGCGCGTACGACGAGCTGAAGGCCCGCTGCACCGGCGCCGGCGATCCGGTCACCTGCGTCACCGAGACGCTCAGCGAGCCCGCGCTGGTCAAGCTGATGGGCCAGGCGCTGGTCAGCGTCTCGCTCCCGGCCGACGGCGAGCCTGAGGTGCGTTGGAACGGCGGCGCGTGGTGGGACCGCGTCAGCACGCCGAGCCACTGGCCCGGCTTCGTGCTGACCTCCGTGGCGCTGCTGTTCGGCGCGCCGTTCTGGTGGGACGTGCTGCGCCGCATCGCCGGGCTCAGGTCGCGGCGCTGACCCCGCGCCCGGCGGCAAGCGCGATCACGTCGGCCAGCTCGGCCAGCTCCGCCGGGTCGTCGGTGAGCCGGGCCGTGGCCAGCCGCAGGTGGGGCCGGGCGCTCTGGTCGATGACGTACCGGCTGCCGGGGGCCACCGAGATGCCGTGCGCGGCCAGCGTGACCAGGGCGGCGGGCTCGTCGCGTACGGGGACCCAGAGCACCAGCCCGTCCCTGCCGCCGGTGCGCACGCCGCGCGCCGCCAGCTCGGCGGCCATCCGCGCCCGCCGCCGCGCGTAGACCTCGCGGGCGCGGGCCACGCACGCCTGCGCGCCCGCGTCCTCGAGCAGGTGGGCGAGCGCGTCCTGAAGGATCCTGCTCGTCCAGCCGGTGCCGAAGCTGCGCAGCACGCGCACCCGCTCCACCGCGTCGGCCGCGCCGCCGATCACCGCGATCCGCAGGTCCGGCCCGTGCGACTTCGAGTACGAGCGCACCAGCACCGTACGGTCGGGAAAGCGCGTCCCCATGCTGACCATCGGCGAGACCGACAGCTCGCCGATGCCGTCGTCCTCCACGATGAGCGTGGCGGCCGGCTCCAGCAGGCCGGCCAGCTCCGCCGAGCGCTCCGGCGTGACCGCGTGCCCGCACGGCGACTGCCCGCGCGGCTGGTAGACGAACGCCACCGGCCGCGCCTTCAGCGCCTTGGCCAGCGCGTCCGGCAGCGGTCCTTCCTCGTCGCAGGCGACCGGGATGATCTGTACGCCGATCGTCTCCAGGATGTCCAGCAGCCGCGCGCCCGTGGGCTCCTCGATGGCGATGCGGTCGCCGGGCAGCGCCGTCGTCTGGCAGAGGAGCTGCACGGCCTCGTACCCGCCGCCGACCGCGAGCCAGCTCTGCGCGGCGAACGGCCAGGTGGGCTCCACGGCGGCGCGCAGGCGCGGGGTGATGGTCGCGCGGGCGTAGTCGTTGAGCCCGTCGGTACGCGCGGCGGCGACCAGCGCGGCCTCCAGCGGCGGCAGCAGCGCCGTGTCCGGGGAGGCGATGGTCAGATCGACGGCCAGGCGGTCGCCCCAGTGGCCGAGCCGCTCGTACCGGATGGGGCGCGGCACGTCGGGCGGCCCGAGCACCACCGTGCCGCGCCGCCGATCGGTCTTGATCATGCCGTGCCTGCGCAGCTCAGACCACGCCTCGGCGACTGTTCCCGAGCTCACGCCGAGCTCCCTGGCCAGGCCGCGGACCGTGGGCAGGCGCGCCTGCGCCGTCACCGTCCCCTCCCTGATGAGGTCGGTGAGTGCGGCGGCGATGCCGCGCGCGCTCGGGTCGTCGATGCGCCGCGCCAGCCAGGCAGCGTCCACTTTGCCCCCTTATAAATCTTTGTTCAGCAACAAAGATCTTCTTGTGCAGGTCGCTGCGCTGAACATATGGTTTCTGGCAATTCACAGCAAGTTCGCATCGTTTGGGGGATTTGTGGCGGTCATTCGCCTTGCCGTACGCGATTGGGACCATCTCGTGCCGATCGTCACAGGAGCCGTGCGCGCCGAGGGGTTCGAGCTGCACCTCGACTCCAGGGCCGTCACGCCGGACGTTCTCCGCGAGCCCGGTCTCGACGGCGGCGAGACCTCCTTCAGCCGGTACGTGCTCGGCCGCGCCGCGGGCGACGACCGGCTCGTGGGCCTGCCCGTGTTCGTGATGCGCGGGTTCCGCCACCGCTGCGTGCTCGTCCGCCGCGACAGCGACCTGACCTCGTTCGGCCAGCTCGACGGCGCCCGCATCGGGCTCACCGGCTGGCCCGACTCCGGCAACACCTGGACGCGCGCGCTGTTGCGCGCTGAGGGCGTGGACCTGACCGGCGTCACCTGGACGGTCGGGCCGCTCGTCGCGGGGGAGACAGGCAAGGACCGCGTCGGCCCCGTGCCGTTCCCCGGCAACGTCTCGCTCACCGAGGACGGCCTGGCGGAAGGGCTCGCCGAGGGCCGCTACGACGCCATCATGACGCCGTTCATGCCGGAGGAGTTCTTCACCCCCGAAAGCCGCTTCCGCCACCTGCTGCCCGACCACCGCGCCGCCGAGCTCGCCTACTACCGGCGGACCGGCTTCGTGCCCGGCATTCACCTGGTGACGCTCAAACGCGAGAGCGTCGAGCGCCACCCGTGGCTGCCGCAGGCCGTCACCGAGCTGTTCGAACGTTCCAAGCGGCACTGGCTGGCCCGCCGCCGCCTGCTCGCCGACACCACGCCGTGGCTCCTCGCCGACCTCACCGACACGGCCGCCACGTTCGGCGCCGACTGGATGCCGTACGGGGCCGCGCCCAACGCCGCCATGGTCGCCGCGTTCTGCGAGGAGCTGCACGCCCAGGGCATCGCGAACCGCCGCATCGAAGCCGAGGAGGTCTTCCCCGCATGACCGGCCGGACCAACGACCTGACCATCGCGGTCGGCCAGTTCGCCTCGTCCGAGGACTGGACCGCCAACCTCAAGACCTGCAAGGAGATGATCGACGGCGCCGTGGCCGGGCGGGCGGACCTGCTCGTGCTGCCCGAAGGCTCGCTCGCGCTCTTCGTGGACGAGCCGGTACGCATCCGCGAGGCCGCACAGCCGCTGGACGGCCCGTTCGTCACCGGCCTGGTCGAGCACACCCGCGGCTCGTCCACCACGGTGATCGCCGGCGTGCACGTGCCCGCGGGCGACGGCCGCGTCTCCAACGTGCTCGTCGCCGCCAGGGACGGCCGGATCGTCGGCACCTACGTCAAGCTCCACCTGTACGACGCCTTCGGCCGCCGCGAATCCGACAACGTCGTCCCCGGCACCAACGCCCCCGTCGTCATCGACGTCTCGGGCTGGAAGGTCGGCCTGATGACCTGCTACGACGTGCGCTTCCCCGAGCTCGCCCGGCTGCTCGCCGACCAGGGCGCGCAGGTGCTCGCGCTGCCCGCCGCCTGGGTGCGCGGCCCGGCCAAGGAATGGCACTGGGAGGTCATGGTCACCGCCCGCGCCCTGGAGAACACCTGCTACGTCGCCGCATCCGGCGAATGCGGCCGCCGCAACATCGGCGCCAGCATGATCGTCGACCCGCTCGGCATCACCCGCGCCCGGCTCGGCGACGCGCCCGGCCTGCTGTGGTCCGTCGCCTCCGCCGCCGAACTCGCCTCCGCCCGCACGACGCTGCCCGTACTCGAGAACCGGCGCTTCGCCGTGGACCCCCGATTGGAGCCCCATGACTAAGCCCGCGACCGCGCTCCTCGCCGCCGCCGCGCTCCTGCTGGCCGGCTGCGGAGCCAACCCGCCCGAGGCCGAGGGCGTGCTGGAGCCCACCGGCCAGACCGCCTCATCCGCCGCCGGAGAGACCAAGGACCAGGCCCTGTACGACCGGCTGCCCGACAAGGTGAAGAAGGCCGGCAAGCTCGTCTCGGTCAACAACGGCTCGTTCCCGCCGTACGAGATCGCCGGCTCCGACGGCAGGTCGCTCACCGGTGCCGCCGCCGACATGGCCGACGCGCTCGGCCGGCTGCTCGGCGTCACGATCGAGCACGTCACGGTGGACGGCCTGCCCAGCTCGCTGACCGGCATCGCCTCCGGCCGCTACGACTTCGCGATCGGCCCCATCGGCGACTTCCCCGACCGGCAGAAGGCCAACGACTTCATCGACTGGGTCAAGGAGTACGTCGTCTTCGCCGTGCCCAAGGGCAACCCGCACGGCATCCGCTCCGTCGCCGACACCTGCGGCCTGAAGATCTCGGTCATGGCCGGCGGCTCCGCCGAGGCGGTGATCAAGGGCCAGTCCGCCACCTGCGTCAAGGAGGGCAAGCCGAAGATCACCGTGCAGTCGTACAAGGACCAGCCGACCTCCGTGCTCGCGGTCAGCTCCGGCCGGGCGGACGCGTTCTTCTCCTCCCAGGCCCCGCTCACCTACTTCGTCGACCAGGCCGGCGGCAAGCTGGAGCTGGCCGGCAAGGGCCAGCCCAACGGCTTCGACGACCTCTACCAGGGCGCCGTCGTGGCCAAGGACTCGCCGCTGCGCGACGTGTTCAAGGACGCCTTCCAGAAGCTCATGGACGACGGCACGTACGACAAGATCATGGACAAGTGGAAGACCAGCGACAACAAGCTGGACAAGGCCGGAATCAACCTGGCGAAGTCATGACCTCCGAACCTCCCGAGATCGACGTCGCGGGCGCCGCGCACACCCGCCACCCGCTGCGCTGGGTCGCCTCGGTCGTCCTGCTCGTCCTCGCCGCCCAGCTCGTCAGCCTGCTGGTCACCAACCCCAACTTCCAGTGGGACGTGGTCGGCAGCTACGTCAACGCCCAGATCATCGGCCAGGGCATCGCCACCACGCTGCTGCTCACCGTCATCGCCATGACGGTCGGCGTCGTGCTGGGCGTGCTGCTGGCCGTCGGCCGCCTGTCGGAGAACCCCGTCGCCCGCGCCGCCTGCGGGCTCTACGTCTGGTTCTTCCGCGGCACGCCGGTGCTGGTGCAGCTCGTGCTCTGGTACAACCTGTCGTACCTGCTGCCGGAGATCTCCTTCGGCATCCCGTTCGGGCCCGAGTTCGTCACCGCCGACACCAACGTGCTCATCACGCCGCTGCTGGCCGCAATCCTCGGACTCGGGCTGAACGAGGGCGCCTACATGGCGGAGATCATCCGCGGCGGCCTCATGTCCGTCGACCCCGGGCAGAGCGAGGCCGCCGCCGCGCTCGGCATGAGCAGCGGCCGCACCTTCCGCCGCATCGTGCTGCCCCAGGCCATGCGCTTCATCATCCCGCCCACCGGCAGCCAGGTGATCAGCATGCTCAAGGCGACGTCGCTGGTGAGCGTCATCGCGCTGTCCGACCTGCTCTACACCGTGCAGTCCATCTACAACCGCACGTTCCAGACCATCCCGCTGCTGATCGTCGCCTGCATCTGGTACCTGATCATCACCTCGATCCTGTACGTCGGCCAGTCGTTCATCGAGCGCCACTACGCGCGCGGCGCCACCAGGAACGCGCCGCAGAGCTTCTGGGCCTTCGCGACCTTTCGCCGCCGCCGTCCCACGGAGGTGACCTCGTGAGCGTCCCCATGGTGCGCGCCCGCGCCGTACGCAAGCGCTTCGGCCACCTCGAAGTGCTCAAGGGCATCGACCTGGACGTCCAGCCGGGGGAGGTCGTCGTCATCCTCGGGCCGTCCGGCTCCGGCAAGTCCACGTTCCTGCGCTGCGTCAACCACCTGGAGACCATCGACGGTGGCGCCATCCACGTGGACGGCGAGCTGATCGGCTTCGAGGTGAAGGGCGGCAAGGTCCGCCACCTGCGCAAGCGGGAGATCACCCGGCAGCGCAGGGAGATCGGCATGGTCTTCCAGCAGTTCAACCTCTTCCCGCACATGACCGTGCTGCAGAACGTCATGGAGGCGCCGGTCGGCGTCCGCGGCGAGCCGCGCGACGAGGCCAAAGAGCGTGCGTACGCGCTGCTGCGCCGCGTCGGCCTGGAGGACAAGGCGGCCGCCTACCCCCGCCAGCTCTCCGGCGGCCAGCAGCAGCGCGTCGCGATCGCCAGGGCCCTCGCCATGCGGCCCAAGCTCATGCTGTTCGACGAGCCCACCAGCGCGCTCGACCCCGAGCTCGTCGGCGAGGTACTGGCCACCATGAAGAGCCTCGCCGAGGACGGCCTCACCATGATCGTGGTGACCCACGAGATCGGGTTCGCCCGCGAGGTGGCCGACCGCGTGGTGTTCATGGACGGGGGAGTGGTCGTCGAGTCCGGCCCGCCGGCCAAGGTGCTGGACGATCCGAGCAACGAGCGGACCAAAGCGTTCCTGAGCCGCGTACTGTAGCTCTGATGGAAACGGCTCGACTGGAAACAGAGCGGTTGATCATGCGCAGGTGGCGCGAAGAGGACCGCGAGCCCTTCGCCGCCATGAACGCCGACCCCGAGGTCATGGAGCACTTCACCGGCCTGCTCGGCCGCGAGCGGAGCGACGCCCTCGTCGACCGGATCGAGCGGCACTTCGACGAGCACGGCTACTCGCTGTGGGCGCTCGAACTGCGCGGCAGCGGGCGGTTCATCGGCTTCGCCGGGCTGATGCTCCAGACCTTCGACGCACCGTTCCTCCCGGCCGTCGAGATCGGCTGGCGGCTGGCCCGCTCCGCGTGGGGCCACGGCTACGCCATCGAGGCCGCCAGGCGCGCCGCCCGCTACGCCTTCGAGGAGGCCGGCCTCGACGGGCTCATCTCGATGACGGCCGTGCAGAACCGGCGGTCGCGGTCGGTCATGGAGCGCCTGGGCATGACCCGCGATCCGGCCGAGGACTTCGACCACCCCCTCGTCCCGAAGGACAGCCCGATCTCCCGCCACGTGCTGTACCGCCTGCGCCGCCCCGCGACGACCTGACCCCGGCCAACGGCGGCCCGGACCGGCCCCTGGCGACGCGACCCGGCCGCTGGTGACGCGACCGGCCGCTGATGGCGTGGCCCGGCCGCGTTGACCGGGCGCCGGGGCCGCCCCGCTATAGGCTGCCGGAAGAAGATCCCGATCCCGGCAGCCTGCACAGCGCAGTACAGGGGAGTGAGGACCGATGCGTTTCCAGCATTCGCCCGCCATCTGGAACGACTTCCCCGCACTGGTCCCCGCGGCGCTCTACGCCGAGGGCATCACGCCCGAGGTGTCCGTGGCGGACCGCGTGCCCGCGTACGCCGCGCGCGCCGCGGCCAGGCTCGCCACCGCCTCCGAAAGCGACCTGCCGGAGATCCAGGCCTGGCGGCGGGCCTTCTCCCGCATGGGCCTGAAGCCCACGCAGTACCGGTGCGCCTCGGAGTCGCTGCTGCGTCGCTTCAGGAAGGAGGGCGCGCTGCCGTCCCTGCACCTGCTGGTGGACCTGTGCAATGCGATCTCCATCGCGTACGCGGTGCCGATCGCGGTCTTCGACGTCTCGCGGATCGCCCGCTACCTCGAGGTCCGCCACGCCACCGGCGACGAGACGTACCTGACCTTCTCCGGCGAGACCGAGCACCCCGCCCCCGGCGAGGTGATCTTCGCCGACGCCGAGGGCCGCGCGCACGCCCGCCGCTGGACCAACCGCCAGAGCGGCCTGTCGGCCGTGCGCGACTCGACGTCGAACGTGCTGATCGTCGCCGAGGCCCTGCACGCCTCGGCCCCGGCCGACATGGACTCCCTGGTGGCCACCCTCACGACCGAGCTGAACGCGCTCTGGCCGGTCACCCCGAAGTCGGCCGTCCTCACCGCCGCCGAACCCGCCTTCGACTTCGCCGGCGACTAGGCCGGTCAGCCGCGGGCGTCGCCGGGGCGCAGGACCTTGTAGAGGCCGTACAGGGCCTCCACCCCGCCGATCACCATGAGGACGACGCCGATCTTGGACGGGGTGAAGACGAAGATCTCCTCATCGAGCCCGAACAACCAGAGCGCCAGCCCCACCACGAAGGTGAGCGAACCGGTGAACAGCGTCTTCCTGGCAGAGGCCATGAATAATCCTCACAAAGGGGATTCGCGTGCTGATGACCCTGCACACCCTAGTGAGGGGCGCCCCGGCGGGGCCTCCTGCCGCTGAGGGAGATCGCCGTACACCTTTCGGCTGACCCCCGTACGCTCACCCGCAGCGCTCCTGCGCGCGCGGGCCGCCACCGGGGCGTCCGTGACGGTCCGGCGCTCACCACCGGTCGTGGCGGCCGCGCAGCTTGTCGAGCAGGCCGTGCAGCCGCTGCCGCTGACGGGGGTCGCGCGTCATGCGCCTGCCCTTGTCGACGTGCCTGCGGCCCTCAGGGCTGCTCAGGAAGTGGCGAACCTTGTTCATCAGGGATGTCATGATCTCCTCCTCGGGTTTCGCCATCCTCTACCCCGGATACCGGCTGGTTCACGGGACCGCCCGGCCCCGACCGCCCGGCGCACGCCACGGCACGGGGCGTGGGAGGGGGCGTGTCCGGCGCGCGTGGTGGGGGGCGTGTCCGGCGTGCGTGGTGGGGGGCGTGTCCAGTCGCGTGGGTGGGGGCGTGTCCGGGTCGCGTTCGCGGGGGCAGATTTGGTCGCGTCGGCGGGTGTATCCGGGTCGCCAGAGCGAGAGCACGCCGGCGGGGCGTGTCCGGACGTTACGGCGCGGGTGCGGAACAGGGCGCGCCCGGTCGCCAGGGCGCGTCGGCGTAGGGCCGTCACCCCACGGCCGCGCGGGCCCGCCGCACGCGGGGTCGTCACCCGGCCGGCCCGGCTCAGCCGAAGCGCGTCGTCCACTCGCCGGGCAGCTCGGCGCGGACCCGATCGAGGGCCTCCACGGTGCGGGCCCGGACCTGGATCATGGCGCCGTCATCGCGGATGATCACGTCGCGACCGGCGTACCAGCGGATGCCAGGCGCCGCCTGAGACGTCGGATAGTCAGGCAGCGGCAGCCGCGTGAAGCGCCCCTCCAGTACGCCGCCCTCGTCATCGTCCAGCTCCCTGCCGTCGGCGAGCTCCTCCGGCGAGACGAGCGACTCCGACAGCACCATCTCCACGCAGGCGTGCGAGAAGCGGTCGAGCCAGCCGTCCCAGCTCTCGGAGGCCTTGTCGGCGAGGTCCAACCGGATCATCACCGGGGGATCGGGCCGCTCCAGCTCGGCGAGCGGAATGCCCCAGCGAGCCGCGCCCTGGCTCTCGACGCGGAATACCAGCGCCTTGTCGACGATGTGCAGCTCATCGGGGCCGAGGAGAACGTCCTGCACCCCGACCAGGTCGGTGCGGCGGCCGAAGAGCCCGTACGCCTCGCGCAGCGCCACGGGCAGGCGCACGCCCAGCCGCGCCTCGGTGGCGTCGAGCTCGGGCTCGGACCAGCCGTCGCCGTCGGCCGGCGGCGAGCCCCACGCCGCCGCGAACCCGCGGATGAACCGCCACGCCCCCTCCCGGCCGGCCATCGCCGCCGGGAACTCCCGGATCACCTCGAAGCCCGTCATGCGCCGAGAGGGTAACGCCACCCACCGACAATCGAGCATGAGAAGGCCTCGCGGCGAACGCCCGGAGGCCCGGGGCGAGGCACATCTCCTCGCCCCGGGCCTCCGGGGTTCACGACCTGTGGCGGACGACCGCCGCCCACGCGGACGGGGCGGCACCGGCCGGACGCCGCGCGCCGCCCGCAGCGGGCCGGCGTGCGGCGGCCGATCACACGTCGTAGTAGAGCTCGAACTCGTGCGGGTGCGGGCGGAGACGGATCGGGTCGACCTCGTTCTCCCGCTTGTACGACAGCCAGGTCTCGATCAGGTCCGGCGTGAAGACGCCGCCCTCGAGCAGGTAGTCGTGGTCGGCCTCGAGGGCGTCCAGCACCTCGGGCAGCGAGCCGGGCACCTGCGGGATGTTGCGGGCCTCCTCCGGCGGCAGCTCGTAGAGGTCCTTGTCCACCGGCTCCGGCGGCTCGATCTTGTTGCGGATGCCGTCGATGCCGGCCATCAGCATGGCCGAGAACGCGAAGTACGGGTTGCACGACGGGTCGGGCACCCGGAACTCGATGCGCTTGGCCTTCGGGTTGGAGCCCGTGATCGGGATGCGGACGCAGGCCGACCGGTTGCGCTGGGAGTAGACCAGGTTGACCGGGGCCTCGTAGCCCGGCACCAGACGGTGGTAGGAGTTGACCGTCGGGTTGGTGAACGCCAGCAGCGACGGGGCGTGCTTGAGCAGGCCGCCGATGTAGTAGCGGGCGGTGTCGGACAGGCCCGCGTAGCCGACCTCGTCGTAGAAGAGCGGCTGGCCGTCCTTCCACAGCGACTGGTGGCAGTGCATGCCGGAGCCGTTGTCACCGAAGATCGGCTTCGGCATGAACGTCACCGTGTGGCCGTACTCGAGCGCCGTGCTCTTGATGACGTACTTGTAGAGCATCAGGTTGTCGGCGGTCTTGAGCAGCGTGCCGAACTTGAAGTCGATCTCCGCCTGACCGGCGGTGCCGACCTCGTGGTGCTGCATCTCGACCTCGATGCCGGCCTCGATGAGGTTGCGCACCATCTCCGAGCGCAGGTCGGTGAAGTGGTCCATCGGCGGCACCGGGAAGTAGCCGCCCTTGTAGCGCGGCTTGTAGCCGAGGTTGCCGCCCTCGGTGGCCTTACCGGTGTTCCAGGCGCCTTCGATGGAGTCGATGTAGTAGTAGCCGGCGTTCGCCTTCGTCTCGAAGCGCACGTCGTCGAAGATGTAGAACTCGGCCTCGGGGCCGAAGTAGACCGTGTCGGCGATGCCCGTGCCCTTGAGGTATTCCTCCGCCTTGCGCGCGACGTTGCGCGGGTCGCGGCTGTAGGCCTCACCCGTCAGCGGGTCGTGCACGAAGAAGTTGATGTTGAGCGTCTTGTGCTGACGGAACGGGTCGAGCACGGCGCTGGAGGGGTCGGGCAGCAGAAGCATGTCGGACTCGTGGATCTGCTGGAAGCCGCGGATCGACGAGCCGTCGAACATGAGTCCGTCGGTGAAGACGCTCGCGCTGAAGTTCTCAACCGGGAAGGTGAAGTGGTGCGTCGTCCCCGGCAGGTCGGTGAACCTGACATCGACGAACTGCACCCCTTCGTCGCTGATGAACTTCAGGACGTCGTCGGCGGAGTTGAACACTCTCAAACCTCCCTGGGGACTGGCCACTCATGCGAAAGCTAGGGCGTAGCGGTTTCCGCATGGTGTCCCGCTTGTTTCGCACGTGTTACGCGCGGTCTGCCTGGTCACAGGGCGTGCGGGCGGCCGCTCACGTCTCCCCGGGCGGCGAGTCGTCCCCGTCGCGGCGGACCGGAGTGCGGCGCGCGCCCTGCGATTCGGACCGCCCCTGCCTGCGGCTACCGTGGAGTCCATGAGCAGCAAGGAGCCTCGGTGGACGCAGACCTGGCTGGGCGGCGTCCGTTCCGCAGGGGTCGATCTCGGCTACCCGGGTGAGCGCCTGGGGCTGCCCCAGGAGGGCAGCGGGTCGGTGTCGGGATGGGGGCGCAGGATCGGCGCGCTCGTCATCGACTGGATGATCTGCACGTGGGTGGTGGTGCAGCTGCTGCTCAGGATGAACCCCGCGGAGTCGCCGTGGGCGCCGGCGCTCGTGTTCGCCGTGCAATACCTGCTGCTCGTCGGCTTCATGGGGCAGACGTTCGGCCACCGGCTCATGGGCATCAGGGTCGCCGCGATGGACGGCGGCGACCCGCGCTGGCTGCCCGTCTTCGTCCGTACGGTGCTGCTCAGCCTGGCCATTCCCGCCGTCATCTGGGACCGCGACCACCGCGGCGTGCACGACCGCGTCTCCAACACGGTCGTCGTCCGCATGTAGCGCCCGAGCCGCAAAAACCGTACTGGGTATGATTTTGTACCCGGTAGGGTTTATGCTGTCCGCATGATGATGGCGGGGCTCAGAGAGCGCAAGAAGGAGCAGACCCGGCAGCGCATCGCGGAGACCGCGCTGCGGTTGTTCGCCGAGCACGGCTACGACGCGGTGACCGTCAACGAGATCGCCGAGGCGGCCGGGGTCGCCAAGGTGACGCTGTTCGCGTACTTCCCCAGCAAGGAGAGCCTGGTCCTCGACCAGATCAAGGACGACTACGCCGCGGTCGTGCGGAACCGGCCCGAGGGGATGCCGCCGCTCGGCGCGCTGCGCGAGCACTTCAGGGGCATCGCCAGGCGCGGCGTCGAGGCGCCGGTCGAGACGCTGCTGACCAGGGTCCAGGTGATCGCGTCCAGCCCCGCCCTGCTGTCGGGGGTCTCCCAGACGAACATGAGCGAGCGCGAAGAGCTGGCCGCCGCGCTCGAAGCCGCCATGCCGGACGCGGGCGTCGTGCCCCGGCTCATGGCGGCGCAGATCACCGCCGTCATCACCACGCTCCAAGAGACGTTCTTCCAGCGGCTGGTCAAGGGTGAGTCGCTGGAGAAGGCGGTGCGGCTGCTGGAGGACGAGGTCGAGCTGGCCTTCGACCTCCTCGAACGCGGACTTTCCTGGCAGGAGGGGACTGACTCATGAAGAAGGGCATCAACTATGACACCGGCTTCCTGCCGGGCGACGACCTGTCGCGCAAGAGCTTCGACCCCGCCGCCGTCGCGCGGGAGATGCGCGTCATCGCCGATGACCTGCACTGCCAGGTCGTCCGCGTCTCAGGCCGCGACCCGCACCGGCTGGCCGTCGCCGCCGAGCGGGCCGCGCAGGCCGGCCTCGAGGTCTGGTATGCGCCGTTCCCCGTCGACCTCACCGCGGACGAGATGATCGACCTGTTCGCCGAGGCGGCCGGGCAGGCCGAGTCGCTGCGCCGCGACGGCGCCGAGGTCGTGTTCGTCACCGGCTGCGAAATCACCGCCTTCGGCCCCGGCTACATCGAGGGCGAGACCTACCGCGACCGTCTCAAGGCGATGGGGGCGGGCGACGTCGCCTGGTGGACGGAGCTCTTGCGGGTCATGCCGCGCTTCAACGCCTACCTTGCGCGGGTGGCCGAGGTGGTGCGGGAGCGCTTCGGCGGGCGGGTGACGTACGCGGCGGGGCCGTGGGAGCTGGTGGACTGGGCGCCGTACGACATCGTGGGCGTGGACGCCTACCGCGCCTCCTACAACGCCCACGACTTCACCGATGAGCTGCGCGCCCGTTTCGAGTACGGCAAGCCGGTCGCCGTCACCGAGTTCGGCACCTGCCCCTACCGGGGAGCGGGCGAGCTGGGCGGCATGGCCTGGGCGGTGCCCGAGGGCGCGGTGCGCGACGAGGGCGAGCAGGTGCGTTACTTCACCGAGCTGATGGACGTCTTCGAGGCCGAAGGCGTGGACACCGCCCTGTGGTTCACCTTCGCCGCCTACAACCGCTTCGGCGACGACGACCTCGGCTCCTACGGCGTCGTCACCATGCTCGACGAGACCCGCTGGCGGCCCAGGGAGCTCTTCCACGCCATGGCCGCTAGATATTCGCGCAGCTGAAGATGGCCGTGCCCGGAATGTGGCGGCCGCGCAGCGGGCTCCAGCCGCCCCACACCCGCTCATGGCCCTCCGGCCACTCGGGCTCGATCAGCCCGGTGATCGTCAGGCCGGACGCCACCAGCAGGTTGACCCAGTCGGCCATCGTCCTGTGGTGCTCGACGTAGGTGAGCCTGCCGTGCTCGTCGCGCTCCTCGTACGGCGACCGGTCGAAGTAGGAGCGGTCGGAGGTCAGCCCGCGCGGCCCCGGATCGTCGGGGAACGCCCACCGGATCGGGTGGCTCACCGAGAACACGAACCGGCCGCCGGGCCGCAGCACCCTGCGCACCTCGCGGAAGACCGCCAGCGGGTCGGCCACGAACGGCAGCGCACCGTAGGCCGAGCAGGCCACGTCGAACGCCGCGCCGGCGAACGGCAGCACCTCGGCGTCGGCCTGCACCACCGGCACGGACACCCCGGTGTCGAGGTCGATGCGCTGGGAGTGGCGGAGCTGGCGGTGCGAGATGTCGAACGCCGCCACCCGCGCACCCTGCGTCACCAGCCAGCGCGCGCACTGGGCGGCGCCGCAGCCGATCTCCAGCACCCGCCGCCCGCGTACGTCGCCGAGCAGGCCCGCATCGGCCTCGTCGAGTCCTTCAGGCCCCCACACGAAGCCGGTGTCGCGCAGGAAGTCGCCGTGCTCGACCTGGTAGTCGTCGGCGTTGCCGTCCCACCAGCCGCGGTTGGCCCGCGACGAAGGCGACAGCACTAGCGCATCTTGGGGCCGCGCGGGATGCGGGCGCCCTTCGGCATCGGGCCCTTCGGCAGCGGCATGTTGCGCGGCAGCGAGCGCAGGCGGTCCTTCACCTCGTTGACCGACGGCTTCTTGAGGTTGCGCGGCAGCTTCATCAGGTGGCGCTGCAGCTTGGCCAGCGGCACCTGGCCCGGGCCGTCGCCGCACTGCACGTCGTAGATCTCGACGCCGAGCACCACGCGCGAGATGCGCTGCTTCTCGGCCTTGAGCAGCTTCGCCACCCGGTTGCCGGGACCCTCCGACACCAGCACCACGCCGGGATAGCCGACCACGAGGTGCACGACGTCCTGGTCACGGTTGGCCGCGATGGCGGGCGTGACCTGCCAGTTTCCGCGCATGCCCTGCAGCACGGCCGCCGCCGCGCCCTTCTGGCCGTCGAGGAGGGAGTATTGCGCCTTCTGGGCGAACTGCCCGAAGACCACGAGCCCGACCGTGAACGCGGCCAGCAGGCCGATGAAGATCGAATACCACAAGTAGTCCGTGACCAGACCGATCACGACGACCACCGCCAGCGTGCCCACCGCCGAGAGGAAGACGATCGGCATCCCCTTGGGGTTGGCCTGCTTGATGATCTGCGCGATCATGCGGAGCTGCTTGATGCGCCCCGGCTTCTCTGGGTCCTCGGACTTTGCCATGCTCAGAAGGATACAAACCAACAGGTGCAGGAGAGAAAACGCGGCCCCTGCCGTTTTTCCCTTGTGACCTAGATTTTCACCGTTGCCGCCAGGGGGAGGTCCGCCGCGTTACGCCCGGCGCGTACGACGTGCTCGCCCTCGACGGTCCGCCAGCCGCCGTCCCACACCTGAAAGGCCCGCTCGGGCAGGAACATCGTGGTCACGACCGTCTGCCCCGGCTCCGCCTCGACCACGTCGAACGCGGCCAGCCGCCCCCGCGCGTACACCTGCACGACCTCCCGGCCCGCGCGGTCGCCCGTGTTGGTGACCGAGACGGTGACGCTCGTGCCCTCGGCCGCGATCGCGTCGTACGACCAGGTCGTGTAGCCGAGCCCGTGCCCGAACCAGAACGCCGGCGACCCCTCCCACGCCCGGTAGCCGATCTCCTCCCCGTAGACCAGCCGCCCGTCCACCGGCCTCACGTCCGGCACCGGCGCGTCGGACAGCCGGCGCGGCCACGTCGTCGGCAGCCGGCCGCCCGGCTCGCCGTCGCCGAACAGCACCTCGGCCAGCGCCGCGCCCGCCTCCTGGCCGGGGAACCAGGTCAGCAGCACCGCCGCCACCTCCTCCAGCCACGGCATCTCGACCGGCGCTCCCGCGTTGACCACCACGACCGTGCGCGGGTTCGCCGCCGCCACCGCGCCGACCAGCTCGTCCTGCCTGCCGGGCAGCCGCAGGTCCCGCCGGTCGAACCCCTCGCTCTCCACCTCCGGCGTGGTCGCCACCACGACCACCGCGACGTCCGACTCCGCGGCCACCCGGACCGCCTCGGCCATCAGCTCGTCGTCGCTCGGCGCGGGGTCCGCGTGGCCGAGGGTGAGCGACACGAACGGCAGGCCCGCGAGCGTGCCCGCGGGGTGCGTCAGCGCCAGCTCGTACGTCCTGCCCGCCTCCATCGGCACCCGCACCCGGCGCTCCGGCGGCGTCAGGAACCCCGCCGGGTCGCCGTGCTCCGGTTCGAGCCGCTCGTCCATGACCACCGCGCCGTCCACGGTGAGCGTGAACGCGCCCACGCCCGCCGCCGACAGCTCGTGCGCCCCGGAAGTCTCCGCCCGGTACGCCGCCCGCAGCCGCACCGCGGCCAGCCGGTCGGCGTCCACGCCCGGCGGCAGCCCGCCCAGCCAGCGGCACTCGCCGTCGGCCACCTGCTGCTCGGCCAGCACCGCACCCGCCCCGTCCAGGAACTGCGCGGTCAGCGGGCCGGGCAGCGGGGCCAGGCGGATGCGGGGGTCGGTGCCCGTCGCGTACCTGACCTCCGTACGCTCCGACAGCGCCGCCAGCGGCGAGACGACCCGCTCGGGGTAGACCTGGGCGCTGCCGCCGCCCATCGCCCGCGCGTGCCGGGCGGCGGCCCCGATGAGCGCGATCGTCGTGCCCGGCGCCAGCGGCAGCACGCCGTCGTTGACCAGCAGCGTGCTCCCGCGTACGGCCGCCTCCCGCGCCAGCGCGGCCCCGTCGATCGCCTCATCCGTACGGACGGAAGCCGCGCCGGCCGGGGGAGTGGCAGTGCCAGGGGGAGCTTGAGTGCTCAGGGGCACCGGGTCGCCCGCAGGCGTGCGAAGCGCGCCGACGCGGGCGGCCAGGCGGAGGATGCGGCGGACCCGGTCGTCGATCGCCGACTCCGGCACCCGCCCCTCGCGGACGGCCCGCTCAAGCCGGGAGCCCCACGGACTGTCCGGGCCCGGCATGGCGACGTCCGTGCCGCCCAGCGCGGCGGCCTCGGTGGAGCGGACGGCCGTCCAGTCCGACACCACGAACCCGTCGAACCCCCACTCGCTCTTCAGCACGCCGTGCACCAGCTCGGCGTTCTCGGTCATCGTGGTGCCGTTCACCGAGTTGTACGCGCTCATGATCCCCCACACGCCCGCCGCCACCACGCGCTCGAACGGCCGCAGGTACAGCTCGCGCAGCGCCCGCTCGCTCACCCGGACGTCCAGGGTGAGGCGGTCGGTCTCGGAGTCGTTGGCCACGAAGTGCTTGGCCGCGGCGGCGACCCCGCCCTCCTGCACGCCCTCGACCAGCGCGGCGCCGATCTCACCGGTCAGGTACGGGTCCTCGGAGAAGTACTCGAAGTGCCGGCCGGCGAGCGGTGAGCGGTGCAGGTTGAGCACGGGGGCGAGGAGCACGTGCACGCCCTTGCGGCGCGCCTCCTGAGCGAGCAGCCGGCCCGCCCGCCTGACCAGGTCCACGTCCCACGTGGCGGCCAGCGCGGTGGGGCTTGGCAGGGCGATCGAAGGGTCGCCCGAGCGCCACTGCCTGCCGCGTACGCCGATGGGCCCGTCGCCCATCACGATCGCGTCGAGCCCGATCTCGGGCAGCGGCGGCAGCGACCACAGGTCGGCACCGGTCAGCAGGCGGATCTTGGCGGAGAGGTCGAGGCGGGCGAGCAGCGCGTCGAGGTCCACGACCCCAGTGTCCCTCGCGCACCGCCCGCCCGCAGTCTGTTTTCCGCCGGCCCCGGCCCCCGTCTCGGCGCCCCAGGCCGCCGGGTTCCGCCACCGGCGGCACGTCGCGCGATCGGCCCGGTCCCGCCGTCGCCAAACCCGTCCGGCGTCACGCCGCCACGAAGAACTCCAGCAGCTCGGGCACCAGCGCCTCGGGCGCGACGTTGTGCGCCTGACCAGGCAGCACCCGCCGCACCGCGCCGGGCACCGTGGCCGCCACCGCCGCGCCCGCGTTCACCATCCAGCCGGGGCTCGCGCCCCCGTTGAGCACGAGCGTCGGCTGCGTGAGCCCGGCCAGGCGCGCGGCGGGCAAGGCGTTGCCAGGACCCAGCACCGCCGCCTCGTACACCAGCGTGTGCGCAAGCGCCTCCATGTCCGCCCAGGACGGGTGCTCCCGCATCCCGGCCAGGACGGGCTCGGGCACCTCGGCCGCCTCCACCATGAACCGCTCGACCACCTCGCCCCGCCGCCCGGCCGCGACGAGCGCGGCGAGCTGCTCGGCGAAGTCGGAGGGCAGAGGGGGAGCGCTGTCGTCCACGTGGTACGGCGGCTCCCACACCGCCAGATGCGTGACGCCGGGGAGCACCATGGCGGCCTCCAGCGCCAGCGCCGCGCCCGACGAGCCGCCGAACACCCTGGCGGTCCCGCCCGCCTCGGCGATCACCGCGGCCAGGTCCTCGATCTCCCGCTCGACCGCGTACGGCGCGGTGTCGCCGCTGCCGCCCCGCCCCCGCCGGTCGTAGGAGTACACCGTGAACCAGCGGGACAGCCCGTTCGCGATGGCCGTCATCGTCGGGTCGCTCCGGTCCGCGAACGCGCCCTGGACCAGGACCACGGCGGGGCCGGAGCCGTGGCGGTCGCAGGCGATGGGCGTGCCGTCGGCCGAGCGTACGACCGTGCTCACTGCGCGGGCTGAACCAGGCACAGCGCCTCCCAGTGGTGGCCGTCGAGGTCGGCGAAGCCGCGCTGGTAGCGCACGCCGTCTTCCTGCCGCACGCCCGCCGGGGTGGCCCCGGCCGCCAGCGCCTTGTCCACCAGCTCGTCCACCTGCGCCGGGTTCTCCATGCCGAGCACCAGGATCGCCTCGGTGCTCGTGCCGGCGTCGGCGATGTCCTTGGTGGTGTACCGGGAGAACACCGGCTCCTCAAGCAGCATGACCTGCGTCTTCTCACTGATGATCAACGACGCCATGCCCTCGGCCATGCCGAACAACTCGAAGCCCAGGCTGGTGAAGAACTCCGTGGACTTGGCGAGATCCTTCACGGGCAGATTCACGAAAAGCTGCATCGCTGAGGTCCCTTCTTCTCATCGCGCCTTCTCAGCTGTGTCGATCATGCCGGGCGCGGGACCCGCGGTCTTGCACGTGAGTGCCAGGAGATTGACGTTCAGCGCACGGCGTTGGCACGGCGGAACTCGGCGGGCGGCACGCCGTACGTACGCCGGAACAACCTGCTGAAGTGCGCCGAGTCGGGTAAGCCCCAGCGCGCGCCGACGGCGCTGACCGGCTCCGCGCCGCCCGCGAGCAGGTCGGCGCGGCAGCGTTCGAGCCGCCGCCGCCGGATCCACGCGGCCACCGTCGTGCCCTCGGACTCGAACAGCCGGTGCAGGTAGCGCACGGAGATGTGGCAGGCCGCGGCGATGGTGGCCGGGTCGAGTTCCGGGTCGCCGAGCCGCTGCTCGATGAAGGCGTGCACCTGCGTCAGCAGCGCCCGCCGCCGCGCGTCGTCGGGCAGCTCGTCCGTACGCCCCGCGCGCTCGGCCACGGCGGTGCCGATGAGGTCCATCGCCACCGTGGCCAGCCTGGCGGCGCTGTCGGGCCGGTAGGTCGCGTGGTCGTCGGCCACCCTGCGCAGCAGCGGCGCGGCCAGCGCCCCCGTGCCCGAGCCGCTGTCGATGGGCATCGCGGTGAACGGCGCCACCCGCCCTTCGGGCAGCGCGAGCAGGTCCCGCGGGAAACTGAACACGGCGAGCCGCACCGAGGCGTCGTAGGCCAGCTCGTACGGCCGCCCGAAGTCGTAGATCGCGAACTCGCCCGCGCCGAGCCGCGCCTGCCTGCCGTCCTGCTCCAGGCGGACGCCGCCCGAGACCACCAGCACCACCCGGTAAAGGTCGGGGTCGTCGCGGCGGATCAGCCCGGGTGTGCGGTGCATGCTGTGGGGCGTGGAGGCGCGCACCCGGCCCACGCTCATCGGCCCCAGCCGGCCCAGCTCGATCTCGCCGCGCAGCGGCGCGCCGGGCGCGATGCGGGTGTCGAGCGGTCCGAGCACGTCGCACACGATGCTCCGCCACGTCTGGTGGCGCTCTTTGGCGGGCAGGTCGCTCGTACGGAACAGCATGGCCATGCGGTATCCCTCGCGAACACGGTCGGCTGCGCCGACATCGTAACGACGCCGCACCTGCCCCGCACACGGGCATGATCAGGCCCCGGGACGCGCCCGGGGCCTCAGCTGTTCGGTCAGGCGGTCTGCCTGGCCTCGATGGCCTGCTTGTAGAGCCGGCCCGCGCGGTACGACGAGCGCACCAGCGGACCCGACATCACGCCGGCGAAGCCGATCGCCTCGGCCTCGGCCTGCAGCTCCACGAACTCCTCCGGCTTGACCCACCGCTCCACCGGGTGGTGGCGCGGCGTCGGCCGCAGGTATTGGGTGATCGTCAGCAGGTCGGTGCCGGCCTCGTGGAGGTCGCGCATGGCCTGGAGGACCTCCTCGCGCGTCTCGCCCATGCCCAGGATCAGATTGGACTTGGTCACCAGCCCGGCCTCGCGGGCCATGGTGAGCACGTTGAGCGAGCGCTCGTAGCGGAAGGCCGGCCTGATGCGCTTGAAGATGCGCGGCACGGTCTCGATGTTGTGGGCGAACACCTCCGGCTTGCTGGAGAAGACCTCCTCCAGCTGCTCGCGCTTGCCGTTGAAGTCGGGCACCAGCAGCTCGACGCCGCAGTCGGGGAGCAGCGCGTGGATCTGCCGGGCGGTCTCGGCGTACAGCCAGGCGCCGCCGTCGGGCAGGTCGTCGCGGGCGACGCCGGTCACGGTGGCGTACTTCAGGCCCATCTGCTGGACCGACTCGGCCACGCGGCGCGGCTCGTCGCGGTCGTACTCCTTGGGCTTGCCCGTGTCGATCTGGCAGAAGTCGCAGCGGCGGGTGCACTGGTCGCCGCCGATCAGGAAGGTCGCCTCGCGGTCTTCCCAGCACTCGTAGATATTGGGACAGCCCGCCTCTTCACAGACCGTGTGCAGGCCCTCCCGGCGCACGAGCGATTTCAGCTCGGTGTATTCGGGGCCCGTCTTCAGCTTGGTCTTGATCCACGGGGGCTTGCGCTCGATAGGGGTTTCGGCGTTACGCACCTCCAGGCGGAGGAGCTTTCGGCCTTCAGGAGCAACGGTCACCTCTTCAGCTTACGTCTCCTGGCAAAACGCCCGGGTCGAGGGTCAGGAGATGAGGCCGAACCCGCGAACCGCCCGCGCGTAGTGACCGGTCAGCTCCTCGTCGATCCGTTCCGACTCCTCCACGCCGAGCAGCTCCGACGGCGGCGGCGCCGGGAGCACGCCGTCATCGGTGAGCTGGAACTTCGTCAGCGCCGTACGCCTGATCGCCGCGACGCTCTCGCCGCGCAGCGCCGCCGCCTGCATCGGCGCGAGATAGCGGCCGCCCGCCGCCTGCTCGTCCAACTCGGCCAGGTCCTCCTCGGGCGCCGCCCGCCTGGCCAGCGCCCGCTGCCTGGCCCGGACCCGTGGCTCGCCCGAGCGGGCCAGCCACGACAGCGCGTACCACAGCAGCAGCACCGGGACGCCCAGCACGCGGCCGAGCACCCGGCCGAGGAAGCTCGCCACGTCGTACGGGGTGTCGGGGGTCTGCGTGCCGCCCAGCGCGTACGCGATGCGTTCGCCGGCCGCCTCCCTTGCCGTCAGCGGCGCGGAACCCATCAGGGCGTCGCGCCAGGCGTCCAGCGTGGCCAGCGCCTGGCTCACCACCCGCTCGTCCCCGGTCGGCAGCCGCGCGTACGCGGCCGCGAGCAGCGCCACCCGCTGGCGGGGCGGCAGCGCCAGCCACAGCGGCAGCCCGACGAGCAGGACCGGGGTGCGGGCCACGCCGATCCGGTCGTAGGAGGTCACCGGGCTGAGGTCGACGAGCGCGATCGCGCGCGGCGGCCGCACCCCCATCCTGGCGGCCACCCGGGCGGCGACCGCGTACAGCTCGGGCGCGCTCGCCCGGCTCACCGGCTCGGCGCCGGCCGGCATCCGGCCCAGCCGGGGACGCAGCGCCCACCCGACGGCCAGGCAGAGCAGCCCCAGGAGCCACCACAGGACCGACCCTGGGTCCCGCACGATGATCCAGCCGCCCAGCACGACGAACGCCAGCGTCAGCAGATGGACCACGAGCGCGAGCGCGAGAGCGGTGAGGCGCTTCACAAGCGGATGGTAAGCAGAACCGCCGCGAACCTTCCGCTGCTTTTTCGTGCCGATTCGGTCACCGGGGTCGCTTACCGGCCTGGACTACCGCCGTAGCAGATCTTCTTCGTGGAGATCGAACGGCTGCTTGCCGAGCGCCTCCGCCAGCCGCTTCTCCGCGATCGGCATGACCTCCTCGACCACGATGCGCCGGCCCGTCTCGGCCGACAGCGAGGAGACGCCCACGTCGGGGATGCCGCACGGCGTGATGCGGTTGAACCAGCTCGGGTCGTTGGCGCAGTTGAGCGCGAACCCGTGCATGGTGACGCCGCGCGACAGCCGCAGCCCCACCGCGCCGAGCTGACGGTCGGGCAGCCCGAGCGCGGGATCGCCGGACGCCCACACGCCCGCGCGCCCCTTCACCCGCCGGGCGGTCACGCCGAAGTCGGCGCACACCTGGATCATCGCGTCCTCGAGCCGGCACGCGTAGTCGACCACGTCGGTGATGGCCACGATCGGGTACGCGACGAGCTGCCCGGGGCCGTGCCACGTCAGCCGCCCGCCCCGATCGACGTCGACGACCGGGGTGCCGTCGGAGGGCCGCTCATGCGGGGCCGTACGCTTGCCCGCCGTGTAGACGGGCGCGTGCTCGAGGATCAGAACGGTGTCGGGAAGCTCGCCGGCGACCCGCTTGCCGTGCACCCAGCGCTGCAGCGACCAGGCCTGCTCGTAGGGGACGTCGACTCCGAGACGGACGATGGCGAGTGCGTGGGGATCGTCCCCGGGGATGGGGCGCATGAGCCTATTGTGCCGTTCCCTCACCCTTGAAGGGTAATCAGGGGGTCAGCGACCGCGGCTCGATCCTCAACTCCTTTACCCCATCCGTGCCGTCACGCTCCACCTTGTACGCATATCCGCCCGGCGCCACGCTCACCGCCTGGATGAACTCCGTGCCCACGTAGTGCAGCGCCACGCCCTCGTCGGCCGCGTACGCCTCCGGCAGCTCGCCCGAGGCCACCGACGCCTGCAGCAGCGGCCGCCGCTGCGGCTCGGAGTCGTAGTGGACCCCGCACGCGTAGGGCAGCAGCCCCATGCCCTCGGCCCACACCCGCAGCTCGGGCCCGAAGGAGTCGGTGTTGCCGCCGACGTGCCAGCACAGCGCGCCCGCGCTCTGCCCCGACAGCACCACGCCGGACCGCCACGCCTCTTCGAACGCCTCGTCAAGCCCGTGCAGCCGCCACAGCGCCATCAGGTTCGCCACGCTGCCACCGCTGACGTAGATCATGTCCTGGTCGAGCATCCAGGCGCGCGGGTCCTCCACGTTCGGCATCGGGAAGACCGTCAGGTGGCTCACCTCGACGTCCCAGCCGGCGAACGCGCCGTACATCTTCAAGATCCAGTCGGCGGAGTCGCCCACCGCGGTGGCCACCAGGCCCAGCTTCGGCCGGTCCTGGCCGGTGAGGTCGAGGCCGTAACGCAGCAGCCCGCTCGCCTCGATCTGGCCGTGCCGCTTGCTCGGGCGGAACGACCCGCCCCCGATCGCCAGGATGTGCGACTGTCCGGACCGGTTCATGTCAGGGATCCCCCACGCTGTGAAAACGATGAACGGCCACTAGAGTACGGCGCGCAGCGCCTCGTCGATGCTGGTATGGGCGAAGCGGTACCCGCCGTCGAGCAGCTTGGCCGGCCGGAGGCGGTGGCTCGACAGCAGCCCCTCGCGGGCGAACTCGCCGAGCCCCGCGGCCAGCGCGAACGCCGGCACCGGGATCGGCATCGTGCTCTTGCGCATCGCCTTGCCGAGCGCGCGGGTGAACTCCGCGTTGGTGACGGGGGAGGGCGAGACGAGATTGACCGGCCCGGCGATCTCCCGCTCGGCCAGCAGGTGCAGCACCGCGCCCACCCAGTCGTCCAGGCTGATCCACGACCAGTACTGCCTGCCCGTGCCCAGCGGCGCGCCCAGGCCCAGCCGGAACAGCGGCAACATCCGGGCCAGCGCGCCGCCCCGCCCGCTCAGGACCAGCCCCGTACGCAGGAACGCGGTCCTGATGCCCGCCTCCTCCGCCCGCGCCGCCGCGCCCTCCCACCGCTCGCACAGGTCGGCCAGGAAGCCGCGGCCCTTGCCCTGCGCCTCGTCCACCACCCGGTCGCCGGTGTCGCCGTAGAAGTCGACGCCCGAGGCCGACAGCAGCACCTCAGGCGGCCTGTCCAGGCCGCGCAGGGCGTCCACCAGCACCTGCGTACCCTGCACCCGGCTGGCGAGCAGCTCCCGCTTGTACGCCGGTGTCCAGCGCCGGTCGGCGATCGGCGCCCCCGCGAGATGCACGACCGCCTCGGCACCCTCCAGCGGCGCCAGGTCCACTGTCTGCTCGGCCGGCTGCCAGAACGCCTCACCGGCCCCGCGCGGCGGCCGGCGCACGAGCCGGACCACCGTACGCCCCTGCGCCTCCAACGCCTTCACCAGCGCCGACCCGAGCAACCCCGACGCCCCCGTCACGATGATCGCCATACCCGCACCTTACGTCCCACCCCCGCGAAACCGCCCGCTCAACGCGCCCCACCGCACAGGCGGCGGTCGGGGAGGCGCACATGACGGCAACCCCATGGCGGCGCGCGCCGGGCAGACCGGTGGCGGCGAGGTGCTGTCACGTGTCGCGGTGCGGCTTCGCGCCCTGCGCATCCGCCCCTGGCCGGCCTCCGCACACGCGGACGGGTGCCGAGCGGTGGGGTGGCGGGTTCGCGCGCACCTGGGCGCTACACGCGGGCGGGTGCCGAGCGGTGGGGTGGCGGGTTCGCGCGCACCTGGGCGCTCTGCCGTGGCGGGTGGGTCTGCGCGCGGCCTTTGTGCTGATGACGCGCCGAGGGCGGGCCGGCGGCCGCGCGCGCCGGACGGCGTGCGCTGCTCCTGTGCGCCCCCGCGCACTGCCCCGCCGCAGAGGCGCGCCACCCCTGTGCGCTGCCGATGTGCAGGGGCGGGCCGGGCATCCCGCGAAGACCCGGGCAGCGGGACGCCGTGGAAACGCGACGGCCGGGCGGCCCCTCGACGGGGCCGCCCGGCCGGTCAGCGGGCGAGCGCCGCGTGACTACGCGAGGCCGAGCTGCGCCTCGAAGCGGCCCTCCTCCAGACGACGCTTGATCGTCGTGAGGAAGCGGGCGGCGTCGGCGCCGTCGACGAGCCGGTGGTCGTAGGTCAGCGCCAGGTAGACCATCGAGCGCACCGCGATGACCTCGCCCTCGGGCGAGTCGATCACCACGGGCCGCTTGACGACGGCACCGGTGCCGAGCATGCCGACCTGCGGCTGGTTGAGGATCGGCGTGTCGAACAGCGCGCCACGGCTGCCGGTGTTGGTCAGCGTGAACGTGCCGCCGGTGATCTCGTCGGGCGTCACCTTGTTGGCGCGGGTGCGCTCGGCGAGGTCGGCCGTCTTGCGGGCCAGGCCGGCGAGGTTGAGGTCACCGGCGTTCTTGATGACCGCCGCGATGAGGCCGCGCTCGGTGTCGACCGCGATGCCCAGGTGCTCGACGTCGAAGTACGTGACCTCCATGGTCTCGTTGTTGATCGTCGCGTTGAGCTTCGGGTGCTGCTTGAGCGCCTCGATGGCGGCCAGCTCGAAGAACGGCATGAACGTCAGCTTGACGCCCTCGCGCCGCAGGAAGTCCTCCTTGGCCCGCTCGCGCAGCCGGGCGATCTTGGTGACGTCGACCTCGACCACGGTGGTGAGCTGGGCGGCGGTGTGCAGCGACTCGACCAGGCGCTTGGACATCGTCTGGCGCAGGCGCGACATCTTCTCGGTGCGGCCGCGCAGCGTGGTGTCGACCTCGACCGGCTCGGGCCCGGCGGCGACCGGGGCCTGGGCGGCCGGCGCGGCCTGAGCGGGAGCCTGGGCCGGAGCGGCCTGCGAGGCGGCCTGAGCCTGGGCCTTCTCGCGCTGCGCCCTGGCGGCCTCGAGCACGTCCTGCTTGCGGATGCGGCCGCCCACGCCGGTGCCGGTGATGGAGTCGAGGTCGACTCCGTGCTCGGCGGCGAGCTTGCGCACCAGCGGCGTCACGTAGGGGCTCTCACCCGACGGCACTGCGGGAGCGGGCGTGGGCGCCGGCGCGGCCTGCGGAGCAGGCTGGGGAGCCGCCTGCGGCGCGGGAGCCGGAGCCGGCGCGGGGGCCGGGGCGGGCTGCGCCGGGGCGGGCTGCGGGATCGAGGAGGCCGGCTGCGCCGGGGCGGGCTCGGGCTCCGGCTCGGGCTGCGGCGCCGGCGGAGCGGCGGCCTCGGGAGCGGGGGCTGCGGCGCCCGGCTGGCCGTTCTCGTCGATGATGGCGAGCTCGGCCCCGACCTCGACCGTCTCGTCCTCAGCCACGACGATCTTGGTCAGGACACCCGCGGACGGCGACGGGATCTCGGTGTCGACCTTGTCGGTCGACACCTCGAGGAGCGGCTCGTCGGCCTCGACGCGCTCGCCCTCCTTCTTCAGCCAACGGGTTACCGTGCCCTCGGTCACGCTCTCGCCGAGCTGGGGCATCTGTACGGAGACCGGCATCGTTATCTTCTCTCGCGTTCTGGATCTCGAGGGCTGGACTAGTTGTGTACGTGCAGCGGCTTGCCGGCGAGAGCCAGCATCGCCTCACCCATGGCCTCGGACTGGGTCGGGTGTGCGTGAATGAGCTGGGCGACCTCTGCGGGCAGGGCCTCCCAGTTGTAGATGAGCTGGCCTTCGGTGACGAGCTCGCCGATGCGCCGGCCCACCATGTGGACGCCGACGACGGGCCCGTCCTTCTGCGCGATGACCTTCACGGCGCCCGACGTGCCGAGGATCTGGCTCTTGGGGTTGCCCGCGAGGTCGTAGACCTGCTCGACGATCTCGATGCCGCGCTCTGCCGCCTGCTTCGAGGTGAGGCCGACCGAGGCCACCTCGGGGTCGGAGTAGGTGATGCGCGGCACGCCCGCGTAGTCGATGGGCGGCGGGTTGAGCCCGGCGATGTGCTCGGCGACCAGGATGCCCTCCGCGAACCCCGCGTGCGCGAGCTGCGGGGTCGGGATGAGGTCGCCGATGGCGTAGACGCCGGGCACGGAGGTGCGGCAGTACTCGTCCACCACGACGGTGCCGCGCTCGATGGCGATGCCCTGCTCCTCGAAGCCCATGCCGGAGGAGACCGCGCCGCGGCCGACGGCGACGAGCAGCACCTCGGCCTCGAGCGTCTTGCCGCCCGCGAGGGTGACGATGACGCCGGACTCGGTGGTCTTGGCGCTGTCGAAGAAGACGCCGAGCTCGTACTTGATGCCGCGGCGGCGGAAGGCCCGCTCGAGCAGCTTGGAGCTGGACTCCTCCTCGGTGGGCAGCAGGTGGGGCAGCGCCTCGACGATCGTGACCTCCGCCCCGAAGGAGCGGTAGACGCTGGCCAGCTCGACGCCGATCACGCCGCCGCCGAGCACGACCACGGAGGCGGGGACGCGCTCCATCTTGAGCGTGTGCTCGCTGGTGATGACGCGCTCGCCGTCGATCTCGAGGCCGGGCAGCGTCTTGGGCGCGGAACCGGTGGCCAGGACGATGTTGCGGCCCTCGTAGACGTCGGAGCCCACCTGGATCCGGTTGGGGCCGACGAGGCGGCCCTCGCCTTCGACGATCGTCACGCCCGCGGCCTTCAGCAGGCCCTGCACGCCCTTCCAGGCCCGATTGACGATCTTGTCCTTGAAGGCGTGGACGCCCTGGACGTCGATGCCCTCGAAGCTCGCCTTGACGCCGTAGGACTCGCTCTCACGGGTCTCGTCGGCGATCTCGGCGGAGTGCAGCAGGGCCTTCGTGGGGATGCATCCCCTGTGGAGGCAGGTGCCGCCGATCTTGTCCTTTTCGATCAGGGCGACCGACTTGCCCAGCTCAGCCGCCCGCAGGGCACAGGCGTAACCGCCGCTGCCGCCTCCTAGGACGACGATGTCATAGGCCACAGGAAGGCTCCTTGTCGGGGTGTTCGTGATGCCGTCATCTTTTCATTTGTTTCAGATGCTCGCGTGCCGCTCCGCGACTCCGATCAGGGTGCGGGTGAAGGCGCCCGTGCCGCCCTTGGGGATGTAGCCGTACGGCTCGCCCTTGTTGTACGCGGGACCGGCCATGTCGATGTGGGCCCAGCGCACGCCGTCGGGCACGAACTCCTTCAGGAAGATCCCGGCCGCCAGCATGCTGCCCCAGCGCTCGGGCTGGAGGTTGGCGATGTCGGCGACGGCCGAGTCGAGGCCCTTGCGCAGCTCCTCGGGCAGCGGCATGCCCCACGCGCCCTCGCCGGCGGCGCCGGCGGCCTCGACCACCAGCTCCCTGACGGCGTCGTCGTTGGCCATGACGCCGGCGGTGCGCCAGCCGAGCGAGACGATCTGGGCGCCGGTGAGCGTGGCGACGTCGACGATCAGGTCGGGCCGGTCCTCGGCGGCGCGGGCAATGCCGTCCATGAGCACCAGGCGGCCCTCGGCGTCGGTGTCGAGCACCTCGACGGTCTTGCCGCTGTAGCTGTGGATGACGTCGGAGGGGCGCTGGGCGGTGCCGCTCGGAAGGTTTTCCGCCAGGCAGAGGTAGCCGATGGCGTTGACCGGCAGGCCGAGCCTGGCGATGCCGATGAGCGCGCCGAGCACGGCGCCCGCGCCGCCCATGTCGGACTTCATCCAGTCCATGGAGGCCGACGGCTTGAGCGACAGGCCGCCGGAGTCGAACGTGATGCCCTTGCCCACGAACGCGAGCGTCTTGCTCGCCTCGGGGTGGCTGTAGGAGAGGCGGACCAGGCGCGGCGGGTTGGACGAACCCTGGCCGACGCCGATGAGGCCGCCGTAGCCGCCCTCCTTGAGCTGCCGCTCGTCGAGCACCTCGACGGTCAGGCCGGCCTTGCCGCCCGCCTGCTCGGCGAGCTCGGCGAACCTGGCCGGCCACAGGTCGGACGGCGGGGTGTTGACCAGGTCGCGGACCAGTGTGACGGACTCGGCGAGCACGCTCGCGCGCTCGGCCACGCCGTCGCCCTGGCCGGACAGCACGGTCAGCTCGGCGACGGGAGCCTTCTGGTCGCCGCCGGTGCGGTAGCGGGAGAACGCGTACGCGCCGAGCAGGCCGCCGAGCGCGACGGCCTCGGCCTCTTCCGCGGTGCCGGCGGGCAGCGCGAGCGCGGCCCTGGACTGGCCGGCGACGGAGCGCACGGCGGCACCGGCGGCGCGGCGCAGCGCCTCGAGGTCGGGGGAGTCGCCCAGGCCGACGGCGACGAGGAGGGGAGCGGTGACCGAACCGAACGTGGGCAGCTTCGCCAGCTCACCCGCCTTGCCGGTGAAGCCGACGGCGTCGAGCGACGCGGCCAGCTTGCCGCCGAACGCGGAATCCAGGGCCTCGGCGCCCACCGCGGGGACGGGGCCGTCCTGGCCGGACCGGAAGCCGACGATCAGGGCGTCGGTGTCGATGGAGACGGGATCTGCTGAGTTCAGCCGCACTGTGGTCACGTAAACCGATGCTATCCACGGTTTCTGCGTACTCACAAACAGGGGTTCATCCCACGAATCACGGCCGCGCGGTGATCGAATAATAGTGCTAGTGTCATTGGCACCATGTTGCTGACGCTCGATCTCAACGACGCCCGGCCGCTCCACGAGCAGGTGGCCGGCGCGATCCGCCGTGCCATAGGCGAGGGCTCCTACCGGCCGGGCGACCGCCTGCCGCCGGCCCGCGACCTGGCCGGCGCCCTGGGCATCAACTCCAACACCGTGCTGCGCGCCCTGCGCGAGCTGCGCGACGAGGGGCTGCTGGAGTTCAGGAGGGGCCGCGGCGTCAGCGTCGCAGGGCGCGCCGACGGGCGCGCGCTGCTCGTCCAGCGGGCCCGCGAGCTGCTGGAGGAGGGCAAGAGATACGGCTACAGCCGTGACGACCTCATCACCATCCTGGAGGGATTGACGTGATTCCCCGAGCCGTCGCCGCCGTTTGGTGGCTGGCCGTGACCACCGTGCTGGTCCTGTCGACCTTCGCCGTGCGCGACCGGCTTCCCGATCCCATGGCCACCCACTGGTCGGGGTCCCTGCCCGACGGCTCGAACTCGCTCACGGGACACCTCATCACCAGCACGGCCATCTGGGCGGTGCTCGGCGTGGGCCTGGTCGCGTCGGCCGCGCGGGCGCAGGCCCGCCGCGTGCCCCGGATGACGTGGTGGTCGATGCTGTTCGGGATGGGCACGCTGCTGATCGGCGCCCAGGTCTCGACGCTGG
This sequence comes from Nonomuraea sp. NPDC052634, assembly GCF_040678535.1. Taxonomy (NCBI): domain Bacteria; kingdom Bacillati; phylum Actinomycetota; class Actinomycetes; order Streptosporangiales; family Streptosporangiaceae; genus Nonomuraea; species Nonomuraea sp. NPDC052634. Next base: position 2,022,852 of record NZ_JBFATY010000001.1, on the reverse strand, counting down.
CCGCCAACCTCGACGTCCCCGAGTGGACGGCCGCCACGCTGCCGGGCTGGCACATCCCCGCCGTGCTCGCGGGCATGCTCGCCGTCATGGGGCTGGCCGCCGTGCTCGCCAAGGGAGAGCCCGACGAGCCGTCCCCGGGAAACCTGGAGCCGCCCGTGCTCAAGCTCCGCTCCGGCCAGCGCGCGGTCTGGGTCGGCCGAGTGGTCAACCGCAAGATCACCTGGGCCGTCGTCGCGGCCTTCGCCGTCACCGTGCTGATGGCCGTGTCCGGCCTGCGCGGGCAGGGACAGTCCCTGGTGAGCGCCATCCTCCCGGGCGCGATCATCCTCCTGCTGGTCGGGCTCGCCACCATGGCCGTGTCCGTACGCGTCGGCGACGGCGTGATCAGGATCGGGTTCGGCCCGTTCGGCTGGCCCGCCCGGCACATCAAGCTGTCGGCCGTCGAGTCGGCCTGGGCCGAGGAGCGCTCGCCCGCAGAGACCGGCGGCTGGGGCTTTCGCGGGCTGCCGGGAGCGGCCACCATCATGTTGCGCGGCGGCGAGTGCCTCGTGCTCCGCTACCGTTCCGGTGGGCAGCTCGCGATCAGCATCGACGACGCGGAACGCGGCGCCGCCCTCATCAACGCCCTCATCGCGGAGCGTGCACAGACATGAGAAGACCGCTGCTCGTCTACATCGTCCTCGCATTCGGGCTTTCCTGGGCCGCGACGCTGCCGCTGTGGTTCGGCGACGGGCTCGGCACGCCGCTCAAGGTGCAGGCGCTGGGCGCGCTGATGATGTTCACCCCCACCATCGGCGTGCTCGGCGTGTGGGCCACCACGCGCGTCCCGTTCCGCCAGTGGGCCAGGGAGACCGGGCTCACCCTCGGCGAGCGCAAGGGCCGCACCGGCCGCCTCGTGCTCGCCGCCTGGTTCGGCGTGCCGCTGCTGACGCTGCTCGCCATGGGGATCAGCGCCGCCGTCGGCCTGGTCTCGCTCGACCTCGACACGTTCAGCCTCCTCGCGGAGGTGCTGCGGGCCCGCGGCGCCGAGCCGCCCGCCGACATGACCGCGGTGGCCGTCACCCAGCTCGTGCTGGCGTCGCTGCTGGTGCCCGTGCAGATCCTGATCCCGGCGCTGGGCGAGGAGTGGGGCTGGCGCGGCTGGCTGCTGCCCCGCCTCATCGCCGCCAACGGCGTCGTCGCGGGCCTCATCTACTCCGGGCTCATCTGGGGACTGTGGCACGCCCCGCTCACCCTGCTCGGCTACAACTACCCGCGGCTCGGCTCCTGGGCGGCGCTGGCGTTCATCGGCTTCTGCGCGGTGGCCGGCGTGGCCATCGGGTGGCTGCGGCTGCGGTCGGGCAGCGTGTGGCCCGCGGTGGTGGCGCACGCGTCACTGAACGCCGTCGCCGGGCCCGTCCTGCTGCTCGGCGACGCCGCAGAACCGCCGAACGAGATCCTGGCCGGCATCACCGGCGTGGTCGGGTGGGTGCTGCTCGCCCTGGTGGGCGCGGCCCTGCTCCGCTTCCTCCCGGTGGGCGTCCCGCGCCCCGCCGCACCCGAGGCGGCGGGGCAGTCCGATGAGGACGGGCCTGATGCCGGTGCCGCCGACTCCGACGAGCCGGAGCCCGAATCGGCCGGGTCGGGATCCACCCGTCCCGCCGACGCGGACTGAGGCTCGTGCCACGCGGTCTTGTGACGCGGGCTGAGGTTCCTCGCATGCGACCCGCCGGCGTGCTGCTGTCCGGCCGCGTCAGGCGAGCAGCGCGTACGCCACCAGCGCCGCCGTCGTGGCCGTCTCCACGAGCGCGCCGAGCACGTCCCCTGTGATGCCGCCGAGCCGCCGCCTGGCGCGCCTGAGCAGCAGCAGGGCGGCGGCGAGCCCCGCGAGCAGCGCGGCCGGCGCCGCGAGCGCTCCGGCGGGCGGGAGCTCTTCGAGCCCGCCCGCCGCGACCAGGCCGATCACGGCGGCGACGACAAGCGCGGCCACGGTGACGAGCACGGCGGCGGGGCGGCGTACGGTGCCCGCGACCATCGCGCCCAGCCCCTCGGGGCGGGCGGCCGGCACGCCCTCCCGGCAGGCCCACGTCAACGCCAGCCGCCCGGCCAGGCAGGCGGTCACCAGGGCGGCATGGCGTACGAGATGGCCGCCGCCGATGGAGGCGAGGGCCGCGACCTGGACGAGCAGCGTGAGCACCAGCGTCACCACGCCGAACGGCCCGATGTCCGACTTTTTCATGATGTCGAGCGCCTGGGCGGCCGGTTTCGCGCTGCCCAGCCCGTCCGCGAGATCGGCGAGCCCGTCCAGATGCAGCGCCCGGGTGAACAGCGCCAGCAGCGCGATCGCCAGCGCCGCCCCGAGCAGCGGCCGGCCGCCGAGCAGCGCCGGCGGCAGCCCCGCGACCAGCCCCAACGCGAGACCGACGGCCGGGGCGAGCGCCATCGCCTGCCCCGCCACGCGCCGATCCACCCGCTCCACGCGTACGGGAAAGAGGCTCAGCGTGCCCACGGCGAACCGCAGCCCGTCCATCGATCGCATAACGGGCGATCCTAGGGCCCACTAGGGTGGCGGGATGCACGTGCTCGAACTGCAAGGCGTCGGCGTCAGGATCGCAGGCAAGACGCTGCTCCACGGCGTCGACTGGCAGGTGGACTACGGCGATCACTGGGCCGTCCTGGGGCCCAACGGCGCGGGGAAGACGACGCTGATGTCGCTCGCGGCGGCGGTGCGCCACCCCAGCGAGGGCACGGTCAAGGTGCTCGGGCACCGGCTCGGCCGCGTCGACGTGCGCGAACTGCGCCGCCACATCGGGCTCGTCGCCTCCAGCCAGCGGCTCGTCGACGAGGAGCTGATGGAGGAGGAAGGGGCGACCGCTCACACGGTGGTGCTCACCGGGCACACCAGCACGAGCGTTCCGCTGTGGGACCGGTACGGCGACGCCGAGCACGACCGCGCGCACTGGCTCCTCGCCGACCTCGGCTGCAAGGAACTCGCCGAGCGGCCGTTCCGCGTGTGCTCCCAGGGCGAGCGGGCCCGCGTACGGGTGGCCAGGGCCCTCATGTCGGAGCCCGCGGTGCTGCTGCTCGACGAGCCGTTCGCGGGCCTCGATCTGCCCGCCCGCGAAGACCTCGTCAGCGCCGTCGAGCACCTCGCCGCCGTCCGTCCCGTGCTCACCACCGTGACCGTCACCCACCACCTGGAGGAGGTGCCCGCCACGACCACGCACGCCATGCTCATGCGCGAGGCCAGGGTGCTCGCCGCGGGCCCGGCCGAGGACGTGCTCACCTCCGAGCTGCTCAGCGAGTGCTTCGGGCGGCCGCTCCAGGTGGACAGGATCGACGGCCGCTGGTACGCCCGCGCCGCCCGCTCCTGACCACCGCCGGGCCGGGTGCGGGGCTGACGGCTTCGCTCACAGTTCGAGTACGCGGCCCGCGACCACCAGGGCCACGTACTCCGATTCGGCGGCCAGGCGCTCGTTGAGGCGTCCCAGGGCGTCTCTGAACGCGCGTCCGCTGGCCGTCGCGGGCACCACGCCCATGCCGACCTCGTCCGAGACGGCCACCAGCGGCTGCGGCGCCTGCCGCCAGGCGGCCACCAGCTCGTCGCAGCGGGCGGACACCGGAGCCCGGTCGCCCTCCCAGGCCCCGTGCTCGTCGAAGACCGCCGCCAGCCACGTGCCCAGGCCGTCGATCAGCAGCGGCGTGGTGGCGGAGCGGATCGCCGTCGCGAGATCGGTGGTCTCCAGGGTGTCCCAGTGCGCGGGCCTGCGCTCCCGGTGCGCCCGTACGCGCGCCGCCCACTCGCCGTCGCCCGCGCAGGAAGGACCCGTGGCCACGTACGTGACGTGCGGCTCCGCCGCCAGCCTGGCCTCCGCCTCCGCCGACTTGCCCGACCTGGATCCGCCGAGCAGCAGCGCCCGCCGTGGCATCCGCGCCCGCACGCCCTGTCCCGGTGTCACCTCCGTGCCGTCGGATACGGCGATCGCGCCCCACAGCCGCAGCCGCCGGGCCAGCTCATCCTCCGAACGGATCCGGTGGTCGAGCCCGACGGCCACCACCGTGGTCGCCGCGCCCGCCAGCCCGGCCCTGCGCAGCTCTCCGAGACGTTCCGGACGGCCGAGGAGGTCGATGAGCACGACGTCGTACGGGGCGGGCTCCGGCGCGGGCACGGGGACGCCCCGGGGGAGGTGCAGCAGCCGGGCGCCGTCGGGGCAGACCAGCCCGAGGCCGCCTGCGGACGTGCGGTAGCCGGCGGGCAGGTCGCGGAAGGGGTACGTGACGCGGCCGTCGACCACGAGCCCGAACGGGCGGCGATGACCGGCGGGCAGCGCGGCGCACGAGGCGCACAGGCAGCCGGGCTCCGGCCAGCCCGCGCCCCCGGCCGTACCGGTGAGAAGGACCTTCACCGCGCCGAGCGTACAAAGGGAACGGCCGCGCGCCCCCGCCGGGTCCCGCGCGTCAGACAGGAGTGAGGGGGACGCGGAACCGGGGGAGACAGAGGAAGGCGCGCGGGGCAGGCCGGCGGGAAGGTCGGAGGCCAGGGGCGGAGGGTGCGCCGGCGAAGCCGTCACACTCGCTCCGCGAAAGGCGCGCGGGACAGGCCGGCGGGGAAGGCTCGACGGTAGGGTTCGCAGTGCCTGCGAAGGGTGCGCCGGCGGATAAGGAGCGTGTGGCATGACATGGCGATGGCGTTATGAGAACGCGCGTGGCGCAGAGGTGGCGGATCGCCCTTTGCCGCGAGAGGTCTTCCCGAGCCAGGCCGACGCCGAGTCCTGGCTCGGCGAGAACTGGCGTGAGCTGCTCGAGGCGGGTGTCGAGCAGGTCGCGTTGCTTGAGGAGGACCGCGTGGAGTACACGGGATTGTCGTTGCGCCAGGAGTAAGGCAGAAAGAGCCGGAGGAAACGAAGAACCCCTTGAGCGGAGTACGGCTCAAGGGGTTTCGTCGTACGGGGGCTACGGCCGGGTGGCCGGGCTCACCGTCTTGGACGGGTCGCGCTCGACCACGTCGCCGAGCACGTCGTCGATCTTCTTCAGTACGTCGGCGTCGAGCTTGACGCCCGCCGCCTTGACGTTGTCGCGCACCTGCTCGGGGCGGGTGGCACCGACGATGGCGCTGGAGACGTTCGGGTTCTGCAGCACCCAGGCGACCGCCAGCTGAGCCATGGACAGGCCCAGGTCGGCGGCGATGGGCTTGAGCTCCTGCACGCGGGTCAGCACGTCGTCCCGCATGAAGCGGGCGATCATGGCGGAGCCGCTCTTGTCGGTGGCCCGGGAGCCCTCCGGCGGCTGCTGGCCGGGCAGGTACTTGCCGGTCAGCACGCCCTGAGCGATCGGCGACCAGACGATCTGGCCGACGCCCTCCTTCTCACTCAGCGGCACGACCTCGGACTCGATGACCCGCCACAGCATGGAGTACTGCGGCTGGTTGGACACGATCCGGTCGAAGCCCATCTCATCGGCGATCTTCAGAGCGCGGGCGATCTGGTCGGCGGTCCACTCGCTGACACCGACGTAGAGGACCTTGCCCTGGCGTACGAGGTCGTCGAACGCCTTGAGCGTCTCCTCGAGCGGGGTCTCGTAGTCGAAGCGGTGCGCCTGGTAGAGGTCGACGTAGTCGGTCTGCAGGCGGCGGAGCGAGCCGTGGATCGACTCGAAGATGTGCTTGCGAGACAGGCCGCGGTCGTTCTTACCGGGGCCGGTCGGCCAGTAGACCTTGGTGAAGATCTCCAGCGACTCCCTGCGCACACCCTTGAGGGCCCGCCCCAGCACCTCCTCGGCCTTCGTCCCCGCGTAGACGTCGGCGGTGTCGAACGTGGTGATGCCCTCGTCGAGGGCCGCCTGGACGCACTGCTTGGCGGCGTCCTCCTCGACCTGAGAGCCGTGGGTGAGCCAGTTGCCGTAGCTGATCTCGCTGACCATGAGACCGCTGCGGCCAAGGTGTCGGAATTCCATGCATCCGACTCTAATGGCCATACATCGGATGATCTGATTCGGGATAGGGTGCGCGACGTGCTGAAGCTCGTACGGCTGGCGCTCACCGCCGCGATCCTCACCGCCATCGTGGTCCGGCTGCGCCGTCGCGCCCGCATGCCCGCCAGGCCGGACGCAGGACGGACCGCCACAGTGCCCTGGCCGGGCGGCTCGGCGCGCCGCACGAGGGTGTGGCCGGTCTGGGCGGCGGTCGCGGCGATCGCGGCCGTGGTGCTCGCGGTCGCGCTGATGCCCCCGTACGACGCCTCCGGCGCGCACGAGCGGGCCCGGCGGGAACGCCAGAGCGCGCTGATCGCGGCGGCCGAGCGCACTGCCGAGCCCATGACACCGTCCACCCCGGAGCCGGTCCCGACGCCCGACCCGTACTGCGCGCCCGCGCTGAGCACGGGGACGGCCCGCCCGGAGACCGGCCGCACGACGAGCGGCCGTGCGGTGACGATCCGCCCGATCGACCCCGAGGTCAGGCGGGCGGTGAACCGTCAGTGGCGGCGCATCGAGCGGTGGCTGAAGGCGAACGCGCCGCGTACGTACCGCGAACTCGGCAGACCCGGCAGGGCGCGCACGATCGCGATCGCCGAGGCGCAGATGGGCGTGCGCTTCCCCGACGACCTGCGCGCCTCGCTGCTGCGCCACAACGGCGCCGCGGGCTTCGGATTCGGCGCGGACCCCGATGGAGTGTCGAACCTGCCCATCCGCGAGATCAGGGACACCTGGCGCCGGGAGTGCGGGCACGACCCCACCGACAGCGGTGACGACCCCTGGAGAGAGCTGTGGAGCGGCAGGATGATCCCGTTCCTCGCCTTCACCGGCAGGGCGGACGGCTCCGCGACGTACGCCTTGATCGACTCCGCCGACGGCACGGTCGGCTGGGACGACGGGAGCGCCGGCATGGGGCGGCGGCTGCCGTCGTACTACGCGCTCATGCGGGCCGTCGCCGACGCCCTGGAGAACGGGACGGAGTTCGACGGCCGGCGGCCCGCGGTGGAGCGAGGCGTGCTGCGCTGGGAGTACGCGGACTAGGCGACCCGTGCCGTCACTTCTTGGTCGGCACCGGCTCCCCGCCGACCTGCACCCTCGGCGGCGGGAACCGCAGCTTGCGGATCTGCAGCGCCCGCATGGCCGCGTAGAAGCCCACGCCCTTGACGCTCTCGTTCGGCATCTTCTCGGCCACCAGCTTCTTCACCTTGAAGGCCACGTAGACCGAGGTGAACAGCACGCCGAGCATCATGATCGGCCAGCCGATCGTCACGACGTAGCCCAGCACCTGGGCGCGGATCGACATCGGCCACGGAATCCAGGTGGCCAGCAGGATCACGAGCGAGAACGGCAGGAAATACTGACTCGGCAGCCGCCGGGAGTCGACCCAGTCGCGCGCGAATTTACGCGCGGGGCCCTTGTCGCGGGCAGGCAGATATCGCTCGTCACCGGCGAGTATGCCCTGACGGACCTTTTCCCGCTCGGCCGCCTGCTTGGCACGCATCTGCCGGTACGCCTCTTTGCGGTCTTTCGGCGCGGAAACGTACTGGCGCCGCCTGCCTTCGGCATCCCGGCGCTTGGGTGTGGGACGACCTTTACCCTGGGGCTTAGGATCGTCAACGGGGACGGGGGTGTCGTCCACAGAGGTTTGGGAACGGCGTCGCAACACGACGTCAACCCTACCTGGAGTGCAACTTAGTGACGCCCTCGTGCGTTATGCGTAGGGTAATCCCAAGGCGGCTGCGCTGCATCGGGATGTACACCAGCACGACCTAGAAGGGGACGGCCGACGCGCATGAGCGTGATGAAGAGACTTTCGATGATCTTCAAGTCCAAGGCCAACAAGGCCTTGGACAAGATGGAGGATCCGCGCGAGACCCTTGACTACTCCTACCAGCGGCAGCTCGAGCTGCTGCAGAAGGTGCGCAGGGGGGTGGCCGACGTCGCCACCTCGCGCAAGAGGGTGGAGCTGCAGATAACCGGCTTGGAGAACCAGGCGAGGAAGCTGGAGGAGCAGGGTCGCAAGGCGCTGTCCGTCGGCCGCGAGGACCTGGCCCGTGAGGCGCTGCAGCGGCGCTCCAACCTGCAGGCCCAGATCGCCGATCTGAAGGTTCAGCACGACAACCTCCAGGCCGAGGAGGAGAAGCTGACGACGGCCTCGCAGCGGCTGCAGGCCAAGGTCGACTCCTTCCGTACGAAGAAGGAGACCATCAAGGCCACCTACACCGCCGCCGAGGCGCAGACGCGCATCAACGAGGCGTTCTCCGGCATCTCCGAGGAGATGGGCGACGTCGGCCTGGCGATCCAGCGCGCCGAGGACAAGACGGCGCAGATGCAGGCCCGCGCCGGCGCCATCGACGAGCTGCTCGCCAGCGGCGCGCTCGACGACTTCAGCGGCACCCGCGGCGACGACATCCAGGCCGAGCTCGACCGCATGGGCGGCGGCATGGACGTCGAGCTGGAGCTGGCCAGGATGAAGGCCGAGCTCGGCCAGGGCCCGGCGCCGCAGCAGGCCATCGAGCAGGGCCAGCCGCAGCAGCAGGCGCAGCCTCAGCCGCAGCAGCAGGCCCAGCCGCAGCAGCAGGCCGGTCCCACCCAGCAGTACCGCCAGCCTGGGGAGGGCGCATGATCGTCAGAATCATGGGCGAGGGTCAGGTGGACATCTCCGCCGACGACATCGCCGTACTCAACGAGCTCGACTCCGAGCTGGAAGCGGCCATCGACGCGGGCGACGAGAAGGCCTTCCGCGTCAAGCTGCACGCGCTGCTCGACAAGGTGCGCCAGGTGGGCAAGGCGCTACCCGACGACAGCCTTGAGCCGTCAGAGCTGATCCTTCCCCCCGCGGACGCCTCGATCGAGGAGGTCCGGGAGATGCTGGGCGACCAGGGCCTCATCCCGGGCTGACCCCGTGAGCACGCGGTTCGCGTCCGACCCCGGCCTCAGCCGCCGGATGGTCGTGACGCTGTTCCTGCTCGGGTTGCTCTATGTCGTGTTCGTCGGCGTACTGATCGCCCTCGGCGCTCAGGCGCTGACCGTGCTGGTGCTGGCGGGCGCCTTCCTGCTGGTGCAGTACTTCCTGTCCGACCGCATCGCACTGTTCGCGATGCACGGGCGGGAGGTCTCGCCGCAGGAGGCGCCCGAGCTGCACGGCATGATCGACCGGCTCTGCGCGCTGGCCGACATGCCCAAGCCGCGGGTGGCGATCGCGCAGTCCGACGTCCCCAACGCGTTCGCCACCGGGCGTGACCAGAAGCACGCCGTCGTCTGCGTGACCACCGGCATCCTGCGCCGCCTTGAGCCGCAGGAGCTGGAGGGCGTGATCGCTCATGAGCTGTCCCACGTCGCACACCGCGACGTGGCGGTCATGACCATCGCCTCGTTCCTCGGCATCGTGGCGGGGCTGATGACCAGGTTCGCGCTCTACACGGGGCTCGGCGGCCGCCGCAACGGCGGCCAGGGCGGGCTGCCCATCGGCGTCATCATCCTGCTGGTGTCCGTCGTCGTGTACGCCGTCAGCTTCCTGCTCACCCGCGCCCTGTCGCGCTATCGCGAGCTGGCCGCCGACCGGGCCGGTGCCCTGCTCACGCAGCGCCCGTCCGCGCTGGCCAGCGCACTGACCAAGGTGTCCGGCGACATGGCCAGAATCCCGACGCGCGACCTGCGGGAGGCGGAGCCGTTCAACGCCTTCTACTTCGCGCCCGCGCTGGCCAAGGGGGCGACGCTGGCCGCGCTGTTCTCGACGCATCCGCCGCTGGAGCGCCGCCTGGAGCAGCTGGCCGGCATCTCCCGCCAGCTCGGAAGGGGCTGAGGCCATGGGCTGGCTCGACGTGCTGCTCGGCCGGTCGAAGCCGGTCAAGCCGAATCTCGACGCGCTGTTCGCGCTGCCGTCCGCGGCGGTGACGCTGCAGGCGGCGACCGGTCTCACGCCCACCGGGCTGGGCTCCGTCGCCTTCCGCGCCGCCGAGGGCGGCGCCTTCGCCAGTCTCGAACGCGACGTCCAGGCGCTGCTGGGCGATCGCGTCGAGAAGTCATCCGACGGCTACGGCTACACCTGGCTGCTCGTACGCCGCCCGCCGGAGGCGCTCAGCGACCTGGTCACCGAGCTGCACGCGGTCAATTCCTCGCTGGAGGGCGCCGGGTTCGGCCCGTCGCTGCTGTGCTCGCTGGTGTCGTTCGCCCGGCGGGACGGCGGCCGGCTCGCCGTCGTCTACCTGTACAAGCGCGGCACCTTCTACCCGTTCGCGCCGCTGCCGGGGGAGAAGCGCGACAACGCGCTCGAACTGCAGGCCAGGGGTGCGCTGGAGGGCGAGCTGCCGCTGGAGAAGGATCTCGGCCGCTGGTTCCCGGTGTGGGGCGCTCCCGGACTCTGAGGCTTCGGGGCGCTTCGAGACGCCGGCGCCTCGGGGGAGGCTTATCCGCAGGGGCGCTCATCTGCGACTATCGCACCGAGTGATCTAATTGTCACGTGGAGCGAAGGTTGTACGTGTTCGCCGCGTGCGCGTTCATCGTGGCGGCGGTGCTGGGCAGCGCCTGGATCACCGGCCAGTTCACCACGCCCGCGGTCGACAGGACGCACGGCTTCGTCAGCGAACTGGCCGCCCGCGACCAGCCGTGGACCCGGCTGTTCCGGGTCAGCGACGGGCTGGCGGGGCTCGCGTGCGTGCTCGGCGTGCTGCTGGTGCCCCGGGTGGCCCGCGAATGGCCGGGCTGGCTGGCGCTGGCCGCGTTCGGGCTGCTCACCTTCGCCGGCGGGCTGTTCCCGCTCGACTGCGCCGCGCTCAGCGACCCCTCCTGCGGCGCCGCCGGCGTCTCGCTCGCCCACCGGCTGCACGAGACGGCCGGCACGCTCGCCACGCTCGCCGTCCTGGCCGCCATGGCGTTCCTCGCCGCGTGCTGGCGGTCGTGGGTGGCGTGGCTGCTGACCTGGCTCAGCCTGGTCACCACGCTGCTCCTGGTGATAGCGCTGCTGGCGGGGCACGGCGCCGGCCTCGCGCACCGCGCCCAGCTCACGGTGATCGCGTTCTGGCTCGTGTACGTGGCACTGCACCTCTTGGTCACCGACGACGTCTCTCCGGAGCGCGTTGACGGCGATGCCGCCGAGGGCCGGATGGCCGGTGACGCGGCCGCGGACCCGCCTGCTGACGGCGTCGCCGGCCGTGCGGACGGTCCCGGGGCCGCCACCGATGACCCGTACGGCGAGGGCTGCCTGCGGGTCGCGCCCGGCCGCATGGGCGGCGTGGGCGGCGCCCGCGTCCTGCCACCACCGCCCGCTGAGGGCCGTGTGGCGTTTCCACCGCCCGCTGAGGGCGGTATGGCGCCTCCGCCGCCCGCTGACAGCCGCGTACCGCCTCCACCCCGTGCGGGAGGTAGCCGCGTAGTGCCTCCGCCCCCCGCCGGCGGTTGCGTCCTGCCTCCGCCGCCCGCAGGCGCGTCGCAGGGCGCCGGGCCGCATGTCGTCGAGCAGGGTGAGGGGCCCGCCGTGCTCATCACCGCAGGTCCCGGCGGCGCCTGGTTCCATTGGGACGCCGTGGCCGAGCTGTTGGCGGGGAGCCGCCGTGTCATCCGCTTCGATCGCCCGGGGCTCGGACGCAGCCCGCGTCCCGTGACCCCGCCGACCCTGTACGCCGAGGTCGCCCGCCTGGCCGCGCTCGCACCCGCCCACCCTGAGCAGGTGACGCTCGTCGCGCACGGTGTCGCCTGCTGGCATGCGGAGGCGTTCGCCCGGCTGCACCCGCTGTGTCTGGCCGGGCTCGTCCTGGTGGACCCGGCCTGCGTGGCCGGACGCCGCCCGTACGCCGCCGCCAGGAACGCAGGGCGGTGGCTGCCCGCGCTCGGCGGCACGTGGGGCGCGGCCGTGCTGGCCCGCATGACGGGTCCCGTCGCGCACCGGCTGCTCACCGGCCTGCCCGACCCGTCCGGCGTGTACGTCCTGGGCAAGGTGCCCGCCGCCGTCGTGGGGGAGTGGCTCGCCCGGGGTGACATGGCCGCCGATCTGCTCCTGCTGCGCGCCGACAAGCCCTTCCCCGCCGTCCCGGTCACCGTGATCAGTGGTGAGGACGCCGACGAGTGCCAGGCCCGGCTCGCCGCCACGCTCGGCGGGAGGCATGTACGGCTGCCGGGGATCGGCCGCCGCATCCCGCTCCGCGCCCCGCAGGCCATCGCCGGCGCCGTGACGGCCGGGCACGTGGATGCCTGACGTGTGCCCCGGGCAACGCCCGGCGCACGGCCGGATCAAGGCGTGCAGCCCGTTCCGGCGATCCCGTGACGCACGGCCGGATGAGGGCGTGACGTGCGGGTGGTGATCGCGTGACGTGCGGCCGGATGAGGACGTGATGTGCGGCCCGGCGTACGCGCCATGTGCGGCCCGGTGAACCTGTGACGGGCGGTCCGGTGATCACGTGACGGGAAGCCCGGCGAACCGCCAGAATGGCGGTAAAGTCGCCATTTCGTGGGGGATGTGCCAATGCCGGACCACGCGCCCCTGCGTCCTGGCGACCCCGCGGCGGTGGGCGGCTATCGCCTGACCGGGCGGCTCGGCGAGGGCGGGCAGGGCATCGTGTACCTCGCCACGGGCGCCGACGGGACGCGTGTCGCGGTCAAGCTGCTGCGCGCCGACCTGGTGGGCGACGCCCAGGCGTCGGAGCGGTTCGTCCGCGAGGTGGCGATGGCCAGGCGGGTGGCGCCCTTCTGCACCGCCCAGGTCATCGAGACCGGGCTGAGCGACGGGCGGCCGTACATCGTGAGCGAGTACATCGACGGCCGCACCCTGACCGACGTCGTACGCGAGCAGGGCCCGCGCACCGGCACCGCCCTGCACCGGCTGGCCATCGGCACGGTCACCGCGCTGGTCGCCATCCACCAGGCCGGCATCGTGCACCGGGACTTCAAACCGTCGAACGTGGTGCTGGCCTCCGACGGGCCGCGCGTCATCGACTTCGGCATCGCCAAGGCGCTCGACCTGGCATCGACGCTCACCAGCGCCGTGGTCGGCACGCCGTCGTACATGGCGCCCGAGCAACTCGGCGACGAGGGTCCTGGGCCGAAGTCGGACATGTTCGCCTGGGCGGGCACGATGGTCTTCGCCGCGTCGGGACGGCCGCCGTTCGGGCAGGACAGCGTGGCCGCCGTGGTGAACCGCATCCTGCACGCCGAGGCCGACGTCTCCTGCATCGGCGACCCCGCCCTGCGCGCGCTGGTCTCCGACTGCCTGGCCAAGGACCCGGACAGCAGACCGGCGGCCGACGAGGCCCTCATGCGCCTGCTCGGCCACGTCCCTGCCGCGCCACGGCACCCCCTGCCGCCCCAGACCGCGGGCCAGCCCGCCTCGCAAGCCTCACCGCCCCAGAACCCGCCGCCTCATGGCTCGTTGTCTCAGAGCTCCTCGCCCCAGAGCCCGTCCTCTCGGGACGCGTCGCTCGAAAGCTCGTCGCCTCAGGGCTCGTCGTCTCGGGGCCTGGCGCTTCAGGGGCTGCCGTCTCAGGCAGGGCCGCAGCAGGGCCTGCTCTTAGAGGGCAGCGCCGCCTCGCGGAACACGCCCTTAGAGCCCAGCGGGCAGGCCGCGCCACCCGCGCCACCCCGGCCGGGTGCCCAGACGGCACCGCCCAGCCCGGGGGGCCCGGCCACACCGCCCGAGCATGGTGGCCAGGCCGCATCGCCCGCCCCGGCCGCGCCGCCCAGGCGGGACGGCCCGGCAGCGCCGCCCGGTGAGACGGCACTTCCCCCCATGGCCACGCCGCCAACGTCAGGTGGCCGGGTCGCGCCGCCGGCCCAGGCCGCCGCACAGCCCGGTCCGGGTGCCCGGACGCCGCCCGGACCGAGCGGCCCGGCCGCATCGTCCAAGCCAGGCGGCCAGGTCACGCCGCCCAGTCACGTCACACCGCCCAGTCACGTCACACCGCCAGGTGCGGTCGCGCCGCATGGTCAGACGGCATCACCCGCTCAGACCCCGTCGCCCACGTCAGGTGGCCAGGCCCCATTGCGCGGGCCTGCCGAGCCGGTGCCGTCGCCTGGGGCGGGCGGTGCGGCCACGCCGGCCGGGCCGCGCGGTCAGGTCGCGCCGGCCGCCCCAGGTGACGGGCCTGAGAGGGCGGCTCGGCGGCGAAGGGCCAGGTTGGTGGTGGCCGGAGCCACGGCCGGGGTGCTGGGGCTGGCCGCCGCGGTCACGCTGGTCGCCGTACGGCTGAACACGCCTGCGTCGCCCACCGTCAGCCCGACCCCGTCGGCGGCGGCCATCACGACGGCGGGGACCACCGCCACGCCCGAGCTCCGGACGTTCACGCTGCCGGGCACCTCCGTGGAGGTCCGGGAGAGCGACGCCGACCCCGTCAAGCTGGTCTCCTACACGCTGGACGGCGGCAAGCGCCTCTACGTGCGCAAGCACGACGCGAACGAGTTCGCCCCAGAGGAGCGCTACTTCGAGTACGCCCTCGACCCCAGGACGAACCTCGCCCTGGCCACCGACGTGGACTACAGCACGGATCTGTTCTCCACCGTCTCGATCGTCGATCACCGCACCGGCACCAAGCGCGTGGTCAAGCTCAGCCCGAAGCCGGTCTTCCCGACCACGCCCCGCTGGTCGCCGGACGGTGAGCGGGGCCTGGTCACCCTCTACAAGGGCGAGGGCGACGCCGTGCAGACGTACGGCTTCGGCGTCATCGACGTCGCCGCGGGCCGGGGCGAGGTGTTCGAGGTGCGGGAGAAGGGCGCGGGGGAGTGGCGCTTCTTCTGGGACGCGGGCGGCCGCGCGGTGGGCACGTGGGCGGGCGGCGCGATGACGTTCTACGGCCTGGACGGCAAGGTGCTGCGCACGCTCAAGGACGTCGGCTCGCCGGTGTGGGTGGAGGGCGACGACGTCTCGCCGTCCGGCGGCCGGTTCCTGGCGCACTGTACGCCTGCGGGCACCGCGCTGTGCGTGCGCCCGACGGCGGGCGGTGACCCGGTCACCGTGCCGATCGCCGCCGAACGGCTCATCGGCTGGTGGGACGACGACCACCTGGCGGTGTGGCGGCGGGCGGGTAACGGCTACGAGGCGGTCGTGGTGGACCTCAAGGGCCAGGTCGGCAGGGTGCTGGCGAAGGCTCCCGACAAGGCGCAGTTCGAAGCGATGGGTTTCCGCTTCGCCAGGCCCACCGCGTAGCGCGTACCCGATCTAGGATCGGGGCCTGGACCCACCTGAGGGGGTTGCCCGTGGACATCACCGTGATCGGCGAGGGCTCGGTCCTGGCCGCGCCCGACATCCTGCGGCTGCACGCGGGCGTGGAGGTCCGCAGGGCCTCCGCGGCCGAAGCGTTCTCCGCCGCCCGCGCCGCCGCGACGCGGCTCGCCGAGGCGCTGGACCGGGCGGGAGTGACCGCCCGCGACGTGACGACGGTCGAGCTGTCCCTGGGCCCCGAGTACGCGGCGTACCCCAAGGTGTCGGCCTACCGGGCGGCGCAGGGCGTGGAGGCCGTCGTCCGCGACGTGAGCAGGGCCGACCACGTCATCGACACGGTGGCGGGCGTGGGCGAGGAGGTCAGGCTCAACGGCGTGGCGTTCGAGCTGTCCGACCCCGCGAGGGCGCTGGCCGAGGCCAGGGAGCGGGCGTTCAGGGACGCCGCCGCCAAGGCCGTCCAGTACGCCGCGCTGGCGGGCCGGCCGCTCGGCCGCGTGGTGTCGGTGAGCGAGCTGCGCCAGGCCCCGCCGCAGCCGATGCGGGCGGCGGCGCTGGCGGCCGAGGCCGGGGCCTCGATCAGCCCCGGCACGCGGCAGGTCACGGTCTACGTGGAGGTCGGATACGACTTCGCCTGACCCTTGCGCGGGTACGACTTCGCGTGACCCTCACCGGGTCACTTCGCGCGACCCGGCACCGGGTTACGGCAGCGCCAGCATGCGGTCGAGCGCGACCTTGGCCCAGTGGGCGGTGTCGTCGTCCACTGTGATCTGGTTGACGACCTCGCCGAGCACCAGCGACTCCAGCGCCCACACCAGGTGCGGCAGGTCGATGCGGTTCATCGTGGAGCAGTAGCAGACCGTCCTGTCGAGGAACGAGATGTTCTTGTCGGGGAAGGTCTGGGCGAGCCGCTTGACCAGGTTCAGCTCGGTGCCGACGGCCCAGCTCGAACCGGCCGGCGCGGCTTGCAGCGTCTTGATGATGTACTCGGTCGAGCCGATGTAGTCGGCCTTGGTCACGACCTCGTGGCGGCACTCGGGGTGCACGAGCACGTTGACGCCGGGGATGCGGGCGCGCACGTCGTCCACGGACTCGGCGGTGAAGCGGCCGTGCACCGAGCAGTGGCCGCGCCACAGGATCATCTTCGCCCGCTCCAGCTCCTCGCGGGTCAGGCCGCCGTTCGGGCGGTGCGGGTTCCACACCACGCAGTCGTCGAGCGACATGCCCATCTCCAGCACGGCCGTGTTGCG
Organism: Nonomuraea sp. NPDC052634; assembly: GCF_040678535.1. Lineage (NCBI taxonomy): Bacteria > Bacillati > Actinomycetota > Actinomycetes > Streptosporangiales > Streptosporangiaceae > Nonomuraea > Nonomuraea sp. NPDC052634. The sequence continues at coordinate 2,006,508 of NZ_JBFATY010000001.1, read as the reverse complement.
GCCCAGGTGCTGGTCGGGCAGGAACAGCACCTTCTCGCCCTGCTCGAACGCCCAGTCCAGGGCGCGGCGGGCGTTGGACGAGGTGCACACCGCGCCGCCGTTGCGCCCGCAGAACGCCTTGATGTCAGCGCTGGAGTTCATGTACGTGACCGGTACCACCACGTCGGCGAGCTCCGCGTCCTCCAGCTCCTCCCAGCACTCCTCGACCTGGTCGTAGGTCGCCATGTCGGCCATGGAGCAGCCCGCCGCCATGTCGGGCAGGATCACCTTCTGGCCGTCGCCGGTCAGGATGTCGGCGGACTCGGCCATGAAGTGCACGCCACAGAAGACGATGTACTCCGCCTCGGGGCGCGCCGCCGCCTGCTGGGCGAGCTTGAACGAGTCGCCCGTCACATCGGCGAACTGGATGACCTCGTCGCGCTGGTAGTGGTGGCCGAGCACGAACAGGCGGTCGCCGAGCGCCTCCTTGGCCTTCCGGGCGCGTTCCACCAGCGCGGGGTCGGAGGCGGGAGGCAGCTCGCCGGGGCAGTCGACCCCCTTCTCACTGAGCGGATCGGCTCCCCTGCCGAGGACGAAAAGCGGCAGTCCGGTCTGGGTGGCCATCGCCATACCCCCTTATCGTCGGTTTGACGATACTCATGATGACATACCGCCGAAACGGTTTATTCCGGGATGTCCGGTACTCGGGAATGTGTGGACACTCGCAGGTGTTGGTAGCGTCATCTGTAGGACGTCGAAAACAGACAGCCGGGTTAGGGAGTCAGCAGATGACGGTTGAGAGCAGCGAGACCACGGCACAGGGCCTGATCCTGACTGACGCGGCCGCCGCCAAGGTCAAGAGCCTGCTGGAGCAGCAGGGTGAAGAGGGTCTGCAGCTGCGGGTCGCCGTGCAGCCGGGCGGGTGCTCCGGCCTGCGCTACCAGCTCTTCTTCGACGACCGTTCGATGGACGGTGACGTCGTGTCCGAGTTCGGTGGTGTGAACGTGGTCACCGACCGGATGAGCGCTCCCTACCTCATGGGCGCGACCATCGACTTCGTCGACACCATCGAGAAGCAGGGCTTCACGATCGACAACCCCAACGCCACGGGCTCGTGCGCCTGTGGTGACTCGTTCAACTAAGAGCGGGTCGTCCGCAACCACCGCAAGGTCCCGTCCGCCTTTGAGCGGGCGGGACCTTCGCGTATTCTCGTGGGGCTCATTTGGCCTGCTGACAACGAGGAAGAAGAATCCCGTGCGCATCGCCGTAACCGGCTCCATCGCGACAGACCACCTGATGACGTTCCCCGGCAGCTTCGGCGACCAGCTGATCGCCGAGCAGCTCGACCGGGTGTCGCTCTCCTTCCTGGTCGACGATCTGCAGATCCGTCGCGGGGGATGCGCGGCGAACATCGCCTTCGGAATGGCCTGTCTCGGCCTGCGGCCGATCCTCGTGGGCGCCGTCGGCAACGACTTCGCCGACTACCGCTCCTGGCTGGAGCGCCACGGCGTCGACTGCGACTCCGTGCACGTCTCCGAGACCCAGCACACCGCGCGCTTCCTGTGCACCACCGACGAGCACCACAACCAGATCGCCTCCTTCTACACCGGGGCCATGGCCGAGGCGCGGCTCATCGAGCTCAAGCCGGTCGCCGACCGTGTGGGCGGGCTCGACCTGGTCCTGATCAGCCCCAACGACCCCGACGCGATGCTGCGCCACACCGACGAGTGCCGCCAGCGCGGCATCCCGTTCGCCGCCGACATCTCCCAGCAGCTCGCGCGCATGGAGGACGAGCAGATCCGCCAGCTCGTCGACGGCGCCGCCTACCTGTTCTCCAACGACTACGAAAAGGGCCTCATCGAGCAGAAGACCGGCTGGTCCGACGCGGAGATCCTCGACCGCGTCGGCGTCCGGATCACCACGCTCGGCCCCAAGGGCGCGGTCATCGACCGCAAGGGCGAGCCGTCCATCCAGGTCGCCCCCGCCCCCGAGCGCGGCAAGGCCGACCCGACCGGCGTGGGCGACGCCTTCAGGGCGGGCTTCCTCGCCGGCCTGGCCTGGGGCCTGTCGCTGGAGCGGTGCGGGCAGATCGGCAACCTCACCGCCACGCACGTGCTCGAGCGCGTGGGCGGTCAGGAGTACGAGCTGGGGCAGAAGGAGTTCCTGGAGCGCTTCGGAGCCGCGTACGGCGCCGACGCGGCCGCGGAGATCGCCCAGCACGTCCGCTGCTACCACCCCTGACCGATCCAGGGCCTTTTCCGCACGCGAAAGGCCCCTTTCACGCGCCAGGCCGGGCCGCTCACCGGCGGTCCGGCCCTTTCTGACATGCGCCCGGTACGGCCCCGCCCAGGCGCTCAGCGTGGTGCGACGGGCGCTCGGCCGGGCGTCCCGCGTGGCGCGCGGGCGCGCAAAGCGGCGTGCTCTGAGCGGCGCGCGGGCGCTCAGTGCCGCGCGTAGACGCGGTGCACGAACTCGGCGAGCTGGTCGTCGCTCAGGTGCGCGGCCAGGTCCGCCTCGCTGATCATGCCGACCAGCCGGCCGCCGTCCATCACCGGCAGCCGCTTGATCTGGTGCTCCTCCATGCGTGAGAGCGCCTCCTCCACCGTGGCGTCCGGCGCTACCCAGACCAGTCCGGTGGCCAGCTCGCCCGCCGTCGTCTTGGCCGGGTCGTGCCCCGCGGCGATGCACTTGATCACGATGTCGCGGTCGGTGATGATGCCCGTCACCCGGTCGTCGGGCCCGCACACGGGCAGTGCCCCCACTTCGTGCTCGCGCATGAGCTGCGCGGCCCTGTCGAGGGTTTCGTGCGTGCTGATGCACTCGGCGCCCGTGCTCATGACGTCGCGTGCGCAGTTGTGCGACTGTGAGCTGATCATGGCTTTCCCCTGGTGTCGGCGACTTCCTTCGGAAGTCCCCTACCCCCCATACAGGGACAAATCGGACCCCTAGTAATTGCGGCGGACGTGGATGGCCCAGCCGCCCTCGGGCAGCTCGTACGAGCCGACATGGCGATGCGACTTCAGCCTGCACCACGCCGGCACGTCGTTGTACGCCGCGGGATCGTCGGCCAGCACGGCCACCACCGCGTTCAGCGGGACGTGGTTGATCTGCTCGGCGAGCATGATGATCGGGATCGGGCACTTCTTCCCGAGCGCGTCGATCGTCAACGCCGGCTGGGTAACCTCGGTCATGCGACTCCTGCGTCCTGGCGGATGCGGTGCACCAGCTCGGGCAGCACGGCGAGGAACGCGTCGACCTCGGCCGCTGACGTGCCCCTGGGCAGCGACACCCGGACATTGCCATGCGTCAGCACGCCCATCGCTTCAAGAACGTGCGATGGACGAAGCGTACTAGCGGTGCACGAACTTCCGGAGGATACCGCGAAGCCCGCCTTGTCCAGTTCGGTGAGCAGCGCCTCGCCGTCGACGTACAGGCACGAGAAGGTCACGATGTGCGGCGCCCGCTCGACCGGGTCGCCGATGACCTCCACGTCCGGCACGAGCTGCGGGACCCGCTCCCTGATCCGGTCGACCAGCGCCGACAGCCGGGCCTGCTCCGCCTCCGCCTCGGCGGCCATCGCACGCAGCGCGGCCGCCGCCGCGACCACGGCGGGCACGTTCTCGAAGCCCGGCACTCGCCGGCGCTCGCGCTCGTCCAGCGGCAGGGGAGAGCGGAAGCGCGTGCCCTTGCGCACGGCGAGCACGCCGACCCCGGCAGGGCCGCCCCACTTGTGCGCGCTGGCCGTCAGCACCGACCAGCCCGGCGGGATCGGCAGCCGCCCGGCCGTCTGCGCCGCGTCCACCAGCAGCGGCACGCCGTGCTCCCGGCAGGCGGCGGCCACCTCGGCGACCGGCTGGAGCGTGCCGACCTCGTGGTTGGCCGTCTGCAGGCACGCGAGCGCCGTGCCCGGCCGCGCGACCGCCTCGGCGAAGGCGGCGGCGTCGGCTTTGCCGGTGATGTCCACGCCGACCGTCTCGACCGTCCCGCCGTCGCGTTCGTGCACTTCACCGGCGTGCAGGACGCTCGAATGCTCCACGGCACTGGTGACCAGGTGGCGCCCGGCCCTGCGCCTGCCGTGTAGGGTTCCGAGCACACCGAGATGCACGGCCTGTGTGCCGGACGAGGTGAACGACACCTCGTCGGGTCGCGCGCCGAGCACCTCGGCCACCTCCGTGCGGGCCTGCTCCAGCAGCAGGTGCGCACGGCGGGCAGCGCCGTATAGTCTCGCGGGGTCGGCCCAGCCGGCGTCCAGCGCCGCCAGCAGCGCCTCACGCGCCTGGGGGTGCAGCGGTTCGGTTGATGCCGCATCGAAGTACGCCACGAGACTCATCGTCCCACTTCCGGCGCCATGGAGGGGTCGCGCGGTGGGGCGAGGCACCTGCACGCTAATGTGTCTGCAATCAAGCTGTGCATCAGGAAATACGAGCGCCCAGGGGAAAGACTCTTGGGCTTCATCTGTGGGGTAGGCGATCCGTGAGTCCGACTCGCCGTACGACGCGGCGTTCGTTGGCCCGGCGCAGGGTGCCACGCGCCGCCGCTTTGGCGTTGCTGCTGGCCACTGCTACGGCGTGTGCTAATGACGTCCCCGAGGCCAAATGGTCTCGCGGCCTTCTTCCCGATCACGTCACCGAGCAGGGCGGGGTCGTCCAGAGCCTGTGGAACGGGGCTTGGATCGCCGCTCTCGCCACGGGCGCCGTCGTCATCGTTCTGATCTTGTGGGCGTCGATCTTCCACCGCAAGCGCAGGGCCAAGGCCGACCTTCCGCCGCAGGTGCGTTACAACCTGCCCATCGAGATCCTCTACACGGTCATTCCGCTGGTGATGGTCTCGGTGTTCTTCTTCTTCACCGCGCGCGACAGCGAGACGCTCACCAAGGTGAGCGGCGACGCGCCGGTCAAGGTCAAGGTCGAGGCGTTCCAGTGGAGCTGGCGCTTCACCACGACCTACAAGGGCAAGACGATCGAACCGGTCGCGGGCGTGCCGGTCAGCGACTACAACCAGGGCCCTCAGCTGGTCCTGCCGAAGAAGACGAAGGTCGAGTTCGACCTGTCGACCGACGATGTCATCCACTCGTTCTGGGTGCCGGAGTTCCTCTTCAAGCGTGACGTCATCCCCGGCATCCCCGAGGACAACCCCGGCCGTAAGTTCGAGATCACCACGCTCGACAAGACCGGCACCTTCGCCGGCCGCTGCGCCGAGCTCTGCGGTGTCGACCACAGCCGGATGCTCTTCTCGGTCAAGCTCGTGGACCAGACCGAGTTCGAACAGTACATCGCGACCCACCAGGCTGGGAGTGCCCAGTGACCGCCATCCAAGAACCACTGACGACGACGCCGCGGGTCCGGCCCAGCACCAAGGGCCAGATCATCGCGAAGTGGATGAGCTCGACCGATCACAAGATCATCGGGCACATGTACTTGATCACGTCGTTCGCCTTCTTCCTCATCGGCGGCGTGATGGCGCTGGTCATGCGGGCCGAGCTGGCGCAGCCGGGGCTGCAGTTCACCACCAACGAGCAGTTCAACCAGCTGTTCACCATGCACGGCACGATCATGCTGCTGATGTTCGCGACGCCGCTGTTCGCCGGCTTCGCGAACGAGCTGATGCCGCTGCAGATCGGCGCCCCCGACGTGGCGTTCCCGCGCCTGAACATGGTCAGCTACTGGCTCTACCTGTTCGGCAGCATCATCGCCGTCTCCGGCTTCTTCACCCCGGGCGGTGCCGCCTCGTTCGGCTGGTTCGCCTACACGCCGCTGTCCAACGCGATCAACTCGCCGGGCATCGGCGGTGACCTGTGGATCATGGGTCTGGCGCTGTCGGGTCTCGGCACCATCCTCGGTGCGGTGAACTTCATCACCACGATCATCTGCATGCGCGCGCCCGGCATGACGATGTTCCGGATGCCGATCTTCACCTGGAACGTCCTGCTGACCAGCATGCTCGTGCTGATGGCCTTCCCGGTGCTGGCCGCCGCGCTGCTGGCGCTCGAGGCCGACCGCAAGCTCGGCACCCACATCTTCGACTCCGAGTTCGGCGGCGCGCTGCTGTGGCAGCACCTGTTCTGGTTCTTCGGCCACCCCGAGGTGTACATCATCGCGCTGCCGTTCTTCGGCATCGTGACGGAGATCCTGCCGGTCTTCAGCCGCAAGCCGATCTTCGGTTACATCAGCCTCATCGGCGCGACGATCTCGATCGCCGGTCTGTCCATCACGGTCTGGGCGCACCACATGTTCCCGACCGGGCAGGTGCTGCTGCCGTTCTTCTCGTTCATGACGTTCCTCATCGCGGTGCCGACCGGCGTGAAGTTCTTCAACTGGATCGGCACGATGTGGCGCGGGCACCTGACGTTCGAGTCGCCGATGCTGTTCTCGATCGGCTTCCTCGTCACGTTCCTGCTCGGCGGTCTGACCGGTGTCATCCTGGCCTCGCCGCCGCTCGACTTCCACATCAGCGACACCTACTTCGTCGTGGCCCACTTCCACTACGTGGTCTTCGGCACCGTCGTGTTCGCGATGTTCGCCGGGTTCTACTTCTGGTGGCCGAAGTTCACCGGCAAGATGCTCAACGACAAGCTCGGCAAGCTGCACTTCTGGCTGCTGTTCATCGGCTTCCACACGACGTTCCTCGTCCAGCACTGGCTCGGCATGCTCGGCTTCCCGCGCCGCTACGCCGACTACAGCGCGGCCGACGGCTTCACCGACCTCAACCTGCTGTCGTCGGTGGGCGCGTTCATCCTCGGCGCCTCCACGCTGCCGTTCTTCTACAACGTCTGGAAGACCTGGCGCAGCGCGCCCAAGGTCACCGTCGACGACCCGTGGGGTTACGGCGGTTCGCTCGAGTGGGCGACCTCCTGCCCGCCGCCGCGGCACAACTTCACCTCGCTGCCGCGCATCCGGTCCGAGCGCCCCGCGTTCGACCTGCACTACCCGCGCACCTCGAGCAAGTCCACCGAGGAGGTTGAGGCCTGATGAAGGTCCAAGGTTGGCTGTTCCTGCTGTGCGGGGTCTTCTTCGCCGGCGTCGACATCGCGTACTGGTTCTGGACCAAGGCCGCCACCGGTCAGGGTGAGCCGGTCGGCACCACCGCGATGGCCATCTCGGTCGGGTTCGCCTTCATGGTGGGCTACTACCTGATGTTCACCGCGAAGCGCATCGGCGCCCAGCCGGAGGACAACAAGCAGGCCGAGATCAGCGAGGGTGCGGGCGAGCTCGGGTTCTTCAGCCCGAGCAGCTGGTGGCCGCTGTTCCTGTGCCTGGCGGCGGCGTTCGCCTTCGCCGGGTTCGTGATCGGCTTCTGGATGTTCCTGATCGGGGTCTTCCTCGTGATCATGGCCATGATCGGGTTCGTGTTCCAGTACTACCGGGGCCACTTCTCGCACTGAGCCACTGAGCCGCACACCTGAAGCGGGCGGCCTCCCTTGGGGGAGGACGCCCGCTTTTTGGTGTTCTTTAACGGTGTACGGATGTGGTGATTCGATCACTCAGGGTAATAAGGAGGCGGAAGCGGTTCGATAAGGGACGAGGGAGTACTCGTGGGGCGCGGTACGTATGGATGCGGCCTGCTGGCCATGGCGCTGCTGGCGGCGTGCTCGGCGGGCGAGCCGGCCGACGACCCCAAGAAGGGCGTCGCCATGGCGGGCAAGGCCTACAGCGCCCCCGTGGGCGTCACTCCGGCGGACAAGTCGTCGAACGTCCCCACCGACCGGCCCGTGGTCGTCTCCGCCCAGGGCGGCACGCTCAAGAGCGTCCGGGTGGACGGCGGCAAGTCGGGGCCGCTGAAGGGCGTGCTGAGCGCCGACCGTACGCGCTGGCGCAGCCTCGGCACCGCCAGGCCCGGCGCCTCGTACACGGTGACCGCGGTCTCCGTGGACGCCACGGGCAAGGAGCACGAGACCACCAGCAAGTTCAGCACGGTCAAGGCCACCAAGACGTTCGACATCGAGAGCATCACCCCGAACAAGGAGGTCACCGGCCTGACCGTCGGGGTCGGCATGCCGGTGATGATCGCCTTCGACCAGCCCATCCAGGACCGGGTGGCCGTCGAGCGCAACCTCATCATCCGCAGCTCCAAGCCGGTGGAGGGGGCCTGGCACTGGTTCGACGACCAGCACGTGGACTTCCGGCCGAAGAAGTACTGGCCGGCCAGGACCAAGGTGCGGGTGGAGGCCAAGCTGGCGGGCGTGCGCGGCGGGCCCGGCATGTACGGCAAGCGCGACGTACGACTCGACTTCAAGATCGGCCGCCAGCAGATCACCAAGGGCAGCGTCAACGAGCACGTGCTCGTGGTCAGGCGGGACGGCAAGAAGATCCGTACGATGCCGATGAGCGCAGGCCAGGGCGGCCAGTGGAAGTACCACACGACCTCGGGCATCCACCTGGCGATGTCCCGCGAGCCCGTCACGATCATGACCTCGCCCGGCATCGGGCCCGGCCAGCCCGGCTACTACCAGATGACCGTCTACAACACCGTCCGCATCTCCAACAGCGGTGAGTACGTGCACAGCGCGCCCTGGTCGGTCGGCTCGCAGGGCCGCGCCAACGTCAGCCACGGCTGCGTGAACATCAGCCCGGCCAACGCGATCTGGTTCCTCAAGAACACGCTGATCGGCGACCCCATCATCATCACCGGCTCGCCGCGCAAGCTGGAGCCCACCAACGGCTGGGGGCACTGGCAGGAGGACTGGAAGCAGTGGCTCAAGTGGAGCTCGCTCAAGGCCGGTCCCACCATCGCACTGTCCTGACCGCGCGTACCTCGTCGCCTCCGGCGCGACGCGCGCTCCTGAGGCGCTGACGGGCGGGATCCCGTTCCGAGGCGCTGAGAAGGACGCTCACGGCATGAAAACGGCGCCGCCACTCCTGGTGAGGGGCGGCGCCGTCGCGCCAGGTCAGAGTCCTCTCAGAGCCGTCTCGGCGGTGGCGCTCCCGTGGGGGGAGCCGGGACGCGAGAAGGCCAGGGGTCAGGAGCGCGGGAAGGCGCTGCTGACCTCGATCCAGCGCTCCAGCGTGGCCTTGGCGGCGCCGGAGTCGACGGCCTGCGCCGCGCGGGCGTAACCGTCGATCATCGCGGAGTCGAGGTCGTCGCCGGGCCCGTCGAGCGCCACGAGCGCCGCGGCCGCGTTGAGCAGCACCGCGTCGCGCACCGGCCCCGTCTTGCCCTCCAGCAGGTCGTGCACGGCCTGGGCGTTGAACGCGACGTCGCCGCCGCGCAGCGCGCCCACGTCGGCCCGCGGGATGCCGAGCACCGCCGGGTCGAACGTGGTCTGCGTCGCCGTGCCGTCCTTGACCACCCAGACGGTGGAGGTGGCGGCGATGGTCAGCTCGTCGAGGCCGTCGTCGCCGCGGAAGACCAGGGCGGAGACGCCGCGCTCGGCGAAGACGCCGGCCAGCACCGGCAGCATGCGGGCGTCGTAGACGCCGATGGCCTGCGCCGACGGGCGGGCCGGGTTGGTCAGCGGGCCGAGGAAGTTGAAGATCGTCGGAACGCCGATCTCCTTGCGCGTCGGACCGGCGAAGCGCAGCGCCGGGTGGTAGACCGGCGCGAAGCAGAAGGCGATGCCCGCCTCGCGCGCCACCTGCGCCGTCTGCTCGGGCGTGAGATCGAGCCGGATGCCGAGGTGCTCCAGGACGTCGGCAGCGCCGCACGAGGACGACGCCGCGCGGTTGCCGTGCTTGACCACCCTGGCGCCCGCGGCGGCGGCCACGATGGCGGCCATCGTCGAGACGTTGACCGTGTGGGCGCGGTCGCCGCCGGTGCCGACGATGTCGACCACCGGGCCCTCGACCTTCAGCGGCGTGGCCAGCTCCAGCATGGTGCGGGCCAGGCCCACCACCTCGGCCACGGTCTCGCCCTTGGCCCGCAACGCGACCACGAAGGCGGCGATCTGGGACGGCGTCGCGGCGCCGGACATGATCTCCCGCATCGCCCAGGCCGACTCGTCGGAGGTGAGGTTCTCTCCCGACAGGAGAGCGTTGAGCAGGGTTGGCCAGGTCGTCCGGGAGTCCATGGTCACCTACTTAGCGTTGAGACGGGTGGCGGAGCGGCGGCGCATGAGGTCGGCCACGGTGTCGGCGAGCACCAGCGGCTCGAGCGGCTGCGAGACGACGGCGTCGGCCTTGGACCACTCGGCCAGCCAGCGGTCGTCGCGCCTGGCGATGATCAGGCAGATGGGCGGGCAGTCGTAGACCTCGTCCTTGGCCTGCCGCGAGACGCCCATGCCGCCGGCGGGCTGGGTCTCGCCGTCGAGCACGGCGACGTCGATCTCACCGGAGCCCAGCCACTGGTGCACCTTGGGCTCGGTGGCGCACTCCACGATCTCCACGAGGGGTACGTCGGCCGCGGGACGCCTGCCGATGGCCTGGATCACCTCGGCCCTGGTGGCGGCGTCGTCGCTGTAGACGAGGACTTTCATCTTCTCGTCGGTGCTCCCACTGGACATCGGTCGCGCTCACTATCAGTCGAAGAGGTATGGTCACCTGGGATCGTACCGGTGCGTGGGCATGCGTACCCAGGCCACCATGCCTGGCGGGTGTTTTATGGCGATTATCCCAGGTTGGTCGGTGGTTCGTACCTGCTAACGGGGGGTCGTGCGCCGGACCGACCACCGGAGCCGCAATAATGCTGCCCGTGGCGACAGCATCCGCAATAACTTCGACGACGACAGCACAGTCGTACCGCAGACCCAACCTGGTCAGCGTGGGCACGATCGTGTGGCTGTCCTCTGAGCTCATGTTCTTCGCGGCGCTGTTCGCGATGTACTTCACCATCCGGTCGGTGAGCGTCGGGAAGGGCCTCGAGTGGGGTCCGGCGCTGCTCCCTGCGGGCGCAGAGGCAGGCGACGTCGCTCATCTGAACATCCCGTTCGCGACGGTCAACACGATCATCCTGGTCCTGTCGAGTGTGACGTGCCAGCTGGGCGTGTGGGCCGCAGAGAAGGGGCAGGTCGGAAAGCTCCGCTTCTGGTACGTCGTCAGCTTCCTCATGGGCGCGATCTTCATCGCCGGGCAGCTGTACGAGTACGGCGAGCTGGCGTCAGAGGGCGCGACCTTGTCCGCTAACGCTTACACCTCGGTGTTCTACCTGACGACGGGCTTCCACGGCCTGCACGTGACCGGTGGCCTGATCGCGTTCCTCTTCATGCTGGGACGCACGTACGCCGCGAAGCGCTTCACGCATGAGCAGGCCACCAGCGCGATCGTCGTGTCCTATTACTGGCACTTCGTAGACGTCGTCTGGATCGGTCTTTTCGCGACCATCTACATCATTCGTTAAGGAACGGGATCTCTGTGACTAGGATCACCGCTTGGCGGCGGCATCCCCTCGCGAGATACGCCGTCCTGATTTTGGCGTTGGCGCTGGTCGGGATGGTATACGCCGCCTTTGTCCAGGCGGGTAAGCCTGCCGACGCGGCGCTGGCGGCCGGCAAGGTCGACGACGTGGCCGAGGGCAGGAGCCTGTTCGTACAGCACTGCTCCAGCTGCCACGGCATGAACGCGGAGGGCACCAGCTCGGCGCCCACGCTCATCGGTGTCGGCGCCGCGGCCGTCGACTTCCAGATGAGCACCGGCCGCATGCCGGCGGGCGCGCCCGGCCCGCAGGCGCCGCGCAAGCCGCCGGCGAACTGGGTCAACGAGACCACGACCCGCCAGATCGCCGCCTACGTCCAGTCGCTCGGCGGCGGGCCGCAGGTGCCCGGCCACGAGCAGGTCGACCCGAAGCTCGGTGACGCCGGCAAGGGTGGTGAGCTGTTCCGCGCGAACTGCATCCAGTGTCACAACTGGGTGGGCGCGGGCGGCGCGCTGACGCAGGGCAAGTACGCGCCCAACCTCAACGAGGCGACGCCCACGCAGATCTACGAGGCGATGATCACCGGCCCGCAGGCGATGCCGGTCTTCAACGACACGACGATCACGCCCGAGGAGAAGCGGAGCATGATCGCCTACATCACCCAGGTTCGCGAGCAGAGGGACCCGGGCGGCTTCGGTCTCGGCCGCATCGGCCCGGTCACCGAAGGTCTCGTAGCGTGGGTGGTGGGCCTGAGCGCCCTCGCACTCGCCGCCATCTGGATCACCGCGAAGAAGCGACAGAAGTCATGACAGACAACGAGCACGAGATCGAGCAGCCGGACGAACGCGTCCCCAAGCGCGTCATCGGCACCCCCGCACCGGGCACCTCGATGCTCGGCACCGAGGAGGCCGACAAGGCCGAACGCGACGTCCCCGGCGTGACGCTGCAGGACGAGGCCAAGGCGCGCAAGGCCGAGAAGATCGTGGCGCTCTGCTTCACGATCACCTTCCTGGCCGCCATCGCGTTCATCATCTCCTACGTGGTGTTCCAGGTCGGCAGTCCCGAGGCCACGGGCACCTCCAACCTCGCGCTGGGCTCCTCGCTCACGGTCGCGATCCTCGCCCTGGCGATCGGCATCGTGATCTGGGTCCGCCAGATCATGCCGAAGTACTCGCTGGTGCAGGAGCGCCACACGATGGCCTCCGACGAGGACGACCGCGAGGTCGTGAGCGAGACGTTCGTGCAGGGCGCCAACGAGAGCGGCTTCGTCAAGCGCAAGCTGCTCCGCCGCACCCTGCTGCTGGCCGCCGCGCCGCTCGGCCTGGTCCCCCTGGTCATGCTGCGCGACCTGGACAACAGCAAGATGCCAGGCGCCAAGTTCAACAAGACGCTGCGGCACACCGTCTGGGGCACCACCAACAAGGAGGGCAAGCCGCTCAGGCTCGTCGTCGAGGGCACCGGCCAGCCCATCAGGGCGGCCGACTTCAACTCGCCCGGCGGCATCCTGTCGGTCGTGCCCGAGGGCTACGAGCACGACCTCAACGCCCTCGCCAAGGCCACGCTGATCCTGATCAAGTTCCGTCCCGAAGAGCTCAAGGACGGCACCAACAAGAACTGGACGCACGACGGCATCGTCGCGTACTCCAAGATCTGCACCCACGTGGGCTGCCCCGCGGCCCTGTACGAGCAGAACACCCACCACATCCTCTGCCCGTGCCACCAGTCGACGTTCGACGCCGCCGACGGCGCGAAGGTCATCTTCGGCCCGGCCGCCCGGCCGCTGCCGCAGCTGCCCATCACCGTCGACTCCGAGGGCTACCTCATCGCCAAGGGCGACTTCGCGGTGCCTGTCGGACCCAGCTACTGGGAACGCGGTGACGCGGAGGCCGAGGCCAGGTCGAAGGGAGGCCAGGCATGAGCACCGAGCTCAAGTCCGCGCCCAAGGCCATCGCAGGCCCGTCGAACTGGCTCGACGAGCGTCTCGGCGGTGCCAGTTTCCTCAAGCGCAACATGCGCAAGATCTTCCCGGACCACTGGTCGTTCCTCCTGGGTGAGATCGCGCTCTACTCCTTCATCGTCCTGCTGCTGACCGGTACGTTCCTGACGCTCTGGTTCAAGCCCAGCATGATGGAGGTCGCCTACGACGGCTCGTACGCGCCGCTCAAGGGCGTCATGATGTCCGAGGCCTACGCGTCGGCGCTGGAGATCAGCTTCGACGTCCGCGGTGGTCTGCTCATCCGGCAGATGCACCACTGGGCGGCCTTGCTCTTCGTGGCCGGCATGATGGTCCACGCGCTGCGTGTCTTCTTCACCGGCGCGTACCGCAAGCCGCGCGAGATCAACTGGCTCATCGGCGTGCTGCTGCTGACGCTGGCGCTCGCCGAGGGCCTGACCGGCTACTCCCTCCCCGACGACCTGCTCTCCGGCGCCGGTCTGCGGATCACCGAGGGTGTGGCGATCTCGCTGCCGCTGGTCGGCACGTACATCACGTTCTTCCTGTTCGGCGGCGAATACCCGGGTGAGGATGTCATCTCCCGGTTCTACTCGCTGCACATCCTGCTCATCCCGGGCATCATCCTGGCTCTGGTCTCCGCCCACATGGTGCTCATGTGGGTGCAGAAGCACACCCAGATGCCGGGCAAGGGCCGGACGAACAAGAACGTGGTCGGCGCGCCGTTCTACCCGGCCTTCATGGCGAAGGCGGGCGCGTTCTTCCTGTTCACGCTCGGCGTGATCACCGGTCTGGCGACGTTCACCCAGATCAACCCGATCTGGCTGTTCGGCCCCTACACCCCGGCCGACGTCTCCGCCGGTTCGCAGCCCGACTTCTACATGGGCTTCCTCGAAGGCGCGCTGCGCATCATGCCGCCGTGGGAGATCAACCTCTTCGGCACCGCCCACGCCGGCACGCTGCCGCTGAGCGTCATCATCCCGGCCCTGGTGCCGATGGGCATCATCATGACGGGCCTCGCGCTCTATCCGTTCCTCGAACGGTGGATCACGGGCGACAACCGCGAGCACCACATCGCCGACCGTCCGCGCAACAACCCCCACCGCACCTCGATCGGCGTCTCCGCCATCACGTTCTACGGGGTGCTGTGGCTGCTCGGCGCCAACGACGAGATCGCGGCCAACTTCCACATCAGCCTCAACTGGACCACCTACGCCGGTCGAGTGCTGATCTTCGTCGCCCCGGCCCTGGCCTACCTGATCACGTACCGGATGTGCCTCGGCCTCCAGCGCGCCGACCAGGCGATCATCTCGCACGGCGTGGAGTCCGGCGTGATCAAGCGGCTGCCGCACGGTGAGTTCATCGAGGTCCACACGCCTCCGTCGGAGGACATGGAGGCGCACATGCGCGGCAAGGAGCCCGTGCCGATGCTTCCGGTGGACGAGGACAACTCGGGCATCCCGCCGAAGGGCATGCGCGGGCCGCTCGGCAAGCTGCGTGGACGCATGTCCCGTGCCTACGGCGGGGAGAAGATCCCGCTGGAGGACCCGCACGGGCACGGCCACGACGAGCACGACGAGCACGGGGAGGAGCACGCCGCCGTCGGCGCCGGTGCCGGCGCGAGCGACGAGCAGCACAGCATCACCCGCTGATCCCTGACGCCACAACCGCACGGGCCCGGCCGAGCACCTCGCTCGACCGGGCCCGTCGGCGTTTCCTGAGGCATTTCGCGGGGGCCTGCGGGGCCGGAAAACGCGCCGTTTCGCGAGGGGCTGGGGAACGCGCCGGACACGTCTCGCGCGCCGCACTGCGTTCCTGCTGAAGGTGACACGCCCGCTTACGTTCGTGCGGAAGGCGACACGCCGTTCACGCACGTCTCGACGCCCGGCGGGCGGACGGCGCGTGGGAGCGTCGCCGCGCCACCAGGGTGTCGCTCACGCCACGGGCGAGGCGCTGACCTCCGATCGTTCGCGGCACGGAGCTGTGCCGGGCCGGCTGCGTCGTGAGGGCGTCTGCGCGGGTGGCACGCGCTACGTCGGCCGGGGCGCGGCGGTCCGTGCCCGCCTGCCCGTCAGCGGCGACCGGGCGCGCCGTGTGTTCGCTTGCTCGCCCCAGGGCCTTTCAGCGGGCCGTGAGGGCGCCGGGGGTGCGCCGCTTACGTCAGCGCGGCTCCGCGAGTGCTGTCCGGTCGATGCGGGAGCGGGCCGGCGGCGTGCGTGCGCCTGCGGGCCGCGACCGAGTCCGGCCAGGGCGCCGGGAAGGCGCACCCGCGAGAACGGTTCACGCAGAGGCGCCTTCGTGCACGCGGGCGCGCGCATTCCTGCACGGGGGCGCGCAAGCGGGCAGGGAAGGGCGGCTGACCTGCTCAGGGCGTGCGCGGGTGGGGGTGGCGGCCGGTCGGCTCGGTGGGCGTTCGGGGTGGGACGCGTGGAGCGCACTATCTGCTCGCACAGGCCCAGAGGGACCGGCCGATGGGCAGCACTGAGTGGCCGACCGGGTCGGCGGGGGACGCCAGGGCGCGGTCGGATTGAAGGGGGCGCGGCCCGACAGGTGCGGGCCGCGCCGGTTTGCGAGGTGTGGTCGGTGGCCGAGTCAGTCGGCTTCGGGGAAGCCGATGGAGAAGGCGGCGTCGAGGTCGTGGCGGGAGTAGGCGCGGAAGGCGATGTGCGTCTCCGTGTTGAGCACTCCGGGCACCTTGTTGATCCGCCCCGGGACGACCTCGGCGATCTCCTCGTAGGCGGCGACCCTCACCATGGCCAGCAGGTCGTACTCGCCGGTGATGGAGTAGACCTCGCTGACCCCTTCGATCTCGGCGATCGTCTGGGCGACCTCCGGGATCCGGTCTACCTCTGCATTGATGTGGACGATAGCCGTGACCATGCCACAACTCTATCGTTTCACCTCAAAGGTCGCCCCTCCCGAGGACGGCGTTGATCAAGATGCCGGTACGCGAGGTCAATGCGCGCCTTATGTCGCGCCGCACCCCACGCGGGCAGGCTCCACTCGCCGTCGACCTCCACCAGCCGCACCCCCGGCGACTCCAGCCAGCGCAGGATGCACTCGGTCTCCTCGGCGCTGGCCGCGTGGACCGGCCCGGGACCGGGTTGCACCGACTCGGCGCCGGCCTTGAGCGCGGTCACGAAGGGAGTCGGGTGGGTGCCCTTGGGCATGACCCCGGCGGCGGCCAGACGGCCGTACCGGATGACGTGGATGTCCCAGCCGCCGCCGAAGGCCGGGCTCGCGGCCACTAACTCGGGGATGCGGGTGATGGCGCTCAGCCGCTGCATGCGGGCCGCCGTACGGACGAAGGAGGCGAGCCGGTCGCGATCGACGGACGCCTCCTCGTAGCGCTGCTCGACCGAGAGCCGCTCCATGCGGGCGGTCACGGCGGTGAAGACGGGGGTGGCGTCCTGGGTCATGGCGCGGCGCGCGTTCTCGACGTGGACGGCGTACTCCTCGGGGCTCTCGCGTCCTTCGCAGGGCGCGCCGCAGCGGCCCATCTCGTGCAGCACGCACGCCGAGCGCCGGGTGCGCAGGGTCACCGGCTGCGTGCACTGCCGCAGCGGGACGGCCTCGTGGAGGGCGATGCGGGCGTCGTCGGCCAGCCGGGCGCTGCTGAACGGCCCGAGATAGGTGGCGCCGTCGTCTTTGAGATCGCGCACGATCGACAGGCGCGGGAAGACCTCGCTGGTCAGCTTCAGCCACAGCATCTTCTCGGGGAAGCGGGAACGGCGGTTGTAGCGCGGCTTGGCCCCGCCGATCAGGCGCAGCTCCCTGACCTCGGCCTCCAGCGCGGTGGCGCAGACGATGTGGCGCACCCGCTCGGCGATGCCGATCATCTCGCGGATGCGCGGCCGGGTCTCGCCCGCGGTGAAGTAGGAGCGTACGCGGTTGCGCAGGTTGGTGCTCTTGCCGATGTAGAGGATCTCGCCGCGCGCGTCCTCGAACATGTAGACGCCGGGCGCGTGGGGCACGGACTCGGCGAGGTGGCGCTTGCGCTGCTGCTCGGGCGTGGGCGCGCGGACGAACGACTTGAGCTCTTCGAGCGTGTGGACCTGGAAGGACCCGGCCCGCTCGATCAGCCCGTGGAGCACGTCGACGGTGGCGCGGGCGTCCTGCAGCGCGCGGTGGCACGGCTCGACGGGGCTGCGGAAGAACCTGGCCAGCGTGGACAGCTTGGCGTTGGGGATCTCGTCGCGGGTCAGCACGCGCCGGGCGAGATCGACGGTGTCGAGCACGGGATTGGCCGGCGGGGGATAGCCGAGCGCGGCGCAGGCCGCCTTGATGAAGCGGGTGTCGAACCCGGCGTTGTGCGCCACCAGCGTGGCGCCCCTGATGAACTCGAGGAAGCTCGGCAGCACCGACTCGATCTTCGGTGCGGCCATGACCATGGCGTCGGTGATGCCCGTCAGCACCGAGATGAACGGCGGGATCGGCCCCCCGGGATCGACCAGCGTGGAGAACTCGCCGAGCACCTCGCCGGCCCGCACTTTGACCGCGCCGATCTCGGTGATCGCGTCCTCGGCGGGCGCGCCGCCGGTCGTCTCGAGGTCGAACACGACGAACGTGACGTCGCTCAGCGGCGTGCCGAGCTCGTCGAGGGTGCCTTGAACCGGGTCCACGTTCCAAGACCATAGAAGGACGGACCGACAGGAACGAGTAAGCACCCCCCTTGATCCTTAGTTACCCTTCCCTTTATGTCCGCGGGAAGACTTGCCGGTCGCTACCTCCTTCTGCGCCCTCTGGGCGCGGGCGGCATGGGGAAGGTGTGGCAGGCCAGGGACGAGATGCTCGAGCGCGATGTCGCGGTCAAGGAGCTCACGCTGCCCGAGGGCATGTCGGAGAAGGAGCGCGCCGAGGCGGTGACGCGGGCGGTGCGCGAGGCGCAGGCCATGGCGCGGCTGCGCCATCCCGGCATCGTGGCCCTGCACGACGTGGTGGTCGAGCAGGACCGTCCATGGCTGGTCATGGAGCTGCTGCGCGGCCGTACGCTGGGCGACACCATACGCGACTTCGGCCCGATGCCCGCCGACTACGCGGCCAGGGTGGGCGCCGACGTCCTCGAGGCGCTGATGGCCGCCCACGCCCAGGGGCTGCAGCACCGCGACGTCAAGCCGGGCAACGTGTTCCTGACCGAGAGCGGCCGGGTGGTGCTGACCGACTTCGGCATCGCCAGGCAGGAGGGCCAGGCCACGCTCACCCAGCAGGGCCTGATGGTCGGCTCGCCCGGATTCATCGCGCCCGAGCGGCTGGAGGGCCACCCCGGGGGTCCCGCCAGCGACATGTGGTCGCTCGGCGCCACGCTCTACGCCGCGCTGACCGGCACGCCCGCCTACGTCGGGTCGGTGGCCGAGCGCGTACGCGCCACGCTCACCCAGCCGGTGCCGGTCGCGCCGGGTCCGCTCGGGCCCATCGTGGCCGCGATGATGGCGCAGAACCCCGCCGCACGCCCCGAGTCCCGGCTGGTCGTGCAGGCGCTCAGACAGGTCGCCGCGGGCGGCCCGGCGCCCGCGCTGCCGGTCCCCGAAGTGCCCACCCAGCCGAGCGGGACGGGAGGTCACGGCCGGATGGCCGTGCTGGTCGCGGCAGTCGTGGTGGTGGCGCTGGCCGCGGCGGCCACCACCGTGTTCCTGTGGCTGCGCGACCGCGACGGCGCCGCGGCGGCCGGGTTCACCACGCCCATGGACGTCTGCACGATGATCAGCAAGCAGGAGCTGAGCGGCATCCTGCGTACCAGGAACCTGCCCGAGGACCAGCCGGACGCCGACGAGGCGGGCCCGGAGTGCGCCTGGACGCTTCCTCAGGCCGGGACCGGCGTGAGCATCCAGGTGCAGAAGGACTCCGACACGGTCGATCCCTGGTCGATGACCGAGGCGTCGGCGCGCAAGCTGTACCAGAGCCAGAAGCGCTGGTGGAGCAGGTACGACTCGCTCGACTGGACCTGGCCCGAGATCGGCCAGAAAGAGAGCACCAAGGCCGCCCGCACCCCGTTGCGCGACATCCCTGAGCTCGGCGACGAGGCGTTCGGCTTCGAGCTGGCGGGCCCCACCGGCCAGATGCACACCTCGTACATCATCTACCGGGTTGCCAACCTCGTGGTGGCCGTCATGTACACCACGCTCGCCGACGGGCCGACCGACGAAGACATCAAGCAGCGGGCTCTGAGAGCCGCGCAGGCGAGCATACGGACGTTGCGCGATGGTGGCTGAGCTCTATCTCCTGGCGGGCCGCTACCGGCTCATCGAGCGGCTCGGCCAGGGCGGCGCCGGCACGGTGTGGCGGGCCATCGACGAGGTGCTCGACCGGCAGGTCGCCGTCAAGCAGGTACGCGTGCCCGAGGGCATGTCCCAGCGCGAGCACGCCGAGTTCATCGACCGCGCCATCCACGAGGCCAGGTCCGCGGGACGGCTGCGCGACCCGGCCATCGTGCTCGTCCACGACGTCGTCATCGAGGGCGCGCAGCCGTGGATCATCATGGACCTGGTCAGCGGCCGCTCGCTCGACAAGGTGATCAAGGAGAGCGGTCCGCTGCCCCCGGGGTACGTCGCCGCGATCGGGCTGCGCGTGCTGTCGGCGCTGGAGGTCGCGCACGCCCACGGCATGCTGCACCACGACGTCAAGCCGGCCAACATCCTGCTCGACGCCGACGGCACGGCGATGCTCACCGACTTCGGCATCGCCACGCCGATGAGCGGTCAGGGCGGTCCCTTCGGCCACGCGGGCTCGCCCGGCTACATGGCTCCAGAACGGCTCAACGAGCAGCCCTCGGGCCCCGCGTCCGACCTGTGGTCGCTCGGCGCGAGCCTCTACACCGCGGTCGAGGGGCGCGCGCCGTTCGACCGCGGGATGCCCGCCGCGATCGCCGCCGCGGTGCTGCTGCACGAGCCGCCGTATCCGGCCAGGGCCGGCCGCCCCCTGGGCGACCTGCTGATGGCCATGCTCGCCAAGGACCCGGCGGCGCGGCCGCCGGCGGCGCACGTACGCCAGGTGCTGTCCGCGGTGACCACCATGACGACCCCATCGGGCACCTCCACCGCGCCCCGGCCCGCCCGGCGCCGCCGGTGGGTGCTGCCCGTGGCGCTCGCCGCCGTCGCGGTGCTGGGCGCGGGCGGCTGGTACGCGGTCAGCGCGCTCGGCACGTCCACGGCCCCCGCCGGCCGGTACGCCACCGCGCCCGACCCCTGCAAGCTGCTGACCACCGAGCAGGTCACCAAGCTCATGAAGGCCGACCAGGTCCGCGTGTTGCCCTCCATGACGGGGGAGTGCCAGTGGAAGGACGACACCACTCAGTACATCCTCACCGTGCGGGTCCGGGCCGAGCAGCCCACGAAGGACGTCAGCGGGCCGCAGGTGGCAGAGCGCCGGTTGGCCAGCGAGCGGCGGACGCGGGCCGCGGCCGAGGGCACCTCCCAGCGGCAGCTGTGGGGGAGCGTCCGCGACGTCGAGGGCATCGGGGAGCAGGCGATCCTGCAGAACGGCTGGAAGAGGTATCTCAACTCCGGCACAGAAGGTTCATCGGACAGCCGGTTGCTCTTCCGTACAAGTAACCTGCTGGGCGAGGTCATCTGGCATCGGGAGGATGTCAACGGCAAGACGGAGGCCAACGACGAGAAGACCGCGATAGACGCCGCCCGCCTGGTCGTCGCGGCACTACCGGAATAATCCGACGATCGTGTCGCAAGCGCCTCGCAAGGGGTGTGGCTAGCATGTTTCCCCGCAAGCCAGGGCAACCTCAGGAGTCGCAGTGAATCCCGGTAGTGATTACGGGCCGCCGAACCCCTATCAGGTCCCGGGCGGGCAACCCCAGCCACCACACCCGCCGCAGGACGGAGCGGCAGGCGGTCCTCCCGACGGACCGACCCCTCCGCAGGACGGCCCTCCGGGGCATCCGGGCGGTCCTCCTGGCGGGTATCAGGTCTGGCCTCCGAACGAGCAGCAGCAGCCTCCGCCGCCCCCGGGCGGGTTCCCCGGGCCCTATGGCGGGCCCCCGTACATGCCGCCGAACGGCCCCCACCCCGCCCCGCCGGGCGCCTACCCGCCCCCGGGGAGCGGTCCTTCGGGCTGGCCGCAGGGCGGATACCCGAACGGCCGCCAGGGAGGTCCGCCAAGCGGACCTCACGATGGGAGCGCTCCTGCGGGTTGGTCGCCGAGCGCGTATCCGAGCGGCCCCCAGGGCGGGCCGCCGAGCGGTGCGCAGGACGGGCCGGGAAGCGCTCCTGCGGGCTGGCCGCCGGAGGGTGCCCTG
>NZ_JBFATY010000001.1:1158938-1984950 GCF_040678535.1 Nonomuraea sp. NPDC052634 | reverse complement strand
CCGGGTGGTCCCCAGGACGGGGCGGGCAGCGGGCCTTCGGGGTGGCCGCAGGGTGGACCGCCGAGCGGACCTCACGATGGGAGCGCTCCTGCGGGCTGGCCGCCGGAGGGTGCCCTGCCGGGTGGTCCCCAGGACGGGGCGGGCAGCGGGCCTTCGGGGTGGCCGCAGGGTGGACCGCCGAGCGGACCTCACGATGGGAGCGCTCCTGCGGGTTGGTCGCCGAGCGCGTATCCGAGCGGCCCCCAGGGCGGGCCGCCGAGTGGCCCGCAGGACGGGGCCGGCAGTGGCTCTTCGGGCTGGTCACAGGGTGGGTTCCCGAGTGGCCCGCAGGACGAGGCGGGGAGCGGGCCTTCCGGCTGGCCTCAGGGCGGGCCGCCGAGTGGCCCGCAGGACGGGGCCGGCAGTGGCCCTTCGGGGTGGCCGCAGGGCGGATACCCGAGCAGTCCTCAGGGTGGGCCGCCGAGCGGGCCACAGGATCGGGCGCCGGGTGGGACCGCGTACCTGCCGCCCACACTGCCCCCGACCCTGTCGCCGCAGATGCCGCAGGACCAGGCGGCCATGCCGCCCACGCTGCCGCCAACCAACCCTCCGGTGCTCACGCCGGACGGCGGCTCCAAGCGCCCGGCGTGGATGATGCCCACGCTCGCCGCCGCGCTCGTCGTGCTGGTGGCCGCGGCGGGGGTGGGCGCGTTCCTGCTGTGGGGCCCGGAGGACGGCGGCGGAGGCGGCAACCCGCCGGTCGCCCGTACGTCGGGCGAGGGCACCGCGAGTCCGAGCGCGACCGGCGTGTCCGTCGATGTGTGCTCGATGCTGCCCAAGGACGAGGCCGACCGCCTGGTGCCGGGCGCGACCGTGGAGAAGCGGTCCCGGGAGGACGACTACACGATCAACTTCTCCTGCAACTGGCTGAACAACCGCATCTCGTACGGCGAGTACTGGCGCAGCCGGGAGATCGACGTCAAGATCAACCAGCACAAGGGCGAGGGCACCAAGACGGGCCGCGCGATGGCGCAGAACTCGTACGAGGCCGACTATCGCGGCGGCAAGTACCGCGAGACGGCCAAGCCCGAGCTCGATCCGGACGAGAAGGAGTACATCTCGCCGGTCAAGGACATCCCGAACGTCGGCGACGGCGCGTTCGCCCAGTACACCTGGCGCCGCTCGGGCAAGCTCCTGTGGTACGCCTACGGCACCGCGTACGCGCGGGTCGGCGACATGACGATCGAGGTCAAGTACCAGGCCGGCCAGCAGCGTAAGGACGCGGCCATCCTGTCGAACGAGACCGCGCAGGCGGTCACGGAGGAGAACGCGATCCGCGAGGTGAGCGGCCTGATCGTGCACTTCGCCAAGGGCGTGGCCGAGTGGCAGCGCAAGCACCCTGACGTGCTGGCGCAGGCGGACCCGACGCCCACGGCGACCACCCCGTCCACCCCGGCGCCGACCGCCACTCCGACGCCGTCGCCGACGGTGCTGGCCTCGTTCCCCGCCGAATGCGCGGCCGTCACCGACACCGCGCTCAAGCTGGTGCCCGACGCGGAGACGCGGGCGCGCGGTACCCAGGTCGGCGACGACAACCAGACCGAGTGCCGCTGGCTCAACAGGAACCTTCCGGCCGGCGAGGGCAAGATCAAGATCCGCAGCGCGCTCATCACGGTTCACCGGTTCACCAACCGGGCGGGGGCCGAGGACGTGGGCGCCGCCAAGGACTTCTACGCCACCGACCGCGGCCGGGCCAAGGGCACCGCGGAGTCCACGATCGGCTTCATCACCTGGGGCAAGCTGACCGACATCAAGGGGCTCGGCGACGAGGCGTTCAAGCAGTACGTCCAGCACAGGGGCGGCGATGTGGCGGCCTCCAGCGGCTCGTACGTCATCCGCAAGGGCTCGATGGTGATCAGCGTGGACTACTCGGGGCACCAGCGGCCGGAGAAGGCGGAGATGAACGCGCCCAACGTCGAGATGATGTCGGAGAAGGAGGGCTTCGAGAGCGCGCTGACCCTGGCCAAGGCGTACCTGGCCACGCTGTCCTCCGGCGGCTGACGATCCAGCACGTCAGCCGCCGGAGGGCTGACGGTCCGGCACGTCAGCCGCCGGAGGGCTGACGGTCCGGCACGTCGGTCCGAGGGGTGACGGTCCGGCACGTCAGGCGGGGGTGACGGTCCGGCGCGTCAGGCCGGGGTGTCGCGGAGGCGTTCCACGCGGATGCCGCGCAGCAGCAGCTCCGACACCGCCGCCGCGGCCAGCAGGCTGAGCAGCAGGGCGGCGCCCACGACGAGCGCGACGGGCGCCGCCGCGATGTCGTGCGGCAGCGGCGGCGTGACCGGCGGCTCGGTGAACTGCGGGATGCGCCGCAGCGCCGCGCTCGCCGCCGCCAGCCCGGCGAGCAGCCCGGCCAGCGTGCCCGCCGTGACCGTGATGAGCTGTTCGAGCAGCAGCGCGACCCGCAGCGCCGACACCCGGGCGCCCGCCGCCTCCAGCGCGGCCAGCTCGTACGCCCGCCGCCGGGCCGCCGTGCGCAGCGCCAGCACCGTACGTCCGAGCGCGAGCGCCGCTGCGGCCAGCGCCGACACCAGCAGCAGCAACAGCGCAAGGCCCGGCCCGCGCGCCGCGAACGAGGCGGCCAGCTCGCTCGCGTGCCGCCGGCTCACCACCGTCAGCCCCTGCTCGGTCAGCGCCCGCTCCAGCGCGGCCACGTCGGCCGTCCGCGTCCACACCTGGAACTGGGCCTGCTCGTGCACGCCGTACGCCATCCTGTCGGCCTGCTCCAGGTCCACGATCGCGCCCGCGTCGGTCAGGCCGGGCGCGGCGGACGAGGTCGCGACGGCGTGGGCGGGTGCGGCGTAGCCGTTGTCCAGGCCGGGCAGCGCGCGGCTGCCGACGCCCCCGACCACCAGGGCGGCCGGCTGGGGCCGGTAGGTGTCGGGGCGCAGCGTCTGGTTGCCGACCGGGGTGATGCCGAACGTGCCGCCGCGCTCGCGCGGGTTCTGGTCCACCCGCCAGGGCGGCAGGTCGAGGGCCTTCCAGCGGCCCTGGTCGCGTACGGACATGGCGGTGACGCGCACCCGTACGAACGCAGACTCCGCGTACTGGGCGGGGGAGATCGGCTCGCCCTGGAAGGCGCGCAGCTCGCAGGGCGACTCCCGGCAGATCGGCGGCAGGTTCCACGCGTGCACGCCGGAGCGCCCGCGCAGCTCGCCGAGCGGGATCAGCGTGGGAGTGCGCCGGTCGGGTACGCGCAGCAGCGCCGACAGCCGGATCGTCCAGCCCTCGGGCGGCAGGTCGTGGGCGACCGTCACGCGGAAGCGCTCGCCCTTCAGCCACACGCGCGGCGTTTGGGGGCCCTTCAGTCCGGACAGCGCGTCGGCCAGCGATCGGCCGCCCGCCAGCTCGGGACGCCAGTGGCCGACGGCGGCGAGCCGGTCCGGGTCGGTGGCGATGAGCTGCGGCGGCCCCGGCATCTTGATCACCGGCGCGGCCATGGTGCCCGACGGGTCGGCGGCGGCCACAGCGGCCATCAGCCGGCTCGGCTCGACCGGGCGTACCGTGATGGCGGTCGGCGCGCCGTTGTGGAACCTGGCCGCCTCCTCGTAGTCGCCTGACGTCGCGCTCCACGCCGACACCGCGAACGTCGCCAGCCCGAACGCCGTCCCCAGCACGATCACGCTGCCCGCCGTCACCGGGCCGCGCGCGACCTGCCGCAGCGCGAGGAACGGGCCCAGCCCGCCGCGCCGCCTGGTCACCCCGAACAGCCGCCCCGCCAGCACCGGAACCGCCCGGCTGGCCAGCAGCGCCGTGCCCAGCGCGATCAGGCCGGGCACCGCGAGCGCGCCCGAGCTCTGCCCTGACACGTCGGTGATGACGCCCGTGGCCAGCAGCTCGACCAGGCCGAGCGCGGTGATCGAGAGCACCGCGACGTCCAGCACCCAGCCCCGCGCCGACCTGCGCGGCGTGCGCCGCCACTCCTCCGTCACCGGGCGGGTCGCGGTGCGCCAGGCGGCCAGCGCCGCCGCCAGCACCCCGCCCAGCATGGCCGCCACCCCGGCCGCCGCCGCCTCCGGCGGGAACGTGACCGGGATGCCCGGCGGCAGCAGCACCCTCGCCATCGCCTCAGCGGCCACCCGGCCGAGCAGCAGGCCGAGCGGCACCGCGACCGCCAGCAGCAGCGCCGGCTCGGTGAGCGCATACCGCCACACCCGCGCCCTGCCGTGCCCGCGCAGCCGGGCAAGGGCCAGCTCCGCGCTCCTCGCCCTGACCAGGTCGCCCACCGTCTGGAACAGCAGCATCCAGCCGAGCCCGACGAGCTGGGCCACCACGAGCAGCGTCGGGACGCCGAGCGAGCCGGTGCCGGCGGTCAGCCGCTTGAGCGTCTCGGCGATCCGCGAGTACACGATCGCCTCGCTCTCCCGGCCCGCCTGCTCCGCGCTCGCCTGCATGGCGGCCAGCTTCGGCACGTCGTCGCCCTCGACGCGGGAGGGATCCACATAGACGATGCCGTAGTCGGTCCAGCCGTTCGGCCGGCCCGAGGCGTCGGTGCCGCCGCCCAGCGCGTACGTCTGCAGCCGGGTCTCCGGCACCGTGAACAGCGCGTCCGCCTTGCCGTCGCCCGGGTCGCCCGTCGTGGAGAACAGCGTGCGGCCGAACCAGAACGGGTCCGTCGGCGAGCCTGGACGGTACAACCCGACGACCGTGAGCGGCGCGGGCACCCGCCGGTTCGCACTCTGCTCCATCTCGACGATCGAGCTGAGGCGCAGCCGCTGCCCCACCGTGAAGCCGGACGCCTGGCTCGCCATCACCTCCCTGCCCGCGCTCGGGCAGCGGCCCTTCGCCAGCGTCAGGTGCTCGCACTGGCCGTCCTGCCAGATCAGCGTGTAGACGGCCTCGTCGTTCACCCGGCCGCTGGTCGTCTCCATGCCCAGGATCGGCGGTGCGGTGAAGCCGGCGTCCGCCGTGAACGCCGCCAGCTTCCCCTCGATGTCGCCCGTCTTGGTGGTGTAGCGCCAGCCCCGGCCTTCGAGCGGCGCCGTGGTCAGCGCGTTCCTGGCGATCGCCGTGCGCGCCGCGGCCGAGTAGACGGGGCCGACGGCCGCCGACGCGATCGGCACCACCGCGATGAGCAGCACGACCAGCGAGAGCGTGCGGCGCTCCCACAGACCCCGCAGGATCACGGCTCGGCCCTCCTGAGCGCGATGCCGTCAGGCAGCTCCTCGATCCGCGCCATCGAGCCAGGGGGCAGCAGATGGTGGTACTCGGGCGGCACCTGGACCCCGCCTTCCCTGCCCACCACCACGAAGTCCTCGCCGCGGCGGCCCTCGGCGCCGACCCGGCCGTCCCTGATCGTCACCGTACGGCTCAGCGCCGCGCTCACCGCCGTGTCGTGCGTGACGACCACCGCCGTCGTGCCCTCGGCCGCCGCCGCCCGCTTGATCAGCTCGACCACCCGCGTTCCGGACTCCTCGTCGAGCTGGCTGGTCGGCTCGTCGGCCAGCAGCAGCCTGGGCCGGTTGGCGAGGGCGACCGCCAGCGCGAGCCGCTGCTGCTCGCCGCCCGACATGCGCCCCGCCGGCCGGTCGCCGGCGCCGTCCAGCCCGACCAGGCGCAGCAGCTCGCGGGCCCGCCGCCGGTCCCGCTTGACCGCACGCTGGGCGAAGGCGACGTTCTGAGCGGCGTTCAGGTAGCCGATGAGGTTGCGCGCCGGGTTCTGCAGCACCATGCCGATCCTGGACGCCCGCAGCCGGTCCAGCCTGCGCTGGTCGAGGCGGCCCATGTCGATGCCGTCCAGCCACAACCGGCCCGCGCTCGGCCGCAGCAGCCCCGCCAGCAGCCACAGCAGCGTCGACTTGCCCGCCCCCGACGGGCCCAGCAGGGCGACCGTCTCGCCCTCGTTTATCACCAGATCCACATCGCGCAGCGCCACGACCTCCACATCGCGCGCCTTGTAGATCTGCACGATCCCGTCGCATCTCACCAGGCTCATGAACTGCCCTTCCCGGCACGGGGCGGCGCGCCGGCGCGCAGGTTGACGACGCGGTCGCAGCGCTCGGCCACCTCGGGGTCGTGGGTCGCGATCACCAGCGTGGTGCCCTGCCCGGCCGCCGCCAGCAGCTCGTCCAGGACGATCTCGCGATGGTCGGGGTCCTGCTCGGCCGTCGGCTCGTCGGCCAGCAGCACCCGGGGCCGCAGCGCCAGCGCCCTGGCCACCGCCACCCGCTGCTGCTGCCCGCCGGACAGCTCCTCCACCAGGTGGTCGGCGAACTTCGCCACCCGTAATCGCTCCAGTGCCTCCGCCGTCAGCCGCATCGCCTCCGGTGGCGGGATGCCCGCGGCGCGCAGCGCGACCTCGACGTTCTCGGCCGCCGTGAGCAGGCTCAGCAGCCCGTACGACTGGAACACCAGGGCCAGCTCGGCCCGCAGCTCCGGCTGCGCGTCCAGCGGCACCCCGTGCACCAGCACCCGGCCCGCCGCGGGCGGGAGCAGCCCGGACAGCGTGGTCAGCAGCGTCGTCTTGCCCGAGCCCGACGGGCCCATGAGCGCGACGCGTTCGCCGGGGAAGAGCTCCAGCGTGAAATCGGAGATGATCGTGCGGCCGTCGGCGCGGCAGGCGAGGGCGCGACACGCGAGCGCCGGTCCTCCAGTCGTCACGCGCGGATCATCCTCTGGCGGAACGAACCCCGTCAACGGTTAAAGGGGCTGCAACCCGGTTGCAAGTCGGACAAATAGCGTTATCAGGGCAGGCGCCTGAGCCGCGCGATCGCGTTTGCCCAGTACAGGGGCATGGGCAAACGCTGGGGGATCGCGCGGCTCGTCTGCTTTCCCGCGCCTGCTCACGGCGTCTCGGCCGGACCTTCAGCGGCTTACGGAGCTTGGCGGGTCTCTACGGACCCCGGGTGGGTCCCTACGGCGGGTCCAGGGTGAGGCCCTCGATCGTGTCGGGTGAACTTCGTGGACCGGGCGGGACCCTCGGACGCACGGAGGTGCGGCGGTCGCTCGGAGCCTCGCGGACGAGGAACGGGTCGAGCAGGCCGGGGACGGTGGCGGCGGCCAGGTCGAGGCCGTCCGAGCGGCCCACGTCCACCACCTCGTAGTGGCCGCGTCCCGCCGCCGTCGTGGCCGAGACCGTGAGCAGGCCGGAGCGGCGCTGGAAGAACGTCTCGGTGAACGTCCAGCCCGCGACACCGCGCCGGTCGAGCGCGACCGTGCGCCGCACCACCGCACCCCTCCTGGTGATCAGGTGGCGAGGGCTCAGCGCGTGACCGAGGTTCGCGGCACCCGCCACGGCCAGCCACAGCCCGTACGCCAGCACCGCCACCGGCACGGCCACCGCCGCCACGATCCAGCCCCCGCCGATCGCACCTGCGCCGATCCAGTCCCCGCCGATCGCACCTGCGCCGACCCAGCTTCCGCCGATCGCATCGTCGCCCATCCCGCTACCGCCGACTGAGCCTGCGCCGACCCCGCTCTGGCCGCTCATACCCGCGCCGATCAGGCCCTCGGCCCACGGCACGGCCCCCGCCCGCACAGCCACCACCAGCCCCGCCGACAGCATCGCCACGGCCCCGGCCGCCGCCAGCGCCCGTACCACGCGCCTGCGCAACGCGGCGACCGGATGCCGCACGGGCGCCACCAGGGCCCGAGCCAAGTCGCTCTCCTCCGCCACCGCCGCCACTGCCGCCGAGCCCGGCGCAGCAGCGGTGCCCGGCCGCTTGGGGCCGCCCGGATGCGCGCCTTCGGACGCAACCCCCTGATGCCCGGGCAGCGGCCCGAGGCGGTCGGGCGCGGGGACCTGATGCCCGGGCAGCGGCCCGTCGCTGAGGCGGTCGGGCGCGGGGTCCTGATGCGCAGGCAGTGACCCATCGCCAAGGCGGTCGGGCGCGGGCACGCGGGGTGGAAGGCCGGGCGCCGGTGCGAGCCCTGGACGTCCAGACACGGGGACGGGCGCCCACGCCCGGTCCAGCGCCTCGGGCGCGGGCACAGAGGCGAGCGGGCTGTGCGTCGCGACGGCGGTGGCGATGTGGAGGGCGGTGGCGCGGGGGAGTGGCGGGGTCAGGGCGGCGGTGTCCTCGGTGTCCTCGTCGTCGGTCTTGGCCAGTCCCGTGGCGATGGTCTTGACGCGGGCGGCCCCGGCCAGGCGCAGCAGGAGGGGCTCGTGCAGCTCCACCCCGCGCAGGCGGCGTTCCTCCAACGTCAGCGAGCGGGTGGTGAGCAGGCCGCGCCGGAGCCGGATCCTGCCGGGCTCGCGGTCGAGCCGGTAGCGGCCCCACGACTCGGCGAACAGCAGCATCGCGCCCGCCACCCCCACCACCACATGCACAGCGAGCAGCAGCGGGATGGCGAGCAGCGGCTGCGTCACGACCCACTCCCACAGCTCGCGCGCCAGCCGGGTGGTGACATTCTTCAGCCCGAACGAGTCGAACATCTTGAACAGCGCCGCGAGCAGCGCCGCCGTCCCGGTGAACGTCCACACCGACAGCGGCGCGTACCTGATCCACGACCACCGCAGCTCGGCGAGCGGCCCGTCGCAGGATTCGGCCGTCTCGCCCTGGTGCAGCAGTGCGCGGCGCAGCACCTCGGCGTCGTGCCGGGTCAGCGGGTCGAGCGCCAGCTCAGGTTCGTCGCCCGCGTGCTCGCCGGTGCCGACTTTCACCACGGTGAGCCCGAAGACGCGGCGCACGGGGTCGGCGCGCAGATCGACGCTGCGCACGCGGTCGCGGGGGATTGCGCGGTGCCGCCGGGTGGTGATGCCGGAGCGCAGCTCCAGCCGTTCGGGGGTCAGCCGCCAGCGGGTGGTGCGCAGCCTGAGCACGTCGTACGCGACCGCCGCCGCCACGATCAGCACCGCGGCCCCGGCGCACGCCGCGACGACGCCGCCGGGCGGCAGGTCAAGGCCGGTGAGCAGCCGTACGAGGCCGAACGCGGCCCCCGCCGCGACCGCCAGCGACTTGACCCCGGTCACCCACAGGCTCCGCCGCGAAACCGTCCGCCACCGCGTCGAAGGCCCGTTCACGTCGCGTCCCCCGGAGTAGCCTGGGTGCGGGCGGTGAGGTGGTCGGCGAGGTCGGCCGCCAGCTCGTGGCCGAGCCCGCCGATGGTGATCGCGCCCGCCGACGACGCGGTGGTGACGGTGACGTCGGCCAGCCCGAACAGCCGCTGCACCGGCCCACGCGCGGTGTCGACCCGCTGGATCCTGGACATCGGCGCCACCCGCCACCGGTGCGTCAGCAACCCCGTACGGGTGTAGACGGCGTCGTCGGTCACCTCCCACCGCTCCACCCGGTAGGACACGCGCGGCGCCACCACGGCCAGCGCCAGGCACCCGAGCGCGAAGACCGCCACCAGCGCGCCCAGCCAGCCGGGCCGCGAGGTGAACAGCGCGTACGCCGCCACCGCCGCGCCCGCCAGTGGCGCCATCAGCATGAGCCACTGCACCGTCCACCACGAGACCGCCCGAGGGTCGGCCTGGTGGCGCGGCGGACGCAGCCCGGTCGCGCTCATCCGTCCTCCTCTTCCCGCCGCAGCGACCCGGCCGTGGCCAGCAGCGCGACCCCGAGCACGCCGATCACGATGGACGCGAACACCTCATATCCCTTGAGCACCGGCAGGACGTTGACCACGAGCAGGCCGTCCGCCCACTTCCACCAGCCCCACACGGCGTCGGCCAGGCCGGCGACCCCTTGCAGGAGCAGCAGCCAGCCCGCCACCGTCAGCACCGCTTGCATGCCGCCAAGCCTGGCCCGGCCGATGCGGCGGGCGCGTCGGCCGTAGGTCTCGTCAGGTATCGACTTTGGTCGCTGTCGGCGCACCCCCGGTAGGGCCTAACCTCGATGAACGTGACGGAACTGCGGGGAGACGAGGCGCCCGTCCACGCATACCGGTGGGCCCTGCCGTCGGTGCTGCTGGGCGACGCCCGCGACGGCGGGCGCGTGCGGCGCTCCACTCGCGACTGGATCGTCGACATCCTCATGTTCCTGGCCGCCTGCTTCATCACCTTGGTGTCGCTCGGCGAGCTGGAGAAGCAGCCGACGTCCGAGCCGCTGATGGCGGTGGAGCAGGTGGCGGGGGCGCTGGCCTGTGCGTCGGTGTGGCTGCGGCGCCGCTGGCCGGTGGCGCTGTCGCTGGTGCTCGCGGTGCTGTCGTCCTACCTGGAGCTGGTGGGCGGGGCGTGCGTGGTGGCGCTGTTCACGGTGGCGGTGCACCGGCCGTTCAAGATCTCGGCGCCGATCGCGCTGATCAACTTCCTCACCCTGGCCCCCTACGTGGTCCTGCGCCAGCAGAGCGACGACGACCGGGCCTGGGCGCTGGCGCTGGGCGTGACGGTCGTGCTGATGGTGTTCGCGTGGGGCGTCGTGGTCAGGGCGCGGCGGCAGCTCGTCTGGTCGCTCAGGCAGCGCGCGGAGAGCGCCGCCCAGCAGGCCAAGCAGCTCGAACGCGAGCGCATCGCCAGGGAGATGCACGACGTGCTGGCCCACCGCATCTCGATTCTCAGCCTGCACGCGGGCGCGCTGGAGTTCCGTCCCGACGCGCCGCCGGAGGAGATCGCCAGGGCGGCGGGTGCCATCAGGACCAGCGCCCACCAGGCGCTGCAGGACCTGCGCGAGGTGATCGGCGTGCTGCGGCACGGCGAGCCCGACGCCGACCTGGTGCCCGACCGGCCGCAGCCCACGCTGGCCGACCTGCCGGCCCTGGTCGAGGAGTGCCGCCAGGCGGGCATGGACGTCCGGCTCGACCTGCGAGCCGGCGGAGTGCCCGAGGGGCAGGGCCGCAACCTCTACCGCATCGTCCAGGAGGCGCTGACCAACGCGCGCAAGCACGCGGGCGACGTCCCGGTGACCGTCACCGTCGGCGGGGAGCGCGGCAAGGAGCTGACGGCGGAGGTGCGCAACCCGCTGGCGGCGCGCCACGGCGCCCGCCTGCCCGGCGCGGGCGCCGGGCTCATCGGACTGACCGAGCGTGCCGAGCTGGCGGGCGGCCGGCTCGAGCACGGCCCGACGCCGGAAGGAGAGTTCGTGGTACGCGCCTGGCTGCCGTGGCCGGTGGAGGCGACCAGGGAGGAGATCTCATGACCACACCCGCCGACGGCGGTCCCATCACGGTGCTCATCGTCGACGACGACCCGATGGTGCGCGCCGGGCTGACGATGATCCTCGGCGGCGCCGGCGACATCAAGGTGGTGGGGGAGGCGGCCGACGGCTCGGAGGTGCCGCCGCTGGTCGCCGAGCACCGGCCGCGCGTGGTGCTGATGGACATCCGCATGCCGGGCGTCGACGGGCTGACCGCCACCGAGGCGCTGCGCCGCACGTCCGCGCCGCCCGAGGTGGTGGTGCTGACCACGTTCCACGCCGACGCGCAGGTGCTGCGGGCGCTGCGGGCGGGCGCGGCCGGGTTCCTGCTCAAGGACATCGCGCCCGCCGACCTGGTGGCGGCCATCAGGAAGGTCGCGGCGGGCGAGCCCATCCTGTCGCCCGCGGTGACCCGCCAGCTCATCAGCCACGTCTCCGACGGCGGGGCGGACGAGCGCACCGCGCGGGCCAGGAAGCTGCTCGCGCGGCTCAGCGAGCGCGAGCTGGAGGTCGCCAGGGCCGTCGGGCAGGGGAAGTCGAACGCCGAGATCGGGCGCGAGCTGTACATGAGCGTGCCCACGGTCAAGGCGCACGTCTCACGCATCCTCACCAAGCTCGACCTCAACAACCGCGTCCAGGTGGCGCTGCTCGTCTACGACGCGGGTTCGTAGCGGGCTCACGGCAGGTGCGGCGGACGCCGGCGCGGCGCATGAAGCCCGGCTCGCCGGGGGTGAAGACCGTGCGGTGCAGGGCCGCCCTCAGCGGCGCCGGATCCGGCTCGAACCAGAGCGCCCGTGGTGCTGGGATCCCAGCTTTTTCGCGCACCAGGCGCATCAGCCCGCACCGTGTGCGCAGGTCGTCGTCCGGAAAGCCCGGAACCGCCTGCGGCGCAGGTGCCAGGCGGGCCGCACGGCGGGTGTCGCGGCCGTCCCGACCGGCGGTGGAGAGAAGGGTCTCGCTGGACAGGCCGTTCTCCGACGGCCTGGTGAGCTCCGAGACCGGCGCGTCCGCGCCGGCCTTCTTCGGGAGCCGGGCGTTGGCGCGTTTCCGCAGTTCGGCCAGGTCGCGGGTGGAGGTACGAAGCCGCCCGGCGACGACGGACCTCCCGGGCGGACACGGGGCCCATGACGGTCATAAAGCGCCTAGCGAGCGCTTGTCCACCTTGGGGCGGCCGTTACGGTCAGGTACGCGACGGCCGTACCCTTGTCTGAAAGGGCATGTCACGAAGGGACAAGTGGGATGAGTTCAGCGGGTGAAGGCCTGTCTCGCCCGCTTCCCGAGCAGGTGAGGCTCAACGTCGTGGACCTGGCCTCTCAGGTCCTCGGCTCGATGCCGCCTGCCGCCATCCCGCCACCCCTGCGTGGCATCGCCAAATTCGATCCCCGTAAGCGTGCGAAACTCGGCAGCGCGCCCATCGCGGCACAGCTCGAAAACGACAAGAAGTTCCGCGAGCTGGTCGCCGAGTCCGTCG
Organism: Nonomuraea sp. NPDC052634; assembly: GCF_040678535.1. NCBI lineage: Bacteria > Bacillati > Actinomycetota > Actinomycetes > Streptosporangiales > Streptosporangiaceae > Nonomuraea > Nonomuraea sp. NPDC052634. Next base: position 1,972,425 of record NZ_JBFATY010000001.1, on the reverse strand, counting down.
CCGCCGGCTGGCCGGAGCTCGTCGCCGCGCTGGCCGAGGGCAACGTGCCACCGGCGGCCGATCCCGTCCTGGTGGCGGCGGCAGCCTACCTGACCCGGCCGCCCGGTTGGGCGGAAATGATCGAAATCGCCCGAGCCGACCTCGAACGTTCGGCCGTGGCGGCGGAGGACTCCGAGCGCGAGGAGGCGGTCGCCCGCCTGCGCGAGCAACTCGCCGCGCAGAAGAGCGCCGCGAAGGAGGAGGCCGACCGGCTGCGCGAGCAGCTCAAGGCGGCCCGCGCGGAGAACTCCGACCTGCGCCGCAAGCTCCACGACGCCCGCGAGCGCGCCAAGGCGGCCACCCGGCGGGCCGAGGAGATGGAGCGGGCGGCCGAGGAGGCCAGAGCGGCTGCCTCCCACGCCGGCAGCGGCGCCGAGGCCGAGCTGCGGCGGCTGCGCGAGCGCCTCGCCGACGTGGAGAAGCAGCTCGAAGCATCGCGCCGGGCCGCACGCGAGGGCAGGAGCATCGAGGACGCCCGCATTCGCGTGCTGCTCGACGCGCTCCAGGACGCCTCCGCCGGGCTGCGCCGCGAGCTGGCGCTGCCGACCACGATCAGCCGGCCCGCCGACTCGGTCGCCGCGATCACCGGCGAGCGCCCCAGCGTGCGCGGCGTGCCCGCGCGCGCCCTGGCCGACGACGACCCGCAGCTGCTCGACCAGCTCCTCGCGCTGCCGCAGATCCACCTCATCATCGACGGCTACAACGTCACCAAGACCGGCTACGGCACCCTCACCCTCGCCGACCAGCGCACCCGCCTGATGAACGCGCTCGGCGGCCTCGTCGCCCAGACCAGGGTCGAGGTGACGGTGGTCTTCGACGGGGCCGAGCTCAACGCGCCGGTGCAGGTGGTGGCGCCCCGGGGGGTGCGCGTGCTGTTCAGCGCGCCGGGGGAGATCGCCGACGACCTGATCCGCCAGCTCGTACGCGCCGAGCCGCCCGGCCGGGCCATCGCCGTGGTCTCCTCCGATCGGGAGGTCGCCGACTCCGTACGGCGGATGGGTGCGAGACCCGTTCCGTCGGGATTGCTGCTGCGCCGGCTTAGCCGCGCATAATTACGAATTGGTGCGTTTAGCCTTACCTCACGCGCCACTTCTGTACTATTTCGCCCCAGATTAAGATCCCTGGGAGGCGATACAGTGAGGTGTGGCCGGGTGCCGATGGCCGCGGGTCTCGCGTTCGGACTGATGCTGACTCCGATGGGAGCGGCCCTCGCTGATCCCAAACCCACGATCGCCCAGGCGAAGGCCAAGCTGGAGAAGCTCAACGACAGGGCGGACAAGGTCGTCGACCGCTACAACACCGCCACCGAGCGCTACAAGAAGGCCAAGAGCACCTACACCAAGCTCGACACGAGCTACAAGCGCAAGCTGGCCACCGTCGCCGACCTCCGCACTCAGGTGGTCGGCATGGCCGTCGACAGTTACAAGCTGGGCGAGGACCTCACGTCCTGGCCTGGAATCTTCGGCTCCAACGACCCGCAGGGCAGGTTGGCCGGCCTCGCCGTGGCCGGGCAGCTCGCCCAGGAACGGCTGCAGAAGCTGGCGGCCTTCGACCGGGAGAACCGGGGCCTGAAGATCGAGCGTGACAAGGCGCAGAAGGCGCTCAAGGAGGCCGACAAGGAGCGCGACGCCGTCCAGAAGGAGCGCGCGGAGGTGCTCAAGCTCATCGCGCAGCAGAAGAAGCTGCTCGACAGGCTGGGCGCCTACAACCCGGGCAACCCGAACAGCACCGGGCTCAAGTACACCGGGCCCGCCTCGGGAAGCGCCGCGGCGGTGCTGCGGTTCGCGTACGCGCAGATCGGCAAGCCGTACGTGTTCGGCGGCACCGGTCCAGGCGGGTACGACTGCTCGGGGCTCACTCAGGCGGCGTGGGCGGCCGCGGGCGTGCGGCTACCGCGGACGACCTGGCAGCAGTGGGCGTGGGGCGCGAACCGGCGGGTGTCGCTCGACGACCTCCAGCCCGGTGACCTCATCTTCAGCGAGGGTTTGGGGCACGTCAGTATTTATGCGGGCAACGGGCAAATCGTCCACGCGCCGCAGACGGGTGACGTCGTCAAGGTGGTCAAGCTTTCCGCGTACGGCCGCCGCCTCGTCGGCGCGATCCGCCCGTAAGGCTGACGTGGCGGGGTGACCCGCCTGGTTGCACCCGTTTCTCAAGGGCCGGCCCGCTCGTACGAAGGTCTGCGACGTAGCGCGCAGCCTCTATGAGCGGGCCGGCCGCTTTTGTCAGCGCTCCTCCAAGGCCATCGCCCGCCCATTCGGCCGCTCCGCGGGGCGGGGAACCGGCTTCGGCCGGTCTGCGGGGTTCGGCCGGTCCGGTGGGGTGGGGAACCGGCTTCGGCCGGTCCGGTGGGGTGGTGAACCGGCTTCGGCCGATCCGGTGGGGTGCGATCCAGCCGAGTGGCAGGGGGATCTCGGGCTTGGTGACGAGGCCGGTCCGGCGGGGCGGGGAACCGGCCCGAAAGCCTGCCATCCGGCCGTTTTCGATCGGTCACCATGTGGAGCCGCTATTCCTTTTAGTCGCCGTTCTTCGATGTGTGAATCGCGTCGCTCTCCTTCTACTACGCCACTTCGTAGGGAGCGTGGTGGCGACGGACTTGATCAGTGGCCACGGGCGTGATCTTGCTGCTAGGGCCTGTCGGAAATCGGGGAAATTCGGAAGTTACGTCTGTCACAACAACCGTTCGCCCAGGCCGGAGATCGCGCGGGAACGATGTTCACGTTTGTGACCAAGGTGACAGTTGTGGCGGATGGGACCTTACACAGCAGCGGGAAAAGAATTGTGAGTGAGGTCACATTTTGGTCACGGCGCCTGGGTCCCAGCAGCGGTTCTGAGTCTGACAAATACCCCTATCTGATCTTTACAGCGTTACTCGGGCTTTGCCGATTCGTGACCGTTCGGCGTAACTTCTGGCGTCGCGGCGGACAAGCCATGTCGTCGCGAACCGATCATCGGTCCCTCCCGATGTGAGACAGATACATATCCGCCGGTCGGCCCCGACATCCCCATCGCACTCATCGATCGGGGCGCGACCTGCCGAATCCGTGCAGACAGGAGGCACGGAGCCGGGGACCCAGCGATCCCACGTCCCCAAGGGATCAGGGGTGAATCGGCGCGCCATCGCGCCGTAGGGCGACTTCCACGCCCGAATCCGTCAGCTAACCCGGTAGGCGTTCGTGGAAGACCCAAGGAGAAATCCTGTCTGAATCCCTGCAGAACCCCCGCCTGTCCCGCCTTGCCCTGAGTGGTGTCGCACTCACGTTGACTGTGACAGCCGGAGGTATGGTCCTCCATGCCCCCGAGGCTCAGGCGGCGACGACCCGCGAAGCCAGTGCGGCGGCCGGAATGACGGTGAAGGCGGCCACCACCGCCCGCACCGCCATCTCGGCCAAGGCCCGCAAGAGGGCCGCCAGAGCCGCCCTGCAGAGGGCGAGGGCCAGCAAGGCCGTCGCCGTGGCCAAGAAGCAGATCGGTGACCCGTACCGTTACGGAGCCACCGGACCTGGTTCGTTCGACTGCTCCGGTCTCGTCCAATACGCCTGGAGGAAGGCCGGCGTCAAGCTCCCGCGCGTGGCGAGCAGCCAGTTCGCCCGCGTCAGGAAGAAGGTCTCCTGGCGCAACCTGCAGCCTGGTGACCTGATGTTCTTCAACGGGCTCGGCCATGTGGGCATGTACGTCGGCAAAGGCAGAATGATCCATTCACCTCGGACGGGTGAACGGGTACGCATCGACAAGCTGAGCGGATGGCGTAAGGCGTCCTTCGTCGGCGCCGTCCGTCCCGGCGCGTGAAGAAGCCCCGTGCGGATCCTCCCCGATCCGGACGGGGCTCTCGCGTGTCAGGGGACCACCTACCATCGGGGCTGTGCCTGAGCAGGTGAGCCGACGTGCCCTGGCGGCCGGGCTGGTGCTCGCCGCCGCCTCGCTCGCGTCGGCCGCCGCCCCGCTGCCCGGCGCGCCGATCCTGCCCCAGCCGGTACGCGACCTGTGGCCGGGCCCGCACATCGTGCGCCGCGGCACATGGTCCACGGTCGTGGGCCACGACGCCACGGGGCTCGGCGAGCTGGCGCGCAGGGCCGACACGGCGAGCCGAAGGGTCTCGGCGGTGCTCGCCCGCCCCGTACGCCCCCTGATCGTCGTACCGGCCGATGCCCGCGAGGCCGCCGCGCTGGCCCGGGTGGGCGGCGTGGACGGGCTCGCAGCGGTCGCCGACGGCGAACGGGTGATCGTCGTGCCCGAGTCGTTCGCCAGGCTCAACCCTTCGGGCAGGGACGTCGTCCTCGCCCACGAGCTCACCCATGTCGTCGCCGGCACCGGCGGCCTGCCCGTCTGGCTGTACGAGGGCTTCGCCGACTACGTCGCCTACCGCGACGCCGGGCTGCCCGTGACGACGGCCGCCGCCGAGCTGGCCGCCGAGGTACGGGCCGGCCGCCTCCCGACCGTTCTGCCCGGACCTGCGGCTTTCGCGGCGAACGGCGGCGACCCTGCCGCGCTCGCGCGGGCGTACCAGGAGGCCTGGCTGGCGTGTCGCTTCCTCGCTGACCGGTTCGGTGAGGGGACCCTGGTGAGGCTCTACCGTGCGGCCCGCGTACGCGGGACCGATCGGGCACTCGCCGCGCTCGGGCTCTCCGTCGCGACGCTGACCGCGCGGTGGCGCGCGTACGTGCGGGATCAGCTCGTGTGAAGGGGAGGCAGATGAGCGAACGACAAGACCCGGACGACCGGGAGACGGACCGCCAGGAGAAGACCCAGGGGGCGAAGGACGGCGCTCGCGCGGCGGAGGAGGCGCTGGCCACGGTGGGCGCCGCCCACCCGCCGGGCGCGCCCGCCGCGAGCGGCGCCCAGGACGCGGAGGCCGCGGGCAGCGGCACGCGGGCCCAGGACGCGGAGGCCGCAGGAAGCGGCGCACAGACGAACACGCCGGCCTCGGACGGAGGCGGCGGAAAGGAGCACGTTCAGGCCCTGGGCAGCGGGAAGGGTGCGGGCATGGACGAACGCGGAACCACCACCCCGGCCCTGCGCCGCCAGGCGGCCCTGGCGCTGGTGCTGCTCGGCATCGTGATCATCGCCGTGGCCGCGTTCACCACGCCCTGGGACGTGCTGACCGGAGGCCCGCCCGACCCGGCCCGCGACTTCACCGCCGCCCAGATCGCCAGGGGAGAGGCGTTCGACACGGCGACCAGCCTGCCGAGCTACCTGTCGCTGGCGCTCACGCTCATCTTCGCCGGGGTGCTGGTGGCCACCCCGTTCGGCGCGAAGGTGCTGACCTGGCTGAGGGGCCCGTGGTGGCTGCGGGTGATCCTCGGCACGGTGGTGATCACGGCGATCGTCGAGGCGCTCAGGTGGCCCCTGGGCATGTGGTTCGAGACGATCCTGCGCGAGTACGGCCTGTCCACGCAGGACTGGGCGGGCTGGACGGCCGACCGGCTGAAGAGCCTGGGCGTGGAGACGGGCCTGCTCTGTCTCATGCTGCTGGTCCTGGTGGCGCTGGCCCGCAAGGTGCGGCGCTGGTGGATCCCGGCGGCGGCCGGGGCGTTCGCGTTCACGGTGGCGGCGTCGTTCGTCTACCCGGTGGTGTTCGAGCCGCTGTTCAACGACTTCACCTCGATGCCGCAGGGCACGCTGCGGACGAACCTGCTCGACATGGCCGCGCGCGACGGCGTGCCGGTGAAGGACGTGCTGGTGGCCGACGCCTCGCGCAGGACGACGGCGCTCAACGCGTACGTGTCGGGCTTCGGCGCCACCCGCAGGATCGTCGTCTACGACACGCTGCTCCAGGCCCCGCAGAAGGAGGTGGAGCTGGTCGTGGCGCACGAGCTGGGCCACGCCAAGTACGACGACGTGCTGCACGGCACGCTCATCGGCGCGCTCGGCTCGGCCTTCGGCGCGATCCTGCTGTACGTGATCTTCGACCCGCTGCGGCGGCGTACGAAGGTCATGTCGATCACCGATCCGAGGGCGGTCGGCGCGCTCATGGGGCTGATGACGATCGGCGGGTTCCTGCTGGGCCCGGCTCAGAACCTCATCAGCCGCCACATCGAGGCCAGGGCCGACGTGCACGCGCTGGATCTGACGCGGGATCCGGCCACGTTCATCGCCATGCAGAAGCGCCTGGCCACAACCAACATTTCCGACTTGACGCCGAATGCGGTGGAATATGTGCTCTATGCCTCCCATCCGTCAAGTCCCGAGCGCATCGCCATGGCCCGCGCGTGGGCGCGGCTGAACGGCGTACCCCTGCCGTGACACATCCCGTGCTCTTCGTCACGAACGACTTCCCGCCCCGCACGGGCGGGATCCAGTCGTTCGTGCACGGACTGGCGCTGCGCACGCCAGGCGTGACGGTCTACGCCCCCGCCTGGCCGGGCAGCGCCGAGTTCGACCGGCGCCAGCCGTACCGTGTGGTGCGGCACCCGACGCGCCTCATGCTGCCCACCCCGGCCGTCGCCCGCAGGGCGGCCGGGCTGGTCGCCGCGTGCGGCGCGCGGACCGTGGTGTTCGGGGCGGCGGCGCCGCTCGGCCTGCTCGCCCCGCGCCTGCGCCGGGCGGGCGCCGAGCGGATGGTGATGCTCACCCACGGCCACGAGGCGTCGTGGGCGAGCGCGCCCGGCTTCCGCTCGGTGCTGCGCAGGATCGGGGAGCACGCGGACGTGGTGACGTACCTGGGCGACTACACCCGCGCCAGGCTCGCCGCCGCCATCCCCCAGGACAAGCTGGTACGGCTCGCGCCCGGCGTGGACGTCGAGCAGTTCCGCCCCGCCCCGGCCGACCGGCCGGCCAAGGCCCGGCTGGGGCTCGCGGGCCGCCCGGTGGTGGTGTGCGTGTCGCGGCTGGTGCCGCGCAAGGGCCAGGACCGGCTCATCAGGGCCTGGCCGCGGGTGCTGCGCTCGGTGCCGGACGCGGTGCTGCTGCTGGTGGGCGGCGGCTCGTACCGGCGGACGCTGGAACGGCTGGCCGACGGGCACGAGTCGATCAGATTCGCGGGCACGGTCCCGGCGGCCGACCTGCCCGGCTACTACGCGGCTGCGGACGTCTTCGCGATGCCGTGCCGCACCCGCCTGCGCGGCGTGGACGTGGAGGGGCTCGGCATCGTGTTCCTGGAGGCGTCGGCGACCGGGCTGCCGGTCATCGCGGGCCGGTCGGGCGGCGCGCCCGATGCCGTACGTCCCGGCGAGACCGGCCTGGTCGTGAACGGCGAGGACCCCCGCGAGATCGCCGAGGCGGTGATCGAGCTGCTCACCGACCCCGACAAGGCGCGCAAGATGGGCGAGGCCGGCCGCGAGTGGATCGCCGCCGAGTGGTCGTGGGACCAGGTGGCCGCCCGCTTCCGCGCCCTGCTCTGACGAGCGTCACCCCTTCGTCGACCCCAGCGTCAGACCGGCCACGAACTGCTTGTGCAGGAGCTGGAAGACGATCAGCGTCGGCAGCGCCACCAGCATCGCCCCGGCGGCCAGCAGGTTGTAGTCGGTGAAGAACTGGCCGCGCAGGTTGTTCAGCGCCGAGGTGACCGGCAGCTTGTCGCCCGACGACATCAGCACCAGCGCCCACAGGAAGTCGTTGTACATCCAGGTGAACTGCAGCGTGCCCAGCGCCGCCAGCGCCGGACGGCACAGCGGCAGCGTCAGCGTCCAGTACCGCCGCCACACCCCCGCGCCGTCCACCAGTGCCGCCTCGGAGATCTCCTCCGGGATCGTGCGCATGAAGTTCGCCAGCACGAACACGCAGAAGCCGAACTGGAACGCCACGTGGATGAGGATCAGCCCCAGGTAGGAGTCGTACAGCGACTGCGAGTCCGACAGCCACGCGGGCAGGGGCACCATCGTGTAGAGCGTGTAGAGCGGCGTGATGAGCACCTGCGGCGGCAGCAGATTCCCCGCGGTGAACACGATCAGCAGCGTCTTGCGCCCCGGGATGCGCAGCCGGGCGATCGCGAACGCCGTGAACGAGGCCAGCAGCAGCGTCACCAGCACGCCCGGCACCACCACGTACAGCGTGTTGAGGTAGTAGCGGGGCAGCTCGGCCTGCGTCCACGCCTGAGCGTAGTAGCCGAGCGTCAGGTTCTCCGGCAGCGAGAAGTAGCCCAGGCGGGCGGTCTCCTCGTACGGGCGCAGCGAGGCGTACACGGCGAGCGCCAGCGGCAGCAGCCACCCCAGCGCCACCAGCACCAGGAACGCGTGCAGCAGCACCCGCAGCGGCCGGACCGGGCGGCGCGCCGGCGGCGTGACCGCCTGCGACGGGGGAGCGGACGCGGGGGCGGTGACCGTCATCGCTCCTCCTTGAACAGCTGCGACAGGTACGTGGCGATGAACCCCAGCGAGATCACCAGCAGGATCACCGCGATCGCCGAGCCGAACCCGATCCTGCTCGCCTCGCCCACGATGTTCTCCGTGACCAGCACCGACAGCAGCTCAAGGCCGTTCCTGCCCTTGTTGATCGCGTAGACGATGTCGAACGCCCGCAGCGCCTCGATCACCGTGATCACCAGCACGATCACGTTGACCGGCCGCAGTGTGGGGAGGATCACGCGGAAGAACGCCTGCCGCTCGTTCGCGCCGTCGATGGCCGCGGCCTCCTTCAGCGCCGGATCGACCGCCTTGAGCCCGGCCAGGTAGATGATCATGACGTATCCGACGTGCCGCCAGGCCGCCGCCACCATGACCACCCAGATGTTGATCGACCGGTCGCCCAGCCAGTCCACGCTCAGCCCGGTCACCGCGTTCAGCACGCCGTAGTCGGAGGAGTAGACGAGCTGGGCGATGAAGCCCACCACCGCGAGCGACAGCACCACCGGCATGTAGAGCGCGCTCTGGTAGAACCGCGACAGCCGCAGCCGCCGGTCCAGCAGCACCGCGCAGAACAATCCGAACGGCGTCGCCACCAGCCCGAGGAAGGCCAGCCACAGCACGTTGTTGCGGACCGCCGACCAGAACGGCGGATACTCCGCCGCCAGGTCGTGGTAGTTCCGCCCGCCCACCCACTCGATGGGCCCGATGCCGCTCCAGCTCGTGCCGGACAGCCCGATGGAGGCCAGCGTGGGCCCCCAGATGAGGCCCACGTTGACGGCGATGGCCACCCCCAGCCCGATGACCAGCACGGTCACGTCGCGGGCGGAGTAGCGACGGGTCTTGACGGCCATCAGCGGAAGATGTTCGCCTTCTGCTGCTCGATGCCGGCCAGCAGGGAGTCGATCTCGTTGGGTTTGTCGATGAACGTCTGCAACGACGGGATCATCACGGTCGAGGCGAAGTCGGGCCGGGTGTCACGGTCGAGGAACTGCGCGATGTGCTTGGCCTTCGACACCAGCTCCGCGCCGCGCTTCTGCAGCGGGCTGTAGCCGGAGGTGTCGGCCTTGGAGCTGGCGGCCAGCGTGCCCGGGTCCATCTTCGTGGCGATGTTCTGCGAGGACGCCTGCGCGAAGTGCTTGAGCAGGGCCTTGGCGCCCTCCACGTTCTTCGCCTTGGCGGAGATCATGTAGCCGTCGATGGGCGCGTCGATCGAGTCGGTGCCGTACGCCGGGTTGATCTCCGGGAACGTGAAGAAGTCCAGGTCGTCCCGGTCGGCCTCGGGGAACTGCTGGGCGACGAACATCCCGAGCAGGTACATCCCGGTCTTCTTCTGCGCCAGCGACTGACCGGCCTCCTGCCAGGTACGTCCCAGCGCGGCCGGCTGGTGGAACTCCATCAGCCCCCGCCACGTGTCGAACACCTGCTTCACCCGGGGGTCCGTCCACGACTCCTTGCCGCCCATGAGCGAGATGTGGAAGTCGTAGCCGTTGATCCGCATGTTGAGGATGTCGAACGTGCCCATCGCCGGCCAGCCGTCCTTGTCGGCGAACGCGATCGGGATCAGGCCGTCGGACTTCATCTTCCTGCACAGCGCGGTGAGCTCGTCCAGCGTCGCGGGCGGCTCGTAACCGCGCTCCTCCCACACGCTCTTGCGGTAGAAGACGGCCCACGGATAGTACGTGAACGGGACGAAGTACTGCTTGCCGTCCACGCCCGTCGACTGATCCTTGAACGCCTGCGTGTAGTCCGCGCCGATCTCCTGCCACACGTCCGAGATGTCCACCGCGAGGCCCTGCTGGGCGAAGAACTGCATCCGGTACCCCGCGAACCAGGTGAACACGTCCTCCGGGGTGCCGCGCAGGTAGCGGTTGATGTTCTCCTGGAAGGTGTTGTGATCGACGGTGTTGATCCTGGTCGTGGCCTGGGTGAAGCCCTTGACCACGGCGTCCAGCGTCTTCTTGGGGATCTCGTCGGAGGCGTTCGAGCCGATCGTGACCGTGCCCAGATCGCCGCCTCCTCCTCCGGGCGATGGGGCGTCCGAGCCGCAGCCTGTCAGGACGGCGGGAACGCCGAAGGCGGCGGCTCCTAAGAGAAGATTGCGACGGGAGATCGGCGACGGTTGGTCCATGTGGGTGCCTCCTTGCCGGACCCTTCAGATTCCCCCGAGTTCGCTCACTTTCCTTCATCGAAAAGCCCACATTTCGGACTGTCAACGCACGGTTTCATGACAAATTCCGAAACGCTCAAACTCGCCGCGCCGAGGCAGGGGCGCGACGGCCGCTGCGATCACAGCACGCTCCGCCGCCGCGCACCAGGCCCCGCCCAGCCCTCGGCCGGGTGCGGAATCCACGTGCGGGCTGAGCCCCGTCCAGCCCTCGGCCGGCGTGACGGCTGCGTGCGCTTGGGGCGGTCGGTGGCCGCCCGGTGGCGGGACGGGCGGGTGTGTGGCGGCGATGTCGTGAATAATCCGCCTATGCTCTGGCGACCTGTGCCGGTGGTTCCGGCGGTAGTGGCGGTGCTTGTCAGCCTGGCCGGATGTACGCCGGCCGCACCCGGCTCCGCGGCGCCCGCAGCCACTCCGGGCCAGGGGAGATCCGACGGCTCAGTGGCCGACTGTACGAAGGCGGGGGCGCGGGACTTCGACGGTGACGGCCGGGACGATGTGGCCGTCGGCAACAGGGCGCTCACGGGCGGCCAGGTCTCCTTGCTGACGGCGGGCAGGCTCGTCCCGCTCGCCATCCCCGACGAGGCGGCCGACGCCATCGGAGCGTCGGTGACGCTGACCCGGGTGGACGCCGACGGCTGCGCCGACATCGTCGTCGGAGCCCCGTACACGAAGGTGGACGGCAAGGGCGGCGCGGGCGCGGTCTACGTCCTGTACGGCGGCGGCGCCCGCCCGTACCGCAAGATCGTCTCGCCCGAGCCGCAGCAGAACGCCAGGTTCGGCAGCTCGGTGGCCGCGTACGGCGGCACGATCGCGGTCGGAGCGCCCATGGAGAAGGAGCGCGACGGCGCCGGCGAGGCCGGGGCCGTGTACGTCTTCTCCGGCGCGGCCGCTCCTCGCCGCATCACCCAGGACACCGACGGCGTGCCGGGCAACAGCGAGAAGGGCGACAACTTCGGCGAGTCCCTGGCGCTCGGCCCGCTGCCGGACGGGCGGCTGCGGCTGATCGTGGGAGCGCCGCGTGAGCGCGCGGACGGCCCGGGGCGGCAGCGCCGGCTCAGGTCCGCACGGAGCACGGGCGCCGTCACCGTGATCGACGACGTACGTGCAGAGAAGCTTGCCGCGGTCAAGTACGACGGAGAATCGGAGGAGTGCGGGTATGGCGCGGCAGTGGCGCACCTGCCCGGCGGCCGATGGGCGGTCACCGCGCCGCGCTGCGGCATGGCGTACATCAACGACCGGACCGGCCCCATCAGGAAAACCGGGTGCCGGGCCTGCGCGGCGTCCAGCCATCCGATGTCGGCCCTGGCCGTCTCCCCGGACGGACGCCTGGCGGTGGCCTGGGGCGACTCGGCGACGGTGCTGTCTCCGGACGACGAGCAGGGCGCGGGCGACCAGGTCGTGCCCACCCTGCCCGGCGGTGACTGGCCGGTCGCCTTCTACGGCTCCGAACTGGTCTTCGGCCGCCCCAGGGACACCCCGCCGCAGTCGGTGACCGTCTACGACCCGGCGACGGGCAAGCACGAGGAGGTCGGCCCCGAGGGCGGCCCCGGCGACGTGGAGGGCATCGGCGAAGCCCTCGGCTGACCACTTCCGGCCGCCCGCCATCGACCATCCGGCCTGCTGCGAGATCCGCCGCCGCCCGCTACCTGCCGTGTTGCCGGCGGTGGCGTTCGGGCGGGCGGCTCTCTGCGCCCAGCCGGCCGTGGAAGGGCGATGCACCGGTACTGCGATCGCTCCGCGGAGCGGCCCCGGGCTCCCGGCTCGAGGCGCGTTGCCGGGCGACGGCCCGCTCACCGGGCGCCATCTACGACTGGGAGTCGTAGATGGCGTCGATCTCCTTGGCGAAGTCGCGCATCACCAGGTTCCGCTTGACCTTGAGTGTGGGCGTGAGGTGGCCGCTCTCCTCCGTGATGTCCGCGTCGAGGATGACGAACTTCTTGATCTGCTCGGCCTTCGACACCAGCGCGTTCGCCCGGTCCACCGCCGCCTGGATCTGTGCCAGCACCTCCGGGTCGGACTTCAGCGAGGAGACGGTGGCGCCGTCCGGCAGGGCCTCGGGGTCGAGGGTGATGAGGGCGGCGACGAACGGCCGCCCGTCGCCGATGACCATGGCCTGCGAGATCAGCGGGTGGGCGCGCAGCGCGTCCTCGAGCGGCCCGGGGGCGACGTTCTTGCCGGCGGCCGTCACCAGGATCTCCTTCATCCGCCCGGTGATGCGCAGGTAGCCGTCGTCGTCGAGCTCGCCCACGTCGCCGGTGTGGAACCAGCCGTCGGCGTCGATCACTTCGGCGGTGGCCTCCTCGTTCTTCCAGTAGCCGTGGAAGACGTTGCGGCCCTTGGCCAGGATCTCGCCGCTGTCGTCGATGCGTACGGTGACGCCGGGCAGCGGCTTGCCGACGGTGCCGATCTTGTTGGCGCCCGGCAGGTTGACCGAGACGGGCGCGGTGGTCTCGGTGAGCCCGTACCCCTCGAAGACCTCGATGCCGACGCCGCGGAAGAAGTGGCCGAGCCGGTCGCCGAGCGCGGAGCCGCCGCTGATCGCCGCGGAGAGCCGGCCGCCGGTGGCGGCGCGCAGCTTGCCGTACACCAGCTTGTCGAAGATCGCCCGCTGCAGCCGCAGCCCGAGCGGCGCGCCGCCCGAGCTCTCGGCCTTGCTCCAGGCCACCGCGACGTCGGCGGCGCGGGCGAAGATCTTGCCCTTGCCGCCGGTGATGGCCTTCTGCTCGGCGGCGTTGTAGACCTTCTCGAACACCCGGGGCACGCCCAGCAGAAACGTCGGCTGGAAGCTCTGCAGGTCGGGGGCGACGTTCTTCATGTTGGGCGTGTGGGCGATGATCGCGCCGGCCTCGACGAGCGCCACCTGGATGATGCGGGCGAAGATGTGCGCGAGCGGCAGGAACAGCAGCGCGGCCGGCTGCTTGCCCGCGAACAGCGGCTCCAGCGGCCCGCGCACCACGTTGCGCGCGGTGAACAGCAGGTTGTCGTGAGTGATCCGGCAGCCCTTGGGACGCCCGGTGGTGCCGGAGGTGTAGACGACGGTGGCCAGGTCGGCGGAGGTGACCTGCTCCCTGCGCGCGGTCACGTCGGCGTCGGTGACGCCGCCGGTCTCCAGCGTGGCGTCCACCCGCCACAGCGACTTCAGCTCGGGCGCGGCCTCCTTGACGGCCTGCTCGTGCGTGTCGAGCTCGACGAACGCGGCCTTGGCCGCGCTGTCGGCGAGGATCCACCTGATCTGCTCGACGGAGGAGGTCTCGTAGATCGGTACGGTGACCGCGCCGATCGTCCAGAGGGCGTAGTCGATGAGCGTCCACTCGTAGCGGGTGCGCGACATGAGCGCGACCCGGTCGCCGTGCTCGATGCCCGCCGCGATGAGGCCCTTGGCCAGCTCGGCCACCTGATCGCGGAACTCGGCCGCGGTAACGGCGGGCCAGCCCGACTCGGTCTTGCGCCGCATGACCACGGCGCCCGGCTCCTGCTCGGCGCGCCGGAAGACGGTGTCGGGCAGGCCGGCGTCGACAGGCACATCGACCAGGACGGGGACGCTGTACTCGCGCACGAACTCAACTCCTCTTCGGGCTCCGCCTGGACGTTACCGTCTGAAGTTACGCGCCGGTAGCTTTGTCATTGAGGCGTTATGAAGGGTCTTTCACACACGCTAGCAAGCCGGAGCCGGTCCCGCGGTGATGCGCGAGCGGCGGGCGGCCGGTGCCCGCGCATAGGATCTTCCCCATGAGGGTCCACGTCGTCAGCGACGTCCACGGCAGGGCGGACGCGCTCGCCAGGGCGGGTGACGGGGCCGACGCGCTCATCTGCCTGGGCGACCTGATCCTGTTCATCGACTACGACGACCACGCCAAGGGCATCTTCGCCGACCTGTTCGGCGCCGAGAAGGCCGCGGAGTTCATCGCGCTGCGCACGGCCAAGCGGTTCGACGAGGCCAGGGCCATGTCGGCGCGGCTGTGGGCGACGCTCGACGGCGACCCGCGCGAGCACATCGAGCGCAACGTCCGCGCCCAGTACGCCGCGCTCTTCGAGGCCATGCCCACCCCCGCCTACCTCACGTACGGCAACGTCGATCTGCCGCGCCTGTGGTCCGACTACCTCAGGCCCGGCCACCAGGTGCTCGACGGGCAGGTGGCGGAGATCGGCGGGCTGCGGTTCGGGTTCGTCGGCGGCGGGCTGAAGACGCAGTACCGCACGCCGTACGAGATCAGCGACGAGGAGTACGCCGCCAAGGTCGAGTCGCTCGGCGAGGTGGACGTGCTGTGCTGCCACATCCCGCCCGCGCTGCCCGAGCTGCTCTACGACGTGGTGGCCCGGCGGTTCGAGCGGGGCAGCGAGGCCACGCTGGAGGCGATCAGGCGGACGCAGCCGCGCTACGCGCTCTTCGGCCACGTGCACAATCCTCTTCACGCGCGCGCCCGCGTGGGCCGCACCGAGTGCGTGAACGTCGGCCACTTCCGCAGCCGGGGCGTCCCGTACGTCCTGGAATGGTGATCTGCGGCCTTACGCCGTCACCGGTGGTTTGTGCACTAACGTGGTCGCCATGGCTGATCGGACCACTTCGAGCACCACGATCGGCGCGACGCGCGCCGACATCATGGCGGTCATCGCCGACTTCCCCAGCTACCCCCAATGGGCCGGCCAGGTCAAGAGCGCCGAGGTCCTGACCAGCGACGACGACGGCCGCCCGAGCACGGTGCGCTTCACGCTCGACGCCGGGCCGATCAGCGACACCTACACCCTCGGCTACACCTGGCAGGGCGACGACGCCGTGAGCTGGCAGGTGGTCGAGCCCGGGAAGATGGTCTCCGACCTGCGCGGAAGTTACCGGCTCTCCGAGTCGGGCAGTGGCACCGACGTGACGTACGAGCTGACGGTCGACCTCAGCGTTCCCATGATCGGGCTCATCAAGCGCAAGGCCGAGAAGGTCATCGTGGACACCGCGCTGAAGGGCCTGAAGAAGCGCGTCGAAGGCCGCTGAGGTGCATCCGCGGGTTCTGCTCTTCACCGGCAAGGGCGGCGTCGGCAAGACCACGGCGGCGGCCGCGACCGCCACGCTGGCGGCCAGGCGCGGGCTGAAGACGCTGATCGTCTCCACCGACACGGCGCACTCGCTGGCCGACGCGCTCGCGGCCGAGCCCGGCGAGATCGCGCCCGGCCTGCACCTGCACCAGGTGGACACGCAGAAGTCGATGGAACGCCACTGGGGCGAGCTGCGCGACTACGCCAGGAACGTGCTGGCCGAGCTGGGCCTCGACGAGATCACCTCCGAAGAGATCACCGTCCTGCCGGGCGCCGAGGAGCTGATCGCGCTGCTGGAGCTGTGCAGGCACGCCCGCGACGGCTGCTGGGACGTCATCGTGGTGGACTGCGCGCCGACGGCCGAGACGCTGCGGCTGCTCGCGCTGCCCGAGGCGCTCGACTGGCACGTCAACCGCCTCATGCCGGTCGGGCGCAGGCTGATGCGGCTGGCCGCGCCGTTCGTGCGCGGCGTGGCCAGGGTCAGCGCGCCGGACGACGAGGTGATGAGCGCGGGCGAGCGTTTCCACCGCGGCCTGATGGAGGTGCGCGAGCTGCTCACCGGCGACCACGCCTCCGTGCGGCTCGTGTTCACCCCCGAGTCGGTGGTGCTGGCCGAGGCCAGGCGCACGCTGACCTCGCTCAGCCTGTACGGCTACCGCGTCGACGCCGCCATCGCCAACCGGGTCTTCCCCAGGGAGGACGCCGACGAGTGGCGCACCGGCTGGGTGGCCGCGCAGTCGCGGCTGCTGGCCGAGGCCGAGCAGTCGTTCGCGCCGCTGCCCATCCACGTCGTGCCCTACCTGCCCGCCGAGCCCGTCGGCGAGGACGCGCTCGCCGCGGTGGGCGCCGCGATGTACGGCGCGTCCGACCCCTTCGCCCCCCACTCCGTACGCCCGCCGCTGCGGATGAGCGCCGACGAGCTGGAGCTCGCGCTGCCCGGCGCCGGCCGGGGCGACGTCGACCTGGCCCGCAAGGGCGACGAGCTGATCGTCACCGCGGGACCGTACCGCAGGATCCTGGCGCTGCCGGCGGCGCTGGCCCGCAGGCAGATCAGCGGGGCGACGCTGCGCGACGGTGTGCTTCGCGTCACGTGGTCCGCCGAGGGAGCGAATCCGCGACCTGATGAGTTGAATGGATGAGCGACCCCACGAGCTTGGAGGACCAGGATGACCGAGAGCAGCGACAGGAACGGCAGAGACCCTTATCGGGACACCGGCCGCGACTCCGCCGGTGACACCGGCAGGGACACCCGGGGCGGCGCAGAGCGGGACCCCATCGGTACGGTTGCCGACGAGGCGCGCAAGCTGTTCGAGTCGCTTCAGGAGCGGGCCACCCGCCAGGTCGGCAAGAGCGTCTTCGACTCTTTCGCCGGCACGCTGAGCGGCGCGGTCGGCGGCCGGTCCCGCAGGGAGCGCGACGTGTGGGAGGAGGCCGTCTCCGAGCCCCACGACGAGTACATCTGCCGGGCCTGCCCGGTGTGCCGGGCGATCGCGGCGCAGCGCGAGTCGGGCAACGACGTGGCCGGCCACCTGGTGGCCGCGGGCGGTGAGCTGTTCGCCGCCTTCCGCGGCGCGCTCGACGCGCTGAGCAGGCCGGCCCCTCGCGGGCCACGTGACCGGCGCGATGAGCCTCGCGACGATCGCGGTCATCGCGACAACGTTCAACATATAGATCTGGGATAGGGAGACACGCGGCAATGCTCACGATCGGTGTCGACATCGGCGGGACGAAGGTGGCCGCCGGTGTGGTCGACGACAACGGCGAGATCGTCGAACACACGCTCAGGCCCACCGCCGCCGACCGCCCCGACAAGGTGGCGGAGACGGTGGCCGACGTCGTTCGCGAGCTGTCCGAGGGCCGCGACATCGAGGCGGTGGGAGTCGGCGCGGCCGGATTCGTCGACGAGAGCCGGTCCGTCATCCGCTTCGCGCCCAACCTGGCCTGGCGCGAGGAGCCGCTGCAGAAGAAGATCAGCGGGCTGGTCGGCCTGCCGGTCGTGGTCGAGAACGACGCCAACGCGATGGCCTGGGGCGAGACCAGGTTCGGCGCGGGCAGGGGCCAGTCCCACGTGGTCTGCATCACGCTCGGCACCGGCATCGGCGGCGGCCTCGTCTTCGACGGCAAGCTCTACCGGGGCCGCTGGGGCATGGGCGCCGAGCTGGGCCACATGCAGGTGCAGCCGGGCGGGCGCGAGTGCGGCTGCGGCAACATCGGCTGCTGGGAGCAGTACGCCAGCGGCAACGCCCTGGTCAAGGAGGCCAAGAAGCTGGCCGAGGAGCACCCCGAGCGGGCCGCCACGCTGCTCGGCCTGGCCGGGGGCAAGATCGAGGGCGAGGAGGTCACCGAGGCCGCCAGGCACGGCGACGAGGTCTCGCTGGAGGCGTTCCGCAGCCTGGCCGACTGGCTCGGGCAGGGCATGGCCGACCTCGCCGCCATCCTCGACCCCGGCTGCTTCATCGTCGGCGGCGGCGTGTCCAGGGCCGCCGACCTGTTCATGGACCGGGCCAGGGAGGCGTTCGCCGAGCGGCTCACCGGGCGCGGACACCGGCCGCTCGCCGAGATCCGGCTCGCCGAGCTGGGCGCGTCGGCGGGCGTGGTGGGCGCGGCCGACCTGGCCAGGCGGCGCTGAGGTCCCCGGCCGTCCCGTGACGGTCCCGATCCGGGTCGCGACGTACAACCTGCACGGGCTGCGCGACGACGTGGCCGCGCTGACCAGAGTCATCGCCGCGCTGCGCGCCGACGTGCTGTGCGTGCAGGAGGCGCTGAGGTTCGGCCGCTGGCGGGCCAGGAGGGCCGCGCTCGCGGCCTCGGCCGGGCTCACCGTCGCCACCCACGGCAGGGTGGGCGGCGTCGCCGTGCTCACCGGGCCGCGCGTGCGCGTGCTGCACGCCGAGCACCACGCGCTGCGCGCCTTCCGCGGGCTGGAACGGCGCGCGCTGGCCGTGGCCGTCGTGGAGCCCGTGCGGGGCGACGGCGGCGGGGCGCGGCTGGCCGTGGGCTCGTTCCACCTCGACCTCGACCAGACGGCGAGGACGTGCCACGTCGCCGAGATCACCGCGCTCATGGAGGACGTCGCCGCCCGCCACGGCGCCTCCATCGTGCTCGGCGGCGACCTCAACGAGCAGGACCACCAGCCTGCCTGGCGGCACCTGGCCGCCCGGCTGGCCGACTGCCACGCCGAGGCCCCTGCGGGCGGCGGGCCCACCTTCCCCGCGCGGGGCCCGCACCTGCGGATCGACGCGGTGTTCGCCGCGCGCGACACTCCGGTCGTCTCGTGCGCCGTGCCCGCGACCGGCCCCGACGCGGTGCGGGCCAGTGACCATGTCCCGGTCGTGGCGGAGTTGAGAGTTGGGCACTAACGGGCAAGACCGGCGCGCAAGCCCGTAGCATTTCCTACATGACCCGTCGCTCTCAGCGGCGTGCGCTCTCTCTGATCTTGGCGACGTCCGTGGCCTTGACGCAGGTCACGCCCGCCGCGCATGCCGATCCCCGGCCCGCCGCCGAAGCGTGGCAGCAGTCGACCAGCGTGCGCCTCCAGGCCGACGGCTCGCTGTCCGACGTGCTCGCGATCACGCCCGACGACGTGTGGGCGGTCGGCCAGCAGGAGATCTGGGACGTCTGGAAGAACCGCGGCACCATCCGCCACTGGAACGGCAGCAGGTGGTCCGAGATCGGCATCCGCGACGCCACGGCCGCGGGCAACCTGCGCAGCCTGGCCGCCGCGTCGGCATCCGACGTGTGGGCGGTCGGCGACGGGCACGACGGGCTGCCGTACCTCGCCCACGGCGACACCAACGGGTTCGACAGGGTCAGGCCGCCGGGGCTGCGCGCCGGCGACTGGCTGGGCGGCATCGACGCCAAGCCGGGGCGGGTCGTCGCGGTCGGCAGCCGCGAGAAGAACGGGCTCATCATCACCGGCCAGGGCAGCACCTGGACCGTGCAGCAGACCAAGGAGAAGGGCGCGCTCTACGCGGTCTCCAGCGGCTTCGCGGTCGGCGACACCGGCACCAGGCCGCTGATCGTCCACTACACGGGCGGCTCGTGGAAGTCCATGACGCTGCCCTCCATCCCCGGCGGCTACCTGCGCGACATCCAGGTCGACAGCCCCAAGCGGGCGGTGGCCGTGGGCGGCATCTACCGCGGCCCCGGCGACATCTCGCCGCTCGCCCTCATCTGGAACGGCAAGCGCTGGAGCCGCCTGCGGCTGCCCGGCTCGTCCGAGGCCCGGCTCTACGGCGTCACCGGCGACGGCAAGGGCCGCTACTGGATGACCGGCTACGACCCCGAGCACGCCAACGTGCCGTTCATGCTGCGCTGCGAGAAGGGCTCCTGCACGATCATCAGGGGCGCCGCGCAGAAGGACAGGGACAGCGTGCGCCTGCAGGCCGTCACCTACGTCGCGGACAAGGGCACGGTCTGGGCGGTCGGCCACGCGGTCGACCCGGACGACCAGTACACCGACGTGGTGGAGTCGTTCGTGCCCAAGACGAGCACGCAGAAGTCCTGACCCGCGCCCGCGAAACGCCGGCACCCCAGTGGGTCGGCGCCGCCTGGAAGCGGCGCCGTCGTCCCGGCCCGGGCCGGCTTCAGAGGCGGGCGCCGTCGTCCCAGCCCGAGTCGTTGGGCGGCCCGTCGCCCATGCGCACCACCAGCGCCACGAAGCCGCCGATGAACGCCGCCACCGCCGTGAACAGCGCCCACCCCTCCATGTGCCAGCTCGCCATGGCCGCCACCAGGAGGTAGGCGGGCCCGCCGAACAGCGCCACCCACGCCAGCTTGGTCGGCAGGTCGAGCTTGGGCAGCGGAGGCGGCGGCGGGGGCACGTAGTGGCCCTCGTCCTCCTCGTCACGGTCGGCCGCGTCGTCGGCGGCGTCGAGACCGCCGTCGATGCCGTCGGGAAGCGTGGCGCCGTTGACGCCGTGCTCGGTCTCGGACGGCTTGACCACCCGGCGGGTCGGCTCGGCGGGGAGGTTTTCGCTGTCCGGCCATGGCTGGTCGGCCGAGTCACGCTCGGCTGTGTCGTTGAAGGACGCGACGATCTGCCGCCAGACCTCGTCCTCGTCACTCTGGGGCGTCACCTAGATGGGCCTCTCCGCAGCGATCGCGACTTCCCCCTGGGTGCGATCAGTCCCTCTGCAAGGGTACCGAGGCATGTGTCCGGATGAAGTCGAGGCTACCGGCAAAGATCCTGTCGGCATCGTTGTCCAGCGTCGCAACATGGTAGCTATCGGTAAGCTCCTCGATCGTGGCCTGCGGGACCTTCGCGCGGATGATCGCGACACTCGTCGGCTTCACCACATGGTCCTCCGTGCTGTGGAAGACCAGCAGCGGCTGCGTCACCTTCGCCAGGTCGGCCTGCACCAGCGACCACAGGCTCGGCAGCGAGGCCGCGGCCTTGACCGGGGTGCGGGTGTAGGCCAGCTCCGTCACGCCGGGCTTCTTGACGTCGTTCGCGACGCCGGGCACCGACGGGACGAACCACTTGAGCAGCGGAGCCAGCCTCAGCAGCGGCACGTCGAGCGCGATCGAGGGGTTGACCACCATCACGCCCCTGATCGCCGGGCCGTGCACCTCGGCGAGCCGCAGCGCCAGGCAGCCGCCCAGCGACAGCCCCGCCACGAACACCTCCGTGCAGCGACCCTGGAGATCGGCGAACGCCTTCTCCACCTCGGCGTACCAGTCCTCCCAGCGAGTGCGGTTCATCTCCTGCCACGTGGTGCCGTGACCGGGCTGGCGGGGCAGCGACACGCTGATCCCGTGCCCGGCGAGGTACTCACCCCACGGCCGCAGCGACTGCGGCGTTCCGGTGAACCCATGGCACAACAGCACGCCCACCGGGCCTGCATCATGGTGGTAGGGTTCCGCGCCTGGCATGAGCGGCATAACAGCTCCTCCGTGCTGTTTCATTCCGGCGATTTCTTCCGGAACGGCCCGATCGTCGCACGTTCTGGGGTAATTGTGCGAGAGGTGCGGTAGGAGCATGGCCCACGAGGTGGGAAGATGACTCTGCCGATCTCGACGACGTGAGCAGGAAGAGGTGCCAGGTGTTCTACTGGGTGGTCAAGGCCATTCTGGGGCCGTTCCTCCACCTCGTGTTCCGGCCCTGGACCGAGGGCGCGGAAAACGTGCCCAAGCACGGGCCCGCCATCCTCGCCGGAAACCACCTGTCCTTCGCCGACCACTTCTTCGGCCCGCTGCAGATCCGCCGTAAGGTCATCTCGCTCGGCAAGGCCGACTACTTCACCGGCACGGGCATCAAGGGCTTCTTCACCCGGATGTTCTTCAGCGGTGTCGGCACCGTGCCCATCGACCGCTCGGGCGGCAAGGCCAGTGAGGCGGCGCTGCGCACCGGCCTGCGCATCCTGCGCGAGGGTCAGATCCTCGGCATCTACCCCGAGGGCACCCGCTCGCCCGACGGCCGCCTCTACAAGGGCAAGACCGGCGTGGCCAGGCTCGCCCTGGAGTCGCGTGCGCCGGTCATCCCGTGGGCGATGATCAACACGCACGAGATGATGCCGCCGGGGCGCCTGTTCCCCAAGCTCGGCATCCGTCCTGGCGTGCGGTTCGGCAAGCCGCTCGACTTCTCCCGCTACTACGGCATGGAGGACGACCGGCTGGTGCTGCGCGCGGTGACCGACGAGATCATGTACGCGCTCATGGAGCTGTCGGGCCAGGAGTACGTCGACAAGTACGCCGCCAGCGCCCGCGTGGAGATGGAGCGCGCGGCCCGCGCGGCGGCGGCCGGCAAGAGCTGATCCCGGTCTCCCGCCTCCCGGCGGGTCGGGTTTCACGAGCGTTCCGCGAGCGCGCCCGCGAGGGGGCGGCCGGGATGATCAGGCGGAGGAGCGTAACGCCTGCTCCGCCTTGCGCATGGCGTCCGTCATCGCCTGCAGCTCCTCGCGGCTGAGCCGGTCGATGAGGTACGCCCGTACGACCTCGAGATGGCCGGGCGCCACCCGCTCCAGGCACCGCATGCCCTCGTCGGTGAGCACGGCGAGCACGCCCCGGTCGTCCGACGGGCACGTCTCGCGCGCCACCAGCCCCGCCTTCTCGAGCTGGGTCACCTGGTACGTCAGCGCGCTCTTCGACGCCACCACCACTCTGGCCAGCTCGGTCATGCGCATCCTGCGCCCGGGGGCCTCCGAGAGCCGCACCAGGATCTCGTACTGCGGGTGGGTGAGCCCTGCAGCGGACTTGAGCTGCTCTTCGATGCGGCGCTCAAGCAGGTGGAAGGTGGAGAGGAAGGCGCGCCATGCGGCCATCTCCGTCGAGTCCAGCCATCGGGGGTCCGTCACCGATTCAGTGTACTGTCGTTCGAATTTGAACTATCACTGCTAGAGTGATCGTTCAAATCTGAACATCACACGAGGAGCACGCATGGTGGATCAGGCGCGTCCCGTCGTTCTGCTTGTCGCCAGGGTCGCCGTCGGGGTGATCTTCCTGGTGCACGGCTACCAGAAGTTCGCGACCATGGGCATCGCGGGCACGACCGAGTTCTTCGAGTCGGTGGGCATCCCGCTGGCCGGCGTCGCCGCGCCCGCGGTGGCCGCGCTGGAGGTGCTCGGCGGGCTGGCGCTGATCCTCGGCGCCGCGCTGCCCATCGCGGGGATACTGCTGGCTCTCGACATGGTGGGCGCCATCGTCTTCGTGCACGGCGCCAACGGGCTGGCCGGCGAGGGGGGATACGAGTTCGTGCTGGCGCTGGCCGCGGCGAGCCTGGCGGTCGGTTTCACCGGCGGGGGAGCGTTCGCGCTCGACAACGTCCTGCTGCGCCGCCGCAGCGCTCCCGCCATCGCCTAGCCGCCGCTTACGCGACCGGGCGGCCGCCGCAGCGCATCCGCCATCGCGCAGCCGCCGCAGCGCCCCGCGGTCGCGTAAGCGCGGCCTTCACGCCTTGCGATCATCCGGCGCCGCGTTCCCCGACGTCTCGGGGAACGCGGCGCCGACGACGTTCCGCACCTGGGCCCGCAGCCACGCATGCCCGGGGTCGGCGTCGTGGCGCGGGTGCCACGCCTGCGACAGCGTCATCTCCGGCAGCTCGAACGGCAGCGGGAACGTCACCAGCCCCAGCGCCTCGTACATCGGCCGGGTGAGCCGCTCCGCCGTCAGCCCCACCAGCTCCGACTCCCGCACCGCCAGCAGCATCGCGCCGAACGTCGGCACCGAGCCCGCCACCCGCCGCGACAGCCCCATGGCGGCCAGCAGCTCGTCCACCGGCCCCGCGCCACGGCCGCGCCTGCTCGCGATCACGTGCTCGGCCGCCGCCAGCCGCTCGGGCGTGACCGGGCCGTCGAGCAGCGGATGCCCGGGACGTACGACGCCGACCGGCCGGTCGACGAGCAGCGGCTCCACCCGCGTCTCCGGCTCCGGGTCGGCGATCGCCGCCAGCACCAGGTCGGCGCTGCCCCGGCGCAGCGCGGGCTCGTCCTCGTGCCCCTCGGGGATGAAGTGAAAGCGCACACCCGGCGCCGCCGCCCGCACCTCGGTCAGCAGCGGCACGCTGAGCGCCGTGATCATCGCGTCGGACGCCATGATCACGAACCGCCGCTCCAGCGTGGCCGGATCCGGCTCCTCCTGCGGCGTCAGCACCCGGCGCGCCGCCTCCACCAGCGCCCGCACCTCGCCGTGCACGGCCAGCGCCCGCGGCGTCGGCACCATCTGCCGACCCGACCGCACCAGCACGGGATCGCCCATCGCCCGGCGGATGCGACCCAGCGTGCGGCTCATCGCCGGCTCCGACAGGTGCAGCCGTCGTGCGGCGGCCGAGACGCTGCCCTCCTCCAGCAGCGCGTCCAGCGCGATCAGCAGGTCGAGGCTAGGTTGCGTTTGACGCATATATCACCTGATGAAGATGCATTTGAGGTCATGTCCGGTCCGAGTCTACGGTGAAGCCCGCGGGAGGCCTCCGCCCACCTTCACCCTTCTCTGACCGGGGGTTCTGCATGCCTGCAACCGCTTCCATGACCGGCCCTGATACGGGCCATCCCGCGCGTACGCGGATCACCGCCCTCATGGCCGCCTCCGTGATCGTCGCGGTCTCCCTGGTGGCCGCCGTCAACCTGGCCATCCCCGTGCTGCTCGCCAGCGAGCTGCGCCCGTCGCCGGCCCAGCTCACGTGGATCGTCGACGCGTACGTCATCGTCTTCGCCTGCCTGCTCATCCCCGCGGGCGCGGCGGGCGACCGCTACGGGCGCAAGGGCGTGCTGCTGACCGGGCTCGGCGTGTTCGCGGCCGGCTGCCTGGCCGCCGCGCTCGCGCCGGGCACCGGCACGCTCATCGCCGCCCGCGCGCTGAGCGGCGCGGGAGCCGCCCTCATCATGCCCTCCTCGCTGGCCCTGACCGTCGGCGCGCACCCCGCCGCCCTGCGCGGCCGGGCCGTCGCCACCTGGACCGCCGCCACCGGCGTCGCGGGCGTCGCCGGCAACCTCGGCGGCGGGCTGATCATGGAGTACCTGCCGTGACGGGCGCTGTTCGCCGTGCCGGCGCTGCCGGCCCTCGTGCTCGCGGCACTGGTGGCCGCCGTGGTGCCGCGCGCGCCCCGGCACCCCGCCGCACTCGGCCTCACCGGTACGGCGCTGCTCACCGCCGCCTCCGTGGCCCTGCTCGCGGGCATCATCGAAGGCCCGGACGCCGGGTGGGCGAGCGGGCCGACGCTCGGCGCGTTCGGGGCGGCCGCCGTGCTCTTCGCGGTGTTCGTCGCCCACCAGCTCCGCGCCCGCGCGCCACTGCTCGACCCGCGCCTGTTCGCCTCCGCGCGGCTGCGGGCCGGCACGCTCGGCATCGCGGTGACCTTCTTCGGGCTGTTCGCGCTGTTCTTCGTCAACGCCCGCTACCTGCAGGAGGTCAAGGGCTTCTCGCCGCTGCTGACCGCCGTGGCGATCTTGCCGGTCGCCGTCCCCATGATCACCCTCACCCGGATGGCGGGCCGCTTCCGCCCGCGCGCCGCCGTCGCGGCCGGACTCGCCGGGAACGCTGCGGGCCTAGCGCTGCTGTCGTTCGCCGACGCCGCCATGCCGTACCCCGTCTACGCCGCCGGGCTGATCGTCATGGGCGCCGCCATGGGACTCTCCGTGCCCGTGCTGTCGCACGAGATCATGGCGGCGCTGCCGCGGGAGCGCGCGGGGCTCGGCTCCGGGCTCAACAGCGCCACCCGCGAGCTGGGCAGCGCCGTCGGGGTGGCCGTCATGAGCACGGTCATGACCGCGTACGGGATGGGCGCGGGCTTTCGCGTGGTCGCCGCCGTCGTGCTGGCGGGCGGACTGCTGACCGGCTGGTGGCTCAGGACAGGTGCGCGCGGATCTGCCTGATGTGCTCGGGCGTCGTACGGCAGCAGCCGCCGATCAGCGACGCGCCCGCCTGCTGCCACTCCTTGGCCGCCTGGCCGAACTCCACCGGGTCGGCCAGGCCCGTCCATCGGTGGTCGCCGGCGTCCCACGTCTCGCCCGAGTTCGGGTAGACCACCACGGGCAGCCCGCCCGACAGGCAGCCGATGAGGCTCGGGATGTGGCGCGGGGCCGTGCAGTTGACGCCCACGGCCACCACCTGCGGGTTGCCGCCGAACAGGGCGGCCGCCTCGGCGATCGGCGTGCCGTCGCTCAGCCGCTCGCCGTCGCGGCACGAGAAGCTCACCCACGCCTTCACCCCCTGCGTGGCGGCCAGCAGCCGGGCGAGCGCCCGCGCCTCGGGGTAGGACGGGATCGTCTCGCAGGCCAGCAGATCCGCCCCGGCGCCGGCGAGGATCTCCCAGCGGGGGCGGTGCCAGGCGTACAGGCCGTCCTCGTCGAGGTCGTAGTCGCCGGTGTACTCGGCGCCGTTGGCCAGATAGGCGCCGTACGGTCCCACCGAGGCCGCCACCAGGCCGCGCCCGTGCTCGTCGCGGGCCTGCGCCGCCAGCTCGACCGACAGCCGCAGCAGCCGCTCCGCCTGGGCGGCGTCGAGCCCGCGCCGCGCGAAGCCCGGCAGCGTCGCCTGGTAGCTGGCCGTGGTCGCCACGTCCGCGCCCGCGGCGAAATAGCACGCGTGCGCCCGCCGGATCAGCTCCGGCTCCTCCACCAGCAGCCGCGCCGACCACAGCTCGTCGCGCAGGTCGGCGCCGAGGCTTTCGAGCTGGGTGGCCAGCCCTCCGTCCAGGACAAGAGTCGTCACCCGTTCAGCCTACGAGCCGCCGCGCGTGCCCGGCGCGCCTCCCGGCGTGCGCGTGGCCGATGGCCGAGCGGAGCTGCGGCCTGATCCGGTGCGCTTCCGGAAGCCGCCCGTCGCTCCTCGCCCGAGTCCCGGGCCGCCTCGTCAGCCGCGCTTCCAGAAGGGGCCGCGGGGACGAGGGCCGCCGGGCCCGCCGCCGGAGCCCGGGTCGCCGCCAGGACCGGCGCCGGAGGCCGGGTCGCCGCCAGGACCGGCGCCGCCCGCCGGGGGAGTGGCGGAGGAGCCGGTGAGCGCGGCGAGGACCTGGACGGCGCGCTCGTGCAGGGCCTGGGCGTCCGTGCCCGGCCGCTCGGCCGCCGCCAGCTCCTCCGCCAGCCGCTCCAGCTCCTCGTTCCCCCCGAGGTACGCCGCCAGCGCCTGCAAGCGGGTGCCCAGGTCGGCCAGGTAGAGCAGGTCGGGTGCGGGCATGGCCGTCAGCCGGTCGAGCTCGGCGAGAAGCTGGGGACGTACCGACTCCAGCCGCCCGCCGGCCGCCCGGCCGCGGCCACCCCGGCCGAACCTGCCGGCGACGGGGCCGCCACCGGAGCCTCGCCCGCCTGCCGTGCGGCCGCGCGCCACACCCGAGCGGCCGTAAGCCGTTCGGCCTCCAGCAGGACTCCCAGGCCCGGATGCGGGGGCGGGCGGGCCTCCGGCGAAGAAGCCCTGCTCGGCCTGGATGCCCAGCCCCGGCTGCGGCACACGCATGCCGGACGGGCTCGCGGGCGCGGCGGCCAGCATCACGTTCGCCCCGAACGCGCCCATCCCCGGCGACTGCGGCATCTCCCATCCGCTCGGCGGCTCGACGGGCTGGATGACGCGGTGCTCCGGCCCCTCGCCGGCGACCTGCCGGGTGTCCACCGCCACGTACGCGGTGAACCGGCAGAGCACGCCGTACTCCAGCGAGGTGCGCACGATGCGCTCCTCCAGGTCGTGCTCGCCCATGGCGTACCGGTCCTCCAGCTCCCGCAGATGGGCGCGGGCCCACACCGCACGCAGGGCCGGGTTGTCCACGGTGACGCCGTCCACGCGCTCCTCCCACGGCCCCTGCGAGGTGAGCCCCCGCACGGTCACCGATGAGCCCTCGCGGTAGCGCCCGTACGCGCGCAGCGGCACCCCCGGGAAGATCGACCCCAGGTGGGTGACGGTGTCCGGCTCGACGCCGAGGTCCTTGAGCGCCAGGTCGGTGACCAGGGGAGCGCCGATCCTGCGGTGAATGTGGTCCATGGCCGCGTCGAGCCGGTCCTCCGACTCGACCAGCTCGCACCGGCCCGCGCCGAGCCCCGCGAGGCGGCCGAGGAACCCGGCGTTCACCGCGCGGTCGATGCCCACCGTGTGCACGCGCATGGCCGACAGCGCGCCGCCCGCCTGCTCCAGGATCTGGTCCTCGTTGCCGACCTGGCCGTCGGTGACGAGCACGACGACCCGCTCGCGGCCCTCGGCGCGGCCGTCGAGCAGCGCGATGGCCCGCCGCAGCGGTTCGAGCATCTCGGTGCCGCCCCTGGCGTCCACCCCGGCCAGGTGCTCGACCGCGCGGTAGCGGTTGCGGTCGGACGCCTCGGCCAGCCCCTCGAACGCCTCCTCGACCACCGAGTCGAACGTCAGCACCGCGAACCTGTCCTGCGCGGTCAGCGTGTCGACGATGCGGGCGGCGGCCCTGCGGGCGCACACCATCTTCCAGCCGCCCATGCTGCCGGAGCGGTCGAGCAGCAGCACCACGTCGCGCGGCGCGCGGGCGGCCTGCAGCGGCGGCGGCAGCACGGTCAGCGCGAACGTGCCCCGCCCGTCCAGCTGCAGCGCCGTGGACGCGTCGAACGACAGCCGCAGCACGAAGTCGCGGTCGAGCCGCTCGCCGGGCCGCAGCCGCACCGTGCGCCCGCCGTCCGCGCCGCCCTCCTCCTCGACCACGTGCAGGCTGGAGGCGAGCTCGCGCAGCTCGAGACCGGCCGCGTCCACCGTGGCGGCCAGCGACAGCCGTACGGGGTTGGGGAAGCCGGGCAGCAGCACCGGCGGGCTGATCCTGGAGGCGTCGGGCACGGCGCCGGTGTCGGGTGCCGTGCCGTCACCGGCGGCAGGCCCGTCGATCGGGCTGCCGGGGATGTAGCGCGGCGCCACCACCAGCGGGAACCTGAACGTGGCCGCGCCGTCCTCGTACGGGAGCGGCTGGCTCATGCTCAGGTGCACCGAGACGCGCTCGCCCGGCAGGATGTTGCCGACCCTGATCGTGAACACGTCGGGCCGGTCCTCCTCGGCGATCGCGGCCCGCTTACCCTCGCGCAGCGCCTGGTCGTAGTCGGCCCTGGCCTGGCCGCGCTCCTTGAGCACGCCCTCCACGACCCGGTCGTCGGCCTCCATACGGAAGCCGGTCACCGCCGCCCTGTCCGGCAGCGGGAAGACGTACGTGGCCTCCAGGGTCACGTCGTACGGGTTCGTGAAGCCCTGCGTGACCTCGACCCCGGCGACGAGACCCGTGATGCCGGCGGCCACGTCCACGCTCTCCAGCGGCAGGTTGCCGCGCTCGGTCCGCAGCGCGCCGAACCCGGCGTCCGGCACCGGCAGGCACCGCGCGGGCTCCAGCGAAGTGATCTTCATGTCAGCTCCCTCTCTTCGAGCACCGCGAGCAGCGGCCCGGCCGCCGCCAGCACCGCATGAACGTCCTCGTCGGTCAGCGCCCGGCCCTCGTCGAGCACCAGCCGCACCCCGTCGGCCAGCTTGACCCCCCTCATCGCCACGGCCCCGGCCTCCCGCCCGTTCACGGGTGCCCGCCGCGCGGCCCGGGAGCCCGCATGTTCGGCGTCCCGCTCGTGTGCCCGCCGCGCGGCCCGGGAGCCCGCATGTTCGGTGTCCCGCCCGTTCACGTCGGCCCGAGGGGCCGTGTGCTCGGCCGCAGGCGTGTGCCGCGCGGCCGGAGAACCCGCGGGCTCGGGCCTTGCGGCCGTGGGGTCCGCCGGCTCCGGCGGCCGGCGACCGGCGGCGGCGTCCGGTCCCTCCGGTCGGCTACCCGGGCGCTCCGCCCAGAACCGCGTCCGTCCCGTGAGCGGCCGGGCGCTCACGGCCGGCTCTCCGGTGGGGCAGGCGCCGTCGCGGACGGCTTCGGGAACGGTCTCCGGGCGCGGCAGATGCAGTCCGGAGACCGCCTCCAGGGTGTGATCTTCAGCACCCGCGAGCGCCGTCTGGATCTCGGCGATCGAATGGCCGGCCGCCTGCATGCGCTTGATCGCCACGAGCTGGAGGAGGTGGCGGCGGCCGTAACGGGCGACTCTGCCGCGCCGGGTCAGCGGCGGATCAACGAGCCCGATCGTCGTATACCACCTGATCAGCCGCTCGCTGGGCACGTCGCGGACCCGGCCGTTGACAGGTGCCGCCGCGCCGTCGCGCAGGGCGCGGGCCGCGTGCTCGGCCAGCTCGCCGATGGTCCAGGTCTCGCCCATACCTCCACATTGACACTGTCATTATTGCAGTGTCAATGTCTCCGGCCCGGAAGAAGCGGAGGGGGAGATTGGTTGGGGGCAGGTGTAAACACCGACAGGCGGGGAGGAAAGTAGTCATGGCTACCATCACCGGACCTCTTACGGACGACGCCAAGAACACCGTCGTCCAAGCTCTCCAAGGCGCCCTCGTCGACCTCATCGACCTCACCCTGGTCGCCAAGCAGTTCCACTGGAACCTCATCGGCTCCCACTTCCGACCCATCCACCTGCAGCTCGACGAGCTCGTCTCCATCGCGAGGGAGCACGCCGACACCGTCGCCGAGCGCGTGGTCGCCCTGGGGGCCAACCCCGACGGCCGCGCCGCCACCGTCGCCCGCGACACCAAGCTCCAGCAGCCCGAGGGCGGCTGGCAGGAGGACGGCAAGGTCGTGGCGGCCATCACCGAGATCCTCAGCGGCATCAGCAAGCGCATGTACGAGCGCATCGAGGCCACCGACGAGCCCGACCCGGTCAGCCAGGACCTGCTCATCGCCGTGGCGAAGGAGATCGACAAGCAGCACTGGATGTTCCAGGCGCAGCGCTGACCCACCACGGCACCACCGGCTCACGGCGGGCGGGCGCCGTACGACGAAGGAGAGCCCGGGCACGCGGCCCGGGCTTTCGCATGCCCGGAGGCGATGGCACGCCGAGGTTTTCCCGCCCGATCGCAGGAAGGCGGGAAACGATTCCATCGTCACGTACGGTGACGCTCGCCCCCGGCGGGGGCGGGCCTCCTCCCGGAACGATGCACGGAGCGTCACGGCCCGGCCGATCACAGGCGGGGTTTGCGGATTGTTTGATTACCCGAGTCCCTGCCATTCATGTCCGTGCGGTCGACTAGCGTGGCACCTAGAGGGAGGCCCCACGATGTCGCACAAGACTCTCCTCCGCACGGGCCCGCTCTTGCCGGGCGGCATCAGCCCGTACGGTCCGCTCGGACTGCCGGGTCCCGACGGCCTGGCGCTGCCCCCGGGGTTCACCGGCCGGGTGGTGGCCCGCAGCGGTGCGAAGGTCGCCGGTCTGACCTGGCACGCCGCCCCCGACGGCGGCGCCTGTTTCCCCGACGGCGACGGCTGGATCTACGTGTCCAACTCCGAGCTGCCCCTGCTCGGCGGCGCGTCGGCGCTGCGCTTCCGCCCCGACGGCAGCATCGGCGACGCCTACCGGATCCTCTCCGGCACCGATCTCAACTGCGCGGGCGGCGCCACGCCGTGGAACACCTGGCTGTCGTGCGAGCTCGGCCACCGCGGTCGCGTCTTCGAATGCGACCCGTACGGCGCCCGCGCCGCGCGCCCCCGCCTGGCGATGGGCCGGTTCAAGCACGAGGCCGCCGCCTGCGACCCCGAGCGGCGGGTGATCTACATGACGGAGGACGAGCCCGACGGGTGCTTCTACCGGTTCCGGCCGAGCGACTGGGGCGACCTGACGGAGGGCACGCTCGAGGTGCTGTGCGAGTCGGGCCGCTGGGAGCCGGTGCCCTCGCCGGCCGCCCTGCTCAAGGAGGCCCGCCACCAGGTCGACGACGCCCGCCACTTCGACGGCGGCGACGCCTGCCACTACGCGGGCGGGGTGTGCTACTTCACCACCAAGGGCGACACCGGCCTGTGGGCCTACGACGCGCAGACCTCCACGCTCGACCGGCTCTGCGAGGGCGTGCGCGCCATCACCGCCGCGCCGTCCGGTGACCTCTACGTCGCCAGGGAGCGCCCCGAGATCGACGTGATCGCGCCCGACCGTGCGGTCACGCCGTTCCTGCGGCTGGAGGGCCACGACGGGGCGGAGCTGACCGGGCTGGCGTTCTCGCCGGACGGGCAGCGGCTCTACTTCTCGGCCAGGCGCGGCCGCACCGAGGGCCAGACGTTCGAGGTCACCGGCCCGTTCCGCCCCTGACCAGCGGGCCGGCGGCGGTCCGGGCACCGGCGCTCACGCGGAGCCGGCCGCGGGTGGCGTGGACAGGTCGAGCGTCCACATCTCCTCCACCAGCTCGATCCCGTTCTCCGAGCCCTTCTCCGACGACTCCAGCTCGAACCCGGCCGCCCGGTAGATGCGCCGCGCGCTGGTCAGGCAGTCGCGGGTCCACAGCGTGATGCGCCGGTAGCCCTCGGCGCGGGCGTGCCGTACGCACTCGTCCACCAGCCGCCGCCCGATGCCGAGGCCGCGCGCCCACGGCTCGACCAGCAGCAGGCGCAGCTTGGCGGTCTCGTCGTCCTGCCGCATGCAGAAGATGCACCCGGCCCGCTCGCCGTCCACCTCGGCGATCCAGCCGGTGTCGTGCGCGGGGTCGAACCCGGCCACGATCCCGGCGACGAGCTGTTCGAACGCGGTGCCCCAGCCGTACTCGGCGCTGTAGAGCTCGCCGTGCCGGTAGGCGACCCAGCCGAGGTCGCCGGTGCGCGGCGGCCTGATCACGTACGAGCGCCGCTCCCGCGTCCCGTCGAGCACCTGCCGGATCGTCGCCATGCCCTCGACCAGCCGCGCCTGGTCCCCGTCGGACAGCCCGCCGAGCAGCTGCTCGATCTCCTCGCCGGAGCGCCGGTCGAGCGCGGCGAAGACCTCCGCGCCCTTCGGGGTGAGGCTGACGAGCTGCTTGCGCCCGTCGGACTCCGAGCGCTCGCGCTCCACGAGCCCGTCGTTGCCGAAGCGGGTGAGGATGCGGCTGAGGTAGCCCGCGTCCAGGCCGAGCAGCGCGCGCAGCTCGCCGGTCTCCAAGCGGCCGGCCTGCGCCAGCTCGAAGAGCACGCGCACCTCGGTCAGCGAGTACGGCGAGTCGAGCAGCCCCGCCTGGAGCGCGCCGATCACCTTCGTATAGAACCGGTTGAAGGCTCTTACCTGAGAAACCCTTGCCTCTGTCAACGAACTCATTGCCTTAGTCAACCATAGGAGGATCCCCGCTGTGAAGCACGTGCGCATTGGCGGATACGGTCCCGGCATCGTCACGATCGGCGATGGTGAGGCACGCGGCCTCGCACGGGTGACGGCGCCGTCGTTCCTGGCCGCCCACCCGACGCTCCCGGTGCTGTACGCCGTGGGCGAGCTCGAACGCGGCTGGCTCACCGCCCTGGAGGTCACCGGCGAGCTGACCCCGTTCGACGAGCGCCCGAGCGAGGGCCACAGCCCGTGCCACGTCGCGGTGGACCCCACCGGCACGCTGCTCGCGGCGGCCAACTACGGCGACGGCACCGCCGTGATCTATCACCTCGACGAGCGTGGCGCGTTCTCCGGTGAGCCGATCGTGCTGCGCAACGAGGGCTCGGGCCCGAACGCCGAGCGCCAGGAGGGCCCCCACGCCCACCAGTGCGTCTTCCACGACGGCCTGCTGCACGTCTCCGACCTCGGCACCGACGAGATCCGCCGCTACCGGCCCGACGGCACCCGGCTGGAGCCGATCAGGCTGAGCCCCGGCACGGGCCCGCGCCACTTCGCGTTCGCGGGCGGCCGCCTGTACGTCGCGGGCGAGCTCGACGGCACCGTCACCCTCATCGAGGGCGAGCGCCGCACCACCGTGCCCGCCTCGCAGCAGGACGGCGCCAACGCGCCCTCGCACCTCCAGGTCGAGGGCGACCTCGTCTACGTCGCCAACCGCGGCCCCAACACCGTCACCGTGCTGCGCGCCGGCGACCTGTCGCGGGTGGCCGAGGTGCCGACGGGCGGCGACTGGCCCCGCCACTTCGCCATCGACGGCGAGGTGATGTACGTGGCCAACCAGTACGCGAACAAGGTCACCCGCTTCGCCCTGCGCGACGGGGTGCCCGAGCCGGACGGCACCTCGTACGAGGTGGACAGTCCCGCCTGCGTGCTGATCGTGTAAGGAGTTCACCAAGTCGCCGCCGATCCGGAGGGCGGGCCCCGACCATGGCCTCGTGCGCAAGGTGCCCGTCGTCGCCGCCCTCCTCGTCGTGCTCGCCGCCGGCTGTGGCGAGCCGCCTCCGTCCGCGCCCGTCCCCGTCGATCCGCGGATCCCGACCGAGCTGGACGTGCAGGAGTCCTGGCGGATCACCAGGCTCGGCGCCGACCACGAGATCGAGGGGTACGCCGACCGGGTGAGCGTGCTGCCCGGCCAGCCGCTGCGCCTGCACGTCTCGACGACCGCGCCCCGCTTCACCGCCCGCGCCTTCCGCATGGGCGCCAACCCGGCCAAGGTGTGGGAGTCCGACCCGGTCAAGGGCACGCGGCAGCCGCCCGCCAAGGTCGTGGACGGCATGGTCACCGCCGCCCACTGGCCGCCCTCCCTGACCGTGGACACCACGGGCTGGCCGGAGGGGTCGTACCTCATCAGGCTCGACGCCTCCACCGGCGCCCAGCGGTACGTGCCCGTCACCGTGCGCTCGGCCTCCACCGTCGGCCGCGTGGTGCTGGTGAACGCGGTCACCACCTGGCAGGCGTACAACCTGTGGGGCGGGCGCAGCCTCTACACGGGCCCGGGCGGGTACGCCGGCAGGTCGCGCGCCGTCACCTTCGACCGCCCGTACGACGGCGTCGGCGCCCGCCTCTTCCTCGACTTCGAGAAGGAGGTCATGGCGGTCGCCGAGAAGAGCGGCGTGCCGCTCGCGTACCTCACGAACCTCGACCTCGTGCCGGGCGCGCTCGACGGCGCCCGCGCGGTGATCTCGCTCGGCCACGACGAGTACTGGACGCCCGGCATGCGCCAGGTCGTCACCCGCGCCAGGGACAGCGGCACCAACCTGGCCTTCCTCGGCGCCAACGCCGTCTACTGGCGCATCGCCGTGCACGGCAGGACCGTCGCCTGCGACAAGGAGAGCCAGTGCCGGCTCTGGCGCGACACCCGCCCGGAGAGCGCGCTGGTGGGCCAGATGTACGACTGCTTCCCCGCCGAGGGCGCCTACCGCGTCACCAGGCCGGATCACTGGATCTTCGCCGGGACGAAGGGCCGCGTCTTCCCCGGGCTGGTCGGCGTGGAGACCGACCGGGTCTCGCGCGGCTCGCCCGCGGGGGTGCAGGTGCTGGCCGAGTCGCCGTTCTCGTGCGGCGGGCGGCCCACCGTCGCGCACAGCACCTACTACACGGCGCCGAGCGGGGCCGGCGTGTTCGCCTCCGGCACGATGCGCTGGGTGTGCGGGCTGCGCGGCAAGCGCTGCGGCCACGGCGTCACCGACGACGCCGCCGCCTTCACCCGCCGCGCCACCATCAACATCCTCACCCGCTTCGCCCAGGGCCCCGCAGGCCGAGCGTGAGCCTTCGCCCAGCGCTCTATGGGGCGAGCCTGAGCCTTGGCCCAGGTCCCGTGTGGCGAGCCTGAGCCCAGTCCTCAGCCCGGTCAGGTGTGGCGGGCGGCCGTGCGGGTCAGCTCGACGGCGGCCCGCCAGCGCGCGTACGCCGCCTCGTCCCGCTCACCGGGCTCGAAGCGCCGGTCGAGGAGCCACGTCTCGCGCAGCTCCGCCTCCGACCCCCACACGCCCGCTCCGAGCCCGGCCAGGAACGCCGCGCCCAGCGCCGTGGTCTCCTGCACGGCCGGCCGCTCCACGGCGGTGCCGAGCTGGTCGGCCTGGAACTGCATGAGCAGGTCGTTGGCGCTGGCACCGCCGTCGGCCTTGAGCACCGGCACCGACCCGGCCGTCATCGACTCCACCACGTCGCGCACCTCGAACGCGATGGCCTCCAGCGTCGCCCTGACCAGGTGCGCCCGCGTCGTGCCGCGCGTGATGCCGGTGATCAGCCCGCGCGCGTCCGGCTCCCAGTGCGGCGCGCCGAGGCCGGTCAGCGCGGGCACGAACACCACGCCGCCGCTGTCGGGCACCGTGCGCGCCACCGCCTCCGATTCCGGCGCGGTGCCGATCAGCCCGAGCCCGTCGCGCAGCCACTGCACCGCCGCGCCGGTGACGAAGATCGACCCCTCCACCGCGTACGTGCGCTCGCCGGACGGCGTCTGCCAGGCGACCGTGGTCAGCAGCCCGTTCTCCGGCCTGGTGATCTTGTCGCCGATGTTGGCCAGCACGAACGAGCCGGTGCCGTAGGTGCACTTCACATCGCCCACGTCGAAGCAGGTCTGCCCGAACAGCGCCGCCTGCTGGTCGCCGGCCACCCCGCTGATCGGCACGTCGAGCCCGAGGAAGACGGACGGATCCGTACGCCCGAGCGGCCCGTAGTTGGGCACGATCTCCGGCAGCGCCCGCTCGGGCACGCCGAACAGCTCGCACAGCTCCGGCTCCCAGCCGCCGGACGCGAGCCCGTACAGCAGGGTGCGGGAGGCGTTGGACGGGTCGGTCACGTGCTGCGCGCCCGCCGTCAGCCTGGCGATGAGGTAGGAGTCCACCGTCCCCACGGCGATGTCGCCGGACTCGACGCCCGCCCACACCCCGGGGTCGTGCTCGGCCAGCCAGGTGAGCTTGGTGGCGGTGAAGTACGGGTCGAGCCGCAGCCCGGTCAGCTCGCTCACCCGCGGCTCATGACCGGCGTCGCGCAGCCGCACGCACAGCCCGGCGGTGCGGCGGTCCTGCCAGACGATGGCCCGGCGCGGCGCGGCCAGCGTGTGGCGGTCCCACAGCACGGCGGTCTCGCGCTGGTTGGTGATGCCGACGCAGGACGGCCGCAGCGAGGTGCCGCGCAGCGCGGCGGCGCAGGCCGACAGCGTGGCCTGCCAGATGTCCTCGGGATTGTGCTCGACCCAGCCGGGCTCGGGGAAGTGCTGGGCGAACTCCTCGTATCCCTTGCTCGCCACGCTTCCGTCCTCGGCGACGACGAGCGCCGTCACTCCCGTCGTCCCGGCGTCGATGGCCAATACGCTCACGAAAACTCCTCCTCGATCGATGGCGGCACGAGCGGGCGCCCAGGTTTCATTCCCCAGCCTCGCGTTTGGTCTAGACCACTGCGTGTGCTGCCGGGCACAATGCGAGTCTGACACTAGGTCTGGTTCGTGACCCCTATCGGGAGGAACCCGCCATGCGTATTGGAGTGCTCACCGGAGGCGGCGACTGCCCCGGCCTCAACGCCGTCATCAGGGCAGTGGTGCGTAAGGGGGTGAGCGTCTACGGGCACGAGTTCGTCGGCTTCCGTGACGGCTGGCGCGGCCCCCTCGAAGGCGACACGATGCCACTTGACATCCAGGCCGTGCGCGGCATCCTCCCGCGCGGCGGCACCATACTCGGCTCCTCCCGCACCAACCCGATGAAGATCGAGGGCGGTGTCGACCGGATCAAGGAGAACCTCGCCGCGACCGGCGTGGACGCGCTCATCGCCATCGGCGGCGAGGACACCCTCGGCGTCGCCAAGCAGCTCTACGACCGCGGCGTCCACGTCGTGGGCGTGCCCAAGACCATCGACAACGACCTGTCCGGCACCGACTACACCTTCGGCTTCGACACCGCCGTCAACATCGCGACCGAGGCCATCGACCGGCTGCACACCACCGCGGAGTCCCACCACAGGGCGCTCATCTGCGAGGTCATGGGCCGCCACGCCGGCTGGATCGCGCTGCACGCGGGCATGGCGGGCGGCGCCAACGTCATCCTCATCCCGGAGAAGCCGTTCGACATCGACCGCGTCTGCGAATACGTCGAGTCCCGCTTCCGCACCCGCTACTCGCCGATCATCGTGGTCGCCGAGGGCGCGCACCCGGTCGAGGGCCAGATGGCGCTGCAGACCAGCACGCTCGACGCGTTCGGCCACGTCCGGCTCGGCGGCATCGGCGAGGTGCTGGCCAAGGAGATCGAGAAGCGCACCGGTAAGGAGGCCCGCACCACCGTGCTCGGCCACATCCAGCGCGGCGGCACCCCCACGGCCTACGACCGGGTGCTCGCCACCAGGTTCGGGCTGCAGGCCATCGACGCGGCGCACGAGGGCGACTACGGCAAGATGGTCGCGCTGCGCGGCACCGACATCGTCCGCGTCGGGCTCGACGAGGCCACGGCCGAGCTCAAGACCGTGCCGGTCGAGCGGTACGAAGAGGCCGAGGTGTTCTTCGGCTGACTGTAAGCGGCCTGCAAGCGCGCGGCCGTACCGTCGGGGTCAGCGGGGTCAACCGCTACAACCCCCTCAGGGTACGGCCTGCGCCGCGACACGTCGGCGGCCCACCTGTGCGTCGCAGGCCGTACTCATGACATAGATCGACCGTGGGGCGTGCCGGAGAGATCGGTCTCGGCACGCCCTCCGCGTTCGCGCGGCGCGCCCGCGAGGCCCGCCGGCCTTCTCGCCGCCGTCTTCTGTCGTCCCGGCGTTCGCCCGCTCACCGGCGCCTGCTGCGCATCGGCTGCTGCCGGGCGGCGGGCTGCGGCTGGGCGGCCTGCATCGGCTGCTGCTGCCTGGGCTGCGCCGGTTGCATCGGCTGCATCGGCTGCGGCCGGCCGGCGACCGGGGCCGCGAGCGGGGCGGAGGCCCCCGCCGGGTAGGTCAGCTGCTGCTGTTGCTCGGAGTTGCGGCGGCGCTCCTCCAGCTTGGCGAGCAGCTCGGCGTCCTCGCTCAGCTCCTCCTCGGAGGGGGACAGGATCACCATGAGCAGCATGGTCAGCGTGATCAGGCTGATCACGGTCATGAGCGGGACGAGGAAGTCCAGGGCGTCGGCGCCGAGCACCTCGCCGGGCTGCGGGTCCACCGTGACGTGCATCGCGAACATGCCGGTGTAGTGCATGCCGGCGACCGCGAGGCCCATGACGAGGGCGGCGCCGGTGATCCAGATGGGCTTCTTGACCCGGGTGGTGAACCAGAGCGCGACGGTGGCCGCCACGACCGCGATGACGACGGAGAGGCCGACGAGCAGGCGGTCGTAGGAGACGCGGGCCGACATGTTCATCGCGTACATGCCGAGGTAGTGCATGGAGGCCACGCCGAGGCCGGTGAGCAGGCCGCCGCCCAGCAGCGCGGGCAGCCGGCCGTTGCCGTAGGAGACGAGGAACAGGCCGGTGCCGACGACCACGACCGCCACGAGGGCCGAGGCCGCGGTGAGCCAGACGTCGTACTTGATCTGGGTGCCCTCCACCTGGAAGCCCATCATGGCGATGAAGTGCATGACCCAGATACCCGTGCCGCCGATGGAGACGGCCGCGCCCAGCAGCCAGCGCACGCGTGCTCCGCCGCGTGAAGCGTGCGCCTGGGCGGTCAGCCGCAGCCCGAGCATCGAGCCGATGCAGGACATGACGTACGCGAGCAGCGGCGTGAGCAGTCCGTAGGTGAAGTGGTCCACAGCGGAGGTCATCTATCGGTCCTTGCGAATTAGGGGTCCACGGATTTTGCCATCCTGGATGTCCTATTCGCATGGATATTGCAACTATCTGTCAACTTAACCGGTCGGGAACATGAGAAGTGCTCACAGCTGAGTGATCTCCGCAGGCGAGCGAGCCGCAGTCCGGCGCGGACTAAACTCAAGACGTCGCGACGTTGCCATCAACGGCCGCGTTTCCCCATCTTCCCGGAGGTTCCACCATGACGATGTCCGCCCTGGGCGAGCCGTGCGTTCTGCTCAAGCTGGGCGAGATCGTCCTCAAGGGCAAGAACCGCGAGCTGTTCGAACGCCGTCTGATCGGCAACATCCGTGACGCGCTCAAGAGCGTCGGCGTCCAGGTGGACGTGCGCAGGCGGCACGGCGTCATCGCGATCTTCCTGCCCAAGGGCGCCACCGCCGAGCAGGCCGAGAGCGTCGCTCAGCGCGTCGCCGACGTGCCCGGCCTGGTCTGGATCCACCGCGCCTGGCGCGTCGCCAAAGACCCCGACACGGTGCTCAAGGCCGGTCTCGAGCTGGCCGGTGAGAGCGAGGTGGCCAAGCGCGGCGGCACCTTCGCCGTCCGCTCCCGCCGCCGTGACAAGCGCTTCCCGCTCAGCTCCAACGAGCTCGACCGGCTCGTGGGCGGCGCCATCAACGACGAGTACAAGCTGCCCGTCGACCTGAGCAAGCCCGACCTGACGGTCTTCATCGAGGTCGACAGGGACGAGGTGTTCGTCTTCACCGACGGCATCCCCGGCCAGGGCGGCCTGCCGGTCGGCAGCAGCGGGCGGGCGCTCGTGCTCATGTCGGGCGGCATCGACTCGCCGGTGGCCGCGTACCGCATGATGCGGCGCGGGCTGCACGTCGACTTCCTCCACTTCTCCGGCATCCCGTTCACCACCTCCGAGTCGATCTACAAGGCGTACGCGCTGGTCAAGAAGCTCGACCGGTTCCAGGGGAAGTCGCGGCTGTGGGTGGTGCCGTTCGGCAAGGCCCAGCAGTCGATCCGCAACTCCGGCCAGGACCGCCTGGCGGTGATCGCCCAGCGGCGGCTCATGCTCAAGACCGCAGAAGAGGTCGCCCACCGCATCCACGCCTCGGCGCTGATCACCGGCGACGCGCTCGGCCAGGTGTCCTCCCAGACGCTGGCCAACATCACCGCCCAGGACAACGCGGTCGACCTGCCGATCCTGCGGCCCCTGGTCGGGTGGGACAAGACGGAGATCATGGCCGAGGCGCGGCGCATCGGCACGCTGGAGATCTCCGAGCTGCCCGACGAGGACTGCTGCTCGCTGCTCGCTCCCCGGCGGGCCGAGACCAGGGCCAAGATCGAGGACCTCAAGCAGATCGAGAAGCGGCTCGACGCCGAGGAGCTGTGCGTCCAGCTCGCCGACTCCATCCAGGAGTACACGATCTGAGCCGGCCCGCCCTGAGGCCCACTGAGACCGTCTGAGGCGCCCGGGGGAGGGGTTCCCCGGGCGTCACGCGTCAGGCCGTGGCAGGGGCGGCGGCCGGGGCGGCGGTCTTGCCGAGCAGCGGCGGGAAGTCCGTCATGATCTGGGCGAGCGCCCCCAGATCGGCCTCCACGAGCGCCTGCGGGCCGTCCACGAGGGCCTGCTCGGGCTGCGGATGCACATC
This sequence comes from Nonomuraea sp. NPDC052634, assembly GCF_040678535.1. Taxonomy (NCBI): domain Bacteria; kingdom Bacillati; phylum Actinomycetota; class Actinomycetes; order Streptosporangiales; family Streptosporangiaceae; genus Nonomuraea; species Nonomuraea sp. NPDC052634. Next base: position 1,931,475 of record NZ_JBFATY010000001.1, on the reverse strand, counting down.
GATGATCACCCCGTCGGCGCCCGCCGCGACCGCCGCCCTGGTCAGCGGCGGCACCAGGTCGCGGTGCCCGCCCGAGTGCGACGGGTCCACGACGACCGGCAGGTGCGACAGGCGCTGCGCCACCGGCACCGCCGAGACGTCCAGCGTGTTGCGGGTGGCCGTCTCGAACGTCCGCACGCCCCGCTCGCACAGCACGATGTCGAGGTTGCCGCGCTGGGCGATGTACTCGGCGGCCATCAGCCACTCCTCGATGGTGGCGGTCATGCCGCGCTTGAGCATCACCGGCCGCCCGGCCGCGCCGACGGCCTGCAGCAGCGCGAAGTTCTGCATGTTGCGGGTGCCGATCTGCAGCATGTCGGCGTACGAGGCCACCAGCTCGACGTCGCGGACGTCCAGGACCTCCGTGACGATCGGCAGGCCCGTCTCCGCGCGCACGTCCGCCAGGATGCGCAGGCCCTGCTCACCGAGGCCCTGGAAGGCGTACGGGGAGGTGCGCGGCTTGAACGCGCCCCCGCGCAGCAGCACCGCGCCGGCGGCCTGCGCCATCCTGGCCGCCGCCAGCGTCTGCTGGTGCGTCTCCACCGCGCACGGCCCCGCGATCAGCGTCACGGTGCCGGGGCCGATGGGCACGCCGCCCACGTGCACGGTGGAGCGTTCCGGATGGTTCTCCCTGCTGACCAGCTTGTACGGCGTCGAGACCCGCATGACGTCGCGCACCCCGCCCATGCCCCGCAGGGCGGCGGCGTCGAGCTGCGTCACGTCGCCGACCAGGCCGACGATCGTCCGGCTCACACCCTTGCTGACGAACGCCTCGACTCCGGCCGCCTCGACGACCGACACGATAGCCGCGAGATCGTCCGCGGTGGCCTCCGGGCCCATCACGATCACCATGTGCTGCTTCTCCTTGTCCGGAAAACGCGAAAGGCCCCGGGTCCTGTGCGGACCCGGGGCCTTTCGTTCGCCTGTGTGCTAGCGCAGCGTCACATGGCGAGCGGACTCGGGTCCGTCGCCATACCAAAACAGGAACGCTGCGTGCATAGCCCCAAACAATAGCGCACCGCACCCGCTGCCGAGCCACTCGGCGTGCGATGGCAGGATGGCGTGAGACGCGAGACGGTGAAGGGAGTGTTCGTGGAGGAGTCGCGCCTGCCCCCAGGTCAGTACGTCCCACGCGGCAGGCCCGTGATCCACTACGGTCGCGTGCCCACGTTCAAGCCCGAGACCTGGGACTTCCGCGTCTTCGGCGCGACCGCGTCCGGCGAGGAGCACGCGCTGCGCTGGCCCGAGTTCGAACGGCTGCCGCGCATCACGCGCGTCGAGGACTTCCACTGCGTCACCAAGTTCTCGCTCATGGCCAACGAATGGCGCGGCGTCACCCCGGCCACGATCATGGACATCGCGCCGCCCGACCCCGGCGTGCGCCACGTGATGATCTGGGCCGAGTACGGCTACAGCGCCAACCTGCGCATGTCCGACTTCACCGCGCCCGGCACGCTGTTCGCCCTGGAGCTCGACGAGAAACCGCTCAGCCCCGAGCGCGGCTACCCGGTGCGCATCGTGGTGCCCCACCTGTACGCCTGGAAGAGCGTCAAGTGGGTGCGCGGCATCGAATACCTGCTGGAGGACCGCCGCGGCTTCTGGGAGGAGCGCGGCTACCACAACATCGCCGACCCCTGGCGCGAGCAGCGCTACTCCTACCAGGAGGAACCCGGCGAAGGACCGGACTGATCTCACCGTCCGTTCCCGCCCGCGCACGCTGCGTTTGCGGCTACGGTGTGCCGCATGCCGATCATCGCGTGCGTGGCGCCGCCCGGCGCTCCCGTCCTGCTGGGGGTCCTCCTGCCGGGGGCCTTCGCGCTGGGGTACGCGCTCGCCAGGGCCGCCTGCCGCCGTCAGGCGCCGCCGCGCAGGGCGGACGACGCCACGTTCGCCACGCTCCACGTCGCCGCCATGGCCGCGCCCGCCCTGCGCGCGGGCCTCGACCGCGACTCCGCCCGCAAGGCCGTACGCCACCTGCGCACGCTGCTCGGCACCCGGGCCGTCGCGCTCACCTCGGCGGACGCGGTGCTGGCCGCCGACGGGCCCGGCGCGGGCGGCGTGCTCGGCCACGCCCAGGCCGCCCTGGCCGCCGGGCGGGCGCAGGTCTTCCCCGACGAGCCGTACGGGGCGGTGGTGGTGCCGCTGACCGTGGACGGCACCGTCGTCGGCACGCTGGCCGCGCTCGACGACGAGGTGAGCGCCGCGCTCGTGCGCACCGTCACCGAGGTCGGCCGCTGGGTGTCCGGCCAGCTCGAGCTCGCCGAGCTCGACGCCTCACGCCGGCGCGCCATGGAGGCCGAGATGCGCGCCCTGCGCGCCCAGATCTCCCCGCACTTCGTCTACAACGCGCTCACCACGATCGCCTCGTTCGTCCGGACGAACCCCAGGCGGGCCCGCGAGCTGCTGCTCGACTTCGCCGACTTCTCCCGTTACGCGCTGTGCCGCGCCCACGACTTCACCACCCTGGCCGACGAGCTGACCTGCGTCGACCGCTACCTGCTGCTCGAACGCGCCCGCTTCGGCGACAAGCTGCGCTTCAGCATGCAGGTCGCGCCCGAGGTGCTGCCGGTGCCGGTGCCGTTCCTGTGCCTGCAGCCCCTGGTCGAGAACGCCATCAAGCACGGCATGCGCGGCCGCGGCGAGCCCGGCGAGGTGCGGGTGGTGGTCCGCGACGCCGGGCCGGAGGCGCACATCACGGTCGAGGACGACGGCGCGGGCATGGACCCCGAGGCCGCTCGCCGCCTGCTCGACGAGGACCCCGCCCGCGAGGGCAGCGGCATCGGCCTGGCCAACGTGGACCTGCGCATGCGCCAGATCTACGGCGACGGTTACGGCCTGGTCGTGGAGACGGCGCTCGGCGCGGGCACGAAGGTGCGGCTGCGCGTCCCCAAATTCCACCATCATCTCTCCGTAGTCGAATAATTACGCTATGCTGGTGTGTCTCTTGTGACCTCTGCTTTCATACGACAGCGTGGTGGACATGCTGAGAGTGCTGGCCGTCGACGATGAAGTGCCTGCTCTGGAGGAGCTCGCCTACTTGTTGCGCCAGGACGACCGCATCGAGCACGTCACGACCGCGGCCGACGGCGTCACGGCCCTGCAGGACATGGTGCAGATGATCGGCGGCGGCGAGCGGCTCGACGGCGTGTTCCTGGACATCCGCATGCCCGGTCTCGACGGGCTCGACCTCGCCCGGCTGGTCGGCGGGTTCCCCAGCCCGCCGCGGCTGGTCTTCGTCACGGCCCACGAGGAGTGCGCGGTGCAGGCGTTCGAGCTGGAGGCGGTCGACTACCTCCTCAAACCGGTCAGGGCCGAGCGCCTGTCCGAGGCCGTGCGCAGGCTTGAGGCGGCCACCTGCCCCGCGCCCGAGCCCGGCCAGGACGACGTCATCCCCGTCGAGCTGGGCGGGCGCACCCGGTTCGTGCCACAGCAGGCCGTCTGGTTCGCCGAGGCCAAGGGCGACTACGTACGCCTGCACACCGTCGACGGCAGCTACCTCGTCCGCATGTCGCTCGCCGCCCTCGAGCGGCGCTGGTCCGGCGCCGGGTTCATCCGCATCCACCGCAGCACGCTCGTCTCCGGGCGGCACGTCAGCGAGCTGCGGTTCGAAGGCGGGCGCGTCACGCTCACCGTCGGCACCGAGACCCTCCAGGTCAGCCGCCGCCACAGCCGCCAGGTCCGCGACCAGCTCGTCCGCCAGCACCGCGGCGTGATCCCGTGAGGAGCGTGACGCGTTGAGCGCGCAGCGGCGCGTCGTCGTACGGCGGCGCGCCGCGCTCCGGGGCTCCCGGCGGACGGCCGCGCTCGCCGGTCCCGCCGGTTCCGGCGACTACGGCCTGACCGGTTCCGCCATGTACGGCGTGGCCGGGCACGATGTGCCGGGCGTGCCGGCGATCGTGGGCCTGCAGCTGCGCCAGGCGCTGCGCACCGTGGGCGCCGTCGCCGCCCTGCTCGTCGGCGCCCCCGTGCTGGCCGCCTGGCTGCCCGAGCCGGGCGCGTGGGTGGCGATGTCGGTGGCCGTGCACCTCGCGTGGGTCGGGCTGGCCGTACGCCAGCTCAGACGCGCGGAGCGGCTGGAGCGATGACCGTCGCGGTGCTGACCGGGATCGCGTTCGTGTCGGTCCTGGGCGTGATGGCGGGTGCCGCGAGACCCCGGCGCTCGGTCGGCGTGGCCGACTTCCACGTGGCCGCGAGGACGGTGCCGCCCTGGTGGAACGGCGCCGCCATCACCTCCGAGTCCACCTCCGCCGCCGCCTGCCTCGGCACGGCCGGGCTCATCGCCATCCACGGCTCGCCGATGCTCTGGTATCCGGCGGGTGCGGCGGCCGGGTTCGTCGTCGTGCTGGCGCTGGTGGTCGCGCCGCTGCGGCGGTCGGGGACGTACACGCTGCCCGACTTCGCCGGCTGGCGGCTGCGCTCGGCCCGGCTGCGCCGCTTCACCACCGCCTTCGTGCTGCTCGTCGGGCTGGCGTTCCTGGTCGCGCAGTTCCACGCCGCCGGAGTGGTGGTGCGGCTGCTCACCGGGCTGCCGCCGTGGCTGGGCTGGGCGGCCGTGGCCGGGGCGGCTCTCGCCGTGGCGTACGGCGGCGGCGCGGGCAGCGTCACCAGCGTGCAGGCGTGGCAGTTCTGGCTGAAGCTGGTCGTCTTCCTCGGCGTCGGCCTGGTCTGCTGGTGGGCGGCCGGCTCGTGGCCGGTCCCGTGGCCGGAGGGCGCCTACCGCGCCGGTGGGGCCGGGCTCGCGGGGACGGGCGACCCGTCGCTGCCCGGCGTGCTGGCCGTGCTGCTGGCCTGCGCACTCGGCACGATGGGGCTGCCCCACGTCATCGTGCGCGTCTACACCAGCAAGGACGGCACGGGAGCCCGCCGCTCGATCGTCGCCGCCCAGGCCATGCTGGCCGCCTTCTGCGTGGTGCCGCCCCTGTACGGCGTGCTCGGCCACGTCCACGCCCGCGACGCCGCCGCCGACGAGATCGTGCTCCTGCTGCCCGCCAGGATGGTCCCGGGGGCCGCCGGCGAGCTGCTCACCGGCCTGCTGGCGACCGGGGCGTTCGCGGCCTTCCTGGCGACCGCCGGGGGCGTGCTGGTGGCCGTGGGCGGCGCGGTGGCGGCGTGCGTGCCCGGCGCGGGGGCGCGTGCCTTCCGTACGGCCGTACCGGCGGTCCTGGCGGCCGCGCTCGTCCTCACCGCCGTCTCCATGCCGGGCGTGTCGGTGGCGCTCGTGCTGCTCGGGCTCAGCCTCTCCGCGGCCACGCTCTGTCCGATGCTGGTGCTCGGCATCTGGTGGCGGCGGCTGACCGACGCGGGCGTCGCGGCCGGGTTCGTGCTCGGTGGGGGCGTGACGGGGGCGTTCGTGCTGGGGGAGCAGGTGGGTGTGAATCCGGGCGCGCTGACGTCCTGCCCCGCGCCCGTCGCGGTGCCCGCCGCGTTCGCCGCCATGGTCGTGATTTCCCTGGTCACGCCCGGTCGGCTGCCGCAGGGGGTGGGTTTCATGATGGCCAGGATGCATCTCCCCGAGCGACTCGCGCGCCCCCCTGCCTACCGTTCGTCGCGCCAGGACGACCGCTGGTCGTGAGACCACTCTCCGTATGGCGATGACTACTGACCGCTCAACGAGCTGCCCGTGAAGAGGGTTTCGCCCGCAAGATCGCAACCGTAGTGTTTCGGCATCGGAAGCCATCCCGGCGCATCGGGAGGGACGAGCCGGGGGCTCACGACAGGCTCGATGCGCCGGCTTCACCGGCGACGCGCAGGTCGCCGCGGCGGCCGGGCCCTTGACCGGGGGGTAGGGCCCGCCACGCCGGATCCGTGAAGGGGCGCCCGCGAGGCCGCGCACCAGGGCCCCGCGATCCGGCACGCGGGGGCGGCCGTATCGCGCAAGCGGGCGCCCCTATCACGATCCCGGCGACGCCTTCCGCCCCACCCCGATCGCGGGGGTTCCCGTCTCCCGCGTGCGGGGTTCCCGCCTGCTCACGCTGCTCGCAGCGCCTGCTGCGGTGCATGGTGCTCCCACGTCGTTTGAGCGGATGCGTTGCCCTGCTTCCTCCGCCTGCCGGGGAAAGCGCGCACCGGCGCACCTCGACGTGGTAGCGCTCGCCCTGCTTCCTCCGCCTGCGGGGAAAGCGTGCCGCCCGGCTCTCACCGCCGCCCGCCGGCGGGGTGCCGGGCACCGCCGTCGAAGCCCGTCAGCCGTCGCGGAGTTTCTTCAGCAGGGCGATGTCCTCGGCGTGCTTCGGGGCCTTGCCCGGCGTCTCGATGCAGAGCGGGACCCCCGCCACCGCCGGGTGGCGCATCAGGTCGGCGAACGGCTGGATGCCGATGTGGCCGGCGCCGATGTTCTCGTGGCGGTCCTTTTTGGAGCCGCAGACGTCCTTCGAGTCGTTGGCGTGGATGAGCTTGAGCCGGCCGGGCGCGATGGCGTGCAGCGCGTCGAAGGTCTCCGTCACCCCGCCATCGGCGGCGAGGTCGTGGCCGGCGGCGAAGGCGTGGCAGGTGTCGAGGCAGACCCCGGCGCGCGGATGCCAGTCGAGCTGAGCGAGGTAGGGCTCGAGGTCCTGGACGGTGGCGCACAGCATGGCGCCCTGGCCCGCCATCGGCTCAAGGAGCAGGTCGGGCCCGCCGTCGGGGATCTCGTCGAGCAGCGGCAGCAGGTTTTCGCGCAGCTGGCGCATCGCGTCGTCGCGCGGCTGCGTGACCGCCGAGCCGGTGTGCACGACCACGCCGCGCGCGCCGGTCTGGACGCCGCGCCGCAGCGTGTGGCGGACGATCGCGACGGAGTTGGCCAGCGTCTCGGGGTTGGGCGAGCCGAAGTTGACGAGGTAGGGCAGGTGGATGAACGCCGGGACGCCCGACTCGGCGAGCTTGGCGTCCTCGTCGGGCTTGCCTTCGGTGAGCGCCCACCCGCGCGGGTTGGTGACGAACACCTGGATCATCTCGGCGCCGATCTCGGCCATGTACTTGAGGCCGCCCGTCGCCAGGCCGCCCGTGACGGACACGTGCCCGCCGATCAGGGATGTCACGGTCATGATGGCACCCAGTCTAGGGCCGCCGCCGGACACCTCCGCAGTTCAGCGCCGCCGCGCGAAACCGCGGCGCCCCGGACGTCACGAAGGCCCGGCGATTGGAGCATGACACGAAAAGTGCCCGCGTTCCTGGTCGTCAGTTGGGAGTTCTGGCGGATGGACCGGGCACGGAAGGGCTGTGTGTACTTCTGCCATGGCGCACCCGCACGACGGCAACCTCGCCGCGTTCAACGCCCGGCCCCGGGCCGAGGCCGTGGCGGACCTGCTCACCTGCTGTGCCTCCCCGGCGTTCGCCGAGGAGGTGGCGGCGCGCAGGCCGTACGGCGACCTCGACGACCTGCTCGACACCGCCGCGCGCGCCGTGCGGGACCTCGGCTGGGACGAGGTGCTGCGGGCGCTGAGCGCGCACCCCCGCATCGGCGAGCGCCCGGCGGGGGAGGGGAGACAGGCGGCCTGGTCGCGGCAGGAGCAGTCGGGCGTGCCCGACGCCCTGCGGGCGGCGCTGGCCGACGCCAACCGCGCCTACGAGCGCCGCTTCGGGCACGTCTACCTGGCGTGCGCCACCGGGCTCACCGGCGCGCAACTGCTGGCCAGGCTGGAGGAGCGGCTGGCCAACGACGAGGAGAGCGAGCGCGAGGTCGTCCGCGCGGAACTCGCGGCGATCGCCCGGCTCAGGCTGGCGAAGCTGCTGAAGGAGGAGGGGGCATGAGCCTGTCCACCCACGTGCTCGACGCGGTCACCGGCCGGCCCGCCGCCGGCCTGCGCGTACGGCTCGAACACGACGGCCGGGTGGTGGCCGAGGGCCGCACCGACGACGACGGCCGGATCAAGGGCTGGAACCCGGGCGCCGGGGTGCACCGGCTGGTCTTCGACACCGGGGCGTACCTGGAGGACACCTTCTACCCGGAGGTCGTCGTCACCTTCACCGTGGCCGACCCGGCCGCGCACCATCACGTGCCGCTGCTGCTCAGCCCGTACGCCTACAGCACGTACCGAGGGAGCTAGATGACCGTCAAGCTCGGCGCCAACCGCTACGGAAAGGCGGAGACCAGGCTCGTTCACGTGGTCAAGGACGGCCCGGTGCACCACCTCAAGGACGTCAACGTCAGCATCTCCCTGTCGGGCGACATGGAGGCCGTGCACCTGACCGGTGACAACGCCGCCGTGCTGCCCACCGACACGCAGAAGAACACCGTCTACGCCTTCGCACGCAAGTACGGAATCGGCCAGATCGAGGTGTTCGCGCAGCGGCTGGCCACGCACTTCGTGGCGACGCAGGAGGCCATCAGGCACGCCAGGGTGGAGATCGAGGAGTACGGCTGGCGGCGGCAGGGCCCGCACTCGTTCGTCCGCGACGGCGGTGAGGTGCGCACCTGCCTGATCCACCACGACGAGGACGGCCGCACCACGGTCGTGTCGGGACTGAAGGACCTGGTGGTGCTGAACACGACCGGCTCGGAGTTCCACGGCTTCGCCGTCGACGGGTACACCACGCTGGAGCCCACCACCGACCGCATCCTCGCCACCGCGGTCCACGCCCGATGGCGGCACGCCGGCGAGCCCGCCTCGTACGGGACGTCGTACGCCCAGGTCAGGCAGGCCCTGCTGGACGCCTTCGCGAACACGCACAGCCGCTCGCTGCAGCAGACCCTGTACGCCATGGGCGAGCGCACGCTGCTGACCTGCGAGGGGGTCTGCGAGATCCGGCTGGCCCTGCCCAACAAGCACCACTTCGCGGTGGACCTGTCGCCGTTCGGCCTGACCAACGACAACGAGGTCTTCTACGCCGCCGACCGCCCGTACGGGCTGATCGAGGGCGGCGTGCTGCGCGAGGACGCACCCGACGCCGGATTCGCCTGGGAGTAGACGCGATGGACTTCTTGCGCCCCACGACGTGGGAGGAGGCGCTGGCCGCCAAGGCGGACCGGCCCGACGCGGTGCCCATCCAGGGCGGCACCGACGTGATGGTGGAGATCAATTTCGGCGTGCGCAGGCCGGCCGCGCTGCTCGACCTCAACCGGGTGGCCGAGCTGCGCGAGTGGTCGATGACCGGGGACGCGTGCCGGCTGGGGGCCGGGGTGCCGTACGCGGTGATCGTCGACCGGCTCGGCGGCGAGCTGCCGGGCCTGGCGCAGGCCGCGCGGACGGTCGGCTCGCCGCAGATCCGCAACCGCGGCTCGGTCGGCGGGAACCTCGGCGCGGCCTCGCCCGCGGGCGACAGCCACCCGCCGCTGCTCGCCACGGGCGCGACGGTCGAGGTGGAGTCGCGCGACCGCGGCGTACGGATGATCCCGGCCGACGAGTTCTACCTCGGCGTCAAGCGCAGCGCGCTGGAGCCGGACGAGCTGATCAGGGCCGTGCACGTGCCGCGCGCCACGGGACCCCAGTACTTCTCCAAGGTCGGCACCCGCAACGCCATGGTGATCGCGGTGTGCTCGTTCGCGGTCGCGCTGCATCCGCGGGAGCGGCGGGTCGGCACCGGGATCGGCTCGGCCGCGCCCACCCCGCGCCGCGCCCTGGAGGCCGAGGAGCTGCTGGCCGCCGAGCTCGACTGGGACGCGCCGCTCGATCCCGCGCTGGCCCGGCGGTTCGGCGAGCTGTGCGCGCGGGCCGCCGCCCCGATCGACGACGTGCGCGGCAGCGCCGCCTACCGGGTGCACGCCATCGGCGTGCTGGCCCGCCGCACGCTCGCCTGGGCGTGGAACGACCACCTGGGAAGGAGGGCGGCCTGATGCGCGTCACGTTCACCGTCAACGGCCGCGAGGAGAGCGCCGAGGACGTCTGGGAGGGCGAGAGCCTGCTGTACGTGCTGCGCGAACGGCTCGGCCTGCCCGGCGCCAAGAACGCCTGCGAGCAGGGCGAGTGCGGCTCCTGCACGGTCTACCTCGACGACGTGCCGGTCTGCGCCTGCCTGGTGGCGGCCGGCCAGGCGGAGGGGCGGCAGGTGCGCACCGTGGAGGGCCTGGCCGAGGGCGACCGCCTCGACCCGGTGCAGGAGGCGTTCGCCGAGAGCGGGGCCGTGCAGTGCGGCTTCTGCACGCCGGGGCTCATCGTCCAGGCGCACGACCTGCTCGAACGCGTCCCGCACCCGTCGGACGCGGAGATCAGGGAGGCGCTGGCGGGCAACCTGTGCCGGTGCACCGGCTACGAGAAGATCCTCGACGCCGTACGCCTGGCCGCCGAGCGCAAGGCGGCGCCGTGACGCTGATCATCGACAACGTCCGCATCGCGCCCGTCTCCGGCCCCGAGATCCCCTCCGGCCACATCACGATCGAGGGCGACACGATCGCCGGGCTGGGCCCCGGCCCCGCGCCCGCCGCGCCGGGCGCCGAGCGCATCGACGGCGCGGGCTGCCTGGCCACCCCCGGCCTGGTCAACACCCACCACCACCTCTACCAGTGGGCCTCGCAGGGCCTGGCCCAGGACGCCACCCTCTTCGAATGGCTCGTGGCGCTCTACGAGGTGTGGGCCGCCATGGACGCCGAGGTCGTCGAGGGCGCCGCCACGGCCGCGCTCGGCTGGCTGGCGCTGTCGGGCTGCACCACCTCCAGCGACCACCACTACATCTTCCCCAAGGGCCGGGGCGACCTGCTGGCCGCCGAGATCGAGGCCGCCCGCGCGATCGGGTTGCGCTTCCACCCGGCGCGCGGCTCCATGGACCGGGGCCGCTCGCAGGGCGGTCTGCCGCCGGACGAGGTGGTCGAGGAGCTGGACGACATCCTGGCCGCCACCGCCGAGGCCGTGGACGCCCACCACGACCCGTCGCGCTCCTCCATGCTGCGGGTGGCGGTCGCGCCGTGCTCGCCGTTCTCGGCCAGCGGCGCGCTGATGACCGAGTCCGCCGCGCTGGCCAGGGACAAGGGCGTACGCCTGCACACCCATCTCGCCGAGACCCTCGACGAGGACGAGCACTGCCTGGAGCAGTTCGGGCTGCGGCCCGTGGACTACATGGAGAAGCTGGGCTGGCTCGGGCCCGACGTGTGGTTCGCGCACACCGTGCACCTGAGCGACGCCGACATCGGCAAGCTCGCCGCCACCGGCACCGGCTCGGCACACTGTCCCTCGTCCAACGGGCGGCTCGGCGCGGGCATCGCGCGGGTGTCGGAGATGCTGCGGCGCGGCGCGAACGTCGGGCTCGGCGTGGACGGCAGCGCCTCGTCCGAGCTGACCCCGATGGCCGGGGAGATGCGGCAGGCCCTGCTGTTCCAGCGCGCCCGCTACGGACCGCGCGCCCTGACCGCCGCGCAGGCGCTGGAGCTGGCCACGCTGGGCGGCGCGCGCAACCTCGGCAGGCAGGACGAGCTGGGCACGCTGGAGCCCGGCAAGCTGGCCGACGTCGTGCTCTGGCGAGTCGGCGGGCCGTTTCACGCCGCCGTCACCGACCCGGTCTGCGCGCTCGTCTTCGGGCCGCCTCCGCCGGTCGAGCTGGTGCTGGTCGGCGGACGTACGGTGGTCGCCGGCGGCGAGCTGCGCACGGTCGCCCAGGACGCGGCGGGACGGGCGGGCGCCGAGGCGCATCGCCGGCTGCTGCGGCTGGCCGCGGAACGCGGAGTCGCCGCCGCCCGCCGAATCCACGACGACTAATGTGGAGATATCCGGACGATCAGGAAAGGCGGTCCCGTGTCGGCGGAACTCCCAGACGAGCGGCTGGCGGAGCTCAAGAGCACCTTCGCGGCCATCGACACCGACGGCGACGGCTACATCACCGAGGCCGAGTTCAAAGCGCACTTCCCCGACCTGCCGGCGGAGGCGCTCGGGGCGATGAGCCAGGAGGCCGACTCCGACCAGGACGGGCGCTACTCCCTGGAGGAGTTCATCCGCACCCTCTCCTGACGGGCCACCCGCCTGCCGTCCCCGCCGCACCCCGCTCGGGGCGGGGCCCCGTGCGCGGAAAGCGCCGGGGTGCCGGTGCTCCCGCCCCTGGCTGGTACGCGAGCGGGCCGATGCGCCCCTGCTCCGAAAGCGCCTGGGCCGGCGCTTCGCCCCGCCCGGCGCGCGAGCGGGCTGCGTCCCCGCTTCGAAGAGGCCGGGGCGCCGGTGCTCCCGCCTCTGCCCGGCGCGCGAGCGGGCTGCGTCCCCGCTTCGGAGAGGCCGGGGGACCGGTGCTTCCGCCCCTGCCCGGCGCGCGAGCCGGGCGGGGCGGGATGTGATGATGAGTCACGCCTTCCTGCCCGCTCGCACCGGGCAGGAAGGCGTGTCAGCACATTCTTCATCATCAGGTGGGAGTTCGTAGTGGTTCAGCACGTACTGGTGGCCCCCGACAAGTTCAAGGGCTCGCTGACTGCCGCCGAGGTCGCCTCCCACGTCTCGGCGGGCCTCGGCGTGCCCACGGTGGAGCTGCCGGTGGCCGACGGCGGCGACGGCACCGTGGACGCGGCCGTGGCGAGCGGCTACAGCCGGATCACGATCGAGGCCACCGGGCCGACCGGGCGGCCCGTCTCCGCCTCGTACGCCTGGCATCCCACCGGCACCGCCGTGGTCGAGCTGGCGGAGGCCTCCGGGCTGCGCCGCCTGCCGGGCGAGCGCGAGCCGCTGACCGCCACCAGCCGGGGCACCGGCGAACTGATCGCCGACGCCGTACGCCGCGGCGCGAAGCGGGTCGTGCTCGGCCTGGGCGGCAGCGCCTGCACCGACGGCGGCGCGGGCCTGGCGCAGGCGCTCGGCGCCCGGTTCCTCGACGCGGAAGGCAACGACCTGCCCCCCGGCGGGGCCGCGCTCAAGAAGCTCGACCGCATCGACATGTCGGGCTTCCTCGACATCTCGGGCGTCGAGTTCGTGGTCGCGAGCGACGTGGACAACCCGCTGCTCGGCCCGCACGGCGCCGCCGCCGTCTACGGCCCGCAAAAGGGCGCGACCCCCGACGACGTCAAGACGCTGGAGGCCGGCCTCGCACGCCTGGCCGCCATCGCCACCGCCACCCACGGGCTGATGGGCGCCGTCGAACACGACGACGTGCCCCGGGCGATGGGCGTGGCGGGCGCGCCGGGCGCGGGCGCGGCGGGCGGCGTCGGGTTCGCCGCGCTCGCCTTCCTGCACGCCGAGCTGCGTCCCGGCATCGACTACCTGCTCGACCTGCTCGGCTTCGACGCCCACGCCGAGGGCGCCCGCCTGGTGATCACCGGCGAGGGCTCGCTGGACGAGCAGACGCTGCGCGGCAAGGCCCCCGCGGGCGTCGCGCGGGGGGCCGCGCGGGCGGGAGTGCCGGTGGTGGCGGTCTGCGGGCGTACCACGCTCTCGGCATCCGACCTGAAGGCCGCCGGCATCGAGGCCGCGTACGCGCTGACCGACATCGAGCCCGACCCCGCCCGCTGCATGGCCGAGGCGGGACCGCTGCTCGAACGGCTCGCGGCCAGGATCGCCGCAGAACGCCTCACGGAGGGCGCATGACACCGTACGACCTGGTCGTCCGATCCCGCAGGACCGTCACGCCCGAGGGGGAGCGGGCCCTGGCCGTCGCCGTGCGCGGCGAGCGCATCGCCGCGCTGCACGACCACGCCGAGCCGCTCGCCGCCGCCGAGGACGTCGACCTGCGGGATCTGGTGCTGCTGCCCGGCCTGGTCGACAGCCACGTCCACGTCAACGAGCCCGGCCGCACCCACTGGGAGGGCTTCGCCTGCGCCACCAGGGCCGCCGCGGCGGGAGGCGTCACGACGATCGTGGACATGCCGCTCAACAGTCTGCCGCCCACGGTCAGCACCGAGGCGCTGGAGATCAAGCTGCGTGCCGCCGAGGGCCAGTGCCACGTGGACACCGCGTTCTGGGGCGGCGCGATCCCGGGCAACCTCAAGGAGCTGCGGCCCCTGCACGAGCGCGGCGTGCGCGGCTTCAAGTGCTTCCTGTCGCCGTCGGGGGTCGAGGAGTTCCCGCCGCTGAGCGCGGGCGAGCTGCGGCAGGCCATGACGGAGGTGGCCGGATTCGGCGGGCTGATGGTGGTGCACGCCGAGGACCCGGCGCTGCTGGGCGAGCCGGACGGGCCCGGCTACCGCGCGTTCCTCGACTCGCGGCCGGGCGCGGCCGAACGCAGCGCCGTCGAGCACGTCGTCCGGCTGGCCGCCGAGACCGGCTGCCGGGTGCACATCCTGCACGTCTCCAGCGCCGAGTGCCTCGACGTGCTGGAGGCCGCCAGAGCCGAGGGCGTGCCGGTCTCGGCCGAGACCTGCCCCCACTACCTCACGCTGACCGCCGAGCAGGTGCCCGAGGGCGAGACGGCGTACAAGTGCTGCCCGCCCATCCGCTCCGCGCGCAACCGCGACCTGCTGTGGGACGGGCTGGCCAGGGGAGTGCTGAGCTGCGTGGTGTCCGACCACTCGCCGTCCACCGCCGACCTCAAGGTGCCCGACTTCGCCGCCGCGTGGGGCGGCATCGCCTCGCTCCAGCTCGGGCTGGCCGCCGTCTGGACCGAGGCGGCGCGCAGGGGCCACACCCCGTCGGACGTGGCCCGCTGGATGTCCGCCGCGCCCGCCGAGCTGGCCGGCCTGTCCGGCAAGGGCGCGATCGCGGCCGGCAACGACGCCGACCTCGTCGCGTTCGACCCCGACGCCGAGACCGTCGTCGACGCGGCCCGCCTGCACCACAAGAACCCCGTCACGCCCTACCATGGCCGCACGCTCAAGGGCGCCGTCCTGACCACCTGGCTGCGCGGCCGCCCCGTGGACGGCGAGCCGCACGGACGATTCCTGCTGGGAGCGCGATAGATGGCCGACTTCACCCGCCTGCCCGACCTGGCCCTGCGCACGTACGGCGGCTCGGTCGTGGCCGCGAGCGACGAGTCGTTCGCCGAGAAGGAGAGCCTGATCAAGCCGGGCCGCCCCGGCTTCCAACCGGAGACGTTCGGCAACAAGGGCCAGGTGTACGACGGCTGGGAGACCCGCCGCCGCCGCGAGCCCGGCCACGACTGGGCGCTGGTACGCCTCGGCATGCCCGGCGTGATCCGCGGCGTGGTGATCGACACGGCCTGGTTCAAGGGCAACTACCCGCCGCACGCCTCCGTCGAGGCCGCATCCGTGCCCGGCCACCCGTCGCCCGGCGAGGTGCTCGACGCGTCCTGGACCGAGATCGTGCCGCTGTCGCAGCTCAGGGGCGACCGCGAGCACTTCTTCCCCGTCGCCGACGACACCCGCTACACCCACGTACGGCTCAACATCCACCCCGACGGCGGCGTGGCCAGGCTGCGCGTGCACGGCGAGGCGCGTCCCGACCTGTCCGTCTACGACGGGCTCGGCTTCGACCTCGCCGCACTCGCCAACGGCGGGCTGGTCACCGCCTGCTCCGACGAGTTCTACTCATCGCCCAACAACGTCATCGCGCCCGGCCTGGCCCGCCACCAGGCCGAAGGCTGGGAGACCGCGCGGCGGCGCGGCGGCGGCAACGACTGGCTCGTCATCCGGCTCGCCGGGCGCGGCGTCATCAGGCTCGCCGAGATCGACACCACGAACCTGCTGTACAACGCGCCCGCGGCGGTCTCGCTCACCGGCATCGACGGCGACCGCGAGGTGGAGTTGCTGCCCAAGACGCCGCTGCAGCCCGACACGCCGCACCGCTTCCGCCTCGACGGCGACACGCCGGTCACGCACGTGCGCGTGGACATCCACCCGGACGGAGGGCTGGCCCGCGTACGGCTGCACGGCCACCTGGCCTGACTCACCGGCACCCCGGCCGCGCTCCTAGGGCCGGCCGGGGCCGCGTCAGCGCCGGAGCCGGTGCCGGAGTCAGTGCCGGAGCCGGTGCCGGAGTCAGTGCCGGAGTCAGTGCCGGAGTCAGTGCCAGAGGATGACCGTGCTGCCCGGCGGGCGCTCGCTGTTGGGCAGCGGCCGCTGGAACTGCACCACAGGGGCGTTGGCCAGCCGCTGCACGCGTACGCGGAAGCCCAGCGCCTCCAGCTCGGACTTGGCGTCGTTGACGTTCTTGCCGATCACCCCGGGCACCATGGCGAACTGCTGGTCGTCGCGGGCCTCGTTGTCGCCGTTCCTGAACCAGTCCAAGAACGGCGTCTGGCAGCGCGCCACCGTGATCATCGCGGGCGCGCCCCTGTCCACCTCGGCCTTGGCCTTCGGCGACTGGGCGATGACCGTGCACGGCTCGGCGTCGTCGTCGACCTCGTTGACCTGCACCTGGAAGCCCTGCGAGCCGAGGAACTGGGCCGCCTCGTCCTTCGGCATGCCGGACACGTCGGGCATGGTCAGCCCGGCGCTGACGAAGATGTTGACCTTCGCGCTCTTCCTGACCCGCTCGCCCACCTGTGGCGAAGTGCGGATCACCTTGTCACGCTCGACCTGCTGGTTGGGCTGGCGCTTGACGGTGCCGACGGTCAGCCCGGCCTTGGCGATGGCGGCCCGGGCGTCGTTGCCGCTCATGCCGGTCACGTTGGGCACCACGATGCGCTCGGGGCCGAGCGAGAGCGTCAGCGTGACCGTCGTGCCCTTCTCCAGCTCGGTGTTCGCCGCCGGGTCGCTGCTCAGCACCAGGCCCTCGGCCACCTTCTCGTCGTACTGGCTCTCGCCCTTGCGCGCCTTCAGCCCGGCGTTCGCCAGGTCCTTCTCGGCCAGCGCCAGGTCCTTGCCCACGACGTCGGGCACCTTGACCTGCTCGGGCAGCGAGAAGTACCAGCCGGTCAGGCCCACCGCGATCACCATCACCGCGGCCAGGCCGGCCAGGAACCAGCTCGGACGGAACCGGCGCCGCGGCTCGGGCTGGGCCACCTCCATCCGCGGCTGGATCAGCGTGTGGGCCGGCGCCGCGTGCGGCACCGACGGAGCCGAGTGGACGGAGTGCGCCTGCCGACCCGACGGGGCCGGGGTGTCCGGCTGGATGGCCGTGAGCGCCGCCGTCTGCTGCGAGTGGAACGCCGCCATGCCCGGCAGCGAGGCCGTGCCCGGCGGGATCGACGTCTGCGGCAGCACGCGGTGCGCCTCGACCGCCGCCACCAGCATCGCGGTCGCGTCGGCCGGCCGGTCGTCCGGCTCGCGGGCCGTCGCGCTCGCCACCAGCCGGTCGATCAGATGCGGGACGTCGGGGCAGATCGACGACGGCGGGGGAACGGTGTCGTGGACGTGCCGGTAGGCCACCGACATCGGGGTGTCACCGGAGTACGGCTGCTGCCCGGTCACCAGCTCGAACAGCATGATGCCGGCGGCGTAGACGTCGCTGCGCACGTCGGCGGCGCCGGTCAGCACCTGCTCGGGCGCCATGTAGCCGATCGTGCCGATCAGCATGCCGGTGCGGGTCTGGTTGGTCGCCTCGATCGCCCTGGCCAGACCGAAGTCGACGACCTTGACCCGGCCGTCGTCGGTCATCAGGACGTTCTCCGGCTTGACGTCGCGGTGCACCATGCCGGCCTGATGGGCCGCGCCCAGGGCGGCCAGCACCGGGATGAGGATCTCCAGCGCCTCGCGGGCCGGCAGGCGGCCGCGTTCGCGCAGGATGTCGCGCAGCGTGCGGCCGGGGACGTACTCCATCGACAGGTAGACGACGTCGTTGTCGGTGCCCTGATCGAAGACGGCCACCACGTTGGGGTGTGACAGGCTGGCGACCGACTTCGCCTCGCCGATGAACCTCCTGACGAACGCAGGGTCCTCGGCGAGCGAGCGATGCATGACCTTCAGCGCGACGGTCCGGTCGAGCCGGACGTCCAGCGCGAGATAGACGGTCGCCATACCGCCCCGGGCGATCCGGCCCTCGATGCGGTAACGCCCATCGAGGAGCCGCCCGACCAGGGGGTCCGCAGTCGTCGTGTCCACCCCGCTGAGTTTACGGGCGATTTGCCACCGGGATGGCCTTGCCGCCCGAAACCGATGCGGAGACGTTCCCGTCCGCACCGCCGCGGGGATGCCGATGTGGCCCCGGCGTGTCGCCGGGGCGCACGAAACGGGCCGCTCGCGCGGGCGGCCTCCCAGGAGGCACGCGCGAGCGGCCCCCTGGAAGGCTCACGCGGGCCGTCTTATGGAAGCGGGCTACGGCGTCATGGGGGAGGACGCCTCGGCGTAGCGGCGGCGCGGGATGCGGCCCGCCTGGGCCGCGAGCCGCCCGGCGATCACCGCCTGCTTCATCGCCGCGGCCATCAGGTCGGGCCGCTGCGCCCGCGTCACGGCCGTGGCCAGCAGCACGGCGTCACAGCCCAGCTCCATCGCCAGCGCGGCGTCGCTGGCCGTGCCGATGCCCGCGTCGAGGATCACCGGCACGGACGCGGCCTCGACGATCAGCTCGATGTTGTGCGGGTTGCGGATGCCGAGCCCGGAGCCGATGGGCGCGCCCAGCGGCATGACGGCCGCGCAGCCGGCCTGCTCGAGGCGCCGCGCCAGCGCCGGGTCGTCCCCGATGTACGGCAGCACCACGAACCCGTCGGCCACCAGCCGCTCCGCCGCGTCGAACGTCTCGATCGGATCGGGCAGCAGCGTGCGCTCGTCGGCGATGACCTCCAGCTTGACCCAGTTGGTGCCCAGGGCCTCTCTGGCCAGCCGGGCCGTCAGCACGGCGTCGCCCGCCGTGAAGCACCCCGCCGTGTTGGGCAGCACCTTGATGTCGCGCTTGCGCAGCACGTCCAGCACGGAGCCGCGCGCCGACGGGTCGAGCCGGCGCATCGCCACCGTGGTCAGCTCGGTGCCGGACGCGGCCAGCGCCTGGTCCAGCACCTCCAGCGAGGGCGCGCCACCGGTGCCCATGATGAGCCGGGAGGAGAACTTCTCACCGGCGATGATCAGCTCATCCACCTTGCACCGCCGTCAGCACCTCCACGCGGTCACGGTCGCTGAGCGCCGTCGTCTCCCAGGCGCTGCGGGTGACCACCTCGTCGTTCACGGCCACGGCCACGCCGGTGGCGGCCGTCGTCAGCGTCCGTACGGCCTCCGCCACGGTGGTGCCGTCGGCCACCTCGCGCTCAGACCCGTTAATGGTGACAATCATGAAATTTCCTGAAACCTCCCTGGCGAGCACAGGGTCGCCAGCTCGCTCTCCTCGCCCATCAGGATGGCCGCCGTCAGCGGGGCCATCAGCACCCCGCCGCGGTGGTGCCCGGTCGCGTACGTCAGCCCCGGGGTCCTCGCCGGGCCGATCACCGGAAGGTTGTCGGGGGTGCCCGGCCGCAGGCCCGCCACCACGTCGGCGACCTCCATCTCGGTGACGCCGGGCACCAGCTCCCTGGCGTCGCGCAGCAGCTCGTACAGGCCGCCCGCGGTCACCGTCGTGTCGAAGCCCAGCTCCTCCTGCGTGGCCCCCACCACCAGCTCGCCGTCGCCCCGGGGGACGAGGTAGACCGGCGAGCCGTGGACGGTGCCGCGTACGCAGTGGGTGAGCAGCGGCTGCGGCGAGCGCAGGCGCATGATCTGGCCCTTGACCGGACGCACCGGCACGTCGGCCAGCTCACCGCTCCACGCCCCGGCCGCCAGCACCACCCGGTCGGCCGCCAGCACGTCCCCGTCCGCCCACGCACCGTCCGCCTCACCGGCCCCGGCGACGTCAAAGGCCCGCTCGGCACCGTCACCGGCGGCCCGTTCGCCGGCATCGGCGGGGTACGGCGCGGCAGGCGGTCCGCCGACGTGGTGAGCCCCGAGACGCAGGCCGGTCGCCGGTGCGCCGGTGGGCTTCGACAGGCGTACGCCCGTGACGGCGCCGTTCGTACGGACCAGCTCGCTGACGCGCGCCCGCACCAGCGGAACGCCGCGCCGCTCCAGGGCGGTCAGCAGCGCCGCCGTCACCCGCCGCGGGTTCACCCAGGCGTCGCCGGGCGCGAGCAGCCCGCCGCGCACGGAGGGGGCCAGCATCGGCTCCAGGCGGCGGCACTCGCGCCCGGTCAGCCGTTCGACCGGCAGGTCCAGCTTCTCCATGAACGCGGCCAGCTCGTCCAGCATCGCCATGTCGTCGGAGCCGAACGCGACGTCCAGCGTCCCCTCGGCCCGCAGATCCAGCCCGCCCGCGCCAAGCCCCGAACGGGGGCCGCGGGCCAAGGCACCGGCGGCGGAGACCTCGCCGGCGGGGAGTCCGGCGTCCTCGGCCAGCTCGGCGGCGAAGGCGGGCCAGCGGCTCAGCGCCGCCATGCCCAGCCGCAGCAGCGGCGCCTCGGTGTAGGTGACCTCGCTCACCGGCGCCAGCATCCCGGCGGCCGCGTGGGAGGCCCCGGTGGCGGGCGCGGGATCGACCACGGTGACCGGCCGTCCCTCGCACGCGAGCCGCCAGGCCACGGACAGCCCGACGACCCCGCCGCCCACGATCACGTCCATCATGCGCTCCCTTCGCCGGCATGATCCGGATCAGGTGTCTTGCGGTCGAAGGCCCGTCACAGCCTTCCTCTCAGCCCGGTCACGGCCGGACTCCCGCGCGTCTTACCGCCCACAGCCTACGACCTCGGTACGGGGCGCACGCACCGGCCCCTTATGGTCGCCGTTATGGTCATGAGCGTGAACCATGTCGTGGTGGCGGGAGCGGGTCTCGCGGGTGTGCGTACGGTGGAGGCCCTGCGCGGGCGCGGCTTCGACGGCCGCATCACGCTGCTGGGCCAGGAGCGCCATCGCCCCTACGATCGCCCGCCGCTGTCGAAGGCGGTGCTGAAGGGCGACGCCGACACCAGCTTCATCGACACCGACCTCGACGCGCTCCAGATCGACTTCCGGCCGGGCGTCGCGGCCACGTCGCTGCGCGCGGGCGTCGTGGAGACCACCGAGGGCGAGCTGCCCTACGACGGCCTGGTCATCGCCACCGGCGCCGACCCGATCAGGTTGCCCGGCGACGGCCCGCAGCACGTCCTGCGCACGCTCGACGACGCTCACGAGCTGCGGGTGATGCTCGTACCCGGAGCGCGGGTCACGGTCATCGGCGCGGGCTGGATCGGCGCGGAGGTCGCCACCGCGGCCCGGCGCGCGGGCTGCGCGGTCACGGTCATCGAGGCGGCGCAGACGCCGCTCGCCGCCGCCGTCGGCATGGAGCTCGGTGGCCGCACGATCCCCTGGTACGAGGGCATCGACCTGCGGCTCGGCACCATGGTCGAGTCGGTCGAGGAGGGCGGCGTCCGCCTGGTGGGCGGCGAGTTCGTCGAGTCCCACGTGGTCGTCACCGGCATCGGCGTGCGCCCGGCCGTCGAGTGGCTCGCCAACGCCGACATCGACCTGCACAACGGCGTCGTCACCGACGAGCACCTGCGCACCTCGCTGCCCGGCGTGGTCGCGGTGGGCGACTGCGCCGCGTGGTGGTCGCGCCGCTGGGGCACCCGCCTCAGGGTCGAGCACTGGGACACCGCGCTCAACGCCCCCGACGTCGCCGCCGCGACGCTCATGGGGGAGGAGGCGGTCTACGACCCGGTGCCGTACTTCTGGTCGGAGCAGTTCGGCCACATGCTCCAGTACGCCGGACACCACACCGAGGCCGACCGCCTCGTGTACCGGGGCGAGCCCGAGGGCAAGTGGTCGGCCGTCTGGCTCACCGACGGCGACACGCTCGCCGCGGTGCTCGCCGTGGACCGGCCGCGCGATCTCGTACAGGGCCGGCGCATCATCGAAGCGGGCCATCGACTGGACGCGGAACGCCTGGTAGATCCACAAGTGCCCCTACGAGATTGTGTTGTTTGAGCAAGCACGCCATGTGGTAGTTGTGGTTTCGTGACGCTTTCTGTTGCACAGATCGACCGGGAGACCGAGCAGCTCGTCGACGAGTGGCTCACCCTCCCCGAAGTGGCCCAGCGCCTCGAGCTTCCGATCGGCCGGGCCAAGCAACTCCTCAAGGACCACAAGCTGCTCGGCGTGCGCCGCGGCAGCGGCGGGCCGCAGGTGCCCGCGAAGTTCCTCGACGGAAAGGACGTGATGAAGGGCCTGCCCGGCACGCTCACCGTGCTGCAGGACGCCGGTTACGACGACGTCGAGGCGCTTCGCTGGCTCTTCACCCCAGACGACTCGCTGCCGGGGTCGCCCATCGAGGCGATCAGGGCAGGGCGTCACACCGAGGTCAAGCGGCGTGCCCAAGCCCTCGCTTTCTGAGGCCCGCCTCTACCTCTGCACAGACGGCCGCCGCGACCGCGGCGATCTGGCGGAGTTCCTCGACGCCGTGCTGGCGGGCGGTGTGGACATCATCCAGCTGCGGGAGAAGGGTCTCGAGGCGCGCGAAGAACTCGCGCTGCTCGAAGTCTTCCGCGACGCCTGCGACCGGCACGGAAAACTGCTCGCTGTCAACGACCGGGCGGACGTCGCCTACGCCGCCCGGCCCGACGTGCTCCACCTGGGGCAGGACGACCTTCCTGTGACGGTCGCGCGAGAGATACTCGGCGACGACATCGTCATCGGACGGTCCACCCACTCCGCAGCCGAGGCGTCCGCCGCGGCCGTGGAAGAGGGCGTCGACTACTTCTGCTGCGGCCCGATCTGGCCGACCCCCACCAAGCCTGGGCGCCCCGCGCCGGGGCCGCCGCTGCTGCGGCACGCCGCCTCGCTCGGCACCTCGCGTCCTTGGTTCGGGATCGGCGGCATCGACCTGGGCAACCTCGACGAGGTGATGTCGTACGGCGTGAGCCGGGTGGTGGTCGTCCGCGCCATCACCGAAGCCGACGACCCAGGGGCGGCCGCGGCCGAGTTCGCCAAGCGGCTGGCCGCCGGGCCGGCCCGCTGAAACCTCCGAGGCGCCCGCGCTCCCCGCACGGGCGCCTCCCGTCCTTCCCCGGCCCTCCGGGGTCTTTTCCCGGCCTTCCGCGACTCCTCGGCGGTCTTTCCCAGGCCCTGCGACTCCTCGCGGCCCTTCACGTCCTCCGCACCTTTCGCCGGCCCCGACCGCCTTTCCCCGCCCCGTCCGTGACGAGGCTTCGGAGCGTCCGTGACACGGCGGCGCGTGCCGTCCGTGGCACGGGAGCGCTCCCGCGACGAGGCGGCGGTGTCCGTGACGAGGCGGCGCGCGGTCAGGTCTTGCGGGACGTCGCCGCGATCGCCAGCTCGGTCAGCGCCGCACGGGCCTCCGGCGTGACCGGCGCCGCTTCGAGCGCGGTCAGCGCCTGGCCGAGATAGTCGGAGATCAGGTCCTCGCACTCCTGCAGCGCCCCGCTGTCCTCGATGATCGTGCGCAGCTCCGCCACGCCCCGCGCGTCCAGCTCGGGGTCCCCGAGCAGCCGGCGTACGGTGGCGGCCCCGGCGGGGGAGGCGGCGGCGAGGGTGCGCGCCACCAGCATCGTGCGCTTGCCCTCGCGCAGGTCGTCACCGGCCGGCTTGCCCGTCTCCGCCGGGTCGCCGAAGACGCCCAGGATGTCGTCGCGGAGCTGGAAGGCGATGCCGACGCGCTGGCCGTAACCGGTGCACAGCTCGTCCATCCACGGCGTCAGCTCGCGGGCGGCGAGCACCAGGCCGAGCCGCAGCGGCTGCTCGACCGAGTACCTGCCGCTCTTGTAGAGCGCCACCCGCAGCGCCGAGTCGAACGTGTTCTCCCCGGTGGCCTGCTCCAGCAGGTCGAGGTACTGGCCGCACATCAGCTCGCTGCGCATGTGGTCGTGGAGGGGCTGCGCCGCCTCCAGCGCCTCGCGCGGCAGGCCGCAGGTGCGCCACATCTCGCCCGACCAGAGCAGCAGCAGGTTGCCCAGCAGGATCGCCGCGCCCTCGCCGAACTGCCCGGACGAGCCGTGCCAGCCCGCGCTCTCGTGCATCGCCTGGAAGCGGCGGTGCGCCGACGGCATGCCCCTGCGCAGGTCGCTTTTGTCCATCACGTCGTCGTGCACCAGCGCGCTGGCCTGCAGCAGCTCCAGCGAGGCGACGGCGGTGAACACGGCGGGCTCGTCGATGCCGCCCGCGCCGCGCCAGCCCCAGTAGCAGAACGCGGGCCGCAGCCGCTTGCCGCCCGACAGCAGCGCGTCGGCGGCCGTGCGCAACGGCTTGAACTCGGGCTCGCCCCCGGCGGGGAGCTTCTGTTCGACGAACTCCGCGAGCGCGCGCTCCACATGGGCGCGCAGGATCTCCATGCCGGCGGCGTCAGTGGTCATGCCTTGAGCGTAATGGCCGAAAGGGCGCGGTTCGATCTCGGAGGGGCCGCTCTGGCCGGTGCGACAGGAGTTCCACGGGGTAGCCTTATCGTCATGGCTCTTGGTCGACCCTCCGTCCGGCCCGATCGCGTTCCGACGGTCCGCGAAATGCTGGCCTCCGGCGCCAGGTCGTTCTCGTTCGAGTTCTTCCCCCCGAAGACCGACGAGGGCGAGCGGCAGCTCTGGCGCGCGATCAGGGAGCTGGAGTCGCTGCGGCCGACGTTCGTCTCGGTGACGTACGGCGCGGGCGGCTCCACCCGCGACCGCACGGTCGACATCGTGGAGCGCATCGCCCACGACACCACGCTCACGCCGGTGGCCCACTTCACGGCCGTCAACCACTCCGTGCGCGAGCTGCGTCATCTCGTGGGCCGCTTCGCCGACGCCGACGTGCGCAACATCCTGGCCGTGCGCGGCGACCCGCCGGGCGACCCCACCGGCGAGTGGGTGCCCCACCCGGAGGGCGTGATGTACGCCGAAGAGCTGGTGCGCCTGATCCGGCAGTCCGGCGACTTCTGCGTGGGCGTCGCCGCCTTCCCGTACAAGCACCCGCGCTCGCCGTCCATCGAGTCCGACACCGAATACTTCGTGCGCAAGTGCCGGGCCGGTGCCGACTACGCGATCACGCAGATGTTCTTCCAGGCCGACGACTATCTGCGGCTGCGTGACCGGGTGGCGGCCAAGGGGTGCGAGACGCCGATCATCCCGTGCATCATGCCGGTCACCCAGATGAGCACGATCGCCCGCTCCGAGCAGCTGTCGGGGGCGCCGTTCCCGCCCGGCCTCGCCGCCCGCTTCGAGAAGGTCAAGGACGACCCGGCGGCGGTGCGGGCCCTGGGCATCGACCACGGCGCCGAGCTGTGCCAGCGGCTGCTCGACGAGGGCGCGCCCGGCATCCACTTCATCACGTTCAACCGGTCGAGCGCGTCGCGCGAGGTGTTCCAGCGGCTGCAGCCCGCCGGCCTGCCGGCATAAGGCCTACCGGCCTGCCCGCATAAGGGGAGCCCGCCACCCGCCCGCAGGGGGACCGGGCGGGTGACGGGCAGGGGACACTAGACGGTGGGTAAAGTGTCGGCTACTTTCTGTCATCAAAGGTGCCCGTGCGTCATCCCCGGTAAACCTGTGGTCACCTGGTCTCCAGCAGGTCACTCAGATCAGGTGAGCGGGAGGCGGCGGCCCGCGATCGCGTACTCCTCGTGACCGCCGGGGAAGGCGAACTTCGTCAGCAGATCCATGAAGCCCATGCTGGCGTAAAGGTGGCGGGCCGCCGTGGGCTGGTCGTGCGTGGACAGGATGGCCGTACGCTCGCGCCGCCCCGCGCACAGCGTCTTGATCATCCGGCGGCCGATGCCCTTGCCCTGGTAGTCGGGGTGCACGTGGATCTCGGCCAGCTCGAAGGCGTTGCCCATCCAGGCATGCGCGGCCTCCTGGCCGATGCGGTCGGCGAGGCCCCGTACGACGACGTCGTGCCACCACTGGCCGGGCGCGCCGCGGAAGCCGTAGGCGAAGCCCACGATGCGGGGTTCCACATCGCCCCCACCCGGGGATGAATCACGCAACTCCGCGAAATAGCACTGGAAGTAGGGATATGTCGCGTGATTGCGCATGATGGTCTGGCGCCCGGTGATCTGGTCGAGAGGCGGGTTCATGGCCGCCGTGTAGATGTCGATCACCGTGTCCAGCCGCTCGGTGAACTGGGCGGGACCGGCTCCGCGAAACTCGATCACCCGTCGCACACTACTCGACGTCCACCGGTGTGCCCTCGGTGATCCGCACCAGCTCGTCGAACGTCGTCGGGAACACCGTGTGCGGATGCCCCGCGGCCGCCCACACCACCTCGTGCTTGCTCAGCCAGTTGTCCACCAGCGTGCGCACCGGAGACGGATGCCCCACCGGAGCCACGCCGCCGATCGGCTGGCCGGTCGCCGCCCTGACGAACTCCGGCGTGGCCCTGCGCACCCGCTGGACGCCCGCCGTACGGGCGATCAGCTCGGTGTCGACCCGGTGTGCGCCGCTGGTCAGGACGAGCAGGGGAGTGCCGTCGGCGTCGAAGATCAGGCTGTTGGCGATGGCGCCCACCTCGCAGCCCAGCTGGGCCGCGGCAGTGGCGGCCGTGGGGGCCTTCTCCGGCAGGACCACGATCTCGCCGGTCGCGCCCAGCTCGCGTAGCGCTGACTCGACGATGACGGCGTTCGACGGCAACGGCAACTTCTCAGACATGGGGACACTCTAAACAGAATGGCCGCCCGATTACCGATTCATGGTGACTGGTGTATGGTCCCGTGATCTGTTCTGTACGGATTGTGAGAGGTGGTACCTGTGGGGTTTCCACGGCTGCCCGGGGTGGCTGCCCTCCTGACGGCCGGCGCGGTCGCCGTCTCGGGTTGCGGAACGCAGAGCGCATTACGTACGGCCGCCCCGCCCCCGAGCAGCCTCGCGGCCTCCGTCGCGCCGCCCGCGGCGGGGAAGAACGCGCCCGCGGCCGAGCCCGCGGTGGTGGCGCCGCGCAAGACGCTGCGGCTGGGCGCCAAGGGATCGGCGGTCAAGTGGCTGCAGAAGCGGCTGATCGAGCTCGGCTACCGGCCCGGCAAGGTGGACGGCCAGTACGGCACCACGACGCTGGCCGCCGTATGGGCGTTCCAGAAGGTCAACGGGATCAAGCCGACCAGCACCATCGCCCGCCGCACCTGGGAGGCGCTGGAGAGGCCGAGAGCGCCGCGCGTGCTGGTGCCGAACGGCCGGCCGACCCGCGCCGAGGTCGACCTGACCAGGCAGGTGATGACCCTGTACGTGCGCGGCCGGCTCAAGCTGATCAGCCACATCTCGTCGGGCAGCGGCATCCCCTACTGCGAGACCGCCACCTGGCAGGGCAGGAAGCAGCGCTTCTGCGGCTCGGCGGCCACTCCCACCGGTGACTACCGCACGACGTGGCGGGTCGGCGGGTGGCACAGGTCGTACCTGGGCCAGCTGTACAACCCGATCTTCTTCAACGGCGGCATCGCCTTCCACGGCGCGCTGTCGGTACCGCTCTATCCGGCCTCGCACGGGTGCGTGCGCATGCCCATGAACGTCGCGGAGGAGCTGCCCGGCCTGCTCGGCAAAGGCGTGCCGGTGCACGTCAGGGGCAAGTTCCGCCGCTAGGAGCCCATGCCGGGCCCGCCGGGCTGCCGCAGGCTCGGCGGGCTCTCCGGACCCGGGGGACTCGGCGAGCTCTCCGGGGCCTGCTGAGCCTCACGGGCCTTGTGCGCCGCCGCCGCGCGCCTGCCGTCGGTGGCGGCCATGACCATCCCGACGGCCTGCGCCACGCCGCCGATGAGGATCAAATACGCCGCGTACGACTGCCAATCGGGCAGCCCCGACACGAAGCCGGACTGGTCGGTCAGCGCGGCGAGCGCCCTCGCCGGGTTGAGCAGCGCGATGGCGAACGCCAGCGTGTACGGCAGGATCAACAGGCCCGAGACCACCAGCAGCGCCGTGCGGCCCCGTCCCGGGCGGCGTAACAGCAGGCCGATGACCAGATAGGCGAGCGCCACCAGACCGGCGAAGAGCGCCGTCAGCAAGATGATCCGCCACGCGTCGGCGCCCATCGTCGTCATGCCCGAGGCGTCGATCCTGCCGCCCTCCCACTCGGGGTCGGCGATCTGCGCTCGCACCGCCGCGCGGACGCCCAGGTAGCCGGCGCCCGCGTACGCCGCCGCCAGCACGGGACCCAGGGCCAGCAGCACGAGACCGGCCGGTCGTCCCCTGCCCGCCATGCGCTCTCCTTCCCGCTCGTCGGTCCGGGCCTCCGGGAGACAGCTTCTCACCGGATCGCGCTAGCCGAGCGAGCCCAGCCCGGCGATCGTGACATCCCCTGCCCTGCGTACGGCCGCGATGATCTCGTCGATCGGCTTGCCCTCGTCGACGCTCGTCATCACCGTCACCATGATCGCGCCGATCAGCGCGCCGACGGCGGTGCCCGCGTCCTGCAGGCTCAGCCGGTCGGGGAACGCCTCGTGCAGCGCCTTGGCCAGGGTGAGCTGGCTGTCGAGCAGCAGGTGCAGCGCCCGCGCCTGCAGCGACGGCACGGTCAGCACCAGCCGCGCCCGCAGCGCCGCGGCGTCGTACGTGCCGGTGCCGGTGATGACCTGCTCGATGCTGTCCTCGAGGAACTGCCGCAGCAGGTCGGCCACCGTCTGGTCGGGCGTTTTGGCCGCCAGCCGCGTCATCGCCCTGTCGAGCCGCTGCTGGGAGTCGAAGAAGAGCACGTCCTCCTTACTGGCGAAGTAGCTGAAGAACGTGCGCGTGGACACCTCGGCCTCCGCGGCGATCTCCGCAAGCGTCGTCTCCTCGTACCCCTTCTCTTCGAACAACCGCAGCGCCGCCTGGATCAGCGCCTGGCGGGTGCGCTGCTTCTTGCGCTCGCGCAGACCTTCGACCATGGCCGAACTATAGTGCACCGGATTATTCTTTTCACTCGTTGCATTTTTGCACTCGTTGAGGTTTTCTGGAGGGGAGCGAAGGAAAGGAGCCGACCATGACCGAGACGTCCGCGCTGACCTTGTCCATGACCCGCCAGCGTCCGCTCGACCCACCGGACGAGGTCGCCGGCCTGCGCCGGCACGGGGCGATCCACCGCATGAAGTACGCCGACGGCCACCTGGGCTGGCTCGTCACCGGCTACGCCGCCGCCCGCGCCGTGCTCGCCCACCCGCACTTCAGCAACCGCCCGGAGACGCAACACCCGCCGATCGCCTCCACCCGGCTGGAACTCGCTCAACGCGACTTCAAGCTGCCGCCGGGGTTCTTCCTGCGCACGGACGCACCCGAGCACACCCGCTACCGCAAGCTGCTGACCGGGCAGTTCACCGTGCGGCGGATGAAGATGCTCGAACCGCGCATCACCGAGATCACCAACGACTGCATCGACGCCATGGAGGCCAAGGGCGGGCCGGTGGACCTGGTGGAGGAGTTCGCGCTGCCGATCCCGTCACTGGTGATCTGCGAGCTGCTCGGGGTGCCGTACGAGGACAGGGAGACGTTCCAGAGGGAGTCCAGGACGCTCTTCGACCTCGACGCCGGGGCCGACGACGCGGTGGCGGCGCTGGGGCGGATCTGGGCGTACCTGATGGAGCTCATCCAGCGCAAGCGCGAGCAGCCGGCCGACGACCTGCTCAGCGGGCTGGTCCAAAGCGGGGAGCTGAACGACGAGGAGCTCACCGGGGTCGGCGTGCTGCTGCTCGTCGCCGGGCACGAGACGACCGCCAACATGCTCGGGCTGGGCACGTACGCGCTGCTCACCAACCCCGAACAGCTCGCCCTCCTGCGCGACGACCCCTCGCTGGCCGAGAACGCCGTCGAGGAACTGCTGCGCTACCTGACGATCATCCACCTCGGCCCGGTCCGCGCGGCGACCCAGGACGTCGAGATCGAGGGCGTCACGATCAAGGCGGGCGAGGCCGTCACCCTCCACCTGCCCGCCGCCAACCGCGACCCCGCGCGCTTCCCCGACGGCGAGCACCTCGACCTCACCCGGCCCGCCGGCGGCCACCTGACCTTCGGCCACGGCATCCACCAGTGCCTCGGTCAGCAGCTCGCCCGTACGGAGATGCGCATCGCCTACCCTGCGCTGCTGCGGCGGCTGCCTGGCCTACGCTTGGCGGTAACACCCGAGGAGGTGCCGATGCGCTCGAACATGTCGATCTATGGAGTGCACCGCCTCCCTGTCACTTGGTAGGTCACCATGAAAATCAAGGCAGACGAATCGGTGTGCATCGGGGCGGGCATGTGCGCGCTGACGGTGCCCAAGATCTTCGACCAGAGCGAGGACGAAGGCACGGTCGTGCTGTTGCAGGATGTGCCGCCTGCGGATCTGGAGGACGCCGTGCGGCGCGCGGTGACCCTGTGCCCATCGGGAGCCATCTCGATCGAGTGAGGCCCCGGGCGGGCCCCGGATGTCGGCTCGGCGCCGCTATGCGAAGGCGCGGATCTCGGTTGCCGCTCTCGTGGGCGCGGA
Organism: Nonomuraea sp. NPDC052634; assembly: GCF_040678535.1. Classification (NCBI taxonomy): domain Bacteria; kingdom Bacillati; phylum Actinomycetota; class Actinomycetes; order Streptosporangiales; family Streptosporangiaceae; genus Nonomuraea; species Nonomuraea sp. NPDC052634. Next base: position 1,901,450 of record NZ_JBFATY010000001.1, on the reverse strand, counting down.
TCATCGGTCGGGCACCGCTGGGCGGACGCGGATCGATTGGACGCCGCGGGAGGGGGCCGTGGATCGGTTGGACGCCGCGGGAGGGGGCCGTGGGTCGGTTGGATGCCGTGTGAGCGGGCCGTGGGTCGGTTGGACGCCGTGTGAGCGGGCGCGGGCGCCGCTACGCGGGCGTGGACGCTGGCGCAGCGCCGCTTCACGGGCCTGCCGTTGCACGGACCTTCCCGCTCCGCCCTGACGGCCCGACCGGCTGCGGCGCCACGTTCGCATGTGCGCCGCGCTGGACGCGGCCGGTCGCTTGGCGTGCGTGACGTGCGGGGCTGGTCCGGAGAGTGCGCGCCGGGCGGGGATGAGGCTTGTTCTTGGCTCGGGTGTCGCCGGGGTGGCCAGTCGCCTGGCGCGCGTGTCGCACGGGTGCTGCTCCTCGGAGCGCGTGCCACAGGGAACTTGACCGCTCCGGGGTCCTCACAGCCTCGGGCGCCGCGCGCCGCGGCCGTGACGCCGTCATCGCCGTCACGTCGACACCACCACACCGCCGCCGTCACCACGGCGGCGGCTTTTTCCTGCGGACGCGCGTTTTCGAGCGGGTACGCGCCCTCCACGTCTTCGTGCGGGTACGCATCCGTCACTTCAAGGTCATCGAACCTTTGTTCGCGAACCGGTTGACAACGTGGCGTGATCGAAATTATGTTCGACCTAGTGACGGTGAGGCTCGCGGCTCAACGTCACACGGGCCTGGTCGCGGACGTCGCTACCCCAGCGAGCCCCCCGCGGCCAGGCTCCCTGGGCGAAGGGCACGTCCTCGTCGTCGGCGGAGGCGAGTGGGCGTGTCCTGGCCGGACGGGGAGAGGGGAAGCTCCTCGTCCGGCCGGCCCGGCGGAAATGTCGGTGGCGTCTGCGATTGTTGTCACCACCGGCGGAGACGCCGGCGCCGCCCACGACTCCAAAGGAGGCGCGCAAGATGGCACCACGGCCTAGAGAAACGCCCGGGCCCCGGCTGTCGCCTGCGGTTCGGGCACACCTGACCGATTCCCGTTCCTGCCTGGCGGAGGCGAGCGCCGCTCGCACCCCGGCATCGCGCTACGTCGCCGCCCACCTGGCGGCGCTGCGCGCGGCGGCGGCGATCCTGGCCGCCCATCCCCGGCCCATGGAGGGCCGCAGGCGGCGCCTGCGCAGCGCGTGGGAGCAGCTTCCCGAGGTCGAGCCCGAGCTGGCCGAGTGGGCCGCCTACTTCACGACGACCGCCGCCAAGCGCGCCGCCGCCGAGGCGGGCATGGTGCGGCGGGTCAGCCAGGCCGACGCCGACGAGATCCTCGCCGAGGCCGAGACCTTCGTCTGCACGGTCGAAGACCTGCTCGGCGTACCGGGCCAGCCCCAATTGCCAGTGGACGTCCCACTGGCGGGCTGACCCCTCCTCACCGGCCCCTCCCACCCGGGCCGGACTGATGTCATCCCGCCACGGCGGCCGACCTAACCGCGCCACGGGAGACGAACTTCCCCCGCCCACGGCGTACCTGGTCCGTCGGCGCAGCGGCAGCCCCGGCGCACTCCCGCGAAGGCGAACGGGTCGCCGGACAAGTTACTGTAGCCACGGTGGCCCGGGTTCGGTCGCGCTACGGCAGTTCCAGTTCAGTTGCGCTGCGGCAGCCCCGCCGGCCTCAATGCGGGCATGGGATTCCGTCGCAGGAGCCTCGACGTTGCTCCACCGCCAACGACGTGCTCTTCTGTGGTGCGGGCGGCCTGTCCGGAGGAGTATTGCGGCGGGTTTCGCCGTCTAGGGCATCTGACGGCGCCTCGCGCCGATGATGGTTCCTCCGAGCGGGGATTTCCGCCCGGATCTTCGGGCTGGTTGCACTGCGGCAGCCCCGGCCGGCCCTGCTACGGCGGACGGGCTACGGGCTTCTGTCACGGGGAAGCCGACGTCACCTCGCCGACGACGATGCGCGTCTGTCCTGCGGCGACTTGGGCGGACGGCGCGGCGTAGAGCGAGTTCCTGCCGTCGCGGCGACCGGATCGGATGGCGCGCCGTAGGGACGTTCTTGCCGTTGCGGTGTCTTCTTCCGCCTTCCACGCCGGAGACGGATCCTTTTCGCCGCAGGCGAGGCGCATGGGGAGGAGCTTGCTCGGCTTGTACGGTCGGCTGCCAGGCCGGCTCGGCCGCCATGGCTCGCTCTGTTTGCGGCTCTCCACCCCGCGAAGCCCGCCCGCCTCTTCATGTGACCTCGGCACGTCGCCGTTGTGCGCGGCGGGCGGTCGCCCGGCGGGTGCGGGCGGTGGCGGCCGGGGTTCGTCGCGAGTTGGGCCTGGTCGTGCAGGCGGTCAGGGGGTGGCGGTCCACTCGAAGAGCGGTCGCCGGCTCTTCGTCCGCCGGTGCCGGTTTTTCCTTGTGGGTCTTGCCGGGTGCGTGGGCGGTGACCGGTCACACCGGCCCTTCGCGGGCCTCCGTGGGCGCTGGCGGGCGTTCACGGCCGGCCCAGCCCTTCAACGCCATCCCTGGGGTGCGCGAGCCCTGCGGCGTTCTGGGCGCGTCAGATCGTGCTGAAGGCCCGCCGCGGGACGGCGAGCCTTCAGTGAGCGGGTGACCTCGCAAGCGGTGCCCCCGCGATGCCCGGCCGATAAGACCGGGGACCGTCAGGCCCGAGGGAGACAGCCTCGGAAGCCGTACGGGCCCCGGCGCCGGTCCGGGGACCGCGGAGGGCTCAGAACGACTCGACGGCCCTGCGGGCCTCGGCGTCGAGAACGCCCCAGCTGATGAGCTCCTCGGTCAGCTCGCTCGGCGACTTGTCGTAGATCACCGCCAGGGAGCGCAGGTCCTCCTGGCGGATCGACAGCACCTTGCCGTTGTAGTCACCGCGCTGGCTCTGGATGGTGGCGGCGTAGCGGGCGAGCGCGCCGGCCTTCTCCTTCGGCAGCGTGGCGAGGCGCTCCAGGTCGATCACAAGCTTGGGCGTCGGCCCGAGCGGGCTGGGGGCGGCACCGCCCGGCAGCAGCTCGGAGACGGGCACCCCGTAGAAGTCGGCAAGCTCGGCAAGCTTCTGCACGGTCACAGCGCGGTCGCCACGCTCGTACGACCCCACGACGACGGCTTTCCACCGGCCACGAGACTTCTCTTCGACTCCATGCAGGGACAGGCCCTGCTGGGTGCGGATGGCGCGGAGTCGTGCACCCAGCGACTTTGCGTACTCAGACGGCATGGTGTGGCCCCCCGGCTCTCGTATGTATCGCTCTCAGTAGATTGTGCTCCCTTGCGGCGTATGCCCGGGCCACCGGGGGGTCTGGTGCCGGGCTCGGCACCATCGGTAGCCATGGCCCTGGGTTTACCCCAGAACGCCGCGCGGTGTGGTTACGCACAGTGACGGTAAAGGGGTGGGCGCCTGAGGTCAAGCTGATTGGAAAAAAGATGCCGAATCCGGTCCGGTAGGGATCGCCACAATCGCCCCTCATGTCGCGCTGGTAACAGTACTTCGTCAGAGTTTGACGAGGAATCGACACCAGGTCAGGGTTGCCTGGTCAAGATCATGACGGGACGGGTGGCGGCCTTGAGGATCTTGATTGAGGTGTCGCCGAGAAAGACCCTTCTGAGTGGCCCGGTGTCGCTGGAAGCGCATATGATCATCTCGCCGGGCAGCCACGAGGCCGCGCCCAGCGCCTGCGCCACGTTGCGGCCCTCCAGCACCTCGACCTCCACGGGGGAGCGTCGCCGCTGGCCGCGCGCCGCCGCGCGCAGGTCGGCCGCGGCCTGGTCGCGCAGGCGTACGAGCATCTCTTCCTCGATCCTCGCCCGCCTGCCGCTGCTGAGCACGAGCGTGACCAGGCGCAGCGGCACGTCCAGCGTGGCCGCCGTCCTGGCCGCGACCTTGACCGCCTGGTCGCAGCCGGGGCCGCGCCGGTAGGCGAGCGTCACCCGGTCGAAGGCGGCAGGGGGCGCGTCGGCGAAGCCGCGCGGCGCGAGCATGACGGGGACGGAGGAGGAGTGCAGCAACTGGTCGGCGGTGCTGCCCAGGCTGATGCGGCCCTTGCCGCCGCCCGGGGCCGGGCCGATCACCACGACGTCGGCGCCGCGCCTGCGCGCCAGCTCCACCAGGCCGCGCCCGCTGCCGCGATGGGCGGTCACCACGTAGTCGGCGTCCTCGCCGGCCAGCTCGCGGGCCTGGGCGAGCGCGGTGTCGGCCTGTTCGCGCAGGTACGCCAGCCACGCGCTCTCCTCGGCCCGCGCGGGCCCCGGCGTGGTCACCGCGGGCGGCCGCACGTACGCGACCGACAGCCTGGCGTGCGCCTGCCGCTTGAGCAGCACGGCCAGCGCGAGCCCGTCGTTCCCGCGGGGACCCGGCATGTATCCGGCCAGCACGTCGTCGAGCTTCATTCAGGACACCTCGGCATTCAGCCGCGAATGGCCATAGCCGTACAGGAAGTAACAGATCAGGCCGACGAGCATCCACAGCGCGAAGGCCAGCCACGTCACGCCCGCCAGCCCCGCCATGACGACGACGCACAGGATCGCGCCGATCACCGGCGTGGCGGGGAACAGCGGCGTCTTGAAGCTGCGCGGCAGCTCGGGGCTGCGGTAGCGGAGCACGAGCACGCCGACGTTGACGATGGCGAAGGCGAACAGCGTGCCGATGCTGGTCGCCTCGGCGAGCTGCCCGAGCGGCACCAGCCCGGCCAGCAGGGAGATGAACGCGGCCACGATGAGCGTGTTGAGCACCGGCACCTGGCGGCGCGGGTTCACCCGCTGGAAGACGCGCGGGATCAGGCCGTCGCGCGACATCGCGAACAGGATGCGGGTCTGGCCGTAGATGACGGTCAGCACGACGCTGGCGATCGCGATGACCGCGCCGAACGAGACGATCAGCCCCGGCCAGGTGGCGCCCAACGCCAGATCGGCGATGTGCGACAGGCTCGCCTCGGTGCCCTCGGGGTCGAAGTCCTGCCACGGCATCGCCCCGATCGCGGCCAGGGCCACCGCCACGTACACGATGGTCACGATGAGCAGTGACAGCAGGATCGCGAGCGGCAGGTCGCGCTTGGGGTTCTTGGCCTCCTCACCTGCGGTGGACGCGGCGTCGAAGCCGATGTAGGAGAAGAACACCTGCGAGGCCGCGGCCGTGATGCCGGCCAGCCCCATGGGCGCGAACGGCGCGAGGTTGCCCGAGTCGAAAGCGGTGAACGCCACCGCGCAGAAGAACGCCAGCACCGCGACCTTGATGAGCACGAAGACGGCGTTGGCGGTGGCGCTCTCGGACGCGCCGTACAGCAGCAGCCAGGTGGCCAGCAGCACGATGACGATGGCGGTGACGTTCACCACACCGCCGTCCTGGCCGGGGGAGCGGGTGATCGCGTCGGGCAGCGCGAACCCGAACGCCGAGTCCAGGAACGCGTTGAGGTACTCGCCCCAGCCGACCGCCACGGCCGCCACGGAGACCGCGTACTCCAGCATCAGGCACCAGCCGCAGATCCAGGCCACCAGCTCGCCCAGCGTCGCGTACGCGTACGAGTAGGACGAGCCGGCCACCGGGATCGTCCCGGCCAGCTCGGCGTACGACAGCGCGGAGAACAGCGCCGTGACCGCCGCGAGCACGAACGACAGCACCACCGCGGGCCCCGCCTTGGGCACCGCCTGCCCGAGGATCACGAAGATCCCCGTGCCGAGTGTGGCGCCCACGCTGAACAGCGTGAGCTGCCACAGCGACATCGTGCGGCGCAGCTCGCCGCCCTCGCCGTGACCGCCCTCGGCCACGATGCGACCTGTCGGCTTCGTACGCAGAAGCCGTCGGGCCAGTGTCACGCGCGCCCCCTACAGCGTGCTCGTCAGCGGCCACCTGCCGTTGGGCGTCACGATCGTTCCCGCCGTGCCGTCGAGTATGCGTTGTGCCTGGTCAAGTCTGCCGATCGCGGCCATGTCGCCGGTCGTCTCGACGAAGCGGCAGACCGCCTCGACCTTCGGCCCCATGGACCCGGCGGGGAAGTCGAGCGCGCGCAGCTCGTGGGGCGTGGTGTGGCGGATCGGGCTCTCGGCCGGCGTGCCGAAGCCGCGCAGGACGTGCGGCACGTCGGTCAGCGCGAGAAAGGCGTCGCAGTCGAGCGCCTCGGCCAGCAGCGCGGTCGTCAGGTCCTTGTCGACGACCGCCTCGACGCCGGTCAGCCGGCCGCGCTCGTCGCGCACGACGGGGATGCCGCCGCCGCCCGCGCACACCACGATCACGCCTTCGCCCATCATCCGCCGGATCAGCCGCGTCTCCACCACGCGCTGCGGGGCGGGTGAGGGCACGACGCGCCGCCACTGCCCGCCGTCCTGCTTGACGGTCCAGCCGTGCTCGGCGGCCAGCTTCTCGGCCTCCTCGCGGTCGTAGGCCCGCCCGACGAACTTGGAGGGCGCCGCGAACGCCGGATCGACGGCCGACACCAGGGTCTGCGTCACCATGGCGAGCACCTGGCGGCCGGGCAGCGCGTTCTGCAGCGCCTGCTGGATCCAGTAGCCGAGCAGGCCCTGCGTCTGCGCCCCCAGCGCGTCGAACGGATAAGGACGGCTCAGCCCTGGGTCGGAGGCGCTCTGCACGGCCAGCATCCCCACCTGCGGCCCGTTGCCGTGGGTGATGACCAGCTCGTGCCGCCCGGCCAGCCCGGCCAGCGTCCTGACCGCGGTGCGGACGTTGGCGAGCTGCGTGGAGGCGTCGGGACGCTCGTCGCGCCGCAGCACCGCGTTGCCGCCGAGCGCCACGATGACCCGCATCTCAGCGGCTCCCCAGCGTCGCGACCATGACGGCCTTGACCGCGTGCAGCCGGTTCTCGGCCTGGTCGAAGACGATCGAGCGGGGCGAGTCGAAGACGGCGCCGGTCACCTCCAGCGCGTCGAGTCCGGTCCTGTCGAAGATCTCCCTGCCGATCCTGGTGCGCCGGTCGTGGAAGGCCGGCAGGCAGTGCATGAACCGCACCGACGGGTTGCCCGTCGCCCGCACCACGGCGTCGTTCACCTGGTACGGCAGCAGCAGCTTGATCCGCTCGTCCCACACCTCGGCGGGCTCGCCCAGCGACACCCACACGTCGGTGTAGAGGAAGTCCACGCCCTTGACGCCCTCGATCACGTCGTCGGTGACCGTGATCCGCGCGCCCGTCGCCGCGGCCAGCTCCTCGGCCGGGCCCACGGCGAGCCCGGCGTCGGGCCACAGCGCCTTGGGGGCGACCACCCGCACGTCCATGCCGAACATCGCGCCCGTCACCAGCAGCGAGTGCCCCATGTTGTTGCGCCCGTCGCCCAGGTAGGCGAACGACACCTCGCGCAGCGGCCGGCCGGCGTGCTCCTTCATGGTCAGCACGTCGGCCAGCGTCTGCGTCGGATGCCAGGAGTCGCTCAGCCCGTTCCACACCGGCACTCCGGCCAGCGCCGCCAGCTCCTCGACGTCGGCGTGGTCGCCGCCGCGATACTCGATGCCGTCGTACATCCGGCCCAGCACCCGCGCGGTGTCGGCGACCGACTCCTTGTGCCCGAGCTGCGAGTCGCCGGGGCCCAGGTAGGTGGTGTGCGCGCCCTGCTCGTACGCCGCCACCTCGAAGGCGCAGCGCGTACGCGTCGAGGTCTTGCCGAAGACCAGCGCCACGGCGCGGCCGGTGAGCCGCGGCCGCTCGGTGCCGGCGCGTCGCTCGGCCTTCAGCTCGGCCGCCAGCTCCACCAGGTGGCCGAGCTCGCCCGGTGTGAAGTCGAGCTCTTTGATGAAGCTGCGGTTGCGCAGGTCGAATGCCATCGGTCGGTGTCCCCCCGGATTCCCCTAGACGGCGTCACGCTCGAGCGGGCAGCTCATGCACCGCGGCCCCCCGCGCCCCCTGCCGAGCTCGCTGCCCCTGATCGTGATCACCTCGATGCCGTTGTCGCGCAGGTAGTTGTTGGTGGTGGCGTTGCGCTCGTAGGCCACGACCACGCCGGGCTCGATCGCCAGCCCGTTGCAGCCGTCGTCCCACTGCTCCCGCTCGGCGGCGTAGACGTCCTGGGTGGCCGTCAGGACCGTGATGTCCGGCAGGTCCAGCGCGTGCGCGATCGCCTTGTGCATGTCCTCAGGGGGATGGTCGGTGACCTTGAGCTCCTTGGACGTCTCCCCGGGCTCGATCGTGTACGCCGGCAGCATGCCGAGGCCCGCGTACTTGGTGAACACCCCCACGTCCAGCATCGTCATCACGGTGTCGAGATGCATGAACGCCCGCGCCTTCGGCATGTCGAGCGCCACGATGCGGCTCGCCGAGCCGGCCCTGAACAGCCGCTGCGCCAGCATCTCCACCGCCTGCGGCTGGGTGCGCTCGCTCATCCCGATCAGCACCGCGCCCCGCCCGATGACCAGCACGTCGCCGCCCTCGATGGTGGCCGGCGCCACCGCCCTGCCGGGCATCCAGCAGTGGTAGCCGCCCTGCTCGGGCCGGTTGAAGCCGTCGGCGAACGTCGGGTGGTACATGTAGACGGCCTCCATGTTGACCGTCTCCCGCATCCTCGCCTTCTTCTTCATCGCGTTGATGGACACGCCGTCGTAGATCCAGCAGGAGGTGTCGCGGGTGAACAGGTGATTGGGCAGCGGCGGCAGCACGAAGTCGTCGTCGGCCAGCGTGTGGAAGGTCAGCGCCTTGGGGTTGCAGCCCAGCTCGACCAGCTCCCGCTTGGTGATGCCGCCCGTCAGATAGACCTGCAGGGTGGCCGGGTCCATGCCGTCGAGGGTGTTGCGCACGTCGTCGATCGCGACCGGGCCGAGCCAGCGCTCGTCCACCACGGCGTCGAGGATGTGCTTGCGCGCCTCGGGAATCTCGACGGTCTCCCTGAGCAGGTCCGACAGCAGGTGGACGCGGATGCCGCGGCTGGTGAGCACCTGCTGGAACTCCTCGTGCTCCTCGACGGCCCGCTGCACCCACAGCACGTCGTCGAAGAGGAAGGCGTCCTTGGTGGTGGGGGTCAGCCGTTTGAGCGCCAGGTCGGGCTTGTGCAGCAGGACCTGCCGCAGGCGCCCGACCTCGCTGTCAACATGAAAGGTCATCTTCGATCCATCCCCTCCGGCGGCCGGCCTCACGCCCGTACGCCCGCCGCCGCGCGCGGGTCCTGTGCCCCGCGCGGACCGCTCCGACACCGGCGAGGCCGGGAAATTACCTGATCAGGGAGATCGCGCCGCCCGGGAGGGTGCGCACGTTGTAGCTGGTAGCCCCTGATACTGTGTGTCCGACCAACACCCTTTTAAGACCCGTCCCGTGAGGCGGGAAAGGTGGTGAGCTTCGCCATGTCCGCAGAACCCGATACCAGGGAGCCCGGCCATAAGGGAGACTCCCGGGCGGTTCTCGAAGCCCCCGACATCCACCGGGCGCTGACCCGGATCGCGCACGAGATCCTCGAACGCACCAAGGGCGGCGACGGCGTCGTCCTGCTCGGCATCCCCACGCGCGGCGTCACGCTGGCCCGCAGGCTCGGCGAGCGCATCGAGCGTTTCGAGGGCCTGAAGATCCCCGTCGGCTCGATCGACATCACCATGCACCGCGACGACCTGCGGCGCGGCCCCGTGCGCCCGCTGGGGCACACCGAGGTCCCCGCCGACGGCATCGACGGCAAGGTCGTCGTGCTGGTCGACGACGTGCTCTACTCCGGCCGCACCGTGCGCGCCGCGCTCGACGCGCTCAACGACATCGGCCGCCCCACGGCCGTGCAGCTCGCCACGCTGGTCGACCGCGGCCACCGCGAGCTGCCCATCCGCGCCGACTACGTCGGCAAGAACCTCCCCACCGCCAAGAGCGAGAAGGTCAAGGTCTACCTCGAGGAGACCGACGGCCGGGACGCCGTGCTGCTCGTGAAGGGGGGTTCCCGGTGAAGCGGCACCTCATCTCCGCGGGAGACCTGACCAAGGACGACGCCCTCCTCATCCTCGACACCGCCGAGGAGCTGGCGAGAGTCTCGGAACGTTCCATCAAGAAGCTGCCGACGCTGCGCGGGCGCACGGTCGTCAACCTCTTCTTCGAGGACTCCACCCGCACCCGCATCTCCTTCGAGGCGGCGGCCAAACGGCTGTCGGCCGACGTCATCAACTTCTCGGCCAAGGGCTCCAGCGTGTCCAAGGGCGAGTCGCTCAAGGACACCGCGCTGACCCTGGAGGCCATGGGCGCCGACGCGGTCGTCATCCGCCACAGCGCATCGGGCGCGCCGCACCGCCTGGCCGGCTGGGTGCGCGGCAGCGTCGTCAACGCCGGCGACGGCACCCACGAGCACCCCACCCAGGCGCTGCTCGACGCCTTCTCCATGCGCCGCCGCCTCGGCGGGCTCGAGGGCCGCAAGGTCACCATCGTCGGCGACGTGCTGCACAGCCGGGTCGCCCGCTCCAACGTGCTGCTGCTGCACACCCTCGGCGCCGAGGTCACCCTCGTCGCCCCGCCCACGCTGCTGCCCGTCTCGGTCGGCAGCTGGCCGTGCGAGGTCTCCTACGACCTCGACGCCGTGCTGCCCAAGTCCGACGCGGTGATGATGCTGCGGGTGCAGAAGGAGCGGATGAACGCCGCGTACTTCCCGAGCGAGCGCGAGTACTCCCGCCGCTACGGCCTCGACCGCGACCGCTTCGCCAAGATGCCCGACGACGCGATCGTCATGCACCCCGGCCCGATGAACCGGGGCATGGAGATCGCCGCCGAGGTGGCCGACTCGGCCCGCTCGACGATCGTCGAACAGGTCGCCAACGGCGTGACCATCCGCATGGCCGTCCTGTACCTGCTGCTCGGGGGAGAGACCGCATGATCATTCGAAACGTCAGGATCCTGGGCGGCGAGCCCGCCGACATCCGCATCGCCGACGGCGTGATCGCGGAGATCGGCACCGGTCTCAAGGACGGCGAGGTCGTCGACGGCGGCGGCGCCATCGCGCTGCCCGGCCTCGTCGACCTGCACACCCACCTGCGCGAGCCCGGCCGCGAGGACGCCGAGACCGTGCAGACCGGCACCCAGGCGGCCGCCAGGGGCGGCTACACCGCCGTGCACGCCATGGCCAACACCTCGCCCGTCGCCGACACCGCCGGCGTGGTCGAGCAGGTCTGGCGGCTCGGCCGCGAGTTCGGCCACTGCGACGTGCACCCGGTCGGCGCCGTCACCGTCGGCCTGGAGGGCAAGCAGCTCGCCGAGCTGGGCGCGATGGCCGACTCCGCGGCCCGCGTCCGCGTCTTCTCCGACGACGGCCACTGCGTCGACGACGCGGTGCTCATGCGCCGCGCCCTGGAGTACGTCAAGGCGTTCGACGGCGTCGTCGCCCAGCACGCCCAGGAGCCCAGGCTCACCGCCGGCGCGCAGATGAACGAGGGCGAGGTCTCCGGCAGGCTCGGCCTGACCGGCTGGCCCGCCGTCGCCGAAGAGGCGATCATCGCCCGCGACTGCCTGCTGGCCGCCCACGTCGGCTCCCGGCTGCACGTCTGCCACGTCTCCACCGCGGGCTCGGTCGAGATCCTGCGCTGGGCCAAGTCCAAGGGCTGGAACGTCACCGCCGAGGTGACCCCCCACCACCTGCTGCTCACCGACGACCTCGTGGAGGACTCGCCGGTCGGCGCCTACAACCCCATCTACAAGGTCAACCCGCCGCTGCGCACCCGCGCCGACGTCGAGGCGCTGCGCGCCGCGCTGGCCGACGGCACCATCGACATCGTGGCCACCGACCACGCGCCCCACCCGGTCGAGGACAAGGAGACCGAGTGGAGCGCGGCGGCCATGGGCATGGTCGGCCTGGAGACCGCGCTCAGCGTCGTGCAGGCCGCCATGGTCGACACGGGCCTGCTCGACTGGGCGGGTGTGGCCGAGCGCATGTCGATCGCGCCCGCCCGCATCGGCCGCCTGGCCGGTCAGGGACGGCCGCTCGCCGTGGGCGAGCCGGCCAACATCACGCTGTACGACCCGTCCGTGCGCACGGAGGTCGACCCGTCCGCCTTCGCGTCCAAGAGCCGCAACACCCCCTACGAGGGGATGACGCTGCCCGGACGCGTGGTGGCCACGTTCCTGCGCGGCAGGCCGACCGTACTCGAAGGGAAGCTGGTTTGAACACAGCGGTGCTCGTCCTGGAAGACGGCCGCGTCTTCCACGGATCTCCGTACGGCGCCGAAGGCGAGACGTTCGGCGAGATGGTCTTCAACACCGGTATGACCGGCTACCAGGAGACCTTGACCGACCCGTCCTACCACCGGCAGATCGTCGCCATGACGGCCCCTCACATCGGCAACACCGGCGTCAACGACGAGGACCCCGAGTCGGGCCGCGTCTGGGTGGCCGGCTACGTCGTGCGCGAGCCGTCCAGGATCGTCTCGAGCTGGCGGGCCAACCGCTCGCTCGACGACTACCTCAAGGAGTACGGCGTGGTCGGGATCGCCATCTCCGGCACCCGTGCGCTCACCCGCCACCTGCGCGAGCGCGGCGCCATGCGGGCCGGCATCTTCAGCGCCCCCGACGCGCCGGTCGAGGAGCTCGTCGAGCGGGTCAGGCGCTCGCCCGGCATGGAGGGCGCCGACCTGGCGCGCGAGGTCGCCACGAAGGAGCCGTACGTCGTGCCGGCCATCGGGACCAGGCGCTTCACGGTCGCGGCCGTCGACCTCGGCATCAAGGGCATGACCCCGCGGCGCATGGCCGAGCGCGGCTGCGAGGTGCACGTGCTGCCGGCCGACGCCACCTTCGAGCAGATCATGGCGGTGCGCCCCGACGGCGTGTTCTTCTCCAACGGGCCGGGCGACCCCGCCACGGCCGACGTCACCGCGCTGCGCCAGGTGCTGCAGGCCAAGGTGCCGTTCTTCGGCATCTGCTTCGGCAACCAGCTCTTCGGCAGGGCGCTCGGGCTGTCGACGTACAAGCTGCGCTACGGCCACCGCGGCGTCAACCAGCCGGTCCAGGACGTGCGCACCGGCAAGGTCGAGATCTCCGCCCACAACCACGGGTTCGCGGTCGACGCGCCGCTCGACGGGCCGTTCGAGACCCCGTTCGGGCCGGCCGAGGTCAGCCACATCAACCTCAACGACCGCTGCGTGGAGGGGCTGCGCCTGCTCGACGGACGCGCCTTCAGCGTCCAGTACCACCCCGAGGCCGCCGCGGGCCCGCACGACGCTGCCTATCTTTTCGACGAGTTCTGCGAGGTCATGAGCCGTGCCCAAGCGTGAGGACATCAGGTCGGTCCTGGTGATCGGCTCTGGGCCGATCGTGATCGGCCAGGCGTGCGAGTTCGACTACTCCGGCACCCAGGCGTGCCGGGTGCTGCGGGCCGAGGGGTTCCGCGTCATCCTGGTCAACAGCAACCCCGCGACGATCATGACGGACCCGGAGTTCGCCGACGCCACGTACGTCGAGCCGATCACCCCCGAGTACGTCGAGAAGATCATCGCCAAGGAGCGGCCCGACGCGCTGCTGCCCACGCTGGGCGGCCAGACCGCGCTCAACACGGCCGTGGCCCTGCACGAGTCGGGCGTGCTGGAGAAGTACGGCGTCGAGCTGATCGGCGCCGACTTCGAGGCGATCCAGGCCGGCGAGAACCGCGAGCGGTTCAAGGAGATCGTCGCCAAGGTCGCCCGCGAGCACGGGCTCAACGCCGAGTCGGCCAGGTCGGCCATCTGCCACAGCATGGACGAGTGCCTGGCCGCGGCCGCCGAGCTGGGCTACCCGCTGGTCGTGCGGCCCTCGTTCACGATGGGCGGCGCCGGCTCCGGCTTCGCCTACGACGAGGCCGACCTGCGCCGCATCGCAGGCGCCGGGCTCGACGCGTCTCCGACCACCGAGGTGCTCCTGGAGGAGTCCATCCTCGGCTGGAAGGAGTACGAGCTGGAGGTCATGCGCGACAAGGCCGACAACGTCGTCATCGTCTGCTCCATCGAGAACATCGACCCGATGGGCGTCCACACCGGCGACAGCGTCACGGTCGCGCCCGCGCTGACCCTGACCGACCGCGAATACCAGAACATGCGCGACGTCGCCATCGCGGTCATCCGCGAGGTCGGCGTGGACACCGGCGGCTGCAACATCCAGTTCGCGGTCGATCCGCGCACCGGCCGCATGATCGTCATCGAGATGAACCCGCGCGTGTCGCGCTCGTCGGCGCTCGCCTCCAAGGCCACCGGTTTCCCGATCGCCAAGATCGCCGCCAAGCTGGCCATCGGCTACACGCTCGACGAGATCCCCAACGACATCACCAAGGAGACCCCGGCCTCCTTCGAGCCGACGCTCGACTACATCGTGGTGAAGGTGCCGCGCTTCGCGTTCGAGAAGTTCCGCGGCGCCGACCCGACGCTCACCACTCATATGAAGTCGGTCGGCGAGGCCATGGCCATCGGCCGCTCTTTCCCCGAGGCGCTGCAGAAGGCGCTGCGCTCGCTGGAGAAGAAGGACTCCTCCTTCACCTGGGCGGGCGAGGTGCGGCCCAAGGACGAGCTGCTGGCCGCCTGCCGCACGCCGCACGACGGGCGGCTGCGCACGATGCAGCAGGCCATCAGGGCGGGCGCCACGCCCGAGGAGCTGCACGAGGCGACCAGCATCGACCCGTGGTTCATCGACCAGCTCTTCCTGCTGCACGAGGAGGCCGAGGCCGTCGCCGCCGCGCCCGAGCTGACCGCCGAGGTGCTGGAGCGGGCCAAGCGCCACGGGTTCAGCGACGTGCAGATCGGCGAGATCCGCGGCATCGACGAGGCCCGCGTGCGCGACCTGCGCCATGCGCTCGGGCTGCGGCCGGTCTACAACACGGTCGACACCTGCGCCGCCGAGTTCGCCGCCAAGACCCCCTATCTCTACTCGACCTACGACGAGGAGAGCGAGGTCCCGTACGGCGAGCGGCAGAAGGTGATCATCCTCGGCTCCGGGCCCAACCGCATCGGCCAGGGCATCGAGTTCGACTACGCGTGCGTGCACGCCTCGTTCGAGCTGTCCAGGGCCGGGTTCGAGACCGTCATGGTCAACTGCAACCCCGAGACCGTCTCGACCGACTACGACACCTCCGACCGGCTCTACTTCGAGCCGCTCACCCTGGAGGACGTCCTGGAGGTCGTGCACGCCGAGCAGCAGACAGGCCCGGTCGCGGGCGTCATCGTGCAGCTCGGCGGGCAGACGCCGCTCGGGCTCGCGCAGGCGCTCAAGGACGCGGGCGTGCCCGTCGTCGGCACCTCGCCCGAGTCGATCCACCTGGCCGAGGAGCGCGGCGCGTTCGGGCGGGTGCTGGCCGAGGCCGGGCTGCCCGCGCCCAGGCACGGCACCGCGCTGACCGTCGCCGAGGCACGGGAGATCGCCTCCGAGATCGGCTACCCGGTGCTCGTGCGGCCCTCCTACGTGCTCGGCGGGGCCGGCATGGCCATCGTGTACGACGAGGAGACGCTCACCGCGTACATGGCGGCCCAGGAGCAGCCCGACGGGGCCGGTCACCCGGTGCTCATCGACAAGTTCCTCGACGAGGCCATCGAGATCGACGTCGACGCGCTCTACGACGGCGAGGAGCTGTTCCTCGGCGGCGTCATGGAGCACATCGAGGAGGCCGGCATCCACTCCGGCGACTCGGCGTGCGCGCTGCCGCCCATCACGCTGGGCAGCGCCGACATCACCGCCATCAGGGAGGCCACCAGGGCCATCGCCCAGGGCGTCGGCGTGCGCGGGCTGCTCAACGTCCAGTACGCCATGTCGGCCGGCGTCCTGTACGTCCTGGAGGCCAACCCGCGCGCCAGCCGTACCGTGCCGTTCGTGTCCAAGGCCACGGCCACGCCGCTGGCCAAGGCGGCGGCCCGGGTGATGCTCGGCGCGTCGATCGCCGAGCTGCGCGCCGAGGGCATGCTGCCCGCCACCGGCGACGGCGGCACGCTGCCGCTGGAGTCGTCGATCGCGGTCAAGGAGGCGGTGCTGCCGTTCAACCGGTTCCGGGGCGTCGACACCGTCCTTGGGCCGGAGATGCGCTCCACCGGCGAGGTCATGGGCATCGACGAGTTCTTCGGGATCGCCTTCGCCAAGTCGCAGGCCGCGGCCTACGGCGAACTTCCGACCAAGGGACGCGCCTTCGTATCCGTGGCCAACAGGGACAAGCGTGCGATGATCTTCCCTGTGAAGGCGCTGGCGGATCTCGGGTTCGAGATCCTGGCCACCGAGGGGACCGCCGAGGTGCTGCGCCGCAACGGCGTCCATGCCAAGATCGTGCGAAAGCACAGCGAGGGAGCGGGTCCCGGAGGTGAGCCCACAAGCGTGCAGGCCATTCTCGACGGCGAGGTCGACCTGATCGTCAACACGCCGTTCGGCAGCCCGGGGCAGTCGGGGCCGCGCCTCGACGGCTACGAGATCCGCACGGCCGCCGTGCTGCGCGGCATCCCGTGCATCACCACGGTGTCGGGGCTGGCCGCCGCGGCGGCGGGCATCCAGGCGATCGTACGCGGCGATGTGGGCGTACGGTCCCTTCAGGAGCACGCACAGGCAATCAGGGGATGACCCCGCACGGGAGGTGAAGACGACTGGCCGGCACACCGGTGCAGGTGACGGGCACGGTGCTCACGACGCGCCGGGTCGACGCCTACCATGCGCTGACGGTGGTGGCGCCCGGCATCGCCGAGCGTTACCGTCCCGGCCACTTCGTCTCCGTGGCGGTCGGCGGGGCGTACACGTCGATGGTGACGCGCCGCGCGCTGTCCATCCATGACGTGAAGTCCGACTACGGCGGGACGGTCGAGCTGGTCTTCACCACGCGCGGCCCCGGCACCGCCTGGCTGGCGGAGCGGCGCGCCCGGGACACGCTCGACCTCGTCGGGCCGCTCGGGCGGCCGTTCCCGCTGCCGCGCGACCCGGTCAACTGCGTGCTGGTGGGCGCCGAGTACGGCTCTGCCGTGCTGTTCCCGCTGGCCGACGCGCTGCTGGCGCGCGGCTGCCGGGTCGACTTCGTGCTGGGCGGCGCGGGCGCCGAGCGGGTGTTCGGCGCGATGCGGGCCCGCAGGATGGCCGAGACGACCACGCTGACCACCGAGGACGGGTCGCTCGGCCTGCGCGGCAAGGTCACCGACGCGCTGCCGTCGGTGATCACCGACACCATGGCCGACGTCGTCTACGCCTGCGCGCCCATGGAGACGCTGCGGGCGGTGACGGCGGTGGCGATGGAGTTCGACATCCCGGTGCAGGTGGCCGTCGAGGAGTCGATGGCCTGCGGCATCGGGGTGTGCATGACGTGCGTGTTGCCCGTCATCGGCGACGACGGCTCGACCAGGATGGTCAGGGCGTGCGCCGAGGGGCCGGTGTTCCGGGGGGAGCGGGTGCGCTTCGAGGACGTGGGAACGATCCCGTTCGACGCGCTGGGCGCCCCAGGGGGCGGTGCACGACATGTCAGTTGATATGCGGACTTTTCTGGCGCACGTGGAGCTGTCGAACCCCATCACCACGGCCGCCGGATGCGCCTCGTCGGGCCGCGAGCTGGCGCAGTTCTTCGACCTGCACCGGCTCGGCGCCCTGACCACGCGGTCCATCACCATGGCGCCGCGCGCGGGCCGTCCCACGCCGCGCATGGCCGAGACGCCCTCCGGCATGCTCAACGCCGTCGGGCTCCAAGGGCCCGGCATCGACGCGTTCCTCGAACGCGAGCTGCCCTGGCTGGCCCAGCGCGGCATCAAGACCATCGTCTCCATCGGCGGCGGCACCGTCGCCGAATACTCCGAGCTGGCCCGCAGGCTCGCCGACGCGCCCGGCGTGACCGCGCTGGAGGTCAACCTCTCCTGCCCCAACATCGAGGACCGCGGACGCGTCTTCGCCCGCGAGGGCAGCGCCGCCGCCGAGGTCATCGCCTCCGTACGCTCGATCATGCGCTACGACGTGCCCGTCGTCGCCAAGCTCGCGCCCGACGTGGCCGACATCGTCGCCGTCGCCCGCGCCTGCGTGGACGCCGGCGCCGACGCGCTCTCCATGATCAACAACCCGCTGGGCATGGCCATCGACACCGAGGCGCTGCGCCCCTCGCTCGCCGCCGTCACCGGCGGGCTGTCGGGGCCGGCCATCCTGCCGCTGGCCGTACGCTGCGTCTGGCAGGTCCACGCGGCCCTTCCCGGCGTGCCGCTGATCGGCATGGGCGGCGTGATGACCGGCAGGGACGCCTTCCAGCTCGTGCTGGCAGGCGCCTGCGTGGTAGGGGTGGGCACGGCGCTGTTCCACGACCCGTACGCCTGCCTGCGCATCGAACGCGAGCTCGAGGACCTGCTGCGGGCCCGCGGCTTCCAGCGGCTGGCCGACGCCGTCGGCCTCGCCCACCGCCCGCCGGGGAGCGCACCCCGGCACCTGTTGGTAGACATCGAGGAGAGCACGCCTTGACTCCCGAGCGCCTGGAGAGCACGCCTTGACGCCCTTGACCCCCGCACCCATCGCCGTCGCTCTCGACGCACCCGACCTGGAGACCGCCGCGCGCTGGGCCGCCCTGGTCACCCCGCACGTCAGCACCGTCAAGGTCGGCCTGGAGCTCTACCTGCGCTACGGGCCCGACGTGATCGCCTCCGTGCAGGGCGCGAGCGGCGTGAACGTCTTCCTCGACCTCAAGCTGCACGACATCCCCAACACCGTCGCCGGGGCCGCCAGGGCCGTGGCCCGGCTGCGTCCCGCGATCCTCACCGTGCACGCCGCCGGAGGGACCGCCATGATCAAGGCGGCCGTCGAGTCCGCGCCGCACACCCAGATCGCCGCCGTCACCGTGCTCACCTCGCTCACCGAGGCCGACCTGGAGCGCATCGGGCTCGCCGGGCCCGCCGACGACGCCGTACGCCGCCTGGCATCGCTGTCGGTCGAGGCCGGCGCCACCGCGCTGGTGTGCTCGCCGCACGAGGTCGCCGCCGTACGCGCCGAGGTCGGCGGCGGCATCACGCTCATCACCCCCGGCGTCCGGCCCGCCGGCGCCGACACCCAGGACCAGAAGCGGGTCGCCACGCCCGAACGGGCGCTCGCCGACGGGGCCGACCTGCTTGTGATCGGCCGCCCCATCACCGCCTCACCCGACCCGGGGGCCGCCGCCGCGGCGATCGCCGCCTCACTGCGCCGGGCATCCTGACGCGGGGTCTGGGCCGCCGTACGGGGGTGCCGTCTCGTCCGGGTGCTGCGGGCGTGTGGCGCGCGGCCTGGGCGGCGACCGCGGGCGTCGCGGGTGTGCGTGCGGCGTAGGTTGCCGGCCTCCGGTGCGCCGTGGGTGCGTGCGGTGTGGGTGCCGTCCCCGCGCGGCGTGCTTCCGTGCGGCGCTGCCTCCATGCGTGCGTGAGCGCCCGTCCGCACGACGCCAGTGCCACGCACGCCTCGGGGCCTTTGACGTACGGGTGCCACCTCGGGTGTCGCTGTCGCGTGGGCGGCCGGCCCGGCGTGACGGAGGCGTTGGTCTGGGAGGGCATTGGCTGCGTCCGTGCGGCATGGGCATCATCGGCCGCCTGCCTGGCACGGGCACTGTCCTTGGGCGGCGGCGCAGGCTCGCTCGTGGGGCGCGGACGTCGTGTGCTTGGTGCCGCCGCGCCTGGCGCAGGTGTCGCCTGCTCCGTGGCGTGGCCGGCGTGCTGCGACGTCCTTGTCGCGCGCGATGCGCGAGTGCCGCATCTGCGGCGGGTCCGCCCTCCGTGCGGCGCGTTCGCACTGCGCCTACTCGGCCGTGCGTCCACTCGGCGGCCGTGCGTCTACTCGGCCGCGCCGGGCACTGCGCGTGGGCGAGTACTGCGCGTGCCTTGCGAGCACCCCAAGGGACCGAACGTAGGCGTCGCCCGCGTTCGCCTAACGGCGCCGCGCTGTGCACATGGTGCCGATGGCGTTCGCGAGGCCGGCCCGGCCGCCTTCGGCCGCCGCATGGAACGGAAGCCGACGGCACCCGTACGAACCCCGGAGCGGCTCCTCACCGCAACGGTCGCACGGGGGTGGAACGGCCGGGGTGTGAGGACGGCGCACCGAGGGCCCGGAAGGGCCGCGCTAACAAGATCATAAGGCATCCGTCAGGGCCGTGCGCAAGATCGCGAAAAAGGGTTTCGGCCCAGGTGCGGCGGGGGTTTCGGACATCGAAGGGTGTCTCGAAATCGATCTTCGTTGCGTTTCGCGACAGCGGCGCGAGCCGACGCGCGTAGGCGGATGTGAGGGCGATTTGATCAGCGTAGGGTGACTTTACCCTTACGGAGAGTGATGAAGTGGATTTTGTCGCGAGAGAAACGGCTCTTGACGTTGCTTAGGGGGCGATGACCAGCTAGTTTCCCTTCCCGTCCGAGTACATCGACAGAAATTCGAGGTGACCCGGCGTGGCTCTTCCTCCCCTGACCCCTGAGCAGCGCGCCGCAGCCCTGGAGAAGGCTGCCAAGGCCCGTAAAGAGCGTGCCGAGGTCAAGAACCGGCTCAAGCATGGCGCGGTTTCTCTGGCTGAGGTGCTCAAGGATGGGCAGACCGACGACGTCATCGGCAAGATGAAGGTGTCGGCTTTGTTGGAATCGCTCCCCGGTGTCGGCAAGGTCCGTGCCAAGCAGCTCATGGAGCGGCTTGCCATCGCCGAGTCCCGTCGCGTGCGGGGCCTCGGTGCGAACCAGAGGGCTGCCCTCGAGCGCGAGTTCGGTGGCAACGAGAGCTAATCTCTGTTCCACACGAAAACGCGGGTTCAACGGGGGGTAGGAAGTGACCGAGAGGTCCTGGTCCGGCGATGTCAGTGCCCACGAGGCGGTCGGGCCTGGAACGGAGGTCGGATTCCTGCCCATGAGCGAACGGCGGCTGACGGTCCTTTCGGGGCCGTCGGGCGTCGGTAAATCCACGGTCGTCGCCGAGCTCCGGCGGGCACACCCCGAGGTGTGGCTGTCGGTCTCGGTGACAACCCGGCGACCCCGTCCCGGCGAGGTGCACGGGGTCCACTACTTCTTCGTCGACAACGAGGAGTTCGACCGGCTCATCGAGTCCGGTGAGCTGCTGGAGTGGGCGGAGTTCGCGGGCAACCGCTACGGCACCCCTCGCGAGCCGGTGCTGAAGAAGCTCGCCGAGGGCGTGCCCACCCTGCTCGAGATCGACCTCGAAGGCGCCAGGCAGGTGCGCAGGAGCATGCCGGAGGCGCTGCTGGTCTTCCTGGCCCCGCCCTCATGGGAGGAGCTGGAGAAGCGGCTGCGCGGGCGCGGCACCGAGCCGGAGGAGGTCATCGCCCGCCGGCTGGAGGCCGGGCGCAACGAGATGGCCGCGGAGCACGAGTTCGACCTCTCACTTGTCAACACGAACGTCCAAGACGTGTGCCATCGGCTGATAGCCTTGATGACCGACCCTCAGGGGGTCACGACAACCACCAACCGAGAGGTCTGACAATCGTGGCAGGCACCACCCCGGCCGCGGAGGGCATCACCAACCCGCCGATCGACACGCTGCTCGACATCGTCGACAGCAAATACTCCCTGGTGATCATGGGCGCCAAGCGCGCTCGCCAGATCAACGCCTACTACTCCCAGCTCGGCGAGGGCCTGCTGGAGTACGTCGGCCCGCTGGTCGAGACGCACGCCCAGGAGAAGCCGCTGTCCATCGCGCTGCGAGAGGTCTCCGAGGGCCTGCTCAACGCCGAGCCCATCGAAGGCGCGGTCTGACCCCTTCGATGAAGGTCGTCCTGGGCGTCAGCGGCGGCATCGCCGCGTACAAGGCGTGTGAGCTGCTGCGCCTGTTCACCGAGTCCGGGCACGAGGTACGGGTCGTCCCGACCCGCGAGGCGCTCAAGTTCGTGGGCGCGCCCACCTGGGCCGCCCTGTCGGGCAACCCCGTCTCGGCCGAGGTGTGGGACGACGTTCACGAGGTGCCCCACGTGCGCATCGGCAAGAGCGCCGATCTCGTCGTGGTCGCACCCGCCACCGCCGACGTGCTGGCGAAGGCCGCCCATGGGCTGGCCGGCGATCTGCTGACCAACACGCTGCTGACGGCCACCTGTCCGGTCGTGTTCGCGCCCGCGATGCACACCGAGATGTGGCAGCACCCGGCCACGCGCGCCAACGTCGCGACGTTGCGTTCGCGGGGCGCGGTCGTGATCGACCCGGCCGTCGGCCGGCTCACCGGCGCCGACACGGGCCCGGGACGGCTGCCCGACCCCGCCGAGATCTTCCAGGTCTGTCTGCGCGTCGCCAGAGGGCGGCCGCTCGACCTGGCCGGGCGCAAGGTCGTGGTCTCCGCCGGCGGCACCCGCGAGGCCATCGACCCCGTCCGCTTCATCGGCAACCGCTCGTCCGGGCGCCAGGGTTACGCCTTGGCCCGTACGGCGGTCGCCCGCGGGGCCGAGGTGACGGTCGTGGCGGCCAACGTGACGCTGCCCGACCCGGCGGGGGCCACCGTCGTGCGCGTGGAGTCGGCGTCCGAGCTGCGCGACGCCGTGCTCGCCGCCTCCGCCGACGCCGATGTGGTCGTGATGGCCGCGGCGGTGGCCGACTTCCGGCCTGCGGAGCGGCACGACACCAAGATCAAGAAGACGGACGGCGAGCCCGAGGCCATCCACCTGGTCAAGAATCCCGACATTCTCGCTGAGTTGGGTGAACGTCGGCGGGCGCGGGCAGGGGCACCCGCTGGGTCCGCATCGCCGGCCGATTCCGCATCGCCCGTCGGGTCTGCATCGCCCGCCGGGTCTGCACCGTCCGCTGGGTCCGCACCGTCCGCCGGGTCCGCACCGTCCGCCGGGGTCGGGCCGGCCGTTGCGGCGGAGGCGGCGGTTTCCGCCCGTGCGCACGTTCCGGGCCCGCCTGCCTCGGGTGACGCTGCCACGGAGTGCGCTCCCGCCCCGGGCGGCACGCCCTCCGAGCCGGCCGAGCCGGTCGGGAGCGACACGCCCGGGCGTCTTGCCGAGGAGAAATTCGCCGGCGCCGGGCCGCGCGTGATCGTCGGGTTCGCCGCCGAGACGAACGACGTGATCGCCAACGGGCAGGCCAAGCTCGCCCGCAAGGGTTGCGATCTGCTGGTCGTCAACCAGGTCGGCGAGGGCCTCGCCTTCGGTACGGCCGACAACGCCGCGACGATTCTGGTGGCCGGCGGGGAGCCGGTCGAGGTGCCGTTCGGGCCCAAGGAGGACCTGGCCGACACCGTCTGGGACCTGGTCGCCGCCCGCCTCTCCTGAGCCCGGGCCATCCGGTCTTCCCAAGCCCGCGATAAGGCGGGCCTTGGCCTTATGCACGCTGCAGGTCGCGTGCGCCCTCCTTGTCGACGATCTCGCTTGAACCCGGCCGGTTCATCGCCGAGCGGTCATGGATCTGAACCCGGGCGGTCGCCGTTGACGGACTCGGTGTTCCGCGCTGTACGGCCGCATCTGTGGGGCGTTCCAAAGAGGTAATGGGATGCCGGGGCGTCGATCGTACAAAGCGTGCAAATCCCACTACTCGATCACCTGTTGCAACACCCCCGCACGCCTGCGGATACTTGGGGCAAAGGGGGATGGAATGCCGGTGGGTTCTGCTGTAAGAGACCGTTGTAGAACGTTGCTCGGTGACCAAGAGGAGATTCACTACCTCTTCCCCGCCTTATCCTCGGGGCCGGCGGGAACAGGGCATTTCCTGATCGTGGTCACGCGCACGGCCATTTCCGTGCTGGCGACGAGGACGCTGCGGACCGATCGGCCGGTGTCGGTGTTCGCGGAGTTCCCGCGGCGCACCCGGCTGGGTCCGATTCTCCCGGGCAATGCGCTCGAGCTGGGCTCGATGGTCTTCGAGTTCGATGAGGAGTACGCGGCGGTGGTGTCGGCCGCGGACGCCGAGATTTTCGCGCCCGAGCTGCTGCCGCCCGACCCTTTGCCCGAACTCTGATGGGAGACAAATGGTGGACGGTTTCGCCGCGGGGCGCATGGTAGGGCTAGACTTCGGCGAGGCCCGGCCATGCCCTTCGGCTCCGGGCCTTACATCCGTCAGCAGCCGCTGCATGAGGAGCCACTGAGTTGTCACGTCGCCTGTTCACCTCCGAGTCGGTCACCGAAGGCCACCCGGACAAGATCGCCGACCAAATCAGTGACGCGATTCTCGACGCCATGCTCAAAGACGACCCCAAGAGCCGGGTCGCGGTCGAGACGCTGATCACTACCGGCCAGGTCCACGTCGCAGGCGAGGTGACGACGGAGACCTACGTCGACATTCCCGGCGTCATCCGGGAGAAGATCCTGGAGATCGGTTACGACGCCTCCCACAAGGGTTTCGACGGCGCCTCGTGCGGTGTGTCGGTGTCGATCGGCGCGCAGTCGCCCGACATCGCGCAGGGCGTCGACGACGCCTACGAGCACCGGGTGACCGGTGACGGTGACGAGCTCGACCGCCAGGGCGCCGGCGACCAGGGCCTCATGTTCGGCTACGCCTGCCGTGAGACCCCCGAGCTGATGCCGCTGCCGATCACGCTCGCCCACCGGCTCGCACAGCGCCTCGCCGAGGTGCGCAAGACGGGCACCGTGCCCTACCTGCGCCCCGACGGCAAGACGCAGGTCACCATCGAGTACGACGGCGACACGCCGGTCCGCCTCGACACCGTGGTCGTCTCCACGCAGCACGCCGCCGAGATCGACCTGCAGGAGATGCTGACCCCCGACATCAAGGAGCACGTGGTCGACCACGTGCTCGCCGGCCTCGACATCGAGACCGAGGGCTACCGCCTGCTGGTCAACCCGACGGGCCGCTTCGAGATCGGCGGTCCGATGGGCGACGCGGGGCTCACCGGCCGCAAGATCATCATCGACACCTACGGTGGCATGGCCCGCCACGGTGGCGGCGCGTTCTCCGGCAAGGACCCGTCCAAGGTCGACCGTTCCGCCGCCTACGCCATGCGCTGGGTGGCCAAGAACGTCGTGGCCGCCGGGCTGGCCGACCGGTGCGAGGTCCAGGTGGCCTACGCGATCGGCAAGGCCAAGCCGGTCGGCCTGTTCGTCGAGTGCTTCGGCACCGAGAAGCTGCCGGTCGAGAAGATTCAGGAGGCGGTGCTCCAGGTCTTCGACCTGCGTCCCGCCGCCATCATCCGCGACCTCGACCTGCTGCGTCCGATCTACTCCGAGACCGCCGCCTACGGGCACTTCGGTCGCGAGGGCTTCTCCTGGGAGTCCACCGACCGCGCCGAGGCCCTGAGGACCGCCGCCGGTTTCTGAACGACGTGACGGCCGCCTGACGGCCGTTGCGCTCAGCACCAACCCGATCGGTGCCGTCCGCCCTTTTCGCGGGGCGGGCGGCACCGATCGGTGTCTTGTGCACGCACAGCCGGGGGGTGATGGCGGGATCGCCCGCACGCCGCCCCTCGGCTGCTCTGGCGTGGCGTGGGTGAGTCGAGGCCCGTCTCCGGCGTTGTGCGCGCGATGGCGTCCGTCCGGGGCCGGGTGGGGCTGTTCGGTGTCGTACGTGCTGCGGGTGGCGTGATGGTGTTCCGGTGGGATCGCCATGGGCGATGGCGGAGGCGGGGGTCTGGTAGACGTTGTTCGTGACCGACTCCTCCGACGACGCCCTCCTGCCGCTCGAAGCCGTGCGGCCCCCGGCGTCCGAGAAGGACACCAAGGGGGCGGTGCTCCCGGCCCCGGAAAACCCCGTGGCCAAAGTGGTCGTCGACAGCCCGCTGCCGCACCTCGACCGCCCCTTCGACTACCTCGTCCCCGACCGGCTGCACGAGACGGCCGAGCCGGGCGTGCGGGTGCGGGTGCGGTTCGCGGGCAAGCTCGTGGACGGCTTCCTCCTCGAACGCGTCCAGGAGAGCGACCACGAGGGCAAGCTCACCCCGCTCGAACGCGTCGTGTCCCCGGAACGCGTGCTCACCCCCGAGATCGCCGGCCTGGCCAGGGCCGTGGCCGACCGGTACGCCGGCACCCTGACCGACGTGCTGCGCCTCGCGGTCCCGCCCCGGCACGCCAGGGCCGAAGCCGAGACGCCCAAGCCCGTCCCGCCGCAGGAGCGCCCGCCGGCGCCGTCACCGAGCGCCTGGGACGCCTACCCGGCAGGCCCCTCCTTCCTCGCCGCACTCCGCGACGGGCGCGCGCCCCGGGCCGTCTGGCAGGCGCTGCCCGGCGCCAAGGGCTGGGCCGGCCCCCTCGCCGAGGCCGTCCGCGCGACGCTGGACGGCGGCAGGGGAGCGGTCGTCGTCGTCCCCGACGGCAAGGACGTGGCGCTGGCCGACACCGCGTTCCTGCGGGTGCTCGGCCCCGGCGCCCACGTGGCGCTCACCGCCGACCTGGGCCCCGCCGAGCGCTACCGCAGGTGGCTGCGGCTGCTCAGAGGCGAGGTCAAGGCGGTCGTCGGCACCAGGGCGGCGATGTTCGCGCCGGTCGCCGATCTCGGCCTGGTGGCGATCTGGGACGACGGCGACGACCTGCACGCCGAACGCTTCGCCCCCTACCCGCACGCCCGCGAGGTGCTCGGGCTGCGCGCCCACAGGGCCGGCGCGGGCATGCTCATCGGCGGCTACGCGCGTACGGCCGAGGCCACCCAGCTCGTCGCGAGCGGCTGGGCCAGGCCGATCGTGGCCGCGCGTACGACGATCAGAAGCCTCGCCCCGCGCGTGCGCCCGGCGGGGGATGACGCCGAGCTGGCCAAGGACCAGGCCGCCAGGCAGGCCCGCCTGCCCAGCATCGCCTGGCGGGCCCTGCGCCACGGCCTCGACAGCGGCCCGGTGCTCGTGCAGGTGCCCAGGCGCGGCTACCTGCCCGCGCTGGCCTGCCGCCACTGCCGCACCCCGGCCCGCTGCGTCCTGCCGCCCACCAGGAAAGCACCCGGCGACACCCTCACGATGGAGACCGGCGAGGGCCCGCTGTGCCACGGGCCGCTCGCGCTGCGAAGCGGGCACGCGGCGCCGTACTGCCGCTGGTGCGGCCGCGTGGACGCCTCCTGGCGCTGCCCGTCCTGCGGCAGCCCCAGGCTGCGCGCGGTGGTCACCGGCGCCAGGCGTACGGCCGAGGAACTGGGCAGGGCGTTCCCTTCCGTGCCGGTGCGCACGTCCGGCCGCGACGGCGTGCTGGCCACGGTGCCCGCCGCCCGCGCGCTCGTCGTCGCCACCCCGGGAGCAGAGCCGGTGGCCGAGGACGGATACGCCGCCGCGGTGCTGCTCGACGGCTGGGCCCTGCTCGGCCGGGCCGACCTGCGAGCCGGCGAGGAGACCGTGCGCCGCTGGATGAACGCCGCCGCGCTGCTGCGCCCCGGTGCCGAGCTGGTGGTGCTCGCGGACGCGGCGCTGCCGGCCGTACAGGCGCTGCTGCGCTGGGACCCCATCACCTTCGCCGAGCGCGAGCTGGCCGACCGGGCCGAGCTGGGCTTCCCGCCCGCGGTACGGATGGCCACGCTCACGGGCCCGGCCCATGCGGTCAGGCAGATGCTCGACGAGACCCGCCTGCCGTCCGACGCGCAGGTGCTCGGCCCCGTCCCGGTGGCCGGCGACGGCCAGGAGCGCGCCATGATCAGAGTGCCCAGACCGGAAGGCGCCGCACTGTCGGCCGCGCTCAAAGCCGCCGGCGGAGTACGCGCGGCACGCAAGACACCGGATGTCGTGAGGGTGTGTGTCGACCCCCTCGACCTGATTTAGCCCGTTTCCCCGATTCGCTCATCCGTTGGCCAGCCGTTAGCGTGCCCCTGTGTCGATCGAATGGGTGAACCAGGCCATCGACGACCTGCGCGCTTGGGGGCGCGCGCGGGACGTCGAAGTGGACGCGGACGAGGTCCGCCTGCTCTGCGACTACGCCAGCGACTACCTCAACGTCAACGAACTTCGCGACTTCACTCCCGAGACCTTCGACGAGCTGCTGCTGTCCATCTATCCGCGCAAGGTCATCGCACCGCCGGAGAGCGCACCCGAGACCATCGCCGCCGCCCGCACGCTCGTCGACTACCTCAGCGAGACCGGCCACGTGAGCGCGGAGACCGCGGACGCCATGCGCGCCCGGCTCGACGACATCGAGCCTCGCATGCCCGAGGCGCTCGCCGACCCGGCGAACTTCGGCATGGCCAAGAGCCTGTTCAGCTCCATCGGCCCCGAATCGCTCGAGCAGTCGATCGCCATCCCCGCGGGCGAGCTGCCAGACATGCCCGACCTGGGAGACCTGGGCGAGGCGCCCTGCGACTGCCCGGCGTGCACGCCGCTGCCCGCCGTACGCCTGGCCGGGCCCGGCGAGCTGCGTACGGCGCTGGAGAGCATCCCCATGCTGGCCGAGCAGCCGCTGCCGGGCGGCGACGACCCGCTGCAGGCGTGGGCGAGGCGCGTCGCCGACCTGCTCGACCACGACACCGGCGGCGCCGTCACCGGCCACGCCGAGCTCGACGAGAGCCTCTACGACCTGTTCGACATGCTCTACCGGCTCCAGACGCGCGTGCCCGTCACGGTGATCGGCGACCACATCGACGAGATCGACGCCGACGGCGAGATCGACCTGCGGGCCGTGCTCGACCGGCTGGAGTGGACGGGCCTGCTGCGCGTCACCGGCGACACCGCCGAGCTGACCCCCGCCGGCGTCTGGGCGCTGCGCGAGCACTACCTGTCCATGGGCGTCGAGGCCCCCGAGGCGCCCGACCTCGCCGAGGCCGACGCGCACGGCCTCATCGAAGGGCTGCTCGACGGCGTGCCCACGGAGGTGGCCGAGGCCGACATCGACCGCTGGCTGGCCGGCCGCGAGCCCGCGGAGGCCGCCGCCGAGCTGCTCGCCGCCGCCTCCGGCGCGCCCGCCGTGGCGCGCGGCATCGCCATCACCATCGTCGACCGGCTCGGCCCCGAGGCCGAATCCGCCGTACGCGGCTATCTCGACGACCCCGAGCTGCGCCCGCACGCCATCCACTGGCTGGCCGCGAGGAAGCTGTCCGCGCCGCCCCTGACGCAGGACGAGCTGCTGTGGGTCAGCGTCGACATGCTGGCGCTGGCCATGCCCGCCGCCGAGGAAGACCCCGAGATCTTCGCCGAGAACATGGCCGCATCGGGCCCGCCCGCCCACCTCATCGAGGAGATGTGGCGGGTCGATCACCCCGACGTGGTCGAGGTGCTCGAGCTCCTCGGACGTTCCATCCCCGACGGCGCGGTCGCCAAGGCGGCCCGCAAGGCCGCGTTCAAGGCCCGGTCGCGAGCGATCCGTTGAGTACGCTCATGTGACCGGTGTGCAGTAAGTTTCGTGGGTGGCAAACAACGTCTTCGACCTCGCCGAGCTGCGCAAGCTGATCGATGAGCAGGCCGCCGTGCCTCCACGGCCCCCTGAGGAGACACCGGAGGAGCGCGAGGCCCTGACGTTCCCGCCGGTCGCGACGGCGCCGGACGCCGAGCTGGCCGCCGCGGTGCCGACGGTGCCGCTCGTGGCCGACGCCATCCGGCTCACCAACTGGACGGGCACCCGCGAGGTCGGCCCCGACGGCCACCTGAGCCCGGCCGACGCCGAAGCCGCCGCGGCCCACCTCGGCGTTCCCGTCTCCCGCGTACCCCTGATCTGGGTCGTCGCCGTCAACACCGGCCTGCTGCGCATCCTCGGCGGCAAGGCCAGCCGGGGCCCGCTGTCGATGCAGCTCTCGGTCGAGGCCACGCTGGAGTTCTGGGACGGCGTGGTCATGGACGTGCTCGACCGCGCCGACGACGGCCTGACCGGCTCCGCCGTGGTCGACGGCCACCTCGCCGAAATGCTCGCCACCATCTACTCCGTACGCTCGGGCGTCGCCACCGCCAACCTGGCCCGCGGCATCCTGCAGTCGCACGAGGTCGCCTGCGCGCCCGGCCCCATGGAGATGCGCAAGATCGCCGCCTCCCTGCCCGGCGAGCTGCTGGAGGCGTTGTCGCTGCTGGCGTACTGCGGGCTCGTCGAGCAGACACCCGCCGGCCGCACCGCGCTGACCCCGCTCGGCGTATGGGCCATCCGCCGCGACCTGCTGCGCGAGGGCCACGACGCGCCCACCACCGCGGAGGTGGAGGTGTTCGCCGACCTGTCGGCGGCCGAGCTCGTCGAGGCGCTGGTCAAGGGCAGCGCCACGCAGAGCGCGGTGGCCGGGTGGCTGGAGCGCCGCTCGCCCGAGTCCGCCGCCCGCGACCTCGTCGAGATCGCCGCCACCGGCACGGCCGGCCAGCGCGGCGCCGTCGGAGCCATCCTGGAGGAGCTGGGCCCCGAGGCCGAGGCGCCCGTCAGGGAGGCGCTGCAACACCCGCTCACGCGCCGCTACGCCGCCTCCTGGCTGCACATCCGCGACCTGCCCGCCCCCGCGCTCAGCCCCGAGGACCACACCTGGCTCGCCGTCGACTCCCTGGCCGCCCTCATGCACCTGTCGGGGCCTGCCGCGGGCCGCATCGACCCGCCCGAGCCCGGCGAAGACCTGATCAAGCTCATCGGCGACATGCCCGGTGTCGGACACCCCGACACCGTCGCCGTGCTCGACATGCTCGCCTCCGCCCACGACGACCCGGCCGTGGTCAAGGCGGCGCGCAAGGCCGCGCTGAAGGCCCGCACGCTGGAGCACGCCAGGAAGCACGGCCACCGGTGACACCGGCGGCTGCACTAAACTGGGCTGATCCACGCATGAGAACGGAGTGACCCCCTTGGCGATCCAGCCCATCAGGCTGTTCGGAGATCCGGTGCTGCGCACCCCGGCGGCCCCGGTCGTCGACTTCGACAAGGAGCTGCGCAAGCTGGTCAAAGACCTGACCGACACGATGATGGAC
This sequence comes from Nonomuraea sp. NPDC052634, assembly GCF_040678535.1. Taxonomy (NCBI): domain Bacteria; kingdom Bacillati; phylum Actinomycetota; class Actinomycetes; order Streptosporangiales; family Streptosporangiaceae; genus Nonomuraea; species Nonomuraea sp. NPDC052634. The sequence goes on along the minus strand of NZ_JBFATY010000001.1, from coordinate 1,870,925 downwards.
GCCCCGGGCGCGGGCCTGGCCGCCCCTCAGATCGGCGTGGGGCTGCGGGTGTTCACCTACTACGTCGACGAGCAGCTCGGCCACCTCGTCAACCCCGACCTCGACCTGTCGTCCGAGATCGACGAGGAGGGCGAGGAGGGCTGCCTGTCCTTCCCCGGCCTGTCGTTCCCCACCCCGCGGGCGGTGCGCGCCGTGGCCAAGGGCTTCAACATGTACGGCGAGCCCGTCGTGCTCGAGGGCACCGACATGATGGCGCGCTGCTTCCAGCACGAGACCGACCACCTCGACGGCATCCTGTTCATCGACCGCATGGACCCCAAGCAGCGCAAGCTCGCCATGAAGGCCGTGCGCGAGGCCGAGTGGAGCGGCCTTGCCGCGCCCGTGGTCAAGTTCTCGCCCCACGCCACCCGCGGAAAGGCACTCTGACAGCATGCGTCTGGTCTTCGCGGGCACACCCGAGACGGCACTCCCGTCGCTGCGCACCCTGATCGACTCGCCCCGGCACGACGTCGTCGCGGTCGTCACCCGCCCCGACGCGCAGTCGGGCCGGGGGCGCAAGGTCCACCCCTCCCCGGTCGCGGAGCTCGCGGAGGAGGCGGGCATCGAGGTGCTGCGCCCGCAGAAGGCCGGCGACCCGGAGTTCCTCGACCGGCTGCGCGCGCTGGAGCCCGACTGCTGCCCCGTCGTCGCCTACGGCGCGCTGCTCCCGCAGAGCGCGCTCGACATCCCCAGGCACGGCTGGGTCAACCTGCACTTTTCGATCCTGCCCGCCTGGCGCGGCGCGGCCCCCGTCCAGCACGCCATCCTCCACGGCGACGAGATCGGCGGGGCCAGCACGTTCCAGATCGTCAAGGAGCTCGACGCCGGGCCCGTCTACGGCGTCGTCACCGAGGAGATCCGCCCCACCGACACCAGCGGCGCGCTGCTCGATCGGCTCGCGGTCTCCGGGGCCGGGCTGCTCGCCGCCACCCTCGACGGCATCGAGGACGGCACGCTCGAGCCGCGCCCCCAGCCCGCCGACGGCGTCACCATCGCACCCAAGATCACGGTGGCCGACGCACGCATCGACTGGACCAAGCCCGCCATGCACGTCGACCGGCTGATCCGCGCCTGCACGCCCAACCCCGGCGCGTGGACCGAGTTCCGCGGCCTGCGCATCAAGATCGGGCCGGTGCGCCCGGCGCCCGGCGAACGGCTCGCCCCCGGCGAGCTGGCCGCCACCAAGGCCCGCGTGCTCGTCGGCACCGCCACCGACGCGGTCGAGCTGGGCGAGGTGCAGCCGCAGGGCAAGCGGCTGATGACGGCGGGGGAGTGGGCCCGCGGGGTGCGCCTCGAGGGCAAGGAGACCTTTCAGTGACACGGGGCCGGCGGTCCGCGCGGTGGCCGGGCCGCCCGGGTGACGTGCCGGGTGCCTGCCGAAACGGCGCGTGGGACGCTCGCCGGAGTGACGCGCGGGGCACTGACCGGAGTGGCGCGTGGAGCGCTCGCCGGGCCGGCGTGCCTGGCGCTAGTGAGGGTTCGTGGGCATGAAGACCAGGGGGCACCAAGGGACCGGCTCGGGCGGCGGCAACCGTACGCGCAAGCCGCGCAGGCCGGCGCGCGATCCGGCCCGCAACGCCGCCTACGACGTCGTACGAGCCGTCGACGAGCGCGACGCGTACGCCAACCTGCTGCTGCCGCGCCTGCTGCGCGAGCGCGGCATCAAGGGTCGTGACGCGGCGCTCGCCACCGAGCTGGCCTACGGCACGCTGCGCGGGCTCGGCACGTACGACGCGATCATCGAGATGTGCAGCGACCGCGCGCCCGACCCCGACGTGCGCGACGCGCTGCGCATCGGCGCGCACCAACTCCTGCGCATGCGCGTGCCGCCGCACGCGGCCGTCGGCACCACCGTCGATCTCGTACGGCTGCGCATCGGCGCGGGAGCCGCGAAGTTCGTCAACGCGGTGCTGCGCAAGATCGGCTCGAGGACGCTCGACGAGTGGCTGCCCATCGTCGCCCCCGACCCGGCCGACGACCCGGTCGGCCACCTCGCCATCGCCTACGGCCATCCCCGGTGGATCGTCTCGGCTTTCCGCGACGCGCTCGGCGCGCCAGGCGAGATGCCCGATCTGCTTGAGGCCGACAACGCCCGCCCGCTGGTGACCCTGGTCGCCCGTCCCGGGCGGTCGTCGGTGGAGGAGCTGGAGGCCGCGGGCGCCCTGCCGGGGCGATACTCGCCGTACGCGGCGTACCTGCGCGAAGGCGACCCCGGCGGCATCGACGCGGTCGCCGAGACGCGCGCCGCCGTCCAGGACGAGGCCAGCCAGCTCGTCGCGCTCGCCCTGACCCGGGTGCCCGTGGAGGGCGACGGCGAGGAGCTGTGGCTCGACATGTGCGCCGGGCCCGGCGGCAAGGCGGGTCTCCTCGACGCCATCGCCACCCACGGCGACCTCGCCGGTCTGGCCGAAGAGGCACGGGTTCGTGCCGGGACGTCGGCCGGCAAGCCTGCCGCGTCGTCGGGTGGCGCGTCGGTCGGGGAGCCTGATGTGGCACGTGGCTCGGTCCCGGGCGCTGTGACGGGTGGGGAGCCGTCCGGGGCGAGGGACGCGGCGGCTGGTGGCGCGCCTGGCGGGACGCCTGGTGCGGTCTCAGGCGCTGTGACGGGTGAGGAGCCGTCCGGGGCGCGGGATGTGGCGGCCGGTGGCGCGCCTGGCGCGGCGCGGGGCCGGTCCGGGGGAGTGGCCTTTCCCGGTGGGGCTCGGTTGCTGGCCGCCGACGTGCAGCAGCATCGGGCCAGGCTCGTCCGCGAGACGACCAAGGACGCCTCGGTGATCACCGCCGACGGCACCGAGCCCGCGTGGCGGCCCGGCGTGTTCGACCGCGTGATGCTCGACGCCCCCTGCACCGGGCTCGGGGCGCTGCGGCGGCGGCCCGAGGCGCGGTGGCGGCGCGACCCCGCCGGCATCGCCGAGCTGGGCAAGCTACAGCGGCGGCTGCTCGCCACCGCGCTCGACGCGGTGCGGCCAGGGGGCGTGGTCGCATATGTGACGTGCTCGCCGCACCTCGCCGAGACCCGGGTCGTGGTCGGCGACCTCCTGGCACAGCGCGATGACGTCGAGCAGCTCGACGCCCGCGACTACCTGCCCGAAGTCGAAGGGCTCGGCGACGGCCCGCACGTCCAGTTCTGGCCGCATCGGCACGGCACCGACGCCATGTTCCTGGCCCTGCTCCGCAAGAAGCCCGCCCAGCCCGCCTGACCCACCTGCCGGCCCGCCGGATGCGCCCACCTCCCGGCCGGATCCGTGCCCTCAGCCTGCCATTCGGCCGGATCCGTGCGCCCAGCCTGCCGGGTCCGTGCGTCTGCTTGTTCGAGGGGTCGTTCGGGCACGTGCGTCCGCGGGGTCACGTTCACGGGCGCAAGCGCCTGGTTCCTCAGGGCCGGGCGATGCTCGGGGTTCTGGCGGGCCGCCCCCGAAGGCTCGGCGTCTGCGGACGCGTCCGGGGTCGAAGGCCGCCCTGGCTCGCTGTGCGTGGCAGGGGTTCTTCGCGGAGGCCGTTCTGATCGGGGCGTGTTTCCGGGGCGGCGCGGGGCAGGGGGTCGGGCGATGCGGCCGGGTGGTGAGTGGGGTGGCATGTGGGGGCGGAGGTGTGCTCCGATCGGCGGCGTGGACTTCCTCGATGATCTTCACCTGGCGGAACTCGCGCCTATCGCCTGGCTTCAGAGCTGGCCCGACGCCGTCAGGCCGATCATGGAGCTCATCTCGTTCTTCGGCACGAACGCGTTCTTCCTGCTCGTCCTCCCCATCCTGTACTGGTGCGTCAACCCGGCGCTCGCGCTGCGCCTCGGGCTCACCGTGCTGGCGGCCGCCGGGACGAACGCGGTCGGCAAGCTCGCCTTCCACCAGCCGAGGCCGTACTGGACCGACCCGCAGATCCACGCGTTCGCGGCCGAGCGGAGCTTCGGGCTGCCGTCGGGGCACGCGCAGACCGGCACCGCCGCTCTGGGGCGGCTGGCGGTGGCGGCGGCGCGGCCGTGGGCGTGGTGGGCGGCGGGGGCCGGGGTCGCGCTGGTGTGCCTGAGCCGGGTCTATCTCGGCGTGCACTTCATCTCCGACGTGGTGGCGGGCGTGGCGCTCGGGGCCGCCGTCCTGGTGCTCGTCGTACGGCTGGAACGCCCGGCGACGGCGTGGTGGCGGCGGCAGGCGCTGTGGGCGCAGCTCGGCCTCTCCTTGGCGGTGTCCGGGGTACTGCCGGTGGCGGCGGTGCTGGCCGCGCTGCCGTACGGGGACTGGGTCGTGCCGCCCGCCTGGAGCGCGGCCGGGGAGATCGATCCCGAGAGCATGGACACCGTCGTCCTGATGTCCGGAGTGCTGTTCGGCACGCTGGCGGGGACGTCGGTAATGTACCGGATCGGGTGGTTCGACCCGGGCGGCCCGCTCAGGCTGCGGATCGGGCGGTGGGTGCTCGGCACGGGGGTGGCGGTGCTCATCTGGTACGCCGAGCGCGAAGTGCTGCCCGAGGCCGAGGTGTCCACCTACCTGGCGTACGCGGTGCTGGCGTTGTGGGTGCAACTGGGGGCGCCGGTGCTGTTCATCCGGCTGAGACTGATGGAGCCCGCGGGCAGGGCACGCGGCGCGGAGACCGTGGAGGCACGGGGCGGCGCGGGCGGAGAGCACGGGCGGGGTCATTAGACTTGGCGCATCATGGCCGTACAGATCTCGCCCAGCATCCTCGCCGCCGACTTCGCCAGGCTCGCCGATGAGGCCGCCGCGGTGCCCAACGCCGACTGGCTGCACGTCGACGTCATGGACTACCACTTCGTGCCCAACCTGACGCTCGGGCTGCCCGTGGTCGAGGCGCTGCGCAAGGCGACCGACAAGCCGCTCGACTGCCACCTGATGATCGCCGACCCCGACCGCTGGGCGCCGCGGTACGCGGAGGCCGGGGCGGGCAGCGTGACCATCCACGCGGAGGCGGCCAAGGCGCCCATCCGTACGCTGCGGGAGATCCGGGCCCTGGGCGCCCGCGCCGGGCTGGCGCTCAACCCCGCGACGCCCGTCGAGCCGTACGAAGACCTCCTCGAGGAGGTCGACATGCTCCTGCTGATGACCGTCGAGCCGGGGTTCGGCGGGCAGAAGTTCCTCGAGATGGTGCTGCCGAAGGTGCGCAGGGCGCGCGAGATGGTCTCGCGGCACGGCGGCCGGGTGTGGCTGCAGGTCGACGGGGGAATCGACGAGGACACGATCGGCCGGTGCGCCGAGGCGGGGGCCGACGTGTTCGTGGCGGGCAGTGCCGTCTACGGCGCCTCCGACCCGGTGGAGGCGATCGACAAGCTCCGCGCCGCCGCCGACCGAGCCATCTCGTGATCCGGTTGCGCCTGCCACTGGCTCTTCCGGTCCTCCTCCGGGTACGTGGGGTTCCGCAGCGTCGTGCGGTCTCCGGAGTTGCGGGTGACATGAAATATCCGTCATCAGGGTAACTATTCACTTATGACCGACTATGGGATCTTCGGGCCCCGCTCGGTGACATGGCGGGTGATGGGGGAGCCGATCCTGCTCGTCGGCGGCTTCCGTGCGCTGCTCATGCAGGGGCTGCACCCCAGGGCGATGCGCGGGGTGCTGCAGAACTCCGCGCTCATGGACCCGCACGAGGCATGGTCCCGGTTCGTACGGACGACCGAGTTCGTCCGCGTGCGTACGTACGGCACCCATGAGGAGGTCGAGCGGGCCGGCCGCCGGGTGCGCAAGATCCACGCCGGCCTGACCGCCTATGACCCGGACACCGGCGAGACGTACCGGCTCGACGAGCCCGCCGCGCTGCGCTGGGTGCACGTGGGCGAGGTCGATTCGTACCTGTCGGTCGCCCGCAGGGCCGGGGTGCGGCTGACGGATGCCGAGGCGGACGCGTTCGTCGCGGAGTGGCGGCGGGCCGCCGAGGTGGTGGGCCTGTCGGCCGACGAGGTGCCCGGGTCGGTGGCGGAGCTGCGCGACTACATCGAGGCCGAGCGTCCGCATCTGCGGTTCGTGCCCGAGGCGTCCCATCCGCTGCGCATGTCGCTGAACGCCCCGCTCCCGCTGCTGCTGACGCCGCTCAAGCCGGTGATGCCCGCGCTGACCCTGCTCGCCTTCGCCACGCTGCCGCGCTGGGCCAGACGCCTGTACGGCCTGCCCGCCACGCCGGTCGGCGACCTGTGGGCCACGGCGACGCTGCGCACCCTGCACACCGGGATCGGGCTGGTCCCCGGGCACGTCCTGCACAGCCCGGCGGCACGCCGCGCCCGCCGGCTCATGGCCGCCTGAGCCGAACCCCCATGGCCCCTGAGCCGAACCCCTCATGGCTGCCCGAGCCGAACCCCCCATGGCCGCCCGAGCCGGACGCCGCCGTCCGATCCGGCGGTACACGACCGCATGCGGGCTCGTCTGATCCGGCGGTGCGCGAGCGCATGCGGGCTTGCCGGATCCGGCGGTGCGCGTGCGCAGGCTCGCGCGTGTCGTCCGATGGCCGCTGCATCGCGCTCCGCTCCCACCGCCCTGACCAGCTCGTTCGCCCTTCACAAACGAGCGCTTGGTCAAAAGTGGAGGGGTGGTCGCGTGCTTTGCGAAGGACGTGGCAGACTGGTAGCGAAAGAGAGCTAGCGTGCTCCGGGGTCGGTGAAAGTCCGAACCGGCGGTGAAAGTCCGCGACCCGGCCGATGCCATCGGCCGGTTGACCCGGTGGAACTCCGGGACCGACGGTTAAAGTCCGGATGGGAGGAAGCGCGCGAGGCGTCCGGTGTCCCCACCGGCCGCCTGCCGAGGACGTATGGCATGCGTCCCGGCGAAAAGATCCCCCGGGGCCCGCCGTGGCTTGGAGCTACTGGCGAGTAGGAGACCCGGGTGGAGATACCCGAGCAGGACGTCGCGCACATGGCGCGCGCCGTCGAACTGGCCGGTCGTGGACACGGCAGCACCACCCCCAACCCCGTCGTCGGCTGCGTCGTGCTCGATGCCGCAGGGCAGGTCGCGGGCGAGGGCTATCACGCGTACGCGGGCGGGCCGCACGCCGAGGTCGTCGCCCTGGCACAGGCGGGGGAGCGGGCGCGGGGCGGCACCGCGTACGTGACGCTCGAACCCTGCGACCACACCGGACGCACAGGCCCGTGCAGCCGGGCGCTGCTGGACGCGGGCGTGGCCCGCGTCGTGATCGCGGTGTCCGACCCCAACCCCACGGCCGCGGGAGGCGCGGCGCGGCTGCGCGCCCACGGCGTGTCCGTCACCACAGGAGTGCTGACCGAGGCCGCCGAGCGGGTCAACGAGGAGTGGCTGACCTTCATGCGCCTCGGCCGCTCCCACGTCACCTGGAAGTTCGCCGCCACCCTCGACGGCAGATCCGCCGCCGAGGACGGCACCAGCAAGTGGATCACCTCGCCCGAGGCGCGCGCCGACGTGCACCGCATGCGGGCCGCCTCCGACGCCATCGTGGCCGGCATCGGCACGGTGCTGGTCGACGACCCCCGCCTCACCGCCCGCCCCGGAGGTGAGAAGCCGGCGCGGGCGCCCGTACGCGTGGTCGTGGACCCCGACGCGAGGACGCCCGCGACGGCGCGCGTCCTCGACGACGAGGCGCCCACGCTGATCGCGGTGGCCGACGACGTGGACACCGGCCTCAAGGCCGACCTGCTGCGGCTGCCCCGCCACGACGCCGGGCTCGACCTGCGCGCCCTGCTGGCGGAGCTGGCCGCCCGGCAGCTCGTGAGCGTGTTCCTGGAGGGCGGCCCGGCGCTGGCCGGGTCGTTCGTCAAGGAAGGGCTGGTCGATCGCGTGGTGGCGTACGTGGCGCCCGCGCTGCTCGGCTCCGGCAAGGCGGCGCTGGGTGCGGCCGGTGTGGGCACGATCGGCGAGCTCCACCGCCTCAGATTCGACGACGTCACGGTGATCGGACCGGACGTACGGCTCATCGCACGACCCGTCCACCCCTCGACCCCGCGAGAAACCCGGCCGGCAGGCCCGCAACCAGGCAGGGAGCAGTGAATGTTCACCGGAATCATTGAGGAAAAGGGCGAAGTCACCGCCATCGAGCGCGCGGGCGGCGGCGCCCTGCTGTCGGTACGCGGCCCGCTCGTCACCTCCGACGCGGGGCACGGCGACTCGATCGCGGTCAACGGCGTCTGCCTGACCGTCGTCGAGGTCGACGGCGACGTGTTCACCGTCGACGTGATCAAGGAGTCGCTCGACCGCAGCTCCCTGGGCGGCCTCACCGAGGGCTCGGCGGTCAACCTCGAACGCGCCGTACGCGCCGACCAGCGCCTCGGCGGCCACATCGTGCAGGGCCACGTGGACGGCACCGCCGTGCTGCTGTCCAGGCAGCCCGGCGAGAGCTGGGACGACCTGCGCTTCTCGCTGCCTCCGGCGCTCAGCCCGTACGTCGCCGAGAAGGGCTCGATCGCGATCGACGGAATCAGCCTGACGGTCACCACGGTTGACGACGAAAGCTTCGGCGTGAGCCTCATCCCCACCACGCTCAAGCTGACGACCATGGGCGAACGCCAGGTGGGTGACGTGGTGAACATCGAGGTCGACGTGATCGCCAAGTATGTGGAGAGGCTGGTGGGCAGGAAGTGAGCTGGGCCGAGGCCGGATTCGAGATATTCGGCGCGCACGTGATGTGGACCGACCTGGTGGGCAACATCGCCGCCCTGGCCACGGTCCTGCTGGCGATACGCAAGTCGATGTGGACGTGGCCGGTGCAGTTCACCGGCGCGGTGCTGCTGCTCATCGCCTCGATCAGCGCCCACATCACCGGCAACGCGCTCAAGCAGGCGCTGTTCGCCGGTCTGGCGATCTACGGCTGGTGGGCCTGGCGGCGCGGCACCCAGAACGGCAGGGACCTGGCGGTCCGGCCGGCGCAATGGTGGGAGCGTGTGCTGCTGATCGGCGGCATGCTGGTGGGCACCGTCGTGATCGGGCTGCTGTTCTGGGTCACGGGCCTGTCGTGGGGCGCGCACGTGCCGCCGCCCGCCGGTGTGTTCCTGGTGCTCGCCGACGCCTACATCTTCGTCGGCAGTGCGATGGCGACCTGGGCGCAGGGCCGGGCGCTGGTGGACTTCTGGATCGTGTGGGTGGCGGTGGACCTGGTCGGGGTGCCGCTGGCGTTCAGCTCGGGGCTGGTGGTCTCGGGCGCCGTCTACGGGATCTTCTTCGTCCTGGTGCTCATCGGGTTCGTCAAGTGGCTGCGTGAGTACCGCGCCGCCGCGCCGGGTGCGCCGGTGGCCGGGGAAGTGGCGGCCGAGGGAGTGGCCCGATGAGCGACATCACGCTCGACCCGATCGAGCGCGCGATCGAGGACATCCGCAACGGCAAGCCGGTCATCGTGGTGGACGACGAGAACCGCGAGAACGAGGGCGACCTCATCTTCGCCGCCTCCAAGGCCACGCCGGAGCTGTGCACGTTCACCATCAGGCACACCAGCGGCATGATCTGCGTGGCCATGGAGGGCAAGGAGCTCGACCGGCTCGGCCTGCCGCTCATGGTCGTGCACAACACCGAGCGCATGCGCACGGCGTACACGATCACGGTGGACGCCCGCGACGGCGTCACCACCGGCATCTCGGCGGCCGACCGCGCCACCACCATCCGCACGCTCGCCGACCCGGCCACCGGGCCGGACGAGCTCGTACGCCCCGGCCACGTCTTCCCGCTGCGCTACCGCGAGGGCGGCGTGCTGGCCAGGCGCGGCCACACCGAGGCGGCGGTCGATCTCGCCAGGCTGGCCGGGCTGCGTCCCGCCGGGGCGCTGGCCGAGGTGGTCAACGACGACGGCACCATGGCCAGGCTGCCCGAGCTGCGCCGCTTCGCCGACGAGCACGACCTCGCGCTGGTCTCGATCGAGCAGCTCGTCGATCACCGGCGGCGGGTCGAGAGCATGGTCACCAGGGTCGCCGAGACGCGGCTGCCGAACGCGTACGGGATGTGGCGGGCGTACGGCTACGCCGGCGCACTCGACGGCGGCGAGCACGTCGCGCTCGTCTACGGTGACCTGAACGGCGGCGAGAACGTCCTGGTCAGGGCCCACTCCGAGTGCCTGACCGGCGACGTGCTCGGCTCGCTGCGCTGCGACTGCGGCGTGCAGCTCGACAACGCCATGGCGGCCATCGCCCGCGAGGGCCGGGGTGTGATCGTCTACCTGCGCGGGCACGAAGGCAGGGGGATCGGGCTGCTGGCCAAGCTCAAGGCGTACAGCCTGCAGGACGCCGGCAGCGACACCGTCGACGCCAACGTCGAGCTGGGGCTGCCGGTCGACGCGCGGGAGTTCTCCGACGCCGGGCAGATCCTGGCCGACCTGGGGGTCAAGTCCGTACGGCTGCTGACCAACAACCCGGCCAAGCTCAAGGGCCTGGACGGCTACGGCGTCAAGGTCATCGGCAGGGAGCCGATGCCGGTGGCCATGAACCCTTACAACGAGCGCTATCTCAGGGCCAAGCGGGAGCGGCTCGGCCACGACATCTCGGAGGCGTCATGAGCGGTGAAGGACGGCCGGTCGCGAGCGCGCCCGACGCGGCGGGGCTGACGGTGGGCGTGGTGGCGGCGAGCTGGCACGCCGAGATCACCGACCAGCTCCTGGCGCGGGCGTTGCGGGCCTGCGACGACAGCGGCGCGAGCGCGACCGTGGTGCGGGTGCCGGGGTCGCTGGAGATCCCGGTGGTCGCGCAGGCGCTGGCGCGCCGCCACGACGCGGTGGTGGCGCTGGGCGCGGTGATCCGCGGCGAGACCGCGCACTTCGACTACGTCTGCGACTCGGTGACCTCCGGCCTGACCAGGGTCTCGCTCGACGAGGAGACACCGGTCGGCAACGGCGTGCTCACCTGCGAGACGGTGGAGCAGGCACTCGACCGTTCCGGCCTGCCGGGCAGCAAGGAGGACAAGGGGTACGAGTCGGCCGTCGCCGCACTCGAGACCGCCTTGCTGCTGCGGCGGCTGCGCGTTCCCGAGGCGCAGCTGCGGTAGGTTTCCCTCGTGTCAGAGCCCGTGTCCCCTCCGCCCCTGCCCGTCACCTGGCGTCCGCGCCGGGCCCGCGTCGTCGCCTACGGCTTCGCCGCGCTGATCGTGGTGGGGGCGGTGGTGATGGCAGTGCTCATCGCGCCGCCGTTCCAGATCGCCGACCGGGTGGCGATCGTGGTGTTCGGGTGCGCGGTGGCGTACGTGCTGCACCTGCTCGGCCGGGTCAGGGTCGAGGCCGACGAGGAGGGCATCACGATCGTCAACGCCGTGCGCACCCACCGCTACACCTGGCCCGAGGTCATCGACGTGACGCTGCTGGTCGGCGAGCCGTGGCCGCGCATCGACTTCTCCGACGGCCGCACCATCGGCGCGATGGGCATCCAGGGCTCGGAGAAGGCCCGCGCCCGCCGCGCCACGGCCGAGCTGGCGGCGCTGATCAAAGAGCGCGGCGAGGCGCACGAGGAGCGCTGAGACGCGGGCGGAGCCTTGACAGCGGCCCGGACGCCGTTGAGGGCCGCCGGCCCGGACGCGCCGCGAGGAGCGCTGAGACGCGCCGCAGGCGGCAGGGCATCGCCTGCGGCGCGGTCGCGACGTAGCCTGAAGGCGTGCTGCGGCGGACAATCAGGGCGACGGACATCAAGTCGCCGGACGAGCTGATCGAGCTTCTCGACCGGCACGCCTACCTGGCCGACGAGGGGCTGGCCACGGCCGCCTTCCTGGCCCTGCGCATGGGGCGGCCGCTGTTCCTCGAAGGCGAGGCGGGGGTCGGCAAGACCGAGCTGGCCAAGACGCTGGCCGCCCTGCTGGACGCGCCGCTGATCAGGCTGCAGTGCTACGAGGGCCTGGACGCCGCACAGGCGCTCTACGACTGGGACTTCGCCCGCCAGCTGCTCCACCTCAAGGCCGCGGAGGCCGCCGGGATCACCGACGTCGGCAGGCTGGAGGGCGAGATCTACGACCGGCGCTTCCTCATCGCCAGGCCGCTGCTGAAGGCCATCGAGACGCAGCCGAGCGTGCTGCTGGTCGACGAGATCGACCGCGCCGACGACGAGTTCGAGGCGTTCCTGCTCGAGGTGCTCTCCGACTTCACGATCTCCATCCCCGAGCTGGGCACGGTGAAGGCCGGGACGCCGCCGGTGGTCGTGGTGACCTCCAACCGCACCCGCGAGGTGCACGACGCGCTCAAGCGGCGCTGCCTCTACCACTGGCTCGAACACCCGAGCTTCGAGCGCGAGGTCGCCATCCTGCGCCGCCGCCTGCCCTCCTGCACCGAGAAGCTGGCCGAGCAGGTCGCCGCGGCGGCCGGCCGGCTGCGCCAGGCCGACCTGGTCAAACCGCCGGGCGTGGCCGAGACGCTCGACTGGACGGAGGCGCTGCTGACGCTGGGCGCCGAAGAGCTCGACCCCGGGCGGGCCGCCGCCACGCTCGGCGCGGCGCTGAAGTACCGGGAGGACGTCGCGGCCGTGCTCGGCAACGGCCTGCTCGACCAGGCGCTGAAGGCGAACGGGCGGTCCGGCCGTGCGTGAGCCCGCCGCCCTCATGACGGGGTTCGCGCGGACGCTGCGCGCCGCGGGCGTCGCGGCCGACCACGAACGCACCCAGAACCTGCTCAGGGCACTCGACCACCTCGACGTGACCGACGCGGCCGCCGTCTACTGGGCCGGGCGGCTGACGCTCTGCGCGGGGCCCGACGACCTGCCCCGCTACGACCGCTGCTTCGCCGCGTACTTCGGCGGGCACAGGGCGACGCCGGCCCGTACGGCGATCACGACCGTCACCCGCCACCTGGCCGAGCGCGACGGCGGCGACGAGGGCGAAGGTGAAGGGGACGACGAGACCCCGGCACCGGCCGGGGCGAGCAGGATCGAGGTGCTGCGGCACCGCGACGTCGCCAGGCTGACCGAGGCCGAACGCGCCGAGGTGCACCGCATGCTCGCCATGCTCAGGTGCGGCCGGGCCAGGCGCCGCTCCCGCCGGTTCGAGCCCGCCCACCAGGGCAGGCTCGACCAGCGCCGCACCATCCGCGACGCGCTCAGGAAGGGCGACGTGGCCAGGCTGCGCCGCCGCAGGCACACCACCAGGCCGCGCCCCGTCGTGCTGTTCGTGGACGTCAGCGGCTCCATGGCCCCGTACGCCGAGACGCTGCTGCGCTTCGCCCACGCGCTGGTCAGGAGCGAGCCCAGGGCCACGCGGGTCTTCTCGGTCGGCACCCGGCTCACCCCGATCACCGCCGAGCTGCGACACCGCGACCCCGGCACGGCGCTCGCCGAGGTGTCCAAGGCCATCCCCGACTGGAGCGGCGGCACCAGGCTCGGCGAGGAGCTGAAGGAGTTCCTCGGCCGTTACAGCGCCAGGGGTGCGATCGCGGTGATCGCCTCTGACGGGTGGGAGCGCGGCGATCCCGAGCTGCTGGGCACCCAGATGGGGCGGCTCGCCCGGCAGGCGTACCGGGTGATCTGGGTCAACCCGCACAAGGGTTACGACGACTACCAGCCGCTCACCGGCGGCATGCGGGCCGCCCTGCCCCATCTCGACGACCTGGTGGCCGGGCACAGCCTGGCCGCGTTCGAGCGACTCAGCGAAAGGCTCGCGCATGCGTGACGTGCTGCCGGAGATCATGAAGTGGTGGCGGTCCGGGGAGAAGTTCGGGCTGGCCACCGTGGTGGGCACCTGGAGCAGCGCCCCCAGACCGCCGGGCGCGGCCATGGCGGTGCGCGGTGACGAGGTGGTCGGCAGCGTCTCCGGCGGCTGCGTGGAGGGCGCGGTCTTCGAGCTGGCCTCCGAGGCCGAGGAGCCGGTGCTGCAGCGGTACGGCGTCAGCGACGACGACGCGTTCTCCGTCGGGCTGACCTGCGGCGGCATCATCGACATCCTCGTCGAGCCGGTCTCGCGGGAGACCTTCCCCGAGCTGGGCGAGATCGCCGCGGCGGTGGAGGAGCGCCGCCCGGTCGCGGTGGCCACCGTCGTCTCCGGCCCCGGCGAAGTGGGCGCCCGCCGGGTCATCTGGCCCGACCGCGCGAGCGGCAGCCTCGGCCTCGAACGGCTCGACGCGGCCGTGGACGACGACGCCCGCGGCATGCTCGCCCAAGGGCTGACCGGTCTGCGCCGCTACGGCGGGCAGGGGGAGCGGCGGCTCGACGACCTCGCGGTGTTCGTGCAGTCGTTCGCGCCGACGCCGCGGATGCTGGTGTTCGGCGCCATCGACTTCGCCGCCGCCGTGGCCAGGATCGGCAAGTTCCTCGGCTACCACGTCACGGTGTGCGACGCGCGGCCGGTCTTCGCCACCTCCAAGCGCTTCCCCGACGCCGACGAGGTCGTCGTCAAGTGGCCGCACGACTACCTGTCGTCGGTGGAGGTCGACGAGCGCACGGTGATCTGCGTGCTGACCCACGACCCCAAGTTCGACGTGCCGCTGCTGGAGGTGGCGCTGCGCACCGACGCCGGGTACGTCGGCGCCATGGGCTCGCGCCGCACCCACGAGGACCGCTTGGCGCGGCTGCGCGAGTCGGGGCTCACCGAGGACGAGCTGGCCAGGCTGCGCTCGCCCATCGGGCTCGACCTCGGCGCGCGCACCCCGGAGGAGACCGCCGTGTCCATCGCCGCCGAGCTGATCCAGATGCGCTGGGGCGGCTCAGGCCGCCCGCTGTCCACCACCGGCGGCCGCATCCACCACGACATGCGGCACGAGACGCCGTGAAGGACGCGAGAGTGGCCGGGCTGCTGCTGGCCGCGGGCGAGGGCGCGCGGCTGGGGCGGCCCAAGGCGCTGGTCGAGTACGCCGGCGAGCGGCTGGTGGATCGGGGCGTGCGGCTGCTGGCCGAGGGCGGCTGCCATCCCGTCGTCGTCGTGCTGGGCGCGGCCACGGTGCAGGTGCGCGGCGCGGTGACCGTGCGCAACCCCGACTGGTCTTCTGGCATGGGCTCGTCGCTGCGCGCCGGGCTGGCCGCCCTGCCCGAGCAGGCGGAGGCGGTGGTGGTCGCGCTGGTGGACCAGCCGCTGATCGGGCCGGGCGCGGTGCGCGCGCTGATCGGCTCGGGGGCGGAGCTGGCGGTCGCCACGTACGGCGGGCGGCGCCGCAACCCGGTGCTCATCGGCCGTGCGCACTTCGCCGGGGTGGCGGAGCTGGCCGTCGGCGATGTGGGGGCGCGGCCGTACTTGAAGGCGCATCCCGAGCTGGTCACCGAGGTGCCGTGCGACGAGCACGGCGACCCCGCCGACATCGACACCCCCGCCGACCTCGACCGGCTGCTGCCCCGCGCTTGACGGGCGCGGCCGGTGTGCTTGAGAGGCGCGGGACGGAAGCTCGAGAGGAGCGGTCGTCAGAAGCGCAGCCAGGCGATCGCGGCCCGGTGGTCGCTGCCGGTGGCCGGCGCCACGCCTGCCTTGGTGGCCGTCATGCCGCGATAGAGGATGTGGTCGGGCCTGGTCACCGGGAAGCTCGCCGGCCAGGTGAACCCGAACCCGTCGCCCGCCTCGCTCTGCGCGTCGATCAGCGGCGGCGTGAGGCCCCGCATGCCGCGGTCGGTGGTGGCGGTGTTGAGGTCGCCGAGCAGGATGATGCGCTTGCTCGGGTCGGCGTCGATCAGCTCGCGCGCCTTGGCCAGCGAGGCGTCGCGCGAGGTGGTGTGGCCCGGCCTGGCCGATGCGAGGTGCATGACGTACACGGTGACCTTGCCCTTGGGCGTGGTGACGACGGCGCGCAGGGCGCGCGGCCAGCCCATGCCGACGTCGAGCGGCTTGGTCTCGCTCAGCGGGTAGCGGCTCCACAGCCCGACCGTGCTGACCGGGTAGTGGTACTTGAACATCTTGTTGAGCTGCTTGGCCGCCGGGCCGCCGCGGGTCAGCTCCTGCGCGGCCAGCAGGTCGAGGTCCTTGGCGATGGTGCGTACGGCCTCGCCGGAGGCGTTGTTGCGCACCCCCACGTTGACGGTGCCGACGGCCAGATCGCTGGGGCCGCCGGGAGGCGTCTGCAGCAGGGTGGAGCCGAACATCGCGGCCCAGACCGCCCCGGGCAGCAGCGCGGCCAGCACGGCGCCGGTGGAGCGTGCCAGCGCGGCGGCCGTAAGCAGCAGCGGCACCGCCAGGCCCGTCCACGGCAGCAGGCTCTCCAGGATCGGCGTGAACCCTCCGAGCGCGGGGATCAGCCGGTGACCCGCCAAAGTCGCGGAAACCGCGACGGAGACGACGATGACGACCCGCTTCAGCACCCGAACCAGGCTAGCGGCTCCTGCGAGAGGCACCGTCGCGATACCATGGTGCCGACTCAACAGAACATCATTCGGTCGGTGGGAGCCCTGAATGCGCATCGGTATGGCACTCAACTACGCGGGCGGCTTCAAGGAGTCGGTGGCCGAGCTGGCCGACTACGAGAAGGCCGGGCTGGACATCGTCTTCGTGGCCGAGGCCTACTCGTTCGACGCCGTCAGCCAGATGGGCTACATCGCGGCCAAGACCGAGCGGCTGCAGATCGCCTCGGGCATCCTGCCGATCTACTCGCGCACGCCGACGCTGCTCGCCATGACGGCCGCCGGGCTCGACTACGTCTCCGACGGGCGGTTCACGCTGGGCCTCGGCGCGTCGGGGCCGCAGGTGATCGAGGGCTTCCACGGGGTGCCGTACACCGCGCCGCTCGGGCGTACGCGGGAGGTCATCGAGATCTGCCGCCAGGTCTGGAAGCGCGAGCGCGTCCAGTACGAGGGCCGCCACTACACCGTGCCGCTCCCGCCCGGCCAGGGCACCGGCCTGGGCAAGCCCCTGAAGATCATCAATCACCCCGTACGGTCCCGCATCCCCATCATGGTGGCCGCCATCGGCCCCAAGAACGTCCAGCTGGCCGCCGAGCTGGCCGAGGGCTGGGAGCCGATCTTCTACATGCCCGAGAAGGCCGCCGACGTCTGGGGCGCCGCGCTGGCCGCGGGCAAGGCCGAGCGCGACCCCGAGCTGGGCGAGCTCGACGTCGTCGCGCACGCCACGCTGGCGATCGGCGACGACGTGGCCGGGCTGCGCGAGTTCGGCCGCCCGATGGCCGCCCTCTACATCGGCGGCATGGGCGCCAAGGGCCGCAACTTCTACAACGACCTGGCCAGGCGCTACGGCTACGAGAAGGAGGCCGAGCAGATCCAGGACCTCTACCTGGAGGGCAAGAAGGACGAGGCCGCCGCACTGGTGCCGGCCGAGCTGCTGGAGAAGACCTCGCTGATCGGCAGCGAGGGCTTCGTGCGCGACCGCGTCCAGGCGCTGAAGGAGTCGGGCGTGACGACGCTCAACGTGGCGCCCATCGCGTCCACGCACGAGGAGCGGGTCCGCCTCATCGAGCAGATCAAGGAAATTGTTGCGTAGATCACACTAGGTGGGGGAATTTCCGGCATTCTCCGTTGGTTGTGCCGGGCTGTGAGGTTTTCCGTGGTGATCGTGTGGCTCATCGAGCGGCTGCACATCGATCTGTGCCGGCTGCACGCATCGCTCTGTAGCTGACGCCCCTTCCCGTCAACTGTCGAACAACATCCTCACTCCCGGCATGCCACAAGCATGCCCGCAACGCGAAGGCATCCCCCCGTGAAGAGATTCTCCTTCTCACTCCAACTGCTGCTCGGTCTCGTCGTCGGCATAGCCCTGGGCTTCGTCGCCAAGATCTGGGACGTCACCTGGCTCGCCGAGACGCTCACCAAGGTCGGCTCGATCTTCGTCCAGCTCCTGAAGCTCGCCGTACCGCCGCTGGTCTTCACCGCCGTGCTGGTCAGCGTCGCGAACCTGCGCAACGTCAACGGCGCCGCCAGGCTCGCCACCAAGACGCTGGTCTGGTTCCTGATCACCGCGGCGATCTCGGTGGCGCTGGCCATCGGGCTCGGTCTGATCATCAACCCGGGCCAGGGCGTCACGCTCGACACCGGCTCGGCCAAGGCGCCCGAGCACACCGGCACCTGGCTCGACTTCGTCACCGGCATCCTGCCCACGAACATCGTCACCGCCTTCACCGACGTGGAGGTCCTCCAGATCGTCTTCCTGGGCGTCGTGCTCGGCGCGGCCGCCCTGGCCGTCGGCGAGAAGGCAGAGCCGTTCCTCAACCTCGCGCGTTCCGTCCTTGAGCTGGTGCAGAAGGCGCTGTGGTGGGTCATCCGCCTGGCCCCCATCGGCACCGCGGGCCTGATCGGCAAGGCCGTCGCCACGTACGGATGGGACCTGCTCGCGCCGCTGGCCAAGTTCAGTGCCGGCGTCTACGCCGGCTGCTTCCTGGTGCTGCTGGCCGTCTACCCGACGCTGCTGGCCGTCTGGGGCAAGGTCAACCCCCTGCGCTTCTACCGCAACGCCTGGCCGGCGATCGAGCTGGCGTTCGTCTCCCGCTCCTCGGTCGGCACGCTGCCGCTGACGCAGCGGGTCTCCGTCGAGCGCAACGGCGTGGACGCCGACTACGCCTCGTTCGCCGTGCCGTTCGGCGCGACCACCAAGATGGACGGCTGCGCCTCCGTCTACCCGGCGCTCGCCGCGATCTTCGTGGCCCAGGTGTTCGGCATCCCGCTCGGGGTGGGCGACTACCTGCTCATCGCGTTCGTCTCCGTGGTCGGCTCGGCCGCCACGGCGGGCCTGACCGGCGCGACCGTCATGCTGACGCTCACGCTCAGCACGCTGGGGCTTCCGCTTGAGGGCGTCGGCCTGCTGCTGGCCATCGACCCGATCCTCGACATGATCCGCACCGCCACCAACGTGACCGGCCAGATGGTCGTCCCGGTGCTGGTGGCGCGGTCGGAGGGCCGCCTCGACACGGCCGTGTTCGACGCGCCGCCGCAGCCGCTCGACCAGCCGCGCGCGGCCCGCGTGGCGGAGCCGGCGACGGCCTGAGGTTCTTCGCGAAGGGGGCGGGGCACACCCGCCCCCTGTTTTTTGTGCCCGTACGTTTCCGCCGCCCGTACGCCGTCCGGCCGCGTGTACGCGAAGCGGCCGGGGCCGTGGGGGCCTAAGGTAAGTCGGAACTCCTGAAAATTCCGGAATCCGAGTATTTGGCGGGGATATGTCCGACGCGGAGCGCGAACCCTCCTTGATCGCCGGCCGCTACCGGCTCGACGAACGCATCGGCAGCGGGCCGATGGGCGAAGTGTGGCGAGGGTACGACACGCGGGCCGACTGGGTCGTGGCCGTCAAGGTGCTCGGCGCGAGAGCGGCGGGCGCCGCCACCCGTGAGGTGCTCAGGCAGCACGCCCAGGCCGTCGCCAAGGTCATCCACCCCAACGTGGCCATGGTCCTGGACGTCGGCGAGCACGACGGGGCGCCGTTCCTCGTCATGGAGCACCTGACCGGGCTCAGCCTGGGCGAGGAACTGGCGGCGCGCGGCGGCCTGAGCATCGTCGAGGTGTGCGACCTCATCGGGCAGGCCGCCGCCGGGCTCGACGCCGCGCACCGGGCCGGCGTCGTGCACGGGCAGGTCGACCCCGACGCCTTCAGGATGGCCGCCAGCGGCGTGCTCAAGGTCGTCGGGTTCGGGATGGACGGGCGTGAGCCCGTACGCGGGAGCGGCCGTTACGCCGCGCCTGAGCGCGTTCCCGGGCAGCCCGCCGAGGCGCCGGGCGACATCTACGCGCTCGGCTGCGTCTGCTACGAGCTGCTGTGCGGCCGTCCTCCCTTCGAGGACGGCGCGCCCAGGGGCCAGGCCGCGCCGCCCAGCACCATCAGGGCCGAGGTGCCGCCCGAGCTCGACCGCCTGGTGCTCGCCATGCTCGACGAGGACCCGGCCAAGCGGCCTGCCAGCGGCGAGTACATCAGGCGTACGCTGGCCGCGATCGCCCGACCCAAGCCCGCCGCGCCGAACCAGACGGGCGCGTTCGGCGCCCCAGGGGCCGCAGGGGCCGCAGGGGCCGGTGGGGCCGGGGCTGCTGGGGGAGTGGGCGCACCCGGGAACGCCGTTCCTGGAGGCGCCGTTTCTGGAGGCGCCGTGCCTGGGGGCGCCGTGCCTGGGGGTGCTGTGCCGCAGACCGGGGCGTCGTTGCGCGGGGCCGGGTTCTCGCAGGGGCCAGGGCAGGGGCCGGGCGGCGCCACCGAGGTCTACCCCGTGCCGCCGCCGCGGGCCGGTGACACCGCCGTCTACCAGGCGGCCGATTTCGAGCCCGAAGCGCCGTCGGGATCGGTCAACCGCAAGCTGGTGCTGCAGCTCGGCATCGCCGTCGCGGTCATCGCGGCCGTGACCGTGGCCATGGTCATGATCGCGGGGCAGCGTGAGGAGCAGCCGCTCGCCGAGGCCACGCCGACCCCGAGCCCTTCCCTCACGACGCAGACGGAGCCCACCGAGCCGCCCGTCACCCCCACCGCCGACTCCACGCCGGAGGTCGTGACCACGATCGACGAAGAGGACATGACCGCCCTGCGGGAGATCGCCACGCCCAAGGCGACCCTCGGCAGGTCGGTCCCGGCCGGCGGGTACGAGACCTGGTTGCAGCGGTTCGACCAGGCGCTGATGGCGCAGGAGGCGATGGGCGGGATCGACCCGCACGTCGCCGGCAAGGCCCGCGAGAAGCTCAGGAAGGCCGCGAGGAAGCTCGGCGAGGGCCACCTGGACTCCACGCTCAACCACGTCGCGGGCGTCTACCGCGACCTGCTGCGGGCCCAGGAGAAGGGCCGCATGGAGCAGTCTGGCCCGGCATCCGACTTCATGCGCGACTGGAGCGTGCGCCTGCGCTGACCGCTTCGCGCGAGGAGACCGGAGCGTGCGCCTGCGCTGACCGCTTCGCGCGAGGACATCGCGGCGGCACGGGTGGCTGCCGGCGGCAAGGGCGACACGGTCGCGGGACGTCGGAGGGCGATGCGGTCGCACGGCGGCGGGGGCGATGCGGTCGCGGGGCGGCGGGGGCGATGCGGTCGCGGGGCGGCGGGGGCGATGCGGTCGCGGGGCGGCGGAGGTGATGCGGTCGTGCGGCGGCGCAGGCGCGCGGGACGCCGGCCGGCGCGGGAGGCATCCGCGCGGGACGGTCGCCGGCGTGGGCGGCATCGGGCGGTGCCCGCGTTCTGTCCGGAGCGCGTAGATTGGCGGGATGACCTTCGACTACGCGGCGCGGCGGGCGCGGCTGGCCGAGTCGCTGCCCGGCCACGGGGTCCGCGCCCTGCTGGTCACCTCGCCCGTCAACGTCCGCTACCTGACCGGCCTGGCCAGCTCCAACGCCGCCGTCCTGGTGAACGCCGACGGCACGGCGAGGCTGGCCACCGACAACCGCTACATCGGCGCGGCCCGCGAGCTGGACCTGCCCGTCGTGGAGGCCGGCGACGTCGCGGCCGCGCTGCTCGCGTCCGGCCCCGGTGACGGCCCAGGTGACAAGGTGGGCATCGAGGCGGCGGCCATGAGCGTGGCCACGTACCTGCGGCTGGGCGAGGGCCTCGTACCGCTCGAACAGGCCGTGGAACGCCTGCGCGCGGTCAAGGACGAGCAGGAGCTCGACCTCATCCGCACCGCCTGCGCGATCACCGATCAGGCGTTCGCCGACGTCACGCCCAGGATCGTCCCCGGCATGACCGAGCGCGAGCTGGCCCGCCTGCTGGAGCGGCGGATGGCCGAGCTGGGCGCCGACAAGCCCGCGTTCGACACGATCGTGGCGGCGGGGGAGAACGGCGCGATCCCGCACCACAGCCCCACCGACCGGGAGCTGCGCGCCGGGGACCTGGTCACGATGGACTTCGGGGCCCGCTACCACGGCTATCACGCCGACATGACGCGTACCGTCAGCCTGGGCCCGCCCGCCGGCTGGCAGCGCGAGCTGTACGATTTGGTGGCCGACGCCCAGCGGGCCGGGCGCCACGCCCTGGCCCCCGGCGCGGGAGCCCGGGAGGTGGACGCCGCCGCGCGGTCCGTCGTCGAACGCGCGGGCCACGGCGAGCACTTCAGGCACGGTCTCGGCCACGGCGTCGGCCTGGAGATCCACGAGGAGCCGTTCCTGGGCCCTTCGCGGACCGGTAAACTAGAGGATCGAGTTCCGATCACCGTCGAGCCAGGGGTCTATCTCCCAGGCCGGGGCGGGGTTCGCATCGAGGACACCCTCGTGACACGTGAGGGCGGGCCGGAACTCTTCACCAAGACGACCAAGGAGCTGCTCGTCCTTTAGAGCGGCCACACGCGGGAGAAGAACGAGTGGCGACGACCAACGACCTCAAGAACGGCATGGTGCTGAAGCTCGAGGGCGGTGAGCTCTGGAGCGTTGTCGAGTTCCAGCACGTCAAGCCGGGCAAGGGCGGCGCGTTCGTGCGCACGAAGCTCAAGAACGTCCTCTCCGGCAAAGTCGTCGACAAGACCTTCAACGCCGGGGTGAAGGTCGAGGTGGCCAACGTCGACAAGCGCGAGATGCAGTTCTCGTACAAGGACGGCGACGAGTTCGTGTTCATGGACACCGAGACCTACGACATGGTCAACGTGCCGGCCGCCACCGTCGGCACCGCCGCCAACTACATGCTGGAGAACACTCTGGCCACGGTCGCGTTCAACGAGGGCTCCGCGCTCTACGTCGAGCTGCCGGCCGCCGTCGAGCTGACCATCGCCAACACCGAGCCTGGTCTGCAGGGCGACCGCTCCACCGGCGGCACCAAGCCGGCCACGCTGGAGACCGGCGCCGAGATCAAGGTGCCGCTCTTCATCACCACCGGCGAAAAGGTCAAGGTAGACACCCGTAGCGGCGAGTACCTCGGCCGGGCCTGAGGTGTCGGCACGCGGCAAAGCACGCAGGAGAGCGCTCGACATCCTCTTCGAGGCCGAGCTGCGCGGCGAGGATCCGCTGAAGATCCTCGCCGAGCGCGTGGAACGGAAAGAACCACCGGTCAACGAGTACACCTCGGCCATCGTCGAGGGGGTCGCCCGGCACCATGCGCGCATCGACGAACTGATCACGACGTACGCCGAGGGCTGGACACTCGACCGGATGCCCGCCGTCGACCGTAATCTGCTGCGCGGCGGCACGTACGAGCTGCTGTGGATGCCCGACGTACCCGAGGGCGTGGTCATCAGCGAATGGGTGCACCTGGCGGGGGAGCTGTCCACCGACGAATCGCCGCAGTTCGTCAACGGGCTGCTGGCGCGGTTCAAGCAACTCAAGCCAAGCCTCACCCTTTAGACACCCTTTAGGCACCCCGTTTCGGGGGACCGGAGGGGCGCGTTCGAGGTACGTTTCGAGCACGCCGGTTTCCGTACGGAGGAGGGGCGCGTCACCAGCCGCGACGCGCCCTTCTCCGCGCCGGCCCTGCTTCGCGGTGATTCCGCCCCGGCCGGCCGCCGGTTTCTTGTCGGTGGCGGTGGCTAGGGTGACCGGCATGGTGACGGAAGAGGACGTACGGCGGCTGGCCCTGGCGCTGCCCGAGGTGGCCGAGCGGACCATGTACGGCACGCCCGCCTTCTCCGTACGCGGCAAGTGGTTCGCCCGGCTGCGCGAGGAGGGCGACCTGCTGGTGCTCCCGGTTCCGTCGGAGGAGCACAAACGCGAGCTCCTGACCGCCGATCCCGCCACGTTCACCACCACGCCCCACTACGACGGCCACGCGAGCGTCCTGGTCCGGATGGGGGCGGTGGACGCGGACGAGATGGGCGAGCTCCTGGCGGAGGCCTGGCGCCTACGCGCCCCTAAACGCCTCGCGGCCACCCTGGGCCCGCCCTCTGGCTGACGCCTCCCCGGACCGGGAGGGCCGGGTGGTGCTGACCGACTTCGGCATCGCCGGGCAGGTCCCGTGCGAGGCTCCTTCGGGTGCCCGGATGACGAGCCTCGGCACGCTGGTGGCGAGCGCCGGCACGCCGCTGCGCACCGGCACGAGGGGTGAGAGGCCGCGCGGGGACCGGAACGTGTCGTGCGACTGCGTCCCCGCGAGTCCGCGCACCGCACCGGCACGAGGGGTGAGAGGCCGCGCGGGGCCCGTGGCGCCCGCGATGGGCCCGTGCCACGCACGCCTGCGCAGGCGCTTTCCACGCGCAACCGTGCCGGGCTCCCACGAGAGGCTACGCGCGGCATCCGAGAGCTGGGGACGGCGCAGATCGCCCGGGTGCTGCGCGCCGATGCGCATCCCCAGCATCCCAGAGCCACCGTGCAGGGCGTTCCCACCAGGCGCCGCTGACGGCCGTTCCCGAGCCGAGGCGGGGGACTCCTGGGCAGGCGGCGCGCACCATCCCGCGCGTCGTCGCCTTGCGCTTCCGTACCGGCGTGGGAGCGGCGAGCCGGACGGCCTCGTGTGACGGCCGCCAGGGATGCGGCCTGGCGACGGGTGGGGCGGCCGGGGGCCGGCGGTAATGGGTCTTCCTGGTGTGGAGCGGGCGCTGCCGCGTACGGCGTAGGCTGGGGCGCGTCCACGTAGAAAGCCGTCCGCGAAGTGCACGTTTCGCAGGACGCGCGTTCGCGGAACCGCGCGTTGAGCGGCGGATGCCCGGGGCGTCCGGGAGCCGCCGCAGGGGCGCCGGTCGCGGCGGAGAGGGAGGCGAGCCGAGGTTGCGGGCAGAAGGCGTCACCACGAGGACCCCGGCGGTGCGCACCGCCGTCGTCTGGGAGGCGTTGCGGTCCATGCTGGCCGAGCGCACGGCGGCCACCGGGCGGGAGTCGCTCGACATCGTCGACGCCGGCGGCGGCACCGGCGGGTTCGCCGTGCCGCTGGCCGAGCTGGGTCACTCCGTCACCGTCGTCGACCCGAGCCCCGACTCGCTGGCCGCGCTGGAGCGCCGGGCCAAGGAGCGCGGCGTGGGCGTGCGCGGCATCCAGGGCGACGCGGCCGACCTGAGCGACCTGCTCAGCCACGAGTCGGCCGACCTGGTGCTGTGCCACAGCGTGCTGGAGTACGTGGAAGACCCGACCAGCGCGCTGACCGCGGTCGCGGGGCTGCTGCGCAAGGGCGGCACGGTCAGCGTGCTGGCCGCCAACCCGGTCGCGAGCGCCATCCACCGGGCGCTGGCCGGGCAGTTCGAGGAGGCCAGGGCGGTGCTGGCCGATCCGGTCGGCACGTGGGGCGACCGCGACCCGACACCGCGCCGCTTCTCCGCGGATACGCTGGCCGAGCTGCTGGAGGCGGCCGGATTCACGGTGGGCTCCATCCACGGCGTGCGGGTCTTCGCCGACCTGGTGCCGAGCCGGCTGATCGACGGCGAGCCCGGCGCGGCGGAGTCGCTGGTCGCGCTCGAACAGGCCGCCTCGACCCATCCCGTGCTCCGCGACATCGCCACGCAGCTCCACGTGCTCGCGCACCGGGCCTGAGCCGGAGGAAAGAGAAGGGAAACGATGGCCGCTCCCCTCGGTATAGAACGTCTGTTCGGATAGAATCGGCTGCGTGTCTCGCAAGCAGATCACCGGCATCGGCCCCGCTCCGCGCACCGGGGCCGATGACAGCGGCTGCCCGATCCTCCATGTCGACATGGACGCCTTCTACGCCAGCGTCGAGCTGCTCGAGCGACCCGAGCTGAAGGGGCGTCCGGTGATCGTGGGCTCGCCCGCCGGGCGCGGCGTCGTGCTCAGCGCCACGTACGAGGCGAGGGCGTTCGGCGTGCACTCGGCGATGCCGATGAGCCGGGCGCGCCGGCTCTGCCCCCAGGCCACGATCATCCCGCCGAGCCACGGTAAGTACGCCGAGGTCTCCAAGGGCGTCATGGAGATCTTCCACGCCATCACCCCGCTGGTGGAGCCCATCGCCTCCGACGAGGCGTTCCTCGACGTGGGCGGTGCCAGGCGGCGGCTCGGCCCGCCCGCGACGGTCGCCGCCATGATCAGGGAGCAGGTGTTCGAACGCTACGGCATCACGTGTTCCGTGGGCGTGGCGAGCAGCAAATTCATCGCAAAACTCGCTTCCAAGCAGTGCAAGCCCGACGGCCTGCTGGTGGTGCCCGCCGACGAGGTGGTCGACTTCCTCCATCCGCTGCCGGTCTCGGCGCTGTGGGGCGTCGGCGAGCGCACCGAGCAGGCGCTGGTGCGCCTGGGCATCCGTACGGTCGGCGACCTCGCCAAGGTTCCGCCCGCCACCCTCCAGCGTGAGCTGGGGCAGGCGGTGGGCGGTCATCTGGCGGCCCTGGCCTGGGGGCGCGACGAACGCCCGGTGACCGCGCACGTGCCCGACAAGAGCATCGGAAACGAGGAGACGTTCGCCACCGACGTCGACGATCCCGACGTGATCAAGCGCGAGCTGCTGCGCCTGTCGGAGCGGGTCGCAGCTCGCATGCGTAAGGCCGGTCACGTGGGAAGGACAGTAAGTGTGAAGCTACGCCGAGCCGATTTCACCACGATCAGCCGGTCGCGTACGCTGCGCGAGCCGACCGACGTGGCGCAGGTGATTTACGCCACCGCCTGCGAGCTGTTCGAGGCGGCCGGGCTTCAGCGGGTGCGGCTGCGCCTGGTGGGGGTCCGGATGGAGAACCTGCGACCGGCCGGCGAGGCCACCCGCCAGCTCAGCATCGGAGAGAAGGAGACCGGGTGGCGCGAGGCGGAGCAGGCCATGGACCGGGCCATCCAGAGATTCGGTCCCGACGCGGTGCTCCCGGCGTCGCTGGTACGTGGCAAGCTTGATGAAATAGAGACATGACGTTCGATGTCAGGACTTGCTGGGGGCGTCCGTGTCAGGATTTGGGGGGAAGGGGGGCGAGATGAGCCACAATAGAGCTATGACGTCGCCTCCGGTTTGGTCTGCGTTGGACGTTTGCTTTCGCCTACGTCTACAGCCTCGTATTCTGGGGATAACCGACCGCGAGGTTCGGACACCCCGTGTCGTCCGTTGCCGTCTTCCCCGTCCTGGGGCCGTCCTTGGGAGGCGCCGTGCCGCTCTCTGAGCACGAGCAGCGCTTGCTCGACCAGATCGAGCAGGCCCTCTACGCCGAGGACCCGAAGTGGGCCAACACCGTAAGGATCAGCGACCCGCGCAGCCATTACAAGCGTCGCCTGGTCAAAGCCTCCATCGGCTTTGCGCTCGGCGTCGTCATCATGATGGTCGGCGTGGTCATCAGCGGCACCGCCCTGATCCCGCTCGGCGTCGGCGGTTTCGTGGTCATGCTCGCCGCGTGTCTGTGGGGCCTGTCCAGCTGGAAAAAGATGAATGGATTCGGCGACGGCCCCGGTGCCGGCACGGCCACCCCTCCGGGCAAGCAGGCCCGCCGGGGCAACCGAGGCACCTTCATGGAGCGCATGGAAGAGCGCTGGCGCCGTCGTCACGACGAACGCTGACCCATCCGGGCAAGCGTCGCGGCCGCCCCCGGTAGGGGACGGCCGCTGGCACGCCCACCGTCAGCCGGTACCGGCAGCTTGTCCGTGCCCCGTCCAGGCTTCACCGGGTGCCGGATCCCGTGCCCGGTTCTCTCGCGTCCTCCCAGCACCATCCCGGCCATCGTCTTCCGGCCGCCGCTCCGTTCAGGCAACGTCGAGCCTCGCACCCCGTCGCCGGCAGGAGTCCGTAGGCGTCGCTCTCGTTGAGCCGCGACACCCGCCATCGTCGGCTGCGGTCGGTCGGCGGCCACCTCGTCCAGACGGCCGCGCGCTCTTCACCGCCGTCGTCGGCTTCCTCCCGCGAGCGTCGTTTCGGGCCGGGCCGGCCGGCACAACACTCCCAGACGCGGCGCGACCGCCCAGCCCGTGAAAGCAGAGGGCTGGGCGGTCGCCTTCCGTGGGTCAGGCGCCTCGCTGGGCCGAAGTGCGGCGCAGGCGGATGGTCTCCAGCAGGTCGAACCCGTCGAGCAGCCGCTCGCCCACCTGCCGCATCCGCCGCAGCGTGGACGGCGGCAGCAGCACGGCGCGCACCCGCCGCCCGCGCGAGACGGTGGCCGCCAGCGCCAGGCGTACCCGGCGCAGCTCCTTGCCCATGGGAGCGATCCGGCCTGGATCGCGGGCGAACAGCACCCGCTCGACGCTCTGCGCGATGGCCGCCATGGCCGCCGCGGACTCGGCGTCGAACTCGTACTGCTCGGTCAGCCGCCGGGCCAGCGCGCGCGGCGTCTCGCTCGGCAGGCGGGCCATGCCGTAGTCGTACAGGACGTCGTCGAGCTCGGCCCATACGGCGGCGACGGTCGCCTGGCCGCGGCGGGTGACCATCCTGGCGGTCAGCTCGTCGGACGGCTGGGAGACCTTCCAGGTGAGGCGGCGTACCCGGCGGTTACGGGAGATCAGCCGCAGACCGGCCGGGATCAGCAGGACGAGCAGCAGCGCGCCCGCCCCGATGCCGATCTTGGCGGCCAGCGGCATCGAGTCGTCCGGCGGCGTCGTGCCGGTCGCGACCGTGCCCTCGCGGTCCAGCTCGCGGGTGTTGCGCCGGGCCTGCGGGTTCTGCGGCTCGTCGGCCTCGGAGCTGGTGGTGCCGGTCGACGGCTCGCTGGTGGAGCCGGTCGACGGCTCGGGCCTGGGCTGGGAGTACTCGGGCACCCGGGCGCTGCCCTGCCCGGCGGCGCCGGCCGGCGTCGGCTCGAACGGCAGCCAGCCCACGCCTTCGAAGTACAGCTCGGGCCAGGAGTGGGAGTCGTTGGTGCCGACCTCCCAGTGGTCGCCGACCTTGGTGCCGCCGGTGTAGCCGATCGCCACCCGCGACGGGATGCCGACCAGCCGGGCCAGCACCGCCATCGAGGCGGCGAACTGCTCGCAGTAGCCGGCCCGGGAGCGCAGCAGGAAGTCGGCGAGCGCCGAGTTGCTGTGCCCCTGCGTCTCCAGGCTGTAGATGAAGCCGCCGTCGGTGGTGAAGAACTTCTGCAGCATCACCGCGGCCTCGTACCGGGTGCGCGCCTCGGCGGTCACCTCGTCGGCGAGCTCCCTGATGCCGGGCGGCAGGTTCTCCGGCAGGGCGAGGAAGCGGTCGTCCGCCTCGGACGGCAGGCTGTCGGTCGCGTCCAGCAGGTCGGCGGTGGGCTCCGGCTCGGTGGTGCGGACCTCGTACTCGGCGCCCGCGGCCTCCTCGCGGGTGGAGAAGACCATGAGCGTGTCCACGTCGGCCCGCCAGTCGCCGTCGATGTCGATCTGCCGGGGCGGATACGGCAGCGGCAGGAACTGGAGCTTCGCGATCTCGTCGCTGATCCGGATGTTCGTCCGGACGTCCCTGATCTTCGGCCGCGGGCCGAGCCCCGGAGGGTCGGGCAGCGGGCCGTTCTCGGTCCTGTTCTGCGGCGCGCCCTTCGGCTGGGTCATGCCGAACTGCTGCCCGTCGAACGTGTCCAGAGCGTAGATCCGCAGGTAGCGCGGCCTGTTGTCGCTGTTGGAGTAGGTCAGCACCACGCGCCGCTGCGGCAGCTGGAGCTGGCCCTTGAGGTTGGCGATGGGGTTGGGGATGCTGATCGAATTGCCGGGCCCCGAGCCCCTGCCGCCCACGCCGAAGGTGAAGAACGACACCGGCTCCATCGTGGGCAGCGCCGCCGGCAGCAGCACGGCCAGCAGGATCGCCGCGAACCCGATGCGCTTGCCCGACAGCCGCAGCCCGCTGGTGTCGGCGGTGTCGCGCGGCGTCCTCTCCTGGGAGAGATTGACCGCGCGCGTACGGCGTACCAGCACCGCACGCCCCCAGTGGCCGATCCGCTCGCGCCCGTCGGAGATGAGCAGCCCGATGAAGCCGAGCGAGGCGATGATGAACGCGGGCCAGCTGATCGGGTCGGCGAGGATCGTCGCCGGCACCGTGGCGAGCGCCAGCAGCGGCAGCCCGGCCAGCGCCGCCCGGCGCAGCCGCGCGGCGAGCAGGTCCACGGCGATCGCGATGAGCGCCACGCCGCCCGCCGTCAGCAGCGTGATGCCCTCGGTGTCCGGTACGGGCGCCGCGAACCGCTGGATGTCGGCCCATCCGACGCCGAGCAGCCTGATCAGCTCCGCCACCGAGTCCTTGGTGGGCACCACCAGCGCCCACGCCTTGCCGGACGCGAACGAGACGGTCAGGAAGATCCACGCGGCCGCCAGCCCCACCAGCGGCGCCGCCCACGCGGGCAGCGACAGCCGGCTGCTCAGCAGGCCCGCCGCGACCACGGAGAGTACCGCGCCGAGCGAGGTCCAAAACCACGAACCGCCCGAGAAGAGGGGGTAGAGCAGGAAGGCGGCGGCGAAGGAGGCCGCCCCCGAGGCGATCGTCAGTCTCATGCCGCCCCTCCCGTGGGATCGAGCACGTATCTGCCGCGGTTGGCGGCGTCCGGCCAGACCGAGGCGATGGAGACGCCGGCGGGCAGGTTGACGATGCGCCAGCCGTACCCGGCCAGGATCGTCTGCACGGCCAGGTGGTTCTCCGCGGCGGTGCGGTCACCGCCCTCCCAGGAGCTCACGTCCAGCAGCACCGCCACCCCGGTGATGCTGCTGTGCCGCAGCCTGGCCAGCTCCCTGGCCTCCTCCGGCTCCATCGCGCCCAGCACGGCCACGATCAGCCCGTCGCCGCCGCCCTGGCGCAGCGCGGACACGCCCATCTCCAGGGAGCGCGCCGGGCTGTGCCTGATGACGGCGAGCGTGTCGAGCAGCGACTGGCTGCCCTGGTCGGTCAGGTGCTCGGCGCCCTGGTCGGTGACCAGCCGCAGGCCGAGGCCCTCGCGGGAGAGGTGCACGCCGATCGAGGCCGCCGCCGAGACGGCCACCTCGAACGACGAGCGCGGGCCCTCGCCGCGGTGCGCGTGCCTGCGGGTGTCGAGCAGCAGCGCGCCGCGGCTCTGCCACTGCTGTTCCTCGCGCCGCACCATCAGCTCGCCATGGCGGGCGGTCGAGCGCCAGTGCACCCGGCGCAGGTCGTCGCCCTGCCGGTATTCGCGCGGGGCCACGTCGTCGTCGCCGGCCGCCGCCACACTCCGCGTACGGCTCTCGCCGCCGCCCGCCCACTCGCCCGACAGCCGTACGTGGGGCAGCGCCACCACCTGCGGCGTCACCACGAGCGTGTCGCTGATCGTGAACGAGCGGGTCAGCTCCACCAGTCCGAACGGGTCGGCGATGCGGATCGACAGCGGCCCGATCGTGTAGCGCCCGCGCAGGTCGGAGCGCACCCGGTAGTCGATCTCCCGCACGCCCCTGGCCTCGACCCGGTCCAGCACGAACCGGGGGCGGACGCCCAGCGCGTACGGCACCGTGTCCTCGATGAGCAGCAGGCCGGTGGGCAGGCGGGTGACGTTCTCCAGCCGCAGGGTCACGGTGGCCTCGCCGCCCACCTCGGTGCGTGCCGGGTCGAGCCGGCGGGCGCAGCTCAGCCGGTAGCGGGTCCGCGCCACCACCATCGCGGCGAGCAGCGGCAGCGCCGTGATCAGGACACCGATTCTGAACAGGTCGTTCTCGCCCAGCAGCAGCGCCATGAGCAGCGCCGCGATCCCCGACGCCAGGAACGACCTGCCACGGGAGGTCAGTGCCCGCAGCCCGGCCCTCACCGCGCCCTGCCCCGCGGGCGCAGGTCCTGGATGCCCGTCATCAGGTGCCCCGCGTCTCCGGCACCGGCACCCGCCTGACCAGGTCGGCCACGACGTGCTCCGGCAGGCGGCGCTGGCCCTGGGCCTCGATGCTGGGCAGCAGGCGGTGCGCGAGCACGGGGATGGCGAGGTCCTGCAGGTCGTCGGGGATGACGTAGTCGCGGCCGGACAGCGCCGCGTGCGCCCTGGCGGCGCGCACGAGCTGCAGCGTGGACCTCGGTGAGGCGCCGAGCCGCAGGTCGGGGGAGTGGCGGGTGGC
Source organism: Nonomuraea sp. NPDC052634 (assembly GCF_040678535.1). Lineage (NCBI taxonomy): Bacteria > Bacillati > Actinomycetota > Actinomycetes > Streptosporangiales > Streptosporangiaceae > Nonomuraea > Nonomuraea sp. NPDC052634. The sequence goes on along the minus strand of NZ_JBFATY010000001.1, from coordinate 1,839,400 downwards.
CACGACGAGGTCGATGGCGTACTTCTTGATGGCCTGGGAGACGTAGACGCCGCGTACGGCCTCGATGAGGGCGCGCACCTCGGCGGTGGTCGCGACCGGCTCCAGCTTGTCGAGCGGCGAGGTGCCGCCGTGCACGTCGAGCATCTCCAGCTCGGCGGTCGGCTCGGGGTAGCCCATCGCCACGCGGGCGGTGAAGCGGTCGCGCTGGGCCTCGGGAAGGGGGTAGGTGCCCTCCATCTCGACGGGGTTCTGGGTGGCGATCACCATGAACGGCGACTCGAGCTGGTACGTTCGCCCGTCCACCGTCACCTGGCCCTCTTCCATGCATTCCAGGAGCGCGGACTGCGTCTTGGGCGAGGCCCTGTTGATCTCGTCGCCGACGACGATGTTGGCGAACACGGGACCGGGCTTGAACTCGAACTCCCGCGTCTGCTGGTTGTACGCGCTCACCCCGGTGATGTCACTGGGCAGCAGGTCGGGGGTGAACTGCACACGGCGCACGGGACAGTCGATGGAGCGGGCCAGCGCCTTGGCGAGCATCGTCTTGCCGACGCCCGGCACGTCCTCAATCAGGAGGTGGCCTTCGGAAAGCAGGACGGTAAGGGTGAGGCGGACGGCGTCGCTCTTGCCCTCGATCACCGATTCGATGGCCTGCCGGATCCGGTGGGCGGTGGTGACCAGCTCGTCGAGCTGGGGAGGGACGTCATGGGTAACTGCCACCAGGCCTCCATGAGAAGTGCGACGGCTGTCCCGGTACGGTGCCTTTGCGGGAGCCATGCCATTCCTTTTCCATTGTTCTGTACGACCCTACGACGCTGCGGGTTCCGTAGCGACATTTGTGGATATTCAGGGAACACCGGTCATGTTCCGGTTCTTGTGGCATGGTCGTGCGAATCCCGTGACACAGCGCACTCGAAGGACCGCGGGAAGGCCCCGGCGCCGCCCTCCACCGAGCGCTCCACTTTCCTCCACTCCACGCTTCGCCCCTCCCCTGAGGGGCCTATTTGAAGGCGGTTTCAAAGCCTCGACACGCCCATGGCGGGGACCGCCGCCGCACCCCGCTCCACCCTGAGCCATGCCTCTGACCTGCGGTAACGCAAGGGAAACCAATGATGAAGACGGTTCGAATCAGTTGACGGTGGGGAGAAGTGGAGTATGGTGGTGCGCAGTGGAGGGCACGGTGCACCAGCGCTGAGCGCTTCACGAGGCACGGGAGGTGGGGCCGGTGTTCCTCGGCACCCATCAACCGCGTCTGGACGACAAGGGACGGCTGTTCCTGCCGGCTAAGTACCGTGAGGAGCTGGCGGAGGGTCTTGTGATCACCAAAGGCCAGGAGCGATGCCTCTACGTCTTTCCCGTGGAGGAGTTCCAGCGCATTACCGAGGCTCTCAGCACCGCCCCGGTCACCGCCAAGGCGGTGCGTGACTACAGCCGCGTCTTCTTCGCCAGCGCGTCCGACGAGAAACCAGACAAGCAGGGACGCATCACCATTCCACAGAGTCTCCGCACGTACGCGGGCCTGGAACGTGACTGCGTCGTCATCGGGGCCAACACCCGGCTGGAGATCTGGGACGCACAGGCTTGGGACAGCTATCTCAGTGCACAGGAGCAGGCGTTCGCCGAACTGTCCGAGGAGGTGCTGCCAGGGATTCTGTAAAAGAACCACGGTCGATCCGTCGGTGATGTCGTTCGGCGAGGTCTCCACCCGCAACCACTGTCCGTCAGCTGATGCACCTTCCCCGGTGTCAGATGGCGGGCGTCCACGAAGAGGGTGCGGATGGGGACCTGGCCGGGCGGCGCCGGTTGGGGACCCAGGAATGACCGGCGATCGATCGATGAACGCGTCATCCGCGAGCAAGGACGCGAAAGGGGGGTTGGAGATGGACGACAGCGTCGCCACGGGCGGTCACGTTCCGGTGATGCTCGACCGCGTTCTGGAGCTGCTCGGCCCCGCGCTGTCCGGCCCCGACCCCGTCGTCGTCGACGCCAACCTCGGACTCGGCGGTCACTCCGCCGCTCTGCTCGCCGCCCACCCGGCGCTCCACCTCATCGGCATCGACCGCGATCCCTACGCGATCGAACACTCCACCCGCAGGCTGAGCCCCTACGCCGACCGCATCACCCTGGTCCACGCCTCGTCCGCAGACCTGCCCGACGTGCTCGCGCGTGCCGGGCGCACCACGATCAACGGGGCGCTGTTCGACCTCGGCGTGTCATCGCCGCAGCTCGACGAGGCCGAGCGCGGGTTCGCCTATTCCTATGACGCGCCGCTCGACATGCGCATGGACACCTCCCAGGAGCTCACGGCCGAGCAGGTGGTCAACACGTACTCCGCCGCCGACCTCACCCGCATCCTGCGTGACTACGGCGAGGAGAGATTCGCTCAGCGTGTCGCGGGCCTGATCATCAGAGAACGTGCCAAAGAGGCAATAACCTCGACGAAGCGGCTCGCGGACATCGTTCGCGAGGCCATCCCCGCCGCGACCCGGCGCACCGGGGGCAACCCCGCCAAGAGGACTTTCCAGGCGCTGCGCATCGAGGTGAACGCGGAGCTGTCCGCCCTGGAGGCGGCGCTGCCCGCGGCGCTCGACGCGCTGGCGCTCGGTGGGCGAGTCGTCGTGCTCTCCTACCACTCACTCGAGGACCGGCTCACCAAGCAGGCCCTCACGGCGCGAACCAGGGACACCAGCCCCCCCGGGCTGCCCGTCCCGCTTCCGGCTCACCAGCCGAGGTTCCGCCTGCTGACGAGGGGAGCAGAGCTCCCGAGCGAAGAAGAGATCGCCCGCAACCCGCGGGCGGCCTCGGCCCGGCTACGGGCGGCAGAGAGGATCCGTGTTGACGACTGAGCAGGAGACCGGCCGGGGGGCTCCCGTCCGCCGCGCGGTGCCCAGGACGGGCGTCCGCAGGCCGGCCGTGTCGCAGCAGCCCAAGCTCCGGCCCCGTCCCGACGTGCGGGCCGAGGCGCGAGCCGACGTGCGCTCCGAAGCGGCGGGCAGGCGCTCGGCCGCCGAGCGCGCGCGCCTGGACGCGCGTGCGGGCGGCTCCACGGGCGCTGCCGCGGCGAGCGGCGCTCCCGCGCGCGGTCGTGCCAAGGCGGCTCCCGTACGCGGCAAGGCGCCCGCGCCCGAACGGACCAAGGCTCCCACGCGCGGCAGGACCGCCGCACCCGAACGCGGCAAGCCCTCCACGCGCGCCGCCGCGCCCGCCACCGCGCCTGTCACCGCGCCTGTCACTGCGCCCGCCAGTGAGCGCAGGCCCGGCGAGGCGGCCGGCGCACGCGTGCGCAAGGCGCCCGCAGCACGCCCCTCGGGCGGCCGTGGCCCCGCGCGCCGGCAGCGCACGCCGTTCGTCCTGCTCGTCGTCGGCCTGCTCTGCGGCGGCCTGGTGAGCCTGCTGCTGCTCAACACGATGCTGGCCCAGGACACGATCACCGACGCCAAGCTGCGCGAGGAGATCGCGGTGGCGCGGCGCGAGAACGAGAAGATCGACCAGGAATATCAGCTCAAGACCCAGCCGGGCAACATCGCCCGGCTGGCCGAGATGCAGGGGCAGCACCCCGACTGGGACGAGGTCAACGCCTACACCAGCGACGGACGGCCGAACCAGGCGGACACGGAACGGTGAGGGAATCAGGCGGCAGGGGGCAGGGCCCCGGCCGCGGCGCAGGCGGCGCCGGCTCTCAAGGAGGGCCCGGCGCCGCTCGTCGTACGCCGGGCGGTCCCGGAAGGACGACACGGCAGAGCGGCGGCTCGGGGCGCGGCGGGCCCTCCGGTGAAGGCCGCCCGCCGTCGCAGGAGCCGCCGCGCCGCCGTCGCGACCCCGACGACCCCCTCGACCTGCCGTTCGGGCCCGAGGCGTTCGGTCCCGCAGGCGACGCGCGGGGCCGCTCGCGCGGCGACGACCGGCCGGCCGGGCGCAGGCGTCCCCGTGACGACGATGACGCGGGCCCCCGCAGGGCTCCCCGCGACGACGAGCGGCCGAGAGGGCGCGCGGCCCAGGGCCGTGACGACGACGGCCGCCCGCGCGGGCGCGCCCCCCGCGACGAGGCCGACCGGCTGCGCGGGCGCGTGCAGGGGCGCGACGACGATCGGGGCAGGACCGCCAGGCCCGGCGGCGCCGGCAGGCCGGGTCCCGCCGGCCGTACGGGATCGGCGGCGGGCTCCAAGGCGGCCGGGCAGCCCGGCGGCAAGGCGCGCCGTCCGGGGGACGAGGAGCCCCGGGGGCGCGGCCAGGACGGCCCGCTGCGCCGCACACCGTCCGGTGCCCCCCGAGGAGCCGCGGGCGCCCCGCCGGGAGGTCCCAGAGGGGCCGCAGGCGCCCGGCAGGACGCCGCCCGGGACCGTGACGGCGCGGCGGCCAGGCGCACCCCCCACAGCGGCTCTCGCGGCGCCTCCCGTGGCGGTGACGTGCCGCCGCCCAGGGGACCGCGGCGGCCGCCGCCGCGCCCGCCGCTCGTGCTGCGGCTCGGCAACCCGCGCAGGCGCATCAACATCGGCCTGATCGGCATGACGTTCGTGCTGTCGATCTTCGCCGGCCGGCTCATCCAGATGCAGGGGCTCGACGCCAAGGTGTACGAGGCCGCGGCGGCCGAGCAGCGCGTGCAGACTGTGGCGATCCCGGCCAAGCGCGGCTCGATCACCGACGTCAAGGGCCACTACCTCGCCGTCACCCGCGAGGCGCGCGACCTGTCGATCGACCCGACGAAGGTGCCCTCGGGGAAACGCGCCGAGGTGGCGAGCGTCCTCGCCCAGCAGCTCGGCAAGAGCGAGCAGGAGATCGCCGCCAAGCTGGCCAGGACGGACACCCGCTACCAGCTGCTCGCCAGGGGCGTCGACCCGTTCGTCGCGACCCGGCTGCTGCAGGCCAAGATCCCGTCGCTGGCGGCGAAGAAGACCTACCGCAGGGACTACCCAGCGGGCGACCTCGCCGGCAGCCTCATCGGGTTCGTCGGCGACGACGGCACCGGGCTCGGCGGCATCGAGCGCGAGAAGAACGAGCTGCTGGCCGGCCGCGACGGCAAGATGCGCGTCGAGACCGGCCGCGACGGCCAGCAGATCCCGATGACCAGCAGCGAGCAGACGCCGCCTGTCGACGGCCGTGACGTGCGCCTGACCATCGACCGCGACATCCAGTGGGCGGCCCAGAAGTCCATCGCCGATCAGGTGAAGAAGTCGGGCGCCGACAGCGGCACCGTGATCGTCATGGACGTCCAGACGGCTCAGATCATCGCCATGGCCAACGCGCCCGAGCTCGACCTGAACAACTGGCGCAAGGCTCCCGAGTCGAGCTTCGTCAACAAGGCGGCCTCCGTCGTGTTCGAGCCCGGCAGCACCAACAAGGTGATCACCGCCGCGGCGGCGCTGGAGGCCAAGGTGGTGACGCCCGACACGGTCTACCGGGTGCCCGACCGGATCAAGTGCGCCGACCAGGTGCTGCGCGACGCCCACAGCCACAAGACGGAGCCGATGACGTTCCGCCAGGCCATGGCGCAGTCCAGCAACGTGGCCACGGTCATGGCGGCGCGCAAGGTCGGCAGCGAGCGGCTGCACGCCATGCTCAAGGCGTTCGGCTTCGGCAGCAGGCCAGGCGGCGGCGTGCCCGGCGCGGAGGCCGGCCTGCTGCCCGACTACAAGAAGTGGTCCGGCAGCCAGAACTGCACGGTCGCCTACGGGCAGGGCGTCTCGGTGACCGCGCTGCAGATGGCCAGCGTCTACCAGACCATCGCCAACGGCGGCGTCAAGATCGAGCCGCAGATCGTGGCCGGCACGACGGACGAGCACGGCAGGTTCGTCCCCGCTCCTCCCGGTAAGCAGACCAGGGTGGTGAGCGAGACGACGGCCAAGGAGATCACGACGATGCTGGAGAGCGCCGTGGGCGAGGAGGGCACCGGGCAGCTCGCCGCCATCGACGGATATCGCGTTGCGGGCAAGACGGGCACCGCGAACCGCTACGATGCCGAACTCGGCCGCTATGACGGCTATACGGCGTCGTTCGCCGGGTTCGCGCCGGCCGACAAACCACGCCTGGTGGTGCTGTCGGTGCTGCAGAACCCGAAGAACGGGCACTTCGGCGGGCAGCTCGCGGCCCCCGTCTTCAAGGATGTGATGACGTTCGCCATCAAGAGCAAGAAGATTCCTCCCACAGGCTCGGCCGTCTCGCCGGTGCGGGTCGGCGCGGGACAGTGACCAGGGAAGGTACGCTCTCGCCGTGCGTCCCCCGTCGTCTATGCGTCCCACGACCAGCCCGCCCCGCCCGCTGAGCGGGCTCGCGACCATGCTCGACGCCGAGTCGGGCACGTCGCGCTCGCCGCACGCCGTGCTGACCGGCGTCACCATCGACTCGCGCGAGGTCAGGCGCGGCGACCTGTACGTCGCGCTGCCCGGCAACCGCGTGCACGGCGCCGAGTTCGCCGCCGACGCGATGGCGAACGGGGCCGCGGCCGTGCTCACCGACCGCGCGGGCCGCGAGGCCGCGGTGGCCACCGGGCTGCCCGTGCTCGTCGTGTCCGACCCGCGCGCCCTGCTCGGGCAGATCTCCTCCTGGGTGTACGGCCAGCCGGCCCACGACATCCAGATACTCGGCGTGACCGGCACCAGCGGCAAGTCCACCACCACGTTCATGATCGAGGCCGGCCTGCGGGCCGCCGGTCACCGTGCGGGCCTGGTGGGCGGCGTCGAGATCCACGCCGGCGAGCTGCGCTTCCAGCCCAGGCTCACCACGCCCGAGGCGACCGACCTGCACGGCCTGTTCGCGCTCATGCGCGAGGAGGGCGTCACGGCGGCGGCCATGGAGGTCTCCAGCCACGCGCTGGCGCTCGGCAGGGTCGACGGCGTCTACTACGACGTCGCCCTGTTCACCAACCTGTCGCAGGACCACCTCGACTTCCACAAGGACTTCGAGGACTACTTCGCGACCAAGGTCAGGCTGTTCCAGCCGGAGATGAGCCGCGTCGGGGTGACCAACATCGACGACCGCTACGGCCGCGAGCTGCTGGAGCTGGCGAAGGTGCCGCTGACCACGTTCTCGGCGCTGGGCGACCCCGAGGCCGACTGGCGGGCGGTGGACACCAGGCTGGGCTCCGACGGCAGCGCGTTCCGCGTGGTGGGCCCCGGCGGGGTCGAGGCCGACGCGACCGTGGCGCTGCCCGGGCCGTACAACGTGGCCAACGCGCTCGGCGCCGTGGTGACGCTCGTCGAGGCCGGCGTGCCGCTCCAGGCGGCCGTGCACGGCATCGGCACGCTCGCCGGGGTGCCGGGACGCATGCAGCGCGTCACGGGCGCCGACGACGAGTTCCAGGCCGTCGTGGACTACTCGCACAAGCCGGGGGCCGTGGAGTCGGTGCTGCGCTCGCTGCGCTCGGTCACCGAGGGCCGCCTGACGATCGTGCTCGGCTGCGGCGGCGACCGCGACAGCGGCAAACGCCCACTCATGGGGGAAATCGCCGCGCAACTGGCCGATGTGGCAATCTTTACGAGCGACAACCCGCGATCCGAGGATCCGCTGGCCATCCTCGCCGCGATGATGGAAGGGGCGCTCCGCGTTCCCCGGCACCACCGCGCTCATGTGATCATTGAGCCCGACCGCGCGGCCGCCATCGGCCTGGCGATCGCCCGGGCCGGGCGCGGCGACGTGATCGTCGTAGCGGGCAAGGGTCACGAACAGGGCCAGTACGTCTCAGGCGAGGTGATCCCCTTCGACGACCGCGAAGTGGTCGCCGAAGCGATCGACGCACGCAAGGAAAGCAGGAAGCACTAATGATCCCGTTGCCTCTGGCCAGGATCGCCGAGATTACCTCGGGCGCCCTGTCGGGCATGGCCGATCCCCGCGCGGTGGTGCGCGGGCCCGTCGTGATCGACTCGCGGGCCGTAGAACCGGGATCCCTCTTCGTCGCCATCAAGGGCTCGCGGGCCGACGGTCACGACTTCGCCGCCCAGGCCGTACGCGACGGAGCCGTCGCCGTGCTCGCGAGCAGGCCGGTCGACGCGCCCGCGGTGATCGTCCCCGACGCCGCCGCCGCGCTCGCCGAGCTGGCCGCCGCGCAGGTGCGCACGCTCACGAAGGCGACCGTCATCGGCGTGACCGGGTCGGCGGGCAAGACCACCACCAAGGACCTGCTGGCCCGCCTCACCGGGCGGATCGGGCCGACCATCGCGCCCGTCGGCAGCTACAACAACGAGCTCGGCCACCCGCTCACCGTGCTGCGGGCCGACCTCGACACCCGCTACATGGTGCTGGAGCTGGCCGCGCGCAACATCGGCCACATCAAGGAGCTGACCCGCGTCGCGCCCCCGAAGATCGGCGTCGTGCTCAACGTCGGCACCGCCCACCTCGGCGTGTTCGGCGGCAAGGAGGCCATCGCCAAGGCCAAGGGCGAGCTGGTCGAGGCGCTGCCGCGCGACGGCGTGGCGGTGCTCAACGCCGACGACCCGCTCGTGCGCGGCATGGCCTCGCGCACCGAGGCGCGGGTGACGTACTTCGGGCAGGGCGAGCAGGCGGCGATCAGGGCCGAGAACGTCGTGGTCGACGTGCGCGGGCGGGCCTCGTTCACGCTGCGCACCCCCTCGGGCTCCGCGCACGTGTCGCTCAAGCTGATCGGCGCGCACGCCGTCGAGAACGCGCTCGCCGCCGCCGCGGCCGCCTACGAGCTGGGGCTGCCGGTGGCCACCATCGCCGAGGAGCTGTCGGCCGCCACGCCGGCCAGCCGGTGGCGGATGGAGGTCACCGACCGGCCCGACGGCGTCACCGTGGTCAACGACGCCTACAACGCCAACCCCGACTCCATGCGGGCCGCCTTCCAGGCGTTCGACGTGATCGGCCGCGGGCGGCGGCGCTTCGCGGTCATCGCGGCGCTGCGCGAGCTCGGCGAGGACAGCGGGGAGCTCAACACCGAGCTCGGCCGTCTGGCCGGCGGCGCCGGTCTCGCCGGGCTCATCGTGGCGGGTCCCGACGCCGAGCCGGTCCTGCAGGGGGCGCGCGCCGCCGCCATGGAGACGGCCGCCGCGCTGGAAGCCGCCGCCCAGGAAGCCGCCCAGACCTCCGCGCCGCCCGAGCCCGCTTCCGACCCCCAAGGTCCCGGGGCGCCCGTGTCCGGTCCTCAGGCCGCGGGTCCGCAGGGGCCCGGCGCCCCCGCCTACGGGCCGCAGGCCCCGGGCGCGCCCGTCCCGGGTCCCGGTGCCCCCGGTCCTCAGGGCGCGGTTCCGCAGGCTCCCGGTGTTCCCGGGGCTCAGGGTCCGCAGCTTCCCGGAGCGTCCGTTTCCGGCCCTCAGGGTCCGCAGCTTCCCGGGCCGCAGGCTTCCGGTGCCCCCGCCGGTGTGCCTCAGGCGCCCGGTGCGTCCGCCTCCGGGCCGCAGGGCCCCGGTGGGCCCGTTCCCGGTGTGCCCGGTGCGCCCGCGCCGGTGCAGGGGTGGCAGCCGCCCGCGGGCGGGCCGCCCATCGGACCTCCCGGCGGACCGGCGGGCGGTCCGCCCCCGGCCGTCCCCGGCGGCTTCGGCCGCCCCACGACCGTCGTGCACGTCTCCGACGCCGAGGCCGCGGCGGCGCAGCTCGCCGCGTGGCTGCGGCCAGGTGACGCGGTATTGATCAAGGGCCCGCGAGCGATGGGCCTGGAGCGAACGGCCGAGCTGGTGCTCGGAGGTGCCCCCCAGTGACCAACATCATCATCGCCGGCGCGGTTGGCCTCGTCCTCTCGATGCTGTGCACCCCGCTGGCGATCCGGCTGTTCTCGCGGCGCGGCATCGGCCAGCAGGTCCGCGAGGAGGGCGTGCAGGCGCACCTCGGCAAGCGGGGCACCCCCACCATGGGCGGCACGGTGTTCGTCCTGGCCGCCCTGCTCGCCTACGGCGCCTCACACCTGGCCACCCTGACCCCCGTCACCGTGTCGGGCATGCTGGTGCTGTTCCTGATGACGGGACTCGGCGCGGTCGGCTTCCTCGACGACTTCATCAAGATCTACAAGCAGCGCAGCCTGGGCCTGCGCAGCGGCGCCAAGGCGCTCGGCCAGCTCATTGTGGGCGCGGTCTTCGCCGTCCTGGTGGTCCGCCAGCCCAACGTGTACGGCATCACGCCCGCCGAGACCCGGCTGTCGTTCCTGCGCGACTTCGGCCCCTCGATCGGCATCGTCGGGTTCACCATCTGGGTGCTCATCATGATCGTCGGGTTCTCCAACGCGGTGAACCTCACCGACGGTCTCGACGGCCTGGCCAGCGGTGCGACCGGCACGGTGCTCGCGGCGTACGTGCTGATCGGCAACTGGCAGCTGCGCAACAACTGCATCGACCAGCTCGGCCCCAACTGCTACTGGGTGCGCGACCCGCTCGACCTGGCCGTGGTGGCCGCCGCCGTGCTCGGGGCGCTCATCGGCTTCCTGTGGTGGAACGCGCCGCCCGCCCGCATCTTCATGGGCGACACCGGCTCGCTCGCGCTGGGCGGCGTGCTGGCCGGCCTGGCCATCGCCACCCGTACCCAGCTCCTGCTGATCATCCTGGCCGGCCTGTGTGTGATCATCACGCTGTCGGTCATCATCCAGGTCGGATCCTTCAAGATGACCGGGAAACGGGTGTTCAGAATGGCGCCGTTGCAGCACCACTTCGAGCTCAAGGGCTGGGCGGAGACCACGATCGTGGTCCGCTTCTGGCTGATCGCCATGCTGTGCGCGGCGCTCGGCCTCGGGCTGTTCTACGTCGAGTGGATGCCCAGGCCATGACGTACACGTGTGTCGCCGGGCTCGGCGTGTCCGGCACCGCCGTGGCCGAGGTGCTGGCCGCGCGGGGCGAGCGGGTCGTGGTGGTCGAGGCGACGGAGGGCGAGCGGCAGCTCGCCGCGGCGGCGGAGCTCGCCCGCGTCGGCGTGGAGACCAGGTTCGGCGAGATGGCGCTGCCGGAGGGGGTGACGCGGCTGGTCACCACCGGCTGGCCGCCGCACCACCCGCTCATCGACGCCGCGCTGAAGGCCGGGGTCGAGGTCGTCGGCGAGGTCGAGCTGGCCTGGCGGCTGCGCTCCGGGCAGGCGGCGCCGTGGCTGGCGCTGACCGGCACCAACGGCAAGACCACCGCCGTGCGCATGCTCACCTCGATCCTGCTGGCCGCCGGCCGCAAGGCGCTGGCCGTGGGCAACGTGGGCGTGCCCGTGGTGCGCGCGGTGGGGGAGCCGTACGACGCGCTGGCCGTCGAGCTGTCGAGCTTCCAGCTCCACTGGTCGTCCACGCTGGCCCCGCACGCCGCCGCGGTGCTCAACGTGGCGCCCGACCACCTCGACTGGCACGGCTCCATGGAGGAGTACGCCGCCGCCAAGGGCCGGATCTTCGAGCGCGCCGGCACGGTGATCTACAACGCCGACGACCCCGAGGCCGCCAGGCTGGCCGCCCCCTACCCGGGCGCGGTCGGGTTCACGCTGCGCATCCCCAGGCGGGGCGAGATCGGCGTGGTCGAGGACCTGCTGGTGGACCGCGCGTTCGTGGCCGACCCCGTGGACGCCGCAGAAGAGCTCGCCACCCTTGACGACATCAAGCCGTTCGCGCCGCACAACGTGGCCAACGCGCTGGCCGCCGCCGCCCTGGCCCGCTCGCTCGGCGTGCCCGCCGAGGCCGTACGCCAGGGGCTGCGCGACTTCGTGCCCGACCCGCACCGGCTCGCCCACGTCGACAGGATCGGCGAGGTCGACTACGTCGACGACTCCAAGGCCACCAACCCGCACGCCGCGGCCGCGGCGCTCGCCTCCTACCGCTCGGTGGTGTGGATCGCGGGCGGCCTGCTCAAAGGCGCGGACGTGGAGGACCTGGTACGCCAGGCCGCCCCGCGGCTGCGCGCGGCGGTGCTGATCGGCGCCGACCGCGCCAGGATCGCCGAAGCCCTGGCGCGACACGCGCCGAATGTCCCCCTCGTGGACATCGCGGATCGGGACACTGGTGCGATGGACAAAGTCGTCACCGAAGCGGCCCGGCTGGCCTCGCCAGGCGACACCGTGCTGCTCTCCCCGGCGGGGGCATCCTTCGACATGTTCGCGAACTATCCGGCGCGAGGGGAGGCCTTCGCGCGTGCCGTACGCGAGCTGAGGGCGCGACGTGAGCACGAGCGCTGAGGAGCGGGTGCGGCCGGCGCGCGCCGAGGAGAGCCCGCAGAGCTTCCTGCGCGAGCAGCTGCTCGCGCTCAAGGAGCTGCTCGACAAGCCGCTGGCCACCTACTACCTGATCATCATGTGCAGCGCGCTGCTGCTCGCGCTCGGGCTGATGATGGTGCTGTCGGCCTCCAGCATCGAGGCGCTCAACAAGACCGGCAGCCCGTTCTCGTGGTTCATCAAGCAGTCGCTGTCGGCCGCGATCGGCGTGCCGCTCATGTACGTGTGCTCGCGGCTGCCGGTCAAGTTCTTCCGCTGGGCCGGCTACCCGCTGATGGCGCTGTCGATCATCGCGCTGGTCATGGTGCTGTTCGTCGGCTCGGCCGAGTGGGGCGCGCAGCGGTGGATCTACCTCGGCCCGCTGACCATCCAGCCGTCGGAGCCGGCCAAGCTCGGGCTCGCGCTGTGGGGGGCCGACCTGCTGGCCAGGCGGGCCAAGCAGGGCCGCATCGAGTGGCGGCAGATGCTGCTCCCGCTGCTGCCCGGCACCGCGATCCTGGCCGTCATGGTCATGCTGGGCAGCGACCTCGGCACCACGCTCGTACTCTTCATGATCTTTCTCGCGCTACTGTGGGTGGTGGGCGCGCCGATCAAGCTGTTCGGCGGCTTCATGGCGCTCGCGGTGCTGGCCGCCGTCATCGCGATCAAAGTGGAGCCGTACCGCACCGCGCGCATCAGCTCCTTCCTCGACCCGTGGGCCGACGCGCAGGGCGACGGCTACCAGGCCGTGCAGGGGCAGATCGCGATCGGCTCGGGCGGCTGGTTCGGCGTCGGCCTGGGCGAGAGCCGGCAGAAGTGGAGCTGGCTGCCCAACAGCGAGAGCGACTTCATCTTCGCCATCATCGGCGAGGAGCTGGGGCTCATGGGCACGCTCACCGTCGTGGCGCTGTTCGGGCTGCTGGGCTACGCGGGCCTGCGGGTGGCCATACGCGTCAACGACGCCTTCACCAGGCTCGCCGCGGCCGCCACGGTGGCGTGGGTGGTGGGTCAGGCGACCGTCAACATGGGCGCGGTGCTGGGGGTGCTGCCGATCACCGGCATCCCCCTGCCGCTGGTCTCGTACGGCGGCTCGTCACTGCTGCCCACGCTCGCGGCGCTCGGCATGCTGCTGTCGTTCGCCCGGCGCGAGCCGGGAGCGCGCGAGGCCTTGGCGGCACGTGGCCCCGGACCGGCCGCCCGGGCCCTAAGCTGGCTGGGCCTGCGGCGTACGACCAGAGGCCGAGCGACACGTTAGGGAGTGACCGAGATGAGGGTGGTCCTCGCCGGTGGGGGGACGGCCGGGCACATCGAGCCCGCGCTCGCCCTTGCGGACGCGCTGCGCCATCTTGACCAGAGCGTCGGCATCACCTGCGTGGGCACGGAACGCGGCTTGGAGACGCGGCTCGTGCCTGCGCGGGGTTACGAGCTGGAGCTGGTGCCCGCCGTGCCGCTGCCCAGGACCCTCACGCCGAGCCTGCTCACCGTGCCCGGGCGGCTCGCGGGGGCGATCAACGCCGCGGCGGGCATCCTCGACCGGGTGCAGGCCGACATCCTGGTGGGCTTCGGCGGCTACGTCGCCACGCCCGCCTACCTCGCGGCCAAGCGGCGCGGCCTGCCGATCGTCGTCCACGAGGCCAACCCGCGTCCCGGGCTGGCCAACCGGCTGGGCGCCCGGCTGACCGAGCACGTCTTCACCGGCTTCCCCGACTCCGCGCTGCCCAAGGCCGAGTTCGTCGGCACGCCGCTGCGCCGCGAGATCACCACGCTCGACCGGCTGTCCATGGGCGACAAGGCGCGCTCGTGGTTCGGCCTTGAGAACGACCGGCCGACGCTGCTGGTGTTCGGCGGCTCGCAGGGCGCCAGGTCGATCAACCAGGCCGCGCTGGCCGCCGCGCCCGCGCTGCGCAGGGCCGGGGTGCAGGTGCTCCACGTGCTGGGCCCGAAGAACACCGTCGATCACGAGCCGCCGCCCGGCGACCCGCAGTACGTCCTGCTGCCCTACGTCGACCGCATGGACCTCGCCTACGCCGCCGCCGACGTCGCCCTGTGCCGCAGCGGCGCGCTGACCTGCGCCGAGCTGACCGCGGTGGGACTGCCCGCCGCGTACGTGCCGCTGCCCCACGGCAACGGCGAGCAGCGCATCAACGCCGAGCGCATCGTCGCGGGCGGCGGCGGGCTGCTGGTCGACGACGCCGAGCTGTCCGCCGAATGGATCATTCAGAACGTGCTGCCCATGCTCCACGACCCCGAGCGGGTCGCCGTCATGTCGGAGGCCGCCTCCAGGCTGGGGAGCAAGGACGCCGATATCATGCTCGCCAGGAAAGTGTTGGAGATAGCCCGATGAGTCTCGTGAAGCTGGTCGATCCCGTCGCCGTCGAAGATCTTGGGCGCGTGCACTTCATCGGCATCGGCGGCGCGGGCATGTCGGGCATCGCCCGCATCCTGCTCAAGCGCGGCGTACGCGTGACCGGCAGCGACGCGCGCAGCTCCGAGCTGATCACCGAGCTGCGCGAGCTGGGCGCCACGGTCCACATCGGGCACGCCGCCTCCCACATCCGAGACGTCGACACCGTCGTGGTCTCCACGGCCATCCGCGACTCCAACCCCGAGCTGGGCGAGGCGCTCAAGCAGGGGCTGCGGATCATCCCGCGGGCCGCCGCGCTGGCCTCCGTCATGGCCGGGCGCACCGGCGTCGCCATCGCCGGCACCCACGGCAAGACCACGACCACCTCCATGCTCACCGTGGCGCTGCAGAAGTGCGGCGCCGACCCGTCCTACTGCGTGGGCGGCCAGCTCGTCACCACCGGGCTCGGCGCCGACGACGGTCAGGGGCGGGTGTTCGTGGCCGAGGCCGACGAGAGCGACGGCTCGTTCCTCATGCTCGCGCCCGACATCGCCGTGGTCACCAACGTCGAGGCCGACCACCTCGACAACTACGGCGACCCGCGGGCCGTGCACGACAGCTTCGCGAGGTTCGCCGAGCGGGTCGGCTCGCTGCTCATCTGCTGCGCCGACGACCCCGGGGCGGCCGGGCTGGCGCGCCGCGCCACCGAGCGCGGCCTGCGGGTCAAGACCTACGGCGTGCGCGGCGACGACTACCGCGTGGGCGAGGTGCGGCCCGACGGGTTCGGCACGGTGTTCTCCATCGAGGGCAGGGGAGAGGTCAGGCTGGCCGTTCCCGGGGCTCACAACGCGCTCAACGCCACGGCGGTGATCGCCGTGGCCGATGAGCTCGGGATGCCGTTCGAGGAGATCAGAGACGGCCTGGGGGCCTTCACCGGGGCCAAGCGCCGCTTCGAGGCCAAGGGCGAGGCCGGGGGCGTGGCGGTCTTCGACAGCTACGCCCACCACCCGACCGAGCTGGCCGCCGACCTGCGCGCCGCCCGCGACGTGGTGGCCTCCTACTCCGGCACCGGCCGGGTCATCGCGATCTTCCAGCCGCACCTGTACTCGCGCACCCGGTTCTTCGCCGACGAGTTCGGCGCCGCGCTGGGGCTCGCCGACGAGGTCATCGTGCTCGACGTCTACGGCGCCAGGGAGGACCCGGAGCCGGGGGTGTCCGGCGCCATGGTGGCCGGGCGGGTGCCGCTGCCGCCCGAGCGGGTGGTGTACGCGCCCGACAGGTCGGCCGTGCCGGCGCTGGTGGCCGAGCGGGCGCGGCCCGGCGACATCGTGCTGACGATGGGCGCGGGCGACGTCACCGAGCTGGGGCCGCAGATCGTCGCCCGCCTGTCCTGAGCGAGGCGCGCTCTTGGGCGTGGCGCGCGGGCTTCAGGCCGCCGTCGGCGTAGGTTCGGTGCCGACATGAGCCGCATGCTGGGGGGAGGGCGATGAAGGCGCGTACGGCGTTCCTGGTGCTGTTGACGGCGGGCGTGGTGGGCATCACCGCGTGGCTGGTGTTCTTCTCGCCTGTGCTGGGGGTGCGCTCGATCGAGATCGTGGGAAATCTCACAGTGCCGAGCGAGCGCATCAAACAGCAGGCGGGCGTGCCCGAGCTGCATCCCCTCGCCACCGTCGACCTCGCCGGCGTCGAAAGCCGCGTCCTCGGCATCCGGCAGCTCGCCTCCGCCAAGGTGGACCGGGTCTGGCCCGGCACGCTCAAGATCGAGGTGGTCGAGCGCGAGCCGGTCGCCGCGATCGAGACCGGCGGCAAGGTGGCGGTCGTCGACGGCGAGGGCGTGGTGATCGAGGTCAAACCGACGCTGCCGCCCCTGCTGCCCGTGCTCAAGGTCGACCGCCCGGTGCCCGGCGATCCGGTCATGACGGCCGCGCTCAAGGCCGTCCAGGCCGTTCCGCCCGAGGTGGCGGGCAAGGTCAGGCGGGTGCGCGCGGGCACGGCCGAGGGGATCACGCTGGAGCTGTCCGACGGGCGTACGGTCCTGTGGGGCGGCTCCGACCGTCCCGAGGAGAAGGGCCGCATCCTGGCCTCGCTGCTCAAACGGGAACGATCCGCCACCTTCTACGACGTCAGCTCTCCGGACGTGGTGACGCTGAAGTGATCGTGATCGTCAGGGTCCGGCAAGTCAGCGGCAAGCAGATCGCCGAGCCTGTACGAGCCGGGGCCCGGAACATGAGAGCCTGTAAGCCGGACTTTCGGCAGAGGAGGCGCGCCATCTGGCGCGGCGGCGGAGCGAAACGGACAGCGCGCGACACGCCGGACGTGCTTGCGGCGCGGTTAGTTGACCGGCCCGGAGCGTAACTCCTACTGTCCGTATCAATCATCAGGTTGACATAAATCTAAATCTCAACCTGAGGTTGAGAGTTACCTGAAGTGACAAAAAAGCGGAGACAATCCGCACCGGAATGGCAAGTCAACGAGCGGAAAGGCCCCTCGTCGTGGCAGCACCGCAGAACTACCTCGCGGTCATCAAGGTCGTCGGCATCGGCGGCGGCGGAGTCAACGCCGTCAACCGGATGATCGAGGAGGGACTCAAGGGCGTCGAGTTCATCGCGATAAACACCGACGCCCAGGCGCTGCTGATGAGTGACGCCGATGTGAAACTCGACGTGGGCCGCGAGCTCACGCGCGGGCTCGGCGCCGGCGCCAACCCCGATGTCGGCCGCAAGGCGGCCGAGGACCACCGTGAGGAGATCGAGGAGGTCCTCAAGGGGGCCGACATGGTCTTCGTCACAGCGGGCGAGGGCGGCGGCACCGGCACGGGCGGCGCGCCCGTCGTGGCCAACATCGCGAGGTCGCTCGGCGCGCTCACCATCGGCGTCGTGACCCGTCCGTTCAGCTTTGAGGGACGACGCAGGGCCTCGCAGGCGGAAGCGGGCATCGAGACGCTGCGCGACGAGGTCGACACGCTCATCGTGATCCCCAACGACCGGCTGCTGTCGATCTCCGACCGGCAGGTCAGCGTGCTCGACGCGTTCAAGGCGGCCGACCAGGTGCTGCTGTCCGGTGTCCAGGGCATCACGGACCTGATCACCACGCCCGGCCTGATCAACCTCGACTTCGCCGACGTCAAGTCGGTCATGTCGGGAGCCGGCTCGGCGCTCATGGGCATCGGCCACGCGCGCGGCGACGACCGCTCGGTGGCGGCCGCCGAGATGGCCGTCTCCAGCCCGCTGCTGGAGGCCAGCATCGACGGCGCGCACGGCGTGCTGCTGTCCATCGCGGGCGGCTCCGACCTCGGCCTGTTCGAGATCAACGAGGCCGCCCAGCTGGTGTCGATGGCCGCCGCGCCCGACGCCAACATCATCTTCGGTACGGTCATCGACGACGCGCTCGGCGACGAGGTGCGGGTCACGGTGATCGCGGCCGGCTTCGACGACGTGCCGGGCCCGTCCGACAAGCAGGCGCCCAGGCCCGCGGGCCGCCCCGCGGCGCCGCCCGTGTCGTCTCCTGCGCGGCCGAACGCGGCCTCCCCGAGTGTGAAGTCCGACCCTCCTCCGTTGCGCGCTGAGCCGCGTCCTGAGCCGCGTACGGAGTTCCGCCCCGAGCCGCGCCCCGAGCCCCGCGCCGAGGTGCGTCCCGAGCCGCGGCCGGAGGTCAGGCCTGAGCCGCGCATCGAGCCCCGTGCCGAGGTGCGTGCCGAGCCGCGTCCTGAGCCGCGTACGGAGTTCCGCCCCGAGCCGCGCGCCGAGGCCAGGCCCGAGCCGGTGCGGCCGGTCGAGCCCGTGCACGACTCGGCGCCGGAGCGTTCCGACGGCAGGGCCGACAACCGGAACGACGGCAGGAGCGAGGGCCGCGACGAGGGGAGGCAGGAGTCCGGAGAGGCCGACGGACCGTCCGGCCCCGTCTCGATCCCGAGGCCCACGCCCGAGCCGGCCAATCCGCCCACGCCCATCACCTCCCGCATGTCGGAGCCTCCCAAACGTCCCCGGGTGATCTTCGAGGAGCAGGAAGAGGAACTCGACGTTCCCGACTTCCTCAAATAGCCGGTCAACGAGTCGTTCGCCTGACGCCGCTCCCCGCAGCGATCCGGGAGCGGCGCCGTCGTGCGTACGGCGGCAGGGCGCGCCGGACCGGCGGGGCAGCGGGCGGCGCGGTAACGAAGGAGAGGCACGTGAGAAGGGACGAGATCGCGGCCGGTCTCGCCGAGGTCGAGGAGCGCATCACCGCGGCGTGCCACGCCGTGGGCCGCGACCGGAGCGAGGTCACGCTGATCGCCGTCACCAAGACCAGGCCGGCCGACGACATCCGCATCCTGGCCGAGCTGGGCGTGCGCGACATCGGCGAGAACCGCGACCAGGAGGCCGCGCCCAAGGCGCGCGAGCTGGCCGGGCTGCCGCTGACCTGGCACTTCGTCGGTCAGCTGCAGACCAACAAGGTCCGCTCGGTGGTCTCGTACGCCGACGTGATCCACTCCGTCGACCGTTCCAAACTGGTGAGCGCCATCAGCAAGGAGGCGGTCAGGCAGGGCCGGCGCATCGGCTGCCTGGTCCAGGTCGCGCTCGACGACGACCCCGGCAGGGGCGGCGTGCGGCCCGACGACCTGCTCGCGCTGGCCGACGAGGTGGCCCTGGCGGAAGGCGTGTGGCTGGGCGGCGTCATGGCGGTGGCCCCGCTGGGCGAGGAGCCCGCCAAGGCCTTCGCCAGGCTCCGCGAGCTCGCCACGGCGCTGCAGGAGCAGCACCCCCGGGCCACCATGGTCTCGGCCGGGATGAGCGGCGATCTCGCCGAGGCGATCGCGTACGGCGCGACACACGTTCGGGTCGGTACGGCGTTGCTCGGTCGTCGCAAGCCCTTCGTCAGGTAATGTCCCCTCAAGTGGGTCTTCAGGCCCATGACCAAGTAGAGGTCGATCAGCGGTGAGCTCCAGGGGGTACGCCTACCGCCTCAGGGCACGGCGACGGGCCCGAGCGAGTGCGACCATGAGCAGGAGGACGACGTAGCGATGGCCGGCGCGATGCGCAAGATGGCGGTCTACCTCGGTCTCGTGGAGGACGACCGCTACGAGAGGTACGAGACCTACACCGACGACTACGCCTACGACGACGACGTGCAGCGCCCCGGTGAGGAGCGTCCTGTCGCGGTCCAAGACCGCGACGACGAGCCCGAGACCGGCGGCCCCGCGCCCAGGCCGACCACGACCATCGTGGAACGCCGTACGACGGATCTGGCTCGCATCACGACCCTGCATCCTCGCACGTACAACGAGGCGCGTACAATCGGTGAGCACTTCCGTGACGGGACCCCCGTCATCATGAACCTGACCGAGATGGTCGACAGTGACGCGAAGCGGCTGGTTGATTTCGCGGCAGGTCTCGTCTTTGGCCTACATGGCAGCATTGAACGTGTTACCAACAAGGTGTTCCTGTTGTCCCCTGCCAATGTCGAGGTGACCGCCGAGGACAAGGCTCGAATCGCGGAACGCGGGTTCTTCAATCAGAGTTAGAGTCTCTGTGTATGCCTATCGGACCCAACCAGGTCTCCCCAAGGCCTGGAGGCACATCAGAAGTGGAGGCGCGGCCGGGCCGTGGAGATCGTTAGTGGGATCTTGGTCGTAGTCCTGTCTCTCTACTTGGTGCTGCTCATCGGCAGGATGATCTTTGAGACGGTGCAGGCGTTCGCACGTCAGTGGCGTCCGTCGGGCGTGGTGCTCGTCGTGGCGGAGGCCACCTACACCGCAACTGACCCACCCCTCAAGTTCCTCCGCCGTTTCATTCCTCCGCTCCGGTTGGGTACGGTGGCCTTTGACCTAAGCTTCACTGTCCTGTTCATCGTGGTTCTGATCTTGATTCAGATCGCCCAGGCTCTCGGCCCACGGTGAGCATGGCCTGTGGGGCCGCCGGTCGTGTTCCAACTCGTGTCCGCGCTGAAGTGATTCGGGTTACCGTCCTCCGGACAGACTCCAAGCGCGCCAAGGAGACCAAAAAATGCCGCTGACGCCCGCTGATGTGCGGAACAAGCAGTTCAGTACCACCCGGCTCCGGCCGGGCTACGACGAGGAGGAGGTCGACGCCTTCCTCGACGAGGTGGAAGCTGAGCTTGACCGCCTGATCCAAGAGAACGAGGAGCTCCGCGCCAAGCTGGCCGAGTGCCTGCGCGGGAAGGTGCCGGGCGGCATGAACATGCCCATGGCCTCGGCGCCTGTCCAGGAACAGCCCAAGCCGGAGATGATGCAGCCGCCGCAGCCGGAGCCCATGCGGGCGCCCGAGCCGCAGCAGCAGCAGCCGCAGCAGCCCCAGGTCCCCGTGGGCATGAACATGCCGCCCGCCGAGGACAACATGGACACCGCGGCCCGCGTGCTCGCTCTGGCCCAGCAGACCGCCGACCAGGCGATCGCCGACGCCCGCCGGGAGGCGGACGAGACGGTGACCCGGGCCCGGCGCGAGGCCGACGAGATCCTCACCAAGGCGCGCCGCCAGGCCGAGCAGGTCATCGGCGACGCCAGGGCCCGCGCCGAGACGCTCGAGCGCGACGCCCAGGAGCGCCACCGCCAGGCGATGGGCTCGCTCGTGCAGACCCGCGACGAGCTCGAGCGCAAGGTCGAGGAACTCCGCAGCTTCGAACGCGAATACCGCAGCAGGCTCAAGCTCTACCTCGAAAACCAGCTCGCCGAGCTCAACGTGTCCGCCGAAGGCAGCGGTGGCTTCCCCGTGCTGTCCGGCGGTCCGCAGGGCCAGGCACCCGCCATGTCGCACGCCGTGCCCCAGAGTGGCCAGCAGCCGCTGCCCGGAGGCCCCGCTCCGTTCGGCGGCGACGCTCCGCAGGGCGCTTTCCCCGGCGGTGACGGTCCTCACAACGACCGGCGGTAAAGTAACGGGTCACTAGGACCTGCCACTCGAAAGAGCCCTCTGTGATCCTTATCAGTGCTGGTTTGGTGCTCGCGGCAGTGGTGCTGCTGATCGCGGGCTTCGTACTGGCGAAGCCGTTCCTGATCATGTGGTCCATCGTGGTCAGCGTGCTGTCCGCGTTGTTCCTGGTGATCGGGGCGTTTCTGCGGCGGAACGAGCTTTTTCCCGGAGGTGGGCAGGCCGCTGCGCCGGCCACCCCCCCGAAGGGGCTCATGCCGTCCGCGGCGCCGTACACCCAGACCGGCCCCATGGCTCATCAGCCGCCCCCGCAGCCCCGACCGCATCCGCAGGCACCGCAGCAGCGCACGGCGGCCACCCCGGCCACCGCACCGCGCCGCCCCGCGGCCGCCGGCATCGCGCCGGATGCGATCGTGCTGGTCATCCCTGGACGCAAGCGCTACCACGTCCACGGGTGCAGGCAGCTGGTCGGGCGGGAACACGAGGAGCTCACGTACGAGGAGGCACGCGAGGAGGGCTTCACGCCCTGCACGGCGTGCCTGCCCGACGCCGCGCTCGGCGGACGGCAGCTGCCGCCTGCCGCCGACCCCGAGCCCGCCGTCCACTCCAGCACCGCTTCTGCCAAGAACCGAGCAGAAGACTCCGCGGAGACCCGCGACGTTCGTCCGCAGGTCACCCCGCCGAAGCCCGGCACGAAGGCTTCCACCCCCAGCCCGGAGCCTGCCGCCGCCCACGAGGAAGGCGCCGCCGGGTGGTTCGGCCGTCCCAAGGCCGCCCCGGCCGACCAGGCATCGGGCTCCACCTCCGCCGCCCCCGAGACCGGCACCGGCTCGGACGATGAGCAGGCGGAGTCAGAGACTTCCTACTTCCGGCCGCCGCCCTCGCGCGGGGCCGGCACCGCGCCCTCCCGATCCGGATCTCCGAAGGCCGGTCCTTCGAAGGGCGGCCCTTCCACGCCCGGGGCCGGCGAGTCCGGCTCCTCGGGTGGAGCGCCCGGGGCCTCGGGAGGAACGTCCGGCAAGCCCGGCTCCCCGAAGGGCGCGCCGTCGAAGGGCGCGCCGGCCAAGGGCACGCCCGGTAAGGGCGCGTCCTCGCCGAAGACCGCGTCCGTCGCCTCTCGGGAGTCCGCCGCCACCGCCGGGGGCTCCGACGACGAGACCTCTCCCAACATTCCCAGCCCGGCCAAGGCCGTCCAGGGCTCGGGCTCGGCCCGCCCCGATCGGCCCGGCGACAAGCCCGGCCGCCCAGGTGCCACTGGTCCGTCCGGCGGCGCGCCTGGCCGCCCGGGTGCCGCTCCTTCCGGTGACGCATCTGGCCGTCCGGGTGCTGGTTCGTCCGGTGACGGTCCTGGTCGTCCGGGTGGTGCCGGCTCGTCAGGTGGTGAGGCCGGTCGTCCCGGTGGGCCCGATGGCAAGCCCGGCACCGCCGCCGCGTCGACGCCCGCCAAGCCTGGGACGCCCGGTGCGTCTGCCCCCGGGAAGCCCGGAACGTCCAGCACACCCGCGCCCGCAAAGTCCGGAGCGTCCGGTGTGTCCGCGTCCGGGAAGCCGGGTGCTGCGGGCGGGCCCGCTTCCGGCAAGCCTGGGACGAGCGGGGAGCCGGCGTCCGGGAAGGCCGCCACGGCCGCCGGTGCGTCCGGGGCCGCGAAGCCGGGCACGGCCGCTGGGGCCACGGCTGGAAAGCCTGGGACATCCGGCTCGTCCGCACCCGGGAAGCAGGGGACGACGGGTGCGTCCGCGTCCGGCAGGCCCGGCGCGTCCAGTGGGTCTGCGTCCGGCAAGCCCGGTACGGCCGGTGCGTCCGCGTCCGGCAGGCCCGGTACGGCCGGTGCGTCCGCGTCCGGGAAGGCAGGACAGGGCAACGGCAAGGCCGGGCAGGGGGCCGGTCCTGGCGAGCGCGATGACGACGCCGGGCCCGTTACGGCGCCGCAGCCTCGGGTGACCGCGTCGGGCAGCCCGCAGCGTCCCGGATCGTCCGGTGGGCCGCAGCGTCCTGGATCGTCCGCTAAGTCCGGTGCGCCGCAACGCCCGGGGACGTCCGGGTCGTCCGAGGTTTCGGAGCGGTCGTCGGCGTCGGGAGGCGAGTCGGCCAAGCGCCCGTCCGGCGGTGGCGACGAGCCCGCGCCGGGGGAGACCGTCATCCTGCACGAGCGGCCCGCGTCCTCGGCAGAGGCGACCGCCAAGCCTCGGGGGCCGCTGCCTCCGGGCGCGCCGGTCACGTCCTCCGGTGCCAAGCCCGGGGCCACGCCGGAAAAGAGCGGGGCGTCCAGTGGCGGTGAGCAGGCCGCCTCGTCCGCCGGTAAGGGAGCGTCGGCCGCCAAGGGGAGCGCTTCTCCCGGGCAAGGGCCTCGCGATCAGGGGAGCGGCCCGTCCAACGGTGGTGCCGCAGCCAAGGCCGCAGATCCCAAGGCTGCGGGTGTCAAGGCCGGTTCGTCCGGTGGCAAGGCCGGTGACGGCTCCACCGGGGCCAACGGCAACGCGAACGGGGCAGGAAACGGCAAGGAGCGAGGGCCGCAGACCGTCAAGGTCATCATCGGCACCCGCCGCTACCACGGCTCGGCGTGCCCGCTGGTCCGGGGAGCGGGTGACGGCGTCGAGTCGATGACCCTCGCCGCCGCCCAGGCCGCCGGGCTGACGAGCTGCCCGGTCTGTCAGCACGACCGCGAAACCGTCAGCTGACGCCCCCGGCCGCCTGCCTTGCCGTAAGTCAGTCTCTGCCGCAGGTCACTCAGGATGTTCTTCTGCGGGGCGTCTCTTCGTGGGGGCGTCCTGCTGTGGGCTGTTCTTTCGGCGTTGCGGGGTGTCCTGCCGTGGGCCGTTCTGTCGGGCGTTGCGGGTCGTCCTGCCGTGGGCCGTCCTGTTGGGCGTTGCGGGTCGTCCTGCCGTGGGCCGTTCTGTCGGGCGTTGCGGGTCGTCCTGTCGAGGGCCGTCCTTTCGAGGGCTGTGAGGCGTTCTTTCGTGGGGCGTTCTGTCGGGGCTGCGGGGCGTTCTTCCGTGGGGCGTTCTTTGAAGCTGTGGGGCGATCTTCTGCGGGGTGTCCATCCGCGGGGGCGTCATTCCTGCGTGCGGAACTGTGCGGAACGCAGCCATTCCTGTGTGCGAGACGTAGCCGCGCCGCGCTGCCTTTCCGTCAGAGCGAGTGGGCTACGCGCATCCGCCTTCGGCGCTGGGTGGTCGCCTGTTCCTGCCTGCGCGGGTGAGGTAACGCATCTCTCTGGTGCGGGCGGGTGAGGTCAGGCATCTCCCTGCGCGGGCGGGTGAGGTGAGGGTGTCTCTGCCTGCGTGGCGGGCGGGGTGGGGGTGCCGCCTCCTGCGGGCGCCATCACACAGCCTGACGCCACGAAGCGGGCCCCGGGTGCTGGTACCCGGGGCCCGCTCGATGGGTCCTTACCGTCCGGGGTGCGTACGCCCCCGGACGAGCGGCTACTGAGCGCGGCGGAGCTGGAAGGTGAGGCCGAGGTCCTCGTCCGCGTGGGTGGGCAGGTCGGGGGCGGTGCCCTCGGTGAACGAGGTGGCGAGCACCTCCTCGGTCACCACCTGGCCCTGAGTGCGCAGCGCCGTGGCCAGGTCGGGCGAGGACGCGCTCCACCACAGGTCGATGCGGTCGGTGATGGACAGGCCGGTCGACTTGCGGGCGTCCTGGACCAGGCGGATGACCTCGCGGAGCAGGCCGGCGCGGCGCAGCGCGTCGGTCAGCTCCAGGTCGAGCGCCACGGTCTCGCCGGTGCCGGTGCCGATGGCGCCGGTCTCGACGGCCCAGCCGGAACGGGGCTGCTCGTTGACGATCACCTCGTCGGGGCCGAGCATGACCTCGCCCAGCTCCTCGGCCTCGACCATGACGGTGGAGCCGGAGCGCAGGGCGCGCGCCACGCGGGTGGCGTCGGCGGCGGCCAGCGCGGCGGCCACCAGCTTGGTACGCGGCCCGAACCGCTTGCCCAGCGCCCGGAAGTTGGGCTTGACCGTGTAGGACACCAGGTCGGCGCTGAAGCCCGACATGTCCTCGAGCGCCTGGACGTTGAGCTCCTCGGCGACCAGCCCGCGCAGCTCGTCGGGCAGGGACGGCCAGCCGTGCGCACCCACCAGGGCCCGCCGCAGCGGCTGGCGGGTCTTCACCCCGGAGGAGGCACGGGCCGAGCGGCCCAGCTCGACCAGGCGGCGGACGAGGGCCATCTGCTCCGACAGCTCGGTGTCGATGAGCTCCTCACGCGCCTGCGGCCAGGAGACCAGGTGCACCGAGGTCGGCGTGTCCTCCCCGCGCAGGACGTCCCACAGGTAGTCGGTGATGAACGGCGTGATCGGCGCCATCAGCTTGAGCACCGTCTCCAGGCACTCGTACAGCGTCGCGAACGCCTCTTCCGAACCCTGCCAGAAGCGGCGGCGCGAGCGGCGCACATACCAGTTGGACAGGTCGTCGAGGAAGTCGGCCAGGCGGCGGCCGGCGCGCTGGGTGTCGTAGTCGTCGAGCGCCGCGGTGACCTCGGCCACGGTGCGGTGCAGCTCGGACAGCGCCCAGCGGTCGAGCAGCGGGCGCTCGGCCGGCGGGACGGCCTCGGCGAGCTGGGCAGGCGACCAGGACTCGGCGTTGGCGTACAGGGTGAAGAAGGAGGCGGTGTTCCAGAGCGTCAGCAGGACCTTGCGGACGATCTCCTCCAGCGTGGCGTGCCCCACGCGGCGGGCCGCCCACGGCGAGCCCGAGCAGGCCATGAACCAGCGCAGCGCGTCGGCTCCGTGCCGGTCCATCAGCGGGATCGGCTCGAGGACGTTGCCGAGGTGCTTGCTCATCTTGCGGCCGTCCTCGGCGAGGATCAGGCCCAGGCAGAGCACGTTCCGGTAGGAGGACTGGCCGAAGACCAGCGTGCCGACGGCCATCAGCGAGTAGAACCAGCCGCGCGTCTGGTCGGTGGCCTCGCAGATGAAGTCGGCGGGGTAGACGCCCTCGGGCTTGCCGCGCTCGCCCCACTGCGCGAACGGCATGGAGCCGGAGTCGTACCAGGCGTCGATGACGTCGGGCACGCGGCGGGCGAGAGCGCCGCAGGTCGGGCAGTCGAACGTGACGTCGTCGACGTACGGGCGGTGGGGGTCGAGGGCGGAGACGTCACGGCCGGCGAGCCTGCCCAGCTCCTCCAGCGACCCGACGCACGTCACGTGGGACTCGTCCTGCTCGCACACCCACAGCGGCAGCGGCGTGCCCCAGTAGCGGGAGCGCGACAGCGACCAGTCGACGTTGTTGCGCAGCCACTCGCCGAAGCGGCCCCACTTGATGGTGTCGGGGTACCAGTTGGTGCCGGAGTTCTCGGCCAGCATCTGGTCCTTGACGGCGGTGGTGCGGATGTACCAGGACGGCAGCGCGTAGTAGAGCAGCGGGGTGTGGCAGCGCCAGCAGTGGGGGTAGCTGTGCTCGAAGTGGCCGCCCTTGAACAGCAGGCCGCGCCGCCGCAGGTCCTCGGTCAGCTCCTCGTCGGCGTCCTTGAAGAAGCGGCCGCCCACCATGGGGACGTCCTCGAGGAAGCGGCCGTCGGGGCCGATCGGGTTGACGATCGGCATGTCGTACCGCTTGATGACGGCCATGTCGTCGGCGCCGAAGGCGGGCGCCTGGTGGACCAGGCCGGTGCCGTCCTCGACGGTGACGTAGTCGCCGAGCACGACGTAGTGGGCGTCGGGGATGTCGACCAGGTCGAACGGCCGGCGGTAGGTGGTGCGCTCGAGCTCGCGGCCGGTGTAGCGGGCGACCTCGGTGACGCCCTCGCCCAGCACGGACAGCAGCGGCTCGGCCACGACCAGCACCTCGCCGTCGGCGGTGCGGGCGGCGACGTACGTGACGTCGGGGTGCACGGCGACCGCGGTGTTGGAGACCAGCGTCCACGGCGTGGTCGTCCAGATCAGCAGCGAGGCGCCCAGCTCGGCCAGCGGGCCGGAGGTGACGGGCATGCGGACGTACACCGACGGGCTGGAGATGGTCTCGTAGCCGCCCGGCTGGCCCAGCTCGTGGTCCGACAGCCCGGTGCCGCAGCGCGGGCAGTAGGGCGTGATGCGGAAGTCGCGGAACAGCAGCCCCTTGTCGAAGATGACCTTCAGCGACCACCACACGGACTCGACGTAGGACGGATCCATCGTGCGGTAGGCCTGCGACAGGTCGATCCAGTAGCCCATGCGCTCGGTCATCTGCTCGAACGCGTCGACGTGCCGCAGCACCGACTCGCGGCACTTGGCGTTGAACTCGGCGATGCCGTAGGACTCGATGTCCTTCTTGCCGGACAGGCCCAGCTCGCGCTCCACGCTGACCTCCACGGGCAGGCCGTGGCAGTCCCAGCCGGC
This sequence comes from Nonomuraea sp. NPDC052634, assembly GCF_040678535.1. Classification (NCBI taxonomy): domain Bacteria; kingdom Bacillati; phylum Actinomycetota; class Actinomycetes; order Streptosporangiales; family Streptosporangiaceae; genus Nonomuraea; species Nonomuraea sp. NPDC052634. The sequence continues at coordinate 1,811,792 of NZ_JBFATY010000001.1, read as the reverse complement.
CTTACGCGGAACGCTGAACCCGCGCATCGACTTGTAGCGCGGGAACAGATCCTTGAACACGCGGGCCTCGACGTGATGCACGCCGGGCAGGCCGTTGGCGGTGGGCGGGCCCTCGTAGAACACCCACGAGGGGTTGCCGGCGTTCTGCTCGACGGAGCGCTCGAAGATCTTCCCGTCCCGCCAGCGGTCCAGGACCTCGCGCTCGAGCGCGGGCAGGTCGACCTGCGCGGGAAGAGAGCGGAACGTTGGGGAAGACATCTCGGGCGTGACCTCCACGCGTGAATCGGCCGATAGGGCTGTGGCGTGAAGGGACGAAGCCTCGCGGCCCCGCGGTACCACCCTTCTTGACCCCGCCCGAAGGCGAGGCCCTCTTCATTTGACTGCTGCCGGTTCTAATAAGCTCGCGCGAGCCGTTCTTCCGGCGGCTCCGGGGTGATATCCCTCACAGCGGGCCCCATCAACGCCTTGCAGACTCAAACCATAACGCAGAGTCGAGGTCAAGGCTTCCACGTTTCCCGCCTCAGGAGGTCACCCGCCTCCCAGCGGTACGTGAGTCGTAAAGGGCGCAAAGATGTGGGAATGGACGCCGCTGTGGAGGAGTTGAATGCGCGAGGCGGGATAGTACGGGCTAGGTAAACCGTCCGGCGGGTCGTTTGCCGTTCCGTTATCAGGATCCTAAGCTGCCCGCACCATTCACGGCCTTGATCAGCATGGAGGCAGCCATGGCGGCAGGCACGCAGACCGCTACACCGTCGATGTGGTCGGATGAGGAGCTGGCCGAGGTACGCGGCAGGCTCCAGAAGGAGATCGACGAGCTCGAGGCGGACATCCTCCGTCACGAGACGGAGATAGCCTCTGGGGACGTCACGCAGGGCGCGGGCGACGACCAGGCCGACGCCGGCGCGAAGACGTATGAGCGCGAACGCGAGATCGCCCTTACCCTGAATGCGCGCGATCTGGTCGCGCAGAACGAACGTGCGATCGCCAGGATCGACGCAGGGACCTATGGAGTGTGCGAATCGTGCCACAAGCCGATCGGCAAGGAACGCCTCCAGGCGTTCCCCAGGGCGACGCTGTGCGTGGCCTGCAAGCAGAAGGAGGAGCGCCGGTAGGCCGGCGGAGCACCGCCGGCAGGCCACGCGGGCGCCTGGTCGCCGTCCTCGTCGCGCTGGCGGCCGTGATCTACGCGGCCGACCTCGTCACCAAGACGGTGGTGTTGCGCACCCTCGAGGGTGAGGCGCCCCTGGTCGTGATCCCAGGCGTGCTCCAGTTCCGGGTCATCTTCAACTCCGGTGCCGCCTTCAGCATCGGCACCGGGATGACGTTCGTCTTCACCTTCATCGCGGCCGGCGTGGTCGTCGCCATCATCCGTACGGCGCGCAAGCTCGGCAGCCGTTCGTGGGCGGTCGCGCTCGGCCTGCTGCTGGGCGGCGCCGTCGGCAACCTCACCGACCGGCTGCTGCGCTACCCCTCCGGGTTCGGACGCTCCACGCAGCTTCAGGGCCACGTCGTGGACTTCATCGAAGTGCTGCCGGGCAACTTCCCGGTCATCGACTACTTCCCCGTCTTCAACATCGCCGACTCGGCCATCGTCTGCGGCGGCATCCTGGCCGTGATCCTGGCCTGGCGCAACGTGCAGATCGACGGCTCGAAGGAGGTGGCCGAGGATGGCTGAACGGCGCAGCCTGCCCGTGCCCGACGGGCTGGAGGGCGAGCGGCTGGACGCCGCGCTCTCGCGACTTTTCGGGTTCTCCCGCACCCGCGCGGCCGAGCTGATCGGCGCCGGCGAGGTGCTCGTCGACGGCCGCGTGCCGAGCAAGTCTGACCGCGTGCACGCCGGCGCGTGGCTCGACGTCACGATGCCCCCGCCCGTCACCGCGCCCATGCCGGTGGCCGAGCCGGTGCCCGGCATGACGATCGTGTACGAGGACGACGACATCATCGTGATCAACAAGCCCGTCGGCGTGGCCGCGCACCCCACGGTCGGCTGGACGGGCCCCACCGTGATCGGCGGGCTCCTGGGAGCCGGTCACACCATCGCCACCAGCGGCGCCGCCGAGCGCCAGGGCATCGTGCACCGCCTGGACGCCAACACCACGGGCGCGATGGTGGTGGCCAAGAGCGAGCACGCCTACTCGTTCCTCAAGCGGGCCTTCAAAGAACGCACGGTCGACAAGCGCTACCACGCGCTCGTGCAGGGGCATCCCGACCCGTTCAGGGGCACCGTCGACGCGCCCATCGACCGGCATCCGTCGGGCGACGGCCGCTGGGCCGTCGTCGCCGGTGGCAAGCCGTCGGTGACCCACTACGACACGGTCGAGGCGTTCCGCGCCGCCTCCCTGCTCGACATCAAGCTGGAGACGGGGCGTACGCACCAGATCCGCGTCCACATGTCGGCGCTGCGCCACCCGTGCGTCGGCGACATGCTCTACGGCGCCGACCCCACGCTGGCCGCCCGCCTGGGCGTCACCCGGCAGTGGCTGCACGCGGTCTCGCTCGGGTTCGAGCATCCGACGACCGGCGAGTGGATGTCGTTCAGCACGGACTATCCGCAGGACCTGCAGAAGGCGCTCGACCTGGTACGCGCGGAGTCCTGAGCCGCGCGCCCGCCGGTCCTGCCGCCTTCACGCCCCGGATCGGCCGCCGTCCGAGCCGGATCGGCCGCCGTCCGAGCCGGATCGGCCGCCGTCCGAGCCGGATCGGCCGCCGTCCGAGCCCTCGATCCGGCCGGGCGCCTCTGAGGGGGACTCGCCGCTTTCCTCCGTCCCGTCCGGTGTCTGTGCCGTCCGCCCGCTCTGAGCGGCTGTCCGTGCGTTCTGAGCGCGTTCCGGACGTGCTGGGGCGCGGTTCGGGGTCCTGTGTGCGCACCCTCCGTGGCCCTGGGCTGGACGCGGGCGGGCGGCGGCGTGCCGCGCGGCGTGACCGGACCGGACCGGCCGCCGCCGCGCGTGACGTGCGCGCCGCGAAGACCTCGCGTCCGGCGTCCGTCAGGTCAGGAGGCGGGGCACCTCCTTGATCGCTTCACCGCGCACTCGGACATGCACCGCCGGCTACCCCAGAAGGAACCGGACGAGCGCCGTCATCGCCGCCGCGGCCGCCAAGACGACCAGGAAAGGCGCGCGGAGCAGGAGGGCCACGATGCCCGCGCCGAGCCCCGCCGTACGGGCGGCGTCGAAGCCCAGCCCGCCCTCCTGCGTGAACATCTGCACCGCGATCAGCGCCGCCAGCAGCGCCACCGGCACCAGCTCCGCGAACCTGCGCACCTTCGGATGGTCGAGCACCGCGCGCGGCGCGGCCAGGCCCGCCAGCTTCAGCGCGTAACAACCCGCGCACACCAGCGCGATCGCCCACCACAACGTCATCGCACCATCACCACCAGCACCGCCACCGCCGACAGCAGCACCGGCACCCCGGGCGGGAAGAACGGCGTCGTGCACAGCGCGATCGCCGCCGCGCTCGCGGCCAGCGCGCGCAGCTCGCCGCTGTCCTTCAGCCGGGGCCACAGGATCGCGAGGAACGCCACCGGGCCCACGACGTCCAGGCCGAGGACGCCGGGGTCGCCGAGGGACGAGGTGCCGTACGCGCCCGCCAGCGTGGTCAGGTTCCAGGTGATGTAGAGGGTGGCGAACGTGGTGACGAAGCCCGTACGCGCCGAGCGGGGGTCGGGCTGGGCCATCGCCACGGCCGTGGTCTCGTCGATGACGCCGTGGGCGGCCAGCAGTTTGCGCGGGCCGCGTACCTGGAGGAGGTCGGCCAGGCGCAGGCCGTACAGGGTGTTGCGGCCGCCGAGCAGCAGCGCGCCGAGGCCGGCCGCCAGCAGGTCGCCGCCCGCGCCCACCGCGCCCGTCAGCGCGAACTGCGAGGCGCCCGTGAACGCCAGCAGGCTCAGCACGCACGCCTGCGGCACGGACAGGCCCGCCGTGATCGCGGCGGCGCCGAAGGCGAGCCCGGACAGCCCCACGGCCAGGCCCACGCCGAGACCGTCCCGCACGGCCGCGGAACGGTGAGTTGTCGGTTCCATGCCTACCGAGGCTATGTGCCGCCTGAATGTCGGGTCTTGTACGATCCTGCGGCCCTTTGGTACACGGCGGGCGGTACGCCCATGACCCGCTTGAAGTGCCGGTTGAGGTGGGCCTGGTCGGTGAAGCCTGCCTCGGCGGCCACCTGCGCCGGGCGCATCCCGCTCAGCAGCAGCTCGCGCGCCCGGCGTACCCGCAGCGAGATCAGGTAGGCGTGCGGCGGCATTCCCGTCGCCGCCTTGAACGCCCGCAGCAGCGGGAACGGCCGCGCCCCCACCGCCTCCGCCAGGTCGTCGAGGGTCGGCGGGTCCACCAGGCTCTCGTGCAGCAGCTCCAGCGCCGCGCGCACGGCCCGGCCGCTCTCCGCCGTCCCGGTGGCGGGCGGCTTGGGCGCGGCGTGCCGCATCAGCAGCCGGGCGAACAGCGTACGGCTCAGCGTCGAGGTCGCCAGCGCGTCGCCCCGCTCGGCCGCCTGGTGCGCGCGCCGCAGCAGCGCCGCCACCTCGTCGTCGCGCACCACCTGCTGCGGGAAGTACGGCGTCCCGCCGGGCCCGCCCAGCTCGCGGGCGATCGCCGAGACCGTCTCGATCGACGGATAGAGCATCCGGTACGCCCACCCGCCCGGCACCCCGGCCTGCCCGGTGTGCACCGTTTCCGGGTTGACCAGCACGATCTCGCCCGCCCCCGCCCGGTGCAGCGTGCCCCGGTAGTCGAACTCCTCGACCCCGGAGACGATCAGCCCGATGGCGTAGCCGTCGTGCACGTGCCGGGAGAAGCGGTGGGTGACGTAGCGGGCCTTCAGCAGGTCGGTCTCCGGCACCGCCGGATGCCGCCAGAACGTCGCCCGCTCCTCGGTGATCTTGCTCATAGCGGTCTGAACGTCCTGAGGAAGTCGTCGAAGTAGTGGCGGTCCCGCTCCCAGCGGTCCTGCGTGGTCTCCCACATGACGGCGAACGGGCGGCCCTCGGCGGTGCGCAGGCCGCGGTCGATGACGTGGATCGTCACGCCCTGATCAACGCGGGTGAACTCCCAGTCGGCGGCCGGGCGGCCCTGGAACTCGGTGGGGGTGATGGCGATCCGCCGGTACTGCTCGAAGTCGCCCTTCCTGCGGATCTCCGCCTCCAGGAGGACCCAGTGGCGTTCGGGGTCCTTCCAGGGGACGTCGGGGATCGTCCACTCCACGAGCAGCCTGCCGGGGGTGCCGGGGCGGGTGAACTCGACGCTGTCGCGGCCCGCCGTCTTCGTCGCCCGCCAGCGCGGAGGGACGGCGATCTGGAAGCGCCCCGCGGTGTTCCGGTACGCCCGCCAGCCGTCCGGGATCTCGGGCTCGTCGACGGGCTCCTCGGTGGGCTTTACGGCCGGCTCCTCCGTGGCCTCCCTGGTGGGCACGCCGGTCGTGGGGGCGGTCGTGACGTTCTCCTGCGAGGGCTCCTTCGAGGGCTCCTTCGACGGCTGCTCCGCGGGCTGCTCCGCGGGCTGCTCCGTGGGCTGCTCCGTGGGCGCGGGCGTGGGGGAGGGCCGGGGAGCGGCGGCCGTACCCGCGAGGCGGTCGTACAGCAGCACGCCACCGCCGCCCAGCGCCGCCACGGCGAGCACCGCCGCCGGCAGGGCGATCAACATCGCCTTGCGCCGCCCGCCGCCTCGCCCGTCGAGCGTCGCATCGGGGCGGCCACCGGTCGGGATGCCGTCGTGCGCGCTGCGCGGCGTCTGGTGCCACGAGGCATCGGGCGGCGGGGTGCCGCCGTCAGCGGGGACGGCAGGCGGCGTGTCGGGCCGTGAAGCGCCGGGAGGCGGTGTGGCACGCCAGGAGCCGTCGGCAGGCGGCGTGTCGGGCCGTGAAGCGCCGGGAGGCGGCGTGGCAGGCCAGGTGCCATCCGGAGGCGGCGTGTCGCGCTGAGAAGCGTCCGGAGGCGGGGTGCCGCGCCAAGAGCCCTCCTGAGGTGATGTGGCGCGCCATGAGCCCTCCGGGGAGGGGGAGCCCGCGGGGGCCTGCCAGGGGGCGTCCGCGGTGGCGGCAGGGCGCGGCGGAGCGGTGGCGGCGACGTCGTACAGGAGCCTCGCGGCCTCGGCGGCGGGCAGGCGCGCCTCGGGCTCGCGCCGCAGCAGCCCCATCACGATCGGCCCGAGCGCCCCGGCCCGCGCGGGCGGCTCGGGGTCGTCGCGCAGCACCGCCGCCACGGTCGCCGCCCACGAGTCGCGCTTGAACGGCGGCCGCCCCTCCACGGCGGCGTACAGCGTCGCGCCGAGCGACCACAGGTCGGACTCCGGCCGCGCGGGCTCGCCGTTGAGCCGCTCGGGCGGCATGTACGCGGGCGTCCCCACCAGCCCGCCCGTCGCCGTCAGCCCGCCCTCGGTCTCCAGCGCCGCGATGCCGAAGTCGGTGAGCACGACCCGGCCGTCATCGGCGAGCAGCACGTTCTCGGGCTTGACGTCGCGGTGCAGCACCCCGGTGGCATGGGCGGCCCGCAGCGCGTCGAGCACCCGGCCGCCGATCACCGCGGCCTGCTCGGGACGCAGCGGCCCGTCCTCGGAGATCACCCGGGCCAGGGAACGGGAGCGTACGAGCTGCATGACGATCCACGGACGGCCGTCCTCCTCGACGACGTCGTGGATGACGATCACCGACGGATGGTCGAGCCGCCCCGCCGCCCTGGCCTCGCGGATGGTACGGCGGTTGAGCTCGGCCCGCTTGGCGTCGCCGACCCCGGTGTAGCGGACCTCCTTGATCGCCACCGTACGGTCGAGCAGCTCGTCGTAGGCCCGCCAGACCACCCCCATGCCGCCCTCCCCGATCGGCTCGAGGAGGCGGTACCGATTGCTGACGTGCACGTCGCGCAGCCTACTTCTTGGGCTTGAACGTCGCGCAGAACCCTTCGAAGAAGTGGTAATCGTCCTTCCAGTGGCTGTTCAGCGTGTGCCAGTAGATCGCGTACGCCTTGCCGTCCTCGGCGATGAACCCCCGGTAGCGGATGCGGGACTTGCCGGTCTGGGTGGGCCAGATGAAGTCCCAGTCGGCCGCGGCCTCGCGGTAGGACACCTTCTTGATGCCGAGCTTGCGATAGCCGCCGTACTGGTGCTTCAGCCGCGGCTCCAGCTTCTTCCAGCCCTTGAGCGGGTCCTTGCCCAGCTTGGACGCCCGTTCGATGCGGACGTGCGCGTTGGGCGCTCCGCCCGGCCCCTTGAACTCGACGCCGTTGCCGGTGCGCTGCCACTCGTCCCAGCCCTTGGGCAGCCCGATCGAGAAACCGAGCTTCTTGTCCGTGTGCATCTTCCAGCCGGACGGCAGCGCGGCCCTCGTCTCCTTGGGCTTCGGCTCGGGGCTCGGCGACTGCGGCGCGGCCGGCGACGTCTCGCCCGCCGGGGAGGCCGAGGGGGACGCGGGCGGCGACGCGGGAGACGTCTGCGGCGCGGACGCGCTCGGCGCGGCCGGGACCGTGCTGACCGCCGCCTGGTTGCCGCCGGCGTCGTCAGGGGCCGAGCTCAGGCCCAGGTAGCCGCCGACGCCCGCGACCAGTAACACGGCCGCGGCCGCCGCCAGGATCGGCAGCACGCGCCGCTGCTCGCCCTTGGCGGTCGCGTCCATCGTGGACTCTCCGATGGGCGGCGCCGGGGCCTGCACGGGCGGCTGTGCGGACTGCTGCGGCGCCGCCGTCGGCGCCTGCGACAGCCGTACCCCGGTCTCCGGCACGCCTCCGGCGGACGAGGGCGCGGCCTGCGAGCGTGCGGGCGCGAGGCCGGGGTCGGTGGGAAGGTCGTCCTCCACCGGCGCGTACGGCCGCCGCGCCTTGGCCGGACCCGGCCGCTTCGGCCTGGCCGGCTGCGGCCCGGACCCCGGGGCAGGCGGCTGCACCGGCTTGCGGGCCGGCTTCTGCGCGGGCTCTGGCACCCGCAGCTCCTGCGCGGGGAACCGGGCGGCGGGGAACTGCGCCGTGGGCGCCGGGCTCGGCTGCGACAGGACCGCGATGGCGTCGCGCAGCATGCGCTGCGTCTCCTCGTACGTCAGCCGCTGCACCGGCTCCTTGGCCAGGAGCCCCATGATCACGTCGTGGAGCGGTCCCAGGTTCGGCGCGGGGTCGGGCTCGTCCGTGAGCACGGCGTGCATGGTCGCCAGCGCCATGCCGCGCTCGTGCGGCGAGCGTCCCTCGACCGCCGTGTAGAGGGTGGCGCCCAGCGACCACAGGTCCGACTCGCGGCGCGCGGGCAGGCCCTTGAGCCGCTCGGGAGCGATGAACGCCGGCGTCCCCGCGAGGCCCGTCACCGTCAGCTGCGTCTCGGTCTCCAGCGTCGCGATGCCGAAGTCGGTGAGCACGACCCGGCCGTCGTCGGCGAGCAGGACGTTCTCGGGCTTGACGTCGCGGTGCAGCACGCCCGCCTCGTGGGCGCGGTGCAGCGCGTCGAGCACCGCCAGGCCGATCTCCGCCACCCGCTTGGGCGGCAGCGGCCCGTCCTGTTTGATCACGGCACCGAGCGAGCGCGACTGGACGAGCTGCATGACGATCCAGGGCCGGTCGTCCTCCTCGATCACGTCGTGCACGACGATCACGTTGGGATGCTCGAACCTAGCCGCCGCCCTCGCCTCGCGCATAGTGCGCCGGTTCAGCAGCTGCACCTCCTCGCCGAGGGCGGCGGCGTACCTGACCTCCTTGACCGCCACCGTGCGGTCCAAGAGCTCGTCGTAGGCACGCCAGACGATGCCCATCCCGCCCCTGCCGATGGGTTCCTGCAGCTGGTAGCGGCCGGCGATGCGGCGTCCCTCCTGCTTACGATCCGACATCAACGGCCTCAAACCCTCCTCTAGGCCAAGAAATACTCCCATAGGCAGGGATCAACGGCGACTCGCTCGAAGGCCACTCCGGCATGCGAGAAGTGCCGACCAGCAGGTGGAGGCCGGGTGTAGAGTTCAAACATGACCTTGCGTCGCTACGCGTTTACCGAGCCGGCTCCAGGAGAGCCGGTCGTACGCTAGCGACCACCTGGAGTCGGCACGAGGCAGAGACCACCGTCTCTGCCTTTTTCGTTTCCCCCGCCGGCTCCAGGGGGGCCGGCCTTTGACGAGGAGTCGGTATGTCATCGACCTTGGAACGTCAGCAGGAATGCCGGTCGCGGATCACGCTCGGCGGCGTGCCGCTCGGCGACGGCCCCGCCGTGGTCATCGACACCCGGATCAGCCTCCGCGATCGCCCCGCCGAGCCCCCGAGAGCCCCCGCAGCGCCGCCGTGGGCGCCACCTGAGAGGCGTTCTGAGGTCCCGTCCGGGAGGACGCCTGGAAGGCCGTCTACGGCGCTGTCCGCAGTGCCGTCCGGGGCGGGGTCAGCACGGCCCGCGGACGACGTCGCAGGGGCGCGGCCCGGGGCGCCGGGGCGTGGTGTGACGCTCGTCGAACCGGCCGGCGCGGCGGACCTTCCGGCGATCGCCGCGCACGCGCATGCGGTCATCGTGGGGGCGTCGTGGACCCGTGACATCCCCCTCGTACGCGCGGCGGCCGGGCTCGGGCTGCCGGTCGTCGTGGAACGGCGTCCCGGAGCGTCGCTGGAGGAGTGGCTGGGGCTGGCCGACTACTGCGCAGCCGAGGGCGACGGGCGGGTGATCCTGTGCGAGGGCGGGCGGCCCGATCTGAGCCTCGTACGCGCGGCTCGGGCCGCCTCGGGACGTCCCGTGCTCGTGGACGTCACCAGCGACCCCGGCCTGTCCGCCGCTGCCGTCGCCGCCGGTGCCGACGGGCTGATCGCCGGCCAGGACGGCCGGGCACTCGCCGAGGAGGCCGTCACCGTCGTCGGCGGCCTGCTGCGCCCCGAGTCGCCCGCCACGCTGCCCGAGTGCCGCGCGGCGATCGACCGGGTGGACGCCGCGCTGGCCACGCTCCTCGAACGCCGGGTGGAGCTGGCGGGCATCGTCCAGCGCATCAAGCCGGTCGGGGGCTTCGCCGGACGCGACATGGACCGCGAACGCGCCCTGGTCGCCCGGATGGCCCTGCGCGCCCCGTCTCTCGGCGAGTCCGGCCTGGCCCCGATCATGAACGCGGTCATCGAGGCCGGCCTGCGCCTGTCGGAGCAGCGCGCACCCCGCTGACCGGGCGACACGCGCGCCTTGCGGTGCCGGGACCGCGCCTCGGCGGACGACCCTGAGGACGGCCCGGCCCGCACGCAAGGCGCGTCATCCGGGCCGTACGCGACGGGCCCTGGGTCAGCCGGGGGTGGGCCGGCTGAGGCGGAGGTTGTTGAGCGGGCGGCCGGGGCCGTCGGCGATCTGCTTGATGATCAGCTCGGCGAAGCGCCGGTAGCCCTCGCCCGTCGGGTGGTAGCTGCGGGCGTTGACGCGCAGCTCCTTCACGTCCACCGCCAGCCCGTTCAGGTACGGCGCGGGCTGCCCCACCTCGTGCCCGCTGAACGCCTCGTAAGCGTCGATGTACTCGGCGCTTCCAGGCGCGCCGAAGGCCGCGATGGCGCGGTCGAAGTCCCTGACCACCGACCCTACGGTGTCGTTGAGCCGCCGCGTGACGTCGTTGAGCCAGCGCTGGTCGGCCACGCTCAGGTTGTCGACGGTGGCCACCGGGTCCTCGGGGAACGGCCGCGGGTAGCCGAGCACGATCACGCGCGCCTCAGGCGCGCGCACCCGCAGCTCCCTGAGCACCTGGAGCACGCTCGTACGCAGCTCCTCGATGCGCCGGCTGACCGCGGTCTCCTGATCGACGCACGCCGACGACCAGGGGAGCTTGGCGATGCACCCGGTGAGCACCTTGCTGAAGCCGGCGTCGTTGCCGCCGATGCTGAGCGTGATCAGGCTGGTGCCCGCGCCGACCCGGGAGATCTGCGGCGGCTGGCCGTGCTGCCCGGTCAGCAGCTGGCGGGTGGTGGCGCCGCTGCAGGCGTAGAAGGCGGTGCCGCCGCCGAACCGGTACGCCTTGGCGACGAGCGGCACGTACGAGCCGGTGGCCCGGTGGCAGCGGTCGGCGCCCTCGTTGATCGGCTGCTCGTCGAGCTCGTAGACGCCCTCGCCGGAGGAGTAGGAGTCGCCGAGCGCCACGTAGGTGCCGCTCTGCGCGGCCTGCAGGGCGGTCAGCCGGGTCACCCGCGGCAGGTCGCCGGCGGGCGAGCCGGGCGGGCAGCCCGCGTCGAGCAGCGCGCAGGCCAGCTTCGGATAGACCCCCAGAGGCAGGCAGGCCAGCGCCAGCACCACGCCGGTCGCGACCGCCACCCCGACCTTGATGAGCGACCACCTGGTGTCCCGTCCAGCCCCGTCCAGCGCGACCTCCCCGAGCGGCGACTCCTCATGGCTGCGCTGACGAGACTACCGAGCCGATCTCCGGGGCGGGTATGTCCGGACGGGTCAGGGCCGGGCGACCGGATCGGCCGGATCGGCCGGGTCCGTGGGGTCCGTGGGGCCGGTCGGGTCGGCCGGGCCCGGCGGCTCCGGCGTGTGGCGGCGCCGCTTGACCACGTGCCAGCCCAGCGCGATGCCGAGCGCGAGCACCGGGATGAGGAAGAACGCGACGAGCTGGTCCTCGTCGGCGAACGGCATCAGCAGCACCACCAGCGCGAGGAAGCCCAGCGTCAGCCAGTTGGTGTAGGGGGAGCCGGGCATCGGGAACGTGGAGCGGTGGCCGCTGCGGCGCAGGCGGGTCTGGCAGAACACCAGCACGCCCCACGTGGTGATCACGCCGAGCGAGGCGCAGGCGGTGGCGATGTTGAAGGCCCGCTCGGGCAGGAAGTAGAACAACGCCACCCCGCCGAGCAGCATCGACGCGGTGAACAGGATGCCGCCCATCGGCACGTGGCGTGAGCTGAGCGTGGCGGCGAAGGAGGGGGCCTCCCGCTTCAGCGCCATCGAACGCAGGATGCGGCCGGTGGCGTACAGGCCGGAGTTGCACGACGACGCGGCGGCGGTGATCACCACGAGGTTCATCGCGTCGGCCGCCCAGGGCACGCCGAGCCCGGCGAAGACGGTCACGAAGGGCGAGGTGCCGGCGCGGTAGGCGGTCCACGGCAGCACCATGGCGAGCAGCAGCACCGAGCCGACGTAGAAGATCGCGATGCGCCACACGACGCCGTTGATCGCGCGGGGCATGACCTCGTGCGGCCTGGCCGTCTCACCGGCGGCGATGCCGACCAGCTCGATCGAGGCGTACGCGAAGACGACCGACTGCAGGCTCATCAGCACCAGCGGGAACCCGGTCGGGAAGAACCCGCCGTGCGCCACCAGGTTGTGCGGCCCGGCGTCGCCCACCGCGAACACCACCAGCACCAGCCCCACGATCAGGAAGGTCGAGATGGCCAGCACCTTCAGCAGCGCGAACCAGAACTCCAGCTCGCCGAAGAGCCGCACGGACAGCAGGTTGACGGTCATGACGATGCCGAGCGCGATCAGCGCCGTCATCCACTGCGGGAAGGCGGGCGCCCAATAGTGGATGTACGCGGCGATCGCCGTCAGCTCGGCGATGCCGGTGAACGCCCAGTTGATCCAGTACATCCAGCCGCTGGCGAAGGCCGCCCACGGTCCGATGAACTCACCCGCGTACTCGACGAACGAGCCCGCCACCGGCCGGTAGAGCACCAGCTCGCCGAGCGCCCGCATGACGAAGAACGCGGCCAGTCCCGCGATGGCGTAGGAGAGCACGAGGGCGGGCCCCGTGGCGGCCAGGCGGCCTCCCGCGCCCAGGAACAGGCCCACGCCGATCGCCCCGCCGATGGCGATCATCTGGACCTGCCGGTTGCCCAGCGCCTTGCGGTATCCCTCGTCCGTCTCCGTGCGCACCGAGTCACTCCTTGGCTACGAAACGTGACATCGAGGATATCGGTGCCGTGTGCGAAGCCCGCCGCCGCCTCGCCGGTCCGCTGCGGCCGGGAGGAGATACGGACTGTCAGTGGCGGGGATTAAAGTCTGATCCGCACGTCCGCTTCGAGACTGGGAGGCGCGGTTCCATGTCGTCCAGCGACTCGTTCGTCCACCTGCACGTCCACACCGAATACTCGATGCTGGACGGAGCCGCGCGGCTGAAGCAGATGTTCCAGGTGGTCGGCGAGCTGGGCATGCCGGCGATCGCCATCACCGATCACGGCAACATGCACGGCGCCTACGACTTCTACAAGCAGGCGACGGGGGCGGGCGTCAAGCCGATCATCGGCATCGAGGCGTACGTCGCGCCGGAGTCGCGCCACAACAAGCGGCCGGTGCTGTGGGGCGAGCCGCACCAGCGCAAGGACGACGTGTCGGCGGGCGGTTACTACACCCACATGACGATCTGGGCCCGCAACAAGACGGGCCTGCACAACCTCATGAAGCTGTCCTCGCGCGCCTACACCGAGGGCTTCGTGCGCAAGTGGGCCCGCATGGACGCCGAGCTGCTCGCCGAGCACGCCGACGGGCTCATGGCCACCACCGGCTGCCCCTCCGGCGAGGTGCAGACCAGGCTGCGCCTCGGCCAGTACGACGAAGCCCTGAAGGCCGCCGCGAAATATCAGGACATCTTCGGCAAGGACAACTTCTTCCTGGAGATCATGGACCACGGCCTCGACATCGAGCGCCGCGTCCGCGACGGCCTGATCCGCATCAGCCGCGAGCTGGACATCCCGCCGCTGGTCACCAACGACTCCCACTACACCTACGAGTCCGACGCCGCCTCCCACGACGCGCTGCTGTGCATCCAGACCGGCAAGCGGCTGTCCGACCCCGACCGCTTCCGCTTCGACGGCACCGGCTACTACATCAAGAGCGCCGACGAGATGCGCGCCGTCGACTCCTCCGACCTGTGGGCCGAGGGCTGCCGCAACACGCTGCTGGTGGCCGAGAAGGTCGACACCAGCGGCTTCTTCGAGCACAAGAACCTCATGCCGACGTTCCCGATCCCCGACGGCATGAGCGAGACCGAGTACTTCCGCAAGGCCGTCTGGGAGGGCATGGCCCGCCGCTGGCCGGAGGGCTACGACGAGGAGCACCGCAAGCAGGCCGAGTACGAGATCGGCGTCATCGAGCAGATGGGCTTCCCGAGCTACTTCCTCGTGGTCGCCGACTTCATCAACTGGGCCAAGCAGAACGGCATCCCGGTCGGTCCCGGGCGAGGCTCGGCGGCGGGGTCGCTGGTGGCGTACGCGCTGGGCATCACCGACCTCGACCCGCTCCCGCACGGCCTGATCTTCGAGCGGTTCCTCAACCCCGAGCGCGTGTCGATGCCCGACGTCGACGTGGACTTCGACGAGCGCAGGCGAGGCGACGTCATCCGCTACGTGACCGAGCGGTACGGCGCCGACAAGGTCGCCATGATCGCCACGTTCGGCACCATCAAGGCCAAGGCCGCCATCAAGGACGCGGGCCGCGTCCTCGGCTACCCCTACGCGCTCGGCGACCGCGTCTCCAAGGCGTTCCCGCCCGCCGTCATGGGCAAGGACATCCCGCTCTCGGGCATCTTCGACCCCGACCATCCGCGCTACGCCGAGGCGGGCGAGCTGCGCCGCCTCTACGAGGAGGATCCCGACGTCAAGGCCACCATGGACCTCGGCAGGGGCCTGGAGGGCCTGATCCGGCAGACCGGCGTCCACGCGGCCGGCGTGATCATGTCGCGCGAGGTGCTGACCGACCACATCCCGATCATGCGCCGCGACTCCGACGGCGCGATCATCACGCAGTTCGACTACCCGACGTGTGAGACGCTCGGCCTGCTCAAGATGGACTTCCTAGGCCTGCGCAACCTCACCATCATGGACGACTGCCTCAAGCTGATCGAGGCGACCACGGGTGAGAAGGTCGATCTGCTCTCGCTGCCGCTCGACGACCGCAAGAGCTACGAGCTGCTCGCCAAGGGCGACACGCTGGGCGTGTTCCAGCTCGACGGCGGCGGCATGCGTTCGCTGCTGCGCCTCATGCGTCCCGACAACTTCGAGGACATCTCCGCCGCCCTCGCCCTCTACCGGCCGGGCCCGATGGGCGCCAACTCCCACACCAACTACGCGCTGCGCAAGAACGGCCAGCAGGAGATCACGCCCATCCACCCCGAGCTGGAAAAGCCGCTCGAGGACATCCTGGAGACCACCTACGGCCTGATCATCTACCAGGAGCAGGTCATGGCCATCGCCCAGCGGGTGGCCGGCTTCTCCCTGGGCGCCGCCGACCTGCTGCGCCGCGCGATGGGCAAGAAGAAGAAGGCCGAGCTGGACAAGCAGTACGCCAGCTTCGAGCGCGGCATGAAGGAGAACGGCTTCTCCGCCGAGGCCATCAAGGCGCTGTGGGACATCCTGCTGCCGTTCTCCGACTACGCCTTCAACAAGGCCCACACGGCCGCCTACGGCCTCATCGCTTACTGGACCGCCTACCTCAAGGCCAACTACCCGGCGGCTTACATGGCGGCGCTGCTGACGTCGGTCAAGGACGACAAGGACAAGTCGGCCCTCTACCTCAACGAGTGCCGCCGCATGGGCATCAAGGTCCTGCCGCCCGACGTCAACGACTCCGACTTCGACTTCACTCCGCGCGGCTCCGACATCCGCTTCGGCCTGTCGGCCATCCGCAACGTCGGCGCCAACGTCGTCGAGGGCATCATCAACGCCCGCAAGCAGAAGGGCCGCTTCACCGACTTCAAGGACTTCCTGCGCAAGGTGCCCGCCGCCGTCTGCAACAAGCGGGTGATCGAGTCGCTGATCAAGGCGGGCGCGTTCGACTCGCTCGGCCACCAGCGCAAGGGCCTGGTCATGGTGCACGAGCAGGCCGTCGATGCGATCATCGACATCAAGAAGAACGAGGCCATCGGCCAGGACTCCCTGTTCGGGGCGATCGACGGCGGCGACGACCAGACCTTCGACGTGCAGATCCCCGAAGGGGAGTGGGACAAGACCACGCTGCTGCAGTTCGAGCGGGAGATGCTCGGCCTGTACGTCTCCGACCACCCGCTGTTCGGCGTCGAGCACATCCTGGCGGCGGGGGCCGACTGCTCGATCGCGGCCGTACAGGACGAGAGCAGGCCCGACGGGCAGGTGGTGACCGTGGGCGGCATCCTGAGCGGGGTCCAGCGCAAGGTCACCAAGAAGGGCGACACCTGGGTGCTGACCCAGCTCGAAGACCTCGCGGGCTCGATCGAGGTGATGATCTTCCCGTCGACGTACCAGCTGTGCTCGACGGTCGTGGCCGAGGACGCCATCGTGTTCGTCAAGGGCCGCATCGACAAGCGGGAGGACGTCGCCAAGATCATCGCCATGGAGGTGACGGTGCCCGACCTGACCCAGGAGGCGGGCGGGCCGGTGAAGGTCAACCTGCCGCTGGCCCGCTGCACGCCGCCCGTGGTCGGCAGGCTGAAGGAGATCCTCACCACCCATCCCGGCACGTCCGAGGTGCACCTGCAGGTGCGCAACGGGCCGCGCACCACCGTCCTGCGGGTCGACGACCGGCTGCGGGTCACGCCGTCGCCGGCGCTCATGGGCGACCTCAAGCAGCTCCTCGGCCCGGCCTCGGTCACCACCTGACGGCCCGGCTGTATCGCCGCCTGACGGCCCGCGCCCCGGCCTGCTCCACCGAGGTCGGCCGGGCGCGGGCCTACGGCCGCGGGCCGGGCGGCGTTCGGATCACGGAGCGGGCCGGGCGGTGTTCGGCAACCCTCGCCGTCGCCTCCCCGGCCGGCGTGGGGCAGGATCGCATCGTGAGCGAACTGCACTACCTGACCGCGACCGAGCTGGCCCGCCTCATCAAGACCCGGGAGGTGAGCGCCGTGGAGGTTCTCCGCGCCCACCTCGACCGCATCGACAAGGTCAACCCCGCCGTCAACGCCATCGTCACGCTCGCCGCCGACCAGGCGCTGCGGGCGGCGGAGGCGGCCGACGCGGCCCTCGCGGCCGGCGAGCCGGTGGGGCCGCTGCACGGCGTGCCGGTCGCGCACAAGGACCTGCTCGACACGGCCGGCATCCGCACCACGTACGGATCGCCGCTGTTCGCCGACCACGTGCCGGAGCAGGACGACCTGGTCGTCAGGCGGCTGCGCGCGGCGGGCGCGATCAGCGTGGGCAAGACCAACACCCCGGAGTTCGGCACCGGCTCCCACACGGTCAACGAGGTGTTCGGCGCCACCAGGAACCCGTACGACCTGACGAAGTCGGCGGGCGGCAGCAGCGGGGGAGCGGCCGCCGCGCTGGCCACCGGCATGGTGCCGCTGGCCGACGGCACCGACATGGGCGGCTCGCTGCGCAACCCGGCCTCGTTCTGCAACGTCGTCGGGCTGCGGCCGACGCCGGGCCGCGTCCCCACGCCGTCCGTCACGGCCGCCTGGTACACGCTGTCGGTGTCCGGGCCGATGGCGCGGACGGTCGACGACGTCACGCTCATGCTCGGGGCCATCGCCGGGTTCGACCGGCGCTCCCCGTTCGCGATCAAGGAGAGGTTCGCGCCGGAGCCCGAGCAGGGCGTGGCGGGGCTGCGGGTGGCGTGGAGCCCCGACCTGGGCGGCCTGCCGGTCGATCCGCGCACGGCGGCGGTGACCGCGACCGCGCCCGCCGTGTTCGAGGGGCTCGGCGCCCGCGTGGAGGAGGTCGAGCTCGACCTCGAGGACGCCGACGACGCGTTCAGAACGTACCGGGCCTGGTTCTACCTGCTCGCCCACGGCGACAAGAGCGGCCTCGGCCCCAACACCGCCTGGAACGTCGAGCAGGGCCGCAAGGTCACCGGCGCCGACCTGGCCAGGGCCGAGATGGCGCGCAGCCGCCTCTACCAGCGCATGGCCGACTTCTTCGACACCTACGACGTGCTGATCGCGCCGGTCAGCCAGGTGCCGCCGTTCCCCGTCGAGCATCCGCACGTGAGCGAGATCAACGGCCAGAAGCTGCCCGACTACCTGTCGTGGATGCGCTCGGCCTACCTGATCAGCGTGCTGCACGCGCCGGCCGCGTCCGTGCCCGCCGGGTTCACCGAGGACGGTCTGCCGGTGGGCGTGCAGATCGTCGGGCGGCCGTTCGAGGACGCCAGGGTGCTGCGGGTGGCGCGGGCGTTCGAGCACGCCACCGGCCACGGGCGGCGCAGGCCCCCGCTGTAGCGGCTAGAGCCGGTCCGGGTCGCCGGGCTCGATGCCGTACGGATGCCGCAGCGGCGACTCGCGATAGCCGTGCATGCCCTCAAGGAGGGCGAAGAACCCCACGGCCAGCAGCGGCCAGCACACCAGCACGCCGGAGGCGGTCAGCTTCAGCGCGCCGGGCACGATCGTCACCCCGGGCGCGGCGGCCGCCTCCACCGTGACCGCCCCGATGGTGAACGTGGACCCGATCCACAACGTCAGAAAGGACGCGAGCACCCCGCCCGCGCAGAGCCCCAGCAGCACCGGCAGCATCCACCGGCGGGCGATGAACCAGGCGACCCCGCCGCACACCAGCCCGAGACCGCCGGTGATCACCGCGAACCAGCCGTCGGCCGCGATCAGCGCCTGCGTGGTGGGGTCGGCGAGCACCGTCTGGCCCTGCCCGGTGACCTGGTAGGGAGCCCGGGGCGACAGCCCTGACCAGAGCAGGCCGGCGGCGGCTCCGAGTGTGGCGAGAGTGAGGACAGTTACCGCAAATGCGCGTACTTCCCTCGCCACGCCACTCCCCCTCACATGTACGTCCGAATCAGCTCGATGGTATCTCCCGGTTAGGCTCACTTCGTGATTGCTGAAGAGGTCTGGCTGATAGAACCCTCCGGTCCCCTCCGGGGTGACGTCGAAGTACGCGGTTCCAAGAACGGCGTGTCCAAGCACATGGTCGCCGCCATGCTCGGCGACGGCGAGAGCAGCATCCACAACGCCCCCGAGGTCGGTGAGGTGGGGATCACCGCCGAGATGCTGCGCGCCCTTGGCATCCACGTCGAGATCTCCGGTACGGAGATCAGGATCGAGCGCGGCGCCGAGATCGAGCCGCGGGTGCCCGACGCGTTCACCGGCCTGAACCGCATCCCCATCCTCATGCTCGGCCCGCTGCTGCATCTGGCGGGCGAGGCGTTCGTGCCGCTGGTCGGCGGCGACCCCATCGGGCGGCGGCCGGTCAACTTCCACGTGGACGCGTTGCGGGCGATGGGCGCCGAGGTCGAGGTGAAGGAGACCGGCATCTACGCCAAGGCCAAACGCCTCAACGGCACCCGCATCGAGCTGCCGTACCCGAGCGTGGGCGCCACCGAGACCGTGCTGATGTCGGCGGTGCTGGCCGACGGCAAGACCGTGCTGAAGAACGCCGCCACCGAGCCCGAGGTGGTGGAGCTGGCGCTGTTCCTGCAGCGGATGGGCGCGCGGATCGAGCTCTCGCCCGACCGCAGGATCGTCATCGAGGGCGTCGACCACCTGCGCGGCGCCTCCACGTGGCTGACCGGCGACCGCATCGAGGCGTTCTCGTACCTCGCCGCCGGGCTCATCACCCAGGGCGAGGTACGCGTCCACGGCTGCCCCCAGGACCGCCTGGTCACCGCCATCACCACGCTGGCCAGGATGGGCGCCCAGTTCGAGATCAACGACGAGTACCTGTGCGCCACCGCGCCGCCCGAGGGCCTGCGCGCGGCGGCCGTGCAGACCGACACCCACCCGGGCTTCATGACCGACTGGCAGACGCCGCTCATGGTGCTGTTCACCCAGAGCCACGGCATGTCCGTGCTGCACGAGACGGTCTTCGAAAACCGCCTGGTGTACGTGCCCGCGCTGCAGAAGATGGGCTGCGAGATCGAGGTGTTCGACCAGTGCCTCGGCGGCCCCGCCTGCCGCTACCACGACACCAACGCGCGCCACTCGGCCGTCGTGCGCGGCGTGTCCAAGCTCAAGGGCGCCGACGTGACGCTGCCGGACATCAGGGCCGGGTTCTCGGCCGTGCTGGCCGCGGCCGTCGCCGACGGGCCCTCGACGCTGCGCGGCGTGCACCACATCGAACGCGGTTACCACCGGCCGTTCGAACAGTTCGCCTCGCTGGGTCTGAACATCCGCAGGCAACGGTAAAGAGCTGCCAGCCGGGCGTTTGCCGCCGATCGGGACGTCGCACACAACTCACGTGAGCGTACTCAGATCCATCGGGGCACTCGGGCTGGCGGGAGCGCTGGGCGGGCTGCTCACGGCCGCGCTGGCCGTCCCGGTGGTGGGCGGGGGCGGCATCGCCACGAAGAACGCCGTGAACCACTTCGTGGACCTGCCGCCCGCCCCGCGCGAGGAGCAGCTCTCCCAGGTGACCAGGCTGCTCGACAGGAACGGCCGGCCGTTCGCGCAGTTCTACGAGGCCAACAGGACCGTCGTACGGCTGGCCTCCGTCGCGCCCGTGATGCGCAAGGCCATCGTGGCCATCGAGGACGCCCGCTTCTACGAGCACGGCGGCCTCGACGTCAGGGGCACGCTGCGGGCGCTGCTCACCAACACCCAGGCGGGCGGCATCAAGCAGGGCGGCTCGTCCCTCACCCAGCAGCTCGTCAAGAACATCCTGGTGGAGAGCGCCCGCACCGATGAGGAGCGCGACCGGGCCCGCGCGCCCAACCTCGCCCGCAAGATCACCGAGCTGCGGCTGGCGCTCGCGCTGGAACGCAAGTACCGCAAGGACGAGATCCTCGAGCGGTACCTCAACATCGCCTACTTCGGGGCCGGCGCCCACGGCGTGGAGGCGGCGGCCAGGCGGTTCTTCTCCACCTCCGCGGCCAAGCTCACGCTCACCCAGGCGGCCACGCTGGCGGGGGCGGTGCGCATGCCGTACTCGACCGACCCCTCGCTCGGACGCGAGCACCGCGAACGGCTCAAGGCGCGGCGCGACCTCGTCCTCGACCGCATGGCCGGGCTCAAGTGGATCACCCAGCAGCAGGCGGCCCAGGCCAAGAGCTCACCCCTCGGGCTGCGGCTGCGGCCCGAGCCGGGCGGCTGCGCGCAGAGCGACTACCCCTTCTACTGCGTGTACGTCCAGCAGGAGCTGCTGTCCAACCCCGTCTTCGGCAACACCGCCGCCGAGCGGCGCCGCCGCATGGCCAGGGGCGGCATGACGATCAGGACCAGCCTCGACCCCGTCGCCCAGCGCGCCGCGGAACAGGCCATCCGCAGATACGTCTCGCCCAAGGACACCGAGGTGGCCGCCGAGGCCATGGTCGAGCCCGGAACCGGGCGCATCAGGGCGATGGCCGCGAGCAAGCACTTCGGCCCCAACCCCGGCAACCGCAAGAACGGCCCCAGGACCACCTTCAACCTCGCCGCCGACGTCGCGCACGGCGGCGGGCAGGGCTTCCAGGCCGGATCGACGTTCAAGGTGTTCACCCTGGCCACCGCGCTGCAGCAGGGCTGGCGCTTCGGCGACGGCTTCCAGACGCCCGGCTCGCTGACGCCGTCCCAGGGCTACCGCAACTGCGCGGGACGCCCCGTGAACGACCCCGGCACCCGCATCCACAACGCCAGCGGCGAGGGCGAGGGCGGCCCGCACAGCATCGAGACCGGCACCTGGAAGTCGGTCAACATCTTCTACATGATGCTGGAGCGCAAGGTCGGGCTCTGCAACGTCGTCCGCACCGCCAAGAAGCTCGGCATCGTCAGGGCCGACGGGCAGCCGCTGCGCGAGGTGCCGACGTTCACGCTCGGCATCAACGAGATGGACCCGGTGACCGTGGCGGCCTCGTTCGCGGCCTTCGCGGCGCGCGGGCGCTACTGCCGGCCGCTCGCCATCGTCGAGATCACCGGCAGGGACGGCCGGCGCACGCACATCCCGCCCGCCTGCGAGCAGGCCATCGAGGCGCCCGTCGCCGACGCCGTCAACCACGTGCTCACCGGCGTCTTCGACAAGGGCACGATGAAGGGGCAGAGCATCGGGCGGCCGGCCGCCGGCAAGACCGGCACCAACAACGGCTACACCTCCGCCTGGTTCGCCGGCCACACGCCCGACCTGGCGGCGGCGGTCAGCGTGGGGGACATCCGGGGGTCGTACCGGTATCCGCTGCAGGGCGTGGAGATCGGCGGGCGGCACTACGGGTCGGTGCAGGGGGCGTCGCTGCCGGGGCCGATCTGGGTGGAGTCGATGCGGAAGGCTCTGCGGCGTACGGAGCCGACCCGCTTCCACAAGCCCGACATGTCCCGCTTCGGTGGCGGGCACACGCCCGGCCTGGAGAAGGCGCTCGCCGAGGAGGAGCGCAAGCGGCGCATGCACCCCTTCCTGCGGCGGCACCGGCGGCTCTTCGAGTGGCTGCTCGGGCAGGACGCGATCACCTCGCCGCGGCGTGGGCGCACGGAGTTCACCCTCGAATGGCCCCCGCTCCGCCGCCACCACCCCGCCACCCACACCGCCCCACCCGCCCAACCGAGCACGGCCCCACCCGCGCAGGCGCGCCCGCAGCCTCCCGCGCGGTCCCGCCCGCAGCCTCCCGCGCGGTCCCGCCCGCAGGCGCCAGCTCAATCGCGCCCGCAGGCGCCCGTCCAATCGCGTCCGAAGCCGCCCGCGCAGGCGCGCCCGCAGCCGCCTGCTCAGTCCCGCCCGCAGGCGCGTCCGCAGCCGGCCGCCCAACCGCGTCCGCAACAGGCGGCGCAGCCCCGCAGGCAACCCCCTGCGCAGTCTCGCCCTCAGGGCCCTGCTCAGAACCGCTCACAGCCGTCTGCTCAGCAGCGTCGGCAGCCTTCTGCTGGTGACCGCTCGCAAGGCAGCGGATCCGGCCGGGCGCAGGGTCGCGGGTCAGGTCGTTCGTAGGGCGGCTGATTTGGCCGCGTGTTGCGTGGCGGGTTCGGGTTGGGCGCAGGGTGGCGGATCGGGTCGTTCGTAGGGCGGCTGATTTGGCCGCGTGTTGCGTGGCGGGTCCGGGCCGGGCACAGCGTGGCGGGCAGACCGCGCACAGGGTGCTGCTCCGCCCCAGTCCTAGCGGGCCCGCCGCAGCTCGTTTCGCCAGTCGTGGTTGCGTGGCTCGGAGGGGCCGTCGGGCCAGAGGCCAGCGCGCCCGCAGACCCGCCTGCGAGCGTGCCTCCAGCCCCCGCCCACGCGCGCTCAGCACTGCCTCCAGCCGTCCGCTGGTGATCGCGCGCAAGGGAGCGGGACAGGCCATGCACAAAGCGGCGGGGCAGGTCGTGCGCAGGGGTGGCGGGGCAGGCCGGGCGCAGGGTGGCAGGGCCGAACTCGCCGTAGGGTCCCGCTCTGGCGCGGTCGGTGGCCGGGTTCTCGCAAACTCGTCGCTAGGGTGCCTCCGGCCAATTGTCGTCCCACGGCCCGGGGCTCCTCGGGCGAGGCATGGTTTGCGGCTCCGGCGCAGTCGTCGGCGCGGTGCAGCATTTCGGGTGGGGCGCAGCTTGCCACCACGGCGAGGTCGTCAGCCTGGTCGCAGGCGTCCTGCCCTGGCCCTGCGGCAAGCGGAGCGCAGGCTTCCTTGCGAGGCTCCGCTCGGCACCGCTTCGAGCCGTCTAGCCAGGCACCATCGCCAGCCCCTGCGGTGGCCGGTCGCAGGCGGCTCGTCTTGGTTGAATGCGGCCTGTCACTCCCCGGCGCGGCGCCGGGCCGGTCTCAGCCAGAGCGGCCCACCCGAGGTGCCGGGAGGCTCACCCGAGGTGCCGGGAGCTGGTCTGAGGTGCCGGGAGGCCGGTCTGGGGCGGGTAGTCCCGCGTTCGGAGGGGGCTCGTCCGGGGCGGGCGGTCACGCATTCGGAGGGCTCGTCCGGGGCGCTCAGGCGTGTGCTCGGCGAGCCGGTCGAGGGCGGGCAGACTCCCACGGTTCGGTCGGCGCACCTGGCTCTACGGAAGCGCCGTCGCACCCTGGCCCTGTGGAAGCGCCGACACCCCTGCCCTGCCGAAGCGGGTGGTCAGGCGGGTTTGGCGATGGGGGCGGTGAGGGCGCGGGTGAGGGTGATGAGGTTGGCGGGGGCGGTTTCGACCTGGAGGCCGCGCTTGCCCGCCGAGAAGTAGATGGTCTCGAAGTCGAGCGCCGACGAGTCGACCACGGTGGGCAGTTGCTTGCGCTGACCGAGGGGGCTGATGCCGCCGACGACGTAGCCGGTGACGCGTTCGACCTTGGCGGCGTCGGCCATCGCGGCCCGCTTGCCGCCGAGCGCGCCGGCCAGCGCCTTGAGGTCGAGTTTGCCCGCCACGGGCACGACGGCCACGGCCAGCCCGCTCTCGACCTCGACGACCAGCGTCTTGAAGATCCGCTCGTAGGGGACGCCGAGCGCGTCGGCGGCCTCCTCGCCGTAGGCCTGCGCGGAGGGGTCGTGCTCGTAGGGGTGGAGGGTGAACTCGGCTCCGGCCTTGGTCAGCGCCATGGTGGCCGGGGTGCCGCCCTTGCCCTTCGTTTTGCTCACAACCCTCCAGCGTAGCGAATCTACAATGTAAAGGCCCGGCCGGGGGTGTACCCGAAGGCCTTCTTGAACACGTCGATGAACGCGCTGGCCGTCGCCCACCCGCAGCGATGCGCGACGGCGGTCACCGGCAGCCCGTCGGCCAGCAGCAGGAGCGCGTGGTGCAGCCGGAGCTGGGTGCGCCACTGCGGGAAGCTCATGCCGAGCTCGGCCCTGAACAGCCGGGCGAGGGTGCGTTCGCTGGTGCCGGCGCGGGCGGCGAGCTGCGCCAGCGTGGCGGCGTCGGCGGGGTCATGGTGCAGGGCGGCGCACGCGGCGGCCAGGCGCGGGTCACGCGGGGTGGGCAGGTGAAACGGCTGCTCGGGGGCGCGCTTGAGCTGATCGAGCAGGACGGCGAGGAGACGGGCGCGCTCAGGCTCGGAAGCGGCGGATTCGGCGGTGTACGCGATGATCAGCTCGCGCAGCAGGGGACCGACGGCGAGCACGGCGGGCCGTCCGAGCCGCAGCGGGTTGCGGGTGAGCCCGACGAGGCGCAGGTCGGTGTCGCCGTGGGCGCGATGCTCGTGCACGGTGCCTGCGGGCACCCAGATGGCGCGGTTCGCAGGGGCGACCCAGGTGCCGGCGTCGGTGGTGACGGACAGGACGCCCCGGCAGGCGTACACGATCTGGTGGGTGTCGTGGCGGTGGGCGTCGATGCCGGCGCCGGTGGTGAGGGGCCGGTGTCCGGTGGGCGCCTCCGGCATGTGGCGGATATTCGACATACATTGGCACTTTATCGGAAGCGTGCCAGCGGCCGTCCGAATCACCATCGGAGGCATGAACAGGATTCCTACGCTCGCCGCGGGTCACGCGGCGGTGGACTTCTACCAGGGCGCGGTTCCCGCGCTGGTGCCGTTCTTGGTGGCGCAGCGCGGTTACGGGTACGTGGCCGCGTCCGGCATCGTGCTGGCGGCCACGCTGTCGTCGTCGATCGTGCAGCCGATGTTCGGAGTGCTGACGGACAGGTGGCGGATGCCGTGGCTGATCCCGGTGAGCACGGTGCTGGCCGGGGCGGGGGTGGCGGCGGGCGGCCTGTCCGGCTCGTACGCGCTGACGTGGCTGGCGGTGGCCCTGTCGGGCCTGGGCGTGGCCGCGTACCACCCGGAGTCGGCGCGGCTGGCGCGGATCGCGAGCGCGGGCGGCCATGTGCGGATGAGCTGGTTCTCGCTGGGCGGGACGCTGGGGTTCGCCTGCGCGCCGGTGCTGGTGACGCCGCTGCTGGCGGTGGGCGGCCTGGAGGCGTCGCCGTTCCTGGTGGTGCCCGCGGTGGCGGGCGCGCTGGCGACGCTGCCCGCGGTGCGGGCGCTGACGGGCGGCACGCGGGCGGCGAAGGCCGCGCCGGTGGCGCGCGGCAGGGACGACTGGGCGGCGTTCGCCAGGCTGACGCTGGTGATCGTCTTCCGTTCGGTGGTGTACGTGGGGCTGAGCGCGTTCGTGGCGCTGCTGATGGGCGGCGGCGCGGCGGGTGCGGTGGCGCTGTTCGTGCTGTTCGCGGGCGGCGCCGTGGGCACGGTGCTGGGCGGCAGGCTGGCGGCGCGGTACGGGCGGGTGCGCACGATGCGGATGGCGTACGCGCTGGCCGTGCCCGCGGTGGCGGGCGTGGTGCTGGTGCCCGGCCCGGCGGCGTACGTGTTCGTGGCGGCCTCCTCGATCGCCCTGTACACCCCCTTCTCCCTGCACGTCACGCTCGGCCAGGACATGCTGCCGAACAGGGTGGGCACGGCCGGCGGGGTCACGCTGGGCCTGGCGGTGAGCGTGGGCGGCCTGGCGAGCCCGCTGGTGGGCGCCGTGGCGGAGGCGTCGTCGCTGCGTACGGCGCTGGCCTGCCTGATCGTGTTCCCGGTGCTCGCCTGGCTGCTCGCGCGCACGATCAAGGAGCCGGAGCCGCTGCCCGCGGCCGAGCCGGCGTGAGCGGGGTCAGTGGCGGGCGCGCAGGCGCAGGGTGCCGGTGTTGTCGCGCTGGTCCGGGTCGAGGCTGGTGGAGACGACCCGGGCGGTGACGGGCAGGCGGCGCGGGGCGTCGGCGGCGACGTGCAGGCGGGCGGTGATCTTGACGGGCTTGCCGGGACGTACGACCGGGATGACGCAGGTGGCGTGGCGGCGGGTGGGCTTGCAGGCGACGCCGCGCACGGCGGTCAGCCCGGCGCCGCGCGGCGCGCTGAGCGTGACGGGCACCCGTGCGGCGGCCATGACGCCGCGCATGGTGACGGTGGCGGTGACGGTGGTGTTCTCGCCGCGCTCAACGGCTGTTGCAGGGCCGGTCAGCTTGACGGACAGGGCGTCGTAGACGCCCTTCGGGTCGGCCTGCCGGACGATGGCGCCGTAGCCTTCGAGGTTGAGCGCGGTGGCGACGGAGTTGCCGTCGGCCTCGCCGTCCTCCTTGCCCGCCGAGAGCACGCCGACGAGGTCGCCGGTGTCCTTGAGGAACCAGGGCCCGCCGGAGTGGCCCTTGTAGAGGTGGCAGTTGTACGTCGCCATGCGCCCGTCCCTGGTGGCCCGGTCGGTGGCGGGCAGGTGGGTGGTGTGGGCGGCGAGCACGGTCTCGGCCGGGGCGACGCCGGCGGTCTGACGGGTCCTGCCGAGGCACCAGAGCTGGTCGCGCCCGTCGTACGGCTGCCTGCCGAGCAGCCCCGGGTAGCCGGTGGTGGCGATGGTGTACCTGCCGCCCTGGTTGAGCATGGGGGTGAAGGCGCCGACGGCGTCCTGGAGGGTGCGGTCGCGCTTGCCGACCTCGATGAGGGCGATGTCGTAGCTGGAGTTCCAGTCGCCGCCGTGCAAGCCGGTGTAGCCGTCGGGCTTCCACGCACGGCGGCCGCCCCAGCGCCCGTACGGCTCGCGCCCGCGCACGGTGGTGGCGCGGCCGTCGTAGGCGGGCACGAACGCGAAGTCGCGGTGCCAGCGGCCGATGGTGGTGCCTTCGGAGACGCTGTAGACGCAGTGGGCGGCGGTGGCGATGAGCAGGCCGCTGGCCGAGCGTACGACGGAGGCGGTGCAGGAGTCGCCCTGCCCGGAGGAGTTGATGAAGAAGAGGCGGCCGCTGATGCGGCTGTAGGGGACGGCGGTGTACGGCCTGGGGACGCGGGCGTAGCCGTTGACGTCGCCGCCGGGGGTGAGGCGCTTGGCGGTGGGGACGCTGAGCAGCGCGACGGTGCGGGCGGCGCCGATGCGGCTCTTGGGCTCGGGGCTCTGGGGCAGGTCGGCGGTTCTGGCTTCGGCCTGCTTGGCGGCGGTCCAGTATTTGACGGCGCGGCCCGGCCGCATCAGCGGCGACGCCTCGGCGCCCCAGGGGAAGGCCGCGGCCTGGGTGGCGGTGCCGGTGGTGGTGCTGGTGCTAATGGTGGGGGGCGGCGCGGCCTCCCGGCCGGCGGCGCTTGACAGGGCCCGGCGGTCGGTGACGAGGGGCGGGGCCTGGGGGTCGGTGACGAGAGACGGGGCCTGGCGGCCGGCGACGGTGGGGGAGATCTGCCGGTCGCCGTGCCTGACGGCGGGCGCGGCCTGATGGGCGGCCTGGGTGGAGACGGCGGGCGGCTGGTCGGCGGTCGCATGCGGGACGGGCGTGGCGGCGGCCAGGCCGGTGAGCCCGGCCAGCCCGGCCATGGTGGTGACGAGAGTTCTGCGCACGATGTCCCCCGAACCGTTCAATGTGCCTCTCGGTAACTCTAAGTCACCATATGGGGACTATTCGTGGTCAGGGGTGGTGTGTCAGGGATAAGCCGTTACGTGTCAGCCGGCGGCGGCGTCGCCCCGGTGGGGGAGGAGCCCGTCGGTGCGGGCCTCGGCGGGCTCGCGGTCGGGCCGCAGCCCCCGCCATGAGGGGTGGCGCAGCCGCCCGTCGCCGGTGACCTCGGCGTACTGGACCTCGCCGACGAGCGCGGGGCGTACCCAATGGGCGTCGCGGGCGTGCTCGCGCGGCACCTCCTCGTCGAAGGGCGGCTCCGGCTGCTCCAGGGGGAGCAGCCGGTCGCGCAGGTCGCGCAGCGCCCGGTCGGTGAACCCGGTGCCGACGTGGCCGACGAAGCGCAGCCCGCCGCCCTGGTCGTACGCGCCGAGCAGCAGCGACCCGATCGTGCTCGCACGCCGCCCGCTGCCCGGTTTCCACCCCCCGATGACGACCTCGGCGGTGCTGACGTTCTTGACCTTGGTCCATTCGCTGCTGCGCCGCCCCGGCCGGTACGGCGAGCCGAGCCGCTTGCACACGACCCCTTCGAGCCCGAGCCGCCGGGAGGACTCGAAGGCGCGGGTGGCGTGGTCGGTGAACCAGACCGGCACCTGCCACCGGTAGCCGGGCGTGAGCGTGCTCTCCAGGATCTCGCGGCGTTCGGTGTAGGTCCGCGAGACGGTGCTGGTCTCGTCGAGATGCAGGATGTCGAAGGCCATGTACGTCACCGGCACGGCCCTGGCCAGCGCGGCAGCGGCGGCCGGGTTGCGCTGGTGCATGCGGGGCTGCAGGGCTTCGAAGCTGGGCCGCCCGGTCTCGTCGAAGGCGACGATCTCCCCGTCGATGACGGCGTCGCGGCCGCCGGTGGCGCCGGCCATGAGCTGCAGCTCGGGGTAGGCGGGGGTGATGTCCTTGGCGTTACGCGACATCAGGCGTACGGCGCCGTCCTCGATGTAGGCGAGGGCGCGCACGCCGTCCCATTTCATCTCCACGGCCCAGCCGGGGCCCTGGACGGCGGTCAGGGTGCCGGGCTGGGCCAGCATCGGGGCGTAGACCGGCAGCCGGACCATGGTGCATGCCGTACCCCGTCCGCTTGCTCGTCAGTGGCGGTCAGGGGTCTGCAGATGGTCAAGCGGCCGGTCGTCGGCGCGTTCGACGAGCTCGGCGAGGTCGACGCCGTGCTCGCTGAGCTCGTCGACGGTGGCGCAGTAGCCGCGCAGGTAGGTGCGGCCGTTGACGCGATGGGAGACGCGCAGGAGCGGGCGATCGTCCAGGATGATCGCCTCGACCAGGATGCCGTCGGGTCCGTGCCACTGTCCCATGCCGCTAAGGGTAAAAGGACGGACATAATGGACAGATAATCTCCGGCGTCCCGCTCCACGTCTCGCCGTAGTACCGCGCCGCGCGGTTTCCGGCGTTTCGCCACAAGCCTCCGGCCCCGAAGTTCCCGCGGTCCCGAAGTCCCCGCAGTCCCGGAGCGCCACAGGCCCGCCGAGCCGGTCACGCCGCGCGACGGCTGGAAGATGTGGCTAAAAATCACGCAACGTCACCTTGTCGCGCCGCAAAGTTTGTCTTGAGAATCCGGGTTAGAGACCGTGTCTCCCGGGCAGTGGAGTTTCCCGTGACTTTCCCCGGCCGTGGCCGTACCCCCGTGACGGCTACGGCGCCGGCCCCGGCAGGCCCGGTCCGGGGCCGCGACGGCCGCGAGGGGCGTGCGTCGGCGAGCGCCGCCCCCGCGGCCGTCGAGCACCGGCCGCGGGGCGTCCGCGCTGTCCGCATGATGGACGCAACCTGAACCGGAGCCCGGACTCCGTAGACTGTGAGGGTGATTTCCCGTATCGACATGCGCGGTTCCCTGCCTGCGGACCTGCGCGACGTGCTGCCCCGCGCCGAGCTCGACGTCGAGGCCGCCCTGGAGAAGGTGCGGCCGATATGTGAGGACGTGCGCCATCGCGGGGCGGCAGCCGTACGGGAGCTGACCGCCACGTTCGACGGCGTTGAGATCGCCTCTACTCGCGTGCCCGCCGAGGCGCTGCGCGACGCGCTGGCCGCGCTCGACCCGCGGGTGCGCGCCGCCCTTGAGGAGTCGATCAGGCGGGCCAGGCTCGTCCACCGCGACCAGCGGCGCACCGACGTCACCACCCAGGTCGTGCCCGGCGGCACGGTGACCGAGCGGTGGGTGCCGGTCGACCGGGTCGGCCTGTACGTCCCCGGTGGCCGCGCGGTCTATCCGTCGAGCGTCGTGATGAACGTCGTGCCCGCCCAG
Organism: Nonomuraea sp. NPDC052634; assembly: GCF_040678535.1. Lineage (NCBI taxonomy): Bacteria > Bacillati > Actinomycetota > Actinomycetes > Streptosporangiales > Streptosporangiaceae > Nonomuraea > Nonomuraea sp. NPDC052634. Next base: position 1,781,608 of record NZ_JBFATY010000001.1, on the reverse strand, counting down.
GAGGCCGGCGTCGGCTCGCTGGCGGTCACCAGCCCGGCGCAGAAGGAGTTCGGCGGGCTGCCGCACCCCACGATCCTGGCCGCGTGCGCGCTGCTCGGCGTGGACGAGGTCTACAGCGTCGGCGGCGCGCAGGCGGTGGCGATGTTCGCCTACGGCACCGAGGAATGCGAGCCGGTGTCCATGGTGACGGGCCCCGGCAACATCTTCGTGGCCGCCGCCAAGCGGCTGCTCAAGGGCCGCATCGGCATCGACTCCGAGGCGGGCCCCACCGAGATCGCGATCCTCGCCGACGAGACGGCCGACCCGGTCCACGTCGCCGCCGACCTGATCAGCCAGGCCGAGCACGACGTGATCGCCGCCTCCGTGCTGGTCACCACCAGCCCCGAGCTGGCCGACGCGGTCGAGAAGGAGCTGCCCGGCCAGATCTCGGCGACCAAGCACTCCGAGCGCATCACCGAGGCGCTGAGCGGCCGCCAGTCCGGCATCGTGCTGGTGAGCTCGATCGACGACGGCCTGAAGGTGGTCGACGCCTACGCCGCCGAACACCTGGAGATCCAGACCGCCGACGCCGCCGCCGTGGCGGCGCGGGTGCGCAACGCCGGGGCGATCTTCGTCGGCCCCTACTCGCCGGTCTCGCTCGGCGACTACCTCGCCGGGTCCAACCACGTGCTGCCGACCGGCGGCTGCGCCTGCCACTCCAGCGGCCTGTCGGTGCAGTCGTTCCTGCGCGGCATCCACGTCGTCGACTACACCCGCGAGGCGCTCGCCGGCGCGGCGGCCCATGTGTCGGTGCTGGCCGACGCCGAAGACCTGCCCGCACACGGCGCCGCGATCCGCGCCCGATTCGACTGGCGAGTGCCGACGGAGACCTCGTGAACCTCGACGACCTGCCCATCCGTGACGATCTGCGCGGCAAGACGCCGTACGGCGCGCCCCAGATCGACGTGCCCGTACGTCTCAACACCAACGAAAATCCCTACCCGCCATCGCCCGAGCTGGTCGCCGACCTGACGGCGGAGATCGGGCGGCGGGCGGGCGAGCTCAACCGCTATCCCGACAGGGACGCCACCGAGCTGCGCGCCGACCTGGCCGGCTACCTCGGCCACGGCCTGACGGCCGCGCAGGTGTGGGCCGCCAACGGCTCCAACGAGGTGCTCCAGCAGATCCTGCAGGCGTTCGGCGGCCCCGGCCGCACCGCCATCGGGTTCGAGCCCTCCTACTCCATGCACCCGATCATCACGGGCGGCACCAGCACCGAGTGGATCAGTGCCTCCCGTGAGGGCGACTTCTCGCTCGACCCGGACAAGGCGGTCGCCGCGATCGAGGAGCACCGCCCCGACGTGGTCTTCCTGACCTCGCCCAACAACCCCACGGGCACCGCCCAGCCGCTGGAGACGATCAAGGCGGTGCTGGCGGCGGCCCCGGGCATGGTGGTGGTCGACGAGGCGTACGCCGAGTTCGCCCGCGAGGGCACGCCGTCGGCGCTGACCCTGCTGCCCGACCACCCGAGGCTCATCGTCACCAGGACGATGTCGAAGGCGTTCGCGATGGCCGGCACCCGCCTCGGCTACCTCGCGGCGCACCCGGCGGTGGTCGAGGCGCTGCTGCTGGTGCGGCTGCCGTACCACCTGTCCACGCTGACGCAGGCGGCGGCGCGGGTGGCGCTGCGCCACCGCGACGAGCTGCTCGGCACGGTCGACGCGCTGCGCCGCGAGCGCGACGCCACCGTTGACTGGCTGCGCGGCAAGGGGCTGGAGGTCGCCGACTCCGACGCCAACTTCGTGCTGTTCGGGCGCTTCCCCGACCGGCGCAAGGTGTGGGAGGGGCTGCTGGAGCGTGGAGTGCTCATCCGCGAGGTGGGCCCGCCGGAGTGGCTTCGGGTGACGATCGGCACGGGCGAGGAGATGGCGGCCTTCCGCGCCGCCCTGGAAGGAGCAATGTGAGCCGCGTAGGTCGCGTCGAGCGTGTCACGAAGGAGACCTCGGTCCTGGTGGAGGTCGGCCTCGACGGCACCGGCCGGGTGGAGGTGTCCACGGGGGTCGGCTTCTACGACCACATGCTGGCCCAGCTCGGCAAGCACGGGCTGTTCGACCTGACGGTCAAGACCGAGGGCGACCTGCACATCGACTCCCACCACACGATCGAGGACACCGCGCTGGCGCTGGGCGCCGCGTTCCGCGAGGCGCTGGGCGACAAGTCCGGCATCAGGCGGTTCGGCAGCGCGTCGTGCCCGCTGGACGAGTCGCTCGCCCAGGTCACCGTCGACCTGTCGGGCCGCCCCTACCTCGTGCACACCGAGCCCGAGGGCATGGCGCCGATGATCGGCCCCGACTACGACACGACGATGACCCGCCACATCCTGGAGTCGTTCGTCGCGCAGGCGGCCATCTGCCTGCACGTTCATGTGCCTTACGGCCGCAACGCGCACCACATCGTCGAGGCGCAGTTCAAGGCGCTGGCGCGGGCGCTGCGCGAGGCGTCCGAGCTCGACCCGCGCGCGAGCGGGGTGCCGAGCACCAAGGGCGTGCTGTGACCGACAACCTGCTCGCCCCGGTGCTGGTGTTCATCGGGCTGTTCCTCGGCGGCGGCGTGTACTCCCTGGCCAAGCAGGGGCTGAAGGCGGGCGCGGCGATGTGCGCGGTCGGCGCGGTGATGGCGATTACGGCGGGAGTGTTGTGGTGGTGAAGAAGAACGTCGTGGTGCTCGACTACGGCTCGGGCAACCTGCGCTCGGCCGAGCGCGCGCTGACCAGGGCGGGCGCCGAGGTGACGGTGACGTCCGACTTCCAGACGGCCCAGGAGTGCGACGGCCTGGTGGTGCCGGGCGTGGGCGCGTTCGCCGCCTGCATGGAGGGCCTGAAGGCGGTGCGCGGCGAGCAGATCATCGGCCGCCGCCTGTCCGGCGGCAGGCCCGTGCTCGGCATCTGCGTCGGCATGCAGATCCTGTTCGCGCGCGGCGTCGAGCACGGCGTCGAGACCGAGGGCTGCGGCGAGTGGCCGGGCACGGTCGAGCAGCTCGACGCGCCCGTGCTGCCGCACATGGGGTGGAACACCGTCAAGGCGCCCGCGGGCAGCGTGCTGTTCGACGGGCTCGACGCCGACACCCGCTTCTACTTCGTCCACTCCTACGGCGTGCGCGACTGGGTGCTGCGCACCGGCGACGGCTTCTCCGAGCCGCTCGTCACCTGGGCCGAGCACGGCGTGCCGTTCGTGGCCGCCGTGGAGAACGGCCCGCTCATGGGCACCCAGTTCCACCCGGAGAAGTCCGGCGACGCCGGCGCGGCCCTGCTGCGAAACTGGGTCAAGGCGCTGCCGTGAGCAAGGAGCGTGCGCGCCGCAGGGCGGAGCGGGAGGCCGAGCGGGCGCGCGCGATCCGGGCCAACGAGGAGCGGCAGGCCCGCAGGGCCAGGCGTCGCGCCCTCATCGCCCGGCTGACGCCGCGCCCGGTGCGCATCCGCCGCCAGGGCGGGCTGCTGGCCCGCCGCCATCGCGCCCAGAACGCCGTGGTGGCGCTCGGCTTCCTGCTCGTCCAGGTGATCGCGTGGCTGGTGTGGGGGTCGCTCCTGGCCAGCTTCGCCGTCCTGGTGCTGTCGGTGCTGTTCGTGCCCGTCGTCGTGACGCTCGCTTTCGACCGGAGGACCTGATGTCACTCACATTGCTGCCCGCCGTCGACATCGTCGACGGCCAGGCCGTACGCCTGGTGCAGGGCGAGGCCGGCACCGAGACCGGCTACGGCGAGCCGCTGGCCGCCGCGCTGGCCTGGCAGGAGGCGGGCGCGGAGTGGATCCACCTGGTCGATCTCGACGCCGCCTTCGGCCGGGGGAGCAATCGCGAGCTGATCGCCGAGATGATCGGCAGGCTCGACGTCAACGTGGAGCTGTCGGGCGGCATCCGCGACGACGACTCCCTGGCCCAGGCGCTGGCCACCGGCTGCCGCCGGGTCAACATCGGCACCGCCGCGCTGGAGAACCCCGCCTGGTGCAGCAAGATCATCGCCGAGTACGGCGACCGCATCGCGGTGGGCCTCGACGTGCGCGGCACCACACTGGCCGCGCGCGGCTGGACCGAGGACGCCGGCGACCTGTGGGAGGTGCTCGACCGGCTCGAAGCCGACGGCTGCCCCCGCTACGTCGTCACCGACGTCACCAAGGACGGCATGCTCCAGGGCCCCAACCTCGACCTCTACCGGCGCATCCTGGCCCGTACCGACAAGCCCGTGGTGGCCAGCGGCGGCGTCTCCAGCATCGACGACCTGGTCGCCCTCGCCTCCCTGGTCCCCGACGGCCTGGAGGGGGTCATCGTGGGCAGGGCCCTGTACGCTCGCGCGTTCACCCTGGAAGATGCGCTGGCAGCGGTACGCGTGTGACCGTGCCAGGAGGGGGCGAGATGAGTATCGGGAGCATCGGCATGGAGAGCACCGGTTACCGAGTGTTCTCAGGCGGCATCTGGGAGGAGAAGTACGGTTACGCCCGCGCGGTGGTCGCGGGCGGCCGGGTGATCGTGTCCGGCTGCACGGCCACGGTCGACGGAGAGGTACGCCACGTCGGCGACCCGTACAAGCAGGCCCTGACCGCGATCGAGATCGCGCTCGAAGCCGTCCTGATGGGCGGCCTGACGCGTGAGGACGTCGTCATGGTCCGCTACTACGTGGTCGAGCAGCGCCACTTCGACCCCGTGGGCAAGGCTATCCACGAGGTCTTCTCGAAGGTGCGTCCCGCCTGCACAGGGGTGCGGGTGGCCGGGCTGGTCGACCCGAGAATGCTGGTAGAGATCGAGATCGAGGCACTGCGAACATGAGCGTGGCGGTAAGAGTCATCCCCTGTCTCGACGTTGACGGCGGCCGCGTGGTCAAGGGCGTCAACTTCGAGAACCTGCGCGACGCGGGCGACCCCGTCGAGCTGGCCAGGCGCTACGACGAGGAGGGCGCCGACGAGCTGACCTTCCTCGACATCACCGCCTCCTCAGGCGAGCGCGAGACCATGCTCGACGTCGTACGCAGGACCGCCGAGCAGGTCTTCATCCCGCTCACCGTGGGCGGCGGGGTGCGTTCGGTCGACGACGTCGACCGGCTGCTGCGGGCGGGGGCCGACAAGGTGTCGCTCAACACCGCCGCCATCGCCAGGCCCGAGCTGCTCACCGAGGCGTCCAGGCGGTTCGGCGCGCAGTGCGTCGTGCTGTCGGTGGACGCCCGGCGGGCGCCGGGCACGGCCAGCGGGTTCGAGGTGACCACGCACGGCGGGCGGCGCGGCACCGGCATCGACGCCGTCGAGTGGGCCGCCCGCGGCGAGGAGCTCGGCGTCGGCGAGATCCTGCTCAACTCGATGGACGGCGACGGCACGCTCGACGGCTACGACCTGGAGATGCTGCGCGCGGTCAGGGCGGCCGTGCGGGTGCCGGTGATCGCCAGCGGCGGCGCCGGCCGGCTGGAGCACTTCCCTCCGGCGGTGGCGGCGGGCGCCGACGCCGTGCTGGCGGCGAGCGTGTTCCACTTCGGCACGCTGAAGATCTCCGAGGTCAAGGAGACGCTCAGGAACTCCGGCCACCCGGTCCGCTGAGCGGGGGCTCAGAACACCCGCATGTGGTGGAAGAGCTCGAAGGAGGCGTCCTCGCCCGCGAACGCCGCGGCCTCGGACCGCTTGACGGCCAGATACGCGCTGCGCCGCAGCGGTCCGAGCGCCTCCATGAGCACCTCGTCGGCCTCCAGCGCGTCCAGCGCCTCATCCAGCGAGGACGGCAGGCGGGGATAGCGGCCGGGCCGGGTGTCGGGATCGACGTCCACCGGCTCGCCCGGGTCGAGCTTGCGCCTGATGCCGTCGAGGCCGGCGTGGATGACCGCGCCGAGCGACAGGTAGGGGTTGGCGGAGGAGTCCGACGGCTTCAGCTCCAGGTTCGGCTCGCCGGTCTCGCCCAGCGGTGAGCAGACGCGGACGGCGGCCTCGCGGTTGTCGGGGCCGTAGACGGCGTACGCGCTGGACCACATGCGGGGCGCCAGGCGGCGGAAGCTGTTGACGCTGCCGCAGGTCAGCGCCGTGAGCGCGGGCAGGTGGGCGAGCAGGCCGCCGATGAAGGCGTCGCGCACCTCGTTGCCGGTGGCGAAGACGTTGCGGCCGTCGTTCCACAGCGACAGGTGCAGGTGGGCGCCGTTGCCCGCCTGGTCGGCCAGCGGTTTGGGGGCCAGCGAGGCCCACATCTGCATGCGCAGGGCGACGCCGCGCACGGTCTCGCGGTAGAGCACGTGGTTGTCGGCGGCGCGCAGCGCGGGCGCGTGGCGGATCGACAGCTCCTGCTGGCCGTGGCCGAGCTCGGGATGGTAGTGCTCGACGCGCAGCCCCTGCGTCTCCAGCGCGCGCACCAGCGCCATCGTGTAGTCGTGGGCGATGTCGAAGCCGATGGCGGCGTAGCAGAGGGCGTCGTCGATGGGCACCAGCCGGTCGGGCCCGCCCGACGGGTCGGGCAGCCGCCGGCCGAGCGTGAACTCCGGCTCGAACGCCGCCTCCAGCGCGTAGCCCTCATCACGCAGCTCGGCGATCGCGTCCTTCAGGAACGTGCGCGGGCACGCCTCCCACGGGCTGCCGTCGGGCAGGCACAGGTCCGACAGCATCGCGGCGGCGCCCGGAGCGTACGGCAGCGGCACGTACGTGGCGGCGTCGGGCACGATGCGCACCTCGCCCACCGGCCCCATGTGCTCGACCTCCTGCAACTGGTCGAGCATGTTCATCGCCATCATGGCCACCGTGTGCCCGATGCCCGAGCTGAGCCGCTCGGCCAGCCGGGACCTGGCCGCCGCCTTGCCGCGGATCACGCCTCCGTGGTCGGCGTACAGGAAACGGATGAGCTCGATGCCCTCGAGCTCGGCTCGCTCGAGGGTGCGCCGGGCGGCGGCGCCGAGCTGATGCGGTCTGGTGCCGGTGGGGCGATCTGTCACCCTGCCTGCGTAACACGAACCGGCGGTGCGCGGAAGCACCGCACGCAGACAGAACCCAAGGTCAGGTCAGGATGCTCGAGAAGAACACCGCCAATTGGTTGGCTCCATGGATGATTCCGTCGAACACACCGTTGACCGCGGCGGCGGCCTGGGCCGGCCGGGTGAACAGGTAGAAGACCACGAACGCGATAGCCACGTAGGTGATCACCTTCTTGACCTGCATGGGGGGCCTCCTGCAGTCCGTTCCCAGCCGTATATACCCGAGTCTGGGCGATCCTTAGGCATCTCTATAGATGTACAAGATCCTAACCGGGGGGCTTCTTTCCTTTGCCATGGTAAGTGCAGTGTCCGGAACGCGAGCGCCTGCCCCGCCGGGTTTTCCGGGCATTCCGCACACCGAGCCGCCCCCACGGGGGCAGGTCAGACCCCGAGAGGAGCCTCGCGCAGCGCCTCCACGGCCGCCGGGTCCCCGGTCAGCTCGACCCGGGCGTGTCGCTGCCGCCCGAAGCAGAACATCAGCAGCTCGGCCGCTCTGCCGGTGACCTCCACGCGCGAGCGTCCCTTGGGGCCGCCGAGCACCACGCCGCCGCCGAGCCGGTGCAGCACCACGCCGACGGGCGCCTTGCGCAGCATCAGCCGGGCCCCTGCGGACACCCGCTTCCAGATGAGCCGCTCGAACTCGGGGTCCAGCTCGCGGGGCTCCCACGACGGCTGGGCGCGGCGCACGTCCTCGTGGTGGACGAACATCTCCAGCGTGTTGACGGCCGAGTCGAGCGCGGGCACCAGGCCGTAGACGCCGCCCGGCCGGCGGACGAGGCCGACCAGCTCGGGGTAGGGGTGGGCCTCCTTCATCCGCTGCTGGACCTTGGCGGTGTAACCGGCCAGCGGCTTGAGCCCGATGCCCGGCATGGCGTCGGGCCTGCGCTCGCGCACGACGAGGTGCGCGGCCAGGTCATAGGTGCTCCAGCCCGCGCACAGGGTCGGCGCGTCCGGGCCGAGCCGGTCGAGCAGGGTGCAGAGCGCAGCGCGTTCGCCACGAGCGTGAGTCACGTGGATCAGCCTACCGCTGGGAATAACCGTGTGATCGGGCGTGATAGGGACATACGTACAAACATCAGACCTGGAAGGAAACGTACCGAGTGGCGAGCAAGGTCACCTCGGCCGTGATGCGTCAAGGGCTCCGCGTCCTTGGGGTGGCCATTCGCACGGAGAAGACGGTCTTCACGCTCGCGGTGCTGGCCAGCGCCGTGTACGGCGGCATGACCGTCGCCTCGGCCTCCGCCCTCGGATGGGCGACACAGAACGTTGTACTGGCCGCGTTCCGCGACGGCGACGTCACCGCGGGAGCGCTCTGGACCGGCGTGTCGCTCATCGTCGGCGCCGCGCTGCTCAAGGCGATCGGCGTCGCGGGGCGGCGCATCCTGGCCGGTCTCCTGCAGTACCGCATGCAGGCGCGCTCCCGGCGCGACGTCACCAAGCAGTACCTGCGGCTGCCGCTGGCCTGGCACCACCGGCACCCGACCGGGCAGCTGCTGTCGAACGCCAGCTCCGACGCCGAGGCCGCCTGGGCGCCGCTCGCGCCGCTGCCGATGGCCGTCGGCGTGATCGTCATGCTGATCACCGCGGCGGTCGCGATGGTGCTCACCGACCTCGCGCTGGCGCTCGTGGGCTTCCTCATCTTCCCGGCCATCGCCGTGCTCAACCTCGTCTACCAGCGCAAGCTGAGCCCGCTGGCCACCCGCGCGCAGCAGCTGCGCGCCGAGGTCAGCGAGATCGCCCACGAGAGCTTCGACGGCGCGCTCGTCGTCAAGACGCTCGGCAGGGAGGAGCTGGAGACCGAGCGGTTCCGGCGGCGCGCCCAGGAGCTGCGCGACGCCAACATCGCCGTCGGCCGGGTGCGCGGCCTGTTCGACCCCATGCTGGAGGCGCTGCCCACGCTCGGCGTGCTCGCCGTGCTGGGCGTCGGCGCGGCCCGGCTGTCCGCCGGCGCGATCGACCCCGGCGACCTGGTGCAGGTGGCGTACCTGTTCACGCTGCTCGCCTTCCCGATCAGGGCGCTCGGCTGGGTGCTCGCCGAGCTGCCGCGCAGCGTCGTCGGCTGGCAGCGGGTGCAGGCCGTGCTCGACGCCACCGGCTCCATGGAGTACGGCACCGCCACCCCCGGCACCTCCGCCGGCCCCGCCGAGCTGAGCGTCAGAGGCGTCTCCTACGCCTACGGCGAGTCGAAGGTGCTGCACGACGTCACCTTCGACGTGCCGGCCGGGCGCACGGTCGCCATCGTCGGCCCCACCGGCTCGGGCAAGTCCACGCTCGTGCAGCTCCTGGTGCGCCTGGTGGACCCCGACTCGGGTCAGGTGCTGCTGGACGGCGTGGACCTGCGCGACCTGCCCTACGGCGGAGTGGCCGCATCGGTGGCGCTGGTGCCGCAGCAGACGTTCCTGTTCGACGACTCCGTACGCGGCAACGTCGCGCTCGGCGGCGAGGTCACCGACGAGGACGTGCGGGCCGCCCTGCGCCTGGCCCAGGCCGACGGCTTCGTCGGCCGCCTGCCCGATGGCCTGGACACCCGCGTCGGCGAGCGCGGCGCCTCGCTCTCCGGCGGCCAGCGCCAGCGCCTGGCCCTGGCCCGCGCCGTCGTGCGCCGCCCCCGCCTGCTCATACTCGACGACGCGACCTCCAGCGTGGACCCGCAGGTCGAGGCCAAGATCCTGCACGGCCTGCGCGACGCCGCCGAGGCGTCCACCGTCGTGGTCGTCGCCTACCGGATGGCCACCATCTCCCTGGCCGACGAGGTCGTCTATCTCGACCACGGCCGCGTGGTGGACCGGGGCACGCACGAGGAGCTGATCGGGCGCTGCGAGGGTTACCGCAACCTGGTGACCGCCTACGAGCGCGAAGAGGCCGAGCGGGCCGCGATCGAGCTGTCCGACATCGACATCGAGGAAGAAGGGGTCAGCGCATGACCGCGCAGAGCATCCACGGCAACGCCGAGCGCTCCGCGCTGGCCACCATCCGGCAGGGCCTGTCGCTGACGCCCGAGTTCCGCACCGGCCTGCTCGGCACGCTGGCTCTGGCCGTCGTCGCCACCATCGGCAAGGTCATCGTGCCGATCGCGGTGCAGCAGGTCATCGACACCGGCCTCAAGAGCGGCACGCCCGACATCCCGTACATCACGCGGGCCGTGGTGATCTGCGCCGTCGCCGTGGTGGTGACGGCCCTGGCCGGCTACGTCATGAACGTCCGCCTCTACAAGGCCACCGAGTCCTCGCTGGCCACCCTGCGCGTACGCGGCTTCCGCCACGTGCACGACCTGTCGGTGCTCACCCAGAACTCCGAGCGCCGCGGCGCCCTGGTCTCCCGCGTCACCAACGACATCGACCAGATCAGCACGTTCATGCAGTGGGGCGGGCTGATGATCATCGTCTCGCTCGGCCAGCTCTTCGTGGCCACCGTGCTGATGTTCGTCTACTCCTGGCAGCTCACGCTGCTGGTGTGGGCCTGCTTCATCCCGCTGATGATCGCCCTGCCGCGCTTCCAGCGGCTGCTGTCGCGGGCGTACACCACCGTGCGCGAGCGCACCGGCGACATGCTGGCCGCGGTCAGCGAGTCGGTGGTCGGCGCCGCCGTCATCAGGGCCTACGCCTCCGAGCGGCGCACCGCGGAACGCATCGACAGGGCCGTGGACGCCAACAAGAGGGCCCAGGTGCGGGCGCAGACCATCGTCGGGTTCGTCTTCCCGCTGACCGAGATCGTGGCCGCGATCGCCATCGCCGGCATCGTGCTGCTCGGCGTGCGGCTCGGCCTGTCGGGCGGCATCTCGCAGGGCGAGCTGGTGGCGTTCCTGTTCCTCGTGACGCTGTTCATCTCGCCGCTGCAGACCGCCACCGAGGTGCTGAACGAGGCGCAGAACGCCGTCGCGGGCTGGCGGCGCATCCTCGGTGTGCTCGACACCCCGCCCGACGTCGCCGACCCCGGCGAGCGCGGCGTGACGCTGCCGCGCGGCCCCATCGAGGTGGCCTTCGAGAACGTGCACTTCGCCTACCCCGGCGGCGCGCCCGTGCTGCGCGAGGTCACCGTGTCCATCCCGCCGCGCTCGCGCGTCGCCATCGTCGGCGAGACCGGCTCGGGCAAGACCACGTTCGCCAAGCTGCTCACCAGGCTCATGGACCCCGCCTCGGGCCGGGTCACCGTGGACGGCCACGATCTGCGCGACGTGCGCTTCTCCTCGCTGCGCGAGCGCATCGTCATGGTGCCGCAGGACGGCTTCCTGTTCGACGGCACGCTGGAGGAGAACATCCGCTACGGCAAGCCGTCGGCCACCAGGGAGGAGATCGAGCTGGCGCTGACCGAGCTGGGCCTGGCCGACTGGCTGGAGGGCCTGCCCGCGGGCCTCGACACCCCGGTCGGGCAGCGCGGCGAGTCGCTGTCGGCGGGCGAACGGCAGCTCGTCGCGCTGGCCCGCGCCTACCTCGCCGACCCCGACCTGCTGCTGCTCGACGAGGCCACCTCCGCCGTCGACCCGGCGACCGAGGTGCGCCTGGCCCGCGCGCTCGAAGGCGTCACCCGGGGCCGCACCGCCGTCTCCATCGCACACCGGCTGTCCACCGCCGAGAACGCCGACGAGGTGCTGGTCTTCGACGCGGGCCGGCTGGTGCAGCGCGGGCCGCACGCCCAGCTCGTGCAGGAGCCCGGCGTGTACGCCGACCTGCACGCCTCCTGGGTGTCGGCGGCGCGCTCGGAGACGACCCGCAACTCGTAGATGCGCTCGCAGGCCGAGCCGCGTCGCCTCGGGAGCGCGCCCGCCCGCCGCGCGTCGCTACGGGAGGGGGTTCGCGGGCCTGGCGGGCTTCAGTCGCAGAGGGCGGCGAACGTCACGGTCGTCCCCGCCGGCCCTGAGACGATCATGACCTGGTCGCACAGCATGCCGGTCAGCCACAGCCCGCGCCCGCGGTGGTCGAGCCGCTCCGGCGGCCGGCCGTCGCCCATCCACCCGGCGGGCAGCCCCGGCCCCTCGTCGCTGACCTCGCACCACAGGCGGCCGCCGTGCGACCACATCCGCAGCCGGCCGTGGCCGCCGCCGTGCAGCACGGCGTTCGTGGCGACCTCGTTGACCGCCAGCACGAAGTCCTCGAGGCGGCCGCCGGTCAGCCCGTGCCGCCTGGCGTGCTCGGTGACGGTCCTGCGCAGGAGCGTGATGCGGCCGCGGGCGAAGCTGGTGCGGAGCGCCTGGCTAGTCATCGTCGGCCCGCCGTACGGCGAGATGCTGGTCCGCGCCGATCAGCCGCAGCACCCGCGCCATGGGGGCGCGGCAGATCACCGTCGTCGTGCCGCGCGGCCTGGCCATCGCCGTGGTGGCGAGCAGCTGGGCCGAGCCCGCGTCGATGAAGCCGAGCCCGCCCGCGTCGATCACGACCTCGCCCGGCTGCCTGACCAGGGGCCGCAGCAGGGAGGCGAACGCCGGGCGGTTGGTCAGGTCCACATCGCCCCACACCCGCAGCCCGGACCCGGCGCGGGCGAAGCGCAGCAGCGCCTGCTCGGGGGAGATCGGGTGCACGGCCGCCGCCTCCTCCAGGGCGTCGCGGGGGAAGACGCCGCGGTCGTACTGGCAGACCGCCGCCAGCCAGCCCTCGCCGAACAGCTCGTTGACGGCCGCCTCGAACGCCGCGTGCCCCGGCGCGTCGCCGAGGCCCCAGGAGGCGTCGACCAGCGCGTACACGCCGTGTCCTCCGGCGCGGTCGCGGGCGGCGGCGAGGCCCGTGCGCAGCCGCGCCGGATCGAGTAAGCCGTCGGTGAAGTGGGTGTCGGCGCAGGCCAGGATCTCGATCCGGCCGGCCGACTCGGCCTCGGCGAACCCCGGCACCAGCGGCGCCAGCCAGGTGCGCGTGCGCTCGGGGGTGTCGGTGTGCGTCATGATCACTACTTTGACGCGGCGGAGCAGGCCGTTCACGGTGAAGACCCGGGTGACCGTCATCCGCTCGCGCTCGCCGTCGAACGGCAGGCAGACATGGTCGCCCAGATCCGGGTCCAGGACGGAGCCCGCGACGTGCACCACGATCCTGTCCTCCCTAGCACGCGAAGGTCGGGTCAGAAGGTACTCGCACGGATGTGATCACGTACCGCATTCTCAGCAAAACCCACCGTGATGCGAGGCGGACGGGTGTACGTTTTCGGCGGAGCCGCCCACGGGAGGGGTCATGAGGAACATGGGCGTGGATGTGCTGGAGATGTCGCGACACGATCACGGGGGCTCGGTGGTGGTGAGGTTGTCGGGGGAGATGGACGTCGACAACGTCTCCCAAGTGCGGAAATGTCTGGATGAGGCGGTCGCGACGAACGAGCCGCGGCTCGTGGTCGATCTGACGGGGCTGACGTTCATCGACACCACGGGTCTGGGGGTGCTGGTACGCCTGCTCGCCTCGCTGCGCGAGCGCGGCCGCACCATGGCCCTCGTCGCCCCCGACGGCCTGGTGCTGCGCCGGCTCAGGCGCACCAACCTGGCGCCGCTGTTCCCGATCTACGACACCCTGCCCGAGGCGCTCGCCTGACGGCCGGGGCGCGCGGGCGGCCTGGTTGAATGGCAGCATGTCCCTCGATCCCAAGATCGCCGCGCGGTTGAAGCGCAACTCCGACGGCCTGGTGCCCGCGATCACCCAGCAGTACGACACCGGCGAGGTGCTCATGCTGGCCTGGATGAACGACGAGGCCCTGCACCGGACGCTCACCACCGGCAAGGCCACCTACTGGTCGCGCAGCCGCCAGGAGCTGTGGGTCAAGGGCGCCACCTCGGGCAACGTCCAGCACGTGAAGTCGGTGGCGCTCGACTGCGACGGCGACACCGTCCTGGTCAAGGTGGACCAGGTGGGCGGAGCCTGCCACACCGGCGACCGCACCTGCTTCGACGCCGACGAGCTCGAGATCGCGATCGGCTAGCACCATGCGCAGCGACAAGCGGGAGCTGTCGATCTGGGTCGTCGCCACCGCCCTGGGCTGCCTGCTGGTGCTGCTCGCCGCCGGCCGCGAGTGGGTGCGGGTGCTTCAGGACGGCGCGGCGGGCGTGACCACCGGGCCCACCGGCGGCGATCTGAGCCCGGCGCTCACGCCCGTGGCGCTGGCCGGGCTGGCCGGCGTGGTGGCCGTGCTCGCCACCAGGGGCACCGGCAGGCGCGTCGTCGGCGCGGTGCTCGCCCTGTGCGGCGCGGGCGTGGCGGCGGCGACCTGGGCGGCGATCGACGGCGGCAACGTCACCGGCTGGCTGAGCGAGCGCAACGTGCTCCACGGCGCCTCGGGCGTGCCCTGGGAGGCCGCGCCGCTGTGGCCCGCCGTAGCCGCGGCGGGCGCGCTGCTGATGCTCGCGGGCGGGATCACCGCGATCGTGCGCGGCGGTCGCTGGGCGGGCATGTCCGCGCGCTACGACCGCGCCAAGGGACCGGACGGCGAGGCGAAGGCGCAGGTCAGCGACGATCGGGCGCTGTGGGACGCGCTCGACAGGGGCGACGACCCCACCGAAGGCCGCTGACTCGCGGCGCTGACGAAACCTCCACTGTTCTGAATCCTTGTCTTCTTGGCAAAGAAATCCTCACTAAGCTGCCGTACCAACTCGCCACGAACGATTGAGGAGCCAGCTCATGAGCTACGGGGATCAGAGCGGTAGCGGCGGCTACGGCGCGCAGCCGCCCGGCGGCGGCTACGGGCAGCAGCCCGGCTACGACGGAGGCTATGGACAGCAGGCCTCCAGCGGTGGTTACGGCCAGCAGCCGCCGAGCGGAGGTGGCGGGTACGGCCAGCAGCCTCCCAGCGGCGGCGGCTATGGCCAGCAGCCCCCGAGCGGTGGAGGTTACGGTCAGCAGCCCGGCAGCGGCGGCTACGGTCAGCAGCAGCCGAGCGGCGGCTATGGACAGCAGCCGCCCAGCTACCCGCAGGACCTCAGCTACGGCCAGATGCCCGCGAGCGGCGGCTACAGCGCCCAGCCGCCGGGCTACGGCGGCTACGACCAGCAGCAGGCCTACTACGGCCAGCCGCAGCGCCCGACCAACGGCATGGCGGTGGCCTCGCTCGTCCTCGGCATCATCGGCCTGGTCTTCTGCGGGCTCACCAGCATCCCCGGCGTGATCTGCGGCCACATCGCGCTCAACCGGATCAAGCGCAACGGCGAAGAGGGCTCGGCCCTGGCCATCGGCGGCCTGGTCACGTCCTACATCACCGTCGTGATCTGGGTGCTCACCTGGATCTTCCTCGGCGGTATCCTGCTGTCGTTGGTCGGGCTGGCCGGAGCCGCCAGCACCACCTACGACTACTGACCCGGCCACGCGGCACGGGCCGACCGGGAAGGCGGACATCGGGGGCATGAGTTTCGCGACCATCGAGCGGCCGCGCGCGCGGCGTATGAGAGCGCTGCTTGCGCCGCTCGGCGTCGCGGCCGTCACGGCCGCGGCCTTCGCGGTCGCGGGGCTGGTCGACCCCAACGAGCCCGGCCACTACCCGACCTGCCCGTTCCTGTGGCTCACCGGCCTCTACTGCCCGGGGTGCGGCACGCTGCGCACCATGCACGCGCTCGCCCACCTCGACCCCGTCGCCGCGCTCGGCCTCAACCCGCTGTTCGTGGCGATGATGCCGATCCTGCTGTTCTGGTGGGTGCGCTGGGTCGTGCGCGCGTGGCAGGGCAGGCCGCCGAGCACGGCCGTGCCTCACCCGGCGTGGCTGTGGGCGTTCATCGCCGTCGTCATGGTCTACTGGGTAGTCCGTAATCTGCCTTTCGGGGCGTTCCTCGCCCCCTAGGCGGGGACCGGTGGTGAGCGCGCCCCGCAGAGGCCGATACCATCGCAGGACAAGGCAGAGAGCGGACGCGACGCGAACTCTCCGCCACCCCCTTACAGCCGACCGGAGGGACCTCAAGCGCGTGAGTGAGCGGACGGAAGGGCCGAGTGTCCTCGACGACATCCTCGACGGGGTGCGCGCCGACCTCGCCGCCCGTCAGCAGGCCGTCTCTATCGACGAGCTCAAGCGGCGAGCCGAGCGTGCGCAGCCGCCCAGAGACGCCATGGCCGCGCTCGGGGGCGATCGGGTCTCGGTGATCGCCGAGGTGAAGCGTTCCAGCCCGTCGAAGGGCGCGCTCGCCGCGATCGCCGATCCGGCCGCGCTGGCGGCCGACTACGAAGCGGGCGGTGCCCACGTCATCAGCGTGCTGACCGAGCGGCGCAAGTTCGGCGGCAGCCTCGACGACCTCGCGGCCGTCCGTGCCCGTGTCGACATCCCGATCCTGCGTAAAGACTTCATCCTGACCTCCTATCAGCTCTGGGAGGCCCGCGCCTACGGCGCCGACCTGGCGCTGCTCATGGTCGTCTGCCTCGAGCAGGAGGCGCTGGTGTCGCTCATCGAGCGCGCCGAGTCCATCGGTCTGACCCCGCTGGTCGAGGTGCACACCGAGGAGGAGCTCGAGCGGGCCGTGGCGGCCGGCGCGCGGGTCATCGGGGTCAACGCGAGAAATCTCAAGACACTCGAGGTCGACCGCGATGTCTTCGCGAAGATCGCGCCTAAGATCCCCGATAATGTGATCAAGATCGCAGAGTCGGGCGTGCGCGGTCCGCACGACCTGCTCGCCTACGCCAGGTCCGGCGCCGACGCCGTCCTGGTGGGGGAGAGCCTGGTCACCGGCAAGGACCCGCGCAAGGCAGTGGAGGCGCTGGTGACCGCCGGTGCACATCCGTCGACGCGCCCCGACCACTCGACAGAGGGATAGCAGTGGCAAACGAAGGCACCATTCTGACCGCCGCCGACCTGGCGGGCAACGGCGCGCACGGCGACGACCCCGATGTGCACGGCAAGTTCGGCATCTTCGGCGGCCGATACGTGCCCGAGGCGCTGATCCCGGCGCTCGACGAGGTGGCCGCGGTCTACGAGAAGGCCAAGAACGACGCGCAGTTCATCAAGGAGTTCGACCACCTGCTGCGCACCTACGCGGGCCGCCCGACCACGCTGACCGAGGTGCCGCGGTTCAGCGAGCACGCCGGCGGCGCCCGCATCATCCTCAAGCGCGAAGACCTCACCCACACCGGCGCCCACAAGATCAACAACGTGCTGGGCCAGGCGCTGCTGACCAAGCGGCTGGGGAAGAAGCGGGTCATCGCCGAGACCGGCGCGGGCCAGCACGGCGTGGCCACCGCCACCGCCGCCGCCCTGATGGGCCTGGAGTGCACCATCTACATGGGCGCCGTCGACTGCGAGCGCCAGGCGCTCAACGTGGCGCGGATGAAGCTGCTCGGCGCCACCGTCGTGCCGGTCAAGAACGGCTCCCAGACCCTGAAGGACGCCATCAACGAGGCGTTCCGCGACTGGGTGACCAACGTCGACACCACCCACTACCTGTTCGGCACCGTCGCGGGCCCGCACCCGTTCCCCGAGATCGTGCGCGACTTCGCCCGCATCATCGGCGTCGAGGCGCGCCGCCAGATGCTGGAGCTGACCGGCCGGCTGCCCGACGCGGTGTGCGCCGCGGTCGGCGGCGGCAGCAACGCCATCGGCGCCTTCCACGCGTTCATCGGCGACGAGGGCGTGCAGCTCCACGGCTACGAGGCCGCGGGGCGTGGCCTGGAGAGCGGCGAGCACGCGCTCACCCTCACCGCCGGCTCGGTGGGCGTGCTGCACGGCTCGCGCACCTACGTCCTGCAGGACGACGAAGGCCAGACCATCGAGTCCCACTCGATCTCCGCCGGCCTCGACTACCCGGGTGTCGGCCCCGAGCACGCCTGGCTGAAGGACTCCGGCCGCGCCACCTACCACGGCATCACCGACGATCAGGCGATGGCCGCGTTCTCGCTGCTGGCCAGGACCGAAGGCATCATCCCGGCCATCGAGTCCTCCCACGCGCTCGCGGGCGCGCTCGAGCTGGGCCGCGAGCTCGGCCCCGAGGCGATCATCCTGGTCAACCTCTCCGGGCGCGGCGACAAGGACATGGGCACCGCCATGAAGTACTTCAACCTGTGACACCGCCGGCCCGCGGACGCCCGCGCCCTCGACACGACGTCCTGAGAGGCTTCGAACCGGGCGCGGAGCAGGGCATCATGGTGGGACTAGACCTTCGAAACGGACAGACATGACGACTCTTCAGACGGTCTTCGCCAAGGCGAAGGCGGACAACCGGGCCGCGCTCGTCGGCTACCTGCCCGCGGGCTTCCCGTCGAAAGACGGCGCCATCGCCGCCGCCGCGGCCCTGGTGGAGGCCGGCTGCGACGTCATCGAGATCGGCCTGCCCTACTCCGACCCGCTCATGGACGGGCCGACCATCCAGGACGCCGTGCACCGGTCGCTGACCAACGGCACCCGCATCGCCGACGTCATGCGCACCGTCGAGGGTGTGGCCGCCACCGGAGCCGCGACGCTCGTCATGACGTACTGGAACCCGATCGACAAGTACGGCGCCGACCGCTTCGCGCGCGACCTCGCCAACGCGGGCGGCGTCGGCACGATCACGCCCGACCTGACGCCCGAGGAGTCCGAGCCGTGGCGCGCGGCCTCCGCGGCGGCCGGCATCGACACGGTGTTCCTGGTCGCGCCCAGCTCCACCGAGCAGCGCATCAAGGCCGTGGTCGACTGCTGCACCGGCTTCGTCTACGCCGCCTCGCTCATGGGCGTCACCGGCGCCAGAGAGACCGTCAACTCCGCCGCCAAGGGCCTGGTCGAGCGCACCCGCGCCCACACCGAGCTGCCCGTGTGCGTGGGCCTCGGCGTCGGCACCGGCGCCCAGGCGGCCGAGGTCGCCGCGTACGCCGACGGCGTGATCGTGGGCTCGGCGTTCATCCGCCGCATGCTCGACGCGCCCGACGAGGCCGCTGGGCGCGAGTCCATCGCCGCGCTGGCCCGCGACATGGCCAAGGGCGTCCGCAGCCGCTAGCCGTCCGGTCTCATCGGCCGCCTCGGGGCGCGCGCCGGCGCGTCGTCGTGGGCGTGCCGCCGGTCCGCCTCGGTGTGCTGTGGATGCGTGCGTCTGGCCGGGCTCGGGCGCCGCGCAGAGGCGCGCGGAGCGGGACGGGGCTCGGGCGTGCGGACGCCTGCCGCCGGACCGCGCTCGGGGCGCGAAACTCGCCGAGGCACGCCTGAATATGTATCGGAACGCAGGCCTTCCACTTTGTCCGATTGATGGCTTATTGCGAAGACCCTCCCAGGTCAGCGGCGGGATACGCGCTTAGCTGACGCTTATCCCAGACGTGATCGGATGGGACCGGGTACTGTGCGCATTCCGGCGCAGAGAAAAGAGGAGAGGACTCGTGGCCGCGTCTCAATCGTCACCATGGGCGAGAACGGCGATACCCTGGGTGACGACCGTCGCCCGGCTGGTTCTGGGCGGGGTGCTGATCGTCGCGGGTGCGCTGAAGATCGGCAACCCGGCCGACTCCGTGGTCGCGGTCAAGGCTTACCAGTTGCTGCCGGAGTCGGTCGCCATCGCGGTGGGCTACGCGCTGCCCATCGTGGAGATCGTGGTCGGCGTGCTGCTCGTCGTCGGTCTGCTGACCAGGGTGGCCGCGGTGATCGCCGCGCTGCTGATGTTCGCGTTCGTCTTCGGCATCGCCTGGGCGTGGGCGCACGGCCTGCGGATCGACTGCGGCTGCTTCGGCGGTGGTGGCCAGCTGGGTGCCGGACAGGAGCCGACCTACCTGCTCGACATCCTGCGCGACTTCGGCCTCGTGCTGCTCGGCGCGTGGACTGTGCGCTTCCCGCCGGGCCGTTTCGCGCTCGACGGAGCTCTCGGCCTCGGGGGCGACAATGGTGTTGATGAGGGGGAGGACGAACAATGAGCAAAGGCGAGCGCACCAAGACGAAGGCGCAGTCGGCGCGCGAAAAGATCAAAGCGCAGCAGGCCGCCCAGCGGGCCCGCGAGAAGCGGCGGCGCATCGTGACGTACACGACCGCGAGCGTGGTCGCCATCGCCGCCGTCGGCCTCGGCTGGTGGTACACCGCCAGCCAGTCGCGCTCTGAGGAGGCGCTCGGCACCGTCGCGCCGATCACCGTGCAGTCCGACGGCAGCGTCGTGATGGCCCAGAACGGCGTCACCTCGCCCGTCGTCGACATCTACGAGGACTTCCAGTGCCCGGCCTGCAAGGAGCTGGAGCGCGTCAGCGGCCAGACCTTCAAGAACCTCGCCGCCGAGGGCAAGGCCAAGGTCGTCTACCACCCGATCACGATCTTCTCTCAGGACCCGACCAGGGCCAACTCCGTGCGCGCCGGCAGCGCCATCCGCTGCATCGCCGACGGCAAGCAGTGGCTGGCCTTCCACGACCTGCTCTTCAAGAACCAGCCGCCCGAGACCGAAGAGGGCTTCCTGCCCGACCAGCTCAAGGAGTGGGGCAAGGAGGCGGGGGTCGACACGCCCGGGTTCGACCAGTGCGTGACCAGCAACAAGAACGCCGACGCGCAGCTCTCGTACAGCAAGAAGGTCAGTGACGAGCAGAAGCTCGACCACACGCCGACAGTGAAATTGAACGGAACAGAAATCGACAATCAGGTACTGTTCACTCCTTCTCAGCTGCGTGAAGAGATTACCGAGGCGGCCAAGTAGGCCCGCTTCCGCTACCCTCACCTGACATGCCCCTAGCCTCGATTCCCAGCCCTTCAGAAGGGGTCTGGCATCTCGGAATCATCCCGATCCGGGCTTATGCGCTTTGCATCGTGCTCGGCGTCATCGTCGCCGTCTGGCTGAGCGAGCGGCGCTGGCGCGCCCGCGGCGGCCAGGCGGGGACGATCGTGGACATCGCGGTTCCCGCGGTCATCTTCGGCCTCATCGGTGGCCGGCTCTACCACGTCATCACCGACTGGCAGACCTACTTCGGCAGCCGGGCGATCAAGGAGCCTTACCAGGCGCTGTTCATCTGGGAGGGCGGCCTCGGCATCTGGGGCGCCATCTCGCTGGGCGCGCTCGGCGTCTGGCTGGCCGTACGCAAGCGCGGCCTGTCCATGAGCGCCGTCGCCGACACGGTCGCGCCCGGCATCGCCTTCGCGCAGGCCATCGGCCGCTGGGGAAACTGGTTCAACCAGGAGCTCTACGGCTCGCCGACCACCCTGCCCTGGGGCCTGGAGATCGACGTCGACCACGGCGGCGAGCCCGGCGTCCTCTACCACCCGACGTTCCTGTACGAGTCGCTGTGGGACGTCGCGCTCGGCTTCGCGCTCATCTTCGCCGGCCGCCGCTTCGCGCTGCACCACGGCCGGCTGTTCGCCCTCTACGTCGCGGGCTACACGCTCGGCCGCTTCTGGATCGAGGGGCTGCGCATCGACCCCGTCGGCGGGGTCGACCACGCGGTCATGTTCCTGGGGCTGCGCATCAACCAGTGGACCTCGATCGTGCTGTTCGTGCTCGCGCTGGTGTACTTCTTCGCCACGCGCGGCAAGACCGGCGAGGAGATCGTCGTCGTGCCCGAGTCCGGCTCCGACGGCAAGGCGGTCGATCCGGCCCACGACGCGGGCCAGGCCGACCCCCGTGCCGGCGAGTCCTCGGCGCAGGCGGACGAGTCCGCGTCCGGTGGGTCCGCGTCCGGTGGGTCCGCGTCCGGCGGGTCCGCGTCCGGCGGGTCCACGGCCGGTGACTCCGCGTCCGGCGATGGCGCGGACACGCCGTCCGGTGACGCGCAACCGGAGGCCGCCGCCGAGCCTGCGCAGCCCGAGGGCGTCACCTCAGGCGGCCAGGAGGAGGGTGAGCAGGCGGGGCCCGCCGAAGCCGAGACGGTGACGAAGGAGAAGAACACTCGATGAGCGAACGCGCGGAGGCCCACCACGCCCATCGCGACGTCACCGGAGGGTGGCTACGGCCCTCGGTGTTCGGCGCGATGGACGGCCTGGTGTCGAACTTCGCGCTCATCGCAGGCGTGGCGGGCGGCACCGCCAACCCGAGGGTCGTCGCGCTCGGCGGCGTCGCCGGGCTGGCCGCGGGAGCCCTGTCCATGGCGGGCGGCGAATACGTCTCCGTCGCCAGCCAGCGCGAGCTCGCCCAGGCCGAGATCGCCGCAGAGCAGCGCGAGCTGGCCCACCATCCCGAGGACGAGCAGGCAGAGCTGGCGCAGACCTTCGTGGACAAGGGCGTGGCGCCCGACCTGGCCGCCGAGGTCGCCCGCCAGATCTCGCAGAACCCCGAACGCGCGCTAGAGGTGCACTCGCGTAACGAGCTCGGCGTGGTGCCCGGGGAGCTGCCGTCGCCGGTCGTGGCCGCCGTCTCGTCGTTTCTGTCGTTCGCGGTGGGGGCGGCGCTGCCGCTGCTGCCGTACCTGTTCGGGGCGCGCGAGCTGGTGATCTCGGCCGCGGTGTCCTGCTGCGCGCTGTTCGCCGCCGGTGCGCTGGTGTCGGCGGTGACCGCCCGCACCTGGTGGTACTCCGGGCTGCGGCAACTGCTCGTCGGGGCGGTGGCGGCGGCGGTCACCTTCTCCGTCGGCAACGCCATCGGGGCGGCGGGGCTGTGATGGCCCGCCGACGCGGCACCCCGGGCTCCGGCCGCTCCGGCGGCGACGGCACCGGCCGCTCCCGCCGCACCCGCCGCACCCCGCCTGGCTCCGGGGCCGAATTCGAGCCCGGCTCCGAATACGGGTCCGGGGTGAGGCCTGAGTACGGGTCCGGAGTGGGGCCCGAGTACGGGTCTGACTACGGGACCGGGACCGGGACCGGGCCCGAGTACGGGTCTGACTACGGAACCGGGACCAGGACCGGGGCTGGGCCTGCGTACGGGGCTGACTACGGAACCGGGCCTGGATCTGGGCCTGAGTATGGAGCCGGTGCTGATTACGGGGCTGGTGCCGGGGTCGGCGGGCGTGGCCGGCCCGGCGCGGACGTCCCCGCCGCCGGACGACGTGACGGCGCCGTCAGCGGCTCTACCGGCGGCTTCTTCGACGATGGCGCGGGTGGCGGCGTCGGTGGCGTTGCCGGTGGCGGCGCGGACGGCGACTGGCCGAGCGCCGCACCTGGTGGTTCGGGCGGTGCACGCGGCAGGCTCGGCGGCCGTGGGGCCCGCGGGGATCACGGCGACGGGACGCCCGGCGGCCATGACAGCGGTGCGGGCGGTTACGACGGCCATGGCGTGGGGCCTGATGGTGGGCAGGCGTTCGGAGAGAGCCGTGGCCGGAGCCGCCGCCGCAGCCGGCGTGCTGCCGGAAGCCCTCAACCGCCGACCGGCCCTCAGCCCATCGACGACGGCCGCTCCGGCACGGGCGGCTGGCCCGCCGGCGACGGCCGGTCAGGCACAGGTGGCTGGCCTGCCGACGGCGGCCTGTCGGGTACGGGCGGCTGGTCCGCGGCGGGTGACCAGGCAGGCACCGGTGGTTGGCCCGCGGGTGATGGTCGGTCGGGGACTGGCGGTTGGGCTGCCGGTGATGGTCGGTCGAGTACGGGTGGCTGGGCTGCTGGTGATGACGGCCGCTCGGGTGCGGGCGGCGGGCGTGCCGCCGACGGTCGCTCCGGCACTGGCGGCTGGCCCGTAGGTGATGGCCGGTCGGGGACCGGCGGTTGGTCCGCGGGTGATGCCCCGTCGGGTACAGGCGGCTGGGCTGCGGGTGATGGCCGGACGAGTACGGGTGGCTGGCCTGCCGGTGAGGACGATCGCTCGGGCGCCGGTGGTCGGCGTTCCAGGGACCGCAGGTCGGACACTGGTGGCTGGGCCGCGGATGAGGAGCGCTCGAATACCGGAGGCTGGTCCGCTGGTGACGGTCGATCGGGCACCGGTGGCTGGGCTGCCGGTGATGGTCGGTCGGGGACCGGCGGGTGGGGTGTCGGTGACCTTGGTGCCTCGGGTGGCAGCCGGCCTGGCACTGGTAGTTGGTTCATCGGCGAGGGGCGTTCCGCTGGAGACGGCGGTGAGCCTGGGAGCGGTCGCCCGGCCGGTGACGCGGTGCCGGAGGCGGAGGCCGAGGGCGGCAGGAGAGGACGTTCGGCGGGGCGGCGCTCGCGTCGTCACGGCCGGTCTGCCGACACGGGCACGGACGCCGGTGGGTGGCCCGCGACGGGTGACGGAACGGCCGGCGATGTCTGGTCGGCCGCTGGGACGGACCCCGGGAGGCACGGTGCCGGGACCCGGAGCGGCGGCTGGCAGGCGGCCGAGAGCGGCAGGCCGTCGGCGTCCGGTGACGAGGGCGGTCAGGCGGCAACGGGAGCCGGTCAGGCGGTAACGGGCTCGGGCGACGTCTGGGGATCGGGTGCTGAGGGCCGATCCGAGGGTGAGCCGTCCAGGCGTTCCGCGCGCGGTCGGCTCGGGCGCAGGGCTGCTCGCCGAGCCGAGCAGGGCGCCCAGCCTGCCAGCGGAGAGTGGCCGGCAGGCAGGCCGTCCGCTAGCGGTGAGTGGCCGGTGGGCAGGCCGTCTTCTGGTGGGGAGCGGTCGTCGGCTGCATCGGCTGTCAGTGGTGAGTGGCCGGTGGCCGGGTCTCCCGCGAGTGGTGAGTGGCCGGCTGGTCGGCCGTCTGCCAGTGGTGAGTGGCCGGTGGGCAGGCCGTCTTCTGGTGGGGAGCGGTCGTCGGCTGCATCGGCTGTCAGCGGTGAGTGGCCGGTGGCCGGGTCTGCCGCCAGTGGTGAGTGGCCGGCGGCCGGGCCGGACGGTGATGGGCGCGCCGCGTATGGTCGGGGGCGGCGGTCGGTCGCCGATGAGGGCGACGGGTTCGCGGGCGGTGACCGTTCGGCTGCCACGCCCGAGGACGGTGGGCGTGCTGCCGGTCGAGGCCGACGGCGCGCGAGCGGCGACAGCGGCCGGTCAGCCACGGGCCGTGACGACCAGGGCTGGGGAGCAGCTCAGCCTGATGGTCGCGCTCGGGCTGAAGGCCATGGTGGTCCCGATGAAGCCGAGGTCGTCGGCCTCGGCCACGCTGCCCCCGATGGGGGCCGCCGGGGACGGGCCGGTGCCGAGGGTGGTGGCCGTCGGGCTGCCGGTCGCGGCGACCGTCACCTTGGCGAGGGCGCTGGTCGTGGCCGGGGCGCCGAGGCTGAGCCCGTCGGGGATGCTGGCGAGGCGGGGCTTGGCCACGCTGCCGGTGACCCTGACGGCCGCCGAAGGGCCGGTCGTGATAAGGACCGTCGTCGGGCTGCTGCTGAGAG
The DNA here is from genome assembly GCF_040678535.1 of Nonomuraea sp. NPDC052634. NCBI lineage: Bacteria > Bacillati > Actinomycetota > Actinomycetes > Streptosporangiales > Streptosporangiaceae > Nonomuraea > Nonomuraea sp. NPDC052634. Next base: position 1,756,633 of record NZ_JBFATY010000001.1, on the reverse strand, counting down.
TGATGGCCGGGGCCGCGGCAAGGGTCAGAGCCGGGCCGACGCCTCGGGCGACGGCGGCTGGGCTGCGGACGACGGCGACGAGGACTTCTGGAGCGCCGACCCCGGCGCGGACGAGGGTGGTTCGCAGCGGCGGCGTTTGGGGCTGCTGGGGCGTGGCCGGGGCAAGGGCGGCGGCAAGCGGTCCGGTGAGGAGTCCGAGGCCGGGTCGCGGGCGGAGAGCGGATCCGGTATTTCGGCTGGACCGGAGGACGAGCTCGGCCTGGGCATGCCGCCGGGCGGGATCGTCGCGAGCCGTAAGCGGGCGGCCGGTCGGCCCGGGAGCGGCGGGCGTACGCGGGATGACGGCGCCGAGGGGCCGAACGCCGGCTCTCAGTCCGATGAGTGGCCGGACGCGGGTCCTCGCGCCGGGCGGCGGTCGGACGCCGGCTCTCAGTCCGATGAGTGGCCGGACGCGGCTCCTCGCGCCGGGCGGCGGTCGGACGCCGGCTCTCAGTCCGATGAGTGGCCGGACGCGGCTCCTCGCGCCGATGGGCGGTCGGGCGCGGGCGCTCGATCCGATGGGCGGCCGGGTGCCGGCGCTCGGCCTGATGGGCGGTCGGACGCCAGTGCACGGCCCGACGGGCGGGACGGCGGTCTGGATGATGGCAAGGCGGCGTCGCGCAAGCGGCGGAGGACGCCGCGGTCCGACTGGCAGTTCCCGGTGCTCACCGAGATGGGCATGCCGCCGGAGCGTCAGCGGCTGCTGGTGATCATCGCGACGGTGGTCGGGGTGATCGCGGCCGGGGTCGGGTTCGTGTCCGTGGTCAGGTCGCTGGGGACGTACCAGCCGGAGAGGCAGGCCACGGCGGCGGTGCTCGCGCCGGACGCGGTGCTGCCCGCGGTGTTCCACGGCTGGGAGTCGCCCAAGCTGTTCGACCCCGTGGCGGAGCGCGCGAAGGACGCCAAGCCGCTGACGGAGAAGGAGGTGTTCAGCCAGAAGGAGCTGACCGTCTCCAAGAAGCTCAAGCTGAAGCTCGCCGCCAAGAAGCTCGACAGCGACTGTACGCAGGCGTTGCAGGGGGAGGAGTTGCTGCAACTGGCGGAGGACGCGGGCTGCACCCAGACCGCCCGCGGCCTGTATCTCAGCTCCGACGGCCGCTACGTGGGCCAGTACACGCTGCTCAACCTTGAGGACGCCGAGTCGGCGGGCGAGCTGGTGGAGCAGCTGAAGGTGCTCTATCGGGGCGGCTGGGTGCAGCCGCTGTCGTCCGGCAAGGCCGTCTTCCCGCCCGGCGGCTACTCCGAGGCGGGCGGTTACGCGCTCGGCCACTACGTCGGCCTGGTGTGGCTGGGCCGGGTGGACGGCGCCGAGCCCACCGCGAAGGACGACTACGTCACGCTCACCCTCGCCCTGCGCGGCGCCGAGAAGGCGGTCTACCGCCGGGTCGTGTCGATCACGGGGCCGTCGTCCTGATGTCCAGGCGTGTGCTTCTGTCCGTGGCGGCCCTTGTGCTGGTCGTGGGCCTCGGCGTGGCCGGGTGGCTGTGGTTCGGGGCCGAGACACCGCGCCCGTCCGCCCTGCGTGCCGAGTCCACCTCCGCCTTTTACGCGGCCATCGACAGCCGTCAGAGCGACGCCGCGCCGCTCACCCCCGATGAGGTCTTCCCCGCCTCGTCCGAGACCCTGGGGACCCTGAAGCGGGTCGCGGCGGACGCGTTCACCGACTGCTCCGAACTCCTCGTGGGCGCCTCGGCCGAGGGGTGCACGCAGGCGCTGCGGGCGACGTACAAGGGCGGTTCCCTGGCCGGCCAGTTCGTCATCTTCAACCTCGCCGACGGCAAGGCGGCCGACGCGCTGGTGGCGGCGCTGCGCCAGGACGCGTTCGTACGGCAGGACATCCCGTTCGACGTCAAAGGCAGCAGCGCCCAGGTCCGGGCCATGGGGCACTACGTGACGGTGAGCTGGGTGGGCGGCAAGGCGTCCGCACAGGACCTGGTCACCGCACTCATCGCGCTCGACGGCCTGGGACGGGTGGTCCAGGATCGCATCGTGGCGGCCACCTGACGCCTGGCCCGGAGCCGTATCGTGACGGCCACCTGACGTCTGGTTCGGAGCCGCATCTGACGCGTGGTCAAGTCGTGCTGGTGAGCGCGGTCACCGTCGTCTGAACGGCGGACGGCAGGGCGGACAGCCGGTGCAGGGGCGCCTCGATCGGGGTCAGCCCCTCCGACCAGCCCGCGGCCTCGCGGATCAGGGCGCGGGCCTCGTTCTTGGTGAGCGTCGTGCCCTGGGCCCGGGCGACCGCGATCAGGCCCTCGCGCCAGGAGTTGGCGAGCTTGCCGTGCCCATTGTCGAGGATCCTGCGCAGCACCGTCTCGGCCTCGCCGGTGGGCTGAGGGCGTCGTACGGCGTCGAAGGCCGTCTCGCTCGCGTTGCGCACCTCGTACACGGTGGTGAGAACCTCGGGGAGAGGCGGCAGAGCCGAGCCGACGACGCGGACGTGCTCCGCGCGCGTGGCCAGCAGCAGGCGCGCAAGCGCCGCCTCCAGGCCGGGCGGCACGGCGACGGCCACCCGGGACGGCGTGGCGGCGTAGGGCTTGGCGAGCCACGTCGAGAGCCTGACCCGGGGCTGGGAGAGCTCCTTGGGCCACTCGCCGACCAGCAGGTCCGGCTCGAAGTCCGCGAGCGCCTCGGCCGGGGCCACGGACGGACCCGCGCTTTCGACCGCCTGCGGCCCCTGCGTGTAGATGGCCGTGGACTGGCGTGACAGGCGTGACTGCACAGCGGGGCGGGTCTTGCTGGTGGGACGCAGGATGTACAGGTCGGCGGCCGAGCCGATGGCCTCCGCCCCGAGATACCGGTTGAAGTCGGGATAGATGGCCTCGTAGGCGAGGTTCAGCTCGGTCAGCTCCTGCTGGACCTTGAACGCCAGCATCGGCGTACGCTCGCTCGCCCCGTACGCCAGCAGTACCCGCCCGTCCTCGCGCAACCCCTCCACCGCGCGCGCCACGAACAGGCCGATGCCCTCCGGCGTGTACGGGGGATCGGTGAGCGCCAGGTCGTGGTCGCGTGCCGAGGCAGGCAGGCCGAGCCGCAGGTCGGCCCAGCGCGTACGGACCCCCAGCCGCTGCTCGTCGATGTAGGCCAGGATGCGCTCGTCGACGTCCACCACCGTCACGTCCGTCTCGGGATGCACCAGCTTGACGGCCAGCGAGGTGAGGTCGTGGTCGCCCACGCACAGCAGCCGCGCGCCGGGCAGCCAGAACCGGGCACCGAGCAGCAGCGCCCGCCGCAGCACGGTGCCGGGCGTCGCGGAGACGTGGTCGAGCACGTGGCGGGCGCGCGGCGCCTTGGCGACGAGGCCGGTGAGGCGGTCGAGCACGTGGGCGTAATGGGGGACGAGGTGCGCGACCGGGTCCTCAGGAGGCGGCGCGACCGCGATGAGGTCCTGATAGGCGGGGGTGTCGATGGGCGGGACCCGCATCCGGTCGCCGTCGCGCTCCAGGACCAGCTCTCCGAGCAGGGCCTCGATGGTACGCCGTGACGTCGCGGTCTCCCTGACCAGGTCGGGCAGCGTCCACCACTGGCCGTCGCACAGCAGGGCCAGGGCGTGCCGCAGCCGCCTGCTGTCGGCCCCGGCCTCGGTGAGCAGCCGTTCCACCCCGTCGCGCTCCATGAGCGAACCCTATCGGTGCCGCGGCCCCAAGATCTCGCCTGACGCCGCCCGCTTGCGGCCAGGTCGTCGATGTCGCTGGTGAGGGTGGGCGCTGGTCAGGGAGACCGGGGTGTGGGGGCCGTGCGGGCGAAGACGGAGGCGCCGGGGGAGGAGCGCACCCATGGGCTCGTGGGGGTGGATGTGGAGGTGTGGAGTAAGCGCGTCCGGAGGCTGGTGCGGGTGGAGGTGGGGAAGGCGCGCGTGGAGCCGGGCCAGGGGCGCGGGCTGGGGTAGCGTGTGCCGGCCTCAAGGGGCCGGGGGAGGACTCGATCCCGCTCGCCGGGATCGCCGTCTACAGCGGGAATTCCGCGCCAGGTGTCCGGGGTTTGGGATGGGAAGTTCGGATGCCGGGACCTGCCCAAATGTTCGCAATACGGACGCGGCGGGCACCATTCCGGCAGGGTGAGGTAACCTCTACCCACGATATGCAGCAGGGCCAACGTCGTCCCTCGCCTGTACAGCGGTTCCAGACAGACGAAAGACGACGGGAGGGATTCAATGCCTGCTGCCCGCCTCGGGTTCCCCGAGCCTCAGGGTCTTTACCACCCCGCCAACGAGCATGACGCCTGCGGTGTCGCCATGGTCGCCGACGTCGCGGGACGGCGTGATCACGGCATTGTGGTCAAGGCGCTGACGGCGTTGTGCAATCTCGATCACCGGGGGGCCAAGGGTAGCGAGCCTGACACCGGCGACGGAGCCGGTATCCTCACGCAGATCCCCGATGAGTTCTTCCGGGCCAGTGTGCCGTTCACGCTGCCCGAAGCCGGTTCGTACGCGGCCGGCATCGCCTTCCTTCCGGTCGAGGACGAGGCCAGGGCGGCCGCCGTCCGCCTGATCGAGGAGATCGCGGCCGAGGAGGGCCTGACCGTGCTCGGCTGGCGGGAGCTGCCCGTCGACCGCGACCTGCCGGGTCCGAGCGCGCGGGCTGTGATGCCCCACTTCGCGCAGCTGTTCGTGGCCGACCCGGGCGGTCGTTCCGGGCTCGACCTCGACCGGCTGGCGTTCTGCCTGCGCAAGCGGGCCGAGCACGAGGCGAAGGTGTACTTCCCCTCGCTGTCCTCGCGGACGATCGTCTACAAGGGCATGCTGACGCCCGAGCAGGTCGAGCCGTTCTTCCCCGACCTGAGCGACGAGCGTTACAAGACGGCGATCGCGCTGGTGCACTCGCGCTTCTCCACCAACACGTTCCCGAGCTGGCCGCTGGCCCACCCCTACCGCTTCATCGCCCACAACGGCGAGATCAACACGGTCAAGGGCAATCGCAACTGGATGCGGGCGCGCGAGGCGATGCTGGCCTCTGCCCACATCCCGGGCGATATTTCGCGACTTTTCCCCATCTGTGACCCGGATGGCAGCGACACCGCCAGCTTCGACGAAGCGCTCGAGCTGCTCCACATGGGCGGCCGCAGCCTCCCTCACGCCGTGCTCATGATGATCCCCGAGGCGTGGGAGAACCACACGGAGATGGACCCCGCGCGGCGCGCGTTCTACGAGTTCCACTCCACGATGATGGAGGCATGGGACGGCCCCGCCTCGATCACGTTCACCGACGGCACCGTCGCGGGCGCCGTGCTCGACCGTAACGGCCTGCGCCCCGGTCGTTTCTGGGTGACCGCCGACGGCCTGGTCGTGCTGGCCTCCGAGGCTGGCGTGCTGGACATCGCCCCTGAGGACGTCGTCCGCAAGGGCCGCCTGCAGCCGGGCCGGATGTTCCTCATCGACACCGCCCGCGGCAAGATCATCGAGGACGACGAGATCAAGGCGGAGCTCGCCGCCGAGCAGCCGTACGCCGACTGGCTGCACGCCGGGCTCGTCCGCTTCGAAGAGCTGCCCGCCCGCCAGCGGGAGATCCCCACGCACGAGGCGCTCGTCAAGCGGCAGCAGACCTTCGGCTACACCGAAGAGGAGCTGCGCATCATCCTGTCGCCGATGGCGCGCACCGGCCAGGAGCCGATCGGCTCCATGGGCACCGACACGCCCGTGGCCGTGCTGAGCGAGAAGCCGCGGCTGCTGTTCGACTACTTCACCCAGCTGTTCGCGCAGGTCACCAACCCGCCGCTGGACGCCATCAGGGAAGAGCTGGTCACCTCGCTGGCCAGCACGCTCGGGCCCGAGGGCAACCTGCTCGACCCGGGGCCGAGCTCCTGCCGCCAGCTCGTGCTGCCGTACCCGGTGATCGACAACGACGAGCTCGCCAAGATCATCCACATCAACGACGAGCACGACCTGCCGGGCTTCCACCCGTACGTCATCAGCGGCCTGTACGAGGTCGCCGGCGGCGGCCAGGCGCTGCTGCGGCGGCTGGAGGAGATCAGGGCCGAGGCGTCCAGGGCGATCGCCGACGGCGCCCGCATCATCGTGCTGAGCGACCGCGGCTCCAACGACACGCTGGCGCCCATCCCGTCGCTGCTGCTGACGGGCGCGGTGCACCACCACCTCATCCAGGAGAAGACCCGCACCAAGATCGGCCTGGTCATCGAGACCGGCGAGGCCCGCGAGTGCCACCACATGGCGCTGCTGATCGGCTACGGTGCCGCCGCGATCAACCCGTACCTCGCCATCGAGACCATCGAGGACCTGGTCGACAGCGGGGTGCTCAAGGTCGACAAGCACAAGGCCGTGCGCAACCTGATCAAGGCGTACGGCAAGGGCGTCATCAAGATCATGTCGAAGATGGGCGTGTCCACGGTGGCCTCCTACACCGGCGCGCAGATCTTCGAGGCGCTCGGCCTGAGCCAGGAGGTCATCGACTCCTGCTTCACCGGCACCACCTCGCGCCTCGGCGGCGTCGGCTTCGACGTGCTGGCCGAGGAGGTCGCCCAGCGTCACCGCCACGCCTACCCGCGGGTGGAGAACCCGCACCGCAGGCTCCAGGTCGGCGGCGAGTACCAGTGGCGGCGCGAGGGCGAGCCGCACCTGTTCAACCCCGAGACCGTCTTCAAGCTGCAGCACGCCACCAGGACCCGCCGCTACGAGATCTTCAAGGAGTACACGAGGCTCGTGGACTCCCAGTCGGAGCGGCTGATGACCCTGCGCGGCCTGTTCAAGCTCCGCAAGGGCAAGTCGATCCCCATCGAGGAGGTCGAGCCCGTCGAGAGCATCGTCAAGCGGTTCTCCACCGGCGCGATGTCGTACGGCTCCATCTCCAGGGAGGCCCACGAGACGCTCGCCATCGCGATGAACCGGCTCGGCGGCAAGTCCAACACCGGTGAGGGCGGCGAGGAGCCCGAGCGCCTGTACGACCCGGCCCGCAGGTCGGCGATCAAGCAGGTCGCCTCGGGACGCTTCGGCGTCACCTCCGAATACCTGGTCAACGCCGACGACCTGCAGATCAAGATGGCGCAGGGCGCCAAGCCCGGCGAGGGCGGCCAGCTTCCCGGCCACAAGGTCTACCCGTGGATCGCGAAGACCCGCCACTCCACGCCCGGCGTCGGCCTCATCTCGCCGCCGCCGCACCACGACATCTACTCGATCGAGGACCTCGCCCAGCTCATCCACGACCTGAAGAACGCCAACCCGGAGTCTCGGGTCCACGTGAAGCTGGTCGCCGAGGTCGGTGTCGGCACGGTCGCGGCCGGCGTGTCGAAGGCGCACGCCGACGTGGTGCTCATCTCCGGCCACGACGGCGGCACCGGCGCATCGCCGCTGACCTCGCTCAAGCACGCCGGCGCCCCCTGGGAGCTCGGCCTGGCGGAGACCCAGCAGACGCTGCTGCTCAACGGCCTGCGCGACCGCATCGTGGTGCAGGTGGACGGCCAGCTCAAGACCGGCCGCGACGTCGTCATCGCGGCGCTGCTCGGCGCCGAGGAGTACGGCTTCGCCACCGCGCCGCTGGTCGTCTCCGGCTGCGTCATGATGCGGGTCTGCCACCTCGACACCTGCCCGGTGGGCGTGGCCACGCAGAACCCCGAGCTGCGCAAGCGCTTCACCGGCAAGCCGGAGTTCGTGGTCAACTTCTTCGAGTTCATCGCCGAGGAGATCCGCGAATACCTGGCCGAACTGGGCTTCCGCTCGCTCGACGAGGCGATCGGCCACGTCGAGATGCTCGACACCACCGCGGCCGAGGAGCACTGGAAGGCGAACGGCCTCGACCTGTCGCCGATCCTGCACAAGCCCGAGCTGCCCGCGGGCACCGCGCTGCGCAAGGTCGTCGAGCAGGACCACGGGCTGGAGCACGCGCTCGACAACACGCTCATCCAGCTCGCCGAGGGCGCCATCGACGACGGCACCCCGGTCACGCTGGAGCTGCCCATCCGCAACGTCAACCGCACGGTCGGCACCATGCTCGGCTACCAGGTGACCAAGCGGCACGGCGGCAAGGGGCTGCCCGACAACACCATCGACATCTCCTTCACCGGCTCGGCGGGCAACTCGTTCGGCGCGTTCGTGCCGCGCGGGATCACGCTGCGGCTGACCGGCGACGCCAACGACTACGTCGGCAAGGGGCTGTCCGGCGGGCGCATCATCGTCAGGCCGCACGAGGAGGCGCCGCTCGACGGCCACATCATCGCCGGCAACGTCGCCCTCTACGGCGCCACCTCCGGCGAGGTGTTCATCCGCGGCGTCGTGGGCGAGCGGTTCTGCGTGCGCAACTCCGGCGCCACGGCCGTCGTCGAAGGCGTCGGCGACCACGGCTGCGAGTACATGACCGGCGGCCGGGCCGTGGTGCTCGGACCCACCGGGCGCAACTTCGCGGCCGGCATGTCGGGCGGCATCGCGTACCTGCTGGACCTCAAGCCCGAGCGGGTCAACCGCGAGATGGTCGCCATCGAGGAGCTCACCGAGGCGGACGCCGAGTTCCTCAAGGAGACCGTCGAGAAGCACTTCGCGGAGACCGGCTCGCCGGTCGCCAAGCAGCTGCTGGCCGACTGGGACGCGGCGCTGGCCAGGTTCGGCAAGATCATGCCGACCGACTACAAGCGGGTGCTCGAGGCCGCCGAGGCCGCGCGCATCGAGGGCAGGGACATCGACGAGGCCGTCATGGCGGCCGCGGTTCAGGGTTAAGGGAGGCGTACCGAATGGCTGACCCGAAGGGTTTCCTCACGCACGAGCGGGAGCTGCCGGCGCGCCGTCCCGTCGACGTCCGCATCAGCGACTGGCGGGAGGTCTACGAGGACTTCCCCCGCGAGAAGCTGACCAAGCAGGCGGCCCGCTGCATGGACTGCGGCATCCCGTTCTGCCACAACGGCTGCCCGCTGGGCAACCTCATCCCCGAGTGGAACGACCTGGTCTATCGCACCGACTGGCGCGAGGCGATCGAGCGGCTGCACGCCACCAACAACTTCCCCGAGTTCACCGGCCGGCTCTGCCCGGCTCCGTGTGAGGCGGCGTGCGTGCTCGGCATCAACTCCGACCCGGTGACGATCAAGCGGGTCGAGGTCGAGATCATCGACCGCGCGTTCGCCGAGGGGTGGGTGCGGCCGCAGCCGCCGGCCGTCAAGACCGGCAAGAAGGTCGCGGTCGTCGGCTCGGGACCGGCCGGTCTGGCCGCCGCCCAGCAGCTCACCAGGGCCGGGCATGACGTGGTGGTGTTCGAGCGGGCCGACCGCATCGGCGGCCTGCTGCGCTACGGCATCCCCGAGTTCAAGATGGAGAAGCGGCACATCGACCGCCGCCTGGAGCAGATGCGGGCCGAGGGCACCGAGTTCCGCACCGGCGTCAACGTCGGCGTCGACATCACCGCCGCCGAGCTGCGCGAGCAGTTCGACGCCGTGGTGCTGTCCGGCGGCGCCACCCAGTGGCGCGACCTGCCGGTGCCGGGGCGCGAGCTCAAGGGCATCTACCAGGCGATGGAGTACCTGCCGCTGTCCAACAAGGTCCAGGAGGGCGACTTCCCCGTCTCGCCCGTCTCGGCCGAGGGCAAGCACGTCGTCGTGATCGGCGGCGGCGACACCGGCGCCGACTGCATCGGCACCGCCATCCGCCAGGGCGCCAAGTCGGTCACCCAGCTGGAGATCATGCCGCAGCCGCCCGCCACGCGGCCGGCCAGCCAGCCGTGGCCGACGTACCCGATGCTGTTCAAGATGGAGAGCGCCCACGAGGAGCTGGCCAAGGAGGGCGGAGAGCGCATGTACGCGGTCTCCACCACCGAGTTCGTCGGCGACGAGGACGGCAACGTGCGGGCGCTGCGCCTGGTCGAGGTCGAGGGGCCGCAGACCGGGTTCAAGCCCATCCCCGGCACCGAGCGGGAGATCCCGGCCGAGCTGGTCACGCTCTCCATGGGCTTCCTGGGGCCGGAGAAGGGCCCGCTGCTGCAGGACCTGGCCGAGGTCGCCGGTGACGGCTTCTTCGACGCCAGGGGCAACGTGGCGCGCGACAAGACGTACATGTCGAAGGTCGACGGCGTCTTCGTGGCCGGTGACATGGGGCGCGGCCAGTCGCTCATCGTGTGGGCCATCGCCGAGGGGCGCTCCGCCGCCTCCGGCGTGGACCGGTACCTCACGGGCGACACGGCGCTGCCGTACCCGATCCTGCCGACCGCGCGTCCGCTCGTCTGAGCCCGCCTCTTCTGAAGCGCCCGCCCCTGTGGCGGGCGCTTTGGTTTTTGCAGGGTCTGTACGGATTACAGGTCATGCATTCTTTGCATGACCTGCATGACTTGCAGAGTCTGCAAAAGGTGCATATAGTGCAAAGCATGGAGAGTCCGCAGGAGCGGCGCGAGCGCCGCCGAGCCGAAAAGCGGCAGGCGATCAGGAACGCCGCCGTCCGCATCGCGCTCGACCAGGGGCTCGAAGCCGCCACCGTCGAGGCCATCAGCGCGGCGGCCGACATCTCGCCGCGCACCTTCTTCAACTACTTCGCCTCCAAGGAGGAGGCGCTCGCTCCCGTGCCGCTGTGGACGCCCGAGGAGTTCATCGAGCTGCTCAGCGCCAGGCCCGCGGACGAGCCCGCCTTCCAGTCGCTCAAGGTCGTGGCGCGTGCGCTCGCGCAGCGGCTGCGGCCGGTCATGGCCGACCTCAAGCCGTTCATGGAGCTGCGCAACCGCTACCCCGAGCTGGCCGCCAAGGCCAGGGCCGCCGACGAGACGAAGCTGCTGGAGAGCCTGCTGGGCGCCGTCAGGAGCCGTCCCGGCGTCACCGGCGCCTTGCACGCCAGGCTCCTCGTCGTCGCCACCTTCGGCGCGGCCGTCTCGGCCGTGCAGGAGTCGGTGGCCGGCGGCGGGCCGGTCGAGGAGCTGATCGAGGAGGCGTTCACCCTGCTCGAAAACGGATTTCGACTCTCCTGAAGACAAAGGCGGCGACCGGGGTGGCACCCCCGATCGCCGCGGATCACTCCTGCCCTCTCGCGAAAAAGAAGCAAGGAGTCTGCTCATGGTAGCGACAAACCCCCAGCAGTCCACCTCACGGCGAACACTGTGGGTGGTCATGGGGTCACTCATGCTCACCCTGTTCCTGGCCGCGCTCGACCAGACCGTCGTGGCCACCGCCATGCCCACCATCGTGGGGGAGCTGCACGGGCTTGAGAGCCTGTCCTGGGTGGTCACCGCGTTCGCCCTGACCTCCGGCATCGCCACCCCGCTGTTCGGCAAGCTCAGCGACATGTACGGCCGCCGCACCCTCTACCTCGCGGCCATCGTGCTCTTCCTCATCGGCTCCGCCCTGTGCGGCGTCGCCCAGTCGATGGGGCAGCTCATCGCCTTCCGAGCCTTCCAGGGCATCGGCGCGGGCGGCCTCATGGTGCTGACCTTGACCATCGTCGCCGACGTGTCCACACCCCGCGAACGCGCCCGTTTCCAAGGCCTGTTCGGCGCCGTCTTCGGAATCGCCTCCATCGCCGGGCCGCTCGTCGGCGGCTTCCTCACCCAGCACATCTCCTGGCGCTGGATCTTCTACATCAACCTGCCGCTCGGCGCCCTCGCCCTGGCCGTCGCCTTCACCGTGCTCAAGCTGCCCAAGCGCACCTCGCCGCACCACATCGACTGGCTCGGCGCCGCGCTCCTCGCCGGGGTGCTCACCTGCCTGACCCTGTTCGCCTCATGGGCCGGCAGCACATACGCGTGGACCTCACCCGTCATCATCGGGCTCGGCGCCGGCGCGGTGCTCCTCGGCCTGCTGTTCGTCCTCGTCGAACGGACCGCCGCCGAGCCCATCCTGCCGCTGCGGCTGTTCCGCTCGCGCTCCTTCACCATCCCCGTCGTCACCATCGTGCTCCTGGCCACCGCCCTGGTCGGCATGGCGACGTTCCTGCCCATGTTCCTCCAGCTCGTGCGCGGCGCCGGCGCGGCCGACTCCGGGCTGCTGCTGCTCCCGCTCATGGGCGGCATGATCGTCGCCTCCACGCTCGGCGGGCAGATCGTGACCAGGCTCGGCCGCTACAAGTGGATCATCGTGGGCGGTGCCGTCTGCTCCGGAATCGCCGGAATCCTGTTCTCCACCATGGACGTGACCACCGGCCCGGTCGTGTCGGGGGCGTACATGGTGCTGTGCGGGCTCGGGCTCGGCGTGATGGGGCAGAACCTCATGCTCGCCGTCCAGACCACTGCGCCCGTGGCCGACCGGGGAGCCGCCACCTCGGCCGTCACGTTCGCCAGGAACGTCGGCGGCGCCGTGGGCGTGTCCGTGCTCGGCGGCGTCTTCGCCGCCGGACTCGCGCCCGGCCAGGAGTCACTCACCCCCGCCGCCATCCAGGCGCTGCCCGAGGCCACCCGGCACGCCACGCAGCTCGCCTTCGCCGACGCGATCACCGGGGTGTTCGCGTGGACGGGGCCGATCATGCTGGTCGCGGCGGCGCTGCTGGCCTTCCTGCCGGACGTACGGCTGGGGTCGGAAGCCGCGGACGTACGGCCCGGCCGTCGCGAGCCCGACGCCCAGCCGAGTCACCACGCCTGACGCCCGATCGGCTGACTGCCCACCTACCCGCCTACCCGCCTGTCCGCCTACCCGCCTGTCCGCCTGTCCGCCTGCCCGTCGCCGAGCGACGGGCAGGCACGGCCGTCACGCGCCCGTGAGCTGGGGCAGGACGAGGGGTCCCCTTCGCCCACCATCGACCGAAATTTCACCACTCGGTTGCATCACTGGTTGACTGTCGGGAAGATTCAGATTCTGCGGCATTCAGGCGTAGGGGGAGATATGCGGCGTGTCGCCTCGGGCATGACGGCTCTGGCCGCCGCACTCGCACTCGCCGCCTGCTCGGCCACCGCGCCGCACCCGAGCCAGGCCGGCCCCAAGCCGGAACCGAGCCAGGCCGACCGCAAGCCGGAACCGAAACCAGGACGGCCCGAATACCTCGTCTTCTACGAGTGGGGCCACCAGGGCCAGGCCAAGGCCGCCGTCGAACGCGCCGGCGGCACCGCCCTCTCCGACGACACCAGGCTCGGCTACCTCCTGGCCAGCGGCGGCGACGGCTTCCAGGCGGCCGTGGGCGACGACCCCTCCGTCGTCGGCGTCACCCCCGATCGCAGCATCGGCCGTACCGCGGGACGATTCATCACCAACCCCGCGGCCCTGCCCGACGAGCAGGCGTTCACCAAGCGCAAGGGAGAGCCGCTCGCCCCCCGCCAGTGGGACATGCGCATGATCGGCGCCGACCGCGCCAACGCCAAGGTCCCCGGCAGCAAGAAGGTCCTCGTCGGCGTCATCGACACCGGCGTGGACGGCAAGCACCCCGACATCGCGCCCAACTTCAACCGCGAGCTCAGCCGCAACTTCGTCACCGACCGTCCCAAGGACGACTACGGCGAGACGCTCGACGGCCCCTGCGAGGCCCGCGACTGCAAGGACCCCGTGGACGTCGACGACGACGGCCACGGCACCCACGTCGCCAGCACCATCGCCTCGCCCATCAACGGCATCGGCATCGCCGGCGTGGCGCCCGGCGTCCAGATCGTCAACATCAGGGCGGGCCAGGACTCCGGCTTCTTCTTCCTCAAGCCCAGCATGGACGCCCTCACCTACGCCGCCGACATCGGCGTCGACGTGGTCAACATGAGCTACTACGTCGACCCCTGGCTGTTCAACTGCCGCGCCAACAAGTCCGACACCAAGAAGCAGCAGCTCGAACAGCGCGCCATCATCACCGGCATGCAGCGTGCGCTCGACTACGCGCGCGAACGCGGCGTCACGCTCATCTCCGCCCTCGGCAACGGCTCCACCGACCTCGGCAAGCCCAAGATCGACAGGCAGAGCCCCGGCTACCCCAAGGGCGACGAGAAGACCCGCACGATCGACAACTCCTGCATCAACGTGCCCGCCGAGTCCAAGGGCGTCATCTCCGTCTCCGCGCTCGGCCCCTCCGGCCGCAAGGCCGCCTACAGCGATTACGGCGTGGAGCAGACCGACCTGTCCGCCCCCGGCGGCGACGTACTCGACGGGCAGGGCATCAACGCCACCAGGGGCATCCTGGCCGCCGCACCCGAACACGTGCTGCGCGCCACCGGCCGCATCGACCGCGACGGCAAGCCCAAGGGCGCCGACGTCGTACGCGACTGCACCCGCGGCACCTGCTCCTACTACCAGTACCTCGAAGGCACCTCCATGGCCGCGCCGCACGCCACCGGCGTCGCCGCCATCCTCATCAGCCGCTTCGGCAAGCCCGGCAAGGGCGGGCTCGAACTCGCCCCCGACACCGTCCAGGAGCTGCTCTACAAGACCGCCACACCCAAGGCGTGCCCCACGCCGCGCGAGTACTCCTACGACTCACTCGGACAGACCCAGAAACACCTGTGCGAGGGCGGCACCTCCGACAACGGCTTCTACGGTCACGGCGTCGTGAACGCCTGGAAGGCGGCAACCGCCGAGCCATGATGTACCGCCTCCTCGCCGACGCCGCGATGGTGGTGCACTTCGCCTTTCTCGCCTACATGGCCGTGGGCGGCTTCCTGGCCTGGCGCTGGCCGCGCACGATCTGGATCCACCTCGCCGTCGCCGCCTGGGGAGCCATGTCGGTCGTGACAGGCGTCGAATGCCCGCTCACACTCGTGGAAGACTGGGCACGTCGCCAGGCGGGCCAGGACGGCCTGCCCCCCAGCGGCTTCATCGACCACTACATCGAAGGCGTGATCTACCCGGAGGAGTACACGAACGTGGCGCGACTGGGGGTCGCCGTTCTCGTTCTGTTCTCTTATGCCGGGTACGTTCTCCGTCGTCAGTGACTGTTAAGTGGTCTGTACCAATTAAGGTAGGACTCGTGACTCGTCGCGCGAAAATCGTCTGCACTCTAGGCCCCGCCACATCGTCCAAGGAACGCCTCCGCGAGCTCATCGCCGCCGGCATGGACGTCGCACGGTTCAACCTCAGCCATGGCAACCATGACATGCACAGAGAGGTGTACGACCGGGTCAGGGAGGTGGCGGCCGACCTCGGCCGCGGTGTAGGCGTGCTCGCCGACCTGCAGGGCCCCAAGATCCGCGTCGGCACGTTCGAGGAGGGCCCCGTCAGGCTCGGCTTCGGCGACGTCTTCACCATCACCACCGAAGACGTGCCGGGAGACCGCGAGCAGGTCTCCACCACCTACAAGGGGCTGCCCAAAGACGTCCACCCGGGCGACACCATCCTCGTCGACGACGGCCGCCTCGTGCTCGAGGTCACCAGGGTCGACGGCGAGCGCGTCATCACCCGCGTCGTCATCGGCGGCATGATCTCCGACAACAAGGGCCTCAACCTGCCCGGCGTCAACGTCAGCGCCCCCGCGCTGACCGACAAGGACGAAGCCGACCTGCGCTGGGCGTTGCGCACCGGCTTCGACATGATCGCCCTGTCCTTCGTGCGCCGCCCGTCCGACGCCGACGTGGTGCGCAACATCATGGAGCAGGAGGCCGTACGCCTGCCGCTGCTCGCCAAGATCGAAAAGCCGCAGGCCGTCGAGCGCCTCCCCGAGATCGTCGACGCCTTCGACGGCATCATGGTCGCCCGCGGCGACCTCGGCGTCGAGCTGCCGCTCGAGCAGGTGCCGATCGTCCAGCGCCGCATCATCGAGCTGTGCCGCGAGAAGGCCCACCCCGTCATCGTGGCCACCCAGATGCTCGACTCCATGATGAACTCCCCGCGCCCCACCCGCGCCGAGGCCTCCGACGTCGCCTACGCGGTCATGGACGGCGCGGACGCGATCATGCTCTCCGGAGAGACCTCCGTCGGCAACTACCCGGTCGAGGCCGTCTCCACGATGGACCGCATCGCCTGCGCCGCGGAGAAGTCCTCCCTGCAGGCCACCCACACCCTCGACCGCATGCCCGAGACCACGGGCGGCGCCATCGCCAGGGCCGCGGCCGAGGTGGGCGCCATCGTCGGCGCCAAGGCGCTGATCGCGTTCACCATGTCCGGCGAGACCGCCCGCCGCCTGGCCCGCTACCGCTCGCCCATCCCGCTGCTGGCCTTCACCTCCGCACCCCATGTGCGCGGCCAGCTCTCGGTGACGTGGGGCGTGGAGACCTTCCACGTGCCGTTCGTGC
This sequence comes from Nonomuraea sp. NPDC052634, assembly GCF_040678535.1. NCBI lineage: Bacteria > Bacillati > Actinomycetota > Actinomycetes > Streptosporangiales > Streptosporangiaceae > Nonomuraea > Nonomuraea sp. NPDC052634. Next base: position 1,740,554 of record NZ_JBFATY010000001.1, on the reverse strand, counting down.
ACCACACGGACGACATGGTGCGCCAGGTCGAGGCGTCGCTGCTGTCGCTCGGACGGCTGGAGAAGGGCGACAAGGTCGTCATCGTGGCCGGCTCGCCTCCCGGCACGCCCGGCTCCACCAACGCGCTCCGCGTCCACACCATCGGTTCCGCGGTCTCTCACGCCCACTGACAGGCGGCGTTCCGGGCCGTCCGGCGTTCGACTGGCCCGCCGGTCCGGTCCGGCACCGGCCATCCGACCGGTGCGGCTCGCCTGGAGGGTAGGCAGGCACGGGCCTGGCCCGTCCGGGGTCGGGGGCTGCACTGGCCGGGCCCGCCCGGTCTGCCTGGCGTGGCCACTGTCCTGGGGTTGCCTCCGGTGCCGCTTTGGCCCCGCTCGACGCCCGCTCGCCGGTCCGGTGTTCGGCGTGGTCGCCGAGGCGCTGGCCCTCTGGCGGCGCGACGCCCCACCGGCTCCTGACGCGGCCGGCGTGCCGGGCACCGCAGCTCGCCCCGTGGCGGGGCTGGATCTACGGCCCGCTTCGCGCCCGCTCGACGCCCGCTAACTCCCTCCGGACGCCCGCTCGGTCCCTCCGCTGGTCGCCCCGCGGCTAGTGAGGTGCCTGCTCGGTTCGGTGGTGATGGTGCTGACACGGCTCGTTGGGCACCCGCCGGGTCCGCCAGGGCTTGCCCCGCGTTCGGCGCTCACCCAACCCGCCTGGTCAGTGGGGCGCTCGGGCCGCCGGTAAGGAAGCGCTGGGGCCGCCGACGGCGACGCTCGTCCGCCTGCGTCCGCCCCGGGCGGTCCTGCCCCAGGTCCGCCCTGAGGTGGGCCGCCCGCTCCACGGCGGCCCACCTGGAGTCATTCGCCAAGTCAGTCGTTGGCGTGCAGGGCGGCGTTGAGCTCGACCTTGCCGCCCTGGCGCGGCAGCGCCTCCACGACGCCCGTCTGCGAGTTACGCCGGAACAGGATCCCGTTGGACCCCGACAGCTCGGCCGCCTTGACGACGGTGCCGTCGGGCAGGGACACGCGGGTGCCCGCCGTGACGTACAGGCCGGCCTCCACCACGCAGTCGTCGCCCAGCGAGATGCCGAGCCCCGCGTTCGCGCCCAGCAGGCAGCGCTCGCCGATGGAGATGACCTGCTTGCCGCCGCCCGACAGCGTTCCCATGATCGAGGCGCCGCCGCCCACGTCGGAGCCGTCACCGACGACCACACCGGCCGACACCCGGCCCTCGATCATCGAGGCGCCCAGCGTGCCGGCGTTGAAGTTCACGAAGCCCTCGTGCATGACCGTGGTGCCCGGGGCGAGGTGGGCGCCCAGCCGTACGCGGTCGGCGTCGGCGATGCGCACCCCGGAGGGCAGCACGTAATCGACCATCCGGGGGAACTTGTCCACCCCGTAGACCGTCACCGGCCCACGCCCGCGCAGCCGCAGCCGGGTCCGCTCGAAGTCCGGCACCGGGCACGGCCCGTAGTTGGTCCACACCACGTTGGCCAGCAGGCCGAAGATGCCGTCGAGATTCACCCCGTGCGGGCGGACCAGACGCGCGGACAGCAGGTGCAGGCGCAGGTAGACGTCGTGCGCGTCGGCCGGAGGCTCGGAGAGCTTGGCGATGCCGGTGCGCACCGCCACCACCTCCACCCCGCGCGCCGCGTCGGGGCCGGTCAGCTCGGCCAGCTCCCCGGCCTCATCGCCGGACAGCCGCCGCGTGCCCGCGGCCGGCGCGTCGCCCAGCTCAGGGGCGGGAAACCAGGTGTCGAGTACGGTGCCGTCAGCGGCGATGGTCGCCAGGCCGGTGCCGAAGGCACCGATCGAGGTCGGGTCGATAGCAGTCACGGGCCCAAAAATACCGGTCCGCAGCTCAGCCCAGCGCGCCCAGGTCGGCCGACAGCCAATGTTCCGGCCGCATCCTGAACGTCACCAGCACGTTGAGATCGGACCCCTGCACATAGCCCGACACGGCGTCGGGCGGCAGATAGCGGGAGGAGATCCTGGTCAGGTCCTCCAGCGTCGTCGGCCCCGACCGCACCACCGGACCCTCTACGGACACGTACCGGTACGTCGGGCTCGAACGCTGCACCAGGAGCGAGAACCGCCCGGCCTTCGCGATCAGCCTGGCCTTCACAGAATCCCCATCGGTCAGGAACCTCACGTCGCCACCCGGGGAGTAGTCGTACCAGACGGGGACCGTCAGCGGGCCCCGCCCGTCACCGGACTCCACCGCCAGGCTCGCGATGTGCGGCTCCGCCAGGAACTCCTCCCGGTCAGCCAGGCTCAACGGCATGCCACCCCACCCCCGTGCGTTCGTCGATCTGGAACGGTGATTCCCGCTGTGCGGGATTCCGAAAAGTCCCGAACCCACCATCCTTCGCTGTTCTCTCCCTGACGCCTCCACGCACACCCGCCCCATCTGCCGCAGAAACGGTCAGTATTTGGGGCCGACGTGGCGATCGAGCAGCTCAACGGCCTCCCGCCGCGCGACGGACAACTCGTTGCGCTTGTTGTAGCGCCAGGCGACGCCGAGCAGGTCGAGGGCCTCGCCGCACAGGGCGAGGATGTCCGCCGACTCGTTCTTGAACAGGTAGCGGGGGTATTCGTACCAGCGGACACCGCTGGGCAGGTCGCGGCGGACGCGGTTGACCCCGCGGTAGCCGTCGGAGTGCATCAGCCCGCGCACGAAGCGCCCCGGATGCGTGGTGACGATCTCCCTCTGCCAGGAGAGGAGGGTGATCTCGCGGTCGTGTTTCTTGCCGGGGCCGTGCTGGGGGAAGAGGTGCGGCCAGTGCTTGGAGTAGGAGTTGACCTCGCTGCACCCCTGCCGCCGCAGCACCCGGACCTTGTTGGTCGGCCGGATCGCCCGTAGCGCCTCGACGCACTCCCGCACGAGGCCGGGCCAGCTGTCGGCGCACATGATCCGCAGGGACCAGACGCGCTTGGCCCGGTCTCCGACCCAGGAGATGCAGCCGTCGCCGAGATAGAGACCCAGGAGATAGGCGTAGTCGCCGGTGGGCGCAGGGAGATGAGGCGCCGCCGCGCAGCGGGGGCAGGTGCCGGTCATGGGGGAGTCGTGCGCCGGACGGTCGCGCCACTCGCGGATGGCGGCGCGGCTGACTCCGGTCTGACGGCTCGCCTCGCTGATGCTGAGCCCTGAGGCGAGCAGGCGGAGGGCCTGCTCACGGACCGTGAGATCGTACACGCGGAGAGTGTCGCATCCGGGTACGACAAAACCGCCCGGCCGGATGCCAGGCGGTCGTGTCAGGTGCCCCGGGTGGGATTCGAACCCACACTGTGCGGGTTTTGAATCCGCCTTCTCTGCCAATTGGAATACCGGGGCTGAGATCCGGATATGTCCGGAGGCGTGGGGGTCCCGCGCGTTGGAATCCTAGCCTAAGCATGGGCCGGATCGATCCAGCGTGGATCTAATCTACCGGACGTCGGTACTCTTCTGCTCGTGAGTACGCAGCGGCGAGTAGTGATCGCGGAAGACGAGGCCCTGATCCGCCTCGACCTCAAGGAGATGCTCCAGGAGGACGGCTACGTCGTCGTGGGCGAGGCCGGTGACGGTGAGCAGGCGATCCGGCTGGCCGCCGAGCTGAAACCCGACCTGGTCATCCTCGACGTGAAGATGCCCGTGCTCGACGGCATCTCGGCGGCCGAGCGGATCACCGAGATGCGCATCGCCCCGTGCCTCATCCTGACCGCCTTCTCCCAGCGTGACCTGGTGGAGCGGGCGCGGGATGCGGGGGCGATGGCCTACCTGGTCAAGCCGTTCACGAAGGCGGATCTGGTGCCGGCGATCGAGATGGCGGTCAGCAGGCACGACGAGATGGTGGCGCTCGCGAACGAGGTGTCGAACCTGTCCGAGCGTCTGGAGACCCGCAAGCTGGTCGAGCGGGCCAAGGGTCAGTTGATGGCGCAGCACGGGTGGACGGAGCCCCAGGCGTTCCGTTGGATCCAGAAGGCGTCGATGGACCGGCGGCTGAGCATGCGCGAGGTCGCGCAGATCGTCATCCAGGACGCGGCGGAGCGTTCCTGAGGGTGCCGATCCGGGCTTCTGCGGGCGCCTCCTCTGAGCTCTGAGGGGGCGGTTCCCTGGCGCTCCTGTGCGCCGGTTCTCGGGCGGGTGGCGCCTGGGCTGAAGGCGGTGTCCGCCCCTGTCGTCGGGCGTGCCCGGCCGTGCTCCGGTGTGTGTCGCGGTCGGGCACGCCTTTTCGGCGTGCTTCCGGGAGTTTCGGTCCGTACGGAACCCTGGGCGCGGATCGCCCTGTGGCCGCCCGGTCGCCCCAGAAATTGGGACGCAAGGGACTGTTGGTGTATTTGACCGCTGATCCCGAAATATCACCTCCCTGTCCTGGTGTCGGCCACGCTCGTAACGCTCATGAAACAAACCATTACCATCCGTGCTTGCGACATTACGAATCGGCATAAAAACATCGGGAGAACTCCCCATTTCACCCCACACCGGGCATGCTGAGCCCGTTAAACCCGGCGAAGGCGATCGTCCCTTCGTTGAGATAGGGGGAGTCTCATTTTGATGAACCGCATTGCTCCGGCTGGGCGCGTCCTGGCGGTCGCGGCCGCGGCGAGCCTGGCTTTGACGGCATGTGGCAGTGGCGGCGGCGACACGGCCGCGCAGGAGTCCGCCGCCCCGGCGTCCTCGGCGGCCTCCTCGGCCCCGGCGGCGAAGGGCGACGGCACCTTGACGCTTGGCACGGTCCTGCCCCAGACCGGTTCGCTGGCGTTCCTCGGCCCGCCCGAGTTCGCAGGCGTGGATCTCGCGGTGAAGGAGATCAACGAGGCCGGCGGCGTGCTCGGCAAGCCGATCAACGTGGTGCACACGGACTCGGGCGACACCAGCACGAACATCGCCTCGCAGTCGGTGGACAAGCTGATCGCGCAGAACGCCGACGCCATCATCGGCGCCGCGTCCTCGTCGGTGTCGGAGTCGATCATCGACAAGATCACGGGTGCGGGGATCGTGCAGTTCTCGCCGGCCAACACCTCCGACAAGTTCACCACGATCAAGGACGACGGCCTGTACTTCCGTACGGCTCCGCCGGACAAGCTGCAGGGCCGCGTCCTCGGTGACGTGATCGCGGCCGACGGCAACGACACGATCGGCATCCTGGCGATGCAGGACTCGTACGGCTCCGGCCTGGCCGACCAGGTGACGGCGACGGCCGAGGCGGCCGGTGCGAGCGTGGTGGAGCGGGTCGACTACGACCCGAAGGCGGCCGACTTCTCCGCTGACGTCGCCAAGATCAAGGCGAAGAACCCGAAGGCGATCGTGCTGATCGGCTTCGAGGAGGGCGCCAAGGTCGTGGCCGAGCTGGTCAAGCAGGGCCTGACGGCGGACAAGCACAAGTGGTACATGGTGGACGGCAACATGTCGAACACCAACTACGCGGGCATGCCGAAGGGCACGCTGAAGGGCGTCAAGGGCACCATTCCCGGCGCTGAGGCGCCGGACGCCTTCAGGGACAAGCTCAAGGACATCAACAAGGACCTCGACGACTACACCTACGCCGCCGAGTCCTACGACGCCGCGAACCTGATCGCGCTGGCCGCCGAGGCCGCCAAGGACGACAGCGGCCGCTCCATCGCCTCCAAGCTGCCCGAGGTCAGCAAGGAAGGCGAGAAGTGCAAGAGCTTCAAGGAGTGCGTCGAGCTGCTGAAGGCGGGCAAGGACATCGACTACGACGGCATCAGCGGTCCGGTCGAGTTCGACGACAACGGTGACCCGCAGGTGGCGACGATCGGCGTCTACCAGTACGGGGACGACAACAAGTACCCGAGCAAGGCTCTCGAGTACCGGACGGGCAAGATCGCGGGCTGATCCCGCCTGTCACCGAGACCGCCTCTCCCGCGCCGCGCCCGCGGGGGAGGCGGTCTTTCATTTGGGGCTTCCGGGCTGCTGGGGCAGGCCGCAGGTGCGGGCGGCGTACAGGATGAGCCGGTCCTGCAGGGGCTTGGGCGGTGAGACGATCACGACGCGCTCCTCTCCGCCGTCGAGCGTGACGCGTACGGGGAACAGGAACGCTTTCTTGGCCTCGGCGAAGGCGTGGGCGTCGCAGCGGCCGGGGGAGAGCCGGATCGGCGCCCGGATCTGCTGCGTTCCCGGGTCGAGCACGCCGAGCGGCTCGTCGTGGCCGACGATGTAGTGGGTGGTGCCGCCCATGGAGACGAGGCGGACGGCGCCGGGGCCGCGCCGCGTGACGATGAGGTCGCCCCGCATGACCGCGTCCGCGCCGGAGCCGGTCTCCTTCCATTCCGGCCCGAACTCGATGTTGACGGCCTGTTTGACCAGGTATTCGGAGCATTCGTCGCGCAGCACCCTGGCCAGCAGCGGGTCGGGGTGCGGCACCGGGAAGGCGACGGTCCTGGGCGGCTCGTCACCGACGCTGATCCTGGCGACGATCTTGGCGGGTGCGACCTCGGGCAGGCCCTTGGGCAGGCAGTTGGCGGGGCCGTAGGGGAGCGGGAGGTCGGTGCGTTCGGTTTTGCCGATGACGGCGTCGGCGCGCTGCGGCGGCAAGGTCTTGAAGGACGCCGACACGAGCTGGACATCGGCGAAATAAACGCGTGTTTCATAAATGTTTCGGACGGCCACCAGAAGCCGGTGGGCCGCTTCATCCGAGCGATATTGCGCCAGCGAGACCGTGACCCCTGGCGGCGGCGCGGCAGGGGCAGATGAAGCCGGTTCGGTGGTGCCGCAACCGGCCGCGAGCAGCACCGTCGCAAGAACGGGGGTTATGCGCTTCACCTATCGCACATTAAGCGTCCTTGCCCAGGTCCGTAAGTTGAGGAGTGATTACGACTCCGCATCCAAGTGCCGACAGTTCCCCACCGCATCTGGTTGGATCATGCGACGGTTTTGTACGTTTCCTGCATTCGATCGGGAACGCTCGGCGGTGCTGACGGATCCCGGCCTGGAATGAAGGAGACACTTCATGATCCGCATTGCTCCCGTGGGGCGGGCGCTGGCTGTCGTGGCTGCCACCAGCCTCGCCCTGACAGCCTGCGGTGGTGGCGGTGACACCGCCACGCAGACTTCCGAGAGTGCCGCTCCGGCCTCTTCCGCTCCCGCGGCGAAGGGCGATGGCACGCTCACCCTTGGCACCCTGCTGCCCCAGACCGGTTCGCTGGCGTTCCTCGGCCCGCCCGAGTTCGCAGGTGTCGACCTGGCGGTGAAGGAGATCAACGAGGCGGGCGGCGTGCTCGGCAAGCCTGTCGTCAAGCACGACACCGACTCCGGTGACACGACGACGAACATCGCCTCGCAGTCGGTTGACAAGCTGCTCGCCCAGAACGCGGACGCCATCATCGGTGCGGCGTCCTCGTCGGTGTCGGAGTCGGTCATCGACAAGATCACGGGTGCGGGCGTGGTGCACTTCTCGCCGGCCAACACCTCCGACAAGTTCACCACGATCAAGGACAACGGCCTGTACTTCCGTACGGCTCCGCCGGACAAGCTGCAGGGCCGCGTCCTCGGTGACCTCGTCATCTCCGACGGCAACGACACCGTCGGCATCCTGGCGATGCAGGACTCGTACGGCACCGGCCTGGCCGACCAGGTCCAGAAGACCGTCACCGACGCCGGCGGCGAGGTCGTCGAGCGCGTCGACTACGACCCGAAGGCGGCCGACTTCTCGGCGGACGTCGCCAAGATCAAGGCCAAGAACCCCAAGGGCATCGTGCTCATCGGCTTCGAGGAGACCTCCAAGGTCATCCAGGAGCTGGTCAAGCAGGGTCTGCCGGCCAGCAAGCACAAGTGGTACATGGTGGACGGCAACATGTCGAACACCAACTACGTGAAGATGCCGAAGGGCACGCTGAAGGGCGTCAAGGGCACCTTCCCCGGCGCCGCCGCTCCCGACGAGTTCCGCGACAAGCTGCTCGCCGTCGACCCCAAGCTCGAGGACTTCACCTACGCCCCCGAGTCGTACGACGCGGCGAACCTGATCGCGCTGGCCGCCGAGGCCGCCAAGAGCGACGCGGGCCCGGACATCGCGGCGAAGCTGGGCGAGGTCAGCAAGGGCGGCGAGAAGTGCACGAACTTCAAGGAGTGCGTCGACCTGCTGAAGGCCGGTAAGGACATCGACTACGAGGGCGTCAGCGGTCCGGTCGAGTTCAACGACGCCGGTGACCCGGCCGTCGCCACCATCGGCATCTACCAGTACGGCGACGACAACAAGTACCCGGCCAAGGCGCTGGAGTACCGTACCGGCAACATCGAGGGCTGAGCAGCACCCGGCACTCGAGTTGAGGGCCCGGCCATCACGGCCGGGCCCTTTCCCGTGTCAGGGGCCCTTCCTCGTGCCAAGCCCGTGCCCACCGGCGAAGGAGCCCGCTCAAGGGCGGAGGTTCTTGCGCTGAAGGGCGAAGGGGTCGCTCAAGGGCGAACAGGCCCGTGCCCACCGGCGAAGGGCCCGAGGTCACTTGCAGCCGGCCACGATCCGGTCGGCGGCCGCGCGGTACTGCTTGAGCAGCGCCACCTGCCGCTCCCGGGGGACGTCGCTCTTCGACAGGCGGGCCGTGGTGGCCTTGACGGTCTCGGCGGCCGGCTTCAGCGAGCCGGGCAGCCGGTCGGCGAACTCGGTCGTGATGCCGTACGCCTCGGCCAGGCGGCCGATGACGGCGTCCTCGAAGTTCTGACGCTCCTCCTGGCCCTGGGGCTCCAGCAGCAGGTCGGCGTACCCGATGGCGGAGACCACGCGCGCGCACGGGTCGTCGGCGGGGTCGCCGCCGGTGCTGTACTTGGCCGAGGAGGACGCGGCCTCCTGGCAGCCGACGAGGAGGGCGGGGACGATGAGTGCGACTGCCGCGAATCGTTTCACAGCGCACATTCAAGAACGGGGAAGGGCTCCCGAGGGAGGCCCTTCCCCGTCTTGCGGTTGATCCGTTACGTTACGCCTTCGCGAGCGTGCCGAGGTACAGCTCGATGACCTTGGGGTCGTCGGCGAGCTGCCGCCCGGTGCCGGTGTAGGCGTTGCGGCCCTGGTCGAGGACGTAGCCGCGGTGGCAGATCTGCAGGCAGCGGCGTGCGTTCTGCTCCACCATGATCACGGTCACGCCCGCCTTGTTGATCTGCTGGGCCTGGATGAAGACCAGGTCCTGCAGCTTCGGCGACAGGCCCGCGGACGGCTCGTCCAGCAGCAGCACGGACGGTTCGGTCATGAGCGCCCGCGCCATCGCCACCATCTGCCGCTCACCGCCCGACAGGGAGCCGGCGCGCTGCTTGCGCCGCTCCTTGAGCGCGGGGAACAGCTCGGCCACGAACTCGAAGCGCTCCTTGAACTTCCCCGGCACCTGGAAGGCGCCCATCTCGAGGTTCTCCTCGATGGTGAGGCTGGGGAAGACGTTGTTGGTCTGCGGGACGTAGCCGACGCCCCGCGAGACCAGGTCGTGCGCCTTCATGTTCGTGATGTCCTCGCCCTTGAGCAGGACGGTGCCGCTGCGGATGGTGACCAGCCCGAACATGGCCTTCAGCAGCGTCGACTTGCCGGCGCCGTTGGGACCGATGATGCCGATCAGCTCGCCCGGCTTCACGTACAGGTCGGTGCCGTTGAGGATGTTGACGCCCGGCAGGTAGCCCGCGATGAGCTCGTCGCAGCGCAGCACCGCGTCCTTGGCGCCCTCCAGGTGGGCGCTGCGGTCGGTGACGGCGCGCGCCGACTTCGCCGGGGCGGCCTCCGGGGTGGGCTCTTCGGCCTGCCCGTTCGCCGGGGTCGGCGATTCGTCGGCGCTCACTTCTGGGCCTCCTCTTCGATCTCGGCTTCGAGGGCCTCCTCGGCCTCGTGGAGCTGGGACTCAAGCTCGGTGTCGGTAAGCGGCGCGTCGTGGTGGGCGCCCAGGTAGGCGTCGACGACGCGCTCGTCCGACATGATCGTCGAGGGCGGGCCCTCGGCGATGACCGCGCCCTGAGCCATGACGATCACCCAGTCGCTGATGTCGCGGACCATGTCCATGTCGTGCTCGACGAACAGCACCGTCATGCCCTGCTCGCGCAGGTCCTTGACGTGGCCGAGCAGCGACTGCGTCAGCGCCGGGTTCACACCGGCCATCGGCTCGTCGAGCATGACCAGCTCCGGCTTGACCATGAGCGCGCGGGCCATCTCCAGCAGCTTGCGCTGGCCGCCGGACAGCGAACCGGCGAAGTCGTCGCGCTTGGCGTCGAGCTTGAACCGGGCCAGTAGCTCCTCGGCCCGCTCGGTGATCTCCGCCTCCTGGTCGCGCCAGAAGGCGGGGAACATGGCGCGCCAGAAGCTCTCGCCTTTCTGCTGCTGGGCGCCCAGGCGCATGTTCTCCAGCACGGTCAGCCGGGACAGCGCCTTGGTGAGCTGGAACGTGCGCACCATGCCGGCGCGGGCGACCTTGTGCGCGGGCACGCCGTTCATGGGCTTGCCGTTGAAGGTCCACGTGCCGGAGTCGGCCGTGTCGAAGCCGGTGAGCTGGTTGAAGAACGTCGTCTTGCCGGCGCCGTTGGGCCCGATCAGCGCGGTGATGGAGCCGCGCTGGATCTCGACGTGATCGACGTTGACGGCGGTGAGACCGCCGAAGCGGCGCACCACCTTGTCGACCACGAGGATGGGATCCGGCTTGGGCACGCCCGGGTCGCGGGGCAGGTCGGCGAACGCGGCCAGTGCGGCGGCCTTGCGCTCGCTGGTCGTGTTCTGGGTCTCAGCGTGCATCGATCGCTATCTCCCTCTTGTCACCGAAGATGCCCTGTGGCCGGAAGACGAGCAACAGGATGAGGCCGAGACCGACCAGGACGTACCGCAGCGCGCCGACCTGGTTGACGTCGATGAAGGTGATGTAGCCGGCCGCGACGGCCTCGCTGAGCACGCCGTTGAGCAGGACCAGCAGCACCCAGAACAGCATCGCGCCGACGACCGGGCCGAGCACGCGGGCCGCGCCGCCCAGAATGATCATCGTGTAGAGGTAGAACGTGGTCTCGGTGCCGAAGACGTCGGGCTGCACGGAGCCGTACGCCAGGCCGTAGATGAAGCCGCCCAGGCAGCCGATGACGCCACCGAGGATGAGCGCCTGCATCTTGTACGAGAACACGCTCTTGCCCAGGCTGCGCACCGCGTCCTCGTCCTCGCGGATGGCCTTGAGCACGCGGCCCCACGGGCTCTTCATGAGCATGAAGACGATGAGGCAGCACAGCGCGATGAGCACCCAGCCGACGGTCAGCACCCACATCGAGCGGTTGTTGAAGAACAGCGGGATCGGGCCGAGGTTGAAGCCGTAGTCGCCCTCGGGGTACGGGTTCAGCGCGTAGAAGCCGTCGCTGAAGCCGCGCTGTCCGTCGGAGCCGCCGAAGATGTCCTTGAACGTCACCGAGCGGAAGATGAGCCGGACGATCTCGGCCGCGGCGATGGTGACGATGGCGAGGTAGTCGGCGCGCAGCTGCAGGGTCGGGATGCCGAGCAGGAACGCGAGGACGACCGCGCCTGCGATGCCGACCGCGATGCCGACCCAGAACGGCAGGCCCATGACGGTCACCATGACCGCCATGCCGTAGCCGGCCACGCCCATGAACGCGGCCTGGCCGAAGTTGAGCAGGCCGGTGTAGCCGAAGTGGATGTTCAGGCCGATCGCGGCCAGGCCGTACAGCACCGTCTCCACGTTGATCGCGGACTTGATGGTGGTGCTGAGAATCGTGATCCAGTCCATTCTGATCCTCCCCCGATCAGCCGATCCGCTCGCGGCGGCCCAGGATGCCCTGCGGCCGAACGAGGAGCACGATGATGAGCACGGCCAGCGCACCGACGTTCTTCAGCTCCGGCGGCACCCACAGCGTGGAGACCTGGATGAACAGGCCGACCACGAGCGAGCCGACCAGGGCGCCGAACGCGGTGCCCAGGCCGCCGAGCGTCACGCCGGCGAAGATGAGCAGGAGGATCTCCTGGCCCATCGTGTACTTCAGGTTCTGGGAGAGCGCCAGCATGATGCCGGCCAGCGCGGCGATGGCGCCGCCGCCGGTCCAGATGATCCTGATGACGCGGTCGACGTTGATGCCGGAGGAGGCCGCGAGCGCCGGGTTGTCGGCCACCGCACGGGCCGCCTTGCCGGTCCTCGTCCGCAGCAGCGCGAACCCGACGATGATCAGCACGACGAGCTCGATGCCCATGGCGACCAGGTTCTTGGGAGCGGCCGAGATGGGGCCGATCTCGATGCCCGGTTGCGCGTTGTACTGGGCGTACGCTTCGGTCTGGCCGCCGAAGAAGATCAGGAACATGTAGCGCATGAAGAGCGCCACACCGATCGAGATGATCATCATGGCGATGATGCCGGTGCCCCGCTTACGGAGCTTGCCCCAGAACAGGCGATCCTGAAAGTAGCCGAGCACCGCTGCGACGAGGACGGCGATGATGGCGGCCGGGATCAGGTGCAGGCCCAGGCCGACGTTGAAGCCGTAGGCCAGCAGGGCGCCCAGGGTGACCAGCTCGCCGTGGGCGAAGTTGGTCAGGCCGGTGGTGCCGTAGATCAGCGACAGGCCGAGCGCGGCCAGCGCGATGATGAGGCCGAGGTTGAGGCCTTCGAAGGTGAGCTGGGCGGCCTGCGCCCAGAACGTGCTGCCGCCGCTGGTGCCGCCCTCCTCCTGCTGCTGCTCGCCGGCCGCGCCCTTGGGCTGGAGCGCGAAGAGGACGGTCGAGCAGTTGCCTTCGTAAACGGTCGGCGTACGGGTGTTGTTGCCGCCGCGCACCTCCGCGTTCTGCGGAAGGGTGCTGACATCGAGCGTGACCTTGTACTTACCCGGTTTGTCGACCTGTACTTCCCACGTGCCCTGGGGATTGGTGGTGACCTCCTCGACGGGTTGCCCGCTTTCGGTGGTCACGGCGATTTTGGCGCCGTTCACTGGCTGGCCTTGGAGTTTGAGCGTTCCCCTCAACCCCTGGCAATCGGCTGGATCCGCGTGCGCGGGGCCGGCAAGCAGGAAGATGAGTCCACTCAGAAAGGCCGTGAACGCGATCACGGCTCTGCGCAATGGTGCTCCCTCAAGTAGGTCAAGGCGGGGTTGTGCCCCTCCATCTCGACACGCGCGCATCGCAGGCACAACTGGGATGCAATGGCGGGAGCTTATTGCGGCTACGCCCGTTTCAGTATCGTTCGTCACCAATTAGTGACATGCGTGTGTCACTGATGTGAGCAAACAACCTGGCAGGTCAGGGGCTAAATCGGGGTAGACACCTGGCGCGCGGAGGAAACGATCTCGTAACGATCGGAAGATAAGGGTGGACGAGCCCGCGGGGGCGGCCGTTGGGGCCATGTCAGGCGCCGTCGGCCGTACACGGGAGCACCCCGCATACGCGGGGCCGGACACGTTTTCTACTTGGCCTCCCCGCGGGCTCTGGTGAAACCACCGTAGCGACCCGCGGGGGGCATGCGCAAAGGGTCGAAGAGAGTGACGTATGGGACGCTTCTGGTCAAGCGTCACGAAGCATGCAGGTGAGGCGTGAGGTGCACACGCGCCTGCCCTGCTCGTCGGTGATCTCGATGTCGTACGTCGCCAGCGTCCTGCCGCCGTGCAGCCGGGTCGCCACCCCCGTGACCCAGCCCTCGCGGGCCGAGCGGTGATGGGTGGCGTTGATCTCGATACCCACGGCGATCCGGCCGGCGCCGGCGTGCACGGCCGCGCCCACCGAGCCCAGCGTCTCGGCCAGCACCGCCGAGGCCCCGCCGTGCAGCAGCCCGTACGGCTGCGTGTTCCCCTCGACCGGCATCCGGCCCACCACCCGCTCCGCCGAGACCTCGAGGAACTCGATGCCCATCCGGTCGGCGAGCGTGTTCTTGTGCATGTCGCGGAGTATCGAGACGTCCATAGGGTCGGTCTGCGTCAAAGTGACGCCTCCACTCTTCCGAGCTCGGGTTTTCTGTCGGAGACGCAGACTAGGCTGCGGGTGTGCCGAAGAGTGAAGTGACCCCCAGCCGCCCGTGCCTGCTGCTGCTCGACGGGCATTCGCTGGCCTATCGCGCGTTCTACGCGCTCAAAGACGCCAACCTCATGACCACCGACGGTCAGCACACCGAGGCGGTCTACGGGTTCACCTCGATGCTGACCAACGTCCTGCGCGACGAGCGCCCCACGCATGTCGCGGTGGCCTTCGACCGGTCGGAGCCGACGTTCCGCCATGAGGAATACGCCGACTACAAGGCCAACAGGGCCGAGACGCCCGAGGACTTCCGCGGCCAGATGCAGCTCATCTTCGAGCTGCTCGACGTGCTGCGCATCCCGCGCCTGTCCAAGGCCGGCTTCGAGGCCGACGACCTCATCGCCACCCTGGCCACCCGTGCGCGCGAGCAGGGCATGGACGTTCTGATCGTCACCGGTGACCGCGACGCGCTGCAGCTCGTCGACGAGCACGTCACGGTCCTGATGACGCGGCGCGGCATCAGCGACATGACCCGCTTCACCCCCGAGGCGGTCCAGGAGAAATACGGTCTGACCCCGGCGCAGTACCCCGACTTCGCCGCCCTGCGCGGCGACCCCAGCGACAACCTCCTGAGCATCCCCGGCGTGGGGGAGAAGACCGCGGCCAAGTGGGTGCGCGAATACGGCTCGCTCGCCGCGCTCGTCGACCGGGTCGACGAGGTCAAGGGCAAGGTCGGCGACAAGCTGCGCGAACACGTCGCCCAGGTGCTGATGAACCGCCGGCTGACCGAGCTGCTGCGCGACGTCCCGATCGAGGCCGAGCCCGCCGAGCTGAAGCAGGGCGCCTGGGAGCGCGAAGAGATCGACAAGCTGTTCGACACCCTGCAGATCCGCGGCGAGCTGCGCGATCGGGTCTTCAAGGTGCTCGGCACCGGCGAGCAGGAGCCCGAGCAGGGCTTCGAGGTCGAGACCGTGCTGCTCGGCCCCGGCCGGGTGGCCGGCTGGCTCGCGGCGCTGCCCGAGGGCCGGGCCGGGCTCGCGTTCAAGGGCGTCTACGGCAGCGGCACCGGCCGCATCGACGCCATCGCCATCGCCTCGCCCGACGGCACCGCCGCCCACATCGACCCGGTCAAGCTGACCGAGGAGGACGAGGCGGCCCTGCGTGCCTGGCTGGGCGACGACACCAAGCCCAAGGCCGTCCACGACGCCAAGGGGCCCATCCTGGCGCTGTGGGCGCAGGGCATGGAGCTGCGCGGGCTGAGCTGCGACACCGCGCTCGCCGCCTACCTCGCGATGCCGGGCCAGCGCACGTTCGCGCTCGAAGACCTCGCCCGCCGCTACCTCCACCGCGACCTGCGCGCCGAGCACGAGGACAACGGGCAGGCCGCGCTCTTCGGCGACGACGAGGACGCCCCGGCCAAGGACCTCGCGCTGCGCGCCCACGTCGTGCTCGAGCTGGCCGAAGCCCTGGAGAAGTTCCTGGCCGGCCGGGGCGGCACCCAGCTCCTGGCCGACGTCGAGCTGCCGCTGCTGTCGGTGCTCGCCGAGATGGAGCGGACCGGCATCGCGGTCGACCGAGACTACTTCGCCGCCCTCGAGGCCGAGTTCGGCGCCGCGGTCAAGCAGGCGGTGGAGGAGGCGCACCGCTCGGTCGGCGAGCAGTTCAACCTCGGCTCGCCCAAGCAGCTGCAGGAGATCCTCTTCGTCCGGCTCAACCTCCCCAAGACGAAGAAGATCAAGACCGGCTACAGCACCGACGCCGACCAGCTCGCCTGGCTGGCCACCCAGACCGACCACGAGCTGCCCACGATCATGCTGCGCCACCGCGACCAGCAGAAGCTGCGCACCACGGTCGAGGGCCTCATCAAGGAGATCGGCGACGACGGGCGCATCCACACCACGTTCAACCAGATCATCGCCGCCACCGGCCGGCTGTCGTCGGAGAAGCCCAACCTGCAGAACATCCCGATTCGCACCGCCGAGGGCCGCCGCATCCGGCAGGGCTTCGTGGTCGGCGAGGGCTACGAGACGCTGCTGACCGCCGACTACAGCCAGATCGAGCTGCGCATCATGGCCCACCTGTCGGGCGACGAGTCCCTGATCGAGGCGTTCGAGTCGGGCCACGACTTCCACCAGGCCACCGCCGCCCGCGTGTTCGACCTGCCGCCCGAGCAGATCGACGGCGAGCTGCGGGCCCGCATCAAGGCGATGAACTACGGCCTGGCCTACGGCCTGTCCGACTTCGGGCTCGCCGGGCAGCTCAACATCCCGGTGGCCGAGGCGCGGGCGCTGAAGGAGGAGTACTTCGAGGAGTTCGGCGGTGTCCGCGACTTCCTGCAGGCCATCGTCGCCCAGGCGCGCAAGGACGGCTACACCGAGACGATCATGGGCCGCCGCCGCTACCTGCCCGACCTCACCAGCGACAACCGCCAGCGCCGCGAGATGGCCGAGCGGATGGCGCTCAACGCCCCCATCCAGGGCTCGGCGGCCGACATCATCAAGGTCGCCATGCTCAACGTGCACCGGGCGATCGCCGAGGAGGGGCTGGCCTCGCGGATGCTGCTGCAGGTCCACGACGAGCTGGTGTTCGAGGTCGCGCCGGGCGAGCTGGAGCGGCTCACCCAGCTCGTACGCGAGCAGATGAACGCCGCCTACCACCTGCGCGTCCCGCTGGAGGTCTCGGTGGGCGTCGGCCGCACCTGGGAGGACGCCGGACACTGACCGGGCGGGGCCGGGGAGGGCTTGGGGCGGTAGCCGCGAAAGCCGCGCCGTGGGCGGTTCTGCACTAATGTGTGGAGCCGTCATCACCGAACGGCCGGGAGTTTCGTGCGGTTACCAGCGTCACTCACGCGGATCATCGTCGTCGCGAACGTAGCGGTGATCACGGTCGCCGTCATCGGGCTCGTCCTCATGCCAGGCGAGCCGAGACCGCACGCCAGACCCGAGGCCGCCACCACCGTCCAGGGCAGCGCGGAGCCGCCCGCGCCCACCCCGGTCGGAGAGCCGCCGGGGGTGGTGTCCACGCCCGAGTTCGCCCGGCAGGTGCGCGCCAACGAGGCGGGGCTGGTGCCGGTGCTGATGTACCACCGCATCCTCGCCAAGCGGCGCGCCTCGCTCGACCGTACGCCCGCCCAGCTCCGCAAGGAGCTGGAGAAGCTGGCCAAGCGCGGCTACGTGCCCATCACGGCGGCCGAGTTCGTCAAGGGCGACATCAGGGTGCCGGCCGGCAAGTTCCCCGTCGTGCTGACGTTCGACGACGGCCACCCCAGCCACTTCGCGCTGGACGCCAAGGGCCGGCCGCGGCCCGACACCGCCGTGGGCATCATCCAGGAGGTGGCCGCCCGATATCCGGGCTTCCGGCCGGTGGCCACGTTCTGGGTGAGTAAAGAGCCGTTCGGGCTGCGCGAGCACGACGCGCAGGCGGCGGCTGTGCGGTGGCTGGTCGACCACGGCTACGAGGTGGCCAACCACACCTGGAGCCACCCCGACCTGCGCACGCTCAAGAGCGAGAAGGTCAGGGAGCAGATCGCCCGGCTCGAGCGGCTGCTGAAGAAGCTCGGCGCGCCGCCGTCCCAGACCATGGCTTTGCCGTACGGGTCGATGCCCCGGGGGAAGAAGACGGCCAGGAAGGGCTCGTGGAAGGGCACGCGCTACGACTTCGCCGGCGTGTTCCTCGCCGGGGCCGAGCCGTCCGTTTCGCCGTACGCGAAAAAGTTCGACCGCGGGGCGATCCAGCGCATCCAGAGCAACGGCAAGAAGGGGGAGTGCCGCAAGTGGTGCTCCCAATACTGGCTCGAGTGGCTGGACCGCCATCCCCGCAAGCGCTTCGTGAGCGACGGCGACCCGGAAAGAATCTCCATTCCGAAGAAAGCTCGGGGTAATATCGTCGCCAAGCATGGGCTCCAGGTCATCACCTACTGAGACCTCCCCGGATTGACCCCGTGGCGTTGGTCTCATATGCTGATCGCTGCGCTGTGGGCTCGCGCGCGCCTCAGACGGAGCGGGCTCGCGCTCGGTCACGTCGATGTCGTAATTCCTCGGCTTGATGCGGAAGAGGGCCTGCCGCGCATCCGCCACATCGACATCCTGTCCGCGTTCGGAGCAATTCCACACATGACGTCCAGCACTGAGGCCACCTCGAGCACCCCGCAGGTAGCGGTCAACGACATCGGGTCCGAGGAAGCCTTCCTCGCGGCGATCGACGAGACCATCAAGTACTTCAACGACGGCGACATCGTCGAGGGCACCGTCGTCAAGGTCGATCGAGACGAGGTTCTTCTCGATATCGGCTACAAGACCGAGGGTGTCATCCCCTCGCGCGAGCTTTCGATCAAGCACGATGTCGATCCCGCTGACGTCGTGGAGGTCGGCGAACACGTCGAGGCTCTCGTTCTCCAGAAGGAGGACAAGGAGGGCCGCCTGATCCTGTCCAAGAAGCGTGCTCAGTACGAGCGCGCCTGGGGCACGATCGAGAAGATCAAGGACGAGGACGGCATCGTCACCGGCACCGTCATCGAGGTCGTCAAGGGTGGTCTCATCCTCGACATCGGCCTGCGGGGCTTCCTCCCCGCCTCCCTGGTCGAGATGCGCCGTGTTCGCGATCTGCAGCCGTACGTGGGTCGTGAGCTCGAGGCCAAGATCATCGAGCTTGACAAGAACCGCAACAACGTCGTCCTGTCGCGCCGCGCCTGGCTCGAGCAGACGCAGTCCGAGGTTCGCCAGACCTTCCTCAACACCCTGCAGAAGGGTCAGGTCCGCAAGGGCGTCGTCTCCTCGATCGTCAACTTCGGTGCCTTCGTGGACCTCGGCGGCGTCGACGGTCTGGTCCACGTGTCCGAGCTGTCCTGGAAGCACATCGACCACCCGTCCGAGGTCGTCGAGGTCGGCCAGGAGGTCACGGTCGAGGTCCTCGACGTCGACATGGAGCGCGAGCGCGTCTCCCTGTCGCTCAAGGCCACCCAGGAAGACCCCTGGCAGCAGTTCGCCCGCACCCACCAGATCGGCCAGGTCGTGCCGGGCCGCGTCACCAAGCTGGTGCCGTTCGGCGCGTTCGTCCGGGTCGAGGAGGGCATCGAGGGCCTGGTCCACATCTCCGAGCTGGCCGAGCGCCACGTGGAGATCCCGGAGCAGGTCGTCCAGGTCGGCGACGAGATCTTCGTCAAGATCATCGACATCGACCTCGACCGTCGCCGCATCAGCCTCTCGCTGAAGCAGGCGAACGAGGGCGTGGGTGCCGAGGTCGAGTTCGACCCGACGCTCTACGGCATGGCCGCCACCTACGACGAGCACGGCAACTACATCTACCCCGAGGGCTTCGACCCGGAGACCGGGGAGTGGCTCGAGGGCTTCGACAAGCAGCGCGAGGAGTGGGAGCGGCAGTACGCCGAGGCCCAGCAGCGCTACGAGGCCCACAGGCGGCAGATCGAGGAGGCCCGCAAGGCCGAGGCGGAGGCCGGCGAGGCCGCTCCCTCGTCCTACAGCGGCGAGAGCCAGGGCCAGCAGGGCGGCTCGTCCGCTCCGGCCAGCGGCGCGCTCGCCTCTGACGAGGCGCTCGCCGCGCTGCGCGAGAAGCTCGCGGGCGGCCAGAGCTGACGCCCCGCACCGGGCATCGGCCGCCGCCTGAGGCTTAGCCGCCTCGGGTTCGCAGCCGGAAAGAAGTGGCGGAAGGCCCCGCACGGATCACCGTGCGGGGCCTTCCGCATGCCGGGGAGGTTTTCCGCTGCTTTTGTTACGCCGGCGCCGCGCTCCTGGGGCCGCTGCCGTGCTGGATCGGAGGCCGGGTGTTCTCGCGCCGACGACCGCCCCACCAGCCGCGTGCCCTGCACCGCCCCCAGGCCCCGGCGGTCGCAGACGCGGGCTGCTTTTGCCGCCCTGGGGCGTGCTTCTCCTCGCTCACCGGGCGCGTTGGAACCCCGGCGGCGTGTTGCGAGTCGTCAGCCCGCTTGACTCGCACACGACATGAGCGAACTTTTCCGGATTCGTCGGCTGGCGCGCCGAGATTTTACTTGAGGGTCTTTGCAAACCTGTGACCTGTGGTGATGGGCGCTGCCAAACTGGGCGGCGCTTGGTGGCTGCGACTGTCAGGAGCGACGTACGTGGGCATGGTTCAGCCGGTCATCCGGGCGGCGGCGGGTCTCACGGCGGTCATCGCCGTCCTCGCTGCCGCCGTACCGGCCGCGTCGGGCGTGGCGGACCCGGCGGACGCGCCGAGAGGGCGTGACGATGGCGGGCTGTGGGCGGAGCCGCCCGGCGCGGCGAACGGCCGGCTCGGGCGGGTGCGATGGCGGGAGTGCGGCGACGGGCTCAGGTGCGGGAGACTTTCGGTGCCCGTCGACTGGAAGCGGCCCGGCGGGACGCGTACGGAGATCGACCTGGTCTGGCTGCCCGCCCGCGACCCGCGCCGCAGCCTGGGCCCGCTGATCGTGAACACCGGCGAGGGCTCCACCATCCAGGGCGTGCGCGCCCGGCCCGACACGGTGAGCGAGCTTGCCCGGTGGTTCGACGTGGTGCTCTTCGAGCCGCGCGGCATCGGTGACCGGGGGAGCACCGCCATGGTGCGCTGCTCCGTGCCGCCGCCCGACCCCCGGAGGCTCCAGCTGGCCTCCACAGAGGCCGCATGGCGCTCCTACGCCGGTCACAACGCCGCCTATGACAGAAGCTGCCGGATCGCCTCCGGGCCCGCCTACGACGGCCTCACGGCCTGGCAGGTGGCACACGACCTCGACGCCCTGCGGGACGCGCTCGGCGAGCGTCGCCTGCGGTACTTCGGCAACGGGTACGGGGCCGTCTACGGGCAGGCGTACCTGGAGTTGTTCCCCGGCAAGGTCGGGCGGATGTACCTGGAGGGCGTACCCGATCACTCCGAGCCCAGCCTGGGCAGGCGGCTCATCGCCCGCGCCCGTGCGGCCGAGCGGCGGCTGCGTTCCTTCCGCGACTGGTGCGCCGGTCGGCTGGGGTGTCCGCTCGACGGCGATGCGATCGCGGTCTTGGACGACCTCCTCGAACGCGCCCCCTTGCCGGTCCAGCCTGAGCACGGACGCGCCCCGCTGCCTACTGGTCCGGGACGCGACCTCGCCTCTCCGTCCGTCGATCCGGGGCGCACAACACTCGCTCCTTCGTCCGTTGGTCCCGGGCGCCAAACACTCGCTCCTTCGCCCGCTGGGCCTGGACGTGATCCCGCCCCTTCGCCCGCTGAGCCTGGACGCGAACGCCCGTCTCTGTCGGCCGGTTCCGGGCAGGAGCGTGCGTCTCTGTCGGTCGGTTCCGGGCAGGAATCTCTGTCGGTCGGTTCCGGGCAGGAGCGCGCGTCTCTGTCGGTCGGTTCCGGGCAGGAATCTCTGTCGGTCGGTTCCGGGCACGAGCGCGTGCCTCTGCCGGAGGGTTCCGGGCAGGAGCGCGCGCCCGCCGGAACACCGGCGGCACGCGGGCATGTGCGTGCGGGTTCTCTTGGCGAGCCCCGTTCCGCTTCCGGCCCTGATCTCGGCTCCCTGCTCGGCAAGGCTCCGCTGGTCGCGGGCGTCGGGCTAGGCGGGTTGCTGGGCGGTGCGCCTGGCGTAGCCGTTTCTGGGGTCGGCGGGCTGGTCGGCCTCGTTCCTCCAGAGGCGGTGCGCCCCGGTGGCGATGCCCTGCTCGGTGGGAAGTCCTCGACGGCGGGCACTGGTGACGGTGGGCTGCCCGGCGAGGAGCCTTCGGTGCCGGGCGGCGGAGCCGGTGGGCCGGCCGGCAGGGTGCCTGCGGCGGCGGGTTCTGGGGCGGCGGGTCCTGGGGAGGCGGGTCCTGGGGTGGATGTGCTGCTTGGGGAAGCGCCTTCGGCGGCGGCTCGCGGGTTTGAAGGGTTGCTGGGCGCGGCGCCTCTGGTGGCGGGTCCTGAGGTGAGTGGTCTGATCGGTGAGGCGGCTTCGGCTGCGGGTTCTGGGGGCCGGGGGTCGCGTGGCGGTGCCTCTTCGGAGGTGGAGCCTCGGGTCGATGGGCTGCTCGGCGAAGAACCTCTGGTAGGGGGGTCTCGGCTCGGTCGGCTGCTGGGTGCGGCGCCCTTGGTCGATGGCGGCTTGCTGAGTGGGGAGCCGTCGGCCGTCGCTCCTGGGCGTGGTGGCGCGGTGAAGAGATCGCCTTCGGAGCACCGTGCGGCACGCGACGAGGAGCATGAGCGGCTGCCGGGTGGGCGTGATGCGCTGCGTGGGCGGGCGGGGGAGGGCGTCCGGGCCGGGCGGGTGATCGACGAGCGGAGGATCACCGCCGCCGTGCTTGCCGGGCTTGAAGCGCGGCGGTGGCCGGAGCTGGCCAGGGCGCTCGCCGCTGCAGAGGAGGGCGATGTCCGGGCGCTGGCGGCGCTCGCCGCCGTGCGGCGGCCTGACGCGCCTGCCACCGTCTCCCGTGCGATGCACTGCCACGACTTCATGCCCGTCGTGCCCGGTTACCGGAGCTTCCTGCGCATGGAGTCCCGGCTGCGTGAGGTGGCACCTCGGGTGGGGTGGCTGACCGCTCGCTACGAGGTCGGCAAGTGCCTCGGCTTGGACACCCGCCCGAGCTGGCGGCCTCACCCCCTGCGGATCGACCGGTCCCGGCTGACCGGTGCTGAGGAGTCCGCGCCGGCCGGAGGTGGTGACGAGTCCGCGCCGGCCGGAGGTGGCGGGCAGCCCGCGTCAGCCGGAAGCGGCGAGGGCCGGCCCTCTTCGGGAGCGGCCGGAAGCCGGTCGGCGCGGACCGGCGCCACCAGCCCTTCGCCCCACGGCCGCGGCGCATGGGAGCCCGGTGCCACCGTCCCCACGCCCCGAGGCGGTGACGCTTCTGAGCCCAGCG
The DNA here is from genome assembly GCF_040678535.1 of Nonomuraea sp. NPDC052634. Lineage (NCBI taxonomy): Bacteria > Bacillati > Actinomycetota > Actinomycetes > Streptosporangiales > Streptosporangiaceae > Nonomuraea > Nonomuraea sp. NPDC052634. The sequence goes on along the minus strand of NZ_JBFATY010000001.1, from coordinate 1,717,895 downwards.
GCCTCGGCGCCTCGCCCCGCTATGGTGCTGGGTCGGAGGTCGGCGCCGTCGGTTCCTCGCCCCGAGGTGGTGCCGGTGATGATGCCGGCTCCGTGGGCCGGAGTGGCGGCGAACCGGAGGCCGGTGGTGGTGACCCCTTGCTCAGAGGTGGTCGCGGGCCGCAGGGCAGTGCCACCGGCTCGGCGGCAACCCCGGACGCGGGTGCCGGCCGCGAAGTGGATGGTGAGGTGGGCCGGACCCGTGGTGGCGAATCGGCGGTCATCGGTGGTGGCGGGTCGGCGGATGGCGATGGCGGTGGGTCGGCGGTCATCGGTGGCGGCGGGTCGGCGGGTGCCGATCGTGGTGCGTCACGAAGCGGTCGTGCTGCGCGACCCGCTGAGAGAGGGTCAGGGGCGGTTGTACTGGTCGGGATCGGGCGGCTCGACGTGGTGAGCCCGCCTGCGGCGGCGGCTCGGCTGGCCAGGCAGATCCCCGGCGCGGTGGTGCTGTGGCACGGGGACGGGCACGACGCGTACCTCCTGCAAGGGGCCGCCAAGCTGCGGGCCGCCTGCCTGCGGGCACGCGTGCACGACTTCCTGGTCAACGGCGTGGTGCCCAAGCCGCGTACGGTGTGCCCCGGCGAGCTCACGGCGGGGGAGGGCCGCTGAGGGTAGGCTGCGACGGGTGGTGATCGAGCAGGCGGTGCCCGACGACGCGGGCGAGGTCCTGACCTTGCAGCGGGCGGCCTACGTCAGCGAGGCCCAGCTGTACGGCGACCCCTACATCCCGCCGCTGGTCGAGTCGCTCGAACAGGTGCGCAAGGTCATCGAGGACGCGGTGGTGCTCAAGGCGGTCGAGGCGGGCCGCATCGTCGGCGCCGTACGCGGCCGCCTGGCCGGCACCACCTGCCTGGTCGGCCGGCTGATCGTGGCCCCCGACCTTCAGGGCAGAGGCATCGGTACGGCCCTGCTGCGCGCCCTGCACGAGCGGGTGCCGCAGGCGCAGGCGTTCGACCTGTTCACCGGTCACCTGTCGGAGGCCAACCTGCGGTTCTACCGGAGGCTGGGCTACCGCGAGACCCACCGCGAGCGCATGGACGACCACCTGACCCTGATCCACCTGCGCATGACGCCGGAGCCGGCGGCCTGAGGCACCGGCGGGGATGGCGGGCGATAGGCTTTCCCGCGTGTTGAAGATCGGGCTCACCGGCGGGATCGGTTCCGGCAAGAGCGAGGTGTCCAAGCGGCTCGCGGCCAAGGGCGCGATGGTGATAGACGCCGACGTGATCGCCCGCGAGGTGGTCGAGCCCGGCACGCCGGGGCTGGCGCGGGTGGTGGAGACGTTCGGCGAGGATGTGCTGCGTCCCGACGGCTCGCTCAACCGGGAGAAGCTCGGCTCGATCGTCTTCAACGACTCGGAGAAGCTGGCGGCGCTCAACGCGATCGTGCATCCGCTGGTGGGGGAGCGGGTGGCGGAGCTGCAGCGTACGGCCCCCGACGACACGATCATGGTGTACGACGTGCCGCTGCTCGTGGAGAACAACCTGGCCTCCATGTACGACGTGGTGATCGTCGTCGACGCCCCCGACGAGCTGCGCATCCGCCGCCTGGCCGCATACCGCGGCATGGCGGAGGCCGACGCCAAGGCCCGCATCGCCGCCCAGGCGAGCCGGGACGAGCGGCTGGCCGCCGCCGACATCGTGATCCCCAACGACGGCTCGCTGGAAGATCTGGACGCCCGTGTGAACGAGGTCTGGGACGAGCTGCTGCGCCGTGCGGCCCACGCCTGAGCCTGCGCGCCTTTCTGCGGTCGCCCTCTGCGCCTGAGCCCTTCAAAAGCCTGAGCCCTTCAAAAGCCTGAGCCCTTTAAAAGCCTGAGCTTTTCAAAGCCTGAGCCCTTTGAAGGCGGTCCTCGACTGAGAACCGTGCATGCCCTGTTCGCAAGGGTCTGTCCCCAAGATGCCTTGACGGCATGACATCCTTCCCTGACGATCAGAAAGATCGACCGGCAAGATCGTGGAAGGATCGCCGATGCCGCGCACGTCGCCGTGGCGGGCCGCTCACGTGGTGCTCGCCGCACTCATCGTCGCCCTGAGCCCGTCGATCCATGCACCCGCCCAGGCGGAAACGGCATCAGCCCAGGCCCAGCCCGCGGCCGCACCGGCCCAGCCTGCGGCGGCACAGGCCCAGACCGCAGCGCCACCGGCCCAGACCATAGCGGCACCGGACCAGGCCGTAGCGCCACGGGACCAGGCCGTAGCGACTTCGGCCCACGCGGCCTCGTACGAGCCGAAGCCCGGCACAGCGCGCGCGGCCGACTCGTTCCGCAACCCGGTCAACCCCTCCGCCGACCCCAGCCTGATCTACCACGACGGCTCCTACTACGTGGCCACGACCAGGGGCGACCGGATCGGCATCTGGCGGTCGCGCAGCCTGGCGACGCTGCTGGCCGAGCCGGAGCAGGTGGTGTGGCGGGACGGCGACGCGAGCCGTGACAAGCAGATGTGGGCGCCGGCCTTCCGGCACGTCGGCTCCCGCTGGTACATCTACTACACGGCGTCGGACGGGGTGGACGCCAACCACCGTATGTACGTCCTGGAGTCGGCGGGCGACGACCCCATGGGCCCGTACGCGTTCAAGGCCAAGATCGCCGACTTCGGCGAGTACGCGATCGACGGCGAGCCGATCACCCACAACGGGCAGATGTACTTCGTCTGGGCGGGCCCCGGCCGCGGCATGGGCGGGCCCGCGCAGCTGTACATCGCCCGCATGAGCAACCCGTGGACGGTCACCGGCGGCCGGGTGGCGATCCCGGCGGACGGCGGCTGCCCCGAGGTGCGCGAGGGACCGACACCGCTCTACCGCAACGGCCGGACGTTCCTCACCTACTCGACGTGCGACACCGGCAAGCCGGACTACCAGCTCTGGATGCTGAGCATCGCCGACGGCGCCGACCCGATGGTGGCGTCGAACTGGCGGCAGCACCCGGGGCCGGTGTTCTCGAGGAACGACGAGACGGGCGTGTGGGGCCCCGGGCACCACTCGTTCTTCCGCTCGCCCGACGGCACCGAGGACTGGATCGCCTACCACGCCAAGAACACCAGCACCTACACCTACGACTTCCGCACCACCAGGGTGCAGCGCTTCACCTGGAACGCCGACGGCACCCCGAACTTCGGCCGCCCGCTCGCGGCCGGCGCCACCCAGCGGCTGCCGTCCGGCGACCCCGGCGCCGCCACCTCGGTGATCAACGACTTCGACCCGCAGGTCACGTACGCGGGCACCTGGCAGTCCGGCTCGGGCTGCGGCAACCAGTGCTTCTGGGGCAACGATCACTGGAGCGGCCAGGCGGGCGCGACGGCGACGGTCACGTTCACCGGCAGCCGGGTTGCGCTGCTGAGCGTGCGCGACCGCGGCAACGGCATCGCCGCCATCTCCATCGACGGCGGCCCCGAGCAGCGGGTCGACTACTACAGCGGGATCCGGGTGGGCGAGCAGCTCAACTACCTGAGCCCGGTGCTGCCGTACGGCACGCACACGCTGCGCGTCCGGGTGACCGGCGAGCGCAACCCGGCCTCGGGCAGCACCGTGATCAGCATGGACCGCATCGAGGTCTACTAGAACGGCTCGTCGAGCGGCACCTGACGCACCTCCGGCAGGTACGCGTCCAGCTCGCCCAGCTCGAACCGCGCCATGCCGACCACGTGCCAGAACTGCCCGCCCGGCTCGCCCTGCACCTTGTAGCGGCCGTCGGGCGCGATGGCCGCCCACCCCTCGGGCAGCCCCAGCAGCGTCGCCAGCCGCCGGTCGCCCTCCCAGAGGATGACCACGCCGTCGTCGCCGGCGCTGGCCAGCAGCTCGGAGTCGGGTGCGGGGCTGAAGGCGACCGACCAGATGCGGCGGTTGTGCCCGGCCAGGATGCGCCGCAGGTCGCCGGTGGCGGCGTCGTAGATACGGATGAGCGCGTCGTCGCCCCCGGTGGCCAGCAGTGAGCCCGTCCCGTTGAACGCCGCGCTCCACAGCCGCCCCTCGTGCCGCAGCGTGTGGACCAGGCGCGGCGCCAGGCCGGGCGGCAGCTCCCACACCATGGCCCGGCCGTCGTTGCCGGCGCTGACGAGGTGGCGCCCGTCGGGGGAGTAGGAGACGGAGTAGACCCGGTCGGTGTGCCCTTCCAGGACGGCGACCCGGCGTCCTGTGCGGATGTGCCAGACGCGGACGAGCGTGTCGTCGCAGCCGGTGGCCACGTAGGCGCCGTCGGGGCTGAACGCGATCGAGCGCACCCTGCCGCGATGCTCGGCCAGGTTGCCGGAGAGCCGCCCGGTCGGCCGGTACCACAGGCGTACCGTGTCGTCGTCGTTGGCCGTGGCGAGCAGGTCGCCGTCGGGGCTGAACGCCTCGGCCCACACGTGCTCGGTCTCGGCGTTGAGCTCGCGCTCGTAGTCGCCGGTCGCGGCGTTCCAGAAGTGCACGCCGCCGTCGTTGCTGGCGGTGGCGAGCACCGGGCCCGCGGGGGAGAAGGACGCCGAGATCAGCCGGTCGGAGCTGCCGGTGAACTCGCGCAGCCGGCGGCCGGTACGCGGCTCCCACAGCCGCACGATGCCGTCGTTGCCGCTGGTGGCCAGCATCGAGCCGTCGGCGCTGAAGGCGACGGAGGAGATGCGGCGGCCGTGGCCGCGCAGCACCCGCTGGCACTGGCCGGTCTGCGGGTCCCACAGGCGTACGGTGCCGTCGTTGCTGCTGGTGGCGAGCTGCTGCCCGTCGGGGCTGAACACGAACGGCCACACCGAGCTGCGGTGCCCGGTCAGCTCGACCTTGCCGGAGTCGCCGACGCGCTGCAGGCGCACCACGCCGTTGGCGTCGCCGCTGGCCAGGATCTGCCCGCCGGGGCTGAAGGCGACCTGGTAGACGCTGGTGGCGTGGGTGGTGTGCACGCCGCGCGTCTCGCCTGACGAGGTCCACAGGCGCACCGACCCGGCCGTGTCGCCGCTGGCCAGCAGCGTGCCGTCGGGCGAGAACGCCAGCGAGTAGACGCTGCCGAAGTGGCCGGTCAGCTCGTGCAGGCGGGTCCAGGTGGCGGTGTCCCACAGGCGTACGGTGCCCGCCTCGTCGCCGGTGGCGAGCAGCTTGCCGTCGGGGCTGTGCACGGCGCGGTAGACGCTGCCGCGGTGCTCGCCCAGCGTCTCCTTCATCTGCCCGGATCCGATGTCCCACACGCGCACGACGCCCGCGGCGTCGCCGGTCACCAGGGCCGAGCGGCCGAACGACGCGGTGTAGATCGGCGCCTGGTGCCCGGCCAGCTCGTGCAGCAGCCGGCCGGTGGCGCTCTCCCACACCCGGACGATGCCGTCGCCGCCGCCCGCCGCCACCAGGTCGCCCGAAGGGCTGAGCCGCAGCGGCCAGACGCCGCCCGGGTGGCCGTCCAGGCGGCGTACCGGCTCGCCGGTCAGCGCGTCCCACAGCAGCACCACGCCGTCGCTCGCGCCGGTCGCCATCAAGTCGCCGGCGAACGTCACGGCGTAGACGCGGCCCCGGTGACCCTGGAGCGTGCGCACGGGCGCGCCGCCGACGCACAGCAGCACGCCGCCGTCCTCGTTGCCGACCGCGATGGTCGCGCCGTCGGGGCTGTAGGCGATCGGCTCGGGCAGGCGGCTGTTCTGGAAGTGGTAGCCGTACGGGACGCCGATGCCGGCCGGGGCGAACTCCACCTCGACCGGCTGCCCCGGCACCACGGCGGCGCCGGGCAGGCGCGGCAGCGTGCCGGTCACGTCGATGAGCGTGGCGCGGTGCCAGCGGGCGCCCTCGACGGCCGCGTCGCTCAGGTCGACGCGCGCCAGCCGGGCCCCCGACAGGTCGGCGCCGCGCAGGTCGGCCCCGGTGAGCTGGGCGCCGTCGAGCCTGGCCCCGGTCAGGCGGGCCTCGCGCAGCACGGCCCTGGACAGGTTCGTGCCGACGAGCGTCGCCTCGGACAGGTCGGCGCCGGTCAGATCGACCTCGCGCAGGTCACGGGCCGACAGGTCCTCGCCCTTGAGGTTGGCGCCGCGCAGGTCCGTACGGGCGGGCGTGCGCAGCCTGGCGGCGATCTTGACGGCGTTGGCGCGGGAGACGTCGTCCTGCGGCGGGTCGTTCACCCAGGCGCGCAGCGCCCGCACGTCGGCCAGGTCGCACAGGAACTCCACGGTCAGCGCCGACAGCGGCCGGCGCGACAGCAGCTCGGGGCCGTCCATGGTGGCGGCGATGTGGCGGGCGATCAGCCACTCCATCACCGAGGTGTGGATGAACCCGAACATGCCCTCCTCGGTGCGCACCAGCAGGCTGCCCGAACCCATGCGGAACGCCGCGTGCGCGGCCGTGAGCTGCCCGTCGGCCAGGTCGGTCAGCGTCTCGCCGATCTCGGTCAGCTCGTCCATGCCGAGCAGCGACTCGCCCGACTCCCACAGCCGCACCGCCAGCGCCGTCACCGCCTGCCACAGCTCGTCCACGCTGAGCCCGCCGGTGGAGCCGGGAACCTTGGCCCGCCGCTCCTCGAAGGTCAGCCAGGAGGTGAGGATCTCCTCGTACAGCAGGGCCGGGCTGATCGTGTGGCGGGCCTGGGCGACCGTACGGAGGCGGTCGGCGTCGAGGTCGGCGATGAAACTCAGCATGCGCGGGTTCTGGGCCAGCGCGAGCAGGTCCTCCATCTCCCGCATCAGCGCCATGCGGGCGCCCGCCTCGGCGTCGTCGCCGAACCTGTTGGCCAGGTAGGAGCTGATCTGGTCGGGCGCGAAGTTCTCGACGCCGAGCACCCGCCGCTGCGGCAGCACGCCCACCATCTCGCCCAGCGAGGTCAGCACCTGGCTGTGCGACTTGAAGTGCTGCGTACGGCTGGCCACCACGATCTTCGCCTTGTCCTCGGCCGCGGCGAGCAGCGTCGCCAGGTGGTCGGCCGCGCGGTCGTAGGTGAGCCGGGTCACCAGCTCGTCGAACCCGTCGAACAGCAGCACGATGCGGCCCTGCCTGAGCAGGTAGCGGAACGCCTTGAGGTCGATGACCTCCTCGCCGTGGCTCGCCAGGTGGGCCGCCACCAGCGCGTCCACCGAGTGCGCCTTGTCGAGCGCGCGCAGCTCGATGAGGATCGGCGTCAGGTGGGGCAGCTCGGTGGGGATGCGGCGGGCCAGCTCGCGCAGCGCGAACGTCTTGCCGTGGCCGAAGTCGCCGAGCAGCAGCACGAAACGGCCGTGGTCGGCCGACAGCAGCCGCATCAGCTCGTCGGTCAGCCCGGCCTTGACCTGGCTGCCGGGGCGGTCGAGCTCGCGGTAGCGCTGGGGGACGTACAGGCTGGGCGGGTAGCGGCGGTCGGAGGTGAGCCGCGCGGTCTGCTCGGCGACGTAGCCGCTCAGGTCGAGCAGGCCCTGGAACTCGGTGAAGCTGCGCAGCCGCACGCCCTTGCGCATGAGGTCGTCGCGGACCGCGCGCGGCGCGGGCGGTCCCTGATAGACCAGCTCGGCCGACAGCCCGGCGGCGTGGGCGGTGCGCACGAACGCGGCGGCGCTCTCCGCGGTGACCTCGCCGACGTACGCGCCGATCATGGTCTGCCGGACGAACCCGTCCTCGGGGTGCGTGACCACGAGGTGGGTGTCGAACCTGCGGATCCTGGCCCGCTCGTGCCGCGCCTCGCACACCTCGGCGATGCGGTCGAGCAGCAGCTCGACGGGGCTGGGCGCGCGCCGCTCCGGCTCGGGCGCGGGCGGCGGCGCAGGCGGGGTCTGCCCGGTGAACGTGGTCTGCGCGGACCGCCACCTGGCGCGCACCCGCTCGGGCCGGCCCGCGTCGGGCAGCCATGTGCGCAGGCCGTCGGGGCCGATCTCGATCACCTGGTGCCGCCCGGCGCGCGGCGCGGCGATATGGCCCTCGCCCGCCGGGCCCGTGCCGCCGTGGAAGAGCAGGTTGAGGCGGTGGCCGAGGAGCCGCTCGTAGGTGGCGGCGTCGCGCAGCTCGGCCGGCGGGTGGCCCATCGCGCCCAGGCGCAGCCACGCTCGCTCCTCGTAGGGGCGCAGCCGTTCGGCGAACCAGGCCGCCTGCGCCTCCCCGATCATCGCGTACGCGTCGCGCTCCAGGTGGCTCATCGCCATCGTGGAGTTGAGCCCGGCCACGACCACCTGCAGGTCGGGCACCTCGAACATGGTCCACGGCTGCCCGCCGTCGAACACCCGGTCGTCCAGCCCCTGGTAGACCTCCCCGAACAGGGAGGCGAAGTGCCGCCACTTGGGCCAGTAGGGCGGCTGCGGCGCGACGTCGTCGGCCTCGCAGGTCAGGAAGTAGGCGCTGGCGGCGGCCTTGGTGACGTCGCGCGGGCCGGGCAGCAGGATGAGCCGGTGCGGCTCCAGGCCGAGCAGCAGCCGCAGGTCGGTGACGAACCGGGTGGCCTGCCCGAACTGGCCGAGCGTGCCCGACTCGGTGAGGTCGCCCGCGATGACCATGAGGTCGGGGCGCGGCATGCCGCGGTCGTACATGGCGGTCAGGTCGGCCCAGATGCGGGCCTGCATGTCCTCGGGCGTGAACGGGTCGCCCGGGTCGGGCAGCGCCCGGCCGAAGCGGGGCCCGCCGATGTGCAGCACGCTGATCGTCTCGCGCCCGCGCCCGGTGGCCGCGGCGGGCGGGAACGTCGGCGCGGTCACCGGCCTGCGCCTGGCCCTGGCCGGCTCGGCGGACTCGGGCAGGGCGGGCAGGGCCGGCGGCGGGGCGGGCACGGACGCCGGCACCGAGGAGCCGTCCGGGAACGCGGGCGGGACCTCGGGCTTGGCCCGGCCCGCCAGCGCCTCCCTGACCCGGCCGAGCAGCAGCGCCCTGGCCTGGCCCGGGTCGGTGACGCCCAGCAGGTCCACCCAGGTGATGGTGGACAGCAGCCCTTCGAGCGGCACGTCCTCCAGGCGGATGGTGACGAGCTTGTTGGACGGGTTGTCGGGGTCGGCGCGCAGCGCGGCCTGCCACTCCATGCGGCCGTAGCGCGAGCCGAGGTAGTTGCGCGAGAGCACGGCCACGACGAGCTTCGCCTCGCTGACGCCGCGGTCCATGAAGTCGATGAAGTTGGTGCCGGGCACGAAGTCCCACGCCTGGATCATGGTCTTGTAGCCCGCCGCCTCGAGCTCCCACGCGATCCAGGTCGCCCAGGCCGTGTCGGCCGGGGAGTAGCTGACGAAGATGTCGATCGGCCTGCCGTCACGTGCCATCTGCTCAGTATCTCCTGTGGGATCGGCGTTTTGCAGCGTGTGTGCGATCATCGTCAGGTGTTGCGGCGTCTTGGCGTACTCGACTGGATCAGGATCGGGCTGCTGATTCTGGGGCTGGTCTTCGTGGCGACCGGGTTGCTGCCGTGGGAGGCGGCCGTCGAGAGCCTGAGCGAGATCGGGCCGCTGCTGGTCTTCCTGGTGGCGATCATCGTGGTGGCCGAGCTGACCAAGGAGGCGCAGGTCTTCGACGCGATCGCGGCGAGGATGGCGGTGCTCGGCCGCGGCAACTATGCCGCGCTCTTCCTCCTCTGCACGGCCTTCGCGTCCCTCGTCACGATCTTCCTGAACCTGGACACGACGGCCGTCCTGCTCACCCCCGTGATGCTGGCCCTGGCGCCCCGCGCGCGCATCGCCGCGCTGCCTTTAGCCATGACAACGATCTGGCTGGCCAACACCGCGAGCCTGCTGCTGCCGGTCTCCAACCTGACGAACCTCCTCGGCATGACCAAGATCGGTCTTACCACGCAGGAGTTCGCCGCCCGCATGTGGGCGCCCCAGCTCGCCGCGATCGCGGTGACGATGGCGTTCCTGTGGGTGTTCTTCTGGCGCAGGGGCGAGCGGCGCGATCTGCGCTACGTCCCACCGGTGCTGGAGCCGGTGGCCGACCGGGTGCTGTTCGCGACGGCGGCGGCCGGCTGCCTGCTGTTCATCGTGCTGCTGCTGCTCGGCGCGCACGTCGCGGTGGCGGCCGTGGCGGCGGCGGTCATCGTCGTGGCCGCGTTCCTGGTGCGCGCCCGCGAGCGGCTGAGGTGGAGCCTGATCCCGTGGCAGCTCATCATCTTCGTGACCGGGCTGTTCCTGGTGGTGCCCACGCTCAGCGGCAACGGCCTGTCGGCACTGATGACCTGGCTGATCGGCACCGACGACGATCCGCTGCGCATCGCCGCCGTGGGGGCCGGGCTGGCCAACCTGATCAACAATCTGCCGGCGTACAAGGCGGTCGAGATCGTCATCCCGGCCGTCCAGCAGGACCACCTGCTGGCGCTGCTGGCCGGCACCAACGTCGGCCCGGTCATCACGCCGTGGGCGTCGCTCGCCACGCTGCTGTGGTTCGAGTCGTGCCGCCGCCACGACGTGACCGTGCCGATGCCGCGCTTCCTGCTCACCGGCGCCGGCCTCGCCGTCGTGGGCACGGCGGCGACGGTGTGGGCGCTGGTCGCGTTCGGCTGATCGTTCAGGCCGTCACTGGAGCAGCGCGAGCAGGCCGGGCAGGGCGCGCGGATGCGCGGCCACGTAGCTGCGCTCATCGGCCGCGCCCTGGATGCGCTCGTCGTACGGGCCGCCGTCCAGCGCCCTGATCTCGATGCCCGCCTCCTGCGCGAGCAGCGCGCCCGCCGGCAGGTCCACCACCCCGGTGCGGTAGCCCACGATGCCGTCGATGTCGCCGCGGGCCAGCATCGCCCACGACAGCAGCGGCGTCCACAGCTGCAGCACCCGGCGGGCGTGGAGGTCGAGCGCCGACTTCAGCCTGAGCACGGTCGCGTCGTCCCTGGCGATGCCGTAGCCCTGGATCCAGGCCAGCAGCGGCCCGTGCGGGCTCGGCGCGTACGGCGCGGACAGCCGCCGGCCTGACGACGCCAGCGCGCCCCTGCCTTTGATGGCCGACCACGTCTGCGCCGAGACCGGGTCGTGCACCACGCCGAGCTGCGGCCGGCCGGCCCGGCACAGCGCCACCCCCACCACGTACGCGGGCAGCCCGATGGCGATGTTGTTGGTGCCGTCGAGCGGATCGACCAGCCACGTCCACTCGCAGCCCGCCGCGCCGTTCAGCCCCGACTCCTCGGCGATCACCGCGTGCGACGGGAACGCCGTCAGGATCCGCTCAAGCAGCAGCTTCTCCGACGCGAGGTCGAGGTCGGTCACCACGTCTCCGGCGTCGCCCTTGGCGTGCACCCGCAGGCTGCGCCGCGTGCCCTCCCGGATCAGCGCCCCCGCGGCCTCGGCGGCTTCGACGGCGACCGTGCGAGCGTGGTCCAGGTCCATCGGCGTTGCCCTCTCAGGTCAGATGCGCGGTGATCAGGCGGACGGCCAGCGCCGTCTCCTCGGCGTCCAGCGGCTGCCTCGCCACGTGGTGGGCGCCGCCGTCAAGCGGGCCCAGCGACAGGTCGCGGGCGCCCGGCCTGCCACGGCCGAGCGCGATGGTGGCCGCCTCACCATCTTCGGGCACGACGCTGCTGTGGAAGCGGTCGGCGGCCAGCGTGTACGTGTCGCCGGGGCCGAAGACCTCCACCAGCCCCGTCGCATGGCGCACGGTGCGCCCGGTGGGAGAGATGCGGTCGCCGTCGGCGCCGCTGACCACCTCGTAGACGCGGTGGGTGGCGTCGGCTCCCGCGTCGGTGACGACCACGTGCACGTTGCGCACCTGGCCGTAGAGCACGTGACTGACCAGGTCCCAGCTGTGGCAGTGGATCTGCGAGGTGGTCACCTCGGCGTGGGCGAGCGAACCGGACCACACGTGCAGGCACACGCCGTCGCCGCCGTCGCGCTCGATCGGCAGGCAGACGAACCCGAGCGGATGACGCACCGCGGTCAGGCCCGGCCGCGACAGCTCCTCCAAGGCCCACGCCCTGGCGCGCCCCTCGTCGACCAGCCGCCGCACCCCTTCGATGCTCATCCGTACGGGTCCACGGCACGCAGCGCCTTACGCGCGATGTCGACGACGTCGCGCCCGTTGTAGGACTTGGGCAAGGGCAGCCCCACGCGCTCGAACAGCTCCTGCACCTCCTCGATCGTGGGCTCGTCGCTCAGCGGCACCTTCCGGTACATCTCCAGCGGCACCCGCCGCGCCTGCTCGAAGCTGAGCCGCAGCTCGGTGTCGCAGTTCTCGTAGTAGAAGGTGTCCCTGAGCGCCGTCATGGCCTTGTTGGGGTCTTCGACCGTCATGATGACGCGGCTCGACGACAGGTCCCAGCGGAAAGTGGTCATCGTGGACGACAGGGCCACCCCGATGTCGAGCAGGCCGTAACGCTGGCGGTGCCAGAAGGCGGCCAGCACGGTCGCGTACGACTCCTTCCTGACCCGGTCGGTCGTCCACGTCTCGCCGGTGCCGTCGGGGGCGTCGGACAGCGAGCGGCGGTAGTGGGCGTACGTCTCACACACCTCCAGGTCGGAGGGGTCGATGACCTCGATGCGCACGGTGAGGTGGCGCTTGTCCTTGCGGGCGGCGGCCACGCACTGCGGCAGCGTGACGGCCCGCAGGTAGGTGCCGGTGCCGCCCTTGAAGATCCACCGGGTGGTGTCGCGCCTGGCCTCGGCGTGGCACTGCGCGATCTCCTGCCTGCTGCCCAGCACGCGGACGAGCTGCAGCGCGTCGAGGGCGTGCCGGGTGCTGTGGGCCAGCGTCTCGATCTCCTCCAGGCGGGCCAGCCTGATCGGCAGCTCGGCCAGCGCGCCCGAGGTGATCGTCTTCTCCACGGGGGCCTGGCGGGCGCGGTCGCGCAGCAGCGCGGTGGCCACCAGCGCCATGATCACCAGGGCCGACGCGTTCACGAGCTGCGTCTGGATCTCGTTGCCGTCTTCGCCGAAGAGCTCCGGCGGCAGGATGCCGAGCACGCCCACCACGAAGGCAAGCCCGAGCGCGATGGCGCCGTCGGCGTTGCGCGCCCCCCACAGGGCGGTCCTGCGCATCGCCGCCTTGAACCGTCCCATGCGCCCCGCCCCGCCGTCTCATGATCAGTCAGTGCCTGTCGTCATGGTAACGATCGCACCATGGCACTGCCAGCTCGCGCAAAGGCGCGAAACCCCTACTGCGCCGGGGATTCCGCGCCGGGGTTCTGGCCTCGGGCCGGGGCTTCGCGCCGGGGATAATCGCTCGCCTCGCCCGCGGGGCGGCGCTGAGGATCGCGCCATGATCACCGATCCCGTCCTCATGGCCTACTACGAGCGCGGCGGCGAGCGTACCCGGCTGCGCGAGGGACGCGGCCGGCTGGAGTACGGGCGCACGCGCGACGTCCTGCACCGCACCCTGCCCCCGGCCCCGGCCCGCGTGCTCGACGTGGGCGGCGGCACCGGCGTGCACGCCGAGTGGCCGGCCGAAGAGGGCTACGAGGTCGAGGTGATCGACCCGGTGCCGCTGCACGTGGCCGAGGCGCGCGAGCTGCCCGGCGTGACGGCGCGCCTCGGCGACGCCCGCGACCTGCCGGTCCCCGACGGCGAGGCCGACGCGGTGCTGCTGCTCGGCCCGCTCTACCACCTGCCCGAGCGCGACGACCGGCTGCGCGAGGCCCGCCGCGCCGCCAAGCCGGGCGGGGTGATCGCCGCCGCCTTCATCAGCCGGTACGCCGCACTCCACGACACCGTGCACCTCGGCATCTACCCGCAGGGCGCGTGGCGCTTCGCCGTGCACACCTCGCTCGAGACCGGCCTCCTGATCACCGGGGAGGGCGCGGGGAGCGGGTTCCGCGCCTACCTGCACGACCCCGACGACATCCCCGGCGAGTTCGCCGACGCCGGGCTGCCCGAGCCGCGGCGTTACGGCCTGGAGGGCGCCTTCTGGCTCTACGGCGACGTCAACGACTGGCTGGACGACGAAGGGCGGCGCGAGCTGCTGCTCGACGCCGCCCGTCGGGTGGAGTCCGTGCCGTCGCTGCTGGGGGTCAGCGGCCACCTGCTCGCGGTGGCACGGCTCTAGGACGCGCTAGAACCAGCCCCTGCGCCGGGCCATCGCCTCCAGCCCGCGCTGCAACGCCGCGTCCGCCGCCTGCGGCGGGTCGTCATAGCGCACGGTGAAGCGGTTGTACGCATCGTGGCCGGAGGTCAGGAAGCCGCCCTTCTTGTCGGCCTCCAGGATGACGTCCATCTGGTGCGGCCCGGCGATGAACGTCAGCTCCAGCTCGTTGAAGCGGCGCCGCCACTCGCCTCCCGCGTAGTACTCGATCTCCTGGAAGAACGGCATCGTCGAGCCGTACAGCGTGCCGCGCTCCAGGTCGGCGCCCTTGAACCGGAAGCCCATCCGGTCCAGCGCCGCGAGCACGTGGTTCTGGGCCGGCAGCGGGCTGACGTACAGCGGGTCGAGGTCGCCCTTGTCGAGCGCGCCCGCCAGCGCCAGCTCCGTGTGCACGCCCAGCTTCATGCCGTGCAGCGGATGCCCGCCCACCGCGCTGATCGGGGTCTCCCACGGGATCGGGACCTCGAACGGGTGCTGGTGCTGCGCGCCCGCCGCGAGCTGGAACGTCCCGGCGACCTGCGTGCGCTGGAAGCTGTAGCTCGTCTTGTACTCGCTGTCGCCCGACTCGACCTCGACCACGGCCGTGAGGTCGATGTAGATGCCCTCGACCTTGTAGTCGGACTTGCCGCCACGGAAGTGGACGACGCCGCGCAGCAGCTCGCCCGGCCGTACGTCCCTGCCGGTCAGCACCGTGTCGACCTCGACGCCCGCGCCGAAAGCGGCCATCAGTTTGCGGAACACCATGGAGGTTCTCCTAAGCGGAAGCGGAAGGTGTGTGGCCGTTCACGTTTGCCGACCCGGCTCCCGAGATGCGGGGGAGGAGCTGGGCGAGCAGGAGGGTGCTGAGCGCGGAGTCCGACTGGCCCTGCTGGGTGCGCACGACCAGCGGCTGCGGCGCGTTCTCCGCGAGCTTGGCGCCCACGTCGAGGCGCCTGCGGGCCAGCTCGTACTGCAGCACGGCCCGGTTGTCCCGGTACGACTCGGCCAGCCGCCGCAGCGCCTTGGCCTCGTTCTCGGCGGCGGTCAGCTCGGCCCTGCCGCGCGCCTCGATCTCCCACGTCACCCGCTGCGCCTCGGTCTCCTGCTCCTCCAGCATGCGCGCCACGTCCTTGCGCGCGGTGTTGTAGGCGGCCTTGACCTCGACCACGCGGGCGTCACGCGTCTTCTTCGAGCGCTCGATCTCCATCAGCAGCGTGTCGATGCGGCGCTTGCGGGTCAGCTCCCACTCGCGCTCGTAGGCCGACATCTCCTTGGCGACCTTCTCGCGGGTGGCCAGGTGCTGCTGGTACTGGTCGGGAAGCTGCACGTCGGGGATGTTGGCGCCGGTGATGCGCACGCCATAGCGGCCGAGCTGGCGGTTGAGCGCGTCCTGCATGTCGCCGACGTCGGAGCCGCGCAGGTCGTACGCCCGCTCGGTGTGGACCTTGCGGCTGCGCTGCCTGATGGCGTCCTGCACGGCGCTGGAGAGCACCAGGTCGAAGTTGCTCGCCCCGATGGTGCGGACGAACGCGACCGGGTCCACGATCCGGAACTTCAGGAAGAACTCGATCGACTTCAGCGGCACGTTCTCGGCCGTGGGGCAGGCCACGATCGGCGCCGAGTACGGGATCTCCGTCGAGGTGTCCACCACCGCGTCCACCCGGTCCCACGTCAGCCACAGGTAGTGGCGGCCCGGCGGGAGGGTGCCGGTGATGGCGCCCCAGCGGCTGCGCACGCCGGTCGTGCCCTCCTCGATCTCGATGATCGCCTTGCGCCACACCGTGAGCAGCGCGAGCAGCAGGAACACCAGCGCGGCGAGCGCCGCGATGAGCGTCAGGTCGGTGAGCACGGCCATGCCGGCGAAGTAGATCGCCAGGAACACCAGCGTCATCCACGCGAAGCCGCGCCGGTCCTTGGGGATGACGACCGGCACGAGCTGGCCCTGCTCGCCGCCGCGCAGGAGCTGGCGGATCTCACTCCAGGAGGCCAGCGACTCCTTGATCTTCGAGAATTCCCTGCTCATCAGATGGCACTCCCAGGCTCTCCGTGGTGCGGGCCGTTCGGCAGCAGCCGCTCCACCGTGCGTTCGAGGTCGGCGTCGGACACCTGCGCCTGCGGCGGCGTGTGCGGTGGCGGCTCCTCCACGTCGGCCGCGGCCTTCTGCAGCAGACCGGCGATCTCGGCCTCACGGGCGCGGACGCGCGCCGCGATCTCGTCGAGCCTGCCGCGGATGGCGGCCATGTCCTCCTCGGAGAACAGCGCCGCGTCCTTGCCGCCCACGAGCTGCTGGGCCAGGGCCAGGAAGTCGATCTCGGTCTCGTCGCCCACCTGCACCACCTGGGGCAGCCTGGCGGCGACGGACTCCAGCTTGTTCAACAGGTCCTGCTGGAAGCGGTAGTCGAGGATCTCGGGCGCCTCGGCGGCCGACAGCGCCCTGATGTCCAGCGCCTGCGCCTCCAGGAGCGCGGCGTTGGCGTTCGCCTTGGACTCCGCCTCGATGAGGCGCTGCCTGGCCTGCGCGGTCGCCTGGTGGGTGGCGCGTTCGAGCGCGGTGTCCATACGGGCCTGGTAGCTCGCGATCTCCGCCTGGATGGCGCTCAGCGTCTCCTGCAGCCCGGCCAGCTCCTTGACCAGGTCACCCTCGTTCTGCTCCTTGCGCAGCTGGAGCTCGTACTCGTAGGTGTAGGCCTCCTTGGCGACGCGCACCATCTCGGGCGCGGCCAGGTCCATGCGGTACTCCTGGCTGGACGGCTCGGCGTGCGTGATGTTGACGTCGGTGAGCCGTACGGCGGGCAGGAACTGCTGGTTGAGGCTCTCCAGCATGCCGACCGTGCTCTCGCCGACGAGGTCGTAGATCTCCTCGGCCCGCTGGGCGTAGATCAGGGAGCGGGTGACCTCGCTGATGGCGTTCTGCAGCTTGGACTGAAAGCCGCTGACCGAGCCGAGCACGAAGATGAACTCGGCCGGGTTCTCGATCCTGAACTGCAGGAACAGGTCCACGCTCGCCTTGACGCCCTGCTGCGTGGGCGCCTCGCTGATCGGGGCGTTGAACGGGTACTCGCGCGTGGTGTTGACGATGTAGCTGACCCGCTTCCACGGGTTGAACAGCGTCACCCGCCCGGGGTCGGCGATGTGCACGAGCTTGCCGAACTGCGTGATGAGCGCCTTGCAGCCCTCGGGCACCATCACCACGCTGCGCCGCCACCACAGGAACGCGGCGGCGAGCACCAGCACGATCCAGTAGTGGAGGCCGAAGAGCACCTCGGCGTTGGGGATGATGTTGCCGAGCGCGCCGATGAGGCCGAGCACCACCAGGACGCTCAGCGGCACGACCACCTTGGCGGTGCTGCCCTTGGGGATCACCACCGGGGAGATGACGTGCATCCCGTTCTCGGTCCAGCTGCGGTTGACGATCTCGCCGGCCTCGTTCAGCGAGGCGGTCCTCGCCTCGATCGAGGTCCCCAGCGACTGACCGCCGTCGCGGGCCGCGGCGAAGTCGTGCGGATTCAGCGCGAAGCCCTGGCCGGGCTGACCGCCTTGGTTCGGCATCGCTCCGGCCTGACCGGCCATCTGTCCCACGGCCTGTCCGACGGCCTGGCGGACGTCACCCCCTTGGGCCACCGCCTGGGCTACGCCCCGTCCTGCCTGGATCAGTGCCTCTCTGGGTCGTGACATCGAACCTTCCTTTTCCGCTACAGGCGGATTCGACCGTATCGGGTATGGCTTACGGTTCGCTTGCAATGTGATGCCATATGGGTATTGCTGGCTGTAGCGGAGGGGCGACCGACGGCGATCATGGACACCGATCGCGGCGCCGCATCCCCTGCCCGTCAAGGGATCGCGGCGCGCCATCGCCGCCGGCGCCCGGGTGGGCTTCCGGCCTGACTTTTTCTGTCAGTCGGGCCGCCTACAGTGGCAACATGCGACCGGTCACTGATTTGCAGCGGAAGGTGGCGCCGTTCAAGGTCGTCACCGAGATGACTCCATCAGGCGACCAGCCGACGGCCATCGCCGAGCTGGAGCGCCGCATCAAGGCCGGGGAGAAGGACAGCGTCCTGCTCGGCGCCACCGGCACGGGCAAGACCGCCACCATCGCGTGGCTGATCGAGCGGCTGCAGCGGCCCACCCTGGTCATGCAGCCCAACAAGACGCTCGCCGCGCAGTTCGCCAACGAGCTGCGCGAGATGCTGCCCAACAACGCGGTCGAATACTTCGTCTCCTACTACGACTACTACCAGCCGGAGGCGTACGTCCCGCAGAGCGACACCTACATCGAGAAGGACTCGTCGATCAACGACGAGGTCGAGCGGCTGCGCCACTCGGCCACCAACTCGCTGCTCACCCGCCGCGACACCGTCGTGGTCGCATCGGTGTCGTGCATCTACGGCCTCGGCACGCCGCAGGAATACGTCGACCGCATGACCCGCCTGCGCGTCGGCATGGACATCGACCGCGACCAGCTCCTGCGCCGCCTGGTCGACATGCAGTACACCCGCAACGACATGGCCTTCACCCGCGGCACGTTCCGGGTGCGCGGCGACACCATCGAGATCATCCCGAAGTACGAAGAGCTCGCCGTCCGCATCGAGATGTTCGGCGACGAGATCGAGAAGCTCTCGACCATGCACCCGCTCACCGGCGAGGTCATCACCGAGGACGAAGAGCTCTACATCTTCCCCGCCTCCCACTACGTCGCGGGCGAGGAGCGCATGGCGGCCGCCATCGCGGGCATCGAGGCCGAGCTGGCCGAGCGGCTGGCCGAGCTGGAGCGGCAGGGCAAGCTGCTGGAGGCCCAGCGGCTGCGCATGCGCACCACGTACGACATCGAGATGATGCGCCAGATCGGCACCTGCAACGGCATCGAGAACTACTCGCGCCACATGGACGGCCGCGAGCCGGGCAGCGCGCCCAACACGCTGCTCGACTACTTCCCAGAAGACTTCCTGCTGGTCCTCGACGAGTCCCACCAGACCGTCCCGCAGATCGGCGCCATGTACGAAGGCGACGCCTCCCGCAAGCGCACGCTGGTCGAGCACGGCTTCCGGCTTCCGTCGGCGCTCGACAACCGGCCGCTGAAGTGGGAGGAGTTCCTGGAGCGCATCGGCCAGACCGTCTACCTGTCGGCGACGCCGGGGCCGTACGAGCTGGGGCGGGTCAAGGGCGAGGTCGTCGAGCAGGTCATCCGCCCGACCGGCCTGGTCGATCCGGAGATCGTGGTCAAGCCCACCAAGGGCCAGATCGACGACCTGGTCCACGAGATCCGCGAGCGCGCCGAGCGCGACGAGCGCGTGCTGGTCACCACGCTGACGAAGAAGATGGCCGAAGACCTCACCGACTACCTGCTGGAGCTCGGCATCCGGGTCCGCTACCTCCACAGCGAGGTCGACACGCTGCGCCGCATCGAGCTGCTGCGCGAGCTGCGCACCGGCGAGTTCGACGTGCTGGTCGGCATCAACCTCCTGCGCGAGGGCCTCGACCTGCCCGAGGTGTCGCTGGTGGCCATCCTCGACGCCGACAAGGAGGGCTTCCTGCGGTCGGAGACGTCGCTGATCCAGACCATCGGCCGCGCCGCCCGAAACGTGTCGGGCCAGGTCCACATGTACGCCGACAAGATCACCCCGTCCATGGAGCGGGCGATCGACGAGACCAACCGGCGCCGGGCCAAGCAGATCGCCTACAACGAGGCCCACGGCATCGACCCGCAGCCGCTGCGGAAGAAGATCGCCGACATCCTCGACTCGCTGCAGCGCGAAGACGCCGACACCCAGCAGCTCATGGGCGGCGGTCGCCAGCAGTCCCGCGGCAAGGCCCCGGTGCCCGGCCTCAGCGCCCGCCAGGCCGGCCAGCACGCCAAGGCCATCGCGGGCGAGATGCCGCGCGCGCAGATGGAGTCCCTCATCGAGTCGCTGACCGAGCAGATGCACCAGGCGGCGGCCGACCTGCAGTTCGAGGTGGCGGCGCGGCTGCGCGACGAGATCAAGGAGCTCAAGCGCGAGCTGCGCGACATGCGCGAGGCGGGGGTCGAGTAGGGGGCGCGCCGCTCCGGGGGCGACGGGCACGGGCATGCCGCCGTTGCCGGGCCTGGCACCGTCGCCGGGCCTGGCACCGTTGCCGGGCCTGGCACCGTTGCCGGGCCTGGCATCGTCGCCGGGCACAACCCTGCGCGACGCCTCCGCTTCAGCACCCGCCGCACCCGGCTCCCGCTGTAGTCGGCTTCCGCCGCGCTCACGGCCTGGTGTGCTTGTGCTCGCCGCGCTCACGGCCTGGTGTGCCGGTGCTCGCCGCGCTCATCGCCTGGTGTGCTCGTGCTCGCCACGCTCATCGCCGGGCGTGCTTGTGGCTGCCACGCTCATCGCCGGGCGTGTGCGCGCCCGCCGTACACCGCGCCCACCGCGCTGAACGCCGGCCGCGCTCGGCACACGCCGCGCTCGGCACCCGCCGCAGCCGGTACCCGCCCGGCGAAGGTGCTGTACCCAGCGAAGGCGCCGTGCCCCTCAGGGTTTGGACCCGCGATGGGGCGGTCTGATGAGGGCGCTGTGTCCGGCGACGGGGCGTGTCTGTGATGACGTGCGTATCCGGCGGCGGTGGTGCGCCTGGTGACGGATGGCGGCGTGCCCGGCGAAGGCGCTGTGCCCCTGAGGGCCTTGGGCCCGCGATGGCGGCGGGCCCGGTGACAGCGGGGTGTCTGGCGAAGGGCTGCTGGCGAGGACGGCGTGCCTGGTGAGGGTGGTGTTCCCGGCGACGGGGGCGTGTCCGGCGGCGGGGTGGGCGCAGCGGCAGACGCGTTCCGGTGGCCTGACCTGGGCGAATGCTTTACCTTCTGGCGGGCAGCGTCCAGGGTATGAACAAGTCGATCATCGGTGCCCTGGTCGGCGCCACGGTGCTCGCAGGGGGCTGCGGGGCGGTGACGAGCGAGGCCGAGCGGCTGGCCGTACGGTCGTCGCCGACCCTCGGCACGCCCACGGCCGAAAGCACCGACATGCCGATCAGCCCTGGCACCGCCACGCCGGACGGCAGCCCCGGCACGCCGGGCTCCGCCCAGCAGAGCCTGGAGGAGTTGAAGCAGGCCGGGCAGGCGGCGCTGGCGGCCGTACCCGGCTCCAAGGTGATCTCCATGGAGGCCGAGGAGAACGGCAGCCGCTGGGAGGTCCAGGTCGTCGGCGAAGACGGCACGGAGTACCAGCTCGACGTGGAGGGCGGCAAGGTCGTGACCGGCCCGACCAGCGAACAGGACGACGCCGACGACAAGGCCGAGCTCCGCGACCGGGTGGCCGCGGCCAAGCTCGACTACGCCCAGGCCGCCGACAAGATCACCGCCGCGGTGCCCGAGGGGCGCATCACGGAGCTGGCGCTGGACGACGAGCGGGACAAGACCGTATGGGAGTCCGACGTCGTCACGACTGACGGCGCCAAGCACGAGGTCACCATCGACGCCGCCACCGGCGACGTCATCCGCACCAGCCCCTCCCCGTCCTGACCCTTCACTTCGAGAACCCCTCCCGGGCCGCCGCGCACCGACCACCCCGAGCGTGGTGGCGGCCCACCCCCCGCACCTCGCACAACCAGTGGCCGTCCGCTTACTTGGCTCGCAACGGCCGGCTCAGTGCTCGCACGCCATACGCCCGCCCGCCGTCTCTCCCGGCTTGCGGCGGCCTGTCCTGCTCTTCAGGCGGTTTGTAGCGCCGGCTTCGTGCCTCGCACGGCTCGCGGTCGCTCCGTTGTCGTGGCTTGTGGTGGCGCGCCCTTAGCGTCTCGCGCGGCTTGTGATCGCCCGGCCGTCGCGGCTTGCGCCGGCTCGTCCGGCGCACCTCGCGCGGTCGGCAGGGGACCGTCCCCGCGTCCGCACGGCCTGCGGTGGTGCAGCTCGCACCTTGCGCAGCCTGCGGTGGTGCGGCCCACGCCTCGTACTGCCTGTGATGGCGCGCCCCGCCCCTTGTGCGGCTTGCAGTAGCCCACCCTGCGGCTTGCGGTCGCGCGCGGTTGCCGGTCGCTCTGTGGTTGTGGCTTGCGGTGGCGCGCCCCGCGCTTGTGCGGCTTGTAGCTGCCCGCCCTGCGGTTTGCGGGGGGTTCGGCTGGGGCTGGGGAGCGCGATCGGCGGTAGGCCGTCCCCTTGCTTCGCGGCGGGTGCGCCGAATAACACGCGTGTGCCGATGCGCCGTGTCTGGCTGACCGGGGGACCGGCTGTGCTGTGTCCCCGCTGCGGGCGGGCCGCGGCGTCCTGGCGTGTTCAGCTGGGCGGGGTTTCGCCGGGCGTTTCCAGGGCGGCGAGGGTGGTGTGGAGCCAGGCCAGTTCGGCTTGGCTGGTGGCGTGGGCGATGGTGAGCAGGCCCTGGCGGAACGGGTCGGGGAACTCCTCGGCGGCCATCGGCCGGTCGCCGTCGTAGAAGAAGCTGGTCGGCTCCTCCAGGAAGGCGAGCCGCCGCCGCAGCACCGCCGCCTGCTCCTTCGGCTCCCCGAGGTGCCTCAGGAACGCCAGCAGCGTGAACCACCGGTTCTCGTCGCTGATGTCGAGGTCGGCGGGCTCGCGCAGCCGGCGTTCGAGCTCGGCCTGCCCCTCCGGCGTCAGGTAGAGCATGCGGCGGGGCGCCGCGGCCACGCCGGGCTCGTCCTTCCTGAGCACCCAGCCGGCGTCGGCCAGGCGCTTGATCGCGGGGTAGAGGGTGCCGTCGGCGATCGGGCGTACGTGGCCCATCAGGGCGGCCACACGCGTACGCAGGTCGTATCCGTGCAACGGCTGATCCCTCAGGAATCCCAGGATGGCCAGCTCCAGCATGCCCCGATTATATATCGGGTTCGATATATATTGGCTTCGATACATGAGGAGGGCTGTCATGCACGATGCCATCGTTCATCCCAGCGGCGCCCGCATGCGCTGGGTCGAGCTGCCGGGCGGGGAGCCGGCCCGCGTGTACGTCCACGGCCTCGGCGCCACGTCGGCCCCCTACTACGCGGAGGTCGCGGCGCACCCGGCGCTGCCGCGCCGCCGTTCCCTCCTCATCGACCTGCTCGGGTTCGGCATCAGCGACCGCCCGCAGGACTTCTCGTACACGCTGGAGGCCCACGCCGACGCGCTCGCCGAGGCGCTGCGCAAGGCGGGTGTGGCGGGCGCGGCGGTGATCGCGCACAGCATGGGCGGGGCCGTCGCCATCGTGGCGGCGGCGCGGCATCCCGGCCTGGTGGCCGACCTGATCCTGGTGGACGCCAACCTCGACCCCTATCCGGTGACGCCCCCGCGCCCGGGCACCAGCGGCATCGCCGCCTACGGCGAGGAGGAGTTCGTGTCGGGCGGCTGGAAGGAGGTGCGCGACCGGGTGGGGCCGCACTGGTGGTCCACGATGCGCCTGGCCGACCTGCGCGGCCTGCACCGTACGGCGGTCAGCCTGGCCCAGGGCACCACGCCGACCATGCGCGAGCTGCTGATCGGGCTGACCGCCATTCCGCGTGCCTTCCTCTTTCCCGAGGGTGACGAGCCGGACGGGGCCGGGGAGCTGCGGGCGGCCGGGGTGCGGGTGCTGGGCATCCCGGAGTCCGGGCACAACATCATGCTCGACAATCCGGAGGCGTTCGCGCGTACTCTCGCGACCCTGCTGCCCTCCTGACGATCCTTTTCGGGCGCTCGCCCAGGGGCCTCTGCGCAGGTCTCGGGCGCTCGCCCAAGGACCTGTGCGCAGGTCTCGGGTGCGGCCCGTCAGGGGAGGTCTTTGCGCTCCTGCATCGTGCGGCGATACAGATCGTCGATCTCGTCGAGCGGGTCGGGGGCGGGGCGGCGGGCCTCGATCTCCAGGTCGGTGCGCTGGGTGAGGTCGGCGATGCCGGCCCCGGTGTGCTGGACCTGGTTGCTCAGCAGGTCGGCGCGGATGCGGGCGCACATGGCGGTCAGCGTGGCCTGGTGCCGGCGCAGGCGGTCGAGCGTGGCGTGATCGACGTACGGGGACATGCGGCGCTGCTGCGCGTACATGCCGAGCTGCTGGTCGTGGACGTCGGCCTGCGCGGTGAGGTCGGCCAGCAGCCGGGGCAGCTCGCCGAGCCCCCAGCCCTGGCGCTGGGCCTGTTCGACGGCCTGGCGGGTGAGCGAGACCTCGCGGCGCAGGTCGAGCCGGAGACGCTCCACCTCGGCGGCGTCGCCCGTGCCCATGGCGTTGACGTGGGTCGTGATGCGGGCGGTGGCCTCCTTGGCCTTGACCGCGGCCTTCTTGGCCAGCTTGACGATCAGGAAGATGCCGAGGCCGCCGAGGAACAGGAGGAACGCCAGGATCACCAGTACGACGATGAGGAACTCGCTGATCGTTGCCACCTCCTGTTGGCGCTGCTGCTTTGAAGGATAGTGCGCGCGGGCGGTTCAGGGGCGGGGCGCGTGACGGCGTACCCGAGCAAGCTCTTGATCGGGCCCGGACGCTGTGCTGACATGGCGGCAGGGATCACGCTCGCGAAGGGCGGGCCGGCATGGGCGGCGGGCGAGACGCCGCTGCTGCGGAGGGTCGGAGGCTAGGTGCCGTACGCGCAGGTCGAGCCGGGCGTCCGGCTCTTCTACACCGACGACGGCGAGGCGGGCGGCGAGCCGCCGCTGCTGCTCGTGCACGGCTGGGGCGCCGACTCCCACCAGTGGTCGTGGCACATCGACGCGCTGTCCGCCGGGCACCGCGTCATCGCGGTGGATCTGCGCGGCCACGGCTACTCGTCGGTCCCCGAGACCGGGAACACGCCGCGTGCGATGGCCGAGGACCTTGAGGTCATGCTCGGCCGCCTCGGCATCCCGCAGGTGGTGGCGGTCGGCCACTCCATGGGGGCGCAGGTGGTCTCGATCCTGGCCGTCGAGCATCCCCAGCGCGTACGGGCACTCGTC
Organism: Nonomuraea sp. NPDC052634; assembly: GCF_040678535.1. Lineage (NCBI taxonomy): Bacteria > Bacillati > Actinomycetota > Actinomycetes > Streptosporangiales > Streptosporangiaceae > Nonomuraea > Nonomuraea sp. NPDC052634. The sequence goes on along the minus strand of NZ_JBFATY010000001.1, from coordinate 1,693,163 downwards.
GCCCTCGACCCCGGCTACGGCATGAGCGCCGAGATCGCCGCCGGCTTCCCCGGGATGATCGCGGCCCTGCGCGGCGAGCGCCCGCACGAGGCCGCCGAGCGCATCGACGAGTGGTGCACGAACGCCGGCACCCCCGCCCTCATCCGGCGCTGGCACAAGCGCCGCCTGTACGGCATGCCGCCGCACGTGCTGGCGCAGGCGTTCGAGGCCATGTTCGTCAGCGGGGACGCGATCGGGGTGCGCCCGGCCAGCGACGACTATCTCGCACGCAGGCGCTGCCCGGTGCTGTCGATCTGGGCGGACCCCGGGCGCGCGCAGTGGGAGAGCGGGCTGCTCAAGGACCCGGCCTCGGCGGTGCTGTGCTGGGAGGGCGCGAGCCACCGGCTGCACGAGGAGCGGCCCGAGGCGTTCGTGCACGCGGTGGAGGGCTGGCTGCGCCGCCTCTGACCGCCCACGCGCCGGGCCGGGCGGGGTGGAGAGCCGCGGCCGGGCGGGGTGGAGAGCCGCGGCCGGGCGGGGTCACAGGGGCGGGCCGGTACGCGCCTCCCTCTTGCGGGCGCGCGCCCGCCGTACCCGCCGGATCAGCAGGAAGGCGAGCACGGCGAGCACCAGCAGCGCGACCAGCACCAGCACGGGCGCGAACACCGCGACCAGGCTCATCCCGATGGAGCCCGCGTCCTCGGCGGTGCTCAGCACCGGCGCGCCGAACCCGGCCGTGCCCGCGTTGACCACCGGACGGACGAGCGCCTTGACCGCGTGTACGGCCAGCGCCGCCACGATGCCGATCAGCCACCCGGCCCAGGGGTGCTCGCTCATCCAGGCCGAGCGTTCGAACTCGGCGGCGGCGTTGGTGGCGGAGAAGACCACGCCGCCGGACGCAGGGCGGATCACGGTCTGGATGGTGTCGTTGACGCTGTCGATCGCGGGCACCTTGTCCAGCACCAGCTCGGCGATCAGCAGCACGGCGATGATCGCGAGCACGCCCCAGTTCGACAGCCAGGAGTAGCCGTCCGGCAGGCGTACGGCGTCGGTGAAGTTGGCGAGCACACCCACGATGAGGAGGGGGATGTAGGCGTTGAGGCCGGCCGCCGTGGACAGCCCCAAACCGGTCAGAGCGGCGAGCATCCCCCTAGTCTGCCCTGGCGGCCTCGTCCATGAGGTCCCGAAGACCGGGGTCGGTGACTTCGGTCAGCGCCCGGTCGAGCGGCCGGGCGCGGGCGATCTTGTGGCGCAGGCGTCGTTGTCGCACGGGACGGTGCCCTCGTCCCTGACGGCCAGGCACGCCCTGATGCGGTCCGCGACGGGGATGGAGCCGAGGTGGCGGGGCGGCAGCCGGTCACTCCGCTGTGAGCCTGCCCAGGCGCTCGACCGCCTCGCCGAACTCGCTGATCATGTCGTACACCACGTCCCTGGCCGGGCGTACCTGGTCGAGCTGGCCGACGACCTGCCCGACGAAGTAGTTGACCAGCTCGATCGCGCCGGGCTCGCCCTTCTCCGCCGCCGCGCCGATCCGCGCCATCGCGCCCTCGGCGAGCAGCAGCTGCAGCGGCATGCCCAGCGGTCCCGGGCTCTCCTCGGCGCCGTCCCACTCCTCGGTCCAGGCGGACTTGAGCTGGCGGGCGGGCTTTCCCGTACGGGAGCGCGAGCGCACCGTGTCCAGCGACGAGGCCGCGAGCAGCTTCCGCTTGACCGCGGGCGACGTCTCGGCCTCCTCGGTCGTCAGCCAGACCGAGCCGCACCACACGCCCTCCGCGCCGAGCGCCATGGCCGCCGCCATCTGCCGCCCGGACGCGATGCCGCCCGCGGCCAGCACGGGAACGGGCGCGACCGCGTCCACGACCTGCGGCACCAGCACCATCGTGGAGACGTCGCCGGTGTGGCCGCCCGCCTCCGTGCCCTGCGCCACGATGATGTCGGCCCCGGCGGCGATCTGCCTGCGCGCGTGCTCGACGGTGCCCACCAGGGCCGCCACCGGCACGCCCGCCTCCCTGGCTCTGGTCACCATCTCGGGCGGCGGCGGCCCCAGGGCGCTGGCGATGAGGCCGATGCGGTGCTTGAGCGCCACGTCGATCAGTCCCGTCGCGCCGGCCGCGGTCACCCGCCTGCCCATCTCGTCGGCGGTCGCGCCCATCGGCCTGACGGGCGTGCTGACGCCGTACTTGGTCATCAAGTGCGTGATGAAGTCGCGGTGCCGGTCGGGCACGGCGTCCATGAGGTGCGCGCGCCGGTCGTGGGCCGAGGCGTCGATCGTGCCGGGGACGAGCACGTCCACCCCGTACGGCCGGCCGCCCACCTGCTCGTCCAGCCACGTCAGCTCGGTGTCGAGCTGCTCGGGAGAGTACGCGACCGCGCCCAGCACCCCGAACCCGCCCGCGTTCGTGACGGCCGCCACCACGTCACGGCAGTGGCTGAAGGCGAACAACGGGAACTCGATCCCTAAACGCTCACATATCGCGGTCCGCATGCACCGACGCTAACCGTCAGAAGCTTGTTCGGTCCATCCCCGGAACCGCCGTCGCGTGCGGGGCTGGGGTGCGGTGGGCAGGGGGTTCGGCGTGCGGGACCGCGAGTGACGGGCGCGACGGCGGACCGGGCCTCAGCGCGTAAGGCCGGAATCGCTGCGGTGCTCAGCGCATGGTGGCGTCCTGCGTGACGGGCGTGTGCCAGCCCAGCTCGGGCGAATAGCCGCGGACCCGCCTGGCCGGCACCCCGGCGACCACGCTGTGATCGGGGAACTCACCGCGCACCACCGCGCCGCCCGCGACCACGCACTGGCGGCCCAGCGTGGTGCCGGGCAGGATGATCGCGCCCGCGCCCAGCCAGGAGCCCGAGCCGATCGAGACCGGGCTGTTGCGCGGCCACTGCCGCCCGATCGGCACGTCGGGGTCGTCGTAGACGTGGTTCTGGTCGGTGATGTAGACGTACGGGCCGGTGAAGACGTGGTCGCCGATGTCGATGGACTGGTGCGCGACGATGTGCGAGCCCCGGCCGATCGAGCAGCCGCCGCCGATGCGCAGGATGGAGTCGGGGCCGAGGTCGTGACCGGGCACCATGCCGCACGACAGCGACACCCGCTCACCGACGAGCGTGTGATCGCCGATCTCGATCCACTCCTCGCCGAAGATCGCGCCAGGGGGGAAGGCGATGCTGACGCCGTCACCGATACGCCGGAATCGGTAGCCCGATGGCGTGGACGGGGTGATCGCTCCGGCATGGCGGATCGCCGCGTACGTACGGTGAATCAACGCCCCCAAAGCCCGCCGAACGAGTGACATAGGGACCAAAGTTACCGCTAGGTCAAGCCGTTCGGGCATGTGAAGGGCGTTGTTTGATATCCTGAGAGCCCGTGGACATTCCGACCACACCTCGAGCCACGGGAGCCCCTTTGCGCAGCGCATCGCAAACCAAGCATCTGTTCGTCACCGGCGGTGTCGCCTCCAGTCTCGGCAAGGGGCTCACGGCATCCAGCCTCGGTCGCCTTCTCAAGGGGCGCGGTCTCAGGGTCACCATGCAGAAGCTCGACCCTTATCTCAACGTCGACCCCGGGACCATGAACCCGTTCCAGCACGGTGAGGTGTTCGTCACCGAGGACGGCGCGGAGACCGACCTCGACATCGGTCACTACGAGCGCTTCCTCGACACCGATCTCCACGGCTCGGCCAACGTCACCACCGGCCAGGTCTACTCCAACGTGATCGCCAAGGAGCGGCGGGGCGAATACCTGGGCGACACCGTGCAGGTCATCCCCCACATCACCAACGAGATCAAGGACCGCATCCGGGGCATGGCCGGTCCTGACGTGGACGTGGTCATCACCGAGGTGGGCGGCACGGTCGGCGACATCGAGTCCCAGCCGTTCCTCGAGGCCGTGCGCCAGATCCGGCACGAGGTGGGCCGCGACAACGTGTTCTTCCTGCACGTGTCGCTGCTGCCGTACATCGGGCCGTCGGGCGAGCTCAAGACCAAGCCGACCCAGCACAGCGTGGCAGCGCTGCGCAGCATCGGCATCCAGCCCGACGCGATCGTGCTGCGCTCCGACCGTCCGGTGCAGACCGCGATCAAGCGCAAGATCAGCCTGATGTGCGACGTCGACGAGGACGCGGTCGTCTCCGCCGTCGACGCGGCCTCCATCTACGACATCCCGAAGGTGCTCCACGCCGAGGGCCTCGACGCGTACGTCGTGCGCCGGCTCGGCCTGCCCTTCCGCGACGTCGACTGGACGGAGTGGGAGCAGCTCCTGCGCCGGGTGCACCGCCCGGCCAAGGAGGTCACGATCGCGCTGGTCGGCAAGTACATCGACCTGCCGGACGCGTACCTGTCGGTCACCGAGGCGCTGCGCGCCGGCGGCTTCGCCAACGACGCCCGCGTCAACATCCGCTGGGTCAAGAGCGACGACTGCGAGACCCCCGAGGGCGCAGAGCGCGAGCTCGACGGCGTCGACGGCGTGCTGATCCCCGGAGGCTTCGGCGTGCGCGGCATCGAGGGCAAGATCGGCGCCATCCGCCACGCCCGCGAGAACAAGATCCCGCTGCTCGGCATCTGCCTCGGCATGCAGGGCATGGTCATCGAGGCCGCGCGCAACCTGGCCGGGCTCGAGAACGCCAACTCCTCCGAGTTCGACCCCGACACCAAGCACCCGGTCATCTCCACCATGGCCGACCAGGAAGACGTCATCGCCGGCGAGCGCGACATGGGCGGCACCATGCGGCTCGGCAGCTACACCGCCAAGCTCGGCGAGGGCACGCTGGCCCGGGAGCTGTACGGCGGCAAGGCCAAGGCCGACGAGCGCCACCGCCACCGCTACGAGGTCAACAACGCCTACCGCGAGCGGCTCGAGCAGGTCGGCCTGGTCTTCTCCGGCCTGTCGCCCGACGGCCGGCTGGTCGAGTACACCGAGCTGCCCACCGACGTCCACCCGTTCTTCATCGGCACCCAGGCGCACCCCGAGTTCAAGTCGCGGCCGACCCGGGCCAACCCGATGTTCAAGGGCCTGATCGCCGCCGCGCTCGTCTACGCCGACAGCCGCGTCGGCAGCGCCAAGGTGCACCCGTGAGCGGGCGCCCCGACGGCCCGCTGATCGCCGACACGCCCGAGTCGTGGGACGTCGTCGAAACGCGTCATCGCTTCAAGGGCCACATCATCGACGTCGTCACCGACACCGTCAGGATGCCCCGCGACGAGGTCGCCGAGCGCGACTACGTCGTCCACCCGGGTGCCGTGGCCGCGCTCGCACTCGATGAGCACGACCGCGTCCTGCTCATCAGGCAGTACCGCCACCCCACCCGCCACCTGATGTGGGAGCTGCCCGCGGGGATCCGCGACGTGGAGGGCGAGCCGCTGGTCGAGACCGCCGCGCGCGAGCTCGCCGAGGAGGCCGGCTACCGCGCCGAGACCTGGCACACCCTGGCCGACCTGCGCTCGTCGCCCGGCATGACCGACGAGCGGGTCAGGGTGTTCCTGGCGCGCGGCCTGACCAAGATCCCTGACGAGGAGAACGACTTCGTCCAGCGGCACGAGGAGATCGGCATGCCGGTCGAATGGGTGCCGCTGGCCGACGCGGTCGAGAAGGTCCTCCAGGGAATGATCCACAATTCCACGGCCGTGGCCGGTATCCTCGCCGCGTACGCGGCTTCGGCTGAGGGGTTCGCCCGGTTGCGCCCCGCCGACGCCCCGGAGGCGTGACGGAAGGACCTGTTCGTGGAGGCGGTGCTCTCCAGCTACCTCGCCCATCTCGCGGTAGAACGTGGTCTGGCTGCCAACACGCTCGCGTCCTACCGCCGTGACCTGCAGCGCTACGTCGAGCATCTCCGGGCGCGCGGCCGCCTGGCGCTCGACGAGGTGGGGGAGGCCGACGTCCAGGCCTTCCTCGCCGCGCTGCGCGAGGGCGACGGCGAGCATCCCGCCCTCGTGGCCAGCTCCGCCGCCCGCGCCGTCTCCGCCGTGCGCGGGCTGCACCGCTTCGCCCTGCGCGAAGGCGTCACGGCGCACGACCCCGCCCATGAGGTGCGCCCGCCGCGCCGGCTGCGCCGCCTGCCCAAGGCGATCGGCGTGGACGAGGTCGAGCGGCTCATCGCCGCCTCAGGCCCCGACGGGGCCCCTCTGACGCTGCGCAACCGCGCCCTGCTCGAAGTGCTCTACGGCACCGGCGCGCGCATCTCCGAGGCCGTCGGGCTGGCCGTGGACGACCTCGAGGACGACCAGGTGCGCCTGCGCGGCAAGGGCGGCCGCACGCGGATCGTGCCGCTCGGCCGCTACGCGCGCGCCGCGCTGGACGCGTACCTGGTGCGGGCCAGGCCCGGGCTGCTCGCCCACGGGCGCGGCACCTCCGCCGTCTTCCTCAACGCCCGCGGCGGCCGTCTGACCCGGCAGGGCGCCTGGGAGGTGCTGCAGGCCGCCGCCGAACGAGCCGGACTCGACGGGATAAGTCCCCACGTACTCCGGCATTCCTTTGCAACTCACCTTTTGGACGGCGGGGCGGACGTTAGGGTTGTGCAGGAGCTGCTCGGCCACGCCTCGGTGACGACCACCCAGGTCTACACCCTGGTCACGGTCGACAAGCTCCGCGAGGTCTACGCCGCCGCGCATCCGCGTGCCCGGCAGTGATCTATAGTCTTTTGGGACGTGCGCCGCCCACGGCGTGCCGCCTTGCCGCGTTAAGTGGCGACGCCATAGTGTCCGTCCGGACGGTCCGGTTCGGGATCGTCAGGGAGGTTCGAGCTGGTGACTGTGACGACCAACGGTTCGACCCCGGGGACCCCCGACAACCCCTGGGGCGACACCAAGACCAACGCGCCCTCCAACGGCGTCAATTTGGGCCCGACGCAGCGGCCCAGACCCGTGTTCCCCGAGCCGGTGCCTCCCACGGTGCACGGCCCGGCGCGCGTGGTTGCGATGGTCAACCAGAAGGGCGGCGTGGGCAAGACCACCACGACCATCAACCTCGGCGCCGCGCTCGTCGAATACGGCCTCAAGGTCCTGCTGGTCGACTTCGACCCGCAGGGCGCGCTCTCCGTCGGGCTCGGCATCAATCCGCTGCAGCTCGACCTCACGGTCTACAACCTGCTCATGGAGCGCGGGGTCACCGCGGAAGACGTCCTGCTGCAGACCGGCGTCGAGGGCCTCGACCTGCTGCCGAGCAACATCGACCTGTCCGCGGCCGAGGTGCAGCTCGTCACCGAGGTCGCCCGCGAGCAGGTGCTGAGCCGGGTCATCAAGCCGCTGCTGCCCCACTACGACGTCTGCCTCATCGACTGCCAGCCGTCGCTCGGCCTGCTCACCATCAACGCCCTCACCGCCGCCCACGGCGTCATGGTGCCGCTGGAGTGCGAGTTCTTCGCGCTGCGCGGTGTCGCCCTGCTCATGGACACCATCTCCAAGGTGCAGGAGCGGCTCAACGAGGGCCTGGAGCTCGAGGGCCTGCTCGCCACCATGTACGACGCCCGTACCCTGCACGGCCGCGAGGTGCTGGCCCGCGTCGTGGAGGCGTTCGGCGACAAGGTGTTCCACACCGTGATCAACCGTACGGTGCGCTTCCCCGACGCCACCGTGGCAGGCGAGCCGATCACGACGTTCGACCCGTCCTCGCTCGGCGCAAACGCCTACCGTGAGCTGGCCCGAGAGGTGCTCTCGCGCTGGCGCGCGCCTGCCACAATGGCCAGGTGACCGAAGAGCAGACCGAGCCCCAAGGCTTCCAGGTCCACCTGGACGTCTTCGAAGGACCCTTCGACCTGCTCCTCGGCCTCATCGCCAAGCACAAGCTCGACATCACCGAGGTCTCGCTCTCCAAGGTCACCGACGAGTTCATCGCCTACATCCGCTCGCGTGGGCCGGAGTGGGACCTCGACCAGACCAGCCACTTCCTGCTGGTCGCGGCGACCCTCCTCGACCTCAAGGCGGCCAGGCTGCTGCCGTCCGGCGAGGTCGAGGACGAAGAGGACCTGGCGCTGCTGGAGGCCAGAGACCTGCTGTTCGCGCGGCTCCTGCAGTACAAGGCGTACAAGGAAGTCGCGAAGATCTTCGCCGCGCGGATGGCCGAGGAGTCCCTGCGCTACCCGCGTACGGTGCCGATGGAGCCGCAGTTCGCCAACCTGCTGCCCGAGCTGGTGCTCGGCATCGGGCCCGAGCAGCTCGCGAAGATCGCGGCCAAGGCGTTCACCCCCAAGCTGCCGCCCACCGTGAGCACCGGCCACATCTACCAGCCGCTCGCCAGCGTCAAGGAGCAGGCCGCCATCCTGGTGAGCCACCTGCGCCGGCTGCGGCGGGCCACGTTCCGCGCGCTGACCGCCGACTGCCAGGGCACGTTCGAGGTCATCGCGCGCTTCCTCGCCGTGCTCGAGCTGTTCCGCGAGTCGGCGGTGACGTTCGAGCAGGTCGAGCCGCTCGGCGAGCTGCACGTGACCTGGACGGGCACCGACGACGGCGAGGTCGCGGTGGGGGACGACTACGAGGAATCGGCGGAGAAAGCGACCCATGACTGACGACAACCGGCTGCCCGGCCCGCGCCGCTCGCCCGACTCCGAGCCGCCGCTGCCCGCCTGGATGACCCTCCCGGGCTCCCTGGCCCAGCCGGGCGCCCCCCGCCTCGAGGACCCCGACCTCCTCCCGCCCATCACGGGTGCGGAGAACACGGCGTCGGCGGGCCCGGATCCCGCCGTCGCGGAGACCGACGAGACGGAGGCACGCGAGGCGGGCGCGCGCGAGACTGACACGCGGCAGACCGCCGACACGGACGCCCGCGACGCGGGGTCTGGCGGCGTGGACGCGCGCGGCGAGGCCGCCGACGCGGGCACCCGCGCGGCGGGTGCCGCCGTGGCGGAGGATGCGCCGCGACCCGCTGAGGACACGCAAGGGGCCGAGCCGCCCGCGCCTGGCCTGGGCGCGTCGCGGCAGGGCGCGCATGAGGCCGCAGGAAGCGCCGACGTCGGGGGCCGGGAGGCCGCAGGAAGTGCCGTCCTCGGAGGCCGGGAGGCGCTGGGCGACGCCGTGAAGGCGCCCGAGGAGCCGACGGTCCCTGCGACGCCGGAGCCTGCAACAACGGCGTCAGCACCTGCCACGGCGGCTGGATCACCTGCCACGGGGGCTGGATCGCCCGCTAGCGGGGCCGGATCGTCCGCCCCGGTGGCTGGATTGTCCACCGAAGCGCCGGAGGGCTCCGCTGACGGAGGGCTCGGCACCGACGCAACGGCGGTCGGGGGTGACGGCGAGGTTCGTGCCGCAGCGTCGGCGGTTTCCGGAAGCGGCGAGCTTTCCGGCGCGGCGCCGGAGGCTTCGGGCGGCGGCACGGTCGGTGCCGCGCTGCTGGCGGGCTCCGGCGACGAGCCCTTTGGCGCGGTGGCGCTGCCCTCCGGTGACGGTGAGCCTTCCGGCGCGGTGCCGGTGCCTTCGGCCGCCGGTGAGGCCTTCCTTGAGACGAGTGCCAGGGGTGAGGCTGATGGGGCCGCCACCAGCGCTTCGGGCTCCGAGCGGCGGAATGGGGCCCGGGGAGACGGCGCTTCGGCGGCGGCAGGCGCGGGGGAAGGCGACGCTGAGGGGCGTGAGGACGAGGGCGTCGGCGGGGGCTCTGAGGAGGGGCCGTCGTTGGAGGCGGCGCTTGAGGCTATCCTGATGGTGGTCGACGAGCCGGTCGCCGAAGTGACGCTGGCTCAAGTGCTGGAGCGGCCGACGCACGAGGTGGCCGCTGCGTTGCGCGCGCTCGCGGCGGAATACACCGCCGCAGGGCGGGGTTTTGATTTGCGAGAAGTCGCGGGCGGCTGGCGTTTCTACACGCGCGCCGAGTGCGCGCCTATGGTCGAGCGGTTCGTACGCGACGGCCAGCAGACGCGGCTCACCCAGGCCGCTCTGGAGACACTCGCGGTCGTTGCCTACCGGCAACCGGTGAGCCGTGCCCGCGTCGCCGCGGTGCGCGGCGTCAACAGCGACGGCGTCATGCGGACGCTCGTCGCCAGGGGGCTGGTCGAGGAGGCCGGCACCGACCCGGAGAGCCAGGCAGTGCTCTACCGGACAAGCTCATACTTCCTTGAACGTCTGGGACTGCGGGACCTGAGCGAGCTCCCCGAGCTCGCGCCCTTCCTCCCCGACGACGTGGAAAATCTCGAGGAGACGACAAAGTGATCAACAGGCGTAGCACCCCGTCCGGTGATGGACGCGGTCGTGGACGTGCCGGCGGCTCCGGCCGTGGCGGGCGTCCCGCCTTCCGCTCCGGTGACACCCGCGGCGGCGGCACGCGTGGAGGGGATTCCCGCGGTGCCCGCGGCGGCCGGGGCGACTTCCGTGACGACGACTTCCGCGGCCAGGACGACTCCCGTGGCCGTCCGTCGCGCGACTCCCTGCGCGCCGACCGTAGCGGCACCCGCGCCCGGTACGGCCGCAGCGACAGGACCGACAGGTTCGACAGGTTCGACACGGGCGAGCGTTACGAGCGCGGCGAGCGGTTCCGCGACGAGGGCCGGGACGGTCACCGGTCCGGCCGGCGCGACGACCGTTATGACGACCGCTATGACGACTGGCGCGGCGACGACCGTGACGACCGCCGTGACGACCGGCGCGACGAGCGCGGCCCGAGCGCGTTCAGGGCCGGACGCGGCGGACGGCGCGAGGACGTCGCCCCCAAGCCCGTGACCTCCACCCGCGCCCGCTACGGCCGGCGTGACGACGATGACAGGCCGGGCCGGCGCGACTGGGCCGACCGCCCCGAGCGCGACCGCGACGAGTACGGCGGCCGCCAGGAGCGCTCCGGCAGGCGCGACCGGTCCGAGAGCGTGCGCAGCGGCCGCGGCGGCCGTCCCGCGACGCGTACCGGGCGCAGGGACACCGGGCGCAGGGACACCGGGCGCAGGGACGTCGTGCAGACCATCGGCGGCAGCAGCCGGCGCGGCGGCTCCGGCAGCCCGCAGCGCGACCGCGTCAAGGCGGCCCGCCAGCCGATCCGCGACCGCGACTTCTACCCCGAGGGCTACACCGACGAGCGCGACACCACCGAGGTCCCCGACGGCGTACGCCTGCAGAAGGTGCTCGCCCAGGCGGGCGTGGCCAGCCGCAGGGCCTGCGAGGAGATGATCGGCGAGGGCCGCGTCACCGTGGACGGCCAGGTGGTGCGCAGGTTCGGCGCCAAGGTCGACCCGGCCAAGCAGGTCATCCACGTCGACGGCAGGCGCATCCCGACCGCGCCCGACCTCGTCTACTACGCGCTGAACAAGCCCATCGGCGTCGTGTCCACCATGAACGACCCGCAGGGCCGGCCGTGCCTGGCCGACTACGTCGAGGACCTGGCGCCTCGGCTGTTCCACGTGGGGCGGCTCGACACCGAGACCGAGGGCCTGCTGCTGCTCACCAACGACGGCGAGCTGGCCAACCGGCTGACGCACCCCAGCTACGGCGTGCCGAAGAAGTACTGGGCCAAGGTGCCGGGCCCGATCCCGCGCAGCCTCGCCCGCAGGCTCAAGGAGGGCGTCGAGCTGGAGGACGGCATCGTCAGGGTCGACTCGTTCTCGGTGGTGCAGGAGCACGGCCAGCAGGCGCTGGTCGAGGTGGTGCTGCACGAGGGCCGCAAGCACGTGGTCAGGCGGCTGCTCGAAGCGGTCGGCCACCGGGTGATCGATCTGGCCAGGATCGAGTTCGGCCCGGTGAAGCTGGGCCGGACGAAGCCTGGCACGGTCAGGGCGCTGACGCTGAAGGAAGTCGGCGACCTGTACGCGGCGGTGAAGCTGTAATCTGGCCGGACGCAGGAGCCCGTGCGCGAACTCCGCACGGGCTCTACGGCTCTGGAAGGGGACGAAGCACATGGTGCGGGCGATCCGTGGTGCGATCCAGGTGGACGCCAACGACCGCGACTCCATCATTTCGGGCACGACCGAGCTGGTCAGCGTGATCATGGAGCGTAACAGCCTGACTCCGGACGACGTGATCAGCGTGCTGTTCACCGCGACGCCCGACCTGACGGCCGAGTTCCCCGCGCTCGCCGCGCGTAAGCTGGGTTTTCACGAAGTGCCGCTGATCTGCGCCACCGAGATCGACGTCCCCGGGGCGCTGCCGCGCGTGGTGCGCCTGCTCGCCCACATCGAGACCGACCGGCCGCGTTCCGAGATCCACCACGTCTATCTGCGGGGCGCGGTGGCGCTGCGGCAGGACATCGCCCAGTAGATTCGCTCCAAGCCCAGGACCACCCAGCCCAGGACCACCCAGCCCAGGACCAGGCACAGGACGCGGCAGGCAGGCCGGCCGCGCGGCACCTCTCAACCGTTCAGCCCGACCAATCAGGACATCGAGATGGATCTTCGTACCGTGCTCGTCGTCGGCACCGGTCTCATCGGCACCTCCACGGCGCTGGCGCTGCGCAAGCGGGGCGTCCGGGTGCTGCTCGCCGACCGCGACGAGGGAGCCGTACGGCTGGCACGGGAGCTCGGCGCAGGCGAGGAGTGGCGGCCGGGCACGCCCCAGGCCGAGGGTGTGGACCTCGCGGTCATCGCGGTGCCGCCCGCGGCCGTGGCGACCGAGCTGCACGAGCTGCAGCGCATCGGCGCCGCCCGCTTCTACACCGACGTGGCCAGCGTCAAGGGCGAGCCCATCCACCGGGCCAGGCAGCTCGGCTGCGACCTGGCGTCCTACGTCGCCTCGCACCCCCTCGCCGGGCGGGAGAAGTCGGGGCCCGGCGCGGCCAGGGAGGATCTGTTCCTGGGGCGTCCGTGGGCGCTGTGCCCGACCGAGGAGGCCGATCCTGAGGCGAAGGCGGCGGTGCTGCGGCTGATCGAGCTGTGCGGGGCCAACGCCGTCGAGGTGAGCGCCATCGACCATGACCGCGCGGTCGCGGTCGTTTCGCACGCACCCCACGTGGCCGCATCGGCGGTGGCGGCCCGGCTCGCCGACGCCACCGACGTCGCGCTCGGGCTGGCCGGCCAGGGCATCCGCGACGTCACGCGGATCGCGGGCAGCGACCCCGGGCTGTGGCTCGGCATCCTGTCCGGCAACGCGGGGCCGGTGGCCGAGGTGCTGGAGGCCGTGGCCAACGACCTCGCCGACGCGGCCAGCGCGCTGCGCGCCCTGGCCGAGGGCGACGGCACCGCCACCGACGAGATCACCCAGTTGCTCAAGCGGGGCGTGGCGGGGCACGACCGCATCCCCGGCAAGCACGGCGGGCCCGCCTCCGCGTACGCCGTCGTTCAGGTGGTCATCGGCGACCGTCCCGGCCAGCTCGCCCGGCTGTTCCAGGTGTGCGACGAGGTCGGGGTCAACGTCGAGGACGTCCGGCTGGAGCACGCCCCCGGCCTGCCGCTGGGCATCGCCGAGCTGTCGGTCGAGCCCGGCGCGGCCGCCACGCTCACCGAGGCGCTGCACGAGCGCGGCTGGCAGGTCCCCTGACTCCCCTGACGCACCACTGCCGACGACCGCGTCCAAGCCGCCTCTGACGCCCCGATGTCCGCGTTCAGGCGGCCCTGATGCGCGGTTGTCCGCATTCAGGCGGTTTCTGATGCGCGGTTGTCCGCGTCCAAGCGGCCCCTGGCGCGCGGTTGTCCGCGTTCAGGCGGCTTCTGACGTGCGGTTGTCCGCGTCCTTGGAGGCAACGCCTGCGTGGAGCCGTCGGCGGCGACGGGCCGCACCCCGTGCCGGGACACGGATCGGGCGGAGCCCTGTGGGGCCCCGCCCGATGTCCTGCCGGGCGAATCAGCGTTTGGTGATCGCCTGGCTGACGGCGTTCGGGCCGTCGTATTCGCGGTCCGGCATGGATTCGAGTGCCTTGAGAATGTCCTTGCTCGCGTTCTGCTCGCGAGCCGCCTTGATCAGATCCTGCTTGCTGGCCGGGTAGTCGACCCCGCTCAGGTGCTTCTGCAGGTCGATCGGGTTAGGTGCGGTTGTCATACCTGCCTGATGCCCCTCAATCACGTTACGTAACGACTTGCTCGCAGTGAGTTGGTAGATCACGTTTTCGCGTGTTAGGTCCGGCTCTACAGGACGCGTCCCGGGCTGAGCGCCCCGGTCTCCGGGTTGACGGGCCGGGCGGCTTCGCGTACAAAGATCGGTAACAGTGTTACCGACAAGAAACGGCGTTACCGTGAGCACCCCGTACCAGCAGGCCCAGCGCGAAGGGCAGGACGTCGTCAGGGCGACCATCCTCGAAGCGGCCAAGAACCTGCTCATCAACGAAGGGCCGGCGGCGCTGACCGTCCGGCGCATCGCGTCCGAGGTCGGCTGCTCCACGAAGGTCATCTACACGCTCTTCGGCGGCAAGGACGGCCTCAGCGAGGCCCTCTGGCTGGAGGGCTTCGCCCGGCTGGAGCGGCGGCTGCTGGACGTGCCGAGCGACGGCGGCCCGCTCGACCGGCTGATGGCCATGCTGGCCGCCTACCGCGACCACGCACTGGCCGAGCCCGACTACTACCGCGTGATGTTCCTCGGCGCCCTGCCGGGGTTCAAGGCGGGGGAGGAGGCCATCCGGACGGCCAAGCGCACGTTCGGCATGCTCGTGGCGGGCGTGGCCGCATGCCTGGAGGCGGGGGAGCTGGCCGGGGCCGAGGCGCCGGAGATCGCCGACCTGCTCGGGATGGCCGTTCACGGGGCGGTCAGCCTGGAGATCTCCAGCTACTTCGAGGAGGCCGACACCTCGGCCCGCTACCGGCTGCTGTGCACCTCGGTGCTCACCCCGTTCATGACCCGGGACGGACGCCGTACCTGATCACGACAGGAGAGGGAGATCATGAGCACCACACCGTTCACCGGAGGCTTCGCCCCCGCCACCGAGGAGATCACGGCCTTCGACCTGGAGGTCACCGGCCGCATCCCGGCCGAGCTGAACGGCCGCTACTTGCGCAACGGCCCCAACCCGATCGGCCTCGACGACCCGGCCGCCGCCCACATGCTCCTGCCCGAGGGCATGGTGCACGGCATCAGGCTGCGCGACGGCCGCGCCGAGTGGTACCGCAACCGGTGGGTGCGCAGCGCCTCCGTCGCCGAGCGGCTCGGCGAGGAGCCGCGCTCCGGGCCGGTGCACGCCGGCCTGGACCTCGCGCCCAACACGTACGTGATCGGGGTGGCCGGCCGCACGTTCGCGACGCAGGAAGGGGGAGCGCGGCCGTACGAGCTGACGTACGAGCTCGACACGATCGGCCCGTGCGATTTCGGCGGGAAGCTGCCCGGCGGCTACACCGGCCACGCCCACCTCGACCCGGTCACCGGCGAGCTGCACGCGATGGCGTACTTCTTCGGCTGGGACCACCACCAGCACATCGTCATCGACGCCAAGGGCGAGGTGACGCAGGTGACGAAGATCCCGGTCCCCGACGCGCCGATGATGCACGACTTCGCGCTTACCGAGCACTACGTGGTGATCTACGACCTGCCGGTGACGTTCAGCATGGAGCAGGCCGAGAAGGGGACGACGCTGCCCGTCGCGTGGAACGAGGACCACGCGCCGCGGCTCGGCCTGCTGTCGCGGGCGACCGGCGAGGTGCGCTGGTTCGAGGTGGCGCCGTGCTGGGTGTTCCACACGCTCAACGCCTACGAGGAGGGCGATGAGGTGGTCGTGGACGCCGTGCGCTACCCCAGGCGGTTCGTGGACGGCCGATTGGATCTCGGGGGCGCGCCCACGCTCGACCGCTGGCGCATCGACCTGTGTACGGGAACGGTGACCGAGACGCGGCTCGACGACCGGCCGCAGGAGTTCCCGCGCATGGACGAGCGCCGCACCGGCCGGCCGTACCGCTACGGCTACACCGTCGCCACTTTCGACGTGGAGGAGCGCTTCTACCCTGGCGCCACCGATCTTGAGGACATGCCGGACTCGGCGTTCGACAACACTTTGATCAAGCACGACCTGACGACCGGCACGCGGGAGACGCGGCGGATGGGGCGCGACGCGTACGCGGGGGAGCCGGTCTTCGTCCCGGCGGGCGACGGCTCAGGCGCGGCCGAGGACGACGGCTACGTGCTCGCCTACGTCAACAACCCCGGCAGGGGAGCGGCCGATCTGGTGATCCTGTCCGCGCAGGACTTCACCGGCGAGCCCGTCGCCACCGTGCATCTTCCCGTACGCGTGCCGCTCGGCTTCCACGCGAGCTGGATCGCCGACTGACCCGGAGGCGGTAGCCTCTTTCCGGCAAGCCGAAACGTGAAGAGGGAGAGACCGTGGCCGGTCTGGTCGTCGCGATGGACGGCCCTTCGGGGTCGGGTAAGTCGAGCGTGTCGCGCGGGGTCGCCCGCGCGCTGGGCCTGCGTTACCTGGACACCGGGGCGATGTACCGCGCGATGACCTGGTGGATGCTGCGCGAGGGCGTCGATCTGACCGATCCCGCCGCCATCGCGGCCCGCTGCGGCGAGCCCGAGGTCGTCTCCGGCACCGACCCTGACGGCCCCACCATCCACGTCGACGGCGTCGATGTGGCGGGGCCGATCAGGGAGGCCGACGTGACCGGCGCGGTCTCGCTGGTGGCGGCGGTCCCCGAGGTACGCGCCCGCCTGGTGGCGCTCCAGCGCGAGATCGTCGGCGACGGCGACATCGTGGTGGAGGGCCGCGACATCGGCACGGTCGTCTGCCCCGACGCCGCCGTGAAGGTCTACCTGACGGCCAGCCCCGAGGCCCGCGCTCTGCGGCGCAGCGCCGAGGTGGCCGGCTCGACGGTGGAGGCGCAGCGCGAGGCCATGGCCAGGCGTGACACCCTTGACTCGACACGGAAGACAGACCCGCTCTCGATGGCGGAGGGCGCCGTCGAGCTCGACACCACCGACCTGACCTTGGACGAGGTCATCGCGGAAGTGTTGAGACTGGTCAAAGAGCGCACCTGACCCGAAGTCCGGTGCGGGACTCACAAAGGACGATGAATAGTGACAACGGGGGATTGGGTCGAGGCCGACCTCGAAGACCTTGAGATAGGCGAGCACGAGGACAGCACGCCGCTGCCCGTCGTGGCCATCGTGGGCCGGCCGAACGTCGGCAAGTCCACGCTGGTCAACCGCATCATCGGCCGCCGTGAGGCGGTCGTCGAAGACGTGCCGGGCGTCACCCGCGACCGGGTCACGTACGACGCCAACTGGCGTGGCCGCCGCTTCACCGTGGTCGACACCGGCGGCTGGGACCCCGACGCCACGGGCATGAACGCGCGCATCGCCGAGCAGGCGCAGGTGGCCGTCGAGCTGGCCGACGTGATCGTGTTCGTGGTCGACGCCACCGTGGGCGCCACCGACGCCGACGAGATCGTCGGCTCGGTGCTGCGCCAGTCGGGCAAGCCGGTCGTGCTGGCCGCCAACAAGGTCGACAACCAGCAGCTCGAGCTGGAGGCCAGCGCGCTGTGGTCGCTCGGGCTCGGCGAGCCCCACCCGGTCTCCGCGTTGCACGGGCGCTCCAGCGGCGACCTGCTCGACGTCGTGCTCGACCTGCTGCCCGAGACGCCGAAGGTCACCTTCGACGGCGAGCGCGGGCCCGCCCGCGTGGCGCTGCTCGGCAAGCCCAACGTCGGCAAGTCCTCCCTGCTCAACAAGCTGGCGGGGGAGGAGCGCGTGCTCGTCGACCCGATGGCCGGCACCACCCGCGACCCCGTCGACGAGCTGATCGAGCTGGGCGGGCGCACCTGGCGCTTCGTCGACACCGCCGGCATCCGGCGGCGCGACCGCGAGCTGCAGGGCGCCGACTTCTACGCCGCCATGCGCACCCGCGCAGCGCTCGAGCGCAGCGAGGTCGCGGTCGTGCTCATCGACGCCAGCCAGCCGCTCACCGAGCAGGACCTGCGCATCATCGGCCTGGTCATCGAGTCGGGCCGGGCCATGGTCGTCGCCTTCAACAAGTGGGACCTGCTCGACGAGGACCGCCGCTACTACCTGGAGAAGGAGATCGACCGCCAGCTCGTCCGCACCCCGTGGGCGCTGCGCGTCAACATCTCCGCCAAGACCGGCCGCCACCTCGACCGGCTCGTGCCCGCCCTGGAGAAGGCGCTCGACTCGTGGTCCACGCGGGTGCCGACGGCCCGGCTCAACGCGTTCCTGACCGACCTGGTGCGCGAGACCCCGCCGCCGGTGCGCGGCGGCAAGCAGCCGAAGATCCTCTTCGCCACCCAGGCGGCCATCGAGCCGCCCAAGTTCGTGCTGTTCACCTCCGGCTGGCTGGAGGACACCTACCGGCGCTTCATCGAACGGCGCATCCGCGAGGAGTTCGGCTTCGCCGGCTCGCCCATCGAGGTGACGATGAAAATCAGGGAGAAGCGCAAGAAGGACAAGTGATAAGGTCACCGGCAACGCGTTGACGGAGACGAGTAGCCGCGGGACCCACGGCCGCAGAGAGCCGCCGGTAGCTGCGAAGGCGGTGCCGTGACCCGCCGGTGAAGACACTCCTGAGTGCGGGGAGGAAATGCCCCGCCGGTTGACCCCCGTCATCGGGTCGTAACGAGGCCGCCCCCGTTCGCCGGGGGCGGTGAAAGTGCGGTGGCACCGGGAGCTCCCTTCTCCCCCGCACTCCCAAGGGGTCATGCAATTCTTCGCAGGAGTTGTGATGATCTCTCGTGTTCTGTCGGCGGAGCTCGCTGAGCACGCCGGGCAACGAGTGACGGTCGCCGGCTGGGTCCATCGCCGCCGGCGACTGAAGTCCGTGTCCTTCCTCGTCGTACGCGACCGCGCCGGGCTCGCCCAGGCCGTCACCGCGCACGACCCGCCTTCCGAGGTCGGCCCGTCAGGGGGCGGCCTGTCTTCCGCGAACGGCTCGGCCGAGAGCGACCTGCCTGCCGAAGAGACAGTGGTCGCGGTCACCGGCACCGTGGCCGCCAACCCGCAGGCGCCCGGCGGCCATGAGCTGGTCGAGCCCTCGATCGAGGTGCTGGCCGAGACGGGTGCGGCGCCGCCGTTCGACCTCTACCGGCCCGCGGTCAACGCGGCGCTGCCGACCGTGCTCGACCACGCGCCGGTCGCGCTGCGGCACCCGCTGCTGCGGGCGCCCCTGGAGATCGCGGCCGCGGGCGTCGCCGGGTTCCGCGAGACGCTCGACCGGCTCGGGTTCACCGAGATCCACACGCCGAAGATCGTCGGCTCGGCCACCGAGTCCGGCGCGAACGTCTTCGCCATCGACTACTTCGGCAGGCCCGCCTACCTCGCGCAGTCGCCGCAGTTCTACAAGCAGGCGATGGTCGGGGTGTTCGAGCGGGTCTACGAGGTCGGGCCCGTCTTCCGCGCCGAGCCGCACGACACCGTACGGCACCTCGCCCAGTACACCAGCCTGGACGCCGAGCTGGGCTTCATCCGCGACCACCGGGACGTGATGGCGGTGCTGCGCGAGGTGGTGGCGGGCATGCTGGAGTCCGTACGCCGCCGGGCCGGGCACGCCGTGTCACTGCTCGGCGTACGCCTGCCCGAGGTGCCCGCCGAGATCCCGGCCGTGCACTTCACCGAGGCGCAGCGGCTGACCTCGTCGCCGGAGCCCGACCTGTCGCCCGCGCAGGAACGGTGGCTGTCGGAGTGGGCCGAGCGGGAGCACGGGTCGGAGTTCCTCTTCGTCACCGGCTACCCGATGTCCAAGCGGCCCTTCTACACCCACCCCGACCCCGAGCGGCCCGGCTACACCAACGGGTTCGACCTGCTCTTCCGCGGGCTCGAACTCGTGACCGGCGGGCAGCGGCTGCACCGCTACGACGACTACGTCCGCGCGCTGGCCGACCGGGGCGAGGACACCGGCCCGTACGAGGGGTATCTCCAGGCGTTCCGGTACGGGATGCCGCCCCACGGCGGCTTCGCCCTCGGCCTCGAACGCTGGACGGCCAAGCTGACCGGCGCCGCCAACGTCCGCCAGGTCACCGCGTTCCCGCGCGACCTGCACCGCCTGACGCCCTGAACCTGCGCCGAGGGGCGGCCCTCTGCTCGGAGGGCTCGTGGGCCGCCCCTCAGCGGCGGGCCGGTAGGTCGGCGGGCACCACCGCCCGCGTGGGGCCGCCTTTCAGCGGCGGGCCGGCATGCGGGCGGCCACCACCGCCCCCAGCAGGCAGATGACCGCCGTGACCAGGAACATCTCGGTGTACTCGGTGTGCAGCGCAGCCTGCACCAGCTCTGTGTACTCGGCCAGCTGCCGGCGGTACGTCTCCGCGTCCACCCCGAACGGCAGCGGCGTGTCCAGATGCGCCGTCAGCGACTGGAACCGGTAGAAACCCCACGCCGACACGGCCGCGATGCCGATCAGCATGCCCATCATCCTCGCCACCACGACCGCCGCCGACGCCACGCCGTGCTGGTCCGCCCGGCTCACCCGCAGCACCGCCGACGACACCGGGGCGATCACCAGGCCGAGCCCCAGGCCCGCCAGGACCAGCGTGAGGTCCACCCTCAGGCCCGCCTCGGCCAGGTCGAGCGGCCAGCGGCTCATCAGCGCGTAACCGGCCGCCGCGGACACCATGCCGGCCACCGCCACCACCCGCTCGCCCAGGCGGCGGGCCAGCAGGCCGCCCAGGAACGCCGCCACCGTCAACGCCGCCAGGAACCTCGCCAGCACCAGCGACGCGCCCAGCTCGTCGGCGCCGAGCAGAGTCTGGGCGGTGATCGGCACGAACACCATCGTGACCAGCAGCGCCGCCCCCGCCAGGAAACTGACCGCCAGCGTGGCCAGCAGGGGGCCCTTGCGGGTGCCGGTCAGGTCGAGCAGGCGTACGGGGGAGCGTACCTCCCACCACACGAACCCGGCTCCCGCCACCACGCTCGCCCCGATCAGCGGCAGGCCCCACGGCGGGAGCACGGCGGCGGCCGGGTCGGGGTTGTAGAGCCCCACGATCAGCAGCGCCAGCGTGACCGCCAGCAGCGCCCCGCCGACCGCGTCCACCCGCCCCGCGCCCGCTTTCGCGCCTGCGCGGGCCTCGCCCGCTTTCGGGGTCGATCCCGTGCCTGCGCTGGCCTCGTCCGCTTCAGTGGCCGTGTCGGTCTCGGGGCCGGCGGCTTCTGCGTGCGTCTCTGCGGCCGCGCCGGTTCCGAGTGCGAGGGTTTCGGTGCGCGGGTCCGCCGCGTTGCTGCGCTCGCCCGCTTCCGCGAGCGTGGCGAAGCGGGCGGGTGCCGGCGGCGCGGCGGTGTCGCGCGGCTGCGAGCCCGCGCCAGGACCGGCCACCTCGCCCTCGCCGTACTTCCCGCCTCCTGCACCGGTGATGGGCTGGGCGCTCGCGGCGGGCGCGGGAGCCTGAGCGGGTTCGGTGTGCACGTCCACCGCTGAGCGCGCGGCCGCTCCGGACTTCCCGGGCGGGCTGCTCTCGCCAGAGGAGGGCGGCGGGGGCACGAGGTGGCCGGGTGGGAGGGCGCGGTGGACGGCCAGGGCGGCGAGGGCGGAGAGCGGGACGTTGATCCAGAAGATGGCGTGCCAGCCGCCCAGCTCGATCCCCGCGACCACCGTGCTCGGAACCCCGGCGAGCAGGCCGCCGTACAGGGGCCCGAGCGCGCTGCCCAGCTCCTGCGCGGCGCCGACGGCACCCAGGGCGACGGAGCGCTCGCGCTCCTCCCACAGGTCGCCGATGACCGCCATGGTGATCGGCAGCAGCGCACCGCCCGCGACCCCCTGCACGGTGCGCCCGGCCACCACTGTGATCTCCCCGCTCGCCAGCGCGGTCAGCACGGAGCCGAGCGCGAACGCGGCCAGGCAGGCGTGGATGAGCGGGCGGCGGCCGTACCGGTCGGAGAGCCGCCCGAGCAGCGGCATCGCGGCGACGTACCCCAGCAGGAAGCCCGTCACGATCGGGGTGGCGCGTTCGAGGTGGTTGAGCGGGATGCCGACGTCCTCGGCGATGCCGACCAGGACCGTCACCACCACGTACGCGTCCAGCGCGGCGAGCAGCACCACCGCGCCGCCCGCGCCGAGCACCACCCGCCGGGCGCGCCTCACTGCGCCCTCCTCATCGAGCACTTCCCGTCAAGCTCGCCTCACGTCCCGTCTGCAACGGCCTCACTGCGCGGGCGGCTTGATCGTGACCGGCGCGTCGTAGTCGCTGAACGACACCGTCACCGTGCCGCCCTCCAGCGGCAGGCTGGCCTTGGTGAGCCTGCTGCTGGCCTGGTCGATCCAGATCTTGGCGTTCACGCCCTGCGTGACGCCGGGGACGATCTGGCCGACGACGCTGCCGGGGAAGGTGGTGGCGACCCGGTAGGAGCCGTTCTCGACGGCCTCCACCTTGGGGTCGGTGCCGGAGGCGAGCAGCTGCGCGACGCCCTTGGTCGGCTCCAGGATGACCGACGGGTCGTAGATCTGGGCGAGCTGCTGCCGCGTCATCTTCTGGAAGCCGCCCGTGGCGCCCTTGAAGTGGACGGTGTCGCCGACCACGGCGAAGGTGACCTCAAGGAGGCTGCCCAGCGCCTCGAGCGTGATCGTGCCGTCGGCGTCCCCCTCCGCCGTGAGCCGCCCGTCGGCCTTCTTCAGCGGCACGTTCGGCTTGCCCTCGGTCGCGATGGAGAAGCCGGCCGACTTCACCGTCTTCATGGCGTCCACGGCCTTCTTCATCACGTCGGGCCCGGCCGGCAGCTCCGCCCCCGCGCCGCCTGACGAGCACGCCGTCGCGAGCGCGAGGACCGCCACGATCAGTAGCTTTCTCAGCATGACCGGATGCTAGCCAGCGCGGAGATCGCGCGTGGCCGCTCGCGTATATCGGTTGGGTGTCAGCGCAGCTTCTTCAGATGCTCGACGATCGGCGCGTACGCCGCCACGATCGCCTCGAGCTGGTCGTCGGTGAGGCGGTCGACGAAGTGCTCGCGCACGCCCCGCACGTGGTGCGGCGCCACCCGCTGGATCGTCTCCCAGCCCTCGTCGGTCAGCACCGCGTAGGTGCCCCTGCGGTCGTCGCGGCAGTCCTCCCTGACGACCAGGCCCTTGGCCTCCATGCGGGAGATCTGGTGCGACAGCCGGCTGCGCGACTGGATGGTGACGTCGGCCAGCTCGCTCATCCGCATGCGGCGGCCCGGGCTCTCGGAGAGGTTGACGAGGATCTCGTAGTCGTTGAGCGAGAGCGAGTGCGCGTGCAGCTCGCGGTCGAGCCGGTGCATGAGCAGCTTGTGCACCGCCAGATGCGTACGCCACGCACGTTGTTCGGCAGGCGACAGCCAGCGGGGCTCACTCACGCACTCAATCTAGCGCACGTAAGGTGGGGCGCTATGGGCGAGAAGTCTGGGGAGAGCCTGGGCACCGTGCTCGTGGCCGGCGCCGCGAACCTGGCGATCGCGCTGGCGAAGCTGATCGCCGGTCTCATCGGCGGCTCGGCCGCCATGCTGTCGGAGGCGGCGCACTCCGCCGCCGACACCGTGACCGAGCTGCTGCTGCTGGTGGCCGTGCGGCGGTCGGGCAAGCCGGCCGACCGGCGGCATCCGTTCGGGCACGGCAAGGCGGGTTTCGTCTGGGCGCTGATGGCGGCGGTGGCGACGCTGGTGGGCGGGGCCGGGTTCTCCATCACCCACGGCCTGCACGAGGTCGGCCACGGCGAGGAGCTGGCCGACCTCACCCCCTCGTACGTCGTGCTGGCCGTCGCGTTCGTGCTCGAGGGCACCTCGTTGCTCAAAGGGCTGGCGCAGCTGCGCCGCGAGGCCGCACGTTACGGCATCCCGCCCCGACGGCTCGTACGGGTGACCTCCGACACGGCGCTGAAGGCCGTGCTGTTCGAGGACGGCGCCGCGCTCATCGGGCTGCTGGTGGCCGCCGGAGGGCTGCTCGGCTCGCAGCTCACCGGATCGGCGCTCTGGGACGGCGTCGCCTCCGTCGTGATCGGCCTGCTCCTGCTGGTCGTCGCGGTCACCCTGATCAGGACGAACCTGTCGCTGCTCATCGGCCAGGCCGCGCCCGAGAGCGTGCAGAACGGCATCCGCGCCGTGCTGCTCGACCAGCCCGAGGTGGCCGGCGTGGTGGAGCTGCTGACGATGGTGATCGGGCCGGGCGCGGTCCTGGTCGCCGCGAAGATCGATTTCCAGGACGAGGCCACGGCCCGTGGCGTCGAGAAGGCCGCCGACGAGGTGGAACGGCGGCTGCGCGAGCAGTTCCCCCAGGTACGGCAGGTGTTCCTCGACCCCACGCCGACCTGCCGCCGCTGATCACTTGTCGGCGGGCTTGCCGTCCAGGCTGTACCGGTCCCCCGACGCCGCGCCGAGCACGGCACGTCGTTGATCTTCCTGGTGTCCTTCTCCTTCACCGTGCTGATCTCGAGGTGGGGGTCCTTGACGGAACGGATCGCCTCCGAGGTGTTCACCTGCTGGTCCACGACCACGATGGCGTGCGCGGTCGCCTCGTCCACGTCGGCCAGGTAGACCTCGCGCACGGTCGCCTGCGAGGTGGCCTCGAGCTTGACGATGACCTGCGCCATCGCGCCGCCGACGTGCCCGGCTCGCTACAGGAGCCCGCCCATCCAGGACTCGATCTCGTCGGGGTGGCGGGGCAGGCCGTCCGACAGCATGGTCGCGCCGTCCGCCGTGATCAGCAGGTCGTCCTCGATGCGCACGCCGATGCCGCGCAGCTCCTGCGGCAGCGTCAGGTCGTCCGGCTGAAGGTACAGGCCGGGCTCGACGGTCAGCACGTGGCCCTCCTCCAGCACGCCGTCCAGGTAGACCTCGGCCCTGGACTTCGCGCAGTCGTGCACGTCGAGGCCCAGCATGTGGCCGCTGCTGCAGAGCGTGTAGCGGCGGTACAGGCCGGTCTCCATGAGCGTGTCGGCCGACTCCTTGAACAGGCCCCACTCGCGCAGGCCGTCGCAGATGACGCGCATGGCCGCCAGGTGGAAGTCGCGGAAGCGGGCGCCCGGCCGCAGCGTCGCGATGGCCGCCTTCTGGGCCTCGTACACCAGCTCGTACACCTGGCGCTGCACCGGGCTGAAGCGGCCGGACAGCGGGATCGTACGGGTGACGTCGGCGGTGTAGAGGGTGTCGGACTCGACGCCGGCGTCCATGAGCAGCAGGTCGTCGCGGTGCAGCGCGCCGTCGTTGCGGATCCAGTGCAGCACGCAGGCGTGCGAGCCCGAGGCCACGATGCTCTCGTAGCCGACCGCGTTGCCCTCAAGGCGCGCCCGCAGCCCGAACACGCCCTCCAGGTACCGCTCGCCGCGCGGGTGGCCGATCGCCTGGGGGAGCGCGCGTACGACGTCCTCGAAGCCGCGCACGGTCGCGTCCACCGCCGAGCGCAGCTCGCCCACCTCCCACTCGTCCTTGACCAGCCGCATCTCCGACAGGAACGACTCCAGCTCGGCGTCGCCGTCGCCGCGCTCGACCCGCGCGTCCACCGATGGGTCCACGCCGCGCAGCACCCGCGCCGGGCCCTTGAGGTCGAGGTCGCGGATGTGGGCGCACTCGATCTGGTACAGCTCGGACGCCTCCGCCAGGTCGGGGCGCGGCCCGGCCCAGAACTCGCCGTAGCGGCGGTCGCGGTAGAACTCCTGGCCCTCGGCGCGCGGGGCGCGCGGCCTGACGTACAGGACGGCCTCGCCGGACGGCTCGATCACCAGCACGTCGTCCGACTCGTTCGCCCCCGTCAGGTACGAGTACGCGCTGTGCGGCCGGAACCGGTAGTCGCAGTCGTTGCTGCGCACCTTCAGCGTGCCCGCCGGGATCACCAGCCGCTCGCCGGGGAAGCGCTGTGCCAGCGCGGCCCGCCGCTTGGCCGCCCACGGCGCGATCGGCCGGGGCGCGATCTCCGCCCGCCGCTCGCTCGCCCACCCGGTCCGCATGAACGCGGCCAGCTCCTCGGTGACGGGCAGATCATGGCTTCCGGTATTGAGCCGCTCGGTCATTTCTCACGGTCCCTGAGTGACGTGTCGGATTCGTACGCAGGCAGCCTACGGGACCGCTTGACTGGGCCCCCACCCGCTTGTTTGCTCTGGACACGGGCTTGGAACACTGAGGGACAGAGGTGGTGCACATGCTCATCGGTACGATCCTTCGGAACAAGGGCAGCGACGTGACCTGCGTGGCACCGTCCGCCACCGTCCGCGAGCTGCTCGCCAAGCTCGCCGAGCGCAACATCGGGGCGGTGGTCGTCTCCTCTGACGGCGTGACGATCGAGGGCATCGTCTCCGAGCGCGACGTCGTGCGCCGCCTGCACGACCGGGGCGCCGCCGTCCTCGACATGCCGGTGTCGTCGATCATGACGACCGAGGTGACCACGGTGGGGCCGGGGGAGAACGTCGACTCGCTGCGCCGCACCATGACCACCCAGCGCTTCCGCCACATGCCCGTCGTCGACCAGGGCCGGCTCGTCGGCATCGTGAGCATCGGCGACGTCGTCAAGAGCGCCATCGAGGAGCTGGAGACGGAGAAGGCGTCGCTCGTCGACTACCTGCACCGCTGACCCGGCGCATGCGGGGTTGACAGGGGTGGCACGCTAAAACCCGTGATGTACGGGCCGCCTCCCCCTGACTACCCGCAATACCCCCGTGCGACGAGCAGCCCGCCGATCATCGTGCTCGTCGCGGGGCTGGCCGCGCTGCTGGGATTCCTGCTGGGGGTGTTCGTCGGGTTCGGCGCCGGCTCCCCGTCGTCGAGCGGCGAGCCCGCGCCCAGGGTGACGGTGACGGTCGAGAAGAGCCAGTCGCCTCCCGCGGACGCCGGTCTGCCCGCGCAGCCGACGCAGGGCGTGCCCACCGATCCGGCCCAGACCCCACCCGCGCAGACTCCTCCTCCTGGTCAGACCCCGCCTGCCCAGACCCCGCCTGCTCAGAGCGGGCCTGCTCAGAGCGGGCCGATCGGGACTCCGCCCGTGCAGACCCCGCCTGGTGAGACGCCCGCCCAGAGCGTGCCCCCGCAGACGCAGCCCGGCGGGACCCTCACCAACTCCGCGTCCCTGCGCACCCTCCGCGTCGGCACCGACATCCAGCCGGGCACCTACCGCACCACCGGCCCGGCCTCCGGGTTCACGATGTGCTACTGGGCCCGGCTGCGCGACGAGAGCGGCGACGTGATCGCGGCCGGCATGCCGTCCGGCGCCGCCGTGGTCACCATCCAGCCCACCGACAAGGCGTTCCAGACCGGCGGCTGCGCGGAGTGGACGAAAGCCTGACGCGCGAGGTATCGGCGTGTTTGCTCTGGTAAGGCGAGCGTAGGAGGATGCGGCTCAGCCCTACCGAGGAGGAAGACATGTCGGTGTTGCAGAGCTTCGTGGACAGCGTGCGCAGCGGGGCGATCGAGGTGATCGACCTGACCGCGCCACTCACCGCGGAGACACCGATCCTCCAGCTGCCCGAGCCGTTCGCCAACACGATCCCGTTCCGGCTCGAGGAGATCAGCCGGTACGACGACCGCGGCCCGGCGTGGTACTGGAACGACATCCACACCGGAGAGCACACGGGCACGCACTTCGACGCTCCCGTCCACTGGGTCACCGCCCGCGACGGGCAGGACGTCTCCCAGGTGCCGGCCCGCAGCCTCATCGCGCCCGCCGTGGTGCTCGACTTCGCCGACGAGGCGGCGAAGGACCCCGACTTCCTCCTCCAGATCGACCACGTCGAGCAGTGGGAGCGCGCCAACGGCCCGCTCCCCGACGGCGGCTGGCTGCTCTACCGCACCGGCTGGGACGCCCGCTCCGGCGACCAGGCCGCGTTCATCAACGCCGACGACAACGGCCCGCACACGCCCGGCATCTCCGCCGAGTGCGCCGAGTGGCTGGCGTCCGAGACGCCCATCCTGGGGATCGGCGTGGAGACCGTCGGCACCGACGCGGGCGCCGCGCACTCCTTCGACCCGCCGTTCCCGTGCCACTCCTTCCTCCTGGGCGCGGGCAAGTACGGGCTCACCCAGCTCCGCAACATCGACCGCCTGCCCGTCACCGGCGCCGTCGTGGTCGCGCCGCCGCTGCCCATCGTGGGCGGCTCCGGCAGCCCCGTCCGCGTGCTCGCCCTGGTGGAACGTTGATCGTCGCCGAGGCCGTCGGCCGGGCCCTGGCCGCCTGCGGAGCCGAGACCGCGTTCGGGGTGGTCGGCAGCGGCAACTTCCACGTCACCAACGCCCTCGTGGCCGCCGGCGTGCGCTTCGTCGCCGCCCGTCACGAGGGCGGGGCCGCCACCATGGCCGACGCCCATGCCAGGATGAGCGGCCGGCCCGGCATCGTCTCGGTGCACCAGGGTCCCGGGCTGACCAACGCGCTGACCGGCATCACCGAGGCGGCCAAGAGCCGCACGCCGCTGGTCGTGCTGGCCGGCGAGGCCACCGAGCCGCAGTCCAACTTCCACATCGACCAGGCCGGGCTCGCCACGGCGGTGGGCGCGGTGGCGATGCGCGTCACCGACGCGGGCGATGCGGTCGCGCAGGCGGCGCGGGCGTACCGGCTGGCGGCGGGGGAGCGGCGTACGGTGCTGCTCAACCTGCCGCTCGACGTCCAGGCCGCGCCTCACTCCGGCGGACTCGACGTGCCCGCCGAGCCGGCCGCGCCCCGCGTGGAGCCCGAGATCGGCGAGCTGGCCGCCGCGCTGGAGACGGCCGGGCGGCCGGTGTTCATCGCCGGCCGCGGCGCCCGGCACGCCCGCCGCGAGCTGGAGGCGCTGGCCGAACGCACCGGGGCGCTGCTCGCCACCTCGGCCGTGGCCAAGGGCCTGTTCCGCGGCAGCCCGTGGGACCTCGACGTCTCCGGCGGTTTCGCCACCCCGCTGGCCGCGGAGCTGATCCGGGACGCCGACCTCATCGTGGGCTGGGGCTGCGCGCTCAACATGTGGACCACCCGGCACGGCTCGCTCGTCTCGCCCGGCGCCAGGGTGGCCAAGGTGGACCTCGAACCCGCCGCGCTCAAGACCCACGTGCCCGCCGGCATCGGCGTCGTCGGCGACGTGGCCGAGGTCGCCGCGGCGCTGGCGGACGCGGTGCCGCAGCGCACCGGCTACCGCACGCCCGAGCTGGCCGGGCGCATCAGGGCCGAGGGACGGTGGCGGGCGGTGCCGTACGACGACGACGGCGCGGGCGGCAGGATCGACCCCAGGACGCTCACCATCGGCCTGGACGACCTGCTGCCCGCCGAGCGCGTCGTCTCCATCGACTCCGGCAACTTCATGGGATATCCGTCGATGTTCCTGGACGTGCCGGACGAGAACGGCTTCTGCTTCACCCAGGCGTTCCAGTCGGTCGGTCTGGGCCTTGCGACCGCGATCGGCGCCGCGCTCGCCCGGCCCGACCGGCTCCCCGTGGCCGCGCTCGGCGACGGCGGCTTCCTCATGGGGCTCGCCGAGCTGGAGACCGTGGTCCGGCTGGGGCTGCCGATGGTGATCGTCGTGTACGACGACGAGGCGTACGGAGCCGAGGTGCACCACTTCGGCCCGCACGACCACCCGCTCGGCACGGTCACGTTCCCACCCGCCGGCCTCGCCGCCATCGCGCGCGGCCACGGCATGGACGCCGTCACCGTCACCCGCCGCGAGGACCTGGCGGGCGTCTCCGCCTGGCTCTCCGGGCCCAGGGACCGTCCGCTGCTGGTACACGGCAAGGTGACCAGGGAACGCGGCTCCTGGTGGCTGGAGGAGGCGTTCAAGGGCCACTGACGGGCGTTCAAGGGCCACTGACGGGCTCTGCCCGCCGAGGGGCGCCCGCGTCAGAACTTGCGGTGGGTGCGGGCCTCCTCGGCGGCCGCCACGACCTCGGCCAGCGTCTCTCCCGCGCCCGCCGTCACCGCCGCCGCGATCGCGCCTTCAAGGAACGGCACGTCGACCACCACCGCCTTGCCCTCATCGGCCAGCAGCCGGGCGTTCAGCACCGAGCTGCCGATGTCGGGGATGAGCACCACCCCGTCCCCGTCGTCGACGCTGCGCACCGCCTTCTCGATCACCTCCACGCTGCTGCCCAGCCCGCCGTCGGCCGTCCCGCCCGCGGCCGCCACCGGCACGTCATCGCCCGCGATGCCCCGGACCAGCCGCACGGCCTCGGCCGCCAGCCCGGCACTGTGTGAGACCAGCACCACGCCCACCGTCACAGCGCCTCGCCGCCCAACGATCGCACCGCCTTTCTCAAGCCCGGCCACGAGCGCGCACCCGCGGCCCTCATCCCGCCACGCTCGCCAGCGCTTCGAGCAGCAGCGCCGCCGAGGCCGCTCCCGGGTCCTCGTGGCCGATGCTGCGCTGCCCCAAGTAGCTCGCCCTGCCCTTCTTCGCCTGCATCGGGATCGTGGCCTTGGCCCCTTCCAGAGCCGCGTCCGCCGCCTTGACCAGCGCCTCGTGCACGCCGACGCCGTCGCGTACGGCCAGCGCCAGCGCACGGGAGGCGGGGGTGAGCGCGTCCACCATCGTCTTGTCGCCCGGCGTGGCCTTGCCCAGCCGCTCGATCGCCACCACGCCGTCCTCGAACGCCGCCGCGAAGCCCGCGAGCGTCACCGGCGACTCCCGCAGCGCCCTGCCCATCTGCCGGAACAACGACCCGTACAGCGGCCCCGCCGCGCCGCCCACCCGGCGGATCAGGATCGTCCCCGCCGTCGTCAGCACCTCCGACGCCGAGCCCGGGGGATCGTCGGCCAGCGCCTTGCACACCTCGGAGAAGCCGCGGTCGAGGTTGGTGCCGTGGTCGGCGTCGCCGATCGCCGCGTCCAGCCTGGTCAGGCGGTCGCGTTCGCGGCGGATCAGCCTGGAGCTCTCCTCGAACCAGGCCACGAACAGATCGGTGTCCATCATCGCCCCCAGCGCAGTCCCGGCGTCTCGACCGGCGCGTCCCACAAGCGGGTCAGCTCGTCGTCCAGCGGGCAGACGGTGACCGAGAAGCCCTGCATGTCGAGGCTCGTCACGTAGTTGCCCACCAGCGAGCGCGCCACCCTCGCCCCCCTGCCCTTGACGTACGCCGCCACCTCGCCGAACACCACGTACAGCTCCGACAGCGGGGTGCCGCCCATGCCGTTGACCATGACCAGCAGGTCGCCGCGCAGCGGCATGTCGCCGTGGATCGCGTCCATCGCCACGCCCGCCAGCTCGCGCGCCGGTGCGATCGGCACCCGGGTGCGGCCAGGCTCGCCGTGGATGCCGATGCCCAGCTCCACCTGGTTCTCCGGCAGGTCGAAGATGGGCTTGCCGGCGGAGGGCGGCGTACAGGAGGTCAGCGCGATGCCGAACGACCGGCTGCGCCGGTTGACGTCGGCCGCCACCGCGGCGACGTCCTCCAGCGGCCGGCCCTCCTCCGCCGCCGCACCGGCGATCTTCTCCACGAACAGCGTCGCGCCCGTGCCGCGCCGGCCCGCCGTGTAGAGCGAGTCCTGTACGGCGACGTCGTCGTCCACCAGCACGCTCGCCACCTCGACGCCCTCGACCAGCTCGGCCGCCATCTCGAAGTTGAGCACGTCGCCGGTGTAGTTCTTGACGATGTGCAGCACCCCGGCGCCGCCGTCCACGCTCGTGGTCGCCTCGATGATCGGGTCGGGCACCGGCGAGGTGAAGATCTCGCCGCAGCAGGCGGCGTCGAGCATGCCGTAACCGACGAACCCCGCGTGCAGCGGCTCGTGCCCCGAACCCCCGCCCGACACCAGGCCTACCTTGCCCGGCCTCGGCCCCGCCGCTCGATAGACCACGTTGTCGCGGACCCGCAGCGACGGGTGAGCCGCGGCCATGCCGTTCAATGCGTCCTCAACGACGGAATCAGCCGTGTTGATGAGCTTCTTCATGGTCAGAACATCTGCCCTTTTTCACGACCGCGCAAGCGTCATGGCGCGGGCGGGCTGGATGTCGTGCTCAAGCCGGCCGGCGCGGACGCTCAGGCCGGGGCCGCGACGGACGCGGAGGCCAGGGCCGCGACGGACGCGGAGGCCGGGGCCGCGACGGACGCGGTGGCCGGGGCCGGGACGGACGCGAACGGCCGGGCTCCCACGTCCGCCGGAGCCGCCCGAGTAGGTTACGGTCTGCTCATGGCTGAGATCGTGTACCCGCCGGTGATCGCCGCCGCGCGGACCCTCTTTCGCGTGCTCGACATCCGCTTCCACATGGAGGGGACCGAGCACGTGCCGCGGTCGGGGGGAGCGGTGCTGGTCAGCAACCACATCAGCTACCTCGACTTCATCTTCGCCGGGTTCGCCGCGTTGCCGTCGAAGCGGCTGGTGCGGTTCATGGCCAAGGAGGACGTGTTCAAGCACCCCGTCTCCGGGCCGCTGATGCGCGGCATGCACCACATTCCGGTCGACCGGGGCGCGGGGGCCGGCTCGTACGCCACCGCCCTGCGCATGCTCAAGGCCGGCGAGGTCGTCGGCGTGTTCGCCGAGGCCACGATCAGCCGCTCGTTCACCGTCAAGGAGATCAAGAACGGCGCCGTCCGCATGGCCCAGGCCACCGGCACCCCCGTGATCCCCGTCGCGCTGTGGGGCAGTCAGCGCCTGTGGACCAAGGGCCGACCGCGCAAGCTGCTGCAGCGGCACATCCCGATGACCATCCTGGTGGGCGAGCCGATGTATCCCAAGCGCGGCGAGAACGTGGCCGATCACGTCGCCGACCTGCGCGGGCGGCTCACCGGGCTGGTGGACCGGGCGCAGCGCACGTACCCGGAGATCCCGCCGGGCGTCTGGTGGCAGCCGGCCCACCTCGGCGGCACCGCCCCCACCCCCGAAGAGGCCGAGGCCATGGACGCCGCCGAGGCGGAGGCCCGCGCCAAGAAGGAAGGCTGACGCGCCTGCCACGGCGTTGAGGCCGCTGACGCGCCTGCCACGGCGTTGAGGCCCCTGCCACGGCGTTGAGGCCGCTGACGCGCCCACGGCGCGCGATGGGCGCCGGGCGGCTGCGCTCGCGAGGAGCGGCTGAACGCTGGGACGCGCACACCTTCCGGACCTCGCCTCGGCCGGCGCTCGACGGCCGAGGCGTCACCGGACGGGTGTCGTCAGATGGCCGCCTGGTAGGCGCTGGCGCGCATGCCGGCCAGCAGGCCCGCCGTCTGCTCCAGGGTGAACCTGCGCACCGGGTCGTGGTGCAGCAGGCCCTCGATGAGCGGGCGCATGATCCCGGCGCGGCGCGGCGGCGGGTAGGGGCCGCTGCGCGCCATGCCGAGCACGGTCGCCGCGTCCTGGCCAGGGTAGGGCGGCTGGCCCTCGATGGCGCTGTACAGGGTGGCGCCGAACGACCACATGTCCGCTTCCTTGCTGGCCGGCCCGCCGTGCAACCGCTCAGGCGCCATGAACGCCGGGGTGCCGCGCAGCCGCCGCGACGTGGTCATGCGGATGTCGCCTTCGGCCGTCGCTATGCCGAAGTCGGTGAGCACCACCCGGTCGCCCGTCAGCATGACGTTGGCGGGCTTGACGTCGCGATGGAGCACACCCGCCTCGTGGGCGGTACGCAGCGCCGCCAGCAGGTGCTGGCCGATCGCCGCCACCGACTGCGCGGGCAGCGTGCCCACCTGGGAGAGCAACTGGTGCAGTGAGAGCCCGTCGAGGTACTCCATCACGATCCAGAGCTTGCCGCCCTCCTCGATCAGGTCGTGCACCGTCACGATATTGGGGTGGCTCAGCCCGGCGGCCATCCTGGCCTCACGAAGCACCCTCCGGCGTACCATCTCGACCTCGCCGGTAAGGGTCAGCTCCTTGAGCGCCACCGTACGGTGAAGGAGCTGATCGAACGCCCGCCAGACAACTCCCATACCCCCACGACCGGCCTCCTCGTTCAGGAGGTACCGTCCGCCGATCTGCCGCATACCATCCCCTCATGCTCGGGGATAATCATGTCACTTCCGTACAGGCTCTTGGGTGCCTAACGTGATCCGGATATGCCGGAAAGTGTGGCGGTGCTGGTCAGAGGCGTGGAATTTCGACCCGACAAAGCGCGCCACAGCAGCCCGACAGCCACCAAACATACTCCAGTCGCGCCTGTGAGGACGGCAGGAACCCCGGTGAATTCGGCCACGACGCCTCCGAGAGCCGCTCCGAGCGGCATCGCGCCCATGCCGATGAGCCGGTACGCCGAGTTGACCCTGCCGAGCAGCTCCACCGGGATGAGCCGCTGCCGGGTCGAGATCACCAGGACGTTGACCGCCGCGCCGACCACGCCCCAGAGCACGGCGGTGGGGTAGAGGGTCCACGGGGACGGCACGAGCAGGGGCACCAGGAGCAGCAGGCTGCTGGCCAGCCAGCCGCCCAGGAGCGTACGCAGCTCTCCGAACAGCCGCGTCGCCCACTCCGACAGCAGCGACCCCGGTATGGCGCCTGCCGCCAGCGCCGTGGTCATCAGGCCGTACTGGGCGGGCTCCAGTCCGATCGCCGACTTCTCGCCGACCGCCCAGAGCACGAAGACGCCGAAGTAGGCGGCGTTGGCGAAGTTGACCGTCCCGGCCGTGAGCGCCAGGCAGCGCAGCACCCGGTGCGACCACAGGAACGCCAGCGCCTCTTGATGTCGGCCCGCATCGGCCGTACGCGGGCGGGCGCGGCCGGCGCGAACGTGCCCCGCATGCCCAGCAGGAGCAGGCCGGCGGCGGCGTACAGCAGGGCCGGGGCGCCGAACAGGACGGCGGGCACGAGGGCGACGAGCAGGCCCCCGAGCGGCGCGCCGACGAATTCGTTGCCGATCATCATGGCGGTCGAGACGCGGCCGTTGGCCCTGGTCAGGTCGCGGCCTGAGACGGTCATCGGCAGGATGGACCGCGCGGAGAGGCCGGCGAACACCTCGCTCACCCCGGCCAGCGGTACCGCCGCGAGCAGCAGCGGGTAATGGAGTGTCCCTGTGAAGGCGAACGCGGTGACCAGGGTCAGGAGCGCGGCGCGCACGAGGTTGGCCCCCCACCTTCAGCAGGCCGTCGGCCAGGTTGGACAGCGCAGTCGATGACAACAGGAAGGCGAACGGACGCCCCAGGCCCGCCGTCGTCTCCTCCGATAGTCTGTGTAAGGAAAAGTGTGCACAGTATTCTTTGCAAAGAGCGGTTTGCACAAGATGGGGAGCAAGAGCTACCCGGCCAGGACACTCGACGCGAACGCCCTCAAGTCGTTCGCCCACCCGCTGCGGCTGCGCATCTACGAGCTGCTCGACGAGCACGGGCCGTCCACCGCCACCCGCCTCGCCGGCCTGCTCGACCAGAACACCGGCACCACCAGCTACCACCTGCGCGAGCTGGCCGGGCACGGCATGATCGAGGTGGTGCCCGGGATGGGGCGCGGCAAGGAGAAGTACTGGCGCATCCCGCCGGGTGGCTACTCCTACGGCGACCGGCCCGACGACGACCCCGAGACCGCCAAGGCCGTCGACTACCTGCTCGACGATCTGGTCCGTCAGCGTGGCGCCGAGCTGGCCCGCTGGCGGCGGATGCTCGGCAAGGCGCCGCAGGAGTGGGTGGAGGTCAGCGGCTTCGGCCGCCGCTCACTTCGGCTGACCGCCGAGGAGACGGCACGGATGCAGGACGAGGTGTACGAGGTGCTGGAACGCTACCGTGCCCTGTCGGACGCCCGCGCCGGGGTCGCCGCCTCCGCGGGCCCGGCCGGTTCCGGAGGGGCGGCCGTCTCTGGGGAGCCGGTCGAGACCGCCGCGACGGACGGGCCGGCGGGCGAGGCGGGGGTCGAGCACGTGGTCGTCCACTTCGACGTCCTGCCCCTGGGCGTCGCGCGCGAAGAATGATCGGGAAGAGATGATGGGGAGCGCGCGCCCGTACGCCTGCGAATGATCGGGAACGCGTGCTCGTACGCCAGCGAATGATCGGGAACGCGTGCTCGTACGCCAGCGAATGATCGCGCGCCCGCGCGCCCGCCACGGTCACGACAGCCCTCGGCGCGCCGCCGTCTGAGCAGTGGTCCGCGGCCGGTCGTGACAGCGGGGCGGTGAGGAGGTGAGGCTCAGCGCTTGGCGCGGCCTGCGGAGACACCACCCACCGCCCGGAGTGAGGCGTGGGGCGGTCGTGCCGCTCTCCGGGTTCGGGGGCGTTGCCTGCTGGGCCGGTCGCCGGTCGAAGACCGGGACGGCGGTGGGCTTCTAGGCGGGGACGTCGGTCAGGAGGTGGAGCGCGCGGTCGGGGATGCCTTCCGGGGCGCCCCGCAGGGAGCCGGAGGTGAAGGGCGGCTCGGGGTCGTACTCGATGGCCAGTTGCACGGCCTGGGCGGTGGCCTCGTCGGCGGCCTCGGCGAGGAGCGTGAGCGCCATGTCGATGCCCGCCGACACCCCCGCCGCCGTGACGATCTTGCCGGTCGTCACCACCCGCGAGCTCACCGGCTCGGCGCCGTACTGCTTGAGCATGTCGAGGAGCGCCCAGTGGCCGGTGGCCGGGAGGCCCTTGAGTATGCCGGCCGCGCCGAGCAGGAGGGAGCCGGTGCAGACGGAGGTGGTCCACCGGGTGTGCCGATGCGCCTGGCGGATCCAGCCGACCAGCGCCTCGTCGGAGAGCGCGTCGAGGGTGCCGGTGCCGCCGGGCACCATGATGACGTCCGGCGCGGGCACCTCGTCGTACGAGGCGGTGGCCTCGAGCCGGAACGTGCCCCAGTCGTCGGAGACGAGACCGCGCTCGGCGGCGACGAGCGTGACGGAGAACCCGGGCGCCATGTTCAGCACCGTGTACGGCCCGGCCACGTCGAGGGCGGTGAAGCGGCGGTAGAGCGGGATGGCGACGTGCATGAGGATTACCTCTCCTTGGACTGGAACCGGCGCCGGTGGTCGCCGGGGGAGATCCGCCAGTGCCGCCTGAAGACGCGGTAGAGGGTCTCAGCAGAGCCGAGCCCGGACTCCCTGGCCACGGCGTCGAGCGGCAGCGAGGTGACCTCCAGGAGCCGCCTGGCGGTGTCGGCGCGGCTGCGCTCGACGTACCGGCCGGGTGACATGCCGGTCTGTGCGGTGAAGACGCGGGAGAAGTGGCGCTGGCTCATGCCGGCCCGCGCGGCGAGCGCGGGCACGCTGAGGTCGGCGGCCGGGTTCGCGTCGATGTAGCCCTGCAGCTCCCTGAGCGGCTCGCTGCGCGGCGTCAGCGCCCGCATGGCGGTGCTGAACTGGCTCTGCCCTCCGGGCCTGTGCAGATAGACCACGAGCCCGCGGGCGACCTTCCTGGCGAGGTCGTGGCCGTGGTCCTTGGCGACGAGGGCGAGCGCGAGGTCCACGCCGGACAGCACGCCTGCCGACGTCCACACGTGGCCGTCCTCGATGTAGAGGGGGTCGGCGTCCACGTCCACGCCGGAGTAGCGGCTGCGCAGGTCGTCGGCGACGAGCCAGTGCGTGGTGGCGCGCCGCCGTTCGAGCAGGCCGGCCTCGGCGAGCAGGAACGCGCCGTTGCACACCGACGCCGTACGCCGCGCGCCCGCGGAGAGCCGGGCGATCTGCCCGATCAGCTCGGCGTCGCCCAGCCGGTCGGGTACGGAGGGCCCGCCCGCCACCATCAGGGTGTCCACCGGTTCGCCGATCCCGGCGAGCGGCCGGGTGGTGACGGTCACGCCGTTGCCCGCCGTGACCTCGCCGCCCGCCGCCGACCCCACCTCGACGGCATAGCCCGCCTCGGGCCGGATGTGCGTGGCGGTGGCGAAGACGTCGGCCGGCCCGGCCATGTCGAGCAGCTGGAAACCGGGGAAGACGACGATGAGGACTCGTCGCTGCATGCCTCCCATGCTGGGCGCGGCCCGGCGAAGGCGTCAATGACACGATCATTGCACTTCATGCCATCGGCAGAACGCCGAGAGCCACGCCGGGACCCCGAGAGCCACGCCGGGACCCGGAGAGCCAGGCCCGGACCCCCTGAAGCCATACCGGGAACGCCGAGAGCCTCCCGGGGCAGGACCGGGAGGCTCTCGGCTGTGATGGGCGGTTCAGCCCATGTGCGGGTAACGGTGGTCGGTGGGAGGCACGAACGTCTCCTTGATCGCGCGGGCGCTCACCCACCGCGTCAGGTTGTGGATCGAGCCCGCCTTGTCGTTGGTGCCGGAGGCCCGGCCGCCGCCGAACGGCTGCTGGCCCACCACGGCGCCGGTCGGCTTGTCGTTGATGTAGAAGTTGCCGGCCGCGAAGCGCAGCCGCCGGGAGGCGTCGGCGATGGCGTACCGGTCGTCGGCGACGATCGAGCCGGTCAGCGCGTACGGCGCGATGCCCTCCATCTGGTCGAGCACCTTGTCGTAGTCGCCGTCGTCGTAGACGTGCACGCCGAGGATCGGCCCGAAGTACTCCTTGACGAAGATCTCGTCGGTGGGGTCGGCGCACTCCAGGATGGTCGGCTTGACGAAGTAGCCGACGGAGTCGTCGTACGAGCCGGTGAGCACGTCGATGTTCGCCGCCGCCCGCGCCCGGTCGATGGCGGTCTTGTGCTTGGCGAAGGCGCGCGCGTCGATGACCGCGCCCATGAACGTCGACAGGTCCCCGGCCACGTCGCCGACGGTCAGCGACTCGGCGGTGGCGACGAAGTCGTCACGCATGCGGTTCCAGACCGAGCGCGGCACGTACGCGCGGGAGGCGGCCGAGCACTTCTGGCCCTGGTACTCGAAGGCGCCCCTGATCAGCACGGTCGAGAGCACGGCCGGGTCGGCGGAGGGGTGGGCGAGCACGAAGTCCTTGCCGCCCGTCTCGCCGACGAGGCGCGGATAGCCGCGATAGCCGGAGATGTTCTCGCCGACGGTGCGCCACAGGTGCTGGAACGTCGCGGTGGAGCCGGTGAAGTGGATGCCGGCCAGCGCCGGGTGGGTGAGCGCCACCTCGGAGACGGCCTGCCCGTTGCCGGTGACCAAGTTGATCACGCCGGGAGGCAGCCCGGCGGCCTCCAGCAGCCGCATCGTGAAGTGCGCGGCGAACTGCTGGGTGGGCGACGGCTTCCAGACGACGACGTTGCCCATCAGCGCCGCGGAGGTCGGCAGGTTGCCGGCGATGGCGGTGAAGTTGAACGGCGTGATCGCCAGCACGAACCCTTCGAGCGGGCGGTACTCCATCCGGTTCCACACGCCGGGCGAGGAGATCGGCTGGTCGGCGTAGAGTTTGCGCGCGTACGAGACGTTGAAGCGCAGGAAGTCGATCAGCTCGCAGGCCGAGTCGATCTCCGCCTGCTGCACCGACTTCGACTGCCCGAGGATGGTCGCCGCGTTCAGCGTCGCCCGCCACGGCCCGGCCAGCAGGTCGGCGGCCCGCAGGAAGATCGCCGCCCGGTCGTCGAACGACATCGCGCGCCAGGACGGCGCCGCCGCGAGCGCGGCGTCGATGGCGTCCTGCACGTCCCGGGCCGTAGCGTCGTTGGTACGGCCCAGGACGGAGGCATGGTTGTGCGGCTGCACCACGTCGATGGGGGCGCCGCCGCCCAGACGCTGCTCGCC
Source organism: Nonomuraea sp. NPDC052634 (assembly GCF_040678535.1). Lineage (NCBI taxonomy): Bacteria > Bacillati > Actinomycetota > Actinomycetes > Streptosporangiales > Streptosporangiaceae > Nonomuraea > Nonomuraea sp. NPDC052634. The sequence goes on along the minus strand of NZ_JBFATY010000001.1, from coordinate 1,654,093 downwards.
GCCGATGGTCATGGTGAGCTCGGCCGTCGAACCGGCCAGCTCCTTGATGCGGTCCTCCAGCGCGGCCCGCTCGGGGCTGCCGGGCGCGTAGCCGTACACACGCTCGTTCGCGGGCACGGGGACGTTGCTGATGGCATCCATTTACTTACCCCCAAGGGCACGAAGGAAGAAGGCGACGTTGGCGGGGCGCTCGGCCAGGCGGCGCATGAAGTACCCGTACCAGTCGTCGCCGTAAGGAACGTAGACGCGGACCGTGTGGCCTGCCCCCGCCAGGGACTCCTGCAGGTCGGTCCTGATTCCGTAGAGCATCTGGAACTCGTGGTCGCCGATCGTCCGCCCGAACCGGTCGGCGAGCAGCTCCGTGATCGCGATCATGCGATCGTCGTGCGTCGCCACCATGGGGTACCCCTTCCCCGCCATGAGGATCCGCAGGCATCGCACGTACGCCTTGTCGACGGCGGTCCTGCCCTGGTGCGCGACGGAGGCGGGCTCGCGGTAGGCGCCCTTGACCAGGCGTACGCGGGAGCCCTCGGCCGCGAGGTCCCGGCAGTCCTGCTCGCTCCTGAACAGGTACGCCTGGATCGCCACCCCGGTGCCGGGGTAGTCCTCGCGCAGCTTGCGCAGGATCGTCAGCGTGGAGTCGACCGTCGTGTGGTCCTCCATGTCGAGCGTCACGGTGGAGCCGTTGGCCGCGGCGGCGGCGCAGATCTCGCGGGCGTGCTCAAGCGCCATCGACTCGTCGAGCCGCTGGCCGACGGCCGACAGCTTGACCGACACCTCACCCCGCCCGCCCAGGTCGAGCGGCTTGATGGTCTGCAGCAGCGTGATGTACGCGTCGGTGGTCGCCTCGGCGGCCCGCGCGTCGAGCGTCTCCTCGCCCAGGTGGTCGATCGTCACGGCGAGCCCCGCGTCGCGCAGCCGCTCGATGGCGTCACGGGCCTGCTGAACGCTCTCACCCGCGACGAACCGCTCCACGACTCTCTTCGTGAGCGGGAAGCTTGACACGGAACGGCGTACGAGCCCGCTCCGTGAAGCGGCGAGCAGCAGTTGACCCAGCATGCTTCGAGTCTAAAAAGCCAGCTCAGAGGGGGCCATCGACGCGCGTAACGCCCGGTGTGGGAGGCTGTCGTACAAATGCACAACTCGGCAGATCTGCAAGAGATCGTGGACGAGATCGCCGCCCGGCTGGGCGCGTCGGCGACGCTGGAGGACCGCTCGTTCCGGCTGCTGGCCTACGGCGCGCAGCACGGCGACATCGACACGGTACGCCAGGAGTCGATCCTGCGCCGGCGCGCCACCGGAGAGGTGCGCGAGTACTTCGAGCGCTACGGCATCGCCCGCGCGAGCGGCCCGGTCAGGATCCCCGCCGACGCCGAGCTGAAGGTCCTCGCCAGGGTCTGCTGGCCGTTGCGACACGCCGACGTCACCTACGGCTACCTGTGGCTGCTCGACTCGGGCGAGCTGACCGACGAGCGGCTCGCGTCGGCCGCGCCGCTGGTGGCCAGGGCCGCCGCCGCGCTCGCCCAGGAGGCGCGCAGCCGCCAGGACCTCGGGTACGGGCTGCGCGCCCTGCTGTCGGCCGACCCCGAGGAGCGTGCGTCGGTCTCGCTGGAGGTGACGGGGCCGGTGACGGCCATCGCGGTACGCGAGTCGCCGGAGCGCGTGGCCGCCCTGTGGACGCTGCCGCGCGGCGTGCTGGCGCGTACCGGCTCTCCTGTGGCGCTGCTCGCCCCCTCACACCTGGCGGAGGAGGTGGCGCGTACGGTCCAGGGCGCCTACGGCACCGCGGCCGGCGTCGGCGCGCCCCGCGACGACCCGGGAGAGGCGTGGCTGAGCTGGCGCGAGGCCCGCCAGGCGCTGCGCGTCGCCGAGCACTTCCCGCGCCACGCCCCGATCGCCCGCTGGGAGGACCTGGGCGTGCACCGCCTGCTCGCCCGGCTCAGCCAGGCCGACCTGCGCGAGCTGGCGGCCGAGGCGGCGGCGCTGGACGCGGAGCTGGCCCACACGGTGGAGGTCTATCTGGATCGGGGCGGCCACGTCCAGCAGACCGCCGCGCAGCTCGGCGTGCACCGCCAGACGCTCTATTACCGGCTGGCCAAGGCCGAGCGGCTCACCCACCGCGACCTGTCGGACGGCGACGACCGCCTGGCCGTGCACCTGGCGCTCAAGGCCGCCCGTCTCCTCTGAGCTCCTGGCAGGGAGACGGCAGGTGGCCGGAGCCACCTGCCGGGGTAGATGCGGGGGAGGGCGTGGGGCAGCAGGGTCAGGCGCAGGACTCGTAGACCCGGACCAGCTCCTGGCTCACCCGCTCCCAGGAGTAGCGCGAGCGTGCCCGGTCGGCGCCGGCGTAGCCGAGTGCGGTGCGCAGCGTGGGGTCGTAGAGCAGCTCGCGGGCCAGGTGCGCGGTGCGGGCCGGCCGGTCCGGCGGCACCAGCAGCCCGGTGACGCCGTCGATGATGGAGTCGAGGTGCGCGCCCACAGCCGAGGCGATCACCGGCACGCCGCAGGCCATGGCCTCCAGCGCCACGATGCCCGTCACGGCCTCGCGCGGCACCGACACCACGGCGTCCGCGCTGCGCATCAGCTTCGGTACGGCGGCCCGCTTCACCTGGCCGAGCAGCGTCACCCGGTCGGCGACGCCGAGCTGCTCGGCGAGCGCCCGCAGGCGGCGGGCGTCGCGGTCCTGCTCCAGCTCGTCCGGCTCGGGCCCGCCGGCGATGACGAGCTCAACGTCGTCGCCGAGCCCGGGAAGAGCCCGCACGATCGTGTGCGCGCCCCGGTCGATCGACAGCGGGCCGACGTGCAGCAGGCGCTTGCGGCTGCCGCGCGTGGCCACCGCGCCCCGGCGCTGGAAGCGCTCGGTGTCGACGCCGTACGGCACCACGGAGATGTTCCCGCGCGGGACGCCCAGCCGGATGAGCGCGGACTCCTCGTCGCCCGAGCCCGCGATGACCGCGTTGGCCCGGCGTCCGAGCGCCCGCTCCAAGTCCTTGTGTCCGGCGTCGACCCGGTGGAACGTCTGCGTCACCGGCACCCCGAGACCCTCGGCGCCCGCCACCGCGACCAGCCCGCCGGTCCACGAAAAGGCGTGGATCACGTCGGGGCGATCCTGCGACCAGCGCTTGCCGAGATGCAGGCCCACCTCGTTCAGGTACGGCGCCACCTCGTCGGCGGCCAGCTCCTTGGCGGGCCCAACGTCGATGTTCTCCAGCGTGACACCCGGGGCCACCCGCGTCTTGGGCTTGCCGTCGGCGCTGTCACGGCGGGAGTAGATGGTGACGTGGTGCTCGCGCCCCAGTTCTCGTGCGACGGAGAGAATGCGGTGGCGCTGGTTGCCGTTCGCGGAAGCGACGATTGCGATATTCATGGCACACCTCAGCGTGAAAGGGCAGCTTCAAAGGTGTGCCTGCGTCTTAGGCACGTCGTTCTACTTCTCCGACCATACCCAGGTTTGTCCAGATCGCAAACCACCGCGAATCAGACACCGCGGAGTGCGAACACCACAATCTCATCCCAAACCTGGCCGCCGGAGAACGCGTGCCGGTCATCCTCGACCGTCTTGACCACGGCAGACGGCGCCTGGCCCGCGCACCGGCCCAGCACGTCGGCCAGCCGCTCCTCGCCGTACGGCTCGCCGCGCTCGTTGCGCGAGGAGACCAGGCCCTCCGAATAGAGCACCAGCGTCTCGCCCGCCGCCACCGTGAGCGTCTGGACCTCGGTCTCGGCCTCGGCGGAGATGCCCAGCGGCACCCCGCCGCCCGCCGCGAAGCGCACCGCGCCGTCCGGCTGCAGGATGGCCGCCGGATGGTGGCCGGCCGACGACAGCCTGATCCGCCGGCCCTTGACGAAGCCCGCGACCGCCATCACGAACATGCCGGTGCCCTGCGCCACCAGGGCCTCGTTCACCTTGCGCATGACCGGCTCAGGGTCGGACTCCCAGACGCTCAGCACCCGCAGGCCGCCCCTGACCATCGCGCTGACCGAGGCCGCCTCCTCGCCCTTGCCCGCCGCGCCGCCCAGCGCGAAACCCCAGCCGCCGCCCGCGACCGGGAACACGTCGTAGAACTCCGCGCCCACCGACGAGCCCGGGTTGTAGACGGCCGCCGCCTCGTAGCCGGGCACGTCGGGCAGGTTGCGCGGCGCGACGCTCGCCGACAGCGCGTCCGCGGCCCGCGAGCGGCTCTGGAAGCTCACCTGGGCGCGCAGCGCCAGCCCGAGCTGCAGCCCCACCTCCTGCATGACGCCCAGGTCGGCGAGCCCGAAGGGAGGCCGGTCATGCGCGCGTACGAGCGTCAGCACGCCGTCGCCGTGCCCGATCGGCACCGACAGCAGCGAGCCCGCGCCCATGGCGGTCAGCAGCGGACCCTCCGCGCAGAACCCGAGCAGCGTCTCGTCGTCCACCATCTCCCGCACCACGCCGGTGCGGTGGTCGAGCACCCGCATCACGATCGAGCTGCCCGCCGGGTCGGCCGACTCCACCTGCCTGACCAGGTCGCCCAGCGGATGGTTCTTGGGCGCCATGACGGCCGCGCGGTGCGGCAGGCCGTCGCGCAGCAGGTCCGCGATCACCCAGTCGGCCCACTCGGCCGCGAGCAGCCGCGTGGCCCGCTGCAGCGCGCCGGGACGCATCAGCGCGTCCTCTTCCAGCAGCAGCCTGGCCATCCTGCTCAGCAGGTCCTGGCGCTTGGCCGCGGCCAGCAGCAGCGCGCCGTCGGCCTGCTCGGGCCGCCGCGCGCCCGGCTCCGGCAGCTGCACCTCCGTCGGCAGCGCCACCGCCGCCACCATCTGCTGCGGCTCGCCGGGCATCGTCAGCCTGGTCAGCGCGAGCTGCACGGTGTGCGTACGCCCTTGGTGCGCCAGCCGCGTCTCGAACGCCGACGGCTGCCCCGTCTGCAGCACCGCCGTCAGATGCGACCGGAACGCCGCCCGCCGCGACACGTCCACCAGCAGCGGGAACGAGCGGCCCACGAGATAGCCGTCGGGGCTGCCCAGCATGCGCGAGGTCTCGGGGTTGATCCGCCTGACCACGCCGCCGCCGTCCAGCACGATGACCGGCACGGGAAAGGAGCGGAACACCTGGCGCAGCAGCTTCAGCTCCCGCTGCCCGCCGTCCTTCTTGCCGCCCGGCCGCCTCGGCGCCTTGCGCAGCTCCTCGCGGGCCTCGGCGAGCAGCTCGGTGGCGGTGTCGAGCTCGGCCAGCGCGGCGTCGAGTGTGGGCGCCAGGTCGCTGGGGTAGGCGGCCCTCGCTTCGCGCAGCGAGGCGACGCGCCCGGCCAGCGCGTCAAGCGCGTGTTCGAGGTCCGGCATGGTCATGTCTGAACGCTACGCCACCCGGGATAACGCTAGCCATAAGGGGTAGATGCTTGTTGCTATGGAATCGACCGCGATGATCACCCCCGGACTCGCGCGAGACCTCGCCGCGCTCGGCCGCCTCGGTGAGGACACCTCGACGGAGAGCGTGCTGCGCGGGCTCACCGCGGCGCTGACGGCGGGCGTGCCCGGCTGCTCGGGCGCCTCGGCCGAGCACTGGCGCGACCACCGGGTGCTGGTCTCCGGCTCACATAGCGAGCTGATCCTGCTCGTCGAAGGCGAACGCGAGCTCGGCGAGGGCCCGTCCATCGAGGCCAGGCAGAGCGGCGGCCGCGCCACCGTGACCGACGTGCTCACCGAGACCCGCTGGCCCCGCTACGACGCGCTGGCCACCCGCTCGGGCGTCCGCTCGGTGCTCGTGGTACCCATCGAGGTGCCGCCCGCCCTGCTCATCGTCGGCCTCTACTCCGTACGCCCCGGCGCGTTCTCGCCGCAGGGCGCGAGCTCGCTCGCCGACATGCTGGCCGAGCAGGTCGGCGTGGCCATGGCGAACATGTGGGAGTTCGAGGAGGTGCGCACCGACGCCGCCCAGCTCCAGGAGGCCCTGGCCGGCCGCTCGCTGATCGACCAGGCCAAGGGCATCATCATGCAGACCAGCGGGTGCAGCGCCGAGGCCGCGTTCGAGGAGCTGCGCCGCATCTCCCAGCACCACCAGGTGAAGGTGGCCGACCTGGCCAGGCTCCTGGTGGAGGAGCACCAGCGCAAGTCGTCGAAGCGCAGCTGACGCGGGTGGCGCCGCCGCAAGGCGTGAGAGCGCGCCTGAACGTCGCTCCCGCCCTCATCGCCCGCCTGCGGCCCGCCCGCTTTCGACCGCCTCCGCCCCCCTGCGGCCCGCCGGATCCGTCCGCTTCGCCCGTCCGTGCGTCGGGAACGCGCCGTCCGCTTCGCCCGTCTGCGCGTCGGGAACGCGCCGGCGCGGCTACTTGTTGATGGCGGCCAGCGCGTCCTCGAGCGTCTCGTAGATCGGCAGCCTTTGGGCGAGACCGGTGATCCACATCACCTTCGACTTGGTGTATTCCACGCCGATGAGGGCGAACTTGGCATCGGCCGAGAGGCTGGCCTGCCAGCGATGCACGATCAGCCCGAGCGCGCGCGAGTCCATGAACGTCACCCCGGCCAGATCGAGGATCAGGTCGGAAGCGGCCATGGTGAGATAGTCGGCGAACTGGGCGCGCGTCGTGGCGTCGAGCACGCCGTCGACCCGCACCACGGTGATCCCGTCCACGGTCGACGACGTCAGGCTGAGGGACGCCACGGGCTCCCCGCCGTTCTCCGGCAATGTCACGGAGCAACCCTACTGTCACCAGGCGATCGAGGAATACTTCCGGCCGCACGGGGGACACTGGTTCCGGAAGTCCAGCAGAGGGCTTCGGTCTCGCGACCAGACGAGGCGTGCCTCTGCATGGGCTTTTTCCCTTGCGGGGGCCGCCTGCGATCCATATGAGGAGCAGCGATGGCTCTGCAGGAATACGTCCTCGAGGATATGACCGCGGAAGAACTCCTTGCCGAAATGGTCAAGGAAGAGACGCCCGACAGCCACAGGGAACGCCTGCGCGAGCGCATCGTCGAGATGCACAGGCCGCTCGCCATGGAGATCGCCCGACGCTACCGCTACCGCGGCGAGCCTTTGGAGGATCTCCTTCAAGCCGCGTATGTTGGCCTGATGAAAGCCGTCAACGGCTTCGACCCGACCCTCGGCCACGCGTTCAGGGGCTACGCGGTCGTGACGATGACCGGCGAGGTCAAGCGGCACTTCCGTGACCGCACCTGGGCCATCCGGGTGCCGCGCCTCTACCAGGAGCGACGCTCGGAGCTCAACCGGCTCGTCGCCGACCTCAGCCAGGACCTCGGCAGGTCCCCGACCGTGGCGGAGCTCGCCGCCAAGATGAACATCACGGAGGAGGACGTCCTGCTGACGCTCGACGCCTCGGCCGCGTACAGCACGCTCTCGCTCGACGCGCCGCTCGGCACCGACGACGACGCCGCCTCGCTCGGCGACGTCATACCGGAGGACGACGACACGCTGAGCACCATGGTCGACAGGGAGGCCGTCAAGCCGCTCATCGACGCGCTGCCGTCCCGCGAGAAGCACATCCTGCTGCTGCGCTTCTTCGGCAACATGACGCAGGCCGAGATCGCGGCCGAGTTCGGCATCTCGCAGATGCACGTGTCCCGCATCCTGCGCAAGGTCCTCGACCAGCTGCGCGCCGAGCTGGTCTCCTGACGGGGGCGGTCACCGGGTGAACGAGGGCGTGGAGCCTCAGCGGGGCCGTACGGGCCCGCCGCCCGGCGCGCCCGTGAAAAGCCTGCGGTTCACGCTGCCGGACCTGCCGCTGGTCCGGCGGCACGCCGAGGAGGAGGCCAGGGCCGCGGGCATGCCCGAGGAGGCCATCGGCGACTTCGTCATCGCCGTCAACGAGGTCGCCACCAACGCCGTCACCCACGGGCACGACCACGCGTCCATGCGCACGTGGACGCACGACGGGGACGTCGTCGTCGAGATCCACGACGACGGCTCGTGGAAGCCCGGCCCGATGCCCGGCTCCGTGGGCGGCATGGGGCTGTGGGTGGCCCGCCTGCTCTCCTCCGACCTGACCCTGCACGTCGGCGGCGGGGGCAGCACGGTCACCATGCGTTTCCCCGGCAAAGCCTGACGTCCCGTTCCCTTACCTCGCTTATGTCGTCGTATGTCGGCTTATGTCGCAGAGGCCCGGATATTACGTCGGGGAGGCCCGGATATTACGTCGGGGAGGCCCGGATCTGACGTCGGAGAGGTCTGGATCTGACGTCGGAGGGACCCGGAGATCCGGGCCCCTCCGCTCGTCCCGCCGGTGGGTTCTCCGCCCTGCCGGCGGGCCCTGCGCCTTGTCCTACCGGCGGGCCCTGCTGCGCCAGCCGCCGGAGCCCGAACGGACGCCGGCCGTGCCGACCCCCGCCTGATGCAGCGCCAGCAGCGTCAGCCCCAGCAGGACGAACGTCATGCCGGAGAACCCGCCGGGGATCGACGCCCCTACCAGATCCAGCAGGAAACCGAGGCCGAAGATGACGGCCGCCACGATCGCGAGCATGGCACGTCACCTCGTTCCCAGAACGCTGTGCCGGGCCTCGGCGGCCTGCCCGGCGCCCTGCTGGGGGCTCGGGGAGCCGGAGAGCGCCAGCAGCCGCTCCAGCACGTTGCGGTAGTCGCGCAGCGCCAGACGAAGCTGCTCGGTCTCCGCCCCACCCGCGTCCTTCCAGCGGCCGCGCAGCGCCGCCGTACGGCTCGTCAGGCTGCTGGTGAGCGACTCCACCACCTCGCCGACCAGCCCGTCCGCGCGCCGCACCGCCTCGCCGGGGTCGTCCACGAACGACGCCTGCAGGTCGCGCCAGCGCGCCTGCACCTGGGTGGGGTCCTGGTCGAACAGGACGATGTCATCGGGGGCCGCGTGCGCCGGGGCCTGCTCCGCGCAGGGGCCGCCGGGCGGATCGTCGTCGTGATCGCCCATGGCCTGCGGGGGAATGCGGTCGGTCCGCGCCTCGGACCGCGCCAGTTCGTCGCCGTCACGGCTGGTCGCGTGGTCGTGCGCCGGCTCGTTACCGGTCCGGGCGGTCGCGTCTTCGCCGTCCCTCAGACCGTCTCTGAGGCCGTCTCCGGGGCCGTCCTGGACCCTCTCCCTGAACTCGTCCGTGCCGTCCCTGCCGTCCCTGCCGTCCCTGTGCGGGTCGCTGTGGGGGCCTTCAGCTCGTCGTTGCCGCTCATGTCGTGCTCACCGTCCTCGGGTGGTCTCGTGGAGCAGCTCTTCGAACAGCGCGCGGTAGTGCACCATGGCCTGCCGGAGGTCCTCCGTGGAGGCGTCCTTCCTGGCCGCGCGCCCGCTGATCTCGTGAGCCGTTCTGTAGTGGTCGAGGGTCTCCGCGTGCCCAACCGACAGGTCGGACAGGCGCTGCTCGAAGTCCTCGGTGGGGTAACCGCGCTCGGCCATCACGGCCGTCACGAGCTGGTCCGCCTCCGTCACCGCGTAGCCGGGCGCGTCGACGAAGCGCTCCTGCACCTCGGTCCAGCGGCTCGCGTACGTGTCGCGCGACTCCTCCGGCAGCGGCCTGATGTCCAGCTCGGCGTGCCGCCGCTCGCGTTCCAGCAGCTCCTGCTCGGCCTCGCGGCGATCGTCGTGCTCGGCGACCGTGCGTTCGTACTCGGGGCCGAAGCGTTCGCGGATGTGGGAACGACGCGTCTGCCGCTGCAGCACGAAATATCCCACTGCGGCGAGCGCCACCACCGCGACCACGACGACGGCCACCCATATCCAGGTGGTCATGTTTTCGCCTCCGGTCTCTCTGTTGAGGACCAGCGACTGCCCTGAGCGGGTATGCCGAAACCCACGCTTCAGCGAGCTTCGAGTGCCTTCCTGGCCGCCTCGAGCATCTTCGCGACGTGTGAGCCCTCCGGGGAGGCGGGGACCTCGCTGAAGCCCTCCTCGGGGTCGTAGGCCACGTCCAGGCCCGCGTCCACGAGCCGCTGAGCCCACCGCAGCGCGGTGTTCAGCCGTTCGGAGGCGGGCGGCTTGCCCTGGGCCGCCGCCGACAGGTTGCGCAGGTTCGTGGCCGGCCCCGACTGGGAGTGCTTCCTGGCCAGCTTCCACGGCAGTGCGGCGCTGTGGTCGAGCATCGGCTTGGCCAATCCGGCGGCGCGCTTGGCCTGCAGCACCCCCGATTCGCTCACCCCGAAGTGAGCCGCCAGCTCCTGCACCGTCCGCCCTTCAGCGACGAGTCTGGCCAACTCTTCGCGATCGATGCTCGGCCTACGCCCCACTGGCCGCCTCCGCTCCCGCTTTCCGTGTACGCGTGCACCTCCGATGTGCGCTAAGGTTATGACGTCCCACCCCGCAGGGGGCGGCCGACACAACCACCGGGACGTAGCGCAGCTTGGTAGCGCACTTGACTGGGGGTCAAGGGGTCGCAGGTTCAAATCCTGTCGTCCCGACTGGTGGAAGAAGGGGTGCCAGAATCTCTCTGGCACCCCTTCCGCGTTGTGGGGAGCCGAACGAGGAGCCACTGCTCTGCCCGGCTCGTGACGCGAAGAACTGCTTCATGGCCACCGCGCCCCCGGCAGGCCGGTGAACGCGGCGTCCCAGGGCCGCGTGGGCCGCAGAGCAACCGGCCACCGGTGCCGGGCACCAGGTGGACCTGCGAACGAACCTCACCGGCGACGGCAAGGTGAGCCCGGCGCCGCGTCCCCCGCCGCAACGCCTGTATCCCCGCGCCCGCTCGCGGCTCTGTTCTCTGTGGGGTTCTCTGTGGGGACTTGCGCCTGCCGACGGTCTCTGTGGGGACTTGCGTTCGCCGACCGGAGGGGATCTTACTGACCGGGCCTCATCCTCATCCTCATCCCGTTGTCCGAGGTGCCGACGGCGCCGTATGCATCCGAGGCTCCCCACGCCGGTGACACCAGGGGTGCTGAACAATCAGCTCAGCTGAATTTCGTTTTTCGCGCCGTCCGAGAATGAGGAATTGCGGACGGCGGTGATCTCGCGCGATAAGCGTCGGTGTCAGGGCTTGGCTGTGCCGTGCGCGAATTCGGAAACGTTCCGGAAATCGTCGCGATCCGAATATCATCCCGTCATTCCGCGGCTCGCGAGAAGTTTCTGACCGGCCCCTTTACGTGAAGGAAAGTTGCGCACATGATGAGGTGGTTTCGCCGATCACCTATGGAAGGGAAGAGTCATGAGCGCACGCTCAAGGCGCGCCGCAATCGTCGTCTTAACGGCGTTGCTGGCGGTCTCGGGGATGAGCGCGACCGCCTCCGGCCAGACCTCCGCCACCGGCACCGCAGCACCATCGCCCGACACATTGTCGAAGGGGGTGGTGAACAAGGCCGGCAGTGAGCGGATCCTCAGCTACTGGACCGAGGAGCGGATCCGCGCGGCCACGCCGGAACCGATCCCTTCGTCCCCGCCGCTCATCCAGAAGGGTGAGCCGCCCAAGAACGTCCTGCCGGGACAGAAGGCCGAGGGCTCGCTGCCGGCCAGGAGACTCGACCGGCCCATCGGCCCGTCGGCCGACGTCAACGCCGGGGCGCGGGCCGAGCGCTGGTACGGCCAGGGGAGCATGCCCGCCATCACCATCGGCAAGATCTACTACCGTCGCAACGACGGCTCGCCGGGCTACTGCAGCGGCAGCGTGATCACGGCCGCCAACAGGAACACCGTCTGGACCGCCGGGCACTGCATCCACGCAGGCGGCGGCGGTGACGCCAACTGGTTCAGCGACTTCATCTTCGTCCCCGACGCCGACAACGGGCTCGAACCGCACGGCCGGTGGACCTGGCGCTACGCCGCCACCGCCAACGGCTGGTGGGAGGACGGCGACTGGAGCTACGACGTCGCGGCCATCGCCTTCGACCCGCAGTCGCAGCACGGAAACCTGCAGGACTGGGTCGGCTCGCAGGGCTACCGGTTCGGATACGGCCAGGACTTCACCGACATCCACGCCTTCGGCTACCCCCAGGACGGCTACCAGCGCACCGACTTCACCGGTGACGATCTGTGGTACTGCTTCGGCGACGTCAGCCGGGCGGGCCTCTTGGACGACCGCATGGACATGGATTGCGACATGTTCCACGGCTCCAGCGGTGGTCCTTGGCTCCAGGAGCTACAGCTCGACCGGGGATGGGGCTACATCGTCGGGGCCAACAGCCACCGTACGGTCGACAACAACGGGAACCCGACCGACATCGTCTACAAGTCGCCCAACCACGGTGACGCCGCCATCAACGTCTACAACGACGTGAGCGCGAACTAGCCCGCCGCCGCGTGCGAGGGGTCTCCGTTCGCGCGGCTCCTCGCACGCGCTTTTCTCTCGCCCCTCGGTTTCTCTCACCCTCCGGTGGCCTCGTCCATGCGCTCCCTGGTCCAATAAGACGAGACCTCTTCTGGAGATCGGGTGTTCTCCACACCTCTGGAGGTCTCCTCGGGAGCCGTGTTCCCCAGGATCACGACCGCTCCGGCCACGACGAAGGCGGCGGCGATCACCAGCAGTGCGACGCCTTTTCGGCTCATACGGCCATCGTACGGCCGACGCGGAAGAAGAACGGGTCGGCGGTTTCGCGGCTCCGTGAATCGTTCGTCCCCGCCTCGATGATCGAATACCGGTGACCATCCCTTTTGCGGCTCCGTGGCCTTCGTCGTTGCGATTCTTCGGCGCATCGGATGCCTCCCTGGCACAGGCGTGGGGGATATCAGCGCGGCCTGGCGCCGGCCGGTGGTCAGCTCGTCGAGCACCACCAGCTCGGGGTCGCCCGCCAAGGCGAGCGCGAGCTGCAGCCGTTGCTTCTGGCCGCCGGACAGATCGCAGAACGCCTTGCCCGCCAGCGGTTCCAGGCTCCACCGCGCCATCACCTGGCGCCAGTCGGCCGGCTGCGGATAGAACGCGGCGAACAGCCGCAGCGCCTCACCGACCTTGATCCGGTCGGGCAGCGATCCCTCCTGCAGTTGCACGCCGATCCGCTGGGCCAGCTTGCGGCGCCGGCGCACCGGGTCGAGGCCGAGCACCTTCACCGAGCCGCCGTCCGGCCTGCGCAGCCCCGTCAGGCACTCCACGGTCGTCGTCTTGCCGGCTCCGTTGCGGCCTGCGATGCCGAAGGTCTCGCCCTCGGCGATCTCGAAGGACACGCCGTCCACGGCGACAGTGCCGCCGTATCTCTTGCGGAGCCCGCGTACCTGTACTGCCGCCATTCCGCTAGTTTCACCTCGCGCGCGTTGAAGGCGACATCCTCCAGGACGGCCGAACCCATCCTCCCTTCGGAGGATGGCGCCGCCAGCGGACGCCCCTGGAACGGGCAGGTTGTCGTCGCGGCACGGCGGCCTGGATACGCCCGATGAATCGTCCACGCGGCCGGTGAGTCTCCACGCGCGCTCATGTGAGGTCCGTGAGTCGCATTTCGGTGACGGCATGACGGCGCAGTCGATCTGGTGACCGATCTTCTGCGATATCCGGCCTGCCCGTGAACCCGGCGGCCTGCCCGGAGCGGCGGGCCGACCATCTGCGAAAGCGACTCGTGCACTTCGCGGCCGGCTGCGGGCGGGGTGATGATGCCGGTGCCGAAAGCCATCGCCAGGCACGGACGGGTTAGCCCGCCCCATGCCGCCCGCCGGTCTCCGATGACGCTGACCTCGTACTGCGCGCTCGGTCCCGCGCCGGAGAGCGGACATCGCCGCGGCAATCAACGGCACCGTCGCGCTGGGCCCGGCCCTCACCCACCTGGGCCTGCTCTCCGGCCTGGCGGGCTTGGGGCTGCCGCAGGCCGACGCCGCCCTGGGCCCGCTACGGCGCGCCGTCTGACCATCTCGTCGCGCGTCGCGGCAGCGGTGGGGGAGAACGGGGCAGTTGTCGTATGAATAGCGGATTTGTACGATGACTTGCGTACCACGCCCACCCTGACCCCGCGAGGTTCTGTCATGGCCGACCGCATCCGCCACGTCACGCTCTCCTCCGTCACGCTTCCCCTCGACGTGCCCGTCAGTGACGCCAAGGTGCTCACCGGGCGGCAGAAGCCGATGACGGAGGTGGTGTTCCTGTTCGCCGAGATCGCGACCGAGGACGGCCACTCCGGCGTCGGGTTCAGCTACTCCAAGCGGGCGGGCGGCCCCGCGCAGTACGCGCATGCCAAGGAGGTCGGGGAGAACCTCATCGGGCAGGATCCGTCGGACATCGGCAAGGTGTACGAGTCGTTGTTGTGGGCGGGTGCGTCGGTGGGCCGCTCGGGTGTGGCCACGCAGGCGCTGGCGGCCGTCGATGTGGCTCTGTGGGATCTGAAGGCCAAGCGGGCCGGTCTGCCCTTGGCCAAGCTGCTGGGGGCCTACCGCGACTCGGTGAGGACGTACAACACCTCGGGCGGGTTCCTGCACGCGCCGATCGAGGAGGTGAAGCAGCGCGCTTCGCAGTCCCTGGCGGACGGCATCGGCGGGATCAAGATCAAGGTGGGTCAGCCGGACATGCGGGAGGACCTGCGGCGGCTGGCGGCGGTCAGGGAGCACGTGGGGGACGAGGTGCCGCTGATGGTGGACGCCAACCAGCAGTGGGACCGGATCTCGGCGCTGCGCTTCGGGCGGGCGGTCGAGGAGATGAACCTGGTGTGGATCGAGGAGCCGCTGGACGCGTACGACGCCGAAGGCCACGCCCGGCTGGCGGAGGCTCTGGACACGCCGATCGCCACCGGCGAGATGCTCTCCAGCGTGGCCGAGCACGTACGGCTCATCGAGGCCCGCGCCGCCGACATCATCCAGCCCGACGCCCCGCGCGTGGGCGGCATCAGCTCCTTCCTGCGCATCGCCGCCCTCGCCGATCACGCGGGGCTGCAGCTCGCGCCGCACTTCGCCATGGAGATCCACCTCCACCTGGCCGCCGCCTACCCGCGCGAGCCGTGGGTCGAGCACTTCGAGTGGCTCAACCCGCTGTTCAACGAGCGGCTGGAGACGCGCGACGGCCGCATGATCGTGCCGGACCGTCCGGGGCTCGGGTTCACGCTGAGCGAGCAGTGCCGCGCCTGGACGACCGACCGCGTCGAGTTCGGCAAGGCGTGACGACGGCCGTGGGCGACGCGATCGCGTCCGTACGGCTCGGCAGGTACGCGGTGCCGCTCGCGACCCCCGTGAGCGACGCCAAGGTGGCCACGGGACGCCAGCGGCCCCTGTCCAGGATCGACGTGCTGACCTGCGAGATCGGCACCCGCGACGGGCTGCGCGGGCTCGGCTTCTCCTACACCACCCGCGCCGGCACGCCCGCGCAGTACGCGCATGCCAAGGAGGTGGGGGAGCACCTGCTCGGGCAGGATCCGTCGGACATCGGCAAGGTGTACGAGTCGTTGTTGTGGGCGGGTGCGTCGGTGGGCCGCTCGGGTGTGGCCACGCAGGCGCTGGCGGCCGTCGATGTGGCTCTGTGGGATCTGAAGGCCAAGCGGGCCGGTCTGCCCTTGGCCAAGCTGCTGGGGGCCTACCGCGACTCGGTGAGGACGTACAACACCTCGGGCGGCTACCTCCAGGCGCCCCTGGACGAGGTCAAGGAGCGCGCCTCGCGCTCCCTGGCCGAGGGGATCGGCGGGATCAAGATCAAGGTGGGTCAGCCGGACATGCGGGAGGACCTGCGGCGGCTGGCGGCGGTCAGGGAGCACGTGGGGGACGAGGTGCCGCTGATGGTGGACGCCAACCAGCAGTGGGACCGGATCTCGGCGCTGCGCTTCGGGCGGGCGGTCGAGGACATGAACCTCGTCTGGATCGAGGAGCCGCTGGACGCCTACGACGCCGAAGGCCACGCCCGGCTCGCCGCCGCGCTGGACACGCCGATCGCCACCGGCGAGATGCTGACCGGCGTCCCCGACCTCGTCCGGCTCATCGGGGCCGTCGACGTCGTCCAGCCCGACGTGCCCCGCGTCGGCGGCATCACCCCCTACCTCAAGGTCGCCGCACTCGCCGACCACGCGCACGCCCAGGTCGCGCCGCACTTCGTCATGGAGATCCACGTCCACCTGGCCGCCGCCTACCCGCGCGAGCCGTGGGTGGAGCACATCGAATGGCTCGCGCCGCTGTTCGAGGAGCGGCTGCGCATCGAGGACGGGCGCATGCACGTGCCCGACCGTCCCGGGCTGGGGCTCAGCCTCGCCGGGCGGGCGCGCGACTGGCTGATCGACGACGTCGAGTTCCACGGCCCCGGCCGGTAGATTGTCCGCCGTGCCGCGCAACCCTAAGGGCAACCCCGAGGACGCCGCGCCGCGCAGCCCCAAGGACCCCGAGGACCTTGAGGACGCGGTGCCGCCACGGAACGCCGCCCACCGTCCCAAGGGCCGCAGGGGCGGCCGGGGCCTTGCTCATGAGGTGGTCGAGCGGCTCAGGGCCCGCATCCTGGCCGGCGAGATCCAGCCGGGCGAGAAACTGCCCACCGAGTCGTCGCTAATCGAGGAGTTCGGCGTCAGCAGGACCGTGGTCCGCGAGGCGATCTCCCGGCTGCAGGCGGCCGGGCTGGTGGAGACCTTCCAGGGCCGGGGCTCGTTCGTGCTGGCGCTGCCGCCGCCCACGGCCTTCTCGGTGGAGGCGGCGCAGGTGCGCACCCACCGCGACGTCCTCGACATGATCGACTTCCGCATCGGCATCGAGACGGAGGCCGCGGGCCTCGCCGCCGAGCGCCGTACGGACCTGCAGCTCAAGGCCATCGAGCGGGCCCTGATCGACCTCGGGCGCTCGGGCGAGCAGCCGGGCCACGCCGTCGAGGCCGACTTCGCCTTCCACATAAAGGTGGCGCTGGCGTCCGGCAACAGGTTCTACTCCGACCTGCTGGCCTCGCTCGGCCCCATGATGATCATGCTGCCGCGCACCCGCCTCGAACACGTCTACACGGTCTCCGACGCCACCCACCTCACGCGGGTGACGCTGGAGCACGAGAACATCTACCGCGCCGTCGCCGACCGTGATCCGGCGGCGGCGCGGGCGGCGATGCGGCTGCACCTGTCCAACAGCCGCGCTCGCCTCCAGGCGCCGTAGGACCGGCTACCAGCGGGCGGTGTTCGGGGTGAAATCGGGCACGATCGACTGCATGTACGCGGTGTCCTCGCGCCCGCGCTGACCGCACTTCAGGTACTGCTCGTGCAGCGCGGCGAGCGCGTCCTCGTCCAGCTCGACCCCCAGGCCGGGCCCGCGCGGCACGGCCACGCCGCCGTCGCGGAACTCCAGCACGCCCGGCTTGACGACCTCCTCGGTCTTCCACGGGTAGTGGGTGTCGCAGGCGTAGGTGAGGTTGGGGGTGGAGGCGGCCAGGTGCGTCATGGCGGCCAGGCTGATCCCCAGGTGCGAGTTGGAGTGCATGGACAGCCCCATGCCGAACGTCTCGCAGATCCCGCCGAGCAGCGCCGAGCGGCGCAGCCCGCCCCACAGGTGGTGATCGGAGAGCACGACCTGCACCGCGTCGGCGGCCACGGCGGGCTTGATGTGCTCGAAGGCGATCACGCACATGTTCGTGGCCAGCGGCAGCTCCGTGTGCTTGGAGACCTCGGCCATGCCCTCGATGCCGGGCGTCGGGTCCTCCAGGTACTCGAGCACCCCGGACAGCCGGCCGGCCATCTCGACGGAGGTGCCGACCGTCCAGGCGCCGTTGGGGTCGATGCGCAGCTTGTGCCCGGGGAACGCGTCCGCCAGCGCCTCGACGGTCTCGGCCTCGTGGCGGGGCTCGTACACGCCGCCCTTGAGCTTGATGGCGGTGAAGCCGTACTCGTCGACCATCCGGCGCGCCTGCGCGACCATCTGCTCGGGCGTGCGGCCCTCGCCCCAGTCGTCGTCCTCCTGACCCGGGTGCCCGGCCCACTTGTAGAACAGGTACGCCGAGTACGGCACCCGCTCGCGTACGGCGCCGCCCAGCAGGTCGCTCAGCGGCCGCCCCATCGCCTTGCCCTGCAGGTCGAGCAGCGCCACTTCGAACGGCGACACCACGGTGTCCACGGCGCTGGAGACCTCCAGCATGCCGCCGAAGCTGGCACCGGCGCCGCCGGTCGACTCACCCAGGGCCTCGGCGACGATGCGCCGCAGGCCGTGCAGGTCGAAGACGTCCGCGCCGGGCAGGGCCGCAGCCACCGCCTCCAGGCGGCCGAGATGGGCCTGGTCGGCGTACGTCTCGCCGAGCCCGACCAGCCCCTCGTCGGTGTGCACCTGGACGATCGCGCGCAGCACGTACGGCTGGTGCACGCCCACCACGTTCAGCAGGGGAGGGTCGCGGAAGGCGACGGGCGTGACGACGACCCGGCTGACCCGGCCGGCGGAAACGGTCATGAAATCCTCTCCTCAACAGGGTCGGCGGCGCTGGGCGCGGGCTTGCGGCGTATCGCCTTGCGGATCAGCGGCCAGGCCGCGACGATCACCACGATGGCGAGCACTGTGCCAGAGATCGGGCGGGTGAGGAAGCCCGCGGGGTCGCCGCCGAAGATGAGCAGGCCCTGCCGCGCCGAGCTCTCGATCATCGTGCCGAGCACGAACGCCAGCACCAGCGGTCCCGGCTCGAAGCCGAACTTCTTCATCAGGTAGCCCAGCACGCCGAACGCGATCACGAGGAAGATGTCGTACACCTGGTTGCGCACGGTGTAGGCGCCGAGCAGCGTGATCAGCACCGTGATCGGGGCGAGGACGGCCGGCCGCACCCGCAGGATCCTGACGAACACCCCCACCATGGGGATGCTCATGATCAGCAGCAGGATGTTGCCGATGTACATCGAGTTGATGACGCCCCAGAACACGTCGGGGTGCTCGGTGACGAGCTGCGGGCCCGGCTGGATGCCCTGGATGAGCAGCGCGCCGAAGATCAGCGCCATCGTGGCGTTGGCCGGGATGCCCAGCGTCAGCAGCGGGATGAACGACGAGGTGGCGGCGGCGTTGTTGGCGGTCTCCGGCGCGGCCACGCCCTCCACCGCGCCGCGGCCGAACCGCTCGGGCTGCTTGGCGCGCCGCTTCTCCAGCGCGTACGCCGCCAGCGACGACAGCACCGCGCCGCCGCCGGGCAGCACGCCCAGCACGAACCCGACCAGCGAGCCCCGCCCGATCGCGCCCTTGGCCTGGCCCAGGTCGCGGCGCGACGGCCACACGTTGCCGACCTTGGCGGGGGAGTGCACCTTGTTGTGCCGCTCCTCCAGGTTGTAGAGGATCTCGCTGAGGCCGAACAGACCCATGGCGATGGGGATGAAGTCGATGCCCTCGGCCAGGTTGAGGCTGCCGAAGGTGAAGCGCTCCGCGCCGGTGAAGGTGTCGCGGCCCACGGTCGCGATCAGCAGGCCGACGCAGGCGGCGATGATGGCCTTGAGCTTGTTGCCGTTGCCGATCGAGGAGATCAGCAGCACGCCGAGGATGCCGAGCGCGGCGTACTCGGGCGGGCCGAAGTCGAGCGCGAAGCCGGCCACGATCGGCGCGACCAGCGTCAGGCCGATGATCGAGATCGTGCCGCCGACGAACGAGCCGATGGCCGCGATGCCGAGCGCCGTGCCCGCCCTGCCCTGCTTGGCCAGGGCGAAGCCGTCGAAGACGGTCACCACCGACGACGCCTCACCGGGCAGGCGCAGCAGGACCGAGGTGATCGTGCCGCCGTACTGGGCGCCGTAGAAGATGCCCGCCAGCATGATGATCGCCGAGACCGGCCCGATGCCGTACGTGATCGGCAGCAGGATGGCGATCGTCGCGCCGGGGCCGAGGCCGGGCAGCACGCCGATGAGCATGCCGATGATGACGCCGATCAGGCAGTAGAGCAGGTTGGCCGGCTCCAGCACGACGCCGAAGCCGTCGAGGATCGGGGAGATGTCCATGGGGTTTTCTCGGACTTCCTCAGATGAGGCGGGGGAGCGGGATCTGCAGCAGCAGCACGAAGAGCACGTAGAACGCGGCCACGGCGCAGATGCTGATCACGATGGAGGAACGCCACGACTCCTTGCCCAGCCAGCGCAGCCAGACGAACATCAGCAGCAGCGCGGGGATCTCGAACCCGATCAGCGGCAGCAGCGCGGCGAGCGCCACCAGCGTCACCAGGCCGATCAGGGTCTGCAGGCTCGCGCGGGAGAACCGCTCGGAGTCCTGCAGGCCGCGGCCGGTGACGAGGAGCACCACCGAGAGCACGGCGATCACGACGCTGATGGCGAACGGCCACAGCCCGGGCCCGGGCTGGGTCAACTGCCCCAGGCCGAGCCCGTAGGAGCCGATCGCGCCGAGCACGCCGACGGCCAGCGCCACCAGCGCGGCCCCGACCTGGGCGGCCGGCCCCGCGTGCGGCGGCCTGGCCTCCTCCATCTCGGCCGCGAGCCGGTCGGCCTCGGCCTGCAGCAGGGCGGCCTCGTCCGCCTCAGAGGCCGAGGCCGGTGGCCGGACCGGGTCGGAGGCCGGGTCGGACACGGACATGCAAACTCCTTCGCAGGAAGGGGATCAACCGGCCAGGCTGATGCCGAACTCGTCGAGCTTCGCCTTGTACGTCGAGGCGTCCTTCTGCAGCGAGTCGATGACCTCCTGCGGGGAGACCTCCATCGGCGTGAGCGAGTTCTGCTCGTTGAACTTCTTGTACTCCTCCGTGGCGAACGTCTTCTTGGCCGCCTCCAGCAGCTTGGCCTTGACGTTCTCCGGCGTGCCCTTGGGCGCGGTGAGGAAGCGGTACTGCGTCACCTGGACGTCGAAGCCCTGCTCGATGGCGGTCTTGACGTCGGGCAGGTAGGGGATGCGCTCCTTGGAGAAGACGGCGAGCGGGATGAGCTTGCCGGCCTTGATGTTCTCGATGGCCTCGCCGATCTGCATGGTGGAGACGTCCACCTGGTTGCCGAGCAGGGCCGTCAGGTTGGGCGCGCCGCCGTCGAACGGCACGGCCGTCGCGTCGATGCCGGCGGTCTTGAAGGTCAGCGCGGAGGCGAGCTGGGCGCCGGTGCCGACGCCGGTGGTGCCGTACCGGATGGTCTTGCCGGCCTTCTTCATGTCGTCGATCGACCTGAAGCCGGACTTGGGGTTGGTGGCCATCACGTAGTCGTCGCGCGAGACACCGGTGATGACGTCGAAATCCTCGATCTTGACGGCCTCGGACGGCGACACCGTGAGCGGGGTGATCGTGAACAGCGAGGCGTTCTGCACGGCGACCTTGTATCCGTCGGGCTTGGCGGCCTGCAGCTCCTTGGCCGCCAGCGCGCCGTTGGCGCCCGGCTTGTTGATCACGGGCGCGGAGACGCCGAGCTCCTTGGCGATGCCCTGGGCGAGCGCGCGGCTGATGAGGTCGGATGAACCGCCGGCGGACGCGCCGACGCTGAACTCGATGTTGCCCGACGGATAGTCCCCGTCGCCGCCACCGGAGGAGGTCGTCTTGACGCCACCGCACGCGGTCAGCGTCATCGCGGTGACGACGCCGACGACACCCATGAGGATGCGGCGGGGGGCTGTCCGAGATGTCGGCATGGACTTCTCCTTCATGCGGGCGAGGACCGCCCGTGGATCTTTCGTGCGCGGAGATGGAGTTGCGTCAGGTTACGGCAAGGTTTCCGCTTTGTGGTTCTCCGGAGACTAAGGACCTGCCTTGATGCCTGTCCAACGTCATTTCGGTATCAAGTGATACTCTTGCGGCATCATGCTAACCCTCGATCAGATTCGGGCATTCGTCGCGGTCGCCGAAGAACTTCACTTCGGCCGCGCCGCCGACCGGCTGCGCATGACCCAGCCGCCGCTCAGCCGCCACATCCAGAAGCTGGAACGGGCGATCGGCGTGACGCTGCTGGAACGCGACAACCGCCGCGTCGTGCTCACCGACGCGGGCCGCGGCTTCCTTGAGGACGCCCGGCGCATGCTCTCCCTGGTCGACACCGCCGGGGACCGGGCGCGCAGGATCGCGAGCGGCGCGGCCGGCATCGTACGGCTCGGCTTCACCGCCGTCTCCGCCATCAGCATGCTCGGCACGCTGCTGCGCCGCCTGGCCGAGCAGCTCCCCGACATCGACGTCATCCTGCACGAACGGGTGACCGCCGGGCAGGTGGACGGCCTGCTGCGCGGCGAGCTGGACCTGGGACTCGCCCGCCCGCCGTTCGACATCGCCACCCTCGACTCCCGCATCGTCTTCCGCGAGCCGCTGTGCGCCGTCGTCCCCGCCGGGCACCGCCTCGCCACGCTCGGCCGGCCGCTCGCCCCCGACGACTTCGACGGCCTGCCGGTGATCAGCTATAACCCCGTGCAGTCGCGCTACTTCCACGAGCTGACCGTCCGCTTCCTCACCAACGCGCACCCCCGCATCGAGCAGCAGGTGCACCAGATCCTCACCGCCGTGCTGCTGGTCGCGGCCGGGCGCGGCGTGGCCCTCGCCCCCGCCAGCGCGCGCTCGCTCGGCGTGGACGGCGTCGCCTTCTGCGACCTGGTACGCGGCGGCGGCGACCCCCTCGACCCGGCCGGCGCCACCGGCGAACCCGTCGAGCTGCACGTCATCTGGGACCGCAACTCGACCAACCCCGCGCTCGGCCGGGTGCTCGAACTGCTGCCCGCCATCGGGGAGCCGCACGACCAGTGATGCTCGTACGGCATCGCTGGATAGAGAATCGCACTTGGACAGGAATCGCTCCTCCTTCTTAGCCTGGCGGACGTCGGACCTTTCAGCCGGTGCGGGGAAACCCCACGGCCGCATGTCAAGCGAGGAGCCTCGTCATGCCCAGTTACTCCCCGCAGGAGTTGGCCAGTCAGCTCAAGAGCGGACTGCTGTCGTTCCCCGTGACCCACTTCACCGAGGACCTGCAGTTCGACGAGAAGAGCTACCGCGAGCACCTGTCCTGGCTGAGCGGCTACCCGGTGGCCGGCCTGTTCGCCGCCGGCGGCACGGGTGAGGGCTTCTCGCTGACCGGTGAGGAGATCGACCGGGTCGTGCGCGCCGCCGTCGACGAGGTGAACGGCCGCCTCCCCGTGATGGCCCCCGCCACCGGCGGCACCGCCAACGCCGTCGCCCAGGCCAAGGCCGCCGAGGCGGCGGGCGCCGACGGCATCCTGCTCATGCCGCCGTACCTCACCGAGGCCGGGCAGCAGGGCCTCATCGAGCACATCTCCGCCGTCTGCTCCGCCACGAGCCTCGGCGTGATCGTCTACAGCCGCGCCAACGCCGTGCTCAACGACCGCTCCGTCGCCACCCTCGTCGACCGCAACGAGACGCTCATCGGCTTCAAGGACGGCGTGGGCAACATCGAGAACCTCACCCGCATCTACGCCGCCGTCGGCGACCGCCTGGCCTACATCGGAGGACTGCCCACCGCCGAGACCTTCGCGCTGCCGCTGCTGCAGCTCGGCATGAGCACCTACTCCTCGGCCATCTTCAACTTCGTGCCGCAGTACGCGCTCGACTTCTACGCCGACGTGCTGGCCCAGGACCGCGAGGCCGTCTACCGGCGCATCCGCGAGTTCATCCTGCCCTACCTCGACATCCGCGATCGCATGAAGGGATACGCGGTCTCTATCATCAAGGCCGGGCTGGCCGCCGTCGGCCGTCCCGCAGGGCCGGTGCGCCCGCCGCTGCAGAATCTCACCGAGAGCGAGCTCGCCGAGCTGACCGCGCTCATCGACAAGATCCGCTAGGGGGAACCTCCCGAGATGTCGCCCACCATCGAGAGCGTCGAGGTCGTCCCGGTCGCCGGGTACGACAGCATGCTCCTCAACCTGAGCGGCGCCCACGGGCCGTTCTTCACCCGCAACGTCGTCATCGTCACCGACTCCGACGGGCGTACCGGGCTGGGCGAGGTGCCCGGCGGCGAGGCCATCAGGCAGACCATCGAGGAGGCCGCCGCGCTGCTGACCGGGCGGCCGGTGGCCCGCTACCGCGCCCTGCTGCGCGAGGTCGCCGACCGCTACGCCGCCCGCGACGCGGGCGGGCGCGGCCAGCAGACCTTCGACCTGCGCACCACCGTGCACGCCGTCACCGGCCTGGAGTCCTGCCTGCTCGATCTGCACGGCCAGTACCTCGGCCTGCCCGTCGCCGACCTGCTCGGCGAGGGCCGGCAGCGCGACCGGGTGCCGATGCTCGGCTACCTGTTCTACGTCGGCGACCCCGGTAAGACGGACCTGCCGTACCTGGTGGACGACGAGGGCGAGGACCGCTGGTCGCGGCTGCGCCGCCGCGAGGCGCTCACCCCCGACGCGGTGGTGGCGCTGGCCGAGGCCGCCCAGGAGCGCTACGGCTTCACCGACTTCAAGCTCAAGGGCGGCGTGCTGCCCGGCGAGGAGGAGGTCGAGGCGGTCAAGGCGCTGGCCCGCCGCTTCCCCGACGCCCGCGTCACGCTCGACCCCAACGGCGGCTGGCTGCTGGCCGACGCCGTACGCCTGTGCCGGGGCCTCGGCGGCGTGCTCGCCTACGCCGAGGACCCCTGCGGGGCCGAGGGCCGCTTCTCAGGGCGGGAGACGATGGCGGAGTTCCGGCGGGCGACCGGGCTGCCGACCGCGACCAACATGATCGCCACGGACTGGCGGGAGCTGGCCCACGCCGTACGCGCGGACGCGGTGGACATCCCGCTGGCCGACCCGCACTTCTGGACGATGGCCGGCTCGGTGCGCGTCGCGCAGCTCTGCCACGACTTCGGGCTGACCTGGGGCTCGCACTCCAACAACCACTTCGACATTTCGCTGGCCATGTTCACCCACGTCGGAGCGGCCGCGCCGGGCGAGATCACCGCGCTGGACACGCACTGGATCTGGCAGGACGGCCAGGCGCTCACCACCTCGCCGCTGACGATCGAGGACGGCGCGGTGCGGGTGCCCGACAAGCCGGGGCTCGGCGTCGAGCTGGACAGGGACGCGCTGGCCGAGGCGCACGAGCGCTACCTCCGCCACGGGCTGGGCGCGCGCGACGACTCGATCGCCATGCAGTACCTGATCAAGGGGTGGACGTTCGACCCGAAGCGCCCCTGCCTGGTCCGCTGACGGCCGGGCCGCGCCGGGCCTCCCGAAGACGGCGTCAGAACAGCGTGAGCGGCTGGTGCGGCTCGGGGTCGGGCAGCGGGGCGAGCTCCGGCACCAGGGCGCGCACCTCGTCGTGGAAGCGGCGGGCCAGCGCCGGCGCGTCGGCGTTGTCGGGGGTGTGCACGAACACGGTCGGCGAGCGGCCCTCGCGCAGCCACCGGGCGACCGTGTCCACCCACGGCCGCCAGCCCGCCACCGTGCGCTCCTCGTCGTCACGGCCCAGGTAGCGCACGATCGGATGGCCGGTGAGCGCCCGTGCGCGGCGCGGCAGGCGCGGCTTGCGCTCCCACGCCTCACGCTCGGCGTCGCTGGTGGGCGGCGCGGCGAACATCACCGTGGTGTCGAACGGCACCCACTCGGCACCCGCGCCGTCCAGCACCCGCTCCAGCAGGCGGGCCGCCCGCTCGTCGGTGAAGAACGCCGGATGGCGCACCTCCACGGCGTAGCGGTGGCCCTGCGGCATCCGGCGCAGGAAGGCCGCGAGCGCGCCTGCGTCGTTCGGGCCGAACGAGCCGGGCACCTGCACCCAGAACGCGTGCACGCGCGGCCCCAGCGGCTCCATGGCGTCGAAGAACGCGCGCAGTTCGGCTTCGCCGCCCATCAGCCGGTGGTCGTGGGTGACGGCCTTCGGCAGCTTGACGACGAACCGGAAGCCGGGCGGGGTCTGCGCCGCCCACGACTCCACCGTGGCGCGGGCCGGGGTGGCGTAGAACGTGGTGTTGCCCTCGACCGCGTCGCACCACCCCGCGTACGCCCTCAGACGCTCGGCCTGAGGCAGGTGGGCGGGCACGAAACGCCCCTGCCACCGCGCGTGCGCCCACATCGCGCATCCCACATGAAGCCGCATGGGCACGACGCTACCGGACCCTCGCGCGGGCAAGATCCCGGTCCCGCCGCGCCCGCACCGTGACGGCCCACGTAAGGTTGGCGGCATGGGCATGGTCGGGACGGTCGGGCTGGTGCTGCACCCCCAGCGCGACTCGAAGAAGGCGATCGACACCATCCTGAGGTGGGCGGCCGACAAGGGCGCCACCGTGCTCGGCCTGCCCGAGGAGGTGGGCCGCATCGACTGCACCGCCGTCCCCGTCGACGCCGGCGCCCTGGTCGAGCGGGCCGACCTGGTCGTCGGGCTGGGCGGCGACGGCACGATGCTGCGCACGATGCGGCTGCTCGCCGGGCGGCCGACGCCCATCCTGGGGGTCAACCTCGGCAAGCTGGGCTTCCTCGCCGAGATCGGTGTCGACGAGCTGCCGGAGACGCTGTCGGCCATCGACCGGCACGAGTACACGATCGAGCCGCGCATGGCCATCCGCAGCGAGCTCAACGGCACCAAGGTGACGGCGTTCAACGACATCGCGCTCGTCCGCACCCCCGGTGACGGGCTGGCCGGCGTCGCCGTCACCCCGGCAGGCAGCCCGTTCGTCCGCTACTCCTCCGACGCCGTCATCGTGGCCACCACCACCGGCTCCACCGCCTACAGCTTCTCCGCCGGCGGGCCCATCGTCTCGCCCCGCGTGGAGGCGGTGCTGGTCGTGGCGGCGGCCGCGCACTCGGCGTTCAACCGGGCCCTGGTGCTGCCCGCCGACGAGGAGGTGACGCTCACCGTGCTGCCCAGCAGCGGGCGGCTGGCCGTCGAGGTGGACGGCAGGGTGATGGGGCACCTGTTCCCCGGCGACAGCGTCACCGTGACCGCCTGGCCGGGCGCGGCCAAGGTGGTCCGCCTGGGCACCACGTTCTACGAGCGCGCCCGGCGCAAGCTGCGGGTCGACGGCAGCCTGCAGCCCGACTGAGCCCCCGTCAGGCGCCCGCCCGCCGCCGGTGCCGCGCCGCCCGCTGCGGCGCCGTACGGTGCGGCGGCCCGGCCTCGCGGGGCGTGAAGAAGTCGCCGGGCTCCCGGCCGGCCGGACCCCGATCCCCGCGGTCCCGGCGCGGGGCGTCCCGCTCCTCGTCCTCCCAGAAGCCGCCCTCGTCGTGCGGATCGTGGCCGGGATGGTCGCGGTCGCGGTCGCGGACGGCGGCCAGGGCGGCCAGGGCCGTCGTGATGGGCACGGCCGCGATGAGCCCGAGCGTGCCGACCACGCCGCGCACGATCTCCTGCGCGATCACCGGCGTCGTCAGCACCTGGCCCAGGGGCTGCGCGCCGATGCTGAACAGCAGCAGCAGCGGCAGCGACGCACCCGCGTACGCCAGGATGATGGTGTTGATCACCGACGCGATGTGCGCGCGCCCGATGCGCCCGGCCGCGCGGTAGAGGCGGGCGAAACCGTAGGACGGGTTGGCGCGGGCCAGCTCGGCCACCGTCACGGCCTGGGTGACCGTGACGTCGTCGAGCACGCCCAGCGAGCCGATGATGATCCCGGCCAGCAGCAGGCCCTGCGTGTCGATGGACAGGCTCATGCCCAGGGTGAGCGCGCTGTCGTCGGTGACGCCGTTCAGGCTCGCCAGGCCGAGCGCCGCGTACGACAGCAGCCCGGTCAGCGTCAGGCTGGCCAGCGTGCCGAGCACGGCGACCGACGTGGACGGCGAGAAGCCGTGCGTGAGGTAGAGCACGGTCAGCATGATCGCCGCCGACCCGACGATGGCCACCAGCATCGGCGGCCGGCCCTCCAGGATGCCGGGGATGACGAACGTCAGCAGCAGCACGAACGTCACCGCGAGCCCGGCCAGCGCCGTCACCCCGCGCCAGCGCCCGAACGCGATCACCGCCAGCGCGAACGCGATGCCGAACAGCCACAGCGGCATCGACCTGTCGTGATCGGAGAGCTGGTAGGCGCCGTCGGCGTCGCGCAGCAGGATCACGTCGTCGCCGGGCGCGAAGCGCTGCGCCCCCGGCCCGCCCGGCAGCCGCAGCTCGACGTCCCTGCCGCTGTCGCGGCCCTCGGTCAGCTTGACGACGGCCTTGCCGCAGGTGGCGGGGTCGGGCTTGGGCGCGCCCTCGGGAGCGGCGGGGCAGCGCTTCAGCGTGACGCTGGTGACCGTGCCGGTGAGCCGCTCGACGCCGGACTCCGGCGCGGGCCCCGCGGTCGTGCCCTCCGGCCAGAGCCAGACGAGCGCGGCCAGCGTGATGATCGCCAGCGGCACCAGGACGGCCAGCGCGGCCACCACGGTACGCCGCGAGGCGCGGGAACGGGAGACGGCGGTGCCGTGCGCGTGGTTGGCGCCCATCGCGTGAAAGGTCCTCCTCGGCCTGACGAAGTAGGACAGTACTGCACCCGGCGGGCCGGGGTAGACGCAACGGCATGACGTGGCTGGTCGGCACCTCGGGCTGGCAGTACAAGGACTGGCGCGGGGTGCTCTATCCGGAGGGGGTGCCGCAGCGGCTGTGGCTGGAGACGTACGCGCGCGAGTTCCCCACCGTGGAGAACAACAACGCCTTCTACCGGCTGCCGAGCAGGCAGGTGTTCGCCTCCTGGCGCGAGCGCACGCCGCCCGGGTTCGTGATGGCGGTCAAGGCCAGCCGGTTCCTCACCCACATCAGGCGGCTCGGCGAGCCCGGAGAACCGGTGGCGCGGCTCATGGCCGCCGCGGCCGGGCTGAAGGAGAAGCTGGGGCCGGTCCTGCTGCAGCTCCCGCCGTCGCTGAAGGCCGATCCCGCCCTGCTCGACCACTGCCTGGCCTGCTTCCCGCAGGGCGTGCGGGTGGCCGTGGAGCCGCGGCACCCGTCGTGGTGGAGCGAGGAGACGCGGGCGGTGCTGGAGGCGCGGGCGGCCGCCCTGTGCTGGGCCGACCGGCTGGGACGGCCGCAGGCGCCGTACTGGCGTACCGCGCCGTGGGGTTACGTACGCCTGCATGAGGGCAGATCCGCTTACGCGTACGGGGAGCGCGCGCTGCGGACGTGGGCCGCCCGCGTCGGCGAGGCCGCCTGGCCCGACGCCTACGTCTACTTCAACAACGACCCGGGAGGAGCGGCCGTGCGTAATGCTCGACGTTTCGCGGCACTCCTGGCCAGGATGGGCTGATGCACACGCGTCTGTACCGCGGTGGCCGCCTGGAGAAGGAGGGCTTCCCCATCGCGGAGGTTCCCGGCCATCTGGACGACCCCGAGGCCACGGTCTGGTTCGACCTGTGCTCGCCGACGCGGGACGAGCTGGACAAGCTGGGCGACGAGCTGGGGCTGCACGAGCTGGCCGTCGAGGACGTGCTGGCCGGCCACCAGCGCCCGAAGCTGGACATCTACGATAACCACCTGTTCGTCGCGGCCTACGGGGTGCACTTCGACGGCGAACGTGTGCACGCCGTCGAGGTGGACGTCTTCGTCACCGCCAACGCGCTGGTCACCGTGCGCGAGAGCGCGCACTTCGACATCGGCGAGGTGGTCAAGCGCTGGGACGCCGCCGCCCACCTGGCGGGGCACGGCGTGATGTTCCTGCTGCACGGCCTGCTCGACTACGTCGTGGACACCCAGTTCGACGTGGCGCAGGACCTCGACGCGCAGGCCGAGACGCTGGAGGAGTCGCTGTTCGCGGGCGAGCTCACCGACGACGAGAGCCTCCAGCGCACCCTGTACGTGCTGCGCAAGAACGTCACCAAGCTGCGCCGGGTCTCCCTGCCGATGCGCGAGGTCATCGGCACCCTGCTCAGGCGGGACGAGGCGCTGATGAGCGACCCGGTGATGGCCCCCTACTACGAGGACGTCCGCGACCACGTGCTGCGCGTCGGCGAGTGGGTGGACGAGGTCCGCGACATGCTCGCCAACGTCCGCGACACCCGCCTGTCGCAGCAGGGCTTCCGGCTCAACGTGATCATGAAGAAGATCACGAGCTGGGCGGCGATCATCGCCGTGCCCACCGCGATCACCGGCTTCTACGGGCAGAACGTGCCCTACCCGGGCATCGGCGAGCTGTGGGGGTTCTGGCTGTCCATGGTGCTGATGGCGCTCACCTCGGTCGCGCTGTACGTGGTGTTCAAGAAGAACGACTGGCTCTGATCGCAGGGCCCGCCCCGCACGTCGCGGGTGAGCCGCAGCGCCACCCGCACCTCGGCGGCGCCGTCGCGGGGGTAGAGCGGCAGGCAGCGCCCGCCCGACAGCAGCGTCCTGCGCCCGAGCGAGGTGGTCAGCAGCGGCAGCTCACGGTACGTCACCGGCTCGGCCAGGCGCAGCACCCACCCGCCGCCCGGCAGCCTGGCCCGCTCACCGTCCAGCGCGTAGTAGTCGAGCACGCCGCCGCTCAGCGAGAGCACCGCCCGCATCGTGAACCGGCCGCCCTCCACGGTGAACACCTCGGCGGACGGCGCCCGGTACATCGAATGCACGTACGTGATCGCGAAGCGGCCCGTGACGACCGGCAGGCCGTTCACGGTCAGCCGCCCGGGGCCGGCGGCGGTGCCGAGCGCCGCCACCGCCGCCAGCGCGAGAACCAGCCTGATCAGTCCTTCTCCCGGAAGTAGCGGGCCGCGCCCGGATGCAGCTCGACCGGGGCCACCTGCTGCGCGAGCGCCGGGTCCAGCTTCTTCGCCTCCGGGTGCACCTTCTCCAGCTCGGCCTTCTTCTCGAACAGCGTCTTGGTGATGTCGTAGGCGAGCTGCTCGTTCATCGAGTCGGGCACCAGCAGCATGTTCGCGATGCCGACGGTCTTGATCGTGCCGCCCTGCAGCTTGTACGTGGACAGGTCGATGTCGAGGCCGACGTACTGCTCGCCGTAGGTGGCGCGCATCTTCTCCAGCACGTCGGAGGTGTCCATGATCTTCATGTCCGGCTTGCTGACCGCGAGGTCGGTGATGCCGGCCGTGGGCAGGCCGCCGACCCAGAAGAACGCGTCGATCGTGCCGTCCTTGGCGGCCTGCACCGACTCGTTGATGGACAGCTGCTGCTTGCTGATGTCGTTGTCGGGGTCGAGCCCGGCCGCCTCCAGCACACGCCGCGCCACCACCTGGGTGCCGGAGTTGGCGGGACCGAGCGAGACGCGCTTGCCCTTCAGGTCGGCCACCGTGGCCGCGTTCACGCCGGGGGAGACCACCAGGTGCAGGTAGTTGTCGTAGATGCGGGCCAGCGCCTTGATCGGCTGCTTGGCGGTGAAGCTGTCCTTGCCGTTGACCGCGTCGGCCGCCGTGTCGGCCTGCGAGAAGCCGATCTGCGCCTTGCCCGAGGCCAGCAGCTTGATGTTCTCCACCGACGCCGAGGTGACCGAGGCGGTGGCCTGCGTGTTGGCGATGCCGGCCGACAGCTGCTTGGCCAGGCCGCCGCCGTAGACGTAGTAGACGCCCGTCGTGCCGCCCGTGGCGATCGAGATCCGGTTGCCCGAGCCGCCGCCCGCGCCACCGCCGCCGCAGCCGGCCACGGTCAGGACTGCGGCGGCGACGATCGTGAGTATCCGCTTCACCTTGGGTCCCTTCTCCTTCTTCTGACGAGGTGCGCGACGGCGGCCACGGCGAGCACGCCCAGGCCGGCGACGATGGGGACGGGTTCGAGGAACAGCAGCAGCACCGCCGCGACCGCCGCGAGCACCCGCTCGGGCCAGGCCGCCGCGCCGCCGGTGGCCACCGCGAGCGCGGCCACCGCGACCGCCGACACGGCGGTCATCAGCAGCACGGTCCCGAACGGGCCCTGCCCGAGCAGCGCCTGCCCGTTGGGCGTGAGCACGAAGGCGAACGGCACGAGGAACGCGGGCAGCGTGTACCGCCAGGTCATCAGCATCGTCCGGTACGTGTTGCCGCCCGTGATGGCCGCCGCCGCGACCGCCGACAGCGCCGTGGGCGGGCTCACCTCCGACAGCACCGCGTAGTAGAAGACGAACATGTACGCCTCGGGCCGCGTCACGCCGAGGTCGAACAGCGCCGGCCCGATGATCACCGCGGCGATGATGAAGCTCGCCGTCACCGGCACCGCTAGACCCAGCAGCAGCACCGCGACGGCCGCCATGACCGTGGTCGCGATCAGGTTGCCCGCGCCGATGTCCACGATGATGTCGGCGAGGTTCTGGCCCAGCCCGGTCAGCGTGATCGCGCCGACGATGATCCCGGCCGCCGCGCAGACCGCGGTCACCGGCAGCACCTCGAGCGCGCCCTTGGCCAGCGCCCGCCCGATGCGCCGCGGCCCCATCCGGTGCCGCGGATCGAGGAACGACAGGCCGAACGCGACCGCCGTGGCGATCGTCACCGCCTGGAACGCCGACCGGTCCAGCGCCATCAGCACCACGATGAGGAGCAGCGAGCTGAAGTGGTAGCCGAAGCGCAGCAGCAGCTTCCCCGCGCGCGGCGCGTCCACCTCGACCGCGCGGGTGCCGAAGCGGCGCGAGTCGATCTCGATGGCCAGGAAGATGCCGAGGTAGTACAGCAGCGTCGGCACCGTCGCGTACAGCAGGACCTGCAGGTAGCTCACGCCGAGGTACTCGGCGATGATGAACGCCGCCGCGCCCAGCGTGGGCGGCGACAGGATCGCGCCGATGCCGCCCGCCGCCAGGATGCCGCCCGCCTGCTCCCTCGGGTAGCCGGCCCGCCGCAGCACCGGCCAGGCCACGCTGCCCAGGCTCACCGTGGTCGCCACGCCCGAGCCCGACACGGTGCCGAGCAGGAAGCCCGCCGTGGTCACCGTACGGCCGGGCGCCGACCGCGACCTGCGGAAGGCGGCGAAGCTCAGGTCGATGAAGAACTTGCTGGCGCCCGAGTAGTCGAGCACCGCGCCGTAGATCGTGAACAGGATGATGTAGCTGGCCGCCACCTGCATCGGGACGCCGAAGAAGCCCTCGGTGCCGGTGTAGAGCTGCGCGACGATCTGCGAGATGTCGAAGCCCGGGTGCCCGATCGTCCAGTCGATCGGCAGGTACGCGCCGTAGTAGGCGTACAGCAGGAAGACCACGCAGATGACGGCGAACGTCAGGCCGACCGTGCGGCGCACCGCCTCCAGCAGCAGCACCGTCAGCACCACGCCGGCCGCCACGTCGAGGTCCGTCAGTGCCGCGCCCGAGCCGCGCTCGCGGAAGGCGTCCATGTCGAGCAGCGGGTAGACCAGCACGGCCAGCGACGCGGCGGCGAGCAGCCAGTCGGCCACGCTCGGCCGCTCGGCGCGCTTCCCCTGCTCTGAGGGCTCGGGGCGCTCCGAGGGGGGTCAGGGTGCTCTGAGGACTCAGGGCTTTCCGAGGGCACGGGGCTGGGGCGCTCCGAGGGTTTCGGGGCGGGGCGCCGCAGCAGGCGGCGCACCCGCAGGTCCAGCCCTGAGCGGTAGCAGAGAAAGACCAGCGGCAGCGCGACCGCCAGGAACGTCATCCGGTGCTGGATCGCCTCCACCGGCTGGAACACCACCAGCAGCGAGTACGCCGACAGCACCCCGCCCACGACCCACACGCCGGCCTTGAGCGGACCGCCCAGCTCGCGCGCGGGGCGCTCCTGCTCGTGGGCGGACACCAGCTCGGCCTCACGATCGCTCAGCTCGGTCAAGCCGTCCTCCTCGGACCTCGGCCGTTGGAGCGGACTTTACGAGCCGTTCACACGATCGGGGAAGCCTCTGTTACCCGATTGATCACCAAGCGTCAGCCGAAACGGCCGGGACCAGCTCGGCCCGCAGCCCCGACGCAAGGCAGCGCCGCAGCACGCTCTCCGCGGCCGGCAGCTCGGCATCCGACAGCGGCAGCACCACCGCCTGCACCGGGGCCAGCCAGGCGGGGAAGGCGCCGCCGCGCCTTCCGCTGCGGGTGCTGCCCGCCTCCCTGCTGGCGCCCGCCTTCCGCTCCGGGCCCCGCCCCCACCGATGCTCAGCCGCCGCCCCAGGTAGGCATTCGGTAAAGGGAGGGTCGGAAAACCGTAAATGATATAAAGGCAGGCGTGGCCCAGATCACCGTTGACGTGCGCCATCTTCAGGCGTTCGCCGAGGTCGGCTACCAGGTCGCGGGCGGTGGGGGCGCCCAGGGCGCGATGGCGGCGCTGCGCCGCGTCGTCCCGCTCGACGCGTACGAGTTCGTCGCCTACGACCCCGCCACCGGCCGCCACCACAGCGTGATCTCCGAGGGCCACCCGCGCATCGACCACGACGCGGCCGAGGAGTACGCCGGGCTCGACGCCTACCGCAGGGCGCTCGCCACCCGCGAGCCCGTCGAGATGCCCGAGCCGGACACCGAGCGTTACTTCCGCCGCCACCTCGCGCCCTACGGCTGGCGGGCCGGGCTGACCGCGCCGCTCTTCCTCGATGAGGGCCGCTTCACGGGCCTGCTCCACTTAGCCGCCAGGAAGGCGTTCCCGCCGCGCACCGGCGCGCTGGTGTCGGCCGTCAGCCCGCTGCTCGCGCACATCACCGACCTCAACCGGTGCGTGATCGATCCGGTGGGGCTGCCGCCCGGGTTCCGGGCGGTCGCCTTCGACCGGCTCGGCACGCGGCGCGAGGTGCCCGGCCACGAGGTCTCGCCGGTGCTGTGGGACGACCCGGCGATGGCCGCGTACGCGCGGTCCTTCATCGACTCGCGCGAGCTGAGCAGGCACGGCCTGTGGCTCGGCGGTGACGGCGGCTGGCACGAGGTGCGGCTGGTCAGGGCCGGGGTCGGGTTCCAGGGCTCGCTGCAGGGCGCGGTGGTGGCCGAGCGGCCGTGCACGCTGCCGTACGACCTGACCGGCCGCGAGATCGACGTGCTCACCAGGGTCGCGGCCGGCGACTCCAACCCGCAGATCGCGGCGGCGCTCGTGCTCAGCGTGCGCACGGTGACCACGCACCTGGAGCACATCTTCGCCAAACTCGGCTGCGACAGCCGTACCCGCCTGACCACCAAGGCGCTCGCCGAGGGCCTGTGCCGCCTCGACCTCTGACGCCCCCGCCGCGTCAGACGGCCAGGCCGGCGGGCAGCCGCTCGCCGACCAGCTCGAACCAGACCGTCGTCGAGCCCTGCTGGCGGGTGAAGCCCCAGCGGTGGCTCAGCGCCTCGATCAGCGGCAGCCCCCGGCCGCTGGTGTCCTGCGCCCCCGTACGGCACACGCACGGCGGCCGGTCCGATCCCGAGTCCGTCACGAACACCCGTACCGCGCCGCGCGAGCTGGCCAGGCTCACCGTGAACGAGCCCCCCGCACCCGATCTGCTGTGCAGCACCGCGTTCGTGGCCAGTTCGCTCGTCAGCAGCACCACGTCGTCGTAGAGCGGATGATCACGGCCGAGCGCCGACGCCACCAGCGCCCTGGCCCTCGACACCTGCGACGGTTTCCCCGGCAACCGGACCACGTGATCGTTCGGGCCGGGCCGGTAGTCCTCGATCACCTGCTGCGTGTCCGGCGGTGCCACGGCGACCTCCCCCATATCGGTGACGTAATGAGACGCGCGAACGGGGGCCCGGGGACTATCGCGAAAAGGTAGGAATCGCCTTTCCGAGGTCGCCTGCACGGCCTGCTGCGCCGACCGAGTACGCTGCGATCGACGAGTCGTCTAGGCCCATGGGGGAGCAGGAGGTCGCGTGAGCAGCCTGGAGGCCGTCTGGGTGCAACCGTACGACCGGCCTGGCGCGGCGGTCGTCACCGGAGTCTTCGACATCCTGCATGTGGGCCACGTGCGCTACCTCGGCGCGGTGGCCGCCCGGGGGCTTCCCCTCGTCGTCGGCGTCGAGGACGATCCGCGCGTACGCGCCTGGAAGGGGCCGACCCGGCCGGTCAACCCGGCGGCGGAGCGGGCCGAGGTGCTGGCCGCGCTCCGGTTCGTGACGGGCGTCTTCATCGTGGCCGGGCCGCCCGAGGCGCACGGGCCCGAGGACTACATCGACCTGCTCGCCCCCATGCGTCCCGGCGCGCTCGCCCACACCGCCGGCGACCCGCACGCGGGGGCCAGGGCCGCCGCCGCGGCCATCCTGGGGGCCGAGTGCTGGGAGATGGACGCCATCCCCGGCCGCTCCACCACCCGCATCGTCAACGCCGCTTCCAAGGGCTGAGCCTTCGCGGCCGGCGGGCCGGCCTCAGCGGCGACCGGCCAGGCGGTCGAGCAGAGAGTCGTCCCCGCCGGGCGCGAAGGGTGCGCCCAGCGTACGGGCGCGCAGGCCGAGGGCCGCGGCCTCGCCGAGCAGGCTGACGCCGATGGAGAGGGCCATCGGGCGGACCTGGTCGGGGGTGCCCGCCGCCGTCGCCAGGGCGCCGATGCCCGCGTTGATCCCGGCAGAGACGGCCCACGCGAGCAGGGTCCAGCCGGTGTAGCGCTGCCAGATGTGGCCGTCGCGGACGTACAGGCGCGGAGTGAGCCCCCGCACGGCGCCCAGCAGCACTCCCGCCACCGTGCCCGCCAGCACCCAGGCGAGGTCCGCCCCCGCCGGGTGCACGTCCTTGACCAGCGTGTACGCGCCGATGCCGATGAGCACGACGGGCGGTGTGAACAGGTCGCGGGCCCGCAGCGGCTCACCTTTGAACCGCCGGATCACCACCACGACGACCATCGCCACCACGAGCAGGGGGGACAGTGCATCGCTCATGTACGCCTCCGTTTATAGCACGACCATGCCAAAAAGAATCTAGCATGACCGTGCTATAAAAGAGCCCGTGCCGAAGATCGTGGATCCGGAGGAGCGGCGGCGCGCGGTCGCCGAGGCGGTGTTCCGCGTGATCTGCCGCGACGGCATCGAGCAGGCGTCGCTGCGCAACGTCGCCGCCGAGGCCGGGCTGGCCATCGGCTCCGTACGCCATTACTTCGCCGGGCACACCGAGCTGATGGTGTTCGCGATGCGGGAGATGGCCGCGCGGCTGATGACCCGGCTGACCGCCCACGCCGAGCGCCTCCTCGACCCGTCCGCCCCGCTGTCGCCCGGCGAGCAGCGCGAGATCGTCGCCGGCATGCTCGCCGAGCTGCTGCCGCTGGACGACGAGCGCAGGACCGAGGTCGTCGTCTGGCTGTCCTTCGCGGCCGCCGCCCGCACCCGGCCGGAGCTGCGCGCGTACGCCGACGAGCTGTACGACGGGCTGCTCGCGCTCACCACCCGCGTGCTGGAAGGCGCGCGCCGCTCGGGGAGGCTGCGCCCGGGCGCCGACGTCGCCCTGGAGGCCCGCCGCCTCTGCGCCCTCCTCGACGGCCTGGCCCTGGAAGCCGCCTTCTACCCGGATCGGCTGGAGCCCGACACCCTCCTCGCCGTCCTCCGCACCCACCTCACCGCCCTGACCCCCGGCCCACCCTCCTGACCACGCCCCGTTGCCACGCCGCTGCCACGGCGCCTTGCCGCGCCTCACCGCTTCGCGGGTGCTGCGGTCGGGGCGCCTGGGTGACGGGTCAGGGCACAGAACGGGTGGAGAAGGTGGGTATACGAGGGCTTACCTGGGGTTTTGCCGGGTCGGTTGGCCGGATGCGGGGCATGATCGCGTACTGTTTCGTGACATGACGGCCGAGCTGGTGGCGAAGCGGGTGACGAACATCCTGGCACCTCAAGTGCTGGTGATCGTCATGCCGCCCGCCGTCGGGCTGCTCGCGCAGGGGTGGAGCGGCGCCGCCTGGGGGCTGGTGGCGTCGGCGCTCTGCGGCGGGGTGCCGGCGGCGGTGATCGCGGTGGGAGTGCGCAGAGGGTGGCTCGACTCGCATCACATCGTGGACCGCACGCGCCGCACCAAGCCGCTGCTCGCGGCCGTGGCGGCCGTGCTGGTCGCGCTGGTGCTGCTGATCCTCATGGGCGCGCCGACGCTGCTCGTGGCCACGGTGACGGCGATGCTGATCGCGCTGGGCGTGACCGTCCCGATCACGCTGCGCTGGAAGATCTCCTTTCACGCCGCCGTCTCCGCGGGCACGGTCGTGGTGCTCGCGCACGTGCTGCCCGCCTGGCCGGCCGTGCTCGGCGGGGCGGCCGTGGTGGCGCTGGTGTGCTGGGCGCGGGTACGGCTCTCGCACCACACCTGGTCCCAGGTCACCGCGGGGGCGGCGGTCGGCGCGCTCATCACGTGGGGGACGCTGGCCGCCTTCGGTCTCAGCTGACCGGCGGCGGAATAGGCGTGCGGGCGGCCGGGTTGCCGCCGGTATGGATGCCAAGAGCCGCGGCCGGGTGCGCGTCGAGCGTACGGCCAAGCGTGTCAGGACCTACCTCGGCGGCCGGGTGGTGGCCGACACCACCTCCGCCCTCCTGGTGTGGGAGGTGCCCTACTACCCCACCTACTACTTCCCGCCGGCCGACGTCGAGGAGTCCGCGCTCAAGCCGACCGGCGCGACCAAGCACTCCCCGAGCCGCGGCGACGCGGTGGTCTACAACGTCGTCTCCGGCACGTCGGAGGCCGCGGACGCCGCCCTCGTCTACCCCGACTCACCCCTTGAGGAGATCAGGGGCCACGTGCGGTTCGAGTGGGACGCCATGGACGCCTGGTTCGAGGAGGACGAGGAGGTCTTCTTCCACCCGCGCGACCCGTACACGCGGGTGGACATCCTCAGCAGCTCACGGCACGTCCGCATCGAGGTGGACGGCGTCACCGTGGCCGACTCGCACAGCCCGCGGCTGCTGTTCGAGACCGGGCTGCCCACCCGCTACTACCTGCCCAAGACCGACGTACGGCTCGACCTGCTGGAGCCCACCGGCACCGTCACGCACTGCCCGTACAAGGGCACGGCCGAGTACTGGTCGGTCAACGGCAAGAAGGACCTGGCCTGGTCCTACCGCACGCCGCTGCCCGAGAGCGAGAAGATCGCCGGGCTGATCGCGTTCTACGACGAGAAGCTCGACGTCTACGTGGACGGCGTGCTGCAGGACCGGCCGAAGACCAAGTTCGCCTGACTGGCGGGCGGTCAGGCGGCCGTGAGCAGGCGGGTCAGCACGCGGGTGCCGAACTCCAGGCCCTCCACCGGCACCCGCTCGTCCTTGCCGTGGAACATGCCGAAGTAGTCGAGGTCGGGACGGAGCATGAGCGGCGCGAAGCCGTAGCCCTTGATGCCGATCCTGGCGAACGACTTGGCGTCGGTGCCGCCCGCCATCACGTACGGCACCGGCCGCGCCTTCGGGTCCTCGGCCATCAGCGCCCCGGCCAGCTCGTCGAAGAACGCCGACGGGTAGGGCGCGCCTGGCGCGTCCTCCAGGTTGACGAACTCGCGGGTCACCTTCGGGCCGAGCAGGTCGTCGATCACGTCGAGGAACTCCTCCTGCAGCCCCGGCAGGTAGCGCCCGTCCACGTGCGCCTCGGCCGTGGAGGGCACGACGTTCACCTTGTAGCCGGCGTCCAGCATGGTGGGGTTCGCCGAGTTGCGGATCTGGCCCTTGAACAGGTGGCCGAGCGCGCCGAGCCGGGCCGCCTCGGCGTCCAGGCGGTCGAGGTCCACCGGCTGCCCGGTGATCTCACCGAGGTCCTTGATGAGCGCCGCGACCGGGGGCGTCAGGCGTACCGGCCACTCGTACGACGCCACCCGCGACAGGGCGTGCGCCAGCGTCGCGACCGGGTTGTCGGCCGGCGGGCGGGAGCCGTGACCGGCGACGCCGTGCGCGGTCAGCTTCATCCAGGCGGTGCCCCGCTCGCCCACCGCGATCGGGTAGACCCGGTGCTCGCCCGAGGTGACGCTGAACCCGCCCGACTCGCTGATGGCCTCGCTCACCCCGTCGAACAGCTCCCGGTGCTCGCCCACCGCGTGGCGCGAGCCGTAGTCGCCGGTCGCCTCCTCGTCGGCGAGGAACGCCAGCACCAGGTCGCGCTTGGGCCGCTCGCCGCGCTCCGCCATGCCGAGCACGGTCGCCAGCGTCATGGCGCACGAGCCCTTCATGTCGACCGCGCCCCTGCCGTACACGCAGTCGTCCACGATCTCGCCCGAGAACGGGTGCATGGCCCACTCGGACGGGTCGGCGGGCACCACGTCGAGATGGCCGTGGATCAGCAGCGCGTCGGGCGAGTCGCCGTCGATCCTGGTCACGACCGTGGTCCGCTTGGGCGCCGACTCGAAGACCACCGGCTCCATCCCGGCGTCGGCCAGCAGCGTGGCGACGTACTCGGCGGCCGGTCGCTCTCCGGAGCCGGGATTGGTGGTGTCGAACCTGATCAGGTCCGAGCAGATCTCGGCGACGCTCTTCACGCTCTCCCCTTCAGTGTCAGAGGCGGCACGTCGGGGGTCTCCATGTCGAAGATCAGCCCGTAGAAGGCCAGCTCGGCCTCCAGCACCGCGACGATGGTCTCTTCCCTGCGCCAGCCGTGCTGCTCGCCGGGGAAGGTGAGCAAAGCCCACTCTTTACCGTGTTTGTCCAGTTCGGCGGTGAACCGCTGGGCCTGGCTCACGTCCACGATCGCGTCCTCCAGGCCGTGCAGCATGAGGCACGGGCCCGACGCGCGGAAGGCGTTCAGGAGCGGGGAGCGTTCGGTGTAGCGCTGCCGCGTCTCGGGCAGCGGGCCCACCAGGCCGTCCAGATAGCGCGACTCGAAGTCGTGGGTCTCGGCGGCCCAGCTCTCCGGGTCGGTGATCGCGTAGTGCGCGACCCCGCCCGCGAACACGTCGCTGTGCACCAGCGCCGCCACCGTGGTCCAGCCGCCCGCGCTGCCGCCCCTGATGGCGATCCTGCTCGCGTCGGCCACGCCGCGCTCGACCAGCCCGCGCGCCACCTTGGCGCAGTCCTGCACGTCCACCACGCCCCACTGGTGGCGCAGCCGCTCCCGGTAGGCGCGGCCGTAGCCGGTCGAGCCGCCGTAGTTGACCACCGCGACGCCGATGCCCCTGCTGGTGAAGTAGGCGATCTCCAGGTCGAGCAGCAGCGGCATGGAGCCGGTGGGGCCGCCGTGCACGAAGATCACGTACGGGCCGGGTCCCTGCGCGCCGGACGGCGGGTACAGGTGTGCGTGCACGCCCTCGATCGTCACCGTCTCCGGGGCCGGCAGCAGCGCGCGGTCCGGCAGCGGCTTGGGCGGCGAGACGACCTCGTGCGCGCCGTCGTCCAGCCCGACCAGCGTGACCTCCAGCGGCGTGTACGGCGTCCCCTTCACCGCCGCCGCCTTGCCGCCCGCCACCGAGACGGTCGCCGACCAGTGGGTGGCGTCACCGCCGACCTCGCGCAGCTCGCCGGTCTCCGGGTCGAGCACGCCCAGGCGGCGGTGGTCGGCGGTGCCGTGCACGACCACCAGGCGGC
The DNA here is from genome assembly GCF_040678535.1 of Nonomuraea sp. NPDC052634. Classification (NCBI taxonomy): domain Bacteria; kingdom Bacillati; phylum Actinomycetota; class Actinomycetes; order Streptosporangiales; family Streptosporangiaceae; genus Nonomuraea; species Nonomuraea sp. NPDC052634. Next base: position 1,613,328 of record NZ_JBFATY010000001.1, on the reverse strand, counting down.
CGTCCTCGGCCACCGCGAACGTGGCGAGGCCCGGCTTCCACATCGCCACGCCGAACTCCGACTCCATCGGGGTCAGGTTGCGGGCGGGGCCGCCGCCGAGCGGCACGAGGTGCACGTTCCACCAGCCGGTCGGATCGGTGACCGCGTACAGGCTGCCGGCGTCGCGCCACTCCGCCTGCGTGACCGACTCGCTCGGGCCGCCCGCCACCACCTCGTACGGCCCCGCCGTGCCGTCGTCGTTCAGCGGCGCGACGCACAGCTCCGTGCCGTCCCAGGGCATGTTCGGGTGGTCCCAGCCGATCCAGGCGACCTTGCGGCCGTCGGGGGAGATGCGCGGGTTCATCAGGAAGTGCTGCGCTTTGACGATGACCCGTACGCCGCCGCCGTCCAGCGGCACCGCCACCAGGTCGCGCACGTCGTTCGTCTCCCTGACCGCCCACACCTCGGCGCGGCCCGGCGGCAGGTACAGGTCGCCGTAGCGCGACGGGCCCTCGGGCGTGAGCGGCACCGGCGTCCCGCCGTCGTCCAGGCGGTAGAGGCGCTGGTCGGACCAGTTCGTGAAGACCAGGCCGCCGCCGGGCAGCGGACGCCAGGAGCGGCCGCCGTACTCGACGAGCCGGTTGCGCGCGTTCCAGCCCTCGGGGAGCGCGTCCGTACGGGTGCCGTCCGGCAGGCGGCGGACCACGCAGCGCCGTCCGCCCTCGTGCGGGCGGGGCTCGTCCCACCAGACCTCGACCCCGGCGGCGGTGGCCACCGCCTCCACCCATTGGGGGCCGCCGTCGGTCCTGGCCACGTCGATCGGGCTAATGCTCATAACTCACCAATTGCCGTTGGTACTCGGAGGAAGAGGAACGTCTGGAGGGTGTAGCACGTACACGATGCCGCCGCTTCCCGAACGTCGGAGCCACACGTGCTCGAACGCGGCCCGCGGGTAGACCCGCCTGACCTCGTCGTCCGTGGGAGCGGCGGGATCGTTGACCACGACGTCGCCGCCGGCCGTGAAGCCGGTGACGACCAGGATGTGGCCGTCGGTGCTGTAGCAGGAGCCGGGCAGCTCGTGCGCCTTGAACGACTGCGAGGTGATCACCGGGATGCCGGCCCTGATGAACGGCTCGAGCTCCGCCGCCGACCGCAGCCGGGTCACGAAGCCTTTCAGACCGTAGCGGCCGGCGTAGGCCACGTTGAACGGCCAGTTGCCGGTGCCCTGGTAGCTCGCGTCGTACGTGCCCGCCGCCGCGTGGTCCACCGCCGGTGCGGGGTCGCCGTCGCCCACCCAGGCCAGCTCGTCCGGCGACGGGCCGCGGCCCCAGTACGCCAGCACCATCGCCACCGAGGCCGGGCTGCACCAGTTGGCGCCGCCGCCGTCGTAGCGCGGGTGGTGACCGGCGTGCGCGTACTGCGAGTGGCGGGGCACGTCCAGCTCCACCGCGCCGCCGGGGCCGAAAACGCTCGTGGACGGCGGGCGGGGTGGCAGGGCCGAGGCCATCACGCCCAGCCCGGTCACCTCGGCGCCGCCGCCGTGCCAGGTCACCCGTACCTGGTAGGCCGTCACCGGCCGCCTGGCCACGAACGTGTCCACCGCGACGTCGCCGTCCTCGTCGCCCTGGCCGGGCACCGACGTGCGCGGGTCGCCGTGCTCGGACCAGCGGCCCATGACGTACCACTTGGTCCACCTGCCCGGCTCCGCGGCGGGCCTGGCGCGTAACGCGATCTCGATCCATGAGCCGGGCGGGGTGCGGGCCGTCCACGACGGGATGATCTGGGTGGCGGCGAAGCCGATCGGGTGCTCCTCGCTCGTCCACTCCGCGCTTTCCTGGACCGTCGGTACGGTGCCTTCCGGAGCCGTCGGCACGGGGCTTCCGAGGAGCGTCGCCGCAGGGCTTCCGGGGGTCGTCGGCGCGGGGCTCCCCGGGGTCGTCGATGCGGCGTTTTCCGGGGTCGTCGGTATGGCGAAGCGGGTGAAGGCGACGCGGGCCGGATCGACGGTGAGCACCAGCCACATTGTGGTTTTGCGCGGCATGTCGCACATCGGATGGTTTACGTACCGGGGGATTGTCGGTCCGCCACCTTAGGGTTCGGCTCATGACTCCTGTATCTCAACGGCACACGCGCCCCGGGCGTCGCCCCGCGGGCCCCATCCCCTGGCACCGCCCTGCGGACGCCGGCAGGCCCGCCCCCACGCTCTCCGGCGAGGGGCCGTCACCCGGCTTACCGGCGGCGCGGGAGGTGGCGCCGTGAGCGCCGAGGAGGAGCCGGTCGCCGCGTCGTGGGCGGCGGTGGCGGCGGCCATCGGCTCCGGCGACGCCGATGTGGCCGCCGACCTCCTGCTCCGCCTCGACCCCCGCACGTTGTCGCCCGGCCCGCACACGCACGGGCACCCCGGCCCTGCGGCTCTCGCAGAGGACGCGGTGCCGGCCTCCGAGGGGCCCGGCCCGCGGGTTGCTGCGGAGCACGGCTTGCGCGCCTCTGAGCGGCCCGGCCCGCGGGTTGCTGCGGAGCACGGCTTGCGCGCCTCCGAGCGCTCCGGCCGGCGGGACGCCTCCCGTGCGCCTTACGGGCCTGACTCGCAGGCTCCCCTGGACCGCGGCATTGATGCCGCCGAGCGGTCCGCGCTGCGGGCTCCTGCGCAGGACGCTTCCGGCGCGCCGTACGAGCCCGGCGTGCCGGAGCCTTCAGAGGACGGCCTGCAGGTCGCCGCTGATCGGACAGGTCCGCAGGCTCTGGTGGAGCATGGCCCGCACGCGGCTCGCCACGCCGGGCCCCAGGCACCGCATCACGCCACCTGCAAAGGCCGTCACTCGGAGCACGGGCGGCGGCGGGGACGATCGGGCGGCGCGGGCCCGCGTGGTGGGCGCGTCCGGAGTGACGACGATCCCGGCGACGCCGCCCTGTTCGGGCTGCTCGCCGACGCCATGGCCGGGCGTACGGCGGAGTGGCGGGCCGAGTTCGCCACCCGGGCCGCGCTCAAGCTGGTCCCTGGGCCGCGACGGCGCGGCGGACCCGGGCAGGGTGTCCGCATGGTGCTCGCCCTGCTACGCCACACCGGCGTGGTGCCGCCCGTACACGACCCGCTCGTCCTCACCTGGGCCGCGTGCACGCCCGACGCCGCCGCGCTGCGCGCCGACCCGCTGCTCGACCACCTCGTGCCGAGGCTGTTCGACGCCGATGGCGTCGGGGCGCTGCTGCGGGACGAACGCTCAAACCCGCCCAAGCCCCGCTCCTGGCTGGCCGCGCTGCACGAGCTCGCCGCCGACGGGCGGATCGAGCGCGACCTGCTGCTCGACGGGTGCCTGCGGCGTTTCCTGCGCGGCGGGCAGCCCGCCGACCTGCGCTTCTTCGTACGCCTGCACGAGCTGCTCCAACCCACCTACGACGAGGTGAGCGGGCGCCGCAGCGCCTACCTGGAGCTGCTGTCCGCCGCGCCAGGGGCGGTCGCCGAGACGGTGCTCAGGCACGTACGGCGGCTCGGGGACCTGGAGCCCGGCGAGGTGACCGGGGCGCTGCGGGCGTTGCTGTCCAGGCGGGAACGCAAGCTCCAGACGGCCGGCGTCACCTGGCTCGACGAGGTCGCCGCCGCCGATCCGGCCGCCGGGCTCGACGAGCTGGCGTCGGCGCTCGGGCGCGCGTTCGGTTCGGAATCCGCTGACGTGCAGGGGCGGGCCGTGCGGGTGGCGGTCAAGCACGCCAAGCGGTTCACCGCCGACGGAGCGCGGGCGATCAGGGAGGCGGCGCAGGCACTGCCGCAGGAGCTGCGGGAGACGCTGGCGGCCGTCTTCGGCGGGAAGACGGGGGAGGGGGCCCGGCATCCCGACGGCTTCCGCCCCGTGCCGCTGCCCGAACCGCTTCCTGTTGGAGCGTTCCCTTCGCCGGTGCGGGCGGCGTACGAGCTGGATCCCTGGCCGGGTGCCGGGTGGCAGGATGCGGAACGGTGGCTCGCCGGAGTCGTCCATCTGTACGGTCACGACCCGATCGGTCTCGCCGCCCGGCTCACCACTCGCCGCCCGCCCCCGAACCCGCCGTCCGGCCCCTGGCTGGACATCGACCAGTGGGCTCAGGCGATCACTCGCCTCATCCTCACCCTGCCCCGCACCACCAGGCCGCGCAGAGGTGCCGCCACTCGCTTATCCGGCCGTACGAGCCGGGTCGGCGGGGGTGTCGCGGGCGACGCAGGGCGCGGTGGAGACGGCTCCGGCACCACCCTCGCCGCTCGTGGGGCAGGCATCATGCCCGGCGCGCGGGCGGCGGGCGTCCCTCCCGCCGCCCGCGAGGTCGGCGTCGCACCTGGCGGCCAGGGGGCCGTCGCCGCCATCCGTGCGGGTGAGGGGGACGTCGGCTTCGGAGAGAGCGGGTTTGGCGTCGCGGCGGGCGCGCGTGAGGTGGGCGGCGTGTCCTCGGCTGCCTTGCAGCGGCTGCCGCAAGCCGGGGATGTGCCGGGGCCGCACCTGTTCCTGCTGCGGCGCTGGGCCGAGGTGCACGATGCGCTCGCGGCCGGAACGCCCCCGCCTTACCTGCTCGCCGAGCCCACCGACGACGCCGGAGGGCTCGACCCCGCGGTCCTGGTCGAGCGGCTGGCGGGCTACGAGCGGGCCGGGGCCGAGGCCCTGCCCGCCGACCTGCAGCAGGCGCTGCTACGGCTGCCACGCGTGATCCCGCAGGAGGTGGTGGTGCGCGCGGCCGGGCTCACGTCCGAGGCCGGCCGGGCCGCTGCCCGCTGGATGACCGGTGGGCGGCCGGAGCCGGTCGCCGAACTCCTCTGGTGGTGCCCCATCCTCGGCGGCCCCGGCGTGGACCTGTCCGGCGCCGCCCTGACAGAGCCCGCCCTGGCGAAGTCCGGCGCGTCCGGCGCGTCCGGTCCCGATCTGGCGGAGGCCGGTCCGTACGGCGTGTCCGGTCCTGGCCTGGCGGAGTCTGGCGTGTCTGGCGTGTCTGGTTCCGGCCTGGCGGAGTCCGGTTCGTACGGCGCATCCGGTTCCGGCGTGGCCGGTGCTCCCGGGACCGGCACGGGCGCTGCTCGCCACGGCGGTCCGGGCGGTGAAGGCGCCGGCCGGGGCCGGGGCGTCGGCGGGTCTGCCGGTGAGGCGGCACCGCACGACAGGTGGCAGTGTTGTGCGGCGAGGGCCGGACGGGTGCATGAGCTGGGCGCGCGCCTGCGGCTGGCCGCGCCGACCGGGCTGGCGCTGGTGGACGGGCTGCTGGGCGGCTCGGCGGCGCACGGGTTACGCGATCACGGCGGTTACCTGGGGTGGTGGCCGTACCTGATGCCGTCGGATCGCGAGGCCGTGGCGGCGTACTTCGTTCCGCATCTCATGGAGCGGTGGCGGCGGGCACGAGTGGAGGCGGCGCAGGCGCCGGCCCTGGCGGCGGCGGGTGGGCCGCCCGGGGACGCGCTCGCGCTCGTCGTGGCCTACCTCGCGGCGGACCGGTCGCGGGCGGCGGCGAAGGAGCGGGCCCGCCCGGTCGTCGAGCTGGCCGCGCGCGGGGAGCTGGACGCCGAACGGGTGGGACGGCGGCTCGCGCTGCTGCTCCGCCGTACGGAGCTCAAGCCGGGCCCGGCGTTCGAGACCCTGGAAGCGGCGGCGGCGCTCGGCGCGCAACGGGAGGTGTGGCGGATCATGACCGCGTTCCTGCCGGGGTTCCTGCCGGGGCCGGGGGAGCGGCCGCACACCCGGCACACCCAAGGGCTCGTCTTCGCGCTGCGGGCCGCAAGGTGGGCGGGGGCGCGCGGTGCGGTGCCGTGCGTGGCGGAGATCGCCGGGCGCAAGGCGTCGAACACGTTCGTGCGTGAGGCCCGCCGCCTGCACACCTATCTCACCTGATGCCGGCGGTTCGGGGGCGCACGCCTTGTGCCCCCGAAACCGGCCGTTACAAGTAGAGGCCGGTCGACTCGTCGCCGGGCGTCGGGGTGATCTCGCGGCCCGCGCGCAGCGCATACAGCTGGGCCAGGGTGGCGCCCGACGGGCCGACGCCCTCGGACGTGCCGAGCCACGCGATCGCCTCCTCCTTGCTCAGCGGCCCCACCTCCAGCTGCGCCAGGCAGCGGCCGGGGCGGACGACGGCGGGGTGGAGGCGGGCGAGGTCCTCGTTCGTGGTGATCGCGACGAGCACGTCGCGGCCCTGCCCGAGCAGCCCGTCGGTGAGGTTGAGCAGCCGGGAGAGCCCTTGGCCCGCCTGCGCCTTGGCGCCGGAGCTGATGAGCTCGTCGCAGTCTTCGAGTACGAGCAGCCGCCAGCGCTGGGACTCCTCGTCGGTGTCGTAGCCGACGGCGACCTCCATGAGGTAGCCGGGCTCGTTGAACAGCCGCTCGGGGTCGAGCACGCAGTCGACCTGGCACCAGTCGCGCCACTGCTTGGCGAGGGTGCGCAGCAGCGTGGTCTTGCCGGTGCCGGGCTCGCCGTGCAGCAGGATGAGGCGGCCGTTGACGTCCTCAGGCGTGATCGACATGAGCCGGTCGAGCGCGGGGCGGATCTTGGCCGAGTAGTTGCCGCTGATCTCCGACCAGGGCTGCGCCGTGATCGGCTTCTCGGACCGGGTGCCGCCGTGCATGCCGCGCCACCAGAAGCCCATCTCCACGTGATCGGCTTCTGGTACGGGCTCTTCCGCCCCCTCGATGCTCTCCGCGAGCACGCTCTGGGCGAGGTCCTCGTTGACCGCGGTCACGCTGACCGTCGCCGTCCGGTTGCGGTGGCGCACGACCCGCAGCGTCCAGCCGTCTCCGCAGATGAGCTTCGACTCCGGGCCGTCCTCGACCCGGGCGGTGCGCAGCACCCGGCCGCCGGCGGGGGCGAGCGGGGCGTCAGGGCGTACGCGCTCCAGGTTGGCCAGGCGCGACCACGGCTGCACGCCTGTCGCGAACGGCGACAGCGCCAGCGCGTCGATCACGTCGATGGCGGAGTCGGCGTCGTCGATCCAGATGTTCATCGGGAGCTCAGAGGAGTCCGGGCTGGGGAACGGCACCTCCTTGATCACAGACATACCGTTGATGATCTCCGTCTCGGGGCCGTATGTCGACGAGTTTTCGGCTGGGGACACGTATATCCCTCTGAGCGTACCCGGCCGGGTGATGAGGAGGGGGCCGGGCGCGCCAGCCCCTATGGCGTAGGGGATTCGGAGCGCTTCGCCATGCGTAGACCAACATCGCCCGGTACCTTGTGACGTCGGGTAAATCAGTGCTTAAGCGGAGGTATGGGGGAAGTGTCGAAAGTCACGTTCCGCGAGCGGGCGAGGTACTGGTTCGACAACACCATGTCGAAGGGCACGGCCTCGCTCATCGGGTGGCTGGCGATCGTGTCGCTCGCGCTCATCGTGGTCGTGACCGGGTTGACGCTGTGGCTGGCCCCCAACGAGCCCGAAGGTGTGCAGCACGCCGGCGAGGTGGCGTGGATCGCCCTCATGCACGCGCTCAGCCCGGGCAAGGTGGCCAGCGACGAGGGCTCGTTCGCGTACGTGGCGGTCATGTTCGCGATGTCGCTCGGCGGGTTGTTCATCGTCAGCATGCTCGTCGGTCTGCTGTCCAACGGGTTGAAGCAGAAGGTGGACCGGCTGCGCAGAGGGCGCTCGCGGATCGTGGAATCGGGGCACACGGTGATCCTCGGCTGGTCCGACCAGGTCTTCACGATCATCTCCGAGCTGGCCAAGGCCCAGGCCAGCCAGAAGCACTCCGTCATCTCGATTCTCGCGGAACGTGACAAATTGGAGATGGAGGAGGAGATCCGCGAGCGGCTCGGCGACCTCGGCCACACCCGCGTCGTCTGCCGTACGGGACGCCCGACCGAGCCGCGCGACCTGGAGCTGATGAACCTCGCCACCGCCCGCTCCGTTGTCGTGCTCTCGCCCGAGCGCGACGACCCCGACGCCCACGTCATCAAGATCCTGCTCGCGCTGGCCAAGCGCGAGGGCATCCGCCCGCCCGTGGTGGCCGCACTCACCTCCAGCCGCAACATGGCCGCCGCCCGCCTGGCCGGTGGTGACGACGTGCACCTGGTCGACTCCGACGACACCGCCTCCCGCCTGATCGTGCAGTCGTCCCGCCAGTCCGGCATGTCCGTGGTCTGCATGGACCTGCTGAACTTCGACGGCGGCGAGATCTACCTGCGCACCCCGAAGAAGCTCATCGGCGTCACGTACGGAGAGGCGCTGCACGCGTACGAGACCGCCTCCGTGATCGGCCTGCGCCGCCCGACCGGCGTCGTGCTCAACCCGCCGTTCGACACCGTCATCAACGCCGACGACCAGGTGATCGTCATCGCCAACGACGACTCCCACGTCCGGCTGGCCGCCGACGAGCCGCACATCGAGGAGGCGGCGATCATCGCGTCGGAGAAGGCGCCCACCGAGCCCGAGCGCACGCTGCTGCTCAACTGGAACGGCCGCGCCGAGCAGATCATCCGCTACCTCGACGGCTACGTCGCCCCCGGCTCGGTGCTGGAGGTCGCGACCGACCACCCCAAGGCCGCCATGGAGCTCACGGGCCTGCGCAACCTCACCGTCAACGTCAAGGACTGCGACACCACCGACAGGTTCGCGCTGGAGGCGCTCGGCGTCGGCCTGTTCCAGCACGTCATCGTGCTCTCCGACGACCGCTTCGACCCGCACCACGCCGACACCCGCACGCTCATGACGCTGCTGCAGCTGCGCGACATGCAAAAGACGCTCGGCGAGCACTACTCGATCGTCAGCGAGATGCACGACGAGAACAACCGCGCCCTGGCCGAGGTCACCGAGGCCGACGACATCGTGATCAGCAACACGGTCATCGGCCTGCTGCTCGCCCAGCTCGCCGAGAACCGGCACCTGGCCGAGGTGTTCTCCTACCTCTTCGACTCGCGCGGCTCGGAGATCTACCCGCGCCCGGCCACCGACTACGTGAAGACGGGCGTGGAGGTGTCGTTCTCCACCGTCGTGGAGGCCGCGCGGCGCAGGGGCGAGACCGCCATCGGCTACCGCGACAACAGCGCCAGGAACGATCCGCCGCACTACGGCATCGTCCTCAACCCCGACAAGAGGAAGCCGATCGTGCTGGGCGAGCGCGACTCCGTCATCGTGCTGTCCGAACGCTGATTGCCGCAACGAGAGATTGGGTTAGCGTTTCTGCCGTGAGGACCATCGACTGGGTGGACGGCGCCGTCGAGATCATCGACCAGACCCTGCTGCCCGACAAGTGCGTCACGCTGCGCATCCACACCGTCGCCGAGCTGATCGACGCCATTCAGCGGCTGGCGGTGCGCGGCGCGCCCGCGCTCGGCGTGGCGGGGGCGCTCGGCGTCGTGCTGGCCGACGGCGACCCCGACCAGATCGCCGCGCTGCGCGCCGCCCGGCCCACCGCGGTCAACCTCGCCTGGGGCGTCGACCAGGCGGCCGCCCACCTGAGCGAGGGCCGTGAGGCCGTGCTGGCCGCCGCCCTGCGCGTACGCGACGACGACCTGGCCGCCAGCAGGGCCATGGGCGAGCGCGGCGCCGACCTGCTCGAAGGCGACCGCCTGCGCGTCATGACCGTGTGCAACACCGGCGGGCTCGCCGCCGTCGAGCGCGGCACCGCGCTCAGCGTCGTGCAGACGCTGCACGAGCGCGGGCGGCTGGCCGAGGTGCTGGTGCTGGAGACCCGGCCGCTGCTGCAGGGCGCCCGGCTCACCACCTGGGAGCTGGCCAGGATGGGCGCGCCCCACCGGCTCATCGCCGACTCCGCGGGCCCCTACCTGCTGGCGCAGGCCGACGTCGACGCGGTGCTCATCGGCGCCGACCGCATCGCCGCCAACGGCGACACCGCCAACAAGATCGGCTCGTACGCGCTGGCGCTCGGCGCGGAGCGGGCCGGCGTGCCGTTCATCGTGGTCGCGCCCGAGTCCACGATCGACCCCGACACCCCGTCGGGCGACAAGATCGAGATCGAGGACCGCGGGGCCGAGGAGATCGTCTCCATCCGCGGCGTGCGCATCGCCCCCGAGGGCACGCAGGCGCTCAACCCGGCCTTCGACGTGACGCCCCACGACCTCATCACCGCGATCGTGACCGAGCAGCGGGTCATCAGACCGTAAAGGAATATCGCCGATCCCCTGACCGGTCCGCGCCCTCCGGGTTACGCTCAGTTGCCAAGACAGCGAATCTCGGAGCTCACGGTGGCCATCGACCTGGTGTTAAGGCGCGAATGGAACGCCCGCGCCCCGCGCGGCGACTACACACAGCTCGACTCCACCAAAGGAGTCAAGGTCCACTACACGGGCGGCAGGGTCGACGAGGCCATCGTGTCCGACCATGCCCGTTGCGTGGCGTTGGTACGTTCCATCCAGGCCTACCACATGGACGGCAACGGCTGGATCGACATCGGCTACAGCTACGTCGCCTGCCCGCACCGCAAGGTGTTCGAGGGCCGGGGCCTGCACCACCTGCCCGCCGCCAACGGCCCGGGGCTGAACGCCGGCCACTACGCCGTGCTCGGCCTGGTCGGCAACGCCGGCCTGGTCCGCCCGCCCGACGGCGTGCTGCACGCCATCGTCGACGCCATCGAGTTCGTCCGGCGGAACGGCAGCGCCGGCAAGGAGATCAAGGGCCACCGCGACGGCTACGCCACCGACTGCCCCGGCGAGCCCCTCTACGCCTGGGTGCGGCGCGGCGCGCCCCGCCCGGCCGGCGGCGACGAGGGCGGCGGCCCTCCTGCGGCTCCGCCGTTCCCCGGACGGCTGCTCGGCTACCCGCCCGTGATGCACGGCGAGGACGTGCTCACCTGGCAGTCGCAGATGCGGCGGCGCGGCTGGGAGCTGGACGTCGACGGCGCGTACGGACCGCAGTCGCGCGACGTGTGCCGCCGCTTCCAGCGGCAGCAGGGCGTGACCGCCGACGGCATCGTGGGACCGATCACCTGGCGCCTGACCTGGGAGGGTTAGACCCGGGGTTACTGGGTTCGGGGGGTTCCGCCTACTATCCGAACCATGGAACTGGCAGCGGGGTTCGCTCCCACCTCACGGGACGACTGGCGGGCGCTGGCCGCGCAGGTGCTGCGCAAGTCGGGGATCGAGACGGACTCCCCGGAGCAGGCGCTGTCCAGGACGACGTACGACGGGCTGACGATCGCGCCGCTCTACGACGCGAACGACCTGCCCGGCGACCCCGGCCGCCCCGGAGCCGCCCCCTACGTGCGGGGCTCGCGCGTGCGCGGCGGCTGGGACGTGCGGCAGCGGCACGCCGTGCCCGACCCCGATGCCGTGCTCGCCGACCTGGAGAACGGCGTCACCTCGCTCTGGCTGGTCGTCGGCGACGGCGCCATCCCGGTGAGCGCGCTCGGCACCGTGCTCAAGGACGTCTACCTGGACCTCGCGCCCATCGTCCTGGAAGCGGGGGAGCAGACCCCCGAGGCCGCCGAGGCCCTGCTCGCGCTGGCCGCCGAGCGCGGCGTCGAGCCGTCCGGCAACCTGGGCGCCTCGGCGGCGCGCGGCACCGGCGGTGCCGAGCTGGCGCAGCGCTGCCTGGAGCGGCATCCGGGGCTGCGGGCCGTGACCGTGGACGCCACGCCGTACCACGACGCGGGCGGCAGCGACGCCGAGGAGCTGGCCTGCTCGATCGCGGCGGGCGTCGCCGAGCTGCGCGCGCTCACCGCTGCCGGGCTCAGCGCCGAACAGGCGCTCGGGCAGATCGAGTTCCGGTACGCCGCCACCGCCGACCAGTTCGCCACCATCGCCAAGCTGCGGGCCGCGCGCCGCCTGTGGGCCAGGGTCGCCGAGGTCTGCGGCGCGCCCGGCGCGGGCGGCCAGCTGCAGCACGCCGTCACCGGCTCGGCCATGATGACCGTCCGCGACCCGTGGGTGAACCTGCTGCGCACCACCCTGGCCTGCTTCGGCGCCGGGGTCGGCGGGGCCGCGGCGATCACCGTGCAGCCGTTCGACGCCTGCCTCGGGCTGCCCGACGACTTCTCCAGGCGGCTCGCCCGCAACATCCAGTCGCTGCTGCTCGAGGAGTCGGGGCTCGGGCGCGTCATCGACCCGGCCGGCGGCTCCTGGTACGTCGAACGCCGCACCGCCGACCTCGCCTCCGCCGCGTGGTCCTTCTTCCAGGAGATCGAGGCGGCCGGCGGCATCCTGGAGGCGGGGACGCTGATCGCCGAGCGCATCGCCGCCACCCGCGCGCGCCGCGACGACGACATCGCGCACCGCCGCTTCCCCATCACCGGGGTGAGCGAGTTCCCCGACCCGGCCGAGAAGCCGCTGCGCCGCGCTAGCGCGCCCGTGCCGCGCGAGTCCGGGTCCGGGCTGCCGAGGATCCGGTACGCCGAGCCGTACGAGCGGCTGCGCGACCTCGCCGACGCCCAGCCCGAGCGGCCCACGGTGTTCCTGGCCACGATCGGCCCCCTGGCCGCCCACAGCGCGCGGGCCACGTTCGCCGCCAACCTGTTCCAGGCGGGCGGCCTCGCCGTCGAGACCGCGGGGCCCGGCACCGACCCCGAGGAGATCGCCGCCGCGTTCGCCGCCAGCGGCACCTCCGTCGCCTGCCTGTGCTCCACCGACCGGCTCTACGAGCAGCACGCCGTCTCCGTCGCGGCCGCGCTGCGCAGGGCCGGGGCGAAGAAGGTGTGGCTGGCGGGGAAGGGACGTTACGAGGGGGTGGACGCGAACCTCTACGCCGGTTGCGACGTGCCGGCCGTGCTCCGCGAGACGTTCGACGACCTGGAGGTGACCCGATGATCCCGGACTTCTCCGGCATCCCGCTCGGCCCCCTGCCCGAGCCCGCAGGGGCCCCCGAGCCGGACGGCGAGGTGTGGGAGACGCCCGAGGGCATCGCGGTCAAGCCGCTCTACACCGCCGCCGATCTGGACGGGCTCGACTTCCTGCGCACCTACCCGGGCGCGCCGCCGTACCTGCGCGGGCCGTACCCCACCATGTACGTCAACCAGCCGTGGACCATCCGCCAGTACGCCGGCTTCTCCACCGCCGAGGACTCCAACGCCTTCTACCGGCGCAACCTGGCGGCCGGGCAGAAGGGCCTGTCGGTGGCGTTCGACCTGGCCACGCACCGCGGCTACGACTCCGACCACCCGCGCGTCGCGGGCGACGTGGGCATGGCGGGGGTCGCGATCGACTCGATCTACGACATGCGGCAGCTCTTCGAGGGCATCCCGCTCGACCGCATGTCGGTGTCCATGACCATGAACGGCGCGGTGCTGCCCGTCCTGGCCCTCTACATCGTGGCGGCGGAGGAGCAGGGCGTCGCGCCCGAGCAGCTCGCGGGGACCATTCAGAACGACATCCTCAAGGAGTTCATGGTCCGCAACACCTACATCTATCCACCGGCGCCGTCGATGCGCATTATTTCGGATATTTTCGCTTATACGAGCGAAAAGATGCCGAAATTCAATTCCATCAGTATTTCCGGCTATCACATCCAGGAAGCCGGCGCCACGCTGGACCTGGAGCTGGCCTACACGCTCGCCGACGGCGTCGAATACCTGCGCGCGGGCACCGCCGCCGGGCTCGACATCGACCGGTTCGCGCCCCGGCTGTCGTTCTTCTGGTGCATCGGCATGAACTTCTTCATGGAGGTCGCCAAGCTGCGCGCCGCCCGGCTGCTGTGGGCCAAACTCGTCTCGCAGTTCGGGGCGAAGAACCCCAAGTCGCTCAGTTTGCGTACGCACAGCCAGACCTCCGGCTGGTCGCTGACCGCCCAGGACGTCTTCAACAACGTCGCCCGCACCTGCGTCGAGGCCATGGCCGCCACCCAGGGCCACACCCAGTCGCTGCACACCAACGCCCTCGACGAGGCGCTCGCCCTGCCCAGCGACTTCTCCGCCCGCATCGCCCGCAACACCCAGCTCCTCCTGCAGCAGGAGTCCGGCACCACGCACGTCATCGACCCGTGGGGCGGCTCCTACTACGTCGAACGCCTCACCCACGACCTCGCCGCCCGCGCCTGGCAGCACATCCAGGAGGTCGAGGAGGCCGGCGGCATGGCCAAGGCCATCGAGGCGGGGCTGCCCAAGCTGCGCATCGAGGAGGCCGCCGCCCGTACGCAGGCCCGCATCGACTCCGGCAGGCAGCCGGTGATCGGCGTCAACAAGTACCGGGCCGACGAGGACCGCGACATCGAGGTGCTCAAGGTCGACAACAGCGCCGTACGCGCGAGCCAGCTCGAAAAACTCGCCCGGCTCAAGGCCGAACGCGACCCCGACGCCGTGCGGCGCGCTCTCGACGCGCTCACCAAGGCCGCCTCGCACCCCGCGCCCGGCCTGGAGCACAACCTGCTCAAGCTGTCCGTGGACGCCGCCCGCGCCAAGGCCACCGTGGGCGAGATCTCCGAGGCCCTGGAGAAGGTGTTCGGGCGGCACGCCGAGCCGGTGCGTACGATCACTGGCGTGTACCGCGACGAGTCAGGCCAGGCCGCCGGCATCGAGCGGGCCCGCCGCGCCTGCGACGCCTTCGCCGAGACCGAGGGGCGCAGGCCGCGCATCCTGGTCGCCAAGATGGGGCAGGACGGCCACGACCGCGGCCAGAAGGTGATCGCCACCGCCTTCGCCGACCTCGGCTTCGACGTCGACGTCGGCCCGCTGTTCCAGACCCCTGAGGAGGTCGCCAGGCAGGCGGTCGAGGCCGACGTGCACATCGTCGGCGTCTCGACGCTGGCCGGCGGGCACCTCACGCTGGTGCCCGCGCTGCGCGACGCGCTCGCCGCGCTCGACGCCTCCGACATCATGATCGTCGTCGGCGGCGTCATCCCGCCCGGCGACGAGGACGCGCTGCGCGCCGCAGGCGCCGCCGCCATCTTCCCGCCCGGCACCGTCATCGCCGACGCCGCCTTGGACCTCCTGGAGCAGCTCAGCAAGCGCCACTAGCCGGGCGCGGCCCCCGAAGCGCCGCCGGTCCTGGCGGCTCAGGCGGCGGGCGTCAGTAGGTGCCCTGCTCGCACATCGGGACCGAGACCGTGCGCTCGACGGCCACCGGCGCGGTGATGCGCAGCGTCACGCGGTGCACGCCGCCGGTGCTGCGCAGGGTGCGGGGCGCGGCGAGGTAGCGCTCGCCGTTCGCCGAGATCACCGCCGAGGAGCGGCCGATCGCGGTGCCGTCGACCAGCCAGGTGTAGCTGAACGTCGTCGCCGCGCCGCTGCGCCGCACCAGCGCCTGCAGCGTCACCTGGCCGCCCGACCAGCAGTCGCCGGTCCTGGTGCCGCCCGCGCGCACGTAGACGAGGCGCAGCCGGTTCGTCGCGTTCGACGCGGTCTGCGTCTTGCGGTCGTCGGCCGGGAGCGTGGACGCGGTGACATCCGGGCCGGCGGTGGACCGCTGGGCGCCCGCATCCGACGACTCCTCGGCCGGCTGCTCCTCGGACGACGGCGGCTCGGCCGGCGCGGTGGCGGGCCGGGTGGCCGCAGGTGTGGTGGGGACGTTGCTGGTGGCGGGCACATTCCCCGTCTTCGGGGTGGGTTCGGTCGGGGTGAGCCAGATGATCGCGGCGCCCAGCACGCATACGGACACACCGGAGACGCCCGCGATGGCCAGCGTCTTGACCCGGCGCCGCCGCGACGGACGGGCCGCGGGCCGCTCCTGGCCGTCCCCGCCGTCCCCGGTTCCCTGACCGCTCTCCTGGCCGCTCGCCGCCGTGCCGCCCGTGGTGCCCTGGCCGACGGCGGCGATCAGGCTGCCCGTCGCGCCGGGCGCGCCTGCGAACCCGCCCGCCGGAGCGCCGAACCCGGCGGACGCAGAGCCGGAGCCGCCCGCCGACGAACCCGGGCCGCCCGCCGCAGCGCCGAACCCGGTCGAGCCGGAGCCTCCAGCGGCCGGGCCCGACCCGCCCGTCCTGTCCCCGAAGCCGGGGCGCGCAGACGCCGGCTCGAAGCCGTGGGCACCCGCCCCGCCACCGGAGCCGGCGTGGTCGCGGGGCGATCGCGTACCTGCCGGCGGCGCGTCGAAGGCGACCGGCGCGCCCAGCGGCACGGCGCTCCCTCGCCGGTCCCGGGCGCCGGAGGGCGGCTCCACCGGCGACGACAGGTCGAACAGCGCCTGCAACGACGCGGCCGTCTGGCCGTTCTGGGCGCTCACGTCGTGCCCGCCCTGCTCGGGCCCGCGCCGCTCCTCGCGGGAGCGCTCGCCCCCATGAGCCTGGGCGTCGTCCGAACGGGCCGCGCCATGGGCGTCACGCGGGTGCCCGCCCGCAGCGTGGGCCTCTGCGGCCTGGGCCGCGCCCGGCCGGTCAGAAGGGGCGTCCTGGGCGGCGGCGGAGCCGAAGTCGCGGGTGGTGGCCTCGGCGGGACGGCGGCGCGGCAACGGCGGCACGTTCTGCCGGTCGGGTGTGTCGTAGGCGTCCGGGGCGGCGTGCGGTGCCAGGGTGCGCCGGGAGGGCGAGGTCAGCTTGAGCAGCACGTCACGCATGGACGGCCGCGCGCCCGGGTCCTTGGCCAGGCAGGCGGTGACGACGTCGCGCAGCGGCCGCTCCAGCTCACCGAGCTCCGGCTCGTCGTGCAGGATGCGGTTGATCACGGCGGGCAGCGCGTCGTCGCCGAACGGCGGCACGCCGGTGGCCGCGAACACGATGACCGAGGCCCACGAGAACACGTCGGCCGCCGCGCCCACCGGCCGCCCGGCGAGCTGCTCGGGCGCCATGTACGCGGGCGTCCCCACGATGTTGCTGGTGGCCTTCATGCCCGAGCCGAGCACCGCGGCGATGCCGAAGTCCACGAGCTTCGCGCCGTCGGGGCCGAGCAGCACGTTGGACGGCGTGAGGTCGCCGTGCACGACGCCGGCCTGGTGAATGGCGTCGAGCGCGGTCGCGGTGGCCACGGCGAGCCGCTGCAGCTCCGCGCCGCCGCGCCGGCCCGCCTGCTGCAACGAGGGCCCGTCCACGTACTCGGAGACGATGTACGGCCTGCCGCTGGTCGAGGCGTCGAGCACCCGCGCGAGGCAGAACGGCTCGACCTTGCGCGCGGCGGCGACGGCCGCGGCCAGGCGGTCGTCCACGGCCAGGCCCTCGCGCAGCAGCTTGACGGCGACCGGGGTTCCGTTGCGTGCCTGGCCGAGGTAGACGACACCGTGGCCGCCCGCGCCGAGGCGTCCGACCAGCCGGTAGGGCCCCACCGCTGCCGGGTCGCCCTCGCGGAGGGGTTCGACGTTGGGCATGAGGGGAGTGACTCCTGTGACGGCTGTGAAACGAACTCCAGCACCCTACTGGCAAAAGTCAACATTTGTCAGAAGTTAGGCTCATCAACTGCGAAGAAAGGGGTGGTGGGGTGCACTCGCTGGAGGACTACGTCCGGGGCGTGCGAGCCGGTTCCCGTACGTGGATCGCCCGCGCGATCACGCTGGTCGAGTCGACCAGGGCCGATCACAACGCGCTCGCGCAGCGGCTGCTCGTCGAGCTGACCCCGCTGACCGGGCAGGCCCGCAGGGTGGGCGTGTCCGGCGTGCCGGGTGTGGGGAAGTCCACGTTCATCGACGCGCTCGGCACGAAGCTGACCGGCGAGGGGCACAAGGTCGCCGTGCTGGCCGTGGACCCGTCGTCCACCAGGACGGGCGGCAGCATCCTCGGCGACAAGACCCGCATGGCCCGCCTGGCCGCCGACCCCGGCGCCTTCATCCGGCCCTCGCCCACCTCCGGCACCCTCGGCGGCGTGGCCAAGGCCACCAGGGAGGCCATGGTCGTGGTGGAGGCGGCCGGCTTCGACGTCGTCGTGGTGGAGACCGTCGGCGTCGGGCAGTCGGAGACCACGGTGGCCGACATGGTGGACACGTTCCTGCTGCTCACCCTGGCCCGCACCGGCGACCAGCTCCAGGGCATCAAGAAGGGCGTGCTGGAGCTGGCCGACGTCATTGCGGTCAACAAGGCCGACGGCGAGTACGCGCTGCCCGCCAAGAAGGCGGCGCGCGAGCTGGCGGGCGCGCTGCGCATGCTGCGTACGGACTCGGCCCCGCCGCCCGTGCTGACCTGCAGCGCGCTGACCGGCGAGGGGCTGGACGAGGTCTGGGAGAAGGTGCTCGCCCACCAGGACGGCCTCGACCTGGCCGCCAAGCGCCGCCGCCAGCAGGTGGACTGGACCTGGGCGCTGGTGCGCGACCGGCTGCTCGCCGAGTTGCGCACGCACCCCCGGGTGGCGGAGATCAGCGCGGAGGTCGAGCGCGCGGTGCTGGCGGGGGAGGTGACCCCCGCGCTGGCCGCGGAGCGCATTCTGTCCGCATTCACCCGATCCTGATCCGGCAGGCGGAGCAGCATCGGAACCCCTCAGGTTGAGATACCTCTCCCGGGGATGAGGATTCCCCCTCCGCCCCGCTCCGGCCCGGCGAAACCGCCGTGTGATCCGTGCCACGATGGCGCGCAACCGACGTGGGGGAGGGGCGCACATGGGTGCGGATTCGATGCTGCCCGGAAGGGTGACCGACGAGCTCGAGGAGTACGGCCGCCTCCTCGACCGCCACGGCATCACCTGGGGAGAACCGGAGATCCATTACGTGAAGTTCTTCGCCCGGCGGAAGGTTCTGCCGCCTGCGCTTTTCGACCGCTTCTGGAGCCTGGTCCACCAGGCCGTGGCGGACGAACATCCGGGCGAGCCATGTGACCGGCTCGCCGCCCGGCTCGCCGAGCCCGACTACGACCGCGTCCTGCGCGACACCCTCGACGGGGAGCTGCCGGGACACCTCGTCGCCGTCCGCATCGGGCCAGGCGCGGTCTCGCTGGAGGGCGCGCCGCGCACAGTGCTGGTCACCGCAGAGGACACGGCGGGGAGGCGTGCGGAGGCGGGCGGGCGGCTTGCGGAGGTGGAGGCGGGCGGGAAACCTGCCGAGGCGGCCGGGCGGGGAGGCTCCGCCGCACCCTGGCAGGGGGAGCGGGCGCCGCTGCCGGGACGCGGGGTAGAGCGGATCTCGCTGCTGTTCGACTCCAGGCGCGACGAGCCCTGCACGGTCAGCGTGGACGACACCCGGCGGGTGCTCGCGCCGCGCGGCGCCTGGCTGGTCGAGGCGGACCAGGACAGCGTGATCGTGGTGGGCGGCGAGCGCGTACGCCTGGACAGCCTGCTGCGTCCCGTGCGCGCGGCCAGGCTGCGCCTGTCGGCGGGGCTGCCGTGCCGGTGGAGCGTGGTGGCCGAGGACGGCAGCGGCTGGTTCCCGTCCGGCGTGCCGCACCGCTACGACTACCACGGCCGCCCGTACTTCCACGGCGACGACCTCGTGGTGGAGGTCCCCTGCCTGCCGCTGACCGTGCGGGTGGCCAGGGGCATGGAGTACGGCGAGCGCGAGCTGGCGCTCACCCCGGTCCCCGGCGCCGAGCAGCTCGTCGAGCTGATCCCGGACCGCCTGTACGACGCCGCCGCCCGCGGCTGGTACGGCGGCGACCTGCACGTCCACCTCAACTGGGCGGGCGACCTGGTGGCCGTGCCCGCCGACGCGGCCGCCGCGCAGCTCGGTGAGGACCTGCACGTGCTCAACCTGCTGGCGGGCAACGTGTCGGGCCGCCGCGTGTACGACAGGGAGGCGCTCGAACACTGGACCGGCCGCGACCTGCCATGGTCGGACGCCACCCACGTGGCCAGGATGGGCGTCGAGTACCGCAACGACCTGCTCGGCCACATCTACGCCTTCGCGCCGCGCTCGGCCCCCGGCCGCTATCACACGGGGTTCGAGGACGACGCCGACTGGCCGCCGAACGCCGACGGGCTGCGCGAGCTGCGCGGACTCGGGGCGCTCGTCGGCTACAGCCACCCCTTCCACGGCGCGATCGGCGACGGGGACTCGCCGTCCGGCGTGGTCTCGCCGGTGCCGCGCGACTGCACCGCCCGCGAGCTGGTCGCCGACGCCGCGCTCGGGCTCGTGGACAGCCTCGACGTGCTCACCCACGCCTCCATCCCGGCCACGGCGGCCGTCTACCGGCGGCTGATCGGCGCGGGCAACCGGCTGGCGGTCACCGCGGGCACGGACGCGATGATCTCCTTCACGCGTTCCGACACCCACTCGAACCCGCCCGGCTGGGCGCGCGTCTACGCGCAGGTCGAGGGCGAGCTGACCGCGCGCTCGTTCGCCGCCGCCGTGCGCGCGGGCCGCACGTTCGCCACCACCGGCCCGTGGCTTGAGCTGGACGTCAACGGCCACGGCCCCGGCCACGTCATCCACGCCACGGAGGGCGACCGGGTCACGGTCACGGCCGCCGCCGTCGGGCCCGAGGTGGTGGCGGTCCGCATCCGCACCGCCGAGGGCGTGCGCGCCGGGGCCGAGCGGCTGGCACCCGACGGCCGCGACGGCGGTGACGACGTGCTGACGGTGACGGCGGAGCTGACGCTGGACGCGCCCACGTACGTGGTGGCCGAGGCGCTCTGCGAGCCGCACCCGCGCACGCTGACCGCCACCGGGTACGCGCTGACCAGCCCCGTCTACGTGAACGTGGACGGCAGGCCGGTGGCGCGGCGCGAGGACGTGCTGTGGTGCCTGGAGTGGCTTGACCTGCTGGAGGAGCTGATCCGCCAGCACGGGAGGCTGGTGAGCCCGTACCAGTTCGGCGACCACATGTCCCTGCTGGAACAGGCCAGGACGGTCTACCTGAGCCGCCTGGAGTCCTGAGCCGCCCCGCATCGAGGACACGGGCCTGCCACTGGGGCCGCCTGGAGTCCTGCGCCGGCCTCATCGAAAAGACGGGCCCGCCACGGCGGGCCCGTTCGCATGCCCGGGCCCTGCTCATTCGAGCCTCTGGCCGAGTGTGTTAAATTTTGGCCATGCGGTCAGAAAATGGGACGAGCGGCCAGAAGTCGCGCTCGTTCATCGAGGAGGCCAGGCGGGCGCAGATCGTGGCCGCGGCCATCGAGGTCATCGCCGAGGCGGGGTACGGCCAGGCGTCGCTCGCCCGGATCGCCAAGCACGCCGGCATCAGCAAGGGGGTGATCTCCTACCACTTCGCCGGCAAGGACGAACTGATGGAGGAAGTGGTCGAGCGGACCTACGGCGGCATCGCCGAGCACGTCATGGCCAGGATGGAAGGGCTCACCACGGCGACCGAGCTGCTCCGGGCGTACGTCCTCGCCGTGGCCGAGCACATGCGCGGCCACCGTGCGCAGCTCGCGGCGCTCGGGGAGATCTTCCACAACTTCAGGGACGCCGACGGCAAACCCCGCTACGGCGTGCACACCAGCGAGCAGATCTACCAGACGCTCGAGCACTTCTACCGGATGGGGCAGGAGAGCGGCGAGTTCCGCGACTTCGACGTCCGCGTCATGGCCGTCACCCAGTCGGCCGCCATCGACAACATGTTCGCCTACTGGGCCGCCCACCCCGAACACGACCTCGACGCCCACGCCAATGAGCTCGCCGACCTCTTCGAAAGGGCCTGCCGCGCATGACGACCGCCACCACCACCCCCGACACCACAAGGACGCTCAGGCTCTACGCCATCGACAACCTGCGCATCGTGCTGACCGTGCTGGTGGTCGCCCACCACGTCGCGGTCACCTACGGCACCATCCCCGTCTGGTACTACCTGGAGCCCGCCCGTGACTCCACCGGCGGCCTGCTGGACCTGCTGGTGGTCGTCAACCAGGCGTTCTTCATGGGGTTCTTCTTCCTCATCTCCGGCTATTTCACCCCGGGCTCGCACGCGCGCAAGGGCGGGCGCGGGTTCGTCCGCGACCGGCTGATCAGGCTCGGCATCCCGCTGCTCGTCTTCCTCCTGCTGCTGCGCCCGATCGTGACCGCCGGCGTGTACGCCGACCTCGACGGCCTGCCGTACTGGCAGTTCTACCTGCTCTCCTGGGACCCGGGCCCCATGTGGTTCGCCGAGGTGCTGATCGTCTTCGCGCTGCTCTACGCCGCCTGGCGGGCCCGCAGGCCGCTGCCCGAGCGGCGGGACCTTCCGCTGCGGGCGCGGCAGATCGTGCTGTTCGCGCTGGGGCTCGCGGCGGTGACCGCCGTGTGGCGGATCTGGGTGCCGGCCGGCTCGTACGTGCCCGTGCTCGGCCTGCCGTCGCCCCACTTCCTGCCGCAGTACGCCGCCATGTTCGCGGCCGGATGCGTGGCCTGGCGGCGCGGCTGGTACACCTCGCTGCCCGCGCGCGCCGGCCGGATCGGGCTGATCGCGGCCGCCGTGTCGACCGCGACCGTGCTGCCCGCCTCGCTCATGACGACCGGGATGGTCTCGACCGCGCTGACCGCGCTGTGGGAGACGGCCTTCGCGATCAGCATGA
The DNA here is from genome assembly GCF_040678535.1 of Nonomuraea sp. NPDC052634. Taxonomy (NCBI): domain Bacteria; kingdom Bacillati; phylum Actinomycetota; class Actinomycetes; order Streptosporangiales; family Streptosporangiaceae; genus Nonomuraea; species Nonomuraea sp. NPDC052634. Next base: position 1,591,202 of record NZ_JBFATY010000001.1, on the reverse strand, counting down.
TCATCGGGCTGACCGTGCTGTTCAGGGAGCGCTTCAACACGCAGGGGCCGCGCGGGCGCTTCCTCGCCCAGCACGCCTTCACCGTCTACATCGTCCACCCGCTGGTGCTCGTCGGGCTCGGCTACGCGCTCCGCCCGCTGGAGGCGATCGCGATCGTCAAGTTCGCGATCATGCTGGTGCTCGCGCTCCCGCTGTGCTGGGGGCTGGCCTACCTGGTGCGCTCGCTGCCGGGCGCCAAGCGGGTGCTGTGAGCCGCGCCCGGCAGCCGTGAGCGGACCGTCCCAAGGTCCTCAAACCCTCAAGCGTCGTAGAAGCCGTCGAGGACGCTGCCGTAACGCTCCTCGACGGCCTTCCGCTTGATCTTGAGGCTGGCGGTCAGCTCGCCCGTCTCCACCGTGAAGTCGCTGCCCAGGATGGCGAACTTCTTGACCGTGGCGTAGCTCGCCTCGCCCGCGTTCACCTGCTGGATCGCCTTCTCCACCTCGGCCCGCATGCGCGGGTGCTCGCGCAGCTCCTCGGGGTCGAGCGGCAGCGACTGGGCCTGCGCCCACGGCCTGACCACCTCCATGTCGAGGGTGACCAGGCAGGTGACGTAGTTGCGGCGGTCGCCGTGCACGAACACGTGCGACACGTACGGGCAGGCCGCCTTGATCTTGCCTTCCAGGTAGGTCGGGGCGACGTGCTTGCCGCCCGAGGTCTTGATCAGCTCCTTCTTGCGGTCGGTGATGCGCAGCCGGCCCACGTCGTCCAGCTCGCCGATGTCGCCCGTGTGCAGCCAGCCGTCCTCCAGCGCCTCGGCGGTGTCCTCGGGCAGGTTGTGATAGCCGCGCATGATGCCGCGCCCCTTGATGAGGATCTCGCCGTCGTCGTCGGCGATGCGCACCTCGGTGCCGGGGAACGGCAGGCCGACCGTGCCGAACTTGACCGACTCCGGCCGGTTGAGGAACGTGCCCGCCGACGACTCCGTCAGGCCGTAGCCCTCGAGGATGGTCAGCCCGGCGGCGTCGAAGAACTCGGCGATGTCCTGTGACAGCGGGGCCGCGCCCGAGATGAAGTAGCGGATCCTGCCGCCGAACCGCTCGCGCAGCTTGGCGAAGACCAGCCGGTCGGCGAGCGCGTACTCGATGCGGGTGGTGATCGGCACCGGCACGCCGCGCTGGCGGGCCCGTACGACCCTGATGCCGGTCTTGCGCGCCCACTCGAAGATGCGCAGCTTGAGCCCGCCCTCGTTGCGCATGTTCGCCACGACCGTGTTGTGGATCTTCTCGAAGATGCGCGGTGCGGCGGCCATGAACGTGGGCCGCAGCACGCCGAGGTTCTCGGCGATCTTGTCCAGGCGGCCGTCGATGGCGGTCGGCACGCCCTGGCCGATCATCACCACCTCCAGCAGCTTGCCGAACGAGTGCGACAGCGGCAGCCAGAGGAAGTGCAGGTCGGACGGGGAGATCAGGTTGATCTCGCGGACCGCATCGGCGGTGTAGAGCCAGTTGTCGTGGGTCAGCTCCACGCCCTTGGGGCGGCCGGTGGTGCCCGAGGTGTAGATGAGCGTGGCCAGGTCGTCCTGGGCGATGGCGTCCACCATGGCGTCGTAGTCGCCCTCGTCCGCGGGGACCGAGTCGAGCGGGATCACCCAGCCGTCGTCGCTGGGCGTGCCGTCGATGACGATCACATGGCTGACGCCGGGCAGCTCCTTGCGCACCGACTCGAGCTTGGCGACCTGGTCGTCGTTCTCGGCGATGACGATCGTGCTGCCCGAGTCGCTGATGATGAACGCGGACTCCGCCGCGGTGTTGGACGGGTAGATCGTGGTCGTCGCCGCGCCGGTGGCCAGCACGGCCAGGTCGCACAGGATCCACTCGAGACGGGTCGAGCAGAGTATCGACACGCGGGCGCCGGGGCCGGAGCCGAGCTTCGCCAGGCCCAAGGCCAGCCCGCGTACCCGGTCGCCCACCTCGCGCCATGACAGCGAGACCCACCCGTCGTCCGAGGGCACACGGTACGCCTCGGCGTCGGGGGTGGCCGCGATCCGGTCGCGGAGCAGGGAGGGAATGCTGGACATGCCTGACCTCCTGGGGGGTGGTTGGCCCCGACTTTAAGGTGAGTGCGGCCTTTCCGTCGATGGCTGATCAATGACGCCGCCGCCGGTGCTCTCCCCACGGCGGAGCGTCTTGCCTGGCCCGGAGGCTTCGCGTAAGCTCCCCACGTCCTGTCGCCGATCTGTGAGGGCAGCAGATTTGAGGATCTGAGGTCGCGGGCACCGCGCCGTGCCGCCCTGCCGTGAGCACCCGTACTCGGGCACCCCGTTGTGGGCGCCCTGCCGCGGGCCGCGCCTGGGCGTGCGCGCGTCACCTGGACCTCCGGCGGATCCTCGTCGTTCGTTTCGCAGGCCGCGGGCTCTTCCTGCGAGCCTCCACGCTGACGCGTGCGCATGCGGTGATTCCCGCAAAGTCGCGATATTTCCGACTTTTGTGATGGGAGCCGCTTTTATGGCCTTTTCGATTGTTGTAGATCACGTGTCCTTTTCCTGGCCGGACGGCACGTCTGTGCTCGACAAGCTCGACGCCGCCTTCCCCGCCGGGCGTACCGGGCTGATCGGGGTCAACGGGTCGGGTAAGTCCACGCTGCTGCGGATCATCGCCGGAGAGCTGGCGCCGCGCTCGGGGTCCGTCACCGTCTCCGGGGTGCTCGGCTACCTGCCGCAGACCGTGCCGCTGCGCGCCGGCCGTACCGTGTCCGACCTGCTGGAGATCACCCGCAAGCGGGAGGCGCTGCACGCCATCGAACGCGGCGATGTGGCCGAGGAGCACTTCGCCGTCATCGGCGACGACTGGGACGTCGAGGAGCGCGCCCGCGCCGAGCTGGACCGCCTCGGGCTCGGCCACGTCGGGCTCGACCGCACCGTGGGCACGCTGTCCGGCGGCGAGGCCGTCATGGTCGCGCTCGCCGCGCAGCTGCTCAAGCGCCCGGACGTGCTGCTGCTCGACGAGCCGACCAACAACCTCGACCTGGACGCCAGGCAGCGGCTCTACGCCGCCGTCACCGCCTGGCAGGGCGTGCTGCTCGTCGTCAGCCACGACCGGGCGCTGCTCGAGCTGGTCGACCAGATCGCCGAGCTGCGCGACGGCGCCGTCCGCCTGTACGGGGGGAACCTCAGCGCGTACGAGGAGCAGGCCGCCGCCGAACAGGAGGCCGCCGAGCGCGGCGTGCGCACGGCCGAGGGCGAGGTCCGCCGCCGGCAGCGCGAGCTGATCGAGGCGCGGACCAGGATCGAGCGGAGCGCCAGAGCCGGGAGGAAGGCGTTCGAGAACAAGAAGGTGAGCAAGATGGCCGCGGGCGCGCTCAAGCGCAAGGCCCAGGTGACGGCGGGCAAACAGCGCGCCCTGCACGAGGAGCGGCTGGCGGAGGCGCGCGAGCGGCTGCGCGAGGCCGAACAGGCGGTGCGCGACGACGCGGAGATCCGCATCGAGCTGCCCGGCACCGAGGTGCCCACGGGCCGCGTCGTCCTGGACCTCCCGCTCGACCCGCCGCCCGCCAGGCTCCTAGACCCGCCCGCCCCGCCCTCTGGTCCGCTCGCAGATCCGGTCGGGCCGCCGGTTCAGCCGGACGGCGCGGACGGACAGCGGGACGGCGTGAGCGGGCGCCAGGACGGCGCGGACGGGCAGGTGGACGGGGTCGATGGGCCGGCGGACGAGGCCGACGGGCCGAGGGGCGAGGTCGACGGGCCGAGGGGCGAGGCCGACGGGCCGAGGGACCGGGTCGGTGGGCCGGGGGACGGGGCCGATGGGGTGCGGAGGATCGTGCTGGAGAGGCTGGTCGTGCGCGGGCCCGAGCGGATCGCGCTGCTCGGGCCCAACGGCTCCGGCAAGACCACGCTGCTCAAGCGCATCGTCGCCCACGGCGCGAACGTGCCCGTCCGCTACCTGCCGCAGCGGCTCGACCTGCTGGACGACCGGCTGAGCGTGGTGGACAACGTCCGCGCCGTGGCACCGTCGGCCTCGATCAACGAGGTACGGGCCCGCCTGGCCCGCTTCCTGTTCCGCGGGGAGCGCGCCGAGCGGCAGGCGGGCACGTTGTCGGGCGGCGAGCGCTTCCGCGCGACGCTGGCCGCGTTGCTGTCGGCCGAGCCGCCGCCCCAGCTCCTGCTGCTCGACGAGCCGACCAACAACCTCGACCTGGCCAGCGTCAGGCAGCTCGCCGAGGCGCTGTCGGCGTACCGGGGCGCGCTGATCGTGGCCAGCCACGACATGCCGTTCCTGGAGACGCTCGGCATCACCCGCTGGCTGCGGCAGGACCGTGAGGAGGGACTGTCGGCATCGTAATTGACGGTTAGGGATCAATCCGGAGATAGTGTGGCAGGTGGCTACACCCCGGTTGATTTCCTGCGTTCTCGCCCTCGCTACCGTCACCGCCCTCGGCGCGTGTTCCTCGGCCGGGGAGTCACCGACCGGGGGAGACTCGAAGGTGTCCGGCGTCGCGGGCGGCGACGGCACCGCCTCCGATGGCGGCGAGTCGAAGGCGGCGCTGACGCCCGAGGCGTACAAGGAAGAGCTGCAGAGCCGGCGCAAGGCGATGACCGACGCGATCACCGGGCTGGCCAAGGCGCGCGGGCTCAAGGCGCTCGGCCAGCGGGTGGACAAGGCCGAGGAGACGCTGAGCGGCGCCGCCGAGGCGCTTGCCGCCATCACGCCGCCCGAGGACGTGCGGGCCCAGCACGAGGCGTACGTCGCCGGCCTGCGCGACGTCGCCACCGGGCTCGGCTCCACGGCCGGCAAGGTCGGCGCCCGTGACCTGTGCACCTCCTCGGCCGTGCTCGCCGACCTCCGTGACAAGCTGGCCGCGCTCGACAAGGCGGGCCGCGCCCTGCAGACCGCCGGCGACTACCCGGCCGACGTCGTCAACGTCAAGGCCGGGGAGCGCCGCACGCGGCGGCTGCGCAACGGCGCGTTCGTCCGCAAGGGCGGCACCCTCGACGGCCGCAGCACGCTGGAGATCGACAACGGCGGAGACCTCGACGCCGTGGTGACCGCGCTCAGGGGCGGCAGCAAGGTGTTCAGCGTGTACGTGCGCAAGAAGGCGACGTTCAAGGTCAAGGGCGTGCGCGACGGCAACTACAAGATCTACTTCACGCACGGCACCGACTGGGACGGCAAGACCGGCGCCTTCACCCGGGACTGCAGCTTCGAACGGTTCGAGAAGACCGTGAAGTTCAAGACGACGTACACGGCGACGCAGATCCTCTGGCACGACTGGCGGCTCACGCTGCACGCCATCAGCGGCGGCAACGCCCGCACCACGCAGGTGGACCCCGACGACTTCCCGGGCTGATCCGGACCTCGTGAGACGGGGAAGGCCGCGCTTCCCGGCAGGAGCGCGGCCTCGAAGACGATCAGATCAGGTGGAGAACAGCATGCCCACCCAGCTGCGCTGGCGGTGGTGACCGTAGTGGCCGTGGTGGGGAGCACCCCAGGCCGGGCCGGGGGCGGGCGGAGGCGGGGGCGCCGCGTGGTACTGAGCCTCCAACCTGGTCAGCGTCTCGAGCTCGCCGTAGTCGAGAAAGATACCCCGGCAGTTGTCACACTGCTCGATGTGGACGCCGTTGCGCTCATAAGTCCGCATGTTTCCGCGGCACTTGGGGCACTGCATCTAAGTCGTTCTCCTTGGCTTCCGAGGTCTCGAAGTGAAACCTACCGCGCGCAACCCCGTCACGCCCTGACGATTCTGTTGCACGCCTCGACTAACGAATGCTCGACCTCGTCCAGTTCCCGGCCTTCGCGGTCGGCGTTCACCACGGCCGCGGCGGCGAGCTGGATGGTGAGCGCCCTGGCCGGAACGTCCAGCCACCGCCACGGGTCGTCGCCTGGGCCGAGCGCGGGCCCTCCCGAGGCGAGGTAGGCGCCCAGGAACCGCTCCCACACGGCCGGTTCGAGCAGGCCGGCGGCGTACCAGGCGGCCGGTCTCGCGAGGTCCCACGCGGGGTCGCCCACACCGAGGTCGTCGACGTCGATGAGCAGCCAGCGCTCGCGGTGGACGAGCTGGCCGAGGTGCCAGTCGCCGTGCGTCAGCAGCCCCGGCGCGGGCGGCGGGTCGGGCAGCTCCTTGAACGCCCGCCGGATGAGCTGCTCCACCGGCCCGTCGCCCGGCATGCGATCGACCGCGCGCGCCGCCCTGGCCGGGCCGCCCGCGGGCGGCAGCTCAGGAAGCAGCGTCAGCGGCACGGCGTGCAGCCTGGCCAGCAGCCGCGCGCCCTCCTCCCAAGGCGCCGCGCCCGGGTCGTCGTCCTGCGAGATCGGCCGCCCGGCCGGCCACACCGTCACCGCGCGGCCCGCCGCCGACAGCACCTCGGGCTCCAGCGGGGCCAGCATCACGCCGCTCAGCGCGGCGCTCGCCGCCGCGCGCAGCCTCGGTCGCAGCGCCTCCGGGTCGTCGCGCGCCGAGTGGGCCTTCACCACGACCTCGCCCAGCCGTAAGACCCTCACGTCGGTGCGCGTCGGATGCCACACGGGCGTGCCCGTCCCGCCGTACGCGGCGGCGATGCCCGCCAGCTCCTCCTCCAAGCCCACGCCTCCAGACTATGCGCCGCCGCCGCGGACGATCATCGGGTCAGCCGCAGTGCAGGTTGCCGCACTTGACGGACGTCCAGGCGGGCGACCCCCCAAGACGTCGATGCACTGGCCGCGCGCGGAGACGTACACCGGCCCGCCTGGTAGAGGTGCTCGCCGGGGCCGGTGCCGCAGGGCCCGGTCGCGCTCGCGGGGGCGGCGCCGGGCTCCGGACAGGCGGCTGTCCAGGGGAGATCAGGTCGGTCAGACTAGGCGTATGAGAGTTGGTTTCGCCGTACCCGTGTCGGGGCCGTGGGCCACGCCGGAGCATGTGCGCCGGGTCGCCGTCAGGGCAGAGGAGCTCGGCTACGCGGAGCTGTGGACGTTCCAGCGGCTGCTCTATCCGGTGGGCAGCAGCATGGGGCCCACCTACCGCGCCGTCCACGATCCGCTGATCACGCTGGCGCACGTGTCGGGCGTGACGAGCCGCATCGGGCTCGGCGTCGCCGTGATCAACGCGTACGTGCCGCCGGTCCTGCTGGCCAAACAGCTCGCCACCCTGCAGACGCTGTCGGGCGGGCGGGTCACGGCGGGCATCGGCCTGGGCTGGCTGCCGGAGGAGTTCGAGGCCAGCGGCGTGGACATGGCGCGGCGCGGGCGCAGGGGCGAGGAGTTCGTCGAGCTGCTGCGCCGGGCGTGGACCGACGACGTGGTCGCCCACAGCGGCGAGTTCTACCGGGTGCCGCCCGCCCACATCGACCCCAAGCCGGAGCCGGGGCCGCCGCGCGTCCTGCTCGGCGGGACGGCCGACGTCGCGCTGCGCAGGGCCGCCCGGCTGGCCGACGGCTGGGTCAGCTCCAGCAGGGAGGACCTGACGGCCATCGGCGGCAGGATCCGGATGATCAAGGAGGAGCTGGCGGCGGCAGGGCGCGACCCGGAGGCGTTCAGGTTCGTGGTGCGCGGCGTGACGCGGGTGCGGGAGGCCGGCGAGGAGCGGCCGCTGTCGGGCACGTACGACAAGATCCGCCGCGACGTGGCCGAGCTGGCCGAGGCCGGCGTCACCGACGTCTTCCACGACCTCAACTTCGACCAGGACATCGCCTCGGCCGACGCCAAGGAGGCGATGCGCAGGGCCGAGGAGGCGCTGGAGGCGCTCGCGCCCTAGCCGCCGTACGGCACGGTGATGATCTCCAGGTTGTGGCCGTTGGGGTCGGACCAGTAGAGCCCGCGCCCGCCGTCGTTGCGGTTGATCCGCCCCGGCTGCCGGTGGTACGGATCGGCCCAGTACGTCAGGCCGCGCTCCCTGATCCGGCCCCAGATCTCATCGAACTCCTCCTCGCTCACCAGGAACGCGTAGTGCAGTGCCGGCACCTCGCCGGCCTGCGCGACGTCGAGCGAGACCCCGTTGCTCAGCGTCACGACGCGGAAGGGACCGTAGACCGGCGCCGGCTCCAGGCCGAGCACGTCCACGAGGAAGTCCGCCGTGGCGTCCCGGTCCCTGGCCGGCACGATCGTGTGGTTCAGCTGGACGCTCATATTCGCAGGCTATGTCAAGGCGACCGGCAGGGACGCGACGCCGCGGATGAAGTTCGACGGCAGCCACGTCACCGGGCCCGTCACCTCGATCGACGACACGGTGGCGCGCAGCTCCGACAGCAGCGCCCGCAGCTCGGCGCGGGCGAGCTGGGCGCCCAGGCAGAAGTGCGGGCCGTGGCCGAAGGTGAGGTGCCGGTTCGGCTTCCTGCCGATGTCGAAGGTGTCGGGGTCGTCGAAGACGGCCTCGTCGCGGTTGGCCGACACCGTCCACAGCGCCACCACGTCGCCCGCCGCGATCGCCCGGCCGCCCAGCTCCGTGTCGCGCACGGCCGTCCTGCCGACGTGCGCGGCCGGCGTGGTCCAGCGCAGGATCTCCTCGGCGGCGGGCTCGACCAGCTCGGGGTCGGCGCGCAGGCGGGCCCACTCCTTGTCGTGCTCGGCCAGCGCCAGCACGCCGCCCGCCAGCGCCAGCCGGGCCGTCTCGTCGCCGCCGATGATCAGGTTGTAGCAGTTGAGCAGCACCTCCTCCTCCGTCAGGTCGGCGGAGACGAGCAGGCTGATGACGTCGTCGCCGGGCGCGTCCCTGCGATCGGCGGCCAGGCGGGTGTAGTAGAGCAGGATCTCGCTCTGGGCGATCCTCGCCTCGGCGCCCGGCGTCCCGGTGCCGCTCTCGCCCAGCATCGCGCGGCCGGTCAGCTCCAGCACCCGCTGCCGGTCGCGTTCCGGCACGCCGAGCAGCTCGCAGATCGCGCGCAGCGGCACCTGCGCGGCCACCTCTTCGACGAAGTCGCCGCCGCCCCGCCGCACCAGCCCGCCCAGCAGGTCGCGGGTGGCCGCCTCGATCGAGCGGGTGATGGGGCCGAGCGTACGCGGGCCGAAGCCGGGGGTCAGCAGGCGGCGCAGGACCGCGTGCCGGGGCCCGTCGGTGACCACGATCATCCGGCCCGCGCCCGGGTCGTGGCCGCGTAGCAGCGTGCGCAGCATGTTGCCCTTGAGCGAGGTGAACGTCTCGGTGTCCCGGACCGCGGCCAGCACGTCGGCGTGCCTGGTGACGCTCCAGAACCCGGCGTGCCTGCGCACCGGGTCGTGGGCGCGCAGGTGCCGCCAGTAGGCGGTCAGGTCGTAGTCGGCGTGCAGGCGCGGATCGAGCAGGTCCAGGTCGTCGTAGGTGCCCGGATCCGGCTGCGGGCGGCCCCCGCTCATCGCTCGAACTCGTCGAGGAGGTCGCCGAGCAGGTCGTCCTCCTCGCCGTTGACGGCCCTGCCGATGATCTCGCTGAGCGGCAGCTCGGTCAGGAACAGCTCGATCGGAACCTCCAATCCGAACCTGTCGCGCAGCTCGCTCGCCAGGAAGACGGCGGTCAGCGAGTCGCCGCCCACGGCGAAGTACGTACGGGACAGGTCGCCGGGGCCGGACAGGGCGAGCGTGGTCATGAACAGCTCGGTCACCGCCGCCGTCACGTCCTCCTGAGGCGCTCGCGTGTCCTGCTCCGGCTGCGGGCGGGGGCGCAGGGTGAGCGCGCCGTGCCGGTCCCCGGCGAACGGGTACGTGGGCAGGTGCACCCGCCGGCCCGCCGGCCAGGCGACCTCCTCGCCCGCCAGCCACGCATCGCCCAGGGGATCGCCCCGGTCCCACCGCCGCGCCTCCAGGGCGGCGGCGGCCTGCTCGTGGCCGGTCGCGATCACGTACGCCCGCGCGTCCAGGGCGGCGCGGCCGTGCGCCAGCGTGTACGCGACGTCGGCCAGCGCGGGCGCGTCCGGCTCGCGCAACGCCGCCGCCAGCCGCCGCGCGGCCGTGGCCAGCTGCTCCTCGGTCCGCGCCGACAGCGGCAGCACGACACGGGGCGCCGTCTCCGTACGCGTCCCTGCGGCGGCCGGGGCCTCCTCCAGGACCACGTGGACGTTGGTGCCGCCGATGCCCAGCGACGACACCCCGGCGAGCCGGGGCCCGGAGGCCGGGGCCGGCCACTCCTCGGTGGCGGTGAGCAGGCGGAACGGGGTGGCGTCCAGGGAGAGGTCGGGGTGGGCGCGGGTGACGTTCACGGTGGGCACCATCGTGCGGTGCCGCAGCATCAGCGCCACCTTGATGAGCCCGGCGATGCCGGCGGCCGCGTTCAGGTGGCCGACGTTCGACTTGACCGAGCCGATCGCGCAGCGGCCCGGCCTGCCGGACCCGTCCTCGAAGGCGGCGGCCGCGGCGGCGATCTCGATGCGGTCGCCGAGGTCGGTGCCGGTTCCGTGCGCTTCGAGGAACTGGGCGTCCGACGGGTCGAGCCCGGCCGTCGCCCACGCCTCCACGATGGCCGCGACCTGCCCGTCCACGCCCGGCGCGGTGAAGCCGACCCGGCCGGGGCCGTCGTTGGTCGCCGCCGTGCCCCGGATGACCGCGTAGATCGGGTCGCCGTCGGCCAGCGCGTCCTCCAGCCGCCGCAGCACCACCAGGCCGACGCCGTCGCCGCCGACCGTGCCCGCGGCCTTCTCGTCGAACGGCCGGCAGCGGCCGTCGGGCGAGGAGATGCCGCCGGGCTCGTACACATAGCCGCGCGGGTACGGCGACTCGATGGACACGCCGCCCGCGAGCGCCAGGTCGCACTCGCCGCCGAGCAGCGCCTGCACGGCGACGTGCACGGTCGCGAGCGACGTCGAGCAGCCCGTCTGCACGGTCAGGCTCGGCCCGGTCAGCCCCAGCCGGTACGACAGCCACCCGGCGAGGAACTCCCGGTCGGTGAACACCCGCACGTGCATCGGCCCCAGCCGGGACCGCAGAGTCCCGTCCACCTGGGCCGCGACGGAGTGCTCCGACGGCCCGCCGCCCACGTACACGCCGGTCCTGGCGGGCGGGCGGCGCGGGTCGTACCCGGCGTCCTCCAGCGCCGACCAGGCCGTCTCCAGGAGCTGGCGGTGCTGCGGGTCGAGCGCCGCCGCCTCCGTGGCGTTGAACCCGAACAGCGGATGCTCGAACCTGTCGGCGTCGGCCAGGAACCCCTTGGCCGCCACGTAGCCGGGGCCGCGCAGCTCGGCCGGGTCCACCCCGGCGGCGAGCAGCTCGTCCTCGCTGAAGTCGGTGATCGAGCAGACGCCCTCGCGCAGGTTGCGCCAGAACTCGGCCACGTCCCCGGCACCAGGGAAGCGCCCGCTCATGCCCACGATGGCCACCGCCGGTACGTCGCTCAATGCCTTTCACCTCTCTGTGCGTTCCTGCGGGCGGCGAGCAGCTCGCGCCGCCGCTGCCCGCGCCGCCTGGCCTCGCCGTTTCCTGCGGTTCGCCGATCGGGGGCGCCGCCGTCGAGCCGGGCGGCCAGCGCGGCGACCGTGGGGTGGCGGAACAGGTCGACCAGCGTGAGCCCGCCGTCCCTGCCGCGCTCGCGCAGCGCGGCGAGCACGGCGAGCAGCCTGATCGAGTTGCCGCCCAGGTCGAAGAAGTTGTCGTGCAGGCCGACCCTGGTCAGGCCGAGCGCCTGCGCCCACACCTCGGCCAGCATCCGCTGCGTGTCCGTCTGCGGGGACACGTACGGTCTGTGCAGGTCGGGGCGGGTGAGCGGCGGGTCGGGCAGCCGGGACCTGTCGATCTTGCCGGACGTGCCCAGCGGCAGCTCGTCCAGGAAGACGACCGTGTCGGGCACCATGTAGCCGGGCAGCCGCTCGGCCAGCCACTCCCGTACGTCCGGCACCGTCGGCGGTCCCTCCCCGTCAGCGGGGACCGCATAGACGGCCAGCCGGTCGCCGCGTACCGTCGCCGCCGCGACCGACACGCGCGGGTGCGCGGCCAGCACGGTCTCGATCTCGCCCAGCTCGACGCGGAAGCCGCGCAGCTTGACCTGGGTGTCCACCCGGCCCAGGTAGGACAGCACGCCGTCCGCGTCGTAGCGGCCGAGGTCGCCGGTCCGGTACATGCGCGCGCCCGGCGGCCCGAACGGGTCCGCGACGAACCGCTCGGCCGTCAGCCCTGGCCGGTTGGCGTAGCCGCGCGCCACACCGTCGCCCGCGATGTAGATCTCGCCGGTCACGCCGACGGGCACCGGGCGCAGCCGCTCGTCCAGCACGTACGCCCGCGCGTTCGCGACCGGCCTGCCGATCACCACGGGCCGCCCGGGTTCGAGGTCGGCGGTGGTCGCGTACACGGTGGTCTCGCTCGGCCCGTACGCGTCCACCACCCGCCGCCACGGCGTGGCCCAGCGCTCCACCAGCTCGGGCGGGACCGCCTCGCCGCCGATGGCGAGCGTGCGCAGGTCGGGCAGCGCGTCCTGCGGGCACGGCAGCGACATGGCGGCCGACGGCGGCAGGAAGGCGTACGTGATGCGGGAGTCGCGCAGCCGGGCGTACAGCTCGTCGCCGAGCCGCTCGTCCTCGCCCGCCACATGCAGCTCGGCCCCTGCCACGAAGGTGAAGAACAGGTCGGAGACGGCCACGTCGAAGCCGAACGACACGTACTGCAGCACCCGGTCGCCGGCGGTCACGGGGAACTGGGGGCGGACGGCGGTGGCCAGGTTCAGCAGCGCGCGGTGCTCGACGGCGACGCCCTTCGGCCTGCCGGTGGAGCCGGAGGTGTAGAGGATGTACGCGAGGTCGTCGAGGGTGGGATGCGTGTCGCGTACCGGGCCGACGGGCGGGATCGGGCCGTCGTCGCCGTAGATCGTCACCGGCGCGCCCAGGTCGGCGGGAGCCGCCGTGATCAGCAGCCGGACCCCGGCGTCGGCGACCATGAACCGCAGCCGGGCCGGCGGATGCGCCGGATCGAGCGGCACGTACGCGCCACCGGCGCGCAGCACCGCGAGCGCCGCAACGGCCATCTCCGCGCCCCTGGGCAGGCAGAGGCCCACCGGCACACCGGGGCCGACGCCGGCCGCGCGCAGCCGGGCCGCCAGCCGGTCGGCGGCCGCCAGCAGCTCCCGGTAGGTCAGCCGGGCCGAGCCGTGCACCAGCGCCGTCGCGCCGGGCCGCGCCGCCGCCTGCTCGGCCACCAGGTCCGGCACCAGGCGCCGGGGGACGGGCACGGCGGTGCGGTTCCAGTCGCGCAGCACGCGGCGGCGTTCGCCGTCGGCGAGCAGCTCGTGCGCGGTGACCGGCAGCTCGGGGCGGCTCAGCAGCCCGCCGAGCAGCGTCTCGAACGCCCGCGCCCAGTGCCGGATGGTCGCCGCGTCGAACAGGTCCGCACGGTAGACGAGGTGGGCGGCCAGCCCTTCGTCCTCGCGCTGGACGTTCAGCAGCAGGTCGAACTTGGCGTCGTCGAGCAGCAGCTCCAGCCGCTCGACCTGCGCGCCCGGCAGGTCGAGCGTCATGCCGGGGTCGTCGTCGTAGGCGAGCATGACCTGGACGAGGGGGTCGTGGCTCAGCTCGCGGCCCGGCGACACCGCCTCCACCACCGCCTCGAAGGGCGCCTCCTGGTGCGGCCGCGACTCGCGCAGGCGGTCGCGTACGCGCTCGATCAGGTCGAGGTACGACGGCTCGCCCGTCACGTCGGCCCGCATCGCGAGCGTGTTGGCCAGCAGGCCCACCAGGTCCTGCACGTCGGGGTGGTCGCGACCCGAGACCGGCACGCCGACCACGAAGTCGCGCTGGCCGGTGACGCGGGTGAGGAACGCGGCGAAGGCGGCGAACACGGCCGCGAACGGCGTCGCGTTCCGCCCCGCCGCCACCTCCGCCAGCCGATCGCGTACGCCCTTGGGCAGGTCCAGGCGTACGACGCCGCCCGCCGCCGACTGCACCGCCGGCCGGGGACGGTCGGTGGGCAGGGCCAGCGTCTGCGGGACGTCCTTGAGCGCGCCCGCCCAGTACGCGACCGCCTCGTCCAGGGCGTGCCCGGCCAGCCGGTCGCGCTGCCAGGCGGCGTAGTCCGGGTACTGCACCGGCTGCTCGCCGTTCCTGAAGGTGATCGTCTCGCCTTTCAGGCGGGCGGAGTAGGCGGCGGCCAGGTCGCGCAGCAGCAGGCGGAGCGACCAGCCGTCGCAGACCACGTGATGCGCCACCAGCAGGACGAGATGGGTGCCGTCGCCGAGCGCGTAGACGGTGCAGCGCAGCAGCGGGCCCCGCGTGACGTCGAACGGCTCGGCCGCGTCCGCCGCCATCCGCGCCCGCGCCTCGCCCGCCGGCACGTCACGCTCGATGCGCAGGCAGGCCCGCGCCCGCTCCGCCACGACCTGCACGTACTCGCCGCCGTGCGGGCGGAACACCGTGCGCAGCGCCTCATGCCTGTCCACCACCGCGTCCAGGGCCGCGCCGAAGGCCGCCACGTCGAAGCGCCCCCGCACCGCGAACGCGACCGGCACGTTGTACTGGGCGGTGCCCGGGTTGAGCTGGTCAAGCACCAGCATCCTGGCCTGTGCGGGGGACACGGGGAACTCGTACTCGACCGGCGTCATCAGAACTCCCTCAGGATCGGTTCGAGGACTTCGGCGATCTCGGCGGCCGGGCCCGGCCTGAGCAGGTCGCTGTGCCCGCAGTCCAGGTCGTGCACCCGCACCTTCGCCGGCGCCCACCGGGCGGCCTTGGCGGGCGAGGGCAGGCCGCCGGGCTGGGCGGTGGCCGAGAAGAGCAGCACCGTCCCGTCGTACGGCGCGGGCCGGTACGTCACCGCCAGCCGCAGATGCCCCGCCACGGCGTCCGCCACGGCCGACAGGCGCTCGTCGTCCAGCCCGGACAGCGGCCCCTCGCTCTCCCTGACCGACGCGAACACGCGGGCCCGCTCCAGGCGGCCGGGCTCGGCGTAGGGGCGCAGCGTGCGGGTGCGCAGCAGGATCGTCAGCGCCTCCTGCTCGGCGTCGCCGGGGTCCGCCTGCGTGCCCGGCGGCCAGGGGACCGCGTCCAGCGAGGCCACCAGCCCGGCCTCCTGCCCGTCCGCGCGCAGGCGGGCGGCCATCTCGTACGCGAGCAGCCCGCCGAAGGAGTGCCCGAGCAGCAGGTACGGACCCTCGGGCCGGACCCGCCTGATCCGCGCCAGGTAGTCGCCGGCCAGCTCGCGCATCGTGCCGGGCGGCCGGTACGAGGGGTCCTGGAGCACCGGCGACTGCAACGCGTACACCGGGCGGCCGGACGCGAGGTGGGGGAGCAGCGCCGTGTAGGACCAGCCGATGCCCCGTCCCGGATGCACGCAGAACAGCGGCGGCAGGTCGCCCTCGGCCCTGAGCGTCAGCAGCGGCGACAGGTCCAGCTCGGGCGCGGCCCTGTCGAGGCGGGCGGCCAGCCCGGCCGGGGTGGGCGACTCGAACAGCGCGGCGATCGAGGTGCGCAGGCCCAGCGCGTGCTCGATCGCGGCCATCAGGCGCATGGCGAGCAGCGAGTCGCCGCCCGCGGCGAAGAAGTCGGTGCCGGCGTGCGCCTCGGGGATGTTCAGCACCTCGGCGAACAGGCCGCACAGCTCCTTCTCGCGCGGTGTGGCCGGAGGGGTCCCCGAGGGCTCGGCCGCGTGCGCGGCGGGACGCGCGGCGGCCCGGCCGCCGGTGGCCCGGCTCCCGGGCGGGCCGTCGCCCGGCAAGCCGGAGCCGGGGATCCCGGAGTTCGGGAGGGCGGCGTAGGGGAGGGCGGCGCGGTCGATCTTGCCGTGCGGGGTGAGCGGCAGGTGCCCGAGCACCTCGTACCGGGAGGGCAGGAGGTGGCGGGGCAGGTGGGCGCCGGCGTGCCCGCGCACCCGGTCGAGCCGCCCGTTCCCGGTCAGCAGCAGGTACGCGACCAGCCGCCGCCCGGACGGCGACTCCGGCGCGGTGACGACGGCGCGCTCCACGTCGGGGCAGCCCTCCAGCACCGCCTCCACCTCGCCGGGCTCGACCCGGTGGCCGCGGATCTTGACCTGCCCGTCCGCCCGGCCCGCGAACTCCAGCTCGCCGGCCGGCGTCCACCGCGCCAGGTCGCCGGTCCGGTACATCCGCCCGCCCGGCGGGCCGAACGGGTCGGCGACGAACCGTTCCGCCGTCATCCCCGGACGGCCGAGATAGCCGCGGGCCAGGCCGGTCCCCGCGATGTACAGCTCGCCGATCACGCCCACGGGGGCGGGCCGCAGCCGGGCGTCGAGGACGTACACGCGGGTGTTGTCCAGCGGCCGCCCGATCGGGATCGGCCCCGCCGCCGGCTCCTGGGACACGCGGTGGCTGGTGGCGAACGTCGTGGTCTCGGTGGGGCCGTACCCGTTGACGACCCGGACGCCGCGCCGCGCCAGCCGCCGCGCCGCGTCGGCGGGCAGCACGTCACCGCCCGCCCACACCTCGCCCGCCCTGGCCAGCGCGCCGGGCGCGAGGTCGGCGAGGGTGCGGAACAGCTCGGCCGTCAGCCACACCGCGTCAAGGCGGCTCCGCTCGATCGTGCTCGCGTGCAGCGGGCCCGGCGGCGCGATGACGACGGTGCCGCCGTTGAGCAGGGGGATCCACAGCTCGTACGTGGCCGCGTCGAAGGTGTGCGGGCTGTGCAGCAGCACCCGCCGGTGCCCGGCGAAGCGGCGGTCGGCGGCCAGCTCAAGGATGTTCTGGTGGGTGACGACCACGCCCTTGGGCTCGCCGGTCGAGCCCGAGGTGTACATGACGTACGCGGCGGCATGCGGACGCACCGGCACGGGCACGAACTCGCTGCTGCCGGTGTCGCAGCCGGCGGAGGTCAGCACGATCTCGGCGCCGCTGTCCGCGAGCAGCCGCTCCAGCCGGGCGGCCGGCTGCGCCGGGTCGAGCGGCACGTAACAACCGCCGGCCTTCAGCACCGCGAGCTGGGCGATCACCAGGTCGATCGAGCGCTCCATGAGCAGCGCCACCGGCGTCTCCGGCGCCCCGCCGGGTCGCGTGCGCGGCCGCATGCGGGCGGCGAGCCAGGCGGCCAGGCGGGAGGAGCGCTCGTCCAGCTCGGCGTAGGTCAGCGTACGCTCGCCGAACTCGACCGCGACCGCGTCCGGGGCGCGCTTGGCCTGCGCCGCGAACCGCTCGGGCACCGACCCGCCCGCGGGCTCGCGCGCCGTGTCGTTCCAGGCGGTCAGCAGCCGGTGCCTTTCCGCCTCCGGCAGCACGTCGGCACCGTCCACGCCGGCGCGTTCGAGCGCGGTGACCAGCCGGGCGGCCACGGCCTCTGCCTCCGCGCGGGACACCACGCCCGCCCGGTAGCCGAGCCGCAGCCACAGCCGCTCGCCCGCCACCACCGTCACCGTCAGCGGGTAGTGGGTGGCGTCGTGGACACCGGTCAGCCGCAGGCCGGGGGTGTCGAGGCCGGAGCGCGGATAGTTCTCGAAGGCCAGCAGGGTGTCGAACAGCTCGCCGATGCCGCGCTGCACGTCCGCCAGCCGTACGTGGTGGAACGGGGTGAGCGCGGCCTGCTCGTCCTGGAGGCGGCGCAGCAGGCCGGGCGCGGCGGTTCCGACGCGTACCGGGACGGTGTTGACGAACAGCCCCACCATCGACTCCACGCCCGGCACCTCCGGCGGGCGGCCCGACACCACCGCGCCGAACACCACGTCGTCGCTCCCGGTCATCCGCGCGAGCACCAGCGCCCAGGCGGCCTGCACCAGCGTGTTCACCGTCACTCCCGCCTCGCGGGCCCGCCGCCGCACGTCCGCGCTCAGCTCGGGGGACAGCTCCAGCTCCAGCGCCTCCTGCCGGACGGCGTCCGCTCCCACGCCGGGCCTGAGCAGCGTCGGCCCCGGCAGACCGGCCAGTGCCTCGCGCCAGGCCCGCAGCGCCCGCTCACCGTCCTGCTCGCGCAGCCAGGCCAGATAGTCCCGGTACGCGGGTGCGGGCTCCGGCAGGGTGCCGCCCGCGTACAGGGTGGCCAGCTCGCGGGCCAGGATCGGCATCGACCAGCCGTCCACCAGGAGGTGGTGCAGGGTCAGCACCAGCTCGCGCCGGCCCACCAGCATGGCGCGCACCAGCGGCGGCCTCGTCACCTCGAACGGGCGCAGCCGGTCCGCCTCCAGCATGCGGTCCAGCTCGGCCTCCGACGGCGGGTCCACCTCCGTCCACGGCAAGCGGACCCGGTGCGGGATGAGCTGGACCGGGCGGTCCAGGCCCTTGTGGCGGAAGCAGGCCCGCAGGTTCGGGTGGCGGCCGAGCAGCGACTCCAGCGCCGCCCGCAGGCGGGCCGGGTCGGCGGGCTCGTCCAGCGCGAACCTGGCCTGCACCACGTACGGGTCGTGGCCGCCGTACAGGGCGTGGAAGAGCAGGCCCTCCTGGGCGGGGGAGAGCGGCAGCACGTCCGCCAGACGGGCGCTCACCACTCGCCGTCCAGGTCGGCCGTGAGCTCGTCGAGCTGGGTCTGGGTCAGCTCGACCAGCGGGAAGTCACCGGCCGCCGGGCCCGCCGCCTCCGCCCGCCCCGCCAGCTCGGTCAGCGCCGACTCGAAGTGGCCCGCGAGGTCCGCGACCTGCTCCTCGGTGAGAGCCTCCGCCGCGTACGACCAGCTCGCCACCAGCTCGCCGGCGCGGGTCAGGGCGTCCAGCTCCACCGCGTACGCCATGGGCGCGTCCTGCATGCCGAGCAGCTCGCCGTCGAACCTGCCCAGGTAGTTGAAGCGCAGGTCGGGGGCGGGGAGCGCGGCCAGTTCCGCTGCGGTGGCGGGGTTGAGGTAGCGGAGCAGGCCATACCCGAGTCCGTTACCCGGCACGGCGCGCAGGCGCTCCTTGGTCCGCTGGAGCGCGTCCGCCGGCGTGCCGGAGGCGTCCAGGGCGATCGGGTACTGGGCGGTGAACCAGCCCACGGTGTTCGAGATGTCCACGTCGTCGGTGAACGGCTCCCGGCCGTGGCCCTCCACCTCCACCAGCACGTCGGTGCCGCCGCGCCACCTGGTCACCGCGATGGCCAGCGCGGTCAGCAGCACCTCGTCCGGGCCGCAGCGGAAGGCGGCGGGCAGGTGCGTGACGGCCTGCTCGGTGAGGCCGGGCGGGAGGACGGAGGTGAACGTCGCCCGCTTCCCCCGGCCCCGCCCGGCCGGCAGGAGGGGAGCGGCGTTCGCGGCGATGTCCTTCCACAGCGGCAGCTCGGCCGCCACCCGTTCCGGGTTGCGGGCCTCCGCCGCGAGCAGCCGCGCCCAGCGGGCGAACGACGTGCCGGGGGCGGCGGGCCGCGCGTCCGGGTCGCGGAGCAGCGCGTCCAGTTCGGAGCCGATGACCCGCCAGGACACCGCGTCCACGGCCAGGTGATGCGCCGTGAGCAGCAGCCGATCCGGCGCCACCCATGCGGCCGTCAGCATCACCCCCCGCTCCGGATCCGGCCGCGTCGCCGCTTGCCGCCCGCTGACGGCCGGGTGGATGAACGGGATGTCCTGGGGCTCGTCCGGGATCTCCAGCTCCCAGGCGGAGTCCGGGCGGCGGAGGAGGCGCATGCGCAGGGCCGCGTGCCGGGCCGCCAGCGTGCGCAGCGCCGTCCTGATGCGGTCGGCGTCGCAGCCGTCCGGCACGGGCACGATCAGCGACTGCGTGAACGACTCCAGCGGCCCGCCGTGCTCGCGCCACCAGTGCATGATCGGCGTGATCGGGAACCTGCCGGCCGGGGAGTCCGCGACCGGCCCGCCCACCGTCCGCGCCAGGGCGGCCAGCGCCGCCGGGGTCCTCGCGGCGAACACCTCGCGCGGCGTCAGCGCGAGCCCCTGGGCGCGGGCCCGGCTCACGAGCTGGATCGCGGTCACGCTGTCGCCGCCCAGCCGGAAGAAGTCGTCGTCCGCGCCCACCTCGGGCACGTCGAGCAGCTCGGCGAACAGCCCGCACAGGACCGACTCCCGCTCGGTCGCCGGCTCACGCGACGCCTCCAAGGCCGGGCCCGGTGCGGGCAGCGCGGTCCGGTCCAGCTTGCCCTGCGGCGTCACGGGCAGCGCGTCCAGCACGACGAACTCGCTCGGCACCATGTGCGCGGGCAGCACCGCCATCGCGTGCGCCAGCACCTCCCCGGTGTCCAGCCCCGCCCGGCCCGGGCCGGCCCCGGCCCCCGGCACCGGCCCGGCCCCCGGCACCGGCCTAGCGCCCGGCACCGGCTCGTTCGGGGCCTGGCCGGTCGCCGCCGGTCGCTGCGCCGGGGGCGTGCCGGCCGTGCTCGCGTCCCTTCCGGTGGAGACGAGGTAGGCGATGAGGCGGGAGCCGTGGAGGGCGACCGCCGCCTGGGCGACGCCGGGGTGGCGGCAGAGCGCGGCTTCGATCTCGGCGGGTTCGATGCGCAGCCCGCGGACCTTGAGCTGGTCGTCGCTGCGGCCGAGGAAGTGGAGCTGGCCGTCCGGGCGGCGCTGGACGAGGTCGCCGGTGCGGTACATGCGCGTGCCGGGCGCGCCGTACGGGTCGGCGACGAAGCGCTCGGCGGTCAGGCCGGGACGTCCGAGGTAGCCGCGCGCGACCCCGGCACCGGCGACGTACAGCTCGCCGGGCACCCCGACGGGCACCGGACGCAGGCGGGCGTCCAGCACGTACGTGCGGGTCCCGGCGAGCGGCCGCCCGATGGGAGGCAGCGTGCCGTCCGGGGGGAGAGGGTCGCTGACGGTGGCGGCGACGGTGGTCTCGGTCGGCCCGTACGCGTTCCAGAAGCGCACACCCGCCGCCGTCCACGCCGCCACCAGCTCGGGCGGGCACACGTCCGCCCCGGAGGCCAGCCCGCGCAGGCCGGGGCAGTCACCAGGCGGCACGGTGGCGAGCACCGAGGGCGGCACCAGCGCGAACGTCACCCGCCCGTCCCGCAGCACCCGCGCCAGCTCGCCGCCCACGAGGGGACCGCCGGGCGGGACGACGAGCGTGCCGCCGGAGCCGAACGCCATGCACAGCTCGGCCACCGAGATGTCGAACGTGGCCGGGCCGAGCTGCGGGATCCGGTCGCCGGGTCCCAGCTCGAAGCGGGTGACCAGGGAGTGGGCGAGCGCGGCCAGGCCGGCGTGGGTGACGACGACCCCCTTGGGCCGCCCGGTGGAGCCGGAGGTGTAAATGACGTACGCCGCACTATCCAGCGAAATAGCTGGAAATTTCGTGACCTGCGCGGTGTCGCGCGGCGAGACCCGCTCCGCGTCCAGCTCGGGCAGCACCCCCGGCTCCGCGATCAGCAGCGAGGCCCCCGCGTCCGCCATCATGGACGACAGCCGCTCCGCCGGATGGCCGGGATCGAGCGGCAGGTACGCGCCGCCCGCCCGCTGCACCGCCAGCATCGCCACCACGCGGTCGACCGAGCGTTCCAGCGCGAGCGCCACCACCCGCTCGGGCCCCACGCCGCGCGCGAGCAGCGCCCCGGCCAGCCCGTCGACCCGCGACAGCAGCTCCCGGTACGTCAGCCGCTCGCCGCCGGACTCGACCGCCACCGCCTCGGGCGCGCGCAGGGCCTGCCGCGCCACCAGCTCCGGCAGGTTCGCCCCGGGCGGCGGCGCCTCGCCCGCGCACGCGGGCGGCTCGCGCAGCAGCGCGGCCCGCGACACGGGCTCGTCCGGCGCGGACACCAGCGACTCCAGCAGCACCGTGAAGGAACCGGCCCAGGCCCGCACGACCTCGGGGTCGTAGACGTCGGTACGGACCTCCAGGCTCGCCTCGAACCCGTCGTCACCGTCGCGCACGATCCCGACCAGGTCGTGCTCGCCGCCGGTGTGCACCCGCTCGGGGTCGGTGATCTCGCGCAGCCTGGCCACGCTCTCCTGCTTCGTCAGGTGCATGAACACCCACGAGTACAGCGGCGAGCGCCCGGCCACCCGCTCCGGGTCCACGGCCTGCACGATGCGGCCCACGGGCACGTCGCCGTTCGCCATGATCTGCGGGAACTCGGCGGTGAACCGGGCCAGCAGCTCCGCGAACGTCGTGTCCCGCCCGATCCGCCAGCGGACGGGCAGCGAGTTCATGACATACCCGATGACCCGCTCCAGGCCCCTGGCCGACCTGTTGGCGACGGGGGTTCCGGTGATCAGGTCGGACTCGCCGGTCAGCCGGTGCGCGAACACCGCGAAGGCCGTCATCAGCACCCCGTAGACGGTGGCGCCGCGCTCCCTGGCCAGGCGGCGTACGGCGGCCTCGATGCGCGCGTCGATGCCGAACGCGATCTGCTCGACGCCGAAGGGCCGGCCCGGCGCGGCGGAGCCGACCGCGAGGGGTTTCGGCGGGCCCGCGAGGTAGTCGCGCCACCAGGCGAGCTGGGCGTCGAACACCCCGGCCGCCTCCAGCTCTCGCTGCCAGCCCGCGAAGTCGGCGTACTGGACGGACGGGCGGCCCAGCCGGGGCGCGCCGCCCTCGCGCACGGCGCGGTAGGCGTCGCACAGCTCGTTGTGCAGCACGTCGAACGACCACCAGTCGGTCGCGATGTGGTGCAGCGCGAGCACCAGCGTCGCCCGCGTGTCGTCGACGGTGATGAAGCCGCCCCTGATCAGCGGGCCGCCGTTCAGGTCGAACGTGCGGCGGCTGAAGGCGTGCAGCGCCTCGCGCAGCGTGACGCCCGTGCCGCGCAGGTCGATGCGCTCAAGACGGAACGGCTCCGGCGGCGCGAACGTCACCCGCAGGTCGTCCACGTCCCCGGTGATCCGCATGCGCAGCGTGTCGTGGTGGCGCAGCACGATCGTCAGCGCCGCCTCCAGCTCAGCCGGGTCCACGGGGCTGTCGAAGTGGTACGAGCAGCACAGGTTGAGCGCGGCCGTGTCCGGATACAGCGACTCGAACACCCACAGGTCCTCCTGCGCCGGGCTGAGCCGCACCGGCTGCGCGGGGTCGCGCGGCGGCACCACCTCGGGGATCGCCTCCAGCTTGCCCGCCGCCACCAGCCGCCGCAGCAGCTCGACGCGGCGCTCCCCGCTGAGCGCGGCGAACCGCTCACTTGCGCTCTTGCCCGCCGTCCGCTTGACGGCGGGTCCTGCCCCCGTCCGGGTCCCGATCCCGGGCACGGTCCCAGGTACGGCCCCAGGTACGGCCCCAGGTACGGTCTCAGTCACAGTCCCTCCCGCAGGTCGGCGAGGCGTTCCAGGCCGGCGAGCACCTCGTCGCGGCCGAGCCCGAAGTCGACGAAGCAGGCCACCTCGTCGCAACCCAGCTCGGCGAGGTCCGCCAGGCTCTTGCGGCACGTCTCCGGCGAGCCGATGAGGCCGCCCCAGGCCAGGTAGCGGCGGAAGGCGAAGTCGGTGAGCGCCGTGAGCTGCGCCTCGCTCAGCGCGGCCGCCCCGCCGTCCGGGCCGCCCTTGTTCGCGGCCGTCTGGGCCACGTACGACCGCAGGTACGCCTTCAGCGGCCCGGCCGCGCGCTCCCGCGCCTCCTCGTCCGATGCGGCCACGTAGGTGTGCGCCATGAGCGTCACCGTGCCTCTGGGCGGGGCGCCCGGCCGGCCGGGCGCCGCGTCGTAGGCGTCGCGATAGGAGGCGATCTTCCCGGCCAGCTCCTCGCGGGTCTGGCCGATGGTCGCGCCGAGGATGTTCGTACGCATCCGTCCGGCCGCCTCCCACGTGCTCGGGCTGCCCGATGTGGTGGTCCACAGCGGCAGGCTCGCCGAGTACGGCCTGGGCTGCGGCGTCACCTGAACCCGTTCGCCGGTCCCGTCGGTGAACTCGGCGGGTTCGCCCGCCCACACCCGCCGCAGCAGCTCCAGGTCGCGGAAGGCGCGCTCCCTGCGGTCCTCGTACGCCTCAGGAGCCAGCACGAAGTCCCGCGAATGCCAGCCCGTCGCCACCGACAGGCCGACCCGGCCGCGCGACAGGTTGTCCACGACCGCCCAGTCCTCGGCCACCCGCAGCGGGTGGTGCAGCGGCAGCACCAGGCTGCCGGCGCGCAGGTGGATGCGTTCTGTGACGGTGGCGAGCGCGGCGCTGAGCAGGGCCGGGTTCGGGAACACCTGCCCGACCTGCTGGAAGTGCCGCTCAGGCGTCCACAGTGCGGTGAAGCCGAGCCGGTCGGCGGCCCGGGCGATGGCCAGGATGTCGTCGTACTTGGCGGCGTGTCCGCCGGTGCCGCCGGCGTCGGCCGGGTCGGCGCCGAAGAACATCACGCTGAGGTCCATGGACGTGCTCCTCACGGGCGCCCGCGACACGGGCTGCCTCAGTTGGTGCGGGTACGCGGGGTCCTGGGCAGTCGGGTGATGGCGGGTTCCGCCCTGGCCGGTGTCCGCGCCAGCAGGGCGGCCAGGGCGGCGACGGTGGGGGCCTCGAACAGGTGGGCGGCCGTGGCGGGCAGGCCCTGGGCGGACAGGCGGGCGGCGACGCGTACGGCACTCAGCGAGTTGCCGCCGAGCGCGAAGAACCCGTCGTCGGGCCCGACCCGCGCGACCCCCAGCACCTCGGCCCAGACAGCGGCCACCACCCGCTCGATCTCGGAGGCGTCCCGCCCGGGCGGCGGTGCCGCGCGCTTCCCGCCGTCCCGCCCGGGTCGCGGTACCGCGGGCTCCCCGCCAGCCAGCCCGGGTCGCGGTACCGCGGGCTCCCCGCCAGCCAGCCCGGGTCGCGGTACCGCGGGCTCCCCACCGGCCGGACGCGCCGGGCGGACGGGCGGCGGCGGCACGCCGATCCCCGAGACGGGAGCGTCAGGGGCGGCGCACATGCCGTCGAGCACCAGGACGAACGCCTCGGCCAGCCACTCCATCACGGCCCGCTCGAAGGCGTCGGCGCGGTACTCGACCGTCACCGCGATCCCGTCGGGCGCGCCGTCCTCCGTGTAGGTGTCGGTGACGTCCACCAGCAGCTCGAACCTGGCCGCGCCCGTCCTGACGACCTCGACCCGCGCCTCCACGCCGGGCAGCGCCAGCTCGGCCCGCGCGTTGTTCTGCAGCGCGAGCACGACGTCCACGAGCGGCGGCAGTCCTGGCCGCCGGGCCGGGTTCAACTCCTGCACGACCCGCTCGAACGGCACCTCCTGGTGCGAGAACGCCTCCAGGTCGGTCTCCCGCACCCGGGCGATCAGCTCCTCGGCCGTCGGATCCCCCGACACGTCGGTACGGAGCACGAGCAGGTTGACGAAGAACCCCACGAGGTCGTCCACGGGCCCGGTCGACCGCCCGGCCACCGGCGCACCGATCGGCAGGTCCTCGCCCGCGCCCGCCCGCCGCAGCACCTCGGCCAGCCCGGCCTGCAGCACCATGAACAGCGTGGCGCCCTGCCGCCGGCCCAGCTCGGCGAGCCGCGCGTGCAGGCCGGCGTCGATATGCCGGACGACGGTCTGCGCCGCCCCGCCGAAAGCGGAGGAAGCGGCGGGTGAATCGGTGCCGGAAAGGGACGGGGAACCGGCCCCGGGAATTCCGGCGCCGGTGGCCGCGGAATCGGCGGGGGATCCGTTGGCGGAAACGCCGGGAAAAGCGCCGGCGGAAACAGCGGGTGAGCCGTCGGAGGAAACACCGGCGGAACCTGCAACGGAAACCCCGGGGGAACCCGCGCTGGAAACGCCGGGCGAGTCCGTAGGGGAAACACCTCGCGAGTCCGCAACGGAAATGCCGGAGGAGCCCGTAACGGAAGCGGCGGACGTGCCGATGCGGGGCAGCGTGAGCCGTTCCGGCAGCCCTTTCAGCGCCTTTCTCCAGTACGCCAGCTCATCGCCTGCGATGGCGGCCACGCGGTCGCGGTGCAGGACGGCGTACCCGGCGTACGTGATCGGCAGCGGCGGCCACGTCACGGGCATGCCGTCGAGCCGCGCCCGGTAGGCGCGCGACAGATCCCGCATGAGCGGCGGCAGCGACCAGCCGTCGGTCGCGATGTGGTGCATGACCAGCAGCAGCGCCGACGACTCCGGCCCCGTGACGAACAGCACCGCGTGGATCGGCAGTTCGGCTTCCAGGTCGAAGCGGTGCCGCGCCGCCTCGGCCACGCGCGCGTCCAGCTCGTCCTCGGTCACCTCGACGACCTCGAACCCGGGCCGCGCCTCGGCCACGGGCAGCACCCGCTGGGCGGGCTCGCCGTCGTGGACGGTGAAGACCGTGCGCAGCGGCTCATGCCTGGCCACCACGTCCGCCAGCGCCCCGCCCAGCGCGCCGGCGTCCACGGGGCCGCGCAGGCGGACGAGCATCGGCATGTTGTAGGCGACGCCCGCGTCCACCTGGTCGAGGAACCACAGCCTGCGCTGCGCCGCCGACAAGGGAGACGTATCCCCGGCCGCCCTGGAGTGCTGAGCCTCAGGCCGCGGGGAGGAAGCGGCAGGCACACCGCCGCCGGGCCCGGGACGTTCGCCGACGTGGCGGGCGACGGCCGCGACCGTGGGCGTCTCGAACAGCGTCCTGACGCCGACCTCCACGCCCAGCACGGCGTGGATCCTGCTGAGCAGCCGCGCCACCATCAGGGAGTCGCCGCCCAGGTCGAAGAAGTCGTCGTGCACGCCGACCCCGGGCACCTTCAGCACCTCGGCGAACAGCTCGCACAGCGTCTTCTCGATCTCGTCACGCGGCTCGTCGCGAGGTCCGGCGGACGCCTCAGAGGGCTCGCCGTAGACGGGCGCGGGCAGGGCGGCGCGGTCGAGCTTGCCGGTGGCGCTCAGCGGGAGCGCCTCCAGCGTCACGAACGCCGCAGGCACCATGAACTCCGGCAGCACCGCCGCGACGTGAGCGCGCAGCACACCGGGATCGACGGGGCAGCCCGACCGGTCGCGCGGCACCACGTACGCGACCAGCCGGCGGTCACCCGGCACGTCCTCCCTGGCCACCACGCAGGCCCGCCCGACCGACGGGTGGCCGGACAGCACCGACTCCACCTCGGCCGGCTCGATGCGGAACCCGCGCACCTTCACCTGGTCGTCGGCCCGGCCCACGTATTCGAGCACGCCGTCAGGGCGCCGCCGCACCAGGTCGCCGGTGCGGTACATGCGGCCGCCCGGCGGGCCGTACGGGTCGGCCACGAAACGCTCGGCGGTCGCGCCGGGACGGCCGAGGTAGCCGGTCGCCAGACCGTCGCCCGCCGCGTACAGCTCGCCCACCTGACCGTCGGGGACCGGCCGCAGCCGCGCGTCCAGCACCCGCACGTGCTTGCCGCGCAGCGGCGTGCCGATCGGCACGGGGCCGTCCACGGCGGTCACGGGATGCGTGGTCAGGAAGATCATGCCTTCGACCGGGCCGTAGCCGTTGCGCAGGCGCAGCCCCGGATGCAGGGCGAGGGCCCGGCCGACGTGCGCGGGGGAGAGCGCTTCGCCGCCGACGATCAGGTGGCGCAGCCCGGCCAGCGCGTCCGGGCACTCGTCCACGATCACGTTGAACAGGCTGCTCGACAGGTACATGCTGCTCACGCCGTGCTCGGCGATCAGGCGGCCGAGCACGAGCGGGTCGGGACGCGCGCCCGGATAGAGCACGCAGGTGCCGCCCGACAGCAGCGGGCCCCACAGCTCCAGCACGAACGCGTCCCACGACGTCGGCGAGCACTGCAGCCACACGGCGTCGAACGGCGCGTACTCCTGGCCGGTGACCGTGGCCGTGATCGCCCGGTGCGGCGCGGCCACGCCCTTGGGACGGCCGGTGGAGCCGGAGGTGAACATCACGCACGCGATCCCGTCGTGCCGGGCGGGATCGGACCGGCGCTCCAGCCCTTCCGGGGAGAGCACCGCCGACACGCCGGCGTCGTCCGCCATGACGCGCAGCCGCTCCTCGGGGAACGCCGGATCCAGCACCACGTACCCGGCTCCGGCCTTCAGCACCGCGAGCAGCGCGACCACCAGCTCGACGCCGCGCTCCATGCGCACGCCGACCAGGCTCCCTGCGGGGACGCCCAGCCCGGCCGCGCGCGCCGTGGCCCGCGCGTCCAGCTCGGCGTAGGTGAGCCGCTCCGCCCCGCAGACCAGCGCGACCCGCTCGGGGGTACGCGCCACCTGCGCCGCGAACGCCTCATGCACCAATGGTTCGGGCACGCTCATGGTCAGGCCCGGATGAGGCTCGCCGGGCGCATGTCCGTCCAGTGTGTCGCGATGTGCTCCAGGCACGCGGCGCGCGCGGCGGGGCCGAAGGTCGTGCGCCAGCCCGCGGGCACGTCGATGTCCGCCGGCCACAGCGAGTGCTGGTTCTCGTCGTTGACCAGCACCAGGTAGGAGCCGTTCTCGTCCTCGAAGGGGTTGGTGGTCATGTCAGCCTCCCGCGGGTTGCTTCTCGAGGTCGGGCGTGAGCACGTCGATGTGGCGTACGGCACGCTGGGCCAGCCCCCACAGGGCGGCGGCGGCGCCCAGCAGCCCGGCGATGAGCAGCATGGCCGCCATGCCGCTGCCAGGGCCGGTGCCGATGAGCGGCGCGAGCAGGCCGGGCACGCCGGTGCCGGCCGCCGCCTGGGGTTCGAAGACGTGGTCGGCGAGCGGCCCTGAGAAGGCCATCGCGACCGGAGAGGAGATCTGCGAGACGAACATGACGGCCCCGAACACCCGTCCCTGCCGTTCCTCCGGCACCTTGGTCTGGATGATCGACTGCATGGAGCCGTTCACGATGGGCATGATCATCGCGCCCACGAGGATGGCCGCCGTCCACGCGACGACGCCCTGGACGACGGACATGACGATCTGCGCGCTCAGGCACATGCCGACGACGCCGAGCATCATGCCGCGCACCCGGTTCTTCGGCCCGCCCCAGGCGGCCAGCAGCAGGCCGCCGGCGATGCCGCCGGCGCCGATCCCCGCGTTCACGCTGGCGAGGACGGACACGTCGCTGCCGGTCCTGGCCAGGATCATCGGCTGC
Source organism: Nonomuraea sp. NPDC052634 (assembly GCF_040678535.1). Lineage (NCBI taxonomy): Bacteria > Bacillati > Actinomycetota > Actinomycetes > Streptosporangiales > Streptosporangiaceae > Nonomuraea > Nonomuraea sp. NPDC052634. Next base: position 1,562,618 of record NZ_JBFATY010000001.1, on the reverse strand, counting down.
ACGACGGCGAAGCCGAACACCATGACCAGGTTGACGGTGAAGAACACGAGGATCAGGCCGCGCAGGCTGGGCTGGGCGAACAGGTAGCGCAGCCCCTCCAGCGAGTCGGCGCCGAGCCGCTTGCGGGCCCCGCTCTCGCCCGCCCGGTCGCCGTCCAGGCGGACCAGGCGGATGGTGGCCAGCGCGACCGCGAAGCTGATCAGGTCGATCACGAGCACGGCGCCGAGCCCGCCGGTCACCACGAGCAGCCCCGCCAGGGCGGGGCCGCCGACGTCGGCGACGCTCTTGGCGGTGGCGAGCAGCCCGTTGGCGCGCTGGAGCTGCTCCTTGCCGACCAGCATCGGCACGGCCGACGACAGCGCGGGGAACTGGAAGGCGGCGCACGCCCCGAGCAGCGCGACGGTCACGTAGACCTGCCAGAGGTGCAGGTCACCGAGGAAGTACACGGCCGCCATGGCGCCGACCGCGACGAGGCCGCCGAGGTCGGCGAGTTGCAGCGCGGTGCGCTTGCGGCAGCGGTCCACGAGGGCCCCGGCGGTCGGGCTGAGCAGCATCTGCGGCAGCAGCGCGCACAGCGAAAGCGCCACCACCTGCGTGGCCTGGTGATCGACCGTCCACGCCTGGATCACCAGGGAGAAACGGAGAACGGAATTACCGATGAGGGTGACGACCTGGCCACACCACACCAGGCCGAAACGGCCCATTCCAGAGAATCGCTGGAGAAATCGGTTTTGGAGGGACGAGGGAGGTTGACCCATGCTGCCCGAGGCCCTTCTGGTGAAAGGAACCTGTGAGAGGCCAATTTGTCCTCGGCCGTCTCACTTGTACCATCACACACAGTTTGGCACCGGGCAATAAGCGGTTTGTGGTCTGGTAATTACTTCCCGTCAAGAAACGAGGTCAGCCAGCCTTAACGCTTCTTCCGCCACTTTGTGACGCAGGGTGCGGATGCCTTCACGCCCGCGTACCGGGTGCACGAAGTTCGTCAGCAGCACCACGGTGAGACGGCGGTCCGGATCGACCACCAGCGACGTGCCGGTGAAGCCCGAGTGGCCGTAGGCGTCCTTCAGCGGGCCGACGATGCCGGGATCGCCGATGCGCACGCCCAGCCCGTGGCGGAACGGCGCGTCTTCGACGCCCTGGTCCCGGGTCATCTCGGCCACGGTCGCCGCGCTCAGCACGGGCCCGCCGCCGAGCCGCAGCGCCTCGCCGAAGGCCAGCAGGTCGTCGGCGGGGGCGAACAGGCCCGCGTGCCCGGCCACGCCGCCCAGCGCGTACGCGGTCTCGTCGTGCACCTCGCCCCGCACGCACCCCGGCCCGGGGCGCTCGGCCTTCCACTCGGTCGCGGCCACCCGATCGAGCAGCTCGGGGCCCGGCCGGTAACCGGTGCAGGACAGCTTCAGCGGGCCGGTGACGCGCTCGCGTACGAGCACCTCCAGCGGCGCCCCTCCGGCCAGCTCCGCCAGATGGCCCGCCATCACCATGCCGACGTCGCTGTAGAGATAGGGGCCGCCCACCGGGTGGGCGGGCGGCGTGGCGACCATGGCGGCCAGGCGCTCGGCGGGACCGGCCTCCGGCAGCTCCCTGTCGATGCGCCGGCTCGCGGGCAGGCCCGCCGTGTGGGTGAGCAGGTGGCGCGGCGTGATGCGCGGGTCGGCGGCGGGCAGGCGCCCGGTCACCGGCTCGTCGAGGTCCAGTCTGCCCTCCTCGGCCAGCGAGAGCAGCACGACGGTGGTGAACAGCTTGCTGACGGAGGCAAGGTCGAAGATCGAGTCGCGCCGTGCCCGCGGGCGGTCCGCGGCGAGCGTGCCGTCCGCGCCGGCGTACCTGACCAGCTCGCCGGCCGCCGCCGCGGCCGCCACGGAGCCGTCCACGGCGATCAGCGCCACCGCGGCGGGGCACACCTCGGGCACCGCGGCCGCCAGGATCTCCTCCAGCCGGTCCGACATCCCCGTACTCCTCCTCTTCATCCGGCACCAAGACGTCCACCACACGCCGTAAACCACGCGGCCCGCCGTGCGCAAGCCCTCCCGCGCGTCCGGTGTTCGCGCGGCACCCCGGCCGGACCGCCCGGTTCAGCCGCTGAGCGCGTCGCTGAGCCGCTCGCCGTGCGAGCGCAGCAGCTCCCTGGCCGCCTCGGCGTCGAGCCCGTGCCGGATCATCAGCACCGCGATCTTCGCCTGGCCGCCGGCCGCGTCCAGGGCCGCCTCCGCCGTCGCGTGGTCGGCCCCGGTGATGTCGCTGACGATGCGCAGCGCCCGCCCGGCGAGCTTGCTGTTCATCGCCGACATCTCGATCATCTTGTTCCCGTACGTCCGGCCCAGCTTGACCATCGTGATCGTGGAGATCATGTTGAGCACGAGCTTCTGGGCCGTGCCCGCCTTCAGCCGGGTCGAACCGGTCACCACCTCGGGGCCCACCACCACTTCGATGGCGTGCTCGGCGGCCGCCGACAGCGGGGCGTCGTCGTTGCACGACAGCGCCACGGTCAGCGCGCCGCGATCTCGCGCCTCCGCCAGCGCGCCCAGCACGAAGGGAGCCCGCCCGCTGGCGGACACGCCCACCACCGAGTCGAGCGGTCCCACCTCCAGGTCCTTCAGCGCGGCGGCGCCGGCCTCGGCGTCGTCCTCGGCACCTTCAACGGAACGGGTCAGCGCCTCCGGCCCGCCCGCGATGATGCCCTGCACCATCGACGGGTCGGTGCCGAACGTCGGCGGGCACTCGCTGGCGTCGAGCACGGCCAGCCGCCCCGACGTGCCCGCGCCCACGTAGAGCAGCCGGCCACCCTCGTTCATCCTCGCGGCGATGGCGTCGATCGCCTCCGAGATCGCCGGCAGCGCCAGCGCCACCGCGGCGGGCACGGCGGCGTCCGCCTGGTTCATCAGCCGGGCGATCTGCAGGGTCGGCAGCCGGTCGATCTGGGCGTAACGGGGGTCGCTCTGCTCGGTGGACGCCTCTGATAGCGGATCAATCATGTCGCTAATTTCCACCCTCTACTTCTCTCTTGTAAATATCTTTCAGACAATGGGTTCATGCCACACGTGAGAACAGGAGCCGAACGGCTGGCCGCGGATCCCGCCCTGGCGGGCGGTACGCGCCTCGGCCTGATCACCAACCCGACCGGCGTCCTGCCCGATCTGACCCCCACCCCCGACGCCCTGCTGGCCGCAGGGCTCAAGCTCACCGCGCTCTTCGGTCCCGAGCACGGCATGCGCGGCACCGCGCAGGCCGCCGGCAGCGAGGCCGACGGCGTGGACGAGCGGACCGGCCTGCCGGTCTACGACACGCACAAGCGCTCCGGCGCGCCCCTGGACGAGGTGGTGGCCGCCTCCGGGGTGGACACGCTCGTCTTCGACATCGCCGACGTGGGCGCCCGCTTCTACACCTACGTGTGGACCATGTACGACCTCATGGCCTCCGCCGCCCGGCTCGGCCTGCGCTTCGTGGTGCTCGACCGCCCGAACCCGCTCGGCGGCGCCGTGGAGGAGGGACCGCTGCTCGACCCGGCGTTCGCGAGCTTCGTCGGCCGCTTCCCGCTGCCGCTGCGGCACGGCAGGACGGCGGGGGAGCTGGCCGGGATGTTCGGCTTCGACCTGGACCTGACCGTCGTCACGATGGAGGGCTGGCGGCGGGAGATGAGCTACGCCGACACCGGCCTGCCCTGGGTCATGCCCTCGGTCAACATGCCGACCCCCGACACCGCGCTGGTCTACCCGGGCACCGGGCTCTTCGAGGGCACGAACTTCTCCGAGGGGCGCGGCACCACCCGGCCGTTCGAGCTGATCGGCGCGCCCTACGCCGACGCGCGCTTCGCGCCGGCGCTCAACGAGCTGGGCCTGCCGGGGGTGCGGTTCAGGGAGGCGTGGTTCACGCCGACGTTCCACAAGCACGCCGGCGTCCCCGTACGGGGGGTTCAGCTCCACGTGCACGACCCCGCCGCCTTCCGCCCCGTGCTGACCGGCCTGTCGATGCTGCACGTGGCCCGCACCCTCTACCCGGACGAGCTGAAGTGGGCGGGGCCCGAGCTGTTCCTGGACCACCTGTGGGGGTCCGACTCCCTCAAGAAGTGCCTGGAGGCCGGGGAGGACCCGCGGGCGCTGTGCCCGCCGCCGGCCCGCCCCGAGGGAGGACTTCTGTACTGACCGGCTCATCACGCCAGATCGCGCCGGTAGAGCCAGAAGACGCGTTCGGCTCGCGCGCCCACGGCGCGCGAGTAGAACCGCAACGGCCCCACCCAGCCGATCTGGGCGTGGTCCTGCCCGGCGGCCCGCTGCTCCGCCAGGCACCTGCGCAGCAGCACCCGCCCGAGGCCGAGGCCCCGGGCGTCGGGCGCGGTGCCCATGGGGCCGAACCAGGCCGGCCGCGCACCCCACGCGGCGAAGCCGAGCACCCGGCCATCGCGCTCGGCGTAGTGCAGCCCGGCCGCGTTGACCGCCTCCCAGGCCCATCGATCGTTCCACTGCTCCTCGACGAAGGCCGCCACCCGCTCCCGGCCGGCCGGCGCGTCACCGGGACCGCCGAGCCCGTGCACCGAGACGCCCGCGCGCTTGAGCCGCGCGAGGTCGTCCTCGACGCCCAGGTCGGCGTGGCGCAGGTCGGCGGTCATGTTCCAAGCCACCTGGTAGCGCTCGTAGCCGAGGCTCTCGGCCAGGCACGCGGCGGCGGTGTAGCGCACGTCGATGCCCGGCCAGGCGTAGCACGGCGGGTTCCCGGCGAAGCGGGCCTCGCGGGCCCCCTGCCCGCGCAGCCACTCCTCGGCCGCGCGCACCAGCGCGCGCCCGCGCCCCGCGCCCTGCGCCGAGGGGTGCACGGCCAGCAGATCGACGTGCCCGACCGCGGGGTCCACGGTGTTGACCGAGGCCATCACCACGCCGCCGTCCACGGCCAGCGCCGTCCAGCGCCGCTCCGCAGGGGGCCGCGACAGGCTGCCCACCAGGGCGGCGGCCTCGCCGGCGTCGAGCGTCAGCGCGGCCTGCGCCACCCGCGCGGCCTCGCCCGGGTCGAATTCCCGCACCGAGTGCGCCATCACACCTCGCTCATCGGGCGCGCGATCACGCTGCGGCGCTCGGGGTAGAAGCAGGCGTGCTCCTGCGGGACGCCCTCGGTGCGCCCCAGCACCGGCCGCTCGGACATGCAGCGGTCGGTGCGGAACGGGCAGCGCCGGGCGAACAGGCAGCCCTCGTCGGGCCGGCTCTCGTCCAGCGACTCCAGCGGCACCACGGGCTGCTCGCCCGGCTGCTCGAGCCCGTGCAGCACCGGGATGGCCGACAGCAGCGACTGCGTGTACGGGTGCACGGGGTCGGCGATGACCGTGTCCACCGCGCCGCGCTCGACGACCTGGCCCCGGTAGATGACGTACAGCTCGCCGTCGTCGCCGATGTAGCGGGCGGTGGCCACGTCGTGCGTGATGAACAGCACGCTCACGCCGAGCCGCTCGCGCAGGTCCTTCAGCAGCGCCAGGATGCCCAGCCGCAGCGAGACGTCGATCATCGAGACGGCCTCGTCGGCGACCAGCATCTCCGGGTCCACGGTCAGCGCGCGGGCGATGACCACGCGCTGGCGCATGCCGCCGGAGAGCTGGTGCGGGTAACGCGCCAGCACCGTGCCGGGGTCGAGGCCGACCAGCGACAGCACCTCGGCCGCCCGCTCCTCGATCCACGCCCGCGACCTGCCGGTCTGCTTGGCCCGCAGGCTGAGCGGCGCATGCAGCGTCTGGTGGATGGTCCTGGTCGGGTTCAGGGCCGAGTACGGGTCCTGATGGATCATCTGGATCTTGCGGAAGTGCGGCTGGCGCTGCTTGGGCTTCAGGCCCGACATCGGCACGCCGTCGATCTCGATCTCGCCCGCGTCGTACGACTCCAGCCCGGCGATGATCCGCCCCAGCGTGGTCTTGCCGCACCCGGACTCGCCGATGAACGAGGCCGCGCCGCCCTTGGGGATCGCGAAGTCCACGCCCCGCAGCGCCTGCACCTCGCGGGCGCCGAGCACCTTGCCCCGCTGCTTGAACGTCTTGACGACGCCGGTTCCGGTGATCATGCGTGCTCCTTCACGGTCACGGCGTGGCAGGCCACGGTGCGCGAGCCGTCCGCGACGGCCTGCGGGTCCTCGGTCTCGCACACGTCCATGCGCAGCGCGCAGCGCTCCCTGAAGACGCAGCCCTGCTGGGGCACGGTCGCCAGCGTGGGCGGCCGGCCGGGCAGCGCCTGGGCCTCGGAGATGTCGCCGACGAGCCGCGGGATCGCCTTGATCAGGCCGCGCGTGTACGGGTGGCGGGGCGCGCCCAGCACCTCCGTGGTGGGGCCCTGCTCGACGATGCGGCCGCCGTACATGACGGCGAGCCGGTCGGCCACCTCGGCGACCACGCCGATGTCGTGCGTGATGACCAGCGTGGTCAGGCCGCGCTCGGCGTGCACCTCGCGGACGATCTTCAGGATGTTCGCCTGGGTGATCATGTCGAGCGCGGTCGTCGGCTCGTCCAGGACCACCAGGTGGGCGTTGAGCACCAGCGCCAGCATGATGCCGACCCGCTGGCGCATGCCGCCGGACAGCTCGTGCTGGTGCGAGTCGAGCACGCGGGCGCCGTCCAGGCCCATCCTGGCCAGCAGCTCCTTGGCCTCGCGCACCAGCCCGCGCAGGTCGTCCACGCCGTGCGAGCGGCCCAGGTCGAGCAGCTGCTTGCCGACCGTCTTGAGCGGGTTGAGAGAGTTCTGGGCCGCCTGGAAGACGTAGCCGATGTGCTTGCCGCGCGCCTTGCGCAGCTGCTCGCCCGACAGCGCGGCCACATCGCCCAGCCCGTCGATCTCGACGGTGCCCGCCGCGATCCTGCCGGGCGGCTGCACGGCGTTGAGCAGCGACAGCGCGAGCGTGGACTTGCCCGAGCCGGACTCGCCGACGATGCCGGTGATCGAACCCGGCTCCAGGGTCAGGCTGACGTCCCTGACGGCGGGCAGCTCGCCCGCGGGGGTCTTGTAGACGACCGTCAGGCCGCCGATGCGCACTCCTGGCGCCTTGTTGCTCACCCTCTACTCCTCGCGCAGCCGGGGGTTGAAGATCTCGTCCATGGCGTCGACCACGAGCACGATGGCCAGCGTCAGCAGCAGGATCGCCAGCAGCGGGCCCAGCAGGAAGCCGAGCGCGCTCGGCACGGTCAGCGCACCCGAGCGGAACACGGCCGTGTTGAGCATCTGGCCCCAGTTGTTCGACTCGTACGGCAGCACGCCCAGGAAGAACAGGCCCACCTGCGAGTACACGCCGCCGGTGATCGCGATCAGCATGTTCATCGCGATGTACGGCGCCATGCTCGGCAGCAGCTCCTTGCCCACGATGTGCGTGGTGGACAGGCCCAGCCCGCGCGCCGCCTCGATGAAGCCGCGCTCGCGCAGCGACAGCGTCTGCGACCGCACGGCCCTGGCCACGCCGCCCCAGCTCAGCAGCCCCAGCACCAGGCCCATCTGCACCGCGCTGCTGAACTTCCACACGGTGGACAGCACCAGCAGCAGCGGCAGGCCGGGGATGGTCAGCTTCATGTCGGTCAGCCGCATCAGCACGGTGTCCCAGCGGCCCCGCTTGAAGCCGGAGAACAGGCCGATCGCGGTGCCCAGCACGACCGTGATGACGGCCGTCACCAGTGCGGCCAGCAGCACGTAGCGGGAGCCGGTGACGACCAGCGCGATCACGTCGCGGCCCTGGTCGTCGGTGCCCAGCCAGTGCTCCCAGCTCGGCGGCCTGGTGATCTGGTTCGGGTCACGGGGCAGCGGGTCGGGGTAGAACATCGGGCCGAACGCGCCCATGAACACGAACCCCGCCATGAGCACCACGCCCACCAGGCGGCTCGGCTTGCGCCGCATCACCCGCCACACGCCCGACCAGAAGTTGCGGCGCATCGCCGCGCTGGTGGACGAGCTCTCCAGCAGGACACTCATGCCGACACCTCCTCCCCGCTGCGGACCCGCGGGTCGATGACGCTGTAGAACAGGTCCGCGAGGATGTTCGCCACGATGATCGACACCGTGATCAGCAGGAACGCGCCGCCCATCAGCGCGTAGTCGCGCATGGTGATGCTCTCGATGAGCAGCAGCCCGAGACCCGGGTAGTTGAAGATGCGCTCGATGAACACCGCGCCGCCCAGCAGCAGGCCGAGCGAGAGCGCGAGGATCGTGAACAGCGGCAGGATCGCGTTGCGCGCGATGTACCGGAAGATGATCGAGCGCTTCATGCCGCGCAGCTCGGCGGCCAGGATGAAGTCGTCACCGAGGACGGTCACGACGCTCGACTTCATCGCCAGGATCCATCCGCCGTAGGCGGCCAGCGCGTACGTCGCCACCGGCAGGATCGCGTGCTCGATGAGGGAGCCGATGTAGCCGGCGTTGAACCCGGGCTCGTACAGGATGTCCACCGGGCCGTCGGCCGGCAGGATCGGGATCAGCGTGGCGAAGATCGCGCTGAGCAGCAGGCCCAGCACGTACTGCGGCACGCCGTGCAGCAGCGACCCGGAGATCGCCAGCACGTCGCCGAGCTTGCCGGACCGCTTGATGGCCGCGTAGACGCCCATGATGACGCCGACGAGGAAGCTCAGCAGCGTGCCCGCCAGCACCGGTAGAACGGTCCACTTGGCCGCCTCGGCCAGCACGTCCGTCACCGGGGCGCCGGCGTGCGTGACCGACTGGCCGAGGTCGAAGGTGAACAGCCCGCCGAGGTAGCCGGTGTACTGCTCCCAGAGCGAGCCCTTCGGCTGGAAGCCGTAGAGGACGCGGGTGGCCTGCTCGGCTGCCTCGGGAGACATGCCCTGCTCGACCAGTTTCTGCACGTTCGCCGCCACGGGATCGCCCGGGATGCTCCTGACGATGAAGAAACTGATCGTGGCGACCACGAGGATCATGACGACCCCGCGGGCCAGGTGGCCCGCGAGTCGCCGTGCGATGACCGTCATAAGTTCTCTTCTACTGCTTGGCCTTGATCAGACCGAGCTGGATCCAGACACCGGCCGGCAGGCGGAGCAGGTCGCTGTCCTGCTCGGGCCACCCGGTGAAGCGAGAGGTGTTGACGAACTGCGTGTTGACGTAGTCCCAGAGCTGGATGACCGGAAGGTCCTGGTTGGCCGTCTTGGCGAGTTCCACCATGATCGGCTTGGCCTCCTCCGCGGTGGCGGAGTTCAGCTTCGCGGTGAGCTCGCCGGGGTTGACCTTCCCGACGCCCTCGACCTCGATCTCCTCAGGGCCGCCCATCCAGTTGCCGCCCTTGCCGGGGGCGCTGTGCTTGACCTTGCCCGCGACGTTGGTCCACCCGTTGGAGGCGCCGTAGAGGCGCTGGAAGATGTCGTACGGCGCGGGGCCGAGCGCCATCAGCCAGAAGCCGACGTCGTACTTGCCGGCCGCCAGCTCCTCCAGGTAGACGGGGTAGTCGGCGACGGTGACGACCTCGGCGTCCACGCCGTTCTCGACGAGCTGGCTCTTGATGTTCTCCTGGGCGGAGATCCAGTCGGAGAAGCCGGACGGCGCGGTCATCCTGACCTTCCACGGGGTGCCGTCGGCCAGCGTCCACTTGCCGTCCTTCTTCTGCAGACCGGCCTCCTTGAACTCCGCCTCGGCCTTGGCGACGTCGTGGTTGTACGGCTCGAGCTTGTTCAGCTCGTCGCCGATCCACTCCTGCGCGGGCTTCTGGTGGATGCCGGAGGTCGTCACGGCCGGGGTGCCGCCGTCGGGCGAGGCTACCTTGGTGACCTGCTGGCGGTCGATGAGGTAGGCCAGGCCGCGGCGCACGTGCACGTTGTCGTACGGCTTCTTGGACTGGTTGAACGCCATGCCGACGGCCACCGGCGAGAAGCCGGTGATGGTCTGCGAGCCCGGAGCCTGCTTGATCCGGTTCATCACGTCCGGCGGCGCGGCGACGAAGCCGGAGTGGTCGAGCTTGCCGGCCGACAGGTAGTTCCAGATCTGCTCGTTGCCGCTGTAGTTCAGGAACTTGACCTGGTCGGGAGCGACGTTCGCGGCGTTGTAGAAGTTCTTGTTCTTCACCAGCAGCGCCTCGCCGGGGTTGACCCGCTCCAGCGTGAACGGACCGCCGGAGACGTCCTTGGGCGGCGCGAAGGACAGCACCTTCTGGCCCAGGCCGGTGATCTCCTCGCGGGCCTTCTCGGCGTCGGGGCCGTCGCCCTGGGCCGTCTTCAGCTTGTCCCAGAAGTCGGCCGGCAGCAGGCTGCCCCACACGTGCGCGGGAACGACCCAGTTGTCCATGACACCGCGGGCGAACTTCGAGCTCGGGTTGCTCATGTCCTGGGTGACCTTGATGGTCTTGTCGTCCACGACCTCGATGTCGGCCGCGAGGCCGGCCGCGCCGGGCGTGGTCGCGAACGCGGTGCTGCCGGTGGTGTAGGCGAGGCCGATCGAGGTCTTCACGTCCTCTGCGGTGATCGGCTTGCCGTCGGACCACTTGCCGTTCGGCTGCAGGTGGATGGTGATCGACGAGTTGTCAGGCGCGATCTCCCAGCTAGCCGCGATGCCCGGGTAGAACTGGTTCGGGTCGGTCAGGTGGTTCTTGACCCAGCCGAGCTTCATGGCGTTGTAGCCCTGGAAGGAGTTGCCCTTCGGGGCCCAGGGATTCGCGGGCGCCGACGCGTCGAGGCCCGGCCTGTTCACATCGATCGTGGTGAAGAGCCCGCCGCCTCCACCGCCCGACCCGGACTTGTTGGTGGTGCCACCGCTGCACGCTGCAGTCGCGGTGGCAAGGCCCAGCAACGCCACTACCGCTGCCAGTCGCTTCATTTGCCGCTCCGGGGGATGTCTCTAGGGATTGACCGGACATTACGATCGCGCCAGATCGGCGTCAATAATCTCCAGCGGTTGTGAGGCTAATGTAACTTTCCTTCATGAGTGTAGGAAGTGGCGCTCAGCGCCATCAAGTAAAACCTCAGGTCAGGGTCAAGACGGCCGCCCCGTTGACCCGGTCGGCGGCCAGATCGGCCAGCGCCCGGTCCGCCTCCTCGAAGGCGTAGGGGACCGCCGACACCCGCGGCGGATGCGCGAGCGCCAGCTCCAGGTACGCCCGCCCGTCGGCCCTGGTGTTGGCCGTCACGCTGCGCAGCGTGCGCTCCTGGAACAGGTGCCGCTCATAGTCGAGCGGCGGGACGTCGGTCAGATGGATGCCCGCCACGGCGAGGGTCCCGCCCCGGTCGAGCGCCTCCAGCGCAGGCGGCACCAGCGTGCCCACCGGCGCGAACAGGATGGCCGCGTCCAGCGGCTCGGGCGGCCGGTGCTCGTTCGCCGAGGCCGCGCCCAGCTCAAGCGCCAGCCTACGTGCTTGTTCCGACCGCGTGACCACATGAAGGGCGGCGCCCCGCGCGATGGCCGCCTGCGCGGTCAGATGCGCCGACGCGCCGAAGCCGTAGATGCCGAGCCGCCCATCGGGCGGCAGGTCGCACCGGGCCAGCGCCCGGTAGCCGATGATGCCCGCGCACAGCAGCGGCGCCAGCCACTCGGCCGGCCGGTCGTCGGGCAGCGGGTAGACGTAGTCCTCGCGGGCGACGACGTACTCGGCGTAGCCGCCGTCGGCGTCCCACCCCGTGTACGTCGAGTCCGGGCACAGGTTCTCCATGCCCCTGCGGCAGTAGCGGCACCGGCCGCAGGTGGAGCGCAGCCACGCCACGCCCACCCGGCGGCCGCCGCCTGCGATCCTGCCGACCACCTGGTGCCCGGGGGTGGTGCGCGGCCGGCGCGGCTCCAGGTCGCCCTCCGCCAGGTGCAGGTCCGTACGGCACACGCCGCACGCCTCCACCTGCACCAGGACCTCGCCGGGCCCCGGCACGGGCGTCTCCCGCTCGATCAGCCGCAGCGGCCCCGACGCGATGGGCCCCGGCCGCTCCACCACCCAGGCGCGCATGTGTCAGCTCCCTCCCCGGTTCACGCGGCCTCCCGGTTCACGCGGCCTCCCGGTTCACGCGGCCTCCCGGTTCACGCTGGCTCCCCGCTCGTGGCGGCCGCCCGCGCGAGCCTGGCGTGGGCCAGAGCGGCGTACAGGGCGGCGCCGTCGGGCAGCACCGAGTCGTCGAAGACCGCGTCGGGGGAGTGGTTGTAGGGGGCCGTCGCCGGGTCGCGGTCCGGCGGGCAGGCGCCCAGGAAGATGAACGCGCCGGGCACGTTCTCCAGCACGTACGAGAAGTCCTCAGAGCCCATGATCGGGTTCGGCGCGACGGCGTAGCGGCCGGGGCCGAACAGCTCGTCGGCCGTCGTGCCCGCGAACTCCGCCTCCGTCGGGTCGTTCACCGTCACCGGGTAGCCCATGCCGAACGACGTCTCCGCCGTCATCCCGTACGCGGCCGCGATGCCCTCCACGACCTCCACCAGCCGCCGCTTGGCCAGCGCCCGGTTCTCCTTGCTGAAGGTCCGCACCGTCGCCTCGAAGTGGGCCTCGTCCGGGATGATGTTGTCGGCCGAGCCCGCCTGGAACTTGCCGACCGTCACCACGACCGGGTCGAACACGTTGAACGTCCTCGTCACCATGGCCTGGATCGAGGTCACCATCTCGCAGGCGGCCTGGATCGGGTCCAGCGACAGGTGCGGGGTCGAGCCGTGCCCGCCGCGCCCCTTCACCGTCACGAGGAACGTGTCGGCCGCCGCCATCAGCGGCCCCGGCCGCGACGCGAACACCTTCGGCGGCAGCACCGACGACACCACGTGCATGCCGTACGCGGCCACCGGGCGGGAGCCCGCCGCGTCCAGCACGCCCTCCTCGATCATGTGCTTGGCGCCGTCGTGGCCCTCCTCGCCCGGCTGGAACATGAAGATCACATCGCCGGCCAGCTCGTCGCGCCGCGCGCTCAGCAGCCGCGCCGCGCCCACCAGCATCGCCGTGTGCAGGTCGTGGCCGCAGGCGTGCATCCGGCCCGGCTCTTGGGAGATGAACGGCAGGTCGTTCTTCTCGGTCACGGGCAGCGCGTCCATGTCGCCCCGCAGCAGCACCGCCGGGGCCTGTCCGCCGCCAGGACGTCCGCCGCGCAGCACGGCCGTCACCGAGCTGAGCGCGGACCCGGTCGTGATCTCCAGCGGCAGCCCCTCCAGAGCCGCCAGCACCTTCTCCTGGGTGCGCGGCAGGTGCAGGCCGATCTCGGGGGTGGTGTGCAGGGAGCGCCTGAGCTGGACGATCTCGTCCCGCATGTCTTGGGCGGTTTCAGTGAACGACATGGGGAACATTCTTCATCTGCGGGACGGGAAGTCGATAAGGCCCTATCGGTACGATGGGCGCGTGACTCAGCGTAAGCGGATCGACGCCTGGTTGTCCGACATGGACGGCGTGCTCGTTCATGAAGGGCGGCCCATCCCCGGTGCGGACGAATTCATCAAGAAGCTCAGCGAGTCGGGGCGCAAGTTCCGGGTCCTGACCAACAATTCGATCTACACCCCACGCGACCTGTCCGTCCGCCTCGCGAACGCCGGCCTCGACGTGCCGGCCGAGTCCATCTGGACCTCCGCCCAGGCCACCGCGCAGTTCCTCGACGACCAGCGGCCCGGCGGGTCGGCGTACGTGATCGGCGAGGCCGGGCTGACCACGGCGCTGCACGAGGTCGGCTACGTGCTGACCGACCTCGACCCCGACTACGTGGTGCTCGGCGAGACCCGCACCTACAGCTTCACCCAGATCACCCGCGCCATCCGGCTCATCGAGGGCGGCGCCCGCTTCATCGCCACCAACCCCGACCCCATCGGCCCCTCCACCGAGGGCTCGCTGCCGGCCTGCGGCGCCGTCGCCGCCATGATCACCAAGGCCACGGGCGTGGAGCCGTACTTCGTCGGCAAGCCCAACCCGCGCATGATGCGCAGCGCGCTCAATGAGATCGAGGCGCACAGCGAGACCACGGCGATGATCGGCGACCGCATGGACACCGACATCGTCTCGGGCATGGAGGCCGGGCTCTACACGATCCTCGTGCTCACCGGGGTCACGCAGCGGCGGGAGATCGAGCGGTTCCCGTACCGGCCGTCCCTGGTCGTCGAGTCGGTCGCCGAGCTCATCGACCTGATCTGAGCCCGGCTCGGCCGGGGTGGCGCGACGAGGCGCGGGCAGGGCGGCATTCGCCGCCCGCTCACGCGGGGAGGCCGGGCGCGCCCGCGTCACAGCACCGAAAGCGCCGGCTCCATGACCTCGGCAGGGCAGAGCTGCCGGATCACCCGCCGCACCTGATCGCGCAGGTCGGCGGAGGTCAGGTGGCCGTTGTCGTCGAAGTGCGGCCAGGCCGGCGAGATGACCAGCTCGGCGCCCGACACCACGGCGCCCGCCCCGAGCAGACGCTTGTACAGCTCCGCCTGCGCCCACATGGCACCGCAGGCCCGCGCGCTCGCGCTCATCACCGCCACGTGCTTGCCCGCCAGCCCGTCCCGCGCGGCCATCCAGTCCAGTGCGTGGGTCAGCTCCATCGGCAGCAGGCTGTGCTCAGGAGCCGTGAGCAGGATCGCGTCGCTCCCGGCCACCAGCGAGACCAGCTCCCGCGCCGGTGCGGGAACGGGCCCCGGCTGGTACGGCGGGATATCGCTCAGCCCCCGCCACACCTCGAAACGCACGCTCTCCGGCAATTCGCCGCCTGCCGCGTCCAGCAATCTGGTGATGAATGACCCCGCGTGGAGACTGGCGGCGATCCCGATGATTTTCACCCACTGCTCCCAAGGGGTTCCGGTGTTACCGGGAACCTGCCCGATGCCGCGGATGTCCAAGACCATGCAGAAGTCAAGAGGCGCACAGTCTTCCCCGAACCGTCGCCTTTGTGACGTCGGCTCGGGGTGTACCGGTCCGGCCGGACATGTGCCCAGCGCGTACCCGGACGAGCGCGCGTCGTACCCGGCGGAACGCCGGTTCAGCGTGCGCCTTCCCGCACATCGGAGTCCCTCGGGCGGCGGAAGATGAGCGCCAGCACGCGCAGGCCCAGGATCGCGGCGATCATCAGCAGGTTGTAGCCGATGAGGTGAAGCAGCGTCGTCGAGCCCGTCAGCACGGGCCCGCCGTCGGTGGTCAGCAGGATGACCGCCATCAGCCCCGCCGTCGCGCCCAGCACCGTGAGCAGCACCTGGTGCAGCAGGCCCGTCAGGTAGCGGCGGTCGCGCTCGTCGGCGAGCAGCCGCACGTTCATCGTGAACCGGCCGTGCTCGGCGGCGCTGGCGATGCGCTCGACCCGGCGCGGCAGGCGGCGCAGCATCGGCACGAGGGCGGTCAGCTCCTGGGTGAGCGAATCGCGGACGGTCTCGGGCGTGATCTGCTCCGACAGGTAGCGTCCGGCGAACGCGCGGGCCTCGCTGATGAGGTTGAAGCCGGGCGACAGGCGCACCAGCGTGCCCTCCAGCGTGGCGAGCGCGCGGAAGACGGCGGCCACCTCGGGCGGGATCGACAGCCCGTACGCCGAGACGATCTTGAACAGGTCGGTGAAGAGCTGCGCGCTGTCCAGACCGGGCCCGAGATGCCGGGCCATGAACTGCCCGACGGCCCGCTCCAGCGCCGGCTCGTCGATCTCCTCAGGGCGCGGCACCACCTCCAGGAGCGCGTCCGTGACGCCGAGGGGGTCCTGGCGGTTCATGGCCAGCAGGAAGCGCTGCAGCGCCGCGCGGACGGAGCCGTCGAGCCGGCCCACCGAGCCGAAGTCGAGCAGGCCGAGCGTGCCGTCGTCCAGCAGCATGAGGTTGCCGGGGTGCGGGTCGGCGTGGAAGACGCCCTCGATCAGGATCTGCCTGAGCAGGCAGTCGAGCAGGCCACGGGCGAGGCGTGTCCCCTGGCCGGGGTCGGCGGCGGTGACCGGGCGTCCCGACAGGCGCTCCATGACCAGCACCCGCTCGGAGCACATCGCGCTGATCGGCGCGGGATACCTCACCGGCACCGTGCTCCCGGAGCTCCCGGAGCCCCAGGACCCGCCCCGGTCGCCTGAGCCGCGGGCCGGGAGGGAGGCCGAGACGGCGGCCATGTTGGCGGCCTCGACGCCGAAGTCCAGCTCCTCCATGATCGCCGTGGCGAACCCCTCGGCAAGGTCGCACAGGCCGAGCGAGCGGCCCCACCGGGTCCTGCTCTCCAGCGTGGCGGCCAGCCGCCGGACGATCTCCAGGTCCCGGCCGACGACCGCCTCGATGCCCGGCCGCCGTACCTTGACCACGACCTCGCGGCCGGAGTGGAGCCGGGCGGCGTGCACCTGGCCGATGGAGGCGGCGGCCAGCGGGGTACGGTCGAACGCGGCGAACACCTCGTCGACCGGCCCGCCCAGCTCCTCGCGCAGCACCGGCTCGATCTGCTCCCACGGGGCCGGGGCGACCTGGTCCTGCAGCCGTCCCAGCTCCTCGACGAACTCGGCGGGCAGCAGGTCGCGCCGGGTGGACAGCACCTGGCCGAGCTTGATGAACGTCACCCCGCCGTCGTCGAGCGCCGCACGCAGCGACGCGGCCAGGCGCAGCTTGCCCGACCGGTCGTCCAGGCGCTCGCCCCGGCCGCGCAGGTACGGGCCGAGGCCGTGCCTGACGGCGATCCTGGTGATCTGCGAGTAGCGCCTGGCCCGCGACAGCCGCCCGCGTACGGACCTGGCCAGCTCCAGCGGCCCCGGCACCGACCCGGGCGGCACCAGAGCCTCGGCCAGCACCAGCAGCGCCATGGGGATCAGCACCATGGCCATGAGGACCAGCAGCAGCACGCCCAGCGCGGCCGCGTCGGGCGGCTGACGGCCGTCCGCCGGGACCACGGTGGCGACGATCGGCCGCAGCACCGACTGGCCCAGCCCGAGCGCGAGCAGCGCCGCAAGGAACGTGCGCAGCGCCCCGAACCTGACGCCCAGCAGCCGCTGCGTGACGACCGCGAGGAGCATGATCGTCAGCAGCGTGGCGATCCCGACGACGACCGATGAGGGGAAGTCCATGGGGCAGGATCCTCCCACGTCACCGCAGATCGCCACATCATGATCCTCGCTGAGGACGAACCACCACCAGCCGGCCTGCCGGACCTCGCCGGGGCACGAACGGGCGGCCGGGGAGTGCCGGTCACCGCCCGCACGGGCGGACCGGGGGCGCGGGCGGGCGATACCGCCTTGCCCCTGGCGGGGTCACTTCCGAGTCGTCGCCGGGCGGGTCACTGGCGGGCGGCCATGCGGGCGCGCCGCTCCTCGCGGCGCTCGACGAAGCGGGTGGCGGTCGCGTCGGTCTTGGCCAGGAACGCGGCAAGCTCCTCCCGCGCCTTCTCGCCCTCGTCGTCCAGCCCGGTCTTGTCGAACACCGACCACTGCCGCAGCACCGGCATGAGCACGTCGTCCAGGTGCAGCCGCAGGTCGTAGATGCCCTCGTTGGCGATGATCAGAGACTTGCGCGCGAAGCCCTCCATGCCCTGGCCGGGCATCTGGAAGGTGGTCACGACGTCGGTGACCGCCCGCATGGTCTGGTTGGGGTCGAGCTCGAAGGCCGCCTTGAGCAGGTTGCGGTAGAAGAGCATGTGCAGGTTCTCGTCGGCGGCGATCCTGGCGAGCAGGCGCTCGCAGCCCTCGTCGCCGGAGGCCTTGCCGGTGTTGCGGTGTGCGATGCGGGTGGCCAGTTCCTGGAAGGAGACGTACGCGATCTGCTGCAGCATCGTGGCGTACTCGGTCTTGAAGCCCTGCTCCATGTGGCGCATGCGGGCGCGCTCAAGAGCCACGGGATCCACGGCGCGGGTCACGGTGAGGTAGTCGCGGATGGCGCTGCCGTGGCGGTCCTCCTCGGCGGTCCAGCGATGCACCCACGTGCCCCAGGCCCCGTCGCGGCCGAACGTCGTGGCGATCTCGTGGTGGTAGCTCGGCAGGTTGTCCTCGGTCAGGAGGTTGACGATGAGCGACACCCTCGCGGCCTCGGGGAGCTTGGAGTCGCTCTCCTGCCACGCCTCACCCCCGTAGATGCCGTCGAAGTCGCGGCCTTCGCTCCACGGGATGTACTCGTGCGGGAACCACTCCTTCGCCATCTTCTCGTGGCGGTCGAGTTCTCGGGCCACGACGGGCTCGAGCTCGTGCAGCAGCTCCGTCTGAGTCATCGCCATAAAAGATCTTCTCCTTCAGGTTACGGTACCGTAGGTTAGGCTACCCGAAGGACATACCGGTCAAATAGGGTGGATATATGCGACCCAGTGTCCGTGGTGTCCTTCTCGACCACGACGAGCGGCTCGTTCTGTTCCGTCGTACGGTGCCGGGACGCGCGCGCTACTGGACGGTGCCGGGCGGGCACGTCGAGCCGGAGGACGGCACACTCGAGGACGCTCTGCATCGCGAGCTGCTGGAAGAGCTGGGTGCCACGGTCTACGCGGTGCGCCACCTCGTGACCGTGTCCTACCCGTGGATGGGCGAGGTGAAGACCCAGCACGTGTACGGGTGCCGTCTTGTGACCATGGACCCCGCGCTGCGCACCGGCCCCGAGTTCTCCGATCCTGCGCGCGGGGTGTACGAGGTGGAACGCGTACCGCTGAAGCGGTCTGAGCTCTTCGCGCGGAACCTCATTCCGCAGGCGGTGGCCGGCTACCTCTCGGCCACCATCACCGCCCTTCCCCGCCTCATCGTCCCCTGACGCGCCGGGAGGGTTTCCACGCCGCAAGCCGCCCTTCCGGCGGGCCGAGGCAGAGGGATGCGGCCGCGTCAGGCCGGTGACGGGCGCAGACGTGAGGTGGCGCCGGCATAGCGGAGAGGAGCGGGCCGTTCGCGGCGGGGCGTGGGCCTCGGTGCGGTGGGCTGTTCGCGGCGGGGGATGGGCCTCGGTGCGGTGGGCTGTTCGCGGCGGGGGATGGGCCCCGGTGCGGTGGGCCGTTCACGGTCCGAACAGTGGCTCCGACGCGCGGTGGCGACGTGCGGGCCGGCCGTTCGCCGCCGGATGGCGGGCCCGCCGGTGGCGGGCAGCGGGCCGAACCCCCGGTGGGGTGGCGAGGGCGTGCGGCCGGAAGCGCGGTCGCTGGAGACCGGCGAGTGAGCGGTCAGGGGTCGCGGCGGAGGCGCTTGAGGTCGGAGCGGTGCTTCTTGGCGGCGATGCGCCGCTCGACCGCGCCCCGGCTGGGCTTGGTCGGCCGCCGGCGCTTGGGCGGCGGGGCGATCGCCTCGCGCAGCCGCTGCGCGAGCCGGTTGGCGGCGGCTTCGCGGTTGCGGAGCTGGGAGCGGTGTTCGGAGGCGGCGATCGTGATCGTGCCGCTGCCGAGCCGGCTGAGCGCCCGCGCCTTGAGCGCGGGCGGCAGCGCCGTGGTCGCGGACACGTCGAAGATCAGCTCCACCCGGCTGTCGGTGGTGTTGACGCCCTGGCCGCCAGGACCCGAGGAACGCGAGAAACGCCAGACGAGCTCGGCGTCGGGGATGACGACCGAGTCGTTGACGATCAGCGGGCCGGGCATGGCGGGAGACTCCTGTTCGCGAAGTGCTGCTACGTACGACATGTCACCGTATACGGGCGGCATATACCGCCTGCAACGGCATTTTCCGCTTCATCCTTCCGTTGACGCCCCGGCGGGCGGCGGCGTATGCCACTATCGCGCGAGAGGACACGGGGATGGGGGAGGCGCGATGCCCGGCATCGTCGGCGTGCACGGAATCGGCAAGTACGACTACTACCTCAGAGCCGGACGTTCGGTGCCCGGCGCGGAGGCGGCCATGCGCCGCAAGTGGGACCGCTACCTGCACGCGGCACTCGGCGGCGAGGCCAAGCCCTACTTCGCGGAGATCGCCTACTACTCCCACCTCCTGAACGACGGCGGCGACCTCGACGCGGCGCCCAAAGAGGCCATGGAGGCGCAGGCCCACCAGGTCCTCGCCGAGTGGGCCAAGAACCTGGGGATCGGCGAGCACGTCACGGGCGCGCTCAAGTCGTTCACCGGCTGGCTGCTGGACAAGCTGGACGAGCGGTCGGCGGCGTTCGCCAAGCTGTTCGCGCCCGAGGTGGCCACGTACCTCACCGACCAGGGCAGGCGGGAGAAGTGCCGGGGGCTCGTGGCCGACGTCATCCGGCGGCGTCGGCCCCGCGTGGTCATCGCGCACTCGCTCGGCAGCGTGGTCACGTACGAGGCGCTGTGGGCCTGCCCGGACATCGGCGTGGACCTGCTCGTCACCCTCGGCAGCCCGCTCGGCATGCGCAACGTCGTCTTCGAACGCCTCCTGCCGGCCCCCGTCAACGGCCGTGGCGAGCGCCCGCCGGGCGTACGCCGCTGGGTGAACATCGCCGACAAGGACGACATCGCCGCCATCCCGCCCGAGCTGGCCGGGTGCTTCACCGGCGTGGACGCCGAAGAGCTGGTCAACCTCGACTGGATCGACTTCCACACCGCCGAGAAGTACCTGGGCTGCCCGGCGCTCGGCGCGCATCTGCGACCATTCCTCGCATGACGTGGATCGTGTTCGACTACGGCGGCGTGCTCTCCCTGCCCCAATCGGCGGCCGACGCCGAGGCGATGGCGCGGGCGGTGGGAGCCGACCCCGACGAGTTCCAGCGCGGCTATTGGGAACATCGCCTCGCCTTCGACCGTGCCGACCTGAGCCCGCAGGCGTACTGGAGCGCCGTGCTCGGCCGCACCGCCACCGCCGAGGAGGTCGCCCGGCTGGTCGCCATGGACGTCGCGAGCTGGGCCAACCCCGACCCGGGCACGGTCGGGCTGCTCGCCGAGCTGCTCGACGCCGGACGTGACGTGGCGCTGCTGTCGAACGCGCCCATCTGCGTCGGCGACGGCCTCGACCAGCTCCCCTGGATCTCCGCCATCGGCCACCGCTTCTACAGCGGCAGGATGGGCCTGGTGAAGCCCGACCGGGCGATCTACGACGAGCTGGCGCGCGGCATCGGCGCCGACCCGTCCGAGATCGTCTTCATCGACGACCGCGAGGAGAACGTCGAGGGCGCCCGGCGCGCCGGCATGCGCGCCGTCCACTTCACCGACGCCACCGCCCTGCGCGCCGCCTTGCCCTTGTCGGCTTGACGGCGGACTGCGGACGTCCTCCGGGCGCCGCCCGCCCGGACGCTGCCGGATGCCCGCCCGGCGGATGTGGCCTGGCCGGGACACGGACCGACCCGCGTGGACCGCTTGCCGGCCGTCACCGCCCGCTGGGTCGTCCGGCCGGCCGCGGTGCTCGCCGCGCCGAAGCGCGTCGCCCTCCGACGCCGCGCAGGCGGGGAGGTTCTCTGGAAGGTTGCTGAAAGGCGGCTGTGGGTTTGCTCAATCGCGGGTGGGGTGGCCGGGCCCCGGCGGTGGCAGGTGATGCCGGGGTCCGGCCGGGTGACCGGGCCGGACGGGCGGGTGGTGACCGTCCGGCCCGGTCGGCTCAGGTGCCGGGCCAGCTCGCGTCGGGGAACTCGCCCGACGTGCCGCCCGGCATGACCACCTGGTCCTGCTCGCTCAGCCCCGAGACGACCTGTACGTACTGGTCGCCGCGCACCCCCGTGCGCACCACCTTGGCCGCGTCCCGCCCTCCGGAGCGTACGGTGACGACCTGGGTCCCGTCGGGACGGCTGCGAACGGCGGACGCCGGCACGTACAGCGCGTCCTTGACCTCGTCCGTGGTGATCGTCACCGAGGCGGTCTGGCCGAGCATGAGCCCGGACGGTGGCTTGTCGAAGGCCAGCGTCACCCCGTACTGGACCAGCCGCCCTGACACCGTCGCGGCGGGCGCGATCGCCGTCACCGTGCCCGCGTACCGCTCCCCGGCCCGGGTCGCCAGCGTGATCGCGGCCTTCTGCCCGACCTTCAGCCGGTTCACGTCGGACTCGGTGACCATCGCCCGCACCTGCAGCTCGTCCAGGTCGCCCAGGGTGATGAAGGCGCCGGTCCCGGCCTTGTCACCGGCCGCGCCCGCGATCGAGAGGACCGTGCCCGCCGCCGGGGCGACGATCCTGGTCCCCCGTACGGCGTCCGCGGCCTCCTCGACGGCGGCCTCGGCGCGTTCCACGTTCGCGGTGGCCTGTTCGGTGCTGAGCCCTCCCTTGGCCGGCCGGCCGCCGGTCCTCGCCTGCCGGGTTCCGTCCTGCGCGCAGCTGTCCCGTTCGGTGCGGGGCTTGGACTCCTTGGACGTCCTCGCCGTCGTCGGTCTGCCGGTGGCCGCCGGCCTGCCGCTGGTGGCGGGTCTTGCCGAGGGACCGGGGGTGGTCGCTTGCGGCGTCTCGCCGGCCTCGTCCGCGTCACCGGTCCCGGGAATGCCCTGGAGCCTGTCGGATGGGGTGGCGGGTGGTTCGTCAAGGGCGGGTGGGGGAGTGGCGGTGACCGTGGCCGTGACCGTCACGGTGGCCGTCGCGGTGACCGTCACCGTCGGCTGAGGTTCCGGCCCGGGCTCCCCGGGTTCGGGCGTGGGCGTCGGATGCGGCGTGTACGGCGCCTCGGGCCCCGCCACGCCCCCAGCCGCCGATGCGCACCCCGGCGTCCCGCCCGCAGCGGCCGTTGACGCCTTGTCCAGCGCCTCCTGAGCCGCCGCGAGATCCGCCTTGGCCGCCTCGTACGCCTCCCGCGCCGCCCGCCCGTCGATCCTGGCCAGCACCTGGCCCTTCTTCACCTTGGCCCCGACCTTGACGTACACCTTCGTCACCGTCCCGGCCGAGCCGAACGCCAGGTCGCGACGGGAGCCGTCCACGGTGTTGCCCGCCGCGCTGACCGAGGCCGTGACCTGCCCGCGCTGCGCGGCGGCCAGCCGTACCTGGGCGGCGGGCACGGGGTCGTCGCGCAGCGCCAGCGCCAGGCCGGTCCCGGCCATGAGCACGGCGAGGGCGAGCCCGCCCAGCGCGATTGTCGGTCTCATGACGGGACATCCTGGCCGAGCAGGTTGGCCGCAGCCTGCGCGCACCCTCAGAGTTTCCTGGACGCCGCCGGGACGCCGCCGTCGTCCAGCGAACGTTCAGCTTGCTCGCGGCTGCGTCACAGCCTGGTGTGCGAGGGTCACCGCTCGTGAAGGTGTCGATCAGACGCAGGGCGCTGGTGACCAACGGGGTGCTCACGGTGCTCCTGCTGGGCGGTGCCGGCCTCGTGTACGCGCAGCTCGGCACGGACCGGGCCGCGGGTGAGACGGCCGTGCGCACGGTGACCGCGAGCCGCGGCTCGGTGACCGCGTCGGTGTCGGCCTCGGGCGCGGTCGAGAGCGCGCGGGCCCGCGCTCTGTCGTTCGGTACGAGCGGGACCGTCGAGAAGATCTACGTCAAGGCCGGCGACAAGGTGGCCAAGGGCGACATCCTGGCCAGGCTGGACGACACGGCGGCGCAGGAGAACCTGGCGGCGGCCAAGGCCGCGTACGACAGCGCCGTGGCGGACGGCACGGACACGGCGCAGCTCTACGCCGCCTACATCAAGGCACGCAACGCCTACCGGCAGGCGCAGCGCACGGTGGCGGCCACGGTCATCAAGGCCCCGTTCAAGGGCACGGTCACCGCGGTGAACGGCTCCGTCGGAGGCCAGAGCACCGGCGGCACGGGCGCAGGAGGCGACCAGGCGGCGGGCGGCTTCATCGAGCTGGCCGACACCACCAAGCTCCGCCTCGTCGGCACGTTCACCGAGTCGGACGCCGGCCGTCTCAAGAAGGGCCAGCAGGCCACGATCACGTTCGACGCGCTGCCCGGCGTGACCGCGACCGGCAAGGTGACGCAGATCGAGCCGGTCGCCGCCACCAGCGACAACGTCGTGCGCTACCCGGTGACGATCACGTTCACAAAGGTCCCGGAGCAGGTCAGGCTGGGACAGACCGCCACGGTCGAGGTCGTGGTCGGCAGGGCCGAGAACGTCGTCACCGTCCCCTCCACCGCGGTCTCCACCAGCGGCGGGCAGACCACGGTCACCGTGCTCAGGGACGGCCGCCAGGTCAGGACCCCGGTCGAGGTCGGCGTCCAGGGCGCCGCGCTCACCGAGATCGTCTCCGGCGTGTCGGAGGGCGAGCAGATCGTGCCGCCCTCCACCCCGACCGGCGGCACCGGAAGCGGCCCGGACGGCCGGCGGTTCGGCGGCGGCTTCCCCGGCGGAGGCCGCAGATGACGGTCCCGGTCCTGCGGGTGCGCAACCTGGTCAAGGAGTACGGCGAGGGCGAGGCCAAGGTACGGGCGCTGCGCGGCGTCAGCCTCGACGTCGAACAGGGCGACTACGTGGCCATCATGGGCGCGTCCGGCTCCGGCAAGTCCACGCTGATGAACATCCTCGGCTGCCTCGACGTCCCCACCTCGGGCACGTACGAGATCGACGGCACCGACGTGGGCCGCCTGGACGAGCACCAGCTCGCCGTGCTGCGCAACCGCCGCGTCGGCTTCGTCTTCCAGGCGTTCAACCTGATCCCGCGCATGAGCGCGCTGGCCAACGTGGAGCTGCCCCTCGTGTACGGCGGCGTCGCCCCGGCCGAGCGGCGCGCCCGCGCGCTGGCCGCGCTGGAACGGGTCGGCCTGGCCGGCCGGGTGCACCACGAGCCGAACCGGCTCTCCGGCGGCCAGCAGCAGCGGGTGGCCGTGGCCAGGGCCCTGGTGACCGCCCCGGCGCTGCTGCTCGCCGACGAGCCGACCGGCAACCTGGACACCGCCTCGACGGCCGACGTCCTGCAGATCCTGGACGGGCTCAGCGCGTCCGGCCGCACGATCGTGCTGATCACACACGAGGACGACGTGGCCGCGCACGCCAAGCGGGTGATCCGGCTGGTGGACGGCGAGATCGTGGACGACCGCCGCCAGGCCCCGGTGGACGGCCCGCCGCCCCGCCTGGTGGAGGCCGCCCGGTGAACCAGATCGAGATCCTCCGCTTCGCCCTGCGCGGCCTGCTGGCGAACAAGCTGCGCAGCGCGCTGACCACGCTCGGCATCCTCATCGGCGTGGCCGCCGTGATCATGCTGGTGGCCATCGGCGAGGGCTCCTCGCGCAGCATCCAGCAGAACATCCAGCGGCTGGGCGCCAACACGCTGACGATCTCGCCGTCGTTCTCCGGAGGAGGGGGCCAGCGCGGGCCTTCCGGCGGCAACACCGGGCCGCGCACGCAGGCCAGGCAGCTCAGCCTCGCCGACGCCAGGGCGCTGACGGACAAGACGCTGGCCCCGTCGGTGAAGAGCGTCTCGCCGGTGGTGACGGTCTCCGCGGCCCAGGCGGTGTACGGCGCCGCGAGCCACCCGATCGCGCAGCTCGTCGGCACCTACCCGAGCTACTTCGAGGCCGTCAACAAGCCGGTCGCGAAGGGCGCCTACTTCTACAACGACGACGTGCTCGCCGCCAGGAAGGTCATGGTCATCGGCCAGACGGTCGCGGACGAGCTGTTCGGCGCGACCGACCCGATCGGCCGGCAGGTCAGCGTGAAGGGGGTGCCGTTCACGGTGGTCGGGGTGCTCAAGGCGGCCGGGTCGAGCGGCGCGCAGGACGCCGACGACGTGGCCGTGGCGCCGCTGCCCGCCGTACAGCAGAGCCTGAGCGGGTTCGGCTCGCTGAACCAGATCGTCGTGCAGGCGACCGGAGCGGAGACCACCTCGGCGGCCCAGGCGGAGGTCACCGCTATTCTCAACCAACGACACGGCATCACGAACCCCAACAACCCCGACTATCGCCTCCTCAACCAGGCGACGTTGCAGGAGACCGTCAGCGAGGCCACCGGCACCTTCACCGTGCTGCTCGCCGCGGTCGCCGCGATCTCGCTGCTCGTGGGCGGCATCGGCATCACCAACATCATGCTGGTGACGGTGACCGAGCGCACCCGCGAGATCGGCATCCGCAAGGCGCTGGGCGCGCCCAGGAGCGCCATCCTGGGCCAGTTCCTCATGGAGGCCACGCTGCTGAGCCTGGTCGGCGGGCTGTCGGGGGTGCTGGTGGCGTTCGCAGGGACCCGGTTCAGCATCGCCGGCATCGAGCCGGTCCTCGTGCCGTCGTCGGTCGTGCTGGCGCTGGGCGTCTCGGTGGGGATCGGGCTGTTCTTCGGCGGCTACCCCGCCAACCGGGCGGCCAAGCTCAGGCCGATCGAGGCCCTGCGCCACGAGTAAGGAGAAGGAGATGGACAAGCTGGACTCCTCGCCGTTCCCCGGCGACCTGCGTGAGGAGCTCGCCGTGCGGCCGGCGAGGGGCGTCTCGAAGGTCACGCTCGCGCTCGGCGCCGGGGTCGTGCTGGTGGCCGGGATCCTCATCGGCATCCAGGCGCACAGCGCGTTCGGCTCGACGTCCCGGGCCGGTGCGGGCCCCCAGGCGGGCCCCCTGGCCGGCGCGGCGCGGCAGGCGACCGGCGAGCAGGCCGGCGCCGGGCAGCGCGCCCGGCAGCCGGGCCGCTTCGGTGGTCAGGGCAGAGGAGCGGGCGGTACGGCCGGCACGATCGAGAAGGTCGAGGACGGCACGATCCACCTGAAGACCGCGGCCGGCGAGACCGTCACCGTCGCCACCACCGGCGAGACCACCGTGCTGATCTCCAAGCCGGGCGAGCTCGCCGACCTCAAGGCGGGCGACACGATCGTGGTACGCGGCACGCCCGGCGCCGGCGGCGCGGTGACCGCGACCTCCATCACCCAGGGCGGCCCCGCGCCGCGAGGAGGGGGCCCGCGATGAGCGAACCCGAGGCCAGGCTGCTGGTGGTCGACGACGAACCCAACATCAGGGAGCTGTTCTCGGCGAGCCTGCGCATGGCCGGGTTCGAGGTGCTGACGGCGGCCGACGGCAAGGAGGCCCTGCGGGTGGCCGAGGAGAGCTCGCCTGACCTGGTGATGCTCGACGTGATGCTGCCCGACCTGGACGGCCTGGCGGTCGCGGGAAGGCTGCGGTCCCGCGGCCGCCGGGTGCCCGTCCTCTTCGTGACCGCCAAGGACACGCCGGAGGACCGCATCGCCGGGCTGGGGCTCGGCGAGGACTACGTGACCAAGCCGTTCAGCCTCGAGGAGGTCATCGCGCGCATCAGGGCCATCCTGCGCAGGACCCGCCGCGGCACCCCGCCGCCGAACCGGCTGCGGGTCGCCGACGTCGAGCTGGACGAGGAGAGTCACGAGGTCTGGCGCGACGGCGTCCTCGTACGGCTGTCGCCCACCGAGTTCCGGCTGCTGCGCTACTTCATGCTGAACGTGGGCCGGGTGCTGTCGAAGAAGCAGATTCTCGACCACGTCTGGAACGGCGACTGGCGCACCGACGTCGGGCTCGTCGAGTCGTACGTCTCCTACCTGCGCCGCAAGATCGACACCGGCGAGGAGAAGTACCTCCACACCCTGCGCGGGGTCGGTTACATCCTGCGCCCGCCCCGCCTATGAAGAAGATCAGGAAGCACCTGTCCAGGACGCCGCTCTGGCTGCGGCTGGTCTCGGCCACCCTGCTGCTGGTCACCCTCGCGATCACACTGACCGGCCTGTTCGCCGTGCGGCTGCTGCGCAGCTATCTCGTCGAACGCGTCGATCGCCAGCTTCACGTGGCCGCCATGCCGCGCGAGGCCCCGCTGCCCGTCGAGCCCCGCGCCGACGGGCGTCCGCAGCGCTTCTTCGGCCTGTTCCACGGCGTCGTGCTGAGCCCGGAAGGCGACGTCGTCAGGACCTTCAGCGAGTCCACCGAGGAGTACAGGCCCGCCCTGCCCCGCATGACCGGCGCCGAGGTGCGGGCCCGCGCCGGACGCCCGTTCACCGTGGAGTCCACCGCCGCGGGCGGGCCGAGCTGGCGGGTCGTCGCCGCGCCCGCCCGCGACGGCCACAACAGGATGATGGCCATCAGCCTCGGCGAGGTGGACGCCACCGTCTCCCAGCTCGCCCTCATCGTGGCGGTGGCCGGCGGCGGCACGCTCGCCGTCCTCGGGTTCCTCTGTTATTGGCTGGTACGCAGGAGCCTGCGCCCGCTCGGCGAGATCGCGCGTACCGCGAACGACATCGCCGGCGGCGACCTGTCGCGCCGCGTGCCGCTCTGGGCCGGCACCACCGAGGTCGGCAGGCTCGGCCGCTCGCTCAACACCATGCTCGCCCGCATCGAGAGCGCGGTCCGCGAACGGGAGGAGGCCGCCGAGGCGGCCCGCGAGTCCGCCACCGCCGCCCGCCGCTCCGAGGAGCTGATGCGCCGGTTCATGGCCGACGCCTCGCACGAGCTGCGCACGCCGCTCACCTCCATCAGGGGGTTCGCCGAGCTGTACCGGCTGGGGGAGAAGAAGGACCTGGACGAGGCCGTACGGCTGCTCGGCCGCATCGAGGGGCAGGCCGCCAGGATGGGGCTGCTGGTCGAGGACATGCTGCTGCTGGCCCGCCTGGACCAGCGGCGCGAGCTGGCGATGCGGCCCGTGGACCTGCTCAGCCTGTGCGCCACCGCCGTCATCGACGCCCAGACGCTCGCCCCCGACCGGCGGATCGAGCTGGTACGGCTCTTCGACGGCGAGGGCGAGGTCGTCGTCACCGGCGACGAGACCCGGCTCGGCCAGGTGCTCAACAACCTCGTCACCAACGCGCTCACCCACACCCCGCCCGGCACCCCCTTCCAGGTCCGCGTGGGGATCGACGGCGACCACGCGGTGGTGGAGGTCGCCGACGAGGGGCCCGGGTTCGCGCCGGAGGTGGCGGAGCGCGTGTTCGAACGCTTCTACCGCGCCGACCCGGCCCGCAGCACCGGCGGCTCCGGGCTGGGGCTGTCGATCGCGGCGACCCTGGTGGAGGCGCACGGCGGCGTCATCATGGCGGAGTCGGAACCCGGCAAGGGCGCCCTGTTCCGCGTCATCCTCCCCATGGACCCCGAACAGCCGCCCGAGAACCCCGCCCCTCAGCCCCCCGCCCCCGGCTCCTGACCCGGCCGCCTCGCCCTCCGGCCCCGACGTCCCACCCGCGCCGACCCCGGCTCTCAAGGCCGCACCGCGCGACGGCCCGCCGCCCGCCTCCGGCATCGGCACTCCGCCCTTGAGTGGCTCGCCTGCGCGACGGCCCGCCGCCCGCCTGTGGCATCGGCACTCCGCCCCTTGCGGCTCCAGCGGCCCGCCGCTCCCCACTTTCTCCTTCCGGGACCTCAACCCGTTCTGTGGGTTGCGCCCGTGCGGTGGGAGGCGGGCAGAGCGGGAGGAGGGCGCGCCTGCGCCGGGAACCGGCCGACGGCGCAGCCGCTCCGCGTGCCGGCCGGCGGCGCAGCCGGAGCCGGCCGGGGAAGCCGCCGCTGCGGGCGTCGGCCGGCGGCGCAGCCGGAGCCCGCCGGAGGACCGCCCGGCGAGCACCTGCACCGCCTTCTCCCCGGGCACGCCGAGGGGGAGCGCCAGGGGAGCGGCGAGCAGCGCGTTCGTACCGCCAGTAAGACCAAGCGTCACGAATAAGGGCTGAACGCTACGAGAACGGGTCAGAAGGGCAGGATGCACATCCGTGTCGGTCCCGCAGGCCCGTGATATCCGGGCTTTCCGTCCGGCGTCGGTGGCGGGACCGGCCTGGGAACGTGCCAGGATAGGCGGGTGGACATCGACCTCGCTGATCTGGATTTCTGGCGCAAGCCGCTGAAGGAGCGGAACGAGGCTTTCGCCCGGCTCCGGCAACTGGAGCACCCGGTGTTCTTCCCCGAGAAGAAGGTGCCGTTCCTTCGCTCGGGCAAGGGCTTCTACGCCCTCGTACGCCATGCCGACGTCGTCGAGGCCAGCCGCAATCCGAAGATCTTCTCCAGCGAGCCGGCCGTCACCAACCCCGAGCCGCCCGGGTGGATCAAGCAGGTGTTCGGTGAGTCGATGGTCAACATGGACGACCCGCGCCACGCCCGCCTGCGCCGCATCGTGACCCGCTCGTTCAGTCCGAAGATGCTGTCCGGCCTGCAGAGCGATATCGAGGCCGCGTGCAAGCGCATCGTCGACGACGTCATCAAGGACGGCCCGCGCGACTTCGTCTCCCAGGTCGCCGCCCGGCTGCCCATCCACGTCATCTGCGACATGCTGGACATCCCGCAGGAGCTGCGCGAGCGCGTGCACAAGCATGTCGACATCTCCACCGCCTACACCGGCGTGCGCCCCAGCCTGGCGCGCAGCGTCCAGATGGCCGGCCAGAACATGATGGCCCTGCTCGCCCTCCAGCGCATGGTCATCAAGCTCGGCCACGAGCGCGCCGCGAACCCCAAGGGCGACCTGGTCTCCCTGCTGGTCACCGCCAACGTCGACGGCGAGAAGCTGACCGACAAGGAACTCGGCTCGTTCTTCTCGCTGCTGCTGGTCGCCGGCAACGAGACGACCCGCAACGCGATGGCCCACGGCATCCGGCTGCTCACCGAGAACCCCGCACAGCGCGAGCTGCTGCTGAGCGACTTCGACGCGCACATCAACAACACGATCGAGGAGATCGTCCGGTACGTCTCGCCCATCATGCAGTTCCGCCGCACGGTCACCCAGGACTACTCGCTGCGCGGGCTGGAGCTGAAGAAGGGCGACAAGGTCGTGCTGTTCTACGGCTCCGCCAACCGCGACGAGTCGGTCTTCCCCGACCCCGACACGTTCGACATCACCCGCGACACCAAGCCTCACGTCGGCTTCGGCGGGCCCGGGCCCCACTTCTGCCTCGGCGCCAACCTGGCGCGGCAGGAGCTGCGGACGATGTTCCGCGAGCTGTTCACCCGGCTGCCCGGCATCCGCACGGTGGGGGAGCCGGAGCTGCTGCTGTCGAACTTCGACAACAGCGTCCGCAGCCAGCGCTTCACGTTCTGATTCCGGGCCGGCCGCGGGCGCGGTCAGTCGCCGGCGGCCAGCACGTTCGACCTGATCGTCACCCACGTGATCGCCGCCGCGACGGCCATCATCGCCGCCGAGATCAGCATCGCCGTCCTGAACCCGGCGTCGAACACCGGCGGGTTCTGGAAGGCGTCGCCCACCAGCCCCACCAGCGGCGGCACCGCGGCCACCGCCAGCAGCCCGCCGGTGCGCGCGACCGCGTTGTTGACGCCGCTGGCCATGCCCGCGTGCCGTTCGTCGGCCGAGGCGAGCACGGTCGCCGTCAGCGGCGCGACCGTCGCCGACAGCCCGAGCCCGAACAGGAACACCGCGGGCAGCACCTGGAACGGGTAGGAGGCGCCGAACCCGATCGTGCTCATCGCCAGGAACCCGCCGCCCGCCGCCAGCATCCCGAGCGTCATGGGCGTGCGCGGCCCGAACCGCTTGGCGAGCTCGCCGGCCCTGGCCGACAGCAGCATCATCAGGATCGTCGCGGGCAGCATCGCCATGCCCGCCGCGATGGGCGAGAACCCGGACACCACCTGGAGCTGCACCACCAGCAGGAAGAACACCACGCCCATGGCCGCGTACATGATGAGCGTCACGATGTTGACGGCCGTGAACACCCGGTCGCGGAAGATGCCCACCGGCACCAGCGCGTCCGGCGACCTGCGCACCTGCACCACCACGAACGCCGCGCCCAGCACCACCCCGGCGGCCAGCGGCGCCACCGCGCCCCGCTCGATCAGCCCGTACGTGAGCCCGGCCAGCGCCAGCGCCGCGAGCACCGAGCCGAGCACGTCGAAGCGTCCCGCCGCCTGCTCGTCCCGGCTCTCCGGCACGTGCCGCAGCGTGACGAAGACGATGAGCGCCGCGAACGGCAGGTTGATCAGGAACGCCCACCGCCAGCCGGCCGACTGCACCACCCAGCCGCCGACCAGCGGCCCGACCGCGCTGGCCACGCCGCCGAGCCCCGACCACACGCCCACCGCGCGCGGCCGGTCGTGCCGCAGGAAGCTCGCCTGGATGATCGCCAGCGAGCCCGGCGTGAGCAGCGCCCCGCCGACGCCCTGCAGGGCGCGCGCCGCGATGAGCATCTCGATGCTCCGCGACAGTCCGCACAGCGCCGATGCGACCGCGAACCAGACGACCCCGATGAGGAAGATCCGGCGGCGGCCGTAGCGGTCGCCGAGCGAGCCGCCCAGCAGGATGAGCCCGGCCAGGGTCAGCGTGTACGCGTTGATCGTCCACTGCAGCCCGTCCATGCGGGCGTCCAGGTCGCGGCCGAGGAACGGCAGCGCCACGTTCACCACGGTGCCGTCGAGCAGCGCGAGCCCGGACCCGAGCACCGTCGCCGCCAGGATCCACCGGCCACGCGCCGACTTGACGGCGACGTGCCCATCGGCCTGCTGGGACGGGTTGCTCATGCGAACATCATCCAGCCCTGGCCTGGATCACCCGTACGCGGGGGTGCGCGGCTGGGCCCGAGGTGCGTCAGCGGCGCTCGATCGCCCGGAGCACGAACTCCGACACCAGCTCCCCGGCTCGCTCCACCGTGACGTCGCCGCTGATGAGCGGCACCCGCTCGGCCCCGATGACCGCGAGCACCATGCGCGCGGTGGCCGCCACATCCAGCACGCGGAAGTCGCCCGCCTCGATCCCGCTCTGCAGGATGCCGGCCAGCACCTGCTGCATCGGCGCGACGTGCTCGGCCAGCCGCTGGTACGCGTCGGGCCCCAGCGCGGCGCTCAGATCGGCGGCCCCGGGATGCGGATGGGCGAGCAGCCCGGCGAGCTGCAGCCTGACGAACGCCCGCAGCCGCTCGGCCGGCGACGCCCTCTCGGGCAGCTCACGCTCGTAGCTCTCGATGAAGTACCGCGTCACCCGCTCGGTGAAGGCCAGCAGCAGCGCCGCCTTGTCGGGAAAGTAGTTGTAGAGAACGGTCCGCGTGATGCCGGCCTCGTTGGCCACGTCCGTCATCGAGATCTCATCGATGCCCTGCACCCGCGACAGCCGGGAGACGGCCTGCAGGATGCGGTCGCGCGTCTGCGCGCGATGCTCACCGATGGTGGCGGCCGAGATACGGGGCATACCCACCATCGTAGGCCGCCCCGCTCACTCCGCCCCCGTCAAGCAGGGATGATCACGCGGCCTTCCTGATGACGCGGTGGAGGTCGGTGAGGACGTCGGTGTTGAGCCGGTACGCCAGGCGCACCTCGGCGATCATCCGCTGCCGCTCGGCCTCGTCCAGCTCCTCGCCCAGGGCGTCGAGGCGGGCGCGGTACTCGCTTTTGAAGCGGGGCAGGCTGCCCAGCTCGTCGAAGACGTAGAAGTCGACGCCCCCGCCCCTGCCGTAACCGTAGATCTTCTGCAGCTCCATCCGGATGAACTGGCCGCCGGACAGGTCGCCGAGGTAGCGGGTGTAGTGGTGGGCGACGTAGCCGCCAGGCCAGCCGGCGACCTCGCGGATGCGGGCCA
The DNA here is from genome assembly GCF_040678535.1 of Nonomuraea sp. NPDC052634. Classification (NCBI taxonomy): domain Bacteria; kingdom Bacillati; phylum Actinomycetota; class Actinomycetes; order Streptosporangiales; family Streptosporangiaceae; genus Nonomuraea; species Nonomuraea sp. NPDC052634. The sequence continues at coordinate 1,529,618 of NZ_JBFATY010000001.1, read as the reverse complement.
CGAGGGCGCGGGTGGACTCCGACGGCGCGATGCGGTCGCGCCAGCCGGGGCCGTAGATGGCGGCGAGGTCGCGTTCCAGCGCCGCCTCCCGATAGAGCTCGGGGAAGACGAAGCGGCCCGCCACCGGGTGGCCGGCCAGCTCGCGGGAGACGCCGTCGAGCGCGGCGTAGGCGAAGTAGTGCTGGGCCACCATCTCGCCGTATTCCTGCTCGGTCAGGCGGCCGGCCATCAGCGCGGCGAGGTATCCGCCGGACTCGGCGGACTCGTGGTCGGACCACGTGGCGTTCCGCAGCGTTTCGGAGAAGGTCGAGGTCACGGCCCACCTCTGCTCGTGCCGGCGTTTCATGACGAAGTGTCACAAACGGCGGCGGGCGGCGTCAAGAAGATGACGACAGTCTGTCAGCAAAGTCTGCCTCTCCTTTCCGCTGCCAGGAAAAGGCCACGTCAGGCCGGGCGTTCGGCGTAATGGCAGGCCGCGAAGTGGCCGTCCACCTCTTCGAACGCCGGCTCGACCTGCCCGCACCGATCCGTGGCCTTCCAGCAGCGGGTGTGGAAGCGGCAGCCGGGCGGTGGCGCCACCGGGCTCGGCGGGTCGCCGGCCAGCATGATGCGCTTGCGGCCGCGCAGGGCGGGCTTCGGCACGGGCGCCGCCGACAGCAGCGCCATCGTGTACGGATGCGCCGGCGCCGAGTACACCTCGGCCGCCGTGCCCAGCTCCGCCATCCGCCCCAGGTACATCACGCCCACCCGGTGGGAGACGTGCCGGACGACGGCGAGGTCGTGCGCGATGAACACCAGCGCCACCCCGAGCGTGCGCTGCAGCTCGGCGAAGAGGTTGACCACCTGCGCCTGCACCGACATGTCGAGCGCCGACACGGGCTCGTCGCAGACGATCACGTCGGGCTCGGTGGCAAGGGCGCGGGCGATGCCGATCCGCTGCCGCTGGCCGCCGGAGAACTCGTGCGGGAAGCGGCTCATCCGGTCGGGCGACAGGCCGACCAGGGTCAGCAGCTCGGCGACGCGCTCGCGCATGGCGCGGGAGTTCGGCGCCAGGCGGTGCACGCGCAGCGGCTCGGCCACGATGTCGTGCACGGTCATGCGCGGGTTGAGCGAGGTGAGCGGGTCCTGGAAGACCATCTGGACCCGCCGCCTGATGTCGCGCGGCACGCCGCCCCTGGTGAAGAAGGGCCGGCCGCGGAAGGTGACCTCGCCCTCGTCGGGACGTTCGAGGCCGACGAGCATGCGGGCCAGGGTGGACTTGCCGCAGCCCGACTCGCCGACGATGCCGAGGGTCTCGCCGGGATAGAGGTCGAGGTCCACGCCGGAGACCGCGCGTACGGCGCCGCCCCTGGACAGCAGGCCGCCCCGGTACGTCTTGTGCAGGTTCACCGCCCGCAGCACCGGCTCGCTCTCCTGCTCGGAGGTCCTGGTGGGGGCGGCGTCAGGTGAGAGCGCCATCGAGCATCTCCTCCGCGTGGTGGCAGGCGACGTAACGGTCCGATCCGGCCCGCAGGACCGTGAGCGGCGGCCGGGTCCGGCCGCACACCTCGCTCGCCCGCGCGCAGCGCGGCGCGAACGAGCACCCCGGCGGCACCTCGGCCGGGCTGGGCGGCGCGCCGGGAATGGCGCGCAGCTCCGATGCCGGGCTGTCCAGGTCGGGGACGGCGGCGAGCAGCGCCTCCGTGTACGGGTGCGCGGGCCGCTCGTACAGCTCGCCGACCTCGCCGCGCTCGACGATGCGCCCGGCGTACATGACCGCGATCCGGTCGCTGACCTCGGCCGCGACGCCGAGATCGTGCGTGATGAGCAGCACGGCGGTGCCCAGCTCGCGCCGCAGCCGGTCGATGAGCTCCAGGATCTGCGCCTGGACGGTCACGTCGAGCGCGGTCGTCGGCTCGTCGGCGATGATCAGGTCGGGCTCCAGCGCCACCGCCATGGCGACGAGGATGCGCTGCCGCATGCCGCCGGAGAACTGGTGCGGGTAGTCGTCGATGCGCTTGGCGGCGGCGGGGATGCCGACGAGGTCGAGCATCTCGATGGAGCGGGCCCGCGCCTCCTTGCGCGACAGGCCGCGGTGCACGCGGAACAGCTCGCCGATCTGGTCGCCGATGCTGAGCACGGGGTTGAGCGCCGACAGCGCGTCCTGGAAGACGAGCGTCATCGCGCTGCCGCGCAGCGCTCTGAGCTGCTCGGCGTCCATGGCGAGCAGGTCGCGCCCGCCGAGCCTGGCCGACTCGCAGCGTACGCGGGCGTTCGGCTGGTCGAGCAGCCCCATGACGGCCTTCGCGGTGACGGATTTGCCCGAGCCCGACTCGCCGAGCAGCGCCAGCGTCTGGCCGCGCTCGATGGTCAGGTCGACCCCGCGGACCGCCGGGATCTCGCGTCCCTGGACGGTGAAGGTGACATGCAGGCCGCGGATTTCCAGGGCCGGTGGTTCGCTCACCGCACCCCCTCCTCGATTGTGACGAATGCTGGCGCTGATGGATGGTCTGCTGCCGAAAAACAACTCGGATATTGTCTTTGGCGCCTGATCCTGGCAAACTTCCGGCAATCGGACAAGAGGGGATACCAGATGCTGGAAGCCGCGAAGAGCTACAAGGGCTACCGTTCGTACGAGTACCTCGAAGAAGGTGTCGACTACCGGCACTTCGACCTGGCCCCCGAGATCGGCCGCGTCCCCGCCTACCAGGGGCCCGAGCTCACCACCGAGCAGACCGAGCGCGTACGCCGTCTCCTCACCGAGAGCCTCGTCGTCTCCCTGCACGACCACCCGTCGGTCTTCCCCGACGACATCAGCCAGACCGTCGACTACAACCGCACCGCCCGCCACCGCACCGGCTACGAGGGCCTGGCCCGCTCCGGCATGACCGTCGTCTTCGACAACCTCATGGACGGCACCTGCTGCGTCACCAGCCAGGCCGGCTGGAAGTGGACCGATGTGATCGCCGACATCGGCATGCGTCTGTCGGACATCGCCCACCAGGACTACCTCATCAAGGTCGAACGCCTCGCCGACGTGTACGAGGCGCACAACAGCGGCCGCATGGGCCTCGTGCTCGCCCTGGAGGCGGCCACGATGATCGAGAACGAGCTCGACAGGATCGACATGCTGTACGGCTTCGGCGTACGGCAGATGGGCATCGCCTACAGCGAGGCCAACACGCTCGGCAGCGGCCTGAAGGAGCGCCGCGACGGCGGCCTGACCCTGTTCGGCGAGAAGGCCGTGCGCCGCATGAACAAGCTCGGCATCGCCATCGACGTCTCGCACTCCGGCGACCAGACCTCGCTCGACACGATCAGGCACTCCACCAAGCCGATCCTCATCACCCACGCCGGCGCCCGCGCGGTCTGGCCCACCAACCGCATGAAGCCCGACGAGGTCATCAAGGCGGCGGCCGAACGCGGCGGCGTCATCGGCCTGGAGGCGGCCCCGCACACCACGCTGTCGCCGAACCACCCCAGGCACAGCCTGGAGTCGGTCATGGACCACTTCACGTACTGTGTGGACCTGGTCGGCATCGACCACGTGGCCTTCGGCCCCGACACGCTCTTCGGCGACCACGTCGGGCTGCACGACACGTTCGCCGACCACCTGTCGATCAGGGAGGCGCACGCCGGGATCGGCTACGAGAAGGTCGAGTACGTGGACGGCCTGGAGAACCCGGCCGAATGCTTCTGGAACATCATCTCCTGGCTCGTCGCCCACGATTACTCGGACGACGAGATCACCAAGGTCGTCGGGGGCAACGTCATGCGGGTGCTGGAAGAGGTCTGGATCTGATGAAACGTGTCACGCTCGCCGCGGCGCTGGCCGCCGCACTTACCGCCATCACGGCTTGCGCCCCCAGCGTGCCCGGCCAGTCGGGCTCACCGTCCGCACAGCAGGCCGCTCCGGCCTCGGCCGACCGGCTGACCATCGGCACCACCGCCGACGTGGTCAACTACAACCCGCTGGTCGGCAACAGCCGTACCGACTCGTGGGTCACCAGCCTCATGTACCCCCACCTCATGCAGATGGACGAGGCCGGCAAGCGCACCCCGTACCTCGCCACCGAGTGGTCGTACGCGGAGGACGGCAAGAGCGCCACCGTCAAGCTGCGCGACGACATGAAGTGGTCCGACGGCAAGCCGGTCACCGCCGACGACGTGGTGTTCGCGATCACGGCGGTACAGAAGGAGCAGTTCGGCGTCGTGGCCGGGCTCATCACCGCGCTCGACAAGGCCGAGGCCGTCTCGCCCACCGAGGTGCGCTTCACGCTGACCCGCCCCGACGGCACGTTCCTCGACAACGTGGGCTTCTGGCTGCCGATCGTGCCCAAGCACGTCTTCGAGAAGGCCCCGAGCGTGCAGAAGTTCGCCAACGACAAGGACTGGGTGAGCGCGGGGCCGTTCAAGCTGACCAAGGTCGAGCGCGGCCAGCGCTACATCATGGAGCGCGTCGACGACTTCGGGCCCGGCAAGCCCACCGTCAAGGAGGTCGTCTTCCGCGTCTTCCCCGACGTCAACACCGAGGTGCTGGCGCTGCGCAACGGCGAGATCGACCTCATCGGCAACGTGCTGCCGCCCGCCACCGCGGCCGAGCTGAAGAACGACCCCAAGGTCAAGCTCCAGCAGATCCCCTCGCTCGGCTGGGCCCACCTGCAGTACAACACCAAGCGCAAGCCGCTGGACGACGTGCGCGTGCGCCAGGCGCTGGCCCACGCCGTGGACTACGAGGCCATCAGGAACATCGCGCTGAAGGGCTTCGCCAAGTCCTCCAACTCCAGCGTGCTCACCCCCACCCTGCCCGACTGGACCGACCCGACGTCCAAGGAGTACGCCTTCGACCCCGAGCAGTCCAAGAAGCTGCTCGCCGAGGCGGGGCAGACCGGCCTCAAGCTCGGCATGATCTACGACCAGGCCGACCCGAACATCGCCCGCTGGGCGCCCATGGTGCGCGACTCGGCGAAGAAGGCCGGGATCACGATCGAGCTGCAGGGCCTGGAGCGCAACACGTACCTGGACAAGACGGCCAAGCGCGACTTCGACATCTACGCCGGATCGTGGGCGATCATGGACAACCCGCCCGCGAACCTGGGGCTGGCGTTCAAGACCGGTGGGTTCATCAACTACGCCCAGGTCGAGGACCCCAAGCTGGACGCGCTCATCGACAAGGCGCAGCGCGCGCTCACCGTCGACGAGGCCAGGGGCCCGATCCAGGAGGCCGCCCGCATCATCCACGACCAGGTCTACGACAACGTCCTGTACGTGGAGACGTTCAACATCGCCTACTCCGCGAAGTGGACCGGCTTCAAGCCGATGCCGAGCGAGCTGCTGTCCATCCTGAACCCGCTCTCCCTCGCCTCGGCGAAGCCGGCGGGCTGATATGCGGTTCATCGGCCTACGGCTGGCCCGCGGCCTGCTCACCCTGTGGTTCGCGGTCACGGTGACGTTCTTCCTGGTCCGCCTGCTGCCGGGCGACCCGGTGCTGGCCGTGGCCGACCCGAACATGACCGAGGAGCTGCGCCGGAAGCTGCTCGCCGACTTCGGCCTGGACAAGCCCCTGGCCGCACAGTACGTCGACTACCTCGGCCAGCTCCTCCACGGCAACCTCGGCATGTCGTTCCGCCAGTCGGTCCCCGTCACGACCGTGCTGATGGAACGGCTGCCGTGGACGCTGATCCTCACCGGCTCGGCCATGGTGGTGACGATCGCGCTGGGCATCCCGCTCGGCGTGCTCGCCGCCACCAGGGCCAAGGGCTGGCTCGACCGGGTCATCCAGCTCACCGGCGTCACCGCCCAGTCGCTGTTCGTGCCCAGCGTCGGCATCTTCCTCATGTACGTGCTGGGCGTCTGGCTCGGCTGGTTCCCCATCGGCGGCGCGGTGGACCTCGACGCCACCGGCATCGCCGCCACCGTCAGCATGGTGCACCACCTGGTGCTGCCCTGCCTGTCGCTGGTGCTCATCCAGCTCGGCGGCTACGTGCTGACCATGCGGACCACGCTCATCGAGGCGCTCGGCGAGGACTACGTCTCGCTGGCCAGGGCCAAGGGCGTACGGCCCGGGACGGTCGTGTGGAAGCACGCGCTGCGCAACGCGCTGCTGCCCACCACCACCATCGCCGGACTGCAGCTCGGCACCCTGGTCGGCGGCGCGGTGCTGACCGAGACCATCTACGCCTACCCGGGCATCGGCCGCGCCATCTACGAGGCGGTCGGCCAGCTCGACTTCCCCGTCCTGCAGGGCGCGTTCGTGCTGCTCGCCGCCGCCGTCGTGGTGGCCAACCTGATCACGGACGTGGCCTACGGCATCCTCGACCCGAGAGTGCGCACCACATGACCGCCATCGCAGCGGAGCTCACCCCGCGCAGGCGGACCTGGAGCTCCTTCCGCCGCAACCCGCTCGGCATGGCCAGCGCGGCCGTGCTGCTGCTGATGCTGCTCATCGCGATCTTCGCGCCGCTCATCGCGCCCTTCCCCGAGGGATACGGCCCCGACACCTCGCAGCCGCCCTCGGCCGCCCACTGGTTCGGCACCGACGACATCGGCCAGGACGTCTTCGCCCAGGTCGTCTGGGGCACCAGGGTCAGCATGGCGGTCGGCGCCAGCGCCTCCGTGCTGGCCATCGGCATCGGCCTGCTCATCGGCGTCAGCGCCGCGTACTTCCGCCGCCTCGACACCCCGCTCGGCGTGCTGGTCGACCTGTCGCTGTCGCTGCCCGTGCTGCCGCTGATGATCCTGGTCGCCGCGCTCGCCGGGCCCAGCGTGCGCACGCTGGCCGTGGTGATCGCGCTGTTCAGCTGGCCCGAGGTGGCCCGCGTGGTGCGCTCGCAGGCGCTGGCCATCGTGCCCATGCCGTTCGTGTCGGCGGCCAAGGTCGTCGGCGGCTCGTCGTGGTGGATCGTCCGCAAGCACCTGCTGCCCGGCGTCGTCCCCGTCGTCGGCGTGTCCGTCGTGCTCACCACGTCGCGCGCCGTGCTGTCGGAGGCCGGGCTCTCCTTCCTCGGCCTGGGCGACCCGAACAGCTGGTCGTGGGGGACCATCCTGCACAAGGCGCAGCAGTCGGGGGCGCTCGCCTCCGCCTGGTGGACCACGCTGTTCCCGTCGCTGGCGATCCTGCTGCTCGTTCTCTCCACCACGCTGCTGTCCGTGGCCTACAACGACGCCCGCAACCACAGGAGCGACACATGACCTTCTCCCAGCGGCTGCCCGGCTCCTTCTACGCGGGCGCCCTCGACCGGGTGCGCGCCCGCATGGCCGCCGACGGGCTGGCGGCGCTGCTGCTCGACGACCCGCTGGACGTCGCCTACCTCACCGGATTCCACCACTTCCCGAACGAGCGCCCGGTCGCCTGCTGGCTGCCGCTCGACGGCGACCCCGTGCTGCTCGTGCCCGACCTCGAACGCGAGTACGCCGAGGACCAGGGCGCCAGGGCCGAGATCCTCGCCTACCCAGAGTTCCCCGGCACCCGCTCGCCGTTCGCGGTGCTCGCCGCGCACGTCCCCGCCCCCGCCACGGCCGGGTACGCGCCGTCCACCTCGATCGGCCGTACGGCGGCGCTGGCCGAGGCGTTCCCCGGCACCCGCTGGCGCGTCTGCGACGCCGTCGGCCAGGTGCGGCTGCGCAAGCAGCCCGAGGAGATCGCGCTGCACGAGGAGGCCGCCCGCATCGCCGACCGGATGATCGACGCCGGCGTCGAGCTGGTCAGGCAGGCCCTCGAAGCGGGCGGCGAGCTGCCCACCGAGACCGAGCTGGCCGGCCACGTCATCTCCTACGGCTCCCGCCTCATGTACGCCTCCCACGAGGACGTCGTGGTCGTCCCCATGCTGACCGGCGGCCTCGTCTACGGCGGGCCCAACTCCGCCCAGCCGCACCGGCTGCCCGGCGGTGACCGGCTCAAGGCGGGGGAGACGTTCATGCTCTCGCTCGGCTGCGCCGTCGGCGGCCGGTTCGTCGAAAGCGAGCGCACGTTCGTCATCGGCGAGCCCACGCCCGAGCAGGCCCGCTACTACGAGGCCGTACGCGAGGCGCAGGAGATCGGCACCGAGGCGCTCGTCCCCGGCATCACCTGCGAAGAGGCCAACCGCCGCTGCCTGGCCGTCATCAAGGAGGCCGGCTACGGCGCGCACCTGCGCCACCGCCAGGGGCACGGCATCGGGCTCGGCTTCCACGAGCCGCCGTGGCTGTCCGACGGCGACGCCACCGAACTCGCCCCCGGCATGATCCTGTCCAGCGAGCCCGGCGTCTACGTGCCGGGCCACGCCGGCTACCGCATCTCCGACACCGTGCTCGTCACCGAGTCGGGTCCGCGCCGGCTCACCGCGTACCCGCGCGAGCTCACCGACGTCGTCATCTGAGAGAGGACACCTGTGTACGTCGACATCAATGGCAACCGCCTCAACGTCGAGATACTCGGCGACGGCGAGCACGTCGTCATCGCCCACCACGGCGCACCCGGACTCGGCTCGCTCGCCGAACCCAAGGCCAGCTTCGGCCGCCTCGCCGACGCCTACCGGGTGCTCGTCTTCGACGCGAGAGGTTCCGGGGCCAGCGGGCTCAACGGGCCGTTCACCCACGAGCAGTGGGTGGCCGACGTCGAGGGCCTGCGCCAGTGGATCGGCGCCGAGAAGATCGTCATGGCCGGCGGCTCGTACGGCGGCTTCATCGCCATGGAGTACGCCGCCCGCCACCCCGACCGCGTCAGCGCCCTGGTCCTGCGCGACACCTCGGCCGACAACGCCAACCAGGACCTCGCCATCCGCAACGCCGCCGCCTCCTCCCGGGTGACGATCGACCGCGACAAGCTCGACCGCATCATGTCGGGCACCGTCCGCGACGACGACGACCTGCGCGACTGCTGGCGCGAGATCCTCCCCCTGTACGACCACGACTACGACCCCGCCAAGGTCGAGCAGCGCGTGGCCGCCACCCCGTACCACTACCAGACGCACAACTACGCCTTCGCCCACAACCAGCCGAACTACGACATCAAGCACCTGCTGCCCGGCATCACCGCGCCGACCCTCGTCACCGTCGGCCGCCACGACTGGATCACGCCGCCCGAGTGCAGCGAGACCATCGCCCGCCTCATCCCGGGTGCCGAGCTGCGCATCTTCGAGAAGTCCGGGCACTCGCCGCAGGTCGAGGAGGCCGAGCTGTGGGAGGCCACCGTCCGCGACTTCCTCGCCAGAGCGCTCGCCGGCACGTCCGGCTCCTCGGGTTCCGCCGGCTCTGTCAGCGAGGAGCCGGGTGGCGCGCGGCAGGTGCGAGAACGGCCCTGATCGCGCGATGATGCCCCCGATGGAAGATCTCGACGACCTCGACCGCAAGATCCTCGCCGCGCTCCACGTGAACGGCCGGGCGAGCTGGACCGACATCGCCCAGCTCATCGGCACCTCCACCACGACGGTGGCGCGGCGGGCCCAGCACCTGTTCAGCGCCGGCCTGGCCCGGGTCGCGGTGCTGCCGCACCTGGAGCACGAAGGACCCGTCCACGTGTTCCTCGTACGGCTGACCTGCGCGCCCGGCAGCCAGCTCAGGGTGGCGGGCCTGCTGGCCGCCAACCCCGACATCCGGTACGTCACCATCGTCACCGGCGGCTACGACATCGTGTTCGAGCTGGTCGCACCCAAACACCGCGACCTGTACTCGATGCTGGTCGACTTCGTCCAGTCCATCCCCGGGGCGCAGCAGAGCAACGCCGACCTGGTGCTGCACACGTACAAGGTGAGCTACGACTGGAGCGCGCCGCTGCTCGGGCAGGGCGCGAGCGCCTTCGCCACGCCCATGCCCGGCCACACCTGCGAACCCGGGCACCTCGACGACGTCGACCGCGAAGTGCTCGCCGCGCTCCGCGACGACGGCCGGGCCAGCTTCCAGTCCGTCGGCCGGCGCATCGGCATCAGCGAGAGCACCGCCAGGAGGCGGCTTGAGGCCATGCTCGAACGCGGCTGCGCCAGCGTCACCACGTTCATCCCCGCCGCCGCCCTCGGCTACGAGGCCGAGATCCTGTTCTGGTTGTCCATCGAGCCGAGCATGCAGGACAGCGTGGCCGAGCGGCTGTCCGGTGAACGCGGCGTCCGCATGATCGCGTCGGTGCTCGGGCAGGCCTCGCTCATCTGCGAGGTCATCGTCCCCACCACCGCCGACCTGCACCACTTCACCTCGCGCACGCTGGCCTCCGTACCCGGCATCCAGTCGTGGACGGCCGGAGTGCAGGTGCTGACCGTCAAACGCGGCTTCCTCATGGTGCCGTGGGCCGAAAGCAGAATCGCCGCGGCCCTGGCGGGCTGACCGGCCTCGGACCTGGCACGACCGGGGATGCGGCGCAGCGGCGCTGATCACGCAAAGGGGAGCCCCCGGGAGCTAGCGGGTGTAACGGTGCTTGGCGCCCGGAGGGAAGTACTCCGGGTCGCCGGCCTCGCGCAGCCGGATCACCGGCCGCTGCCGCTCGGGAGGCACGTAGGCGGCGAACTCGCTGTTCAGCCGGAGCAACCGGCCCAGGATCGCCTCGCCCGCGGCCGCCGCCACCTCCTCCGACGGCCGTACGCCCGGCATCAGCTCCACCGTGACCGTCAGGGCCCGGTCGCGGCGCTCGTCCTCGGCCACCTCCAGCACGAACTTGCCGGTCACCGCCCCGCTCACCTCCGGCTGCTCCAGGCCGACCGCGATGTTCTCCGGGTAGACGTTCGCGCCGTAGAAGGAGACCGTGAAGTGGCTGCGGCCGAACACGTACACGAACGGCCGCTCCGGGCCGCTCGCCGACGGCTTGAACCCGTGCTCCGCGACGTACGACAGCAGCCTGTCGTACGGCAGCACGCCGCCCTCGTCGGCGATGTGGTAGCGGATCAGCGGGACGCCGTTGTCGCCGGTGAACAGCAGCGTGCCCTCGTGCTCCTCGAAGTAGCGGACCCGCGGGTCGTACTGGACGAGGGTCGGCAGCCGCGACTCGCCGAAGATCTCTCTCGCCAGGTCCGGCCTGCCCGACAGGAAACGGCGGATCTCGGCCGACAGCGGCGTCTCGTTGCCCAGCACGCCGGCGTCGGCGGTGCCGTACAGGGAGGCGATGCCGCGCAGCGGGTCGGCGATGCCCGCCCGCTCGGCCACCAGCGCCCGCCACTCCTCGCTGAACACCTCGCCCGCCGTCACCAGCTTGAGGTCCCACTCGTGCCACGGCAGGTCCTCGGTGTCGATCACGTTCTTCAGGAACGGCGGGTAGCCCAGCAGCACCACCTGATCGAAGTACGGGGCCAGCGCGGGCAGCACCCGCCGGATCTCCCGCCGGTCGGTGCCCGGCGCGACCACCGTGATCGGGAACCCGCGCTCGGCCAGGTGACGGCAGCAGCTCACCGTGAACAGCCCGCCCACCCACGTGCCGAGCGCGAAGCACACCACCGCCAGCGTGCGCCGCTCGCGGGCCCCGAACGCGTCGCCGAACACCTCCGCGAACCGGTCCGTGATCACCCGCTCGTCCGACGCCGAGCGCGGCCAGAACGACGGCTCGCCCGTCGATCCCGACGACACGGCGACCATGTCCCCGATCACACCGTTCCTGCACAGGTCGGGCAGGGGATGGCGGCGCGTGTAGCCGTCCTTGGTCGTCATCGGCAACGTCGCGAAGTCCGCGAGCGTCCGCACCCTCGCCGGATCGACCTGATGCTCGGCCAGGAACCTGCCGTAGGCGGGCACGGTGGCCGCCACCTCGTGAAAGAGCTCAACGGGATCCACTCGCCGACTGTACGACCCCACCGCCTCCCGGAAAACCACCCCGGCCGCCGCAAGTGCACCTTCACACCGCCCCACGCGACTCTGTTCAGGACTGCTCCCGACGGGGTCGCGACGTTGGCCCTCGCGTGGCCCGACGAAGAGCGGCCGTGTGGCCCGACGGAGAGCGGCCGTGTGGCCATCCGGAGTTCGTGGCGCAGGCGTCCTGGTCGGTGGCAGATCCGACCGCGCCCTAGCCTCCCGGCCAGCGGCGGACCCGTTCCCCGTGCCCCGGCCGGGCCCCCGTGCCACCGGCTTCGGGCCCGGGCCACCGGCCAGCCGTGTCACAGACCGCGCGCCACTGGCCCGCCGTGTCATCGGCCACGTATCACAGACCGCTCGCCACTGGCCGGGTGCATGGTCACTCGCCGGGGCGGACGAGGCCGGATTCGTAGGCATAGACGATCGCCTGGGCGCGGTCGCGCAGGCCTAACTTCATCAGCACCCGCCCCACGTGCGTCTTGACCGTCTGCTCGGCCACGAACAGCTTTTCGGCGATCTCCTGGTTGGACAGCGCCTGGGCGACCAGCAGGAGCACCTCGGTCTCCCGCTCGGTCAGCTCGTCGAGCCGCCGCCCCGGCACCGGGCGCGGCGAGCCGAGCCGGGCGAACTCGGTGATCAGCCGCTTGGTGATGGCCGGCGCGAGGAGCGCCTCCCCGGCCGCGACCACGCGTACGGCCTCCACGAGCTGCGCCGCCGATGCGTCCTTCAGCAGAAACCCGCTCGCCCCCGCCCGCAGCGCCTCATAGACGTAGTCGTCGAGGTCGAACGTCGTCAGGATGAGCACTTTCGCCCCGATGTCGCGGGCCATGAGCTGCCGGGTCGCCTCAAGGCCGTTCATGACCGGCATGCGCACGTCCATCAGGACCACGTCGGGCTTGAGCTCGGCGGCCCGCTCGACGGCCTCGCGCCCGTCGGCCGCCTCGCCCACCACCTCGATGTCCGGCTGGCCGCTCAGGAACACCGTGAACCCGGTGCGCACCATGCCCTGATCGTCCGCGATCAGCACCCTGATCACGCGCTCTCCCTTCCCGCGATCGGTAACGTGGCCCGTACCTCGAACCCGCCACCGGGCACGGGACCTGCCTTCAACGTGCCGTCGAGCAGCGCCACCCGTTCCCGCATGCCGATGAGCCCATGCCCGCTCCCCGTCGAACCGGCTCGTGAAGCCCCGTCGCTCGGCTCGCGGGTTCGCCGAGTCCCACCGCCTGCCGGACCGGCCTGCGTGGCCCCGTCGTCCGGCACCCTGGCTCGCCGGCTCTTGCCGCCTGTCGCATCGGCTCGCGTGAGCCCGTGGTCCGGCGCATCGCCGCGCCGACTTCCGCCATCTTTCGCGAGTTCGCCGCCCTTCCCAGGCTCGCCACCCTTACCGGGTTCGCCGCGCCTCACGAACGAACCGCCCTTGCCAGAGCCGCCAACCTCCCCAGGCTCACCGACCTCCCTGGGCTTGCCGATGATCCCGGGCCCGCCGGCGTCCCCAGGTTCGCCGACCTCCGTAGACCTGCCGATGCCCCCCGGCTCACCGTCGTCCCAAGGCCCGCCGACGTCCCACTGACCGTTCCTAGAAGCGCTGCCCTGTCCGAGCTCGCCGACCGGGCGGTGGCCGGGTGCCAGGGCGGTGCCGGGCCGCTCCGGGTCCGAGCCGGACGGCAGGGCAGGGCTGGGGCCGTTGGTGATGGTGACGTGGAGCTCGTCGCCCACGCGGGCGATGTCGACGGCGACGGCCGCCCCGGGCGCGTGCCGCATCACGTTCGACAGAGACTCCTGGACGATCCGGTACGCCGACAGCTCCACCGCCGACGGCAGCCCGCTCAGCTCCCCGCTCCGTTTGACCAGCACCGCGAGCCCGGCGGCGCGCGCGTTGGCGGCCAGCTCGTCGATGCGGTCGAGCCCCGGCTGCGGCGCGGTGTCGGCCCGCCCGGTGGGGTCGCGCAGCACGCCGAGCACCTGGCGCAGCTGCGCGATGGCCTCGAGGGACAGCCCTCTGATCTCGGCGAGCCCCGCCTCTAACTGCGCGGGGTCGCCCGCCGCCTTGAGCGGCACCGCCTCGGCCTGAATGGCGATCACCGACATGTGGTGCGCGACCACGTCGTGCAGCTCACGCGCGATGCGGGCCCGCTCTTCCAGCACCGCCTGCGCGCTCTCGGCCTGCTTGGTGCGCCGCTCCTCCTCGACGAGTTTGGCGGTGGCGCTGCGCCGCACGCGTACGTTGTAGCCGAACAGCAGCGCGACCGTCGTGAAGACGGCGACCAGCGGCATGGAGTTGGGGTGGATGATCCACGCCGCCAGCACCGTGAGAACCCATACGCCCACCGTGATGCGCCGCTCGCAACGCACGGCCACGGAGTAGAGCACCAGCGGGTAGGCGATGGCCAGCCCGTCCGGATAGGGGGTGAGGCCAGGCATGCGGTTGAGCTCGACCGAGACGATGAAGGGCGTCGTCGCGAAGGCCCACCTCCAGGCGGCCAGCGGCCAGCGGTGGCGTAGGGCCACGGGAAGCGCGATACAGATCGCGGCCAGCGTGGGGTAGGAGTCGGTGACGGGCATGGGGAGCCCGTCGCGCGCCGTCATCCCGGTCCGGGTATCCGACTGCACGATCCACGAGAGGGTCACGTTGTACAGCCAGAGCGCCACCAGACCGTCCGCGATCCGCACGAGGTTGATGGTGCGCAGCGGCAGCACTCTCTGCACCGGCTGCGGCACGCGGAAGGTCAGCCGGCGCCCCTGCGGCATCGGGTCGGCGTCGCCCCGGTAGAGAGCGAGCGCGAACGGCTGCACCAGGGCACTCGTCGTGCGCCGCACCGCCCCCTTCTTCACGACACCCCCGTCCGGTCACCAGCTCCTCCGGCGAGCGGGGGAGGAGCAGAGGAAACGCCTGCTCAACAATAAATCGCGACCTTCGCCGGAGTCGTCACACCGAGGTCTGATCCTGACTCAACCCTAGGTATGGCTTACATCATTACGATCGCCGTGAGCGAACATCGGCAAGGAAGGGAACAATGCGAGGCTCCAATGAATTGAGTCGGTATAACTCAACCCTTTGGAGTTCGCATGAGTGAGAGCTTGACCCTGCCGGTCCTGCCGCTTGACGACGCCGTCGTCCTGCCGGGCATGGTGGTTCCGCTGGACCTGTCCGACTCCGAGGTGCGCGCTGCGATCGAGGCGGCCCGTGCATCCGGTGGCAACAAGCCACGGGTCCTCCTCGTTCCCCGCATAGACGGCCGCTACGGCGCCATCGGCGTCAGTGCCGTCGTGGAGCAGGTCGGGAGGCTGCCGGGCGGCGAGCCCGCCGCGGTGGTGCGCGGCGTCGACCGCGTCCGCGTGGGCACCGGCACGACCGGCCCCGGCGCCGCGCTGTGGGTGGAGGCCGACACCATCGATCCCGTCCCCGCCGGCGACCGCGCCCACGAGCTGGCCAAGGAGTACAAGGCGCTGGCCACCACGATCTTGCAGAAGCGCGGCGCCTGGCAGGTGGTCGATCAGGTCAACCAGATCGACGACCCCTCGGTGCTCGCCGACAGCTCCGGCTACACCCCGTGGCTCAGCACCGCGCAGAAGGTCGAGCTGCTCGAGCAGCCCGACCCGGCGGAGCGGCTGGCCAAGCTCATCGAGTGGTCCCGCGAGCACCTGGCCGAGCTCGACGTCGCGGAGACGATCCGCAAGGACGTCCAGGAGGGCATGGAGAAGCAGCAGCGCGAGTTCCTGCTGCGCCAGCAGCTCAACGCCATCCGCAAGGAGCTGAAGGAGCTGAACGGCGACTCCGCCGAGAGCGAGGAGGAGGACTACCGCGCCCGCGTGGAGGCCGCCGACCTGCCCGACAAGGTGCGCGAGGCCGCGCTTAAGGAGGTCGACAAGCTGGAGCGGACCCCCGACCAGTCGCCCGAGACCGGCTGGATCCGCACCTGGCTCGACACCGTGCTCGACATGCCGTGGAACGTCCGCACCGAGGACAACTACGACCTCGCCAACGCGCGGGCCGTGCTCGACGCCGACCACACCGGCCTCGCCGACGTCAAGGACCGCATCATCGAGCACCTGGCCGTGCGCAAGCGCCGCCAGGACAAGGGGCTCGGCGTGGTGGGCGGCCGCCGCAGCGGCGCCGTGCTGGCGCTCGCCGGCCCTCCCGGAGTCGGCAAGACCTCGCTCGGCGAGTCCGTGGCGCGCGCGATGGGCCGCAAGTTCGTCCGCGTCGCGCTCGGCGGCGTACGCGACGAGGCCGAGATCCGCGGCCACCGCCGCACCTACGTCGGCGCGCTGCCCGGCCGCATCGTCCGCGCCATCCGCGAGGCCGGCTCCATGAACCCGGTGGTGCTGCTCGACGAGGTCGACAAGGTCGGCGCCGACTACCGCGGCGACCCCACGGCCGCCCTGCTCGAGGTGCTCGACCCGGCCCAGAACCACACGTTCCGCGACCACTACCTCGAGGTCGAGCTCGACCTGTCCGACGTGCTGTTCCTGGCCACCGCCAACGTGCTGGAGGCCATCCCCGGGCCGCTGCTCGACCGCATGGAGGTCGTCACGCTCGATGGCTACACCGAGGACGAGAAGGTCGCCATCGCCCGCGACCACCTGGTCCCCAGGCAGCTGGAGCTGGCCGGGCTCACGGCCGAGGAGGTCACGGTCGAGGAGCCGGCGCTGCGCAAGCTGGCCGCCGAGTACACCCGCGAGGCGGGCGTGCGCTCGCTCGAACGCTCCGTCGCCCGCATCCTGCGCAAGATCGCGGCCAAGGACGAGCTGCCCGTCACCGTACGCGAGGAGGACCTGGTCGACTACCTCGGACGGCCGAGGTTCGTGCCCGAGTCGTCGCTGCCGGAGAACAAGCAGCGCACCTCCGTCCCCGGCGTGGCCACCGGCCTGGCCGTCACAGGGGCGGGCGGAGACGTCCTGTACGTCGAGGCGTCGCTGGCCGACCCCGAGACCGGCGAGACAGGGCTCACGCTGACCGGCCAGCTCGGCGACGTGATGAAGGAGTCGGCCCGCATCGCACTGTCCTACTTGCGCTCCCACGGCGCGGAGCTGGAGCTGCCGGTCACCGCGCTGAAGGACCGCTCGGTCCACGTGCACTTCCCCGCAGGCGCCGTGCCGAAGGACGGACCGTCCGCCGGCGTGACGCTGACGACGGCGCTGGCCTCGCTGCTGTCCGGCCGGCTGGTCCGCAGCGACGTCGCCATGACCGGCGAGATCTCGCTGACCGGGCGCGTGCTGCCGATCGGCGGTGTCAAGCAGAAGCTGCTCGCCGCCCACCGGGCCGGCATCACGACCGTCCTCATCCCGGCGCGCAACGAGCCCGACCTCGACGACGTGCCCGAGGAGGTCCGCAAGGAGCTCACCATCCACACGGTGAGCGACGTGCGCGAGGTCCTCGACATCGCGCTCAGCCCGGCCGAGGTCGCGACCACCGTCGCGGCCTGACCGCCGCCCGGCCCGTGCCGCGCCACGAGCCACCGCCCCGCCGTACCTGGCCTCCTGGGGTACGGCGGGGCGGTCATGTCCGGCGGCCCGAGGCGGAGTACGGCGGGGCCGTCCTGCCCGCCGCCACGGTCGAGGAACCGCGCCCCCACGCGCCCAGTGCCCTGCGCCCCGCCCCCACGCGTCCGCGCTCCCGCGCCCCGCGCCCCGCGTCCGCGCGCTCTGCGCCTGCGCCCTGTATCGCCTGCGTCGTCGGCTCTCTGCGTCGCGCCGTGAGCAGCAACCCGTCGAGGCGGTCGAGGAGATGCTCGGCCAGCTCGTCGGCCCGGCCATGCGCAACGCGAAGAAGGAGGCCGAGGCGCTGGCGGAGCAGGCCGGGTTCCCGATCGAGCCGTGGGACTGGCCGTACTACACCGAGAAGGTGCGCCAGGCCCGCACCCCCGCCCCTGCTCGCACCCGGTCTCCCGGGTTGTGGTGGGACGGCTGTGTGGGCGTCACTTCGATAACACCCTGCCTGCTTTCGCCGCCCTACCGCTTTTGCCTGCTTTGGCGTGCTGCGCAGAGTGGGGCTGTTGTGTGTGGCCCTTCGGGGGGCGTGCCCGGTTCCGTCCCTTACTGCTCCCGTCCTGCTGTGCAGGCGGGGCGGCTGTGTGCGCGGCTCTTCGGGGGCCTGCTGGCTTCCGCCGCCCGTCCACACCTGGTCATCTGGCCTGCCTGGGGCGGGCGTGTGCCAGCCCTTTGAGGGAGGCCCTGTCGGGGGAGGCCCGCCTGCTTTCGCCGCCCCTCTGCCCATCGCCTCCCGGCCTACGGCGGGGCGGTCGTGCGCGAGGGGCCATCGCCAGGCGTGACGTATATCACTGAAAAGACCGGGAATAGCGGAAAAGATCACCGTCGTTGACCCGGGCGTGAACGAGGCATACGCGACCGATCGCTGCGTCCCCGAGGGCGCCGCGTGTCGCCGCATGCGTATGGGGCGAATGCCGGCCCGCTAGAAGCAGACCCACCCGCCCGTTCCTCGAAGTCGAAGGTCGTCATGATCAGACCAGGTCACGTGCTGCGCAGGCTGAGTCACCTGCCCTTCCACCCCGGCATGCACTGACTTCGGCGCGCCTCAGGCGCGCGCCAGCCCTTCCGGTGATGTTCGTTCCCGCGGCCCGCCACGCGGCCGCCCTCAGTCGTGGGGATTCTCCGTGATCCAGGCTTCCGGCCTGCGCAAGCAGTACGGCGACACCGTCGCGCTCGACGGCGTCGATCTGCATGTGCGCGAAGGCGAGATCTACGGCGTGCTCGGCCAGAGCGGCGCCGGCAAGAGCACGTTGCTGCGCTGCGTCAACCTGCTCGAACGCCCCACCGCGGGCACCGTCACCGTCGCGGGACAGGACCTGACCGCGCTCGGCGACCGCGAGCTCAACCGCGCCAGGCAGCGCATCGGCATGATCCACCAGCACTTCGCGCTGCTCTCCTCGCGCACGGTGGCGGGGAACGTGGCCTTCCCGCTGGAGATCATGGGCGTGCCCAAGGCCGAGCGCGAGCGCAGGGTGGCCGAGCTGCTGGAGCTGGTCGGCCTGGAGGGGCGCGGCAAGGACCGCCCGCACCAGCTCTCCGGCGGCCAGAAGCAGCGCGTCGGCATCGCCAGGGCCCTGGCGGGCAACCCGTCGGTGCTGCTGTCGGACGAGGCCACCTCGGCGCTCGACCCGGGCACCACGCAGTCGATCCTCGCCCTGCTCAAGCGGCTCAACACCGAGCTGGGCCTGACGATCCTGCTCATCACCCACGAGATGAACGTGGTCAAGAGCGTCTGCGACTCGGTCGCCATCATGTCGCGCGGCCGCATCGAGGAGTCCGGCGCCATCGCCGACCTCATCAGGACCCCGGGCTCCCGGCTGACCAGGGAGATCTTCCCGCTGCCCGAGCCCGCGCCCGCGGGGTCGGTGACGCTGACGTTCACCGGCGACCCGCGCCAGCCCGTGGTGTCGGAGGTGGTACGCAAGTTCGACGTGGACCTCAGCATCCTCGGCGGCTCCATCGAGGACCTGGCGGGCGGCTCGGTCGGCCGGCTGCGCGTCGTGCTCGACGGCTCCGACCGGCAGGCGGCGCTGGCGTACCTGCGTGACTGCGGGCTGATCGTGGAGGAAGCGGGGGAGGCCGCGTGACCTGGGAAGAGATGCTGCCGCTGCTGGGCCCGGCGACGCTGGAGACGGCCGCCATGGTCGGCTGGTCCACGCTGTTCACGCTGCTGCTCGGGCTGCCGCTCGGCGTGGCGCTGGTGGTGTTCGACCGCGACGGCCTGCGCCCGCTGCCCGCGCTGAAGTCCGCGCTCGGGTTCGTCGTGAACGTGGGGCGCTCGCTGCCGTTCATCGTGCTGATGATCGCGATCATCCCGTTCACCCGGCTGGTCGTCGGGACCACCATCGGGACGGCCGCCTTCGTGGTGCCGCTGACCGTCGGCGCGGTGCCGTTCTATGCCCGGCTGGTCGAGACCGCGCTGCGCGAGGTCGGCAAGGACGTCGTGCAGGCGGCGCAGGCCATGGGCGCGAGCAGGACCGCGATCGTGCGCAAGGTCCTGCTGCCCGAGGCGCTGCCCGGCCTGGTCGCGGGCCTGACCGTGACCGTGGTGGCGCTCATCGGCTACTCCGCCATGGCCGGCACGCTCGGCGGCGGCGGGCTCGGCGACCTGGCCGTCCGGTACGGCTACCAGCGGTTCGAGACGCTCCTGATGATCGTGACGGTCGTGCTGCTGCTCGTCATCGTGCAAGTCCTGCAGAGCCTGGGCGACTGGGTCGCTCGGCGCCTATCGCACAAGTAAGGAAAAATCATGAAAATTCACCGCATTGTGGGTGCTGTCGCGCTGGCTCTGTCGCTCGCCGCATGCGGCACGTCGCAGTCGGCGACCGGCCCCACGCAGGCCGAGTCCGCCGACGACGTGATCAAGGTGGGCGTCAATCCGGTGCCGCACGCGGAGATCCTCAACTTCGTCAAGGACAACCTCGCCCCCGCCGCCGGGCTCAAGCTCGAAGTCGTCGAGTTCACCGACTACGTGCAGCCCAATGTGCAGCTCGAAGAGGGCAAGCTGACGGCCAACTACTTCCAGCACCGGCCGTACCTCGACGACTTCAACAAGAGCAAGGGCACGAACCTGACCTTCGTCGCGGGCGTCCACCTGGAGCCGCTCGGCCTGTACTCCAAGAAGGTCACCGACGTGTCGGCGCTGCCCAGCGGGGCCACCGTGGCGCTGCCCAACGACGCCACCAACCTGGGCCGCGCGCTCAAGCTGCTCGCCGACAACGGCCTGATCACGCTCAAGGACGGCGTCGGCACCGCCGCCACCGAGCGCGATGTGGCGCAGAACCCGAAGAACCTGCAGTTCAAGCCGCTGGAGGCGGCGCAGCTCCCGCGCTCGCTGGAGGACGTGGACGCCGCGGTCATCAATGGCAACTACGCCATCGAGGCCGGTCTCAAGCCCGCGTCGGAGGCGCTGGTGCTGGAGAAGACCGAGGGTAACCCGTACGTCAACGGCCTGGTCGTGCCGAGCGGCCACGAGAAGGACGCCAACATCGTCACCCTCGGCAAGCTGCTGCAGGACCAGAAGGTCAAGGACTTCATCCAGCAGAAGTACCAGGGCTCGGTCATCCCGGCCCAGTGATCCAGGCCGTCACCACCGGTGCAGCCGACGTGAGCGCCCGCCCGCGATAGAGCGCCCGCACGGGTCCGGCCCGGTGCGTCGCGGTTCCCGCGCGAACTCCGGTTCGCGCGGGCGTGAGATCCCGGCCCGGTGTCCGTTGCGGCCCCCGCGTGAGTTCCGGCTCGCGCGGGGGCTGTTCCGGTTCTGGCGGGGCTGTTCCGGTTCTGCTGGCGTTGCGGTTCTGCTGGGCTGTTCCGGTTCTGCTGGGCCGTTGCGGTTCCGGCGGGGCTATTCCGGTTCTGCTGGGCCGTTGCGGTTCTGGTGTGGGCCGTTCCGGCTCTGATGCCGGCTGTTTCGGTTCTGGCGGGTGGCAAAGTAACCGAATACTGTTCTGTTCATGTATCCGGGAGCCATCGCAGCAGTCACCCCCGACAAGCCCGCTGTGATCATGGCGGGCTCCGGACGCGTCATCACCTACCGCGAGCTGGACGAGGAGTCGAACCGGCTGGCCCACCTGTTCCGCTCCGCCGGCCTGCGCCCCGGCGACCACGTCGCCTTCATGCTGCCCAACCACCCGCTCTTCCTCGCCGTCGCCTGGGCCGCGCACCGCGCCGGCCTGTACTACACCCCCATCAGCTCCCGGCTGCAGACCGACGAGCTGGCCTACATCGTCGGCAACTGCGGCGCCCGGGTCTTCATCTCCAGCGCCGACCTGGCCGCCGTCGCCACCTCCGTCACCGCCGCCACCCCGGACGTCGAGCTGCGGCTCATGCTCGACGGCGAGGCCGAGGGCTTCACCTCGTACGAGCGGGCCGTCGCCGCCCACCCGGCGACGCCCATCGCGGACGAGTGCACCGGTGCCGACATGCTCTACTCCTCCGGCACGACCGGCCGCCCCAAAGGCGTCAAGGTGCCCGCCTCGCACGGCCCGCTGGAGGAGCCCGGCATGCTGCTCAAGCTCATCCAGGCCCTGTTCGCGCCGACGGCCGGCAGCGTCTACCTCTCGCCCGCCCCGCTCTACCACGCCGCGCCGCTGCGCTACTGCATGTCGTTCCAGCGCCTCGGCGCCACGGTGGTGGTGATGGAGCGCTTCGACCCCGAGCAGTACCTGGCGGCGGTCGAGCGGTACGCGGTGACGCACACGCAGCTCGTACCGACGATGTTCATCAAGATGCTGAAGCTGCCGCAGGAGGTCCGCGCCAAGTACGACGTCTCCTCGCTCAAGTACGCCATCCACGCCGCCGCGCCCTGCCCCATCCCGGTCAAGGAGCAGATGATGCAGTGGTGGGGACCGATCATCCACGAGTACTACGCGGGCACCGAGGGCAACGGCTTCCTCTACGTCGGCCCTGAGGACTGGCTGACGCACAAGGGCACGGTCGGCCGCTCCCTGCTCGGCATCGTGCACATCTGCGACGAGAACGGCGATGACCTGCCGCCGGGCGAGCACGGCACGATCTACTTCGAGAAGGGCGGCCGCTTCGAGTACCACGGCGACCCCGACAAGACCCGCTCGGCCCAGGACCCGAAGGGCAGGGGCTGGACGACGCTGGGCGACATCGGCTACCTCGACGAGGAGGGCTTCCTGTATTTGACCGACCGCCGCTCGTACATGATCATCTCAGGTGGTGTGAACATCTACCCGCAGGAGGCCGAGAACGTGCTGTCGGTGCATCCGAAGGTGGCCGACGTGGCGGTGTTCGGCGTGCCGGACGAGGAGATGGGCGAGCAGGTCAAGGCCGTGGTCGAGCCGGTGAACATGGACGAGGCGGGACCGGAGCTGGAGTCGGAGCTGATCGCGTACTGCCGCGAGCACCTGGCCCACTACAAGTGCCCCAAGTCGGTGGACTTCCGGGCCGAGCTGCCCCGCCACCCGACCGGCAAGCTTTACAAGCGGCTGCTGAGGGACGAGTACTGGCCCGCCGGACGTTAAGAAAGATCGAACGGAGGCTCCGCACCCCGCGCGCCCGCCGCGAGCTCGTCCGATGAGCGCCGCATCAGGGCGTGCGGCGCCCGCGGAATTCCGCTCTTAGCCCGCTCTTACGAGAGTCTTGACACCCTTGAAGCAGAGGGATTCGAGGGAGATGACAGGATGAACGCGAACGAGCCTCGCGAGCAGGGTCCCGAGCGGCGGGACTCCGGTGGGTGGAGCCAGTTCGGCGCCACCCCGCCGATAGCCGGGGGCTTTCCCCGACGGGAGACGATCGTCATGGAGGTGCCGCCGCCACCGCCGGCGCAGCCCAAACAGGCGCGCTTCACCGTCGGCCAGAAGGTCATCGCGGGTCTCGCCATGGCCGCCATGGCCGTCGTCGGCGGCGTCGTGGGGGCCGCTGTCGCCACCTCGTTCCAGCCTGAGCCGGTCGCGAGCAGCGCTCCCGTGACTCCCGGCCCGGTCTTCAAGTCGGCCTCCGACCAGCTCACGGTGGCCGAGGTGGCGGCCAAGGTGCAGCCCACGGTCGTGATGATCAAGGGGCAGACCGGTGAGGGCTCCGGCGTGGTGCTGTCGGAGGACGGCATGATCCTCACCAACAACCACGTGGTCGTGGGGGCGGGCCAGGGCGGCCAGATGACGGTCAAGTTCAGCGACGGCAAGACAGCGCGGGCCACCATCGTCGGCACCGACCCGGCGACCGACCTCGCCGTCATCAAGGCCGAGGGCGTCTCGGGCCTGGTCAAGGCCACGCTCGGCGACAGCGACAAGCTCAGGGTCGGCGACCCGGTGCTGGCCATCGGCAGCCCGCTCGGCCTCGACGGGTCCGTCACGGCGGGCATCGTCAGCGCGCTCGACCGTACGCTGAACCTCGGCAACCAGGAGCGCAGGCAGCTCCCGCCCGGCTGGCCGCAGGCCAATGAGAGCATGCCCACCACGATCGGTGGCGCCATCCAGACCGACGCCTCGATCAACCCCGGAAACTCCGGCGGTGCGCTGGTGAACGCGGCGGGCGAGCTCGTCGGCATCAACACCGCGATCGCCTCCGAGGCGGCGGGCGGCGGCGTCGGCTTCGCCATCCCGGTCAACACCGCCAAGCAGGTCTCCGAGCAGCTCATCTCCAGCGGCAAGGTCACGCACGCCTGGCTCGGCGTGAGCGTGACCGACGCCACCGGCGACGTGCCAGGCGCGCTGATCAGAGAGGTCACCCCCGGAAGTCCGGCGGACAAGGCCGGACTGCAGCAAGGCGACCTCATCACGAAGATCGGTGACAAGATGGTTGACGGAGGCGATACCGTTGTTGGGCAGGTCAGAGGTTTCAAACCCGGCCAAGAGGTCAAGATCACATATATGAGGGATGGCGACAGTCACGAGGTGAACGTCACCCTCGCGGAGAACGCGTAACACACGGGACCCCCTCATGGACGGGTGTGTCGTCGAGATCGCTGCGGACTCGGCGGCACACCCCCCCAGTTCTCCGGCACATCCCCTCAGGTGAAGCGCCGCCCCTCGTCGCGGCGGTACGCCCACACGGCCCCTACGGCGGCCAGCACCGTCCAGCCGGCCAGCGCCGCCAGCGCCACCCCGTCGGGCGTCGTGCCCGCCGTCACCGCCCACAGCAGCTCGGCCACGCCACGCGCGGGCGTGAACGGCGAGACCGCCTCCACGACCCCCGGCAGGATCTGCGGCGGCAGCAGCAGCCCGCCCAGCACGCCGAGCGGAAAGAACAGCAGCTGCGACACCGCGATCGCCGCCTTGGCGGTCAGCAGGAACCCGACGCACAGCCCCATCAGCATGAACGGCACCGAGCCCGCGACCAGCGTCGCCAGCGCCGCGAGCAGCCGCACCGGCGTGATGACGGCCAGGGTGAACAGCGCCGCGACCAGCAGCACCGGCACCACCCCGAGCAGGATCTGCACCACCGCGGCGAGGATCCGCCCCGCGAAGCGGGGGAACGGCCCGGCGGGCAGCGTGCGGACGTAGGGGTTCCAGGGCTGCTCGCGGTCCTGCGACACCGTGACCGCCAGCCCGATGATCGCCTGTGACATCGCGCCGAACAGCATCAGCGACGCCGTCGCCATCGTGGCCGCCCGCGGATCGTCACCGGCGAACGGCACCACGAACGCCAGCAGCGCTATGGCCGGGAACAGCGCGCCCGCCGCCAGGCCGATGGGCACTCTGAGCTGTTCGAGCAGCAGGACGCGGGTGTGCGCGGCGACCAGGCTAGACATGGGCCGACTCCTTGCCGGTGATCGTGAGGAACGCCTCTTCCAACGTGGTGGGCCTGATCTCCAGGCCGGAGAACGGCGCGCCGCTGCGGACCAGCTCGACCACCAGCCGGTCGGGGTCGGTGGTGACCAGGGTGATCCGGTCGCCGGCCCGCTCGCTGCCGAGCACGCCGGGCAGTTCGGGCAGGCGCTCGGCCACCAGCGAGACGCGCCGCACGCCCACCAGGCCGCGGATCGCGTTCACCGTGTCGTCGGCCAGCACCCGGCCGTGGCCCAGCACCACGACCCGCTCGGCCAGCGCCTCGATCTCCTCCAGGTAGTGGCTGGTCAGCAGCACCGTGCCGCCGCTGTCGTGAAAGGCCGTGACGCCCGCCCACAGGGCGTGCCTGGCCTCGACGTCGAGACCGGTGGTCGGCTCGTCGAGGAAGACCAGCCGCGGGTTCCCGGCGAACGCGAGCGCCACCGCCAGCCGCCGCCGCTGACCGCCCGACAGCCCGCCGACCTGACGCCCGGCCAGGTCGTCGAGCCCGAACCGGCCGAGCAGCTCCTTCCTGCCGACCGGATCGGGGTAGTGGGCGCAGACGAAGTCGACCACCTCGCCGACCCGCAGCGACTCCGGCAGCCCCGTCTCCTGCGGGGTCACGCCGATGCCGCGCCGCGTCACCGGGTCGAGCGGCGAGCCGCCGAGCAGCTCGATGGTGCCCGACGTCGGCCGGCGCAGCCCGGCGAACAGGCTGAGCAGCGTGGACTTGCCGGCCCCGTTGGGGCCCAGCAGGCCGACCAGCTCGCCCGCCCCGATGTCGAGCGAGACGCGGTCGAGCGCCACCACGTCGCCGTAGCGGCGGGTCACCTCTAAGGCGCGGGCCAGAACCGTCATCGGACTCCTCCAGCGTTGTCCAGCAGGGCGCGGATCGCCGCGGTGTACTCCTCGAAGGCCAGCCGCCCGCGCTTGGTCAGCGCCACGTACGTGACGGGCGTGCGGCCCCTGTGTGTCTTGGTGATGCGGACGTAGCCGGCGTCCTCCAGCTTGGTGAGGTGCACCGACAGGTTGCCCGCCGTCATGCCGAGCAGTTCCTTGAGCGAGTTGAACGCCATCTCGTCGCCGTCGGCCAGCACGTTGAGCGCGGCCACCACGCGCAGCCTCGCCTGGGCGTGGATCACCGGGTCCAGCTCGGGCGGCGCGCCCCCTGGCTTGTTCTCCGCGTCCCCGCTCACCCGCGCTGCCTCCGCCACAGCCACAGCCCGGCCGCGATGAACCCGCCGCCCAGCAGAACCGCCGTCAGCAGCGCGTGCGGGCCGGGGCCGAGCAGCACGCCCAGCGCGTTCACACCGGCCGTCCAGCCGCCGATGAAGAACATCGGCCAGTTGAGCCAGATGGCGCCGCCCAGCATGTAGAGCAACGCGACGACCAGCAGCGGGCCGCCCGCCCACAGCAGGCCGCGCTCGGCGGCGGGCAGCATCGGGCCCAGCCTGATCGCGATGAGCGAGGCCAGCACCATGCCCGCCAGCCACGCGTAGCCGTACATCGCGCCCCTGGCCGAGGTGTCGCCGCGCACCGACTTGTTCATCTTGACGATCCCGTACGCGGACACCGCCCCCGCCACGATCATGGCCCCCATCAGCACGCTCACCGCCTGCATCTGCGAGATCGGCAGGTAGGAGCGCCCGTCGAGGCCGTAGTGCAGGAACAGGGCGGCGAAGCCGAGCAGCCAGGACACCCCCCACGGGACGTAGAGCAGGCGCGGGTCGCCCTGCAGCAGCCGCACGGTGGCGTGGCTCTGCTCCTCGATGACCCGCAGCATCTCCTCGGGGCTGGGCGCGCGCTCATCGTCATCGACCATGCAAACTCCTCGAATCAATAAAGTAGTTTGCACTTTAAACCTGATGGCGTCGCCAACTCAACTCGCGGGCACGGGGCGGTCACCGCCGGGTGAGGACCTCCGACTCCCACAGGTCGCGGTAGTAGCCGGGCACGCGTACCAGCTCGTCGTGCGTGCCGCGCTGCGTCACCCGGCCGTCCTCCAGCACGATCACCTCGTCGACCGACTCCAGGCCCTTGAGCCGGTGGGTCACCAGCAGCGTCGTGCGGTCGCGGGTGACGTCGAGCAGATCCTCCATGAGCCGGTCGGCGGTCTCCTCGTCGAGCGCCTCGGCCGGCTCGTCGAGCAGCAGCACAGGCGGGTCGTACAGCAGCGCCCTGGCCAGCGCCAGCCGCTGGAGCTGGCCGCCCGACACCGTCCTGCCGTCCTCGCCCAGCTCGGTGTCCCAGCCGGTCCGCTCGACCCAGCCGTCCAGGCGGGCGTCGCGCACCGCCCGCAGCAGCCGCTCGTCGTCCGCGTCGGGGCCCGCCAGGCGCAGGTTGTCGCGCAGGCTCGCGCGGAAGATGTACGGGTCCTGGGTGAGGCCGGTCATGAGGGCGCGTACGTCGTCGCCCGGCAGGTCGCGCACGTCCACGCCGTTCACCGTGATGCGGCCGGAGTCGGGCTCGACCAGGCGCATGAGGGCGGCCAGCAGCGTGCTCTTGCCCGCGCCGCTCGGCCCGACGATCGCCACCCGCCGGCCGGGCTCGACCCGCAGCGACACCCCGTCGAGCGCCGGGCGACCGCCGTAGGGGGCCGGGTGGTCGCCGTCGCGTGCCTCCCCGTCGAGCGCCGGGTGGCGGACCACGAGGTCCTCGATCTCGATGGTGAGCGGCGGCTCGGGGCGGGGCTTGGGCGCGGCGGGCTCGGTGACGGCCGGCTCCGACGAGCGCACCTCGCGCAGCCGCCGCAGCGCCGCCGTGATGCCCGCCATCCGCTCGCCCGCCGCCGCCAGCGGCAGCACCGGCTCGAACGCCACCAGCCCGGTCAGAGCGAGCACCGCCGTGCCGACCGAGTCCACGCCCGCCGACTGGGCGAGCAGCACCACGGCCGCCACGGTCAGGCCCTGCAGCAGGGTGCCGCCGGCCAGGGCGGCGGCGTGCACGCGGGCCTGGCGGCGTTCGAGTGCGGCCAGCGCGTCATCGGCCGCCAGCGCCCGGTCCAGGGCCGCCCCGTCCGCGCCGTACGCGGCCAGGTCGGCCGAGCCGTGCACCAGGTCGGCCACCCGGCCCGCCAGCGCCGCCCGCGCCGGGGCGATCCGCGCCGACCAGCGGCGCGCCGCGGCGGCCGTGCCCGCGGGCAGCAGCACCCCGGCCAGCGCCAGGCCCGCCAGCAGCACCAGCGCCGCCACCGGCAGGATCGTCAGCCCGATGACCACGGCCGCGAGGCCGGCGATCGCCGCGGCCACGGCCGGCAGCAGGCAGCGGACCAGCAGGTCCTGGACGGCCTCGGTGTCGTCCACCATGCGGCTCAACAGATCGGCACCGCCGTGGCGGGGGCGCTGCGGCGGGATGAGCGCCTCGTACAGGTCCTCCCTGGTGCCCGCCTGGGCGCGCAGGGCGACGTCGTGGCCGGTGAGGCGCTCGGCGTAGCGGAAGACGCCCTTGCTCGTGGCGAACGCCCTGGTCGCCACGATCGCCACGCTCAGCGCGGCCAGCGGCGGCTGCTCGGCGGCCCGGGTGATCAGCCAGGCGGCCGCCGCGATGAGCCCGAGACCGGCCAGGTCGGCCGCCGACCCGGCCAGCACCGCCCACCACAGGCGCAGGCCCAACCGCCGCTTCATCGTCCGCTCCCTTCCCCACGTGCTTGCCCGGCAGGCGCGCCGTCCCGAGCCTCCGCGTGTGCCTGCTGGGCCCGCTCGCCGTCCTCTGGCTCCGCGTGTGCCTGCTGGGCCCGCTCGCCGTCCTGAAGCGCCACGCGTACGTCCTCGGCCGCCGCGCCATCCGCCCGGGTGCCGGTCCTGGCGGTGTCGGAGAGGATGCGGCCGTCGTGGACGCGGATCACGCGGTCGGCGAGCTCGATCATGGCGGGCCGGTGCGCGACGATGACCGCCGTACGGCCCTGGGCCAGCTTGGCGGTGGCCGCCACCACCGCGGCCTCGCTGCGGCCGTCGAGCCGGGCCGTGGGCTCGTCGAGGAGCAGCACCGAGGCGTCGGGGCGGCAGAAGGCGCGGGCCAGGGCGACCCGCTGGCGCTGCCCCGCCGACAGGTTCGCGCCGCGCTCGCCCAGCACCGTGTCGAACCCCTGCGGCAGATCGGCGACGAAGTCGGCGTGCGCCGCCTCGGCCGCCCTGCGCACGTCGTCGAGCGAGGCGGAGGGGGCCCCGAGCCGGATGTTGTCGGCCACCGACGCGGCGAACAGATGCGGCCGCTGCGCCACGAAGGCGAGCCTCGCCCGCCACCCCGCGAGGTCGAGCTCGCGCAGGTCGGCACCGTCGATCAGGACCCGGCCCGAGGACGGCTGGACGAAACCGAGTATGAGGTGGAGCAGCGTGCTCTTGCCGCCGCCGCTCTCGCCCACCAGCGCCACCCGCTCGCCCGGCGCGATGGTCAGCGAGACGTCCTCAAGGGCGGGCGTGTCGCGGCCGGGGTAGCGCACGGTGACGTTCTCCAGCCGGATCTCCGGCGCGCCGCCGCCCGCGACCTCGCGGGTCCCGCCCGTGCGCTCGCCGGTCTCGGCGTCCAGGACGGCGAAGGCCGCGTCGGCCGCCGCCACGCCCTCCATGGAGGCGTGGAAACGCGTCCCCATGGCCCGCAGCGGCAGGTACGCCTCAGGCGCGAGCAGCAGCACCAGCAGCGCCGTCGTCAGGTCCAGCGAGCCGCCGAGCAGCCGCAGCCCGATCGGCACCGCGACCAGTGCCAGCGACAGCGAGGCGCACAGCTCCAGCACGAGCGACGACAGGAACGCCACCCGCAGCGTCCGCATGGTGGCGCTGCGGTGCGCGTCGGCGACCTGCCGGATGACGCCGGCCTGGTAGCGGGCCCGGCCGAAGGCGCGCAGCGTGGGCAGCCCGCGCACGACGTCGAGGAAGTGGCCGCCGAGCCGCGACAGCGCCTTGAACTGACGTTCGGTGACGGCCTTGGTGGTCATGCCGACGAGCGCGCCGAAGATCGGGATCAGCGGCAGCGTCACCAGCACGATCACGGCGCTGGCCAGGTCGGCGGCGAACAGCCGGACGAGCACGGCCAGCGGCACGACACCGGCCACGGCGATGGACGGCAGGTAGCCGGTCAGGTAGTTGTCGAGCCCGTCGAGACCGCGTCCGGCGAGCGTGACCAGCTCGCCGGAGCGGTGGGCGGTCAGCCGGGCGGGGCCCAGCTCGCGCAGCCGTCCGAGCAGCCGCCGGCGCAGCGCGGACTTGACGCCGGTGGCGGTGCGCCCGGCGAAGACGCCCTGTGTCCAGGCCAGCAGCGCCCGCACCCCGACCACGGCCGCCAGTACGCCGAGCGCGGCCGCGGTGAACCGCCCGGACAGCACGCCCGCGAGCAGCTCGGCCTGCACCAGCACGAGCAGCCCTGCGAGCACGGCGGCGGCCATGGTGACGGCGAGATGCGTGCGGACCGCGCGCTCGGCCCGCATGAGCGAAAGCAAACCCTTGTGCACAGAGCCCCTAGTAGTAGCCCTCGGTGGTCCTCAGAAGAACGACGGGAGCAGGACGGCGTCCTTGCCTGGCCGGAAAGTGCGCCATACCCATACTTGCGCCCCTACCAGGATGGGCGCGACAGGCAGGACCATGAGACTGAGCACATTCAGCGTGGCCGGGGGAGCGGTGTGCTCCAGCAGGTACGGCATCGCGGCCACCAGCACTCCGAGCGCGGGCAGCGCGGCCGCCGCCCCCGACACCAGCAGCGCCCGCCCGGACCGCGCGGCCCCGAACACGCCGGGCGTGCGCCAGGCCAGGAACGTCCAGCCGTGGAAGGCGAACAGCAGCGTCACCACGACGCCGAGCAGCAGCCCGAGCGGGTGCACCGCGGGGGCCTGGAAGCCGGTGGCGGCGGCGTACAGGGCCATGCCCCAGCCGGCGGACAGGCCGAGCGAGCCGAACGCGATGGCGGCGTCCCAGAAGCCCCGCCAGACCGTGCCGCCGGCCCTGCGGCGGAACCACAGCCCGGCATCGCGCAGCACCCAGCTCAGCAGCATGGCCACGACCAGCGGATACAGGGCGGACAGCACCCGGCCGTCCAGCAGCGGGTAGACCCCGGCGAGCGTCCCGCCCACGGCGACCAGCCACACCTCGTTGGCCAGCACGTACGGGGCGATCGCGGCCACCATGCGGTCCCGGTCGGCGCGCGTCCTGCCGAGCAGCGGCAGCAGCAGCCCCACACCGAGGTCGAAGCCCTCAAGGGCGAAGTAACCGGTCAGCAGCACCGTGAAGACGGCGAACCACAGCAGCTCCATCGTCAGCACCTCTTCAGTAGGTCAGGGCGGGGGAGGGCGTGCTCTCGGCGGTGGCGCCGAGGTCGGGCGCCTGCGGGCCCCGCCTGATCGCGCGGGCGATGAGCACGTAGTCGACGACCGCCAGCAGCCCGAGCACGGCGGTGAATCCGATCAGCGAGGTCGTCACCATGCCGGCGGTCAGGCCGGGCGTCATGGCGTCGGCGACGGTGAGCCGCTCCCAGATCATCCACGGCTGCCTGCCGATCTCCCTGGCCATCCAGCCGAGGATCGCCAGGATGAACGGCAGCGGTGTCATCAGCATGAGCACCGGGTGCGCCCAGCGGGCCCGCGGCAGCACCCGGATCAGCGGCAGCATCACGAACAGCACGACCAGCGCCAGGAGCTGGCCGATCTCGATCATGAAACCGAGCGCCACGGACGCCGGCACGTTGCCGCTGCCGAACTTGCCCTCGGCGACGCCGCCGAACTGGGCGTAGCCGAAGGCGACGGTCACCATGATGCCGAGGGCGGCGGCGAGCACGCCGGTGCGCAGCGACCGGCCGAAGAACTCCGTCTCCTCCGCGCGCCGCCACAGCCGGTACGCGCTCGCGCCCACCAGCACCATCCCGCCGGTGAACAGCCCGGCCCCGATGACGTGCGGGAACGAGAAGGTCAGCGCCTTGTTGGTGAGCAGCGCGCCGAAGTCCGCCAGCCGCAGCCGCTCGCCGTCGGCGACGGCGCCCGCCGGGTTCTGCAGGAACGAGTTGGCGACCATGATGAAGAACGCGCTCGCGTACGCGGTGAGCGTCACCGCCCAGATGCAGGCCACGTGCGCCCACTTGGGCAGCCGGCCCCAGCCGAAGATCCACAGGCCGAGGAAGGTGGACTCCAGGAAGAAGGCGAGCAGCGTCTCCATGGCGAGCGGCGCGCCGAACACGTCGCCCGCGTAGTCGGTCAGCCCGCTCCACGCCAGCCCGAACTGGAACTCCATGACGAGCCCGGTCACGATGCCGAGCGCGTAGTTGATCACGTAGATCTGCCCCCAGAAGCGCGTCATGCGCTCGTGCAGCGGCTGCCCGGTCCGTGCCCACCGGGTGTGCATGATCGCCACGAGTGGCGCCAGGCCCAGCGTGAGCACCACGAACAGGAAGTGCAGGCTGCCGGTCAACGCGAACTGTGTGCGTGCCAGATCCAGGACGTCCATCACCGCTCCGAAGTCGTGTCCCTCGATACGTAGGTAGCCTACACGTAGAAAGTCTACATGTAGACTGGCTACATGGGAGACCGGTCACTAGGATCGAAGTCATGAATCCGGACGCGTTGCGCGGGCACATGGACGCTCTGCTGCTCTCCGTGCTGGAGGACGAGCCGCTGCACGGCTATGCCATCATCGAGGCCCTGCAGGAGCGCAGCGGGGGAGTGCTCAGCGTGCCCACCGGCACCGTCTATCCGGCGCTGCGCAGGCTCGAGCGCATCGGTTACCTGTCGAGCGAGTGGGCGACCGTGGGCGGGCGCAAGCGCCGCACCTATCGGCTCACCGAATCGGGGAGGAAGCAGCTTCAGGGAGAGCGATCGGCCTGGCGGGAGTTCTCCACCGTGATCGGCAGCGTGCTGCGCGCCGAGTCCGCAGCGCTGGGGTGAGCCGGGCTGGGGTGAGCCGGGCTCAGGAACGCGTCACGCGCACGCACTGCGTGGCGCCGTAGATCTGCAGGCCCCACATCGCCGAGGTGACCAGGTTCGCCAGCAGGGCCGGCAGCGGGGCGAGCGAGGCCGAGGTGTCCAGGGCGAGCGACAGCACCAGCGACAGCCCGGCGGTGATCGCCAGCGTGCCGAAGACCATGAAGGCCATCGACCTGATGGCGAGACGGGGCCGCTTGATCCAGCGGGCGCCCCTGCTCAGCGCGAAGACCACCAGGCCGCCGTACACGCCGGTGGCGAGCTGGAGCACGTCGATCAGCTCGGAGACGACGCCGGACCAGGCGGGCGCGGCGGCCCAGGCGGCGGCGTCGCCGGGGTAGATCCGCCACAGCACCGACCACATCGCGACCGTGATCGGCACGCTCACGAACAGCAGCGTGCCCAGCCGCCGGCCCGACGCGGCGGTCAGCTCCATCTGGTAGCCGGGGGTGATCTCGGCGATGTCGCCGAACTCCTTCACCGCCTGCCGCTCGGCCTCCTCCCGATCGAGCCCTTCGGCCTCGAGTGCCTCGGCGGTGTCGAGCAGGCTGTCACGTGCCTCGACGACCAGGTCGCGCTTGGGTCCCGGAGGGCCGCACAGGGCCCGATCAAGCTCGGACACGTAGTCGTCGATGAGCATGGCTCAAGTCTAGAGAGCACGACCCTGGGCTTCATCGGGGAATTCCCTGATATTGCGCCGGAGGCCGGGGGTGACATGTAGGAAAAAACCTACGTATAGTGTCCGACATGCCCATCTCCTTACTCGCGACCGTCGCTGCTCGCGCCCGCGGCCATGTGAAGGGCGGCCGGACGTGAGCACCGACCACGTCTTCAGCGCCCTGGCCAGCCCGGTGCGGCGCGAGCTGCTGCGCCTGCTGCTCGACGAGGGCGCCCAGCCCGCCGGGCGGCTGGCCGAGCACTTCGACATGAGCAGGCCCAGCGTGTCGGAGCACCTCAAGGTGCTCAAGGACGCGGGGCTGGTCTCCGAGAGCCGCAGGGGCCGCGAGCGCCACTACCGGCTGGAGGCGGGGCCGCTCATGGAGATCCGCGACTGGCTCAGCCCGTACGAGCGCTTCTGGCGGGAACGTCTCGCCGCGCTCTCCACCCTGCTCGACGACATGGAGGACGACGATGCCACCGACCCTGCCCCCGGCGGGAACCCCCAAGACCGATGACGACCGCCGGGCCATCAGGCTCGATCAGTTCCTCGCCCACCCGCCGGCCAAGGTGTGGCGGGCGCTCACCGAGCCGGAGCTGATGGCCCGCTGGCTGATGCCGAACGACTTCAAGCCCGAGGTCGGCCACCGCTTCACGTTCACCACCACGCCCAGGCCGCAGGTCGGCTTCGACGGGATCGTGCGCTGCGAGGTGCTGGCCATCGAGCCGGAGAAGCTGCTCAGGCTCGCCTGGAGCGACGGCCGGGCGGACTGGACCGTGACGTGGCGGCTGGAGCCCGAGGGCAAGGGCACCCGGCTCTTCCTCGACCACGAGGGCTTCGATCCGGACGACGAGCTGCAGCAGATGTCGCGGCGCATCATGGGCGGCGGCTGGCGCGGGCACTTCGCCGCCATCGAAGAGATCGCCGCCGAGTTCTGACCCCTGCCTGGGCGGCGGTCGGCGGGGAACGCCCCAGTGAGCCGGGGACGCGTCCGGTGCGGCCTGTCCAGGCCGCCCTTGCCGCGGAACGACCCGGCGCGCCGGGGACGCGTGCTCGCCGGTGCGCGAAGCCGCGTCGTACCGGAATCCGTGTCTCACAGAACGGCCGCCCGGGTCAGCGCCCCCACCGGCCGTGACCGGCTCGGCGGCGCATCTCCGTCGTGGCGAAGGCGAAGCCGGCGTCGGTGGCCTGGTCGCCGGGCCGCAGGCCCGCGTAGAGGGCGGCCGGCCCGTCGGGCGCGGCGCCGGTGTCGTCGGGGCCGTCGCCGCGGCTTCCGCTTCCGTGTTCTCCGCTGTGTTCGCTCCCGTGCAGCGTGCGCTCGCCGGCCGGTGCCCGCCGCCGGGAGAGCCGGCGCAGCATCGGCCAGCGCAGGCTGAGCCGCACCCCGCGCGGCGTGAACGCGAACGTGCAGTCCTCGACCCGCACCCCCGACGGGTGCACCAGCCCCGCGAAGCGGCACGTCGTCAGGTCGAGCCCGTGCAGGACGAGGTCGCCGGCGTCGACATGGCGCAGCGAGGTGAGCGTGGACCTGCCGCGCCCGGTCACGGTGGCCGGGCCGTGCAGCACCGCGCCCTCCAGATCGGCCTGGGAGTCGGTGAGGCGCACGTTGGCCGGGCCGGTCACCTCGACGCCTCGCAGGTCGACGCCGCAGCGCGCCACCGCCACGTCGAGCAGCCCGTCGGCGCGCGCCCTGGCCGCCGACAGCCGGCCGGTGGCCGACAGGTAGGCGTCGGAGGCGAAGTGGGCGGCCTCGAACCAGGCGTGCCCCCTGACCTTGCGGAACGACAGCGTACGGCCGAAGCGCGCGCCCCTGAAGACCCCGCCGTCGCCCAGGCCGGCGCCGTCGAAGGTGGCGTACCCGTCGAACCTGGCCCGCTCGCACGACAGCCCGTGCCCGAAGTCGGCCTCGCTGAACAGCGCGTCGCGCGACATCACGGCCTGGTCGAGCGAGACGTGCCCGCGTACGGTCACGCCATGGAAGGACAGTTCGCGGCCGAACCTGACGCCCGCGAGCGACACGTTGCCCTCGAAACGGGCCCCGAAGAACGAGGCCAACCGGTCGAACCTGGCGCCGTCAAGGGACACGTCGCCGCAGAAGGTCACCCCGGACAGCCGCACGTCGCCGGTGAACCTGGCCCGGTCGAGGCGGGCGCGTCCCGGGCGGCCGCCGGTGGCGTCGAGCACCATGCCGAGCAGGGTACTGGTGACGGTGGTGCCGCGCAGGTCGAGCAGGCGGCCGGGGGAGAGCCCGGCGAGCGCCGCGCGCGAATCCTCGGGGCCGAGGTGGGCAAGGCACAGGCCGGTGGGACGGCTAGCGATTCCTGTGCAACCAGCGGAATGCGCGCAGGTGACCCAGTCCATGCACAAGTGATACCCGCAACCGCCGATGTCAAGGTTCGACAATTTAATGTTCTAGCCATCTTTATGTGGAAATAGGCAGCCAGAATTAGCCGTAAAGTGCCGGACATGCAAGCTTTATCGCGAGCGTCCCTGGCCGCCGTCGTCGCGGCCTGCGCGGCGCTGCCCGCCGCCCCGGCCGCCGCCGACCCCGCTCCAGGGGCGAGCGCCGCCTGCGCCACCCCCGCCTCCCACCGCATCGCGCAGGTTCAGGGCGCCGGGGACGCCAGCCCTCTGGCCGGACAGACCGTGCGCGTCGAAGGCGTCGTCACCGCCGACTTCCAGCGGACCGACCAGCTCAGCGGCTTCTTCCTGCAGGATCCGCGGCCCGACGCCGATCCGGCCACGTCCGAGGGGCTGTTCGCGTACGCCCGCGAGTCGGTCAGGGACGTCAAGGTCGGCGACCGCGTCCTGATCACCGGCACGGTCACCGAGTACAACGGCTGGACCGAGCTGTCGCCCGTCACCGCCGTGGACGTCTGCGGCACGGGCCGGGTGGCGCCGCTGCCGTACCGGCTGCCGGTGGCGGCGGGCGCGAGCCTGGAGCAGGTCGAGAACATGCTGCTGACCTTCCCGCAGCCGCTGACCGTCAGCGACCACTACAACCTGGGCCGCTACGGCGAGGTCACGCTCTCCGCGCAGGGCCGGCTCTTCCAGCCGACCGACCGGCACGGCGTGGACGCCGCCGGGAACGAGCGCCGCGCGCTGCTCGTGGACGACGCCTCCACCCGGGAGAACCCCGCGACGCTGCCGCCCGTCGTACGCGCGGGCGACGTGGCGCGCGGCGTCACCGGCGTGCTCGGCTACGGCTTCGGCTCCTACCGGCTCCAGCCCACCGAGCCCATCGCGTACGCGAGCGCCGGCCCGCGCCCGGCCAGGCCGGCCCGGGTGGGCGGCAACGTCAAGGTGGCCTCCTTCAACACCCTCAACTGGTTCACCACGCTCGGCTCGCGCGGCGCGGACAACGCGGAGGAGCAGCGGCGCCAGCTCGCCAAGCTGGTGTCCGCGCTCAAGGGGCTCGACGCCGACGCGGTCGCCCTCATGGAGGTCGAGAACAACGGCCAGACCGCGCTCCAGGCGCTCGTGGACGCGGTCAACGCCGAGGTCGGCGCCGGTACGTACGCCGCGCTCGCGCACCCGTACCCCGGCACCGACGCCATCCAGGTCGGCATCATCTACAAGCCGGGCAAACTGACCCCGGTCGGCGCGGCGACGTCGTCGCAGGACCCGGTGTTCAGCCGTCCGCCGCTGATCCAGACCTTCCGCAGGAAGGGCGGCGGCCAGCCGTTCACCATGCTGGTCAACCACCTCAAGTCGAAGGGAAGCTGCCCGTCCGGCGGGCCCGACGCCGACCAGGGCGACGGCCAGAGCTGCTGGAACGCCACCCGCGTCGCCCAGGCCAAGGCCCTGCTCGGCATCATCGAGGAGCAGGACCTGCCCCACCCGATCGTGCTCGGCGACCTCAACGCCTACGGCGAGGAGGACCCGATCCGCACGCTCGAAGCGGGCGGCCTGGCCAGTGTCACCAAGCGGTTCGTGCCCGCCGGGCAGCGCTACAGCTACCTGTTCGACGGGCTGGCGGGCGAGCTGGACCACGCCCTCGTCGGCCGGCAGCTGCTCAAGCGGGTCAGCGGCGCCACGATCTGGCACATCAACGCCGACGAGCCGCGCATCCGCGACTACAACACCGAGTTCAATCCGCCGGATCTCTACCGGCCCGACGCCTACCGATCTTCCGACCACGATCCCCTGGTCATCGGCCTGAACCTGCCCGGCGGCCGCTGATCCGCGCGGGCGCGGTCGCCAAGAGGGGCCGCGCCCGGCGCCGGAGCATGGAATGCTGGGTGTGGGTACGTGGTTGAGACGGATGCACTGCTAGCGACAACGAGCAAGGAGCCACTTGTGGCGACCATCGAAGTAACCGAGAAGAACTTCAACGAGATCGCCGACAAGGGGATCGTGCTGCTCGACTTCTGGGCCGAGTGGTGCCCGCCGTGCAAGAAGTTCGGTCCGATCTTCGAGCAGGCGTCGGACAAGCACGAGGACATCACCTTCGGCAAGATTGACACCGACGCTGAGCAGGGGCTGGCTCAGGGGTTCGACATCACCTCGATCCCGACGCTGATGGCCATCCGCGACGGCATCGTCGTCTTCGCGCAGGCCGGCGCCATTCCGGCGCCCGCGCTTGAAGACCTCATCCGTCAGGTCAGGGCCCTCGACATGGACGCGATCAGGGCCGAGCTCGCCGAGGAGCTGAAGAACGCCCAGCAGCAGAACTGAGCTTCCGACACGCGTGAGGCCCCGCCGGACGACGGCGGGGCCTCACGCGCGTGCGGCCGGCGTCAGAGCTTGCGTGCGACGCCGACGTAGCCGAACGTGATGTTGTCGCCGAGCGGCTTCTCC
This sequence comes from Nonomuraea sp. NPDC052634, assembly GCF_040678535.1. NCBI lineage: Bacteria > Bacillati > Actinomycetota > Actinomycetes > Streptosporangiales > Streptosporangiaceae > Nonomuraea > Nonomuraea sp. NPDC052634. The sequence goes on along the minus strand of NZ_JBFATY010000001.1, from coordinate 1,491,316 downwards.
TCGTCGGGACGCCAGCGGGCCGGGAACGTCAGCCCGGGCTCGGCCAGCTCGTAGCCCTCGAAGAAGCGCTCGATGTCCTCGCGCGTGCGCAGGTTGAGCTGGGCCGTCGACTTCTTGTAGATCTCCAGCGCCTGCGGCGTGATGTCCGGCGTCGGGTCGACGGCGTGGCTGATCACCAGGTAGCTGCCGGGCACGCTGGCCGCGCGCAGCTTGGCCACCAGGTCGTAGGCGTGCTCGTCCTCGATGAAGTGCAGCAGCGCCAGCATCAGGAACGCCACCGGCTTGTCGAAGTCGATCAGCCCGCGCAGCTTGCCGAGCAGCACGTCCGGCTCGCGCACGTCGGCCTGGAGGAAGTCGACGTTCTCCTTCCTGGCCAGCAGCGCCCTGCCGTGCACGCACACCACCGAGTCGTAGTCCACGTAGACGACGCGCGCCTGCGGGGCGATCTCGTGCGTGTTGCCCTGCGTGGGCAGGCCGGCGCCCAGGTCCACGATCTGCTCGATGCCGGCGTCCACCAGATAGCGCACGGCGCGGCGCAGGAAGTCGCGGTTCGCCCTGGCGCCTTCCTTGGTGTGCGGGAATTTCTTCAAGATCTCTTCGGCCGCTGCCCGATCGGCCGCGAAGTTGTCCTTGCCGTCGAGGAAGTAGTCGTACATACGCGCGACGTTGGGGACGTTCGGGTCGACCCCCTCCGGAGCACCAGCCACGTCATTTCTCCTGAAATATGAGAGCTTTTGCGGGCGATCATAGCTCTCATACCTCACCTTTCTCTCAGGTTCCGGAATGCCCGCCGATGAGACCTGGATCACTCTTTATCGAAAAGCGCGAACGGCGGGCCGGAGTATCACTCCGGCCCGCCGTCCGGCCACGCTGAGTAAGCGACGCGTCAGCCGCGGTAGAGCTCGGCCACCTGGAAGGCGAGGTCGAGCGACTGGCTGCGGTTGAGCCGCGGGTCGCAGGCCGTCTCGTAGCGGGTGGCGAGATCGGCCTCGTTGATCTCGTGGCCGCCGCCCACGCACTCGGTCACGTCGTCACCGGTGAACTCGATGTGGATGCCGCCGGGGTGGGTGCCGAGCGAGCGGTGCACCTCGAAGAAGCCGGCCACCTCGTCGAGCACGTCGTCGACGCGCCGCGTCTTGTGGCCGCTCGGCGCCTCGAACGTGTTGCCGTGCATCGGGTCGCACACCCACGCGACCCGCGCGCCGGACGCGGTGACCTCTTTGACCAGCGCGGGCAGGTGCTCGCGGATCTTGGATGCGCCCATCCTGGTGATGAACGTCAGCCGCCCCGCCTCGTTGGCCGGGTTGAGCTTCTCCACCAGCGCGAGCGCCTCGTCGGGCGTGGTGGTGGGCCCGAGCTTGACGCCGATCGGGTTGCGGATCTTGGAGAAGAAGTCGACGTGCGCCCCGTCGAGCTGGCGGGTGCGCTCGCCGATCCAGACCATGTGGGCCGACACGTCGTACGGCAGCCCCGTGCGCGAGTCGATGCGCGTGAGCGCACGGTCGTAGTCGAGGATCAGCGCCTCGTGCGAGGAGTAGAACTCGACCGTGTGGAACTCCTCGGGGTCGGCCCCGCAGGCCCGCATGAAGGCGAGCGCCTGGTCGATCTCCCTGGCCAGCTGCTCGTAGCGGCGGCCCGCGGGTGACTCGGCGACGAAGTCCTGGTTCCACGCGTGCACCTGGCGCAGGTCGGCGTAGCCGCCCTTGGTGAAGGCGCGGGCCAGGTTGAGCGTCACGGCGGAGGAGTGGTACGCCTTGAGCAGCCGCCACGGATCGGGCGTGCGGGCCTCCGGCGTGAAGTCGAACCCGTTGACCATGTCGCCCCGGTACGCCGGCAGCTCCACGCCGTTGCGGACCTCGGTGGGCTTCGAGCGCGGCTTGGCGAACTGCCCCGCGACCCGGCCGATCTTGACGACCGGCACCCGGCCGGCATAGGTCAGCACGATCGCCATCTGCAGCAACGTCTTCAGCTTCTGCCGCACGTTGTCGGCGGTCGCGCCCGCGAACGTCTCAGCGCAGTCGCCGCCTTGCAGGACGAACGCCTCACCGCGCGCTACGGCCGCCATCTGCTCCTTGAGCTGGTCGCACTCGCCGGCGAAGACCAGCGGGGGCAGGCCGCCGAGCTCGGCGACAACCTTGTCGAGCTCGCCGCGGTCGGGCCAGTCAGGCTGCTGTGCCGCGGGGAGGGCTCGCCAGGAATCGAGATCCACTAGATTGCTGCTCACGAGATACGAGGGTATTCCACTGGCTCGACCCCACCGACCCCCTTGTCCACGTTGTGAGAATGCGGTTATACGGGTGCGAACCCAGAGGAGGTCAAGGCTCCTTTGCCAAGAGGTGCTCGGGCCGTACGCCGAGGCCGATCATCCGCGCCGCCAGCGCGTTGAGCACCGGGATCCGCGTCAGGTCGCGGGGCAGCCTGTCGGGGTCGAAGCCGTCGGTGAGCGCGGGGCTGATGAACCTGTCCTGCACGAACCGCTGCACCGCCTGCGTGATCAGGGTGGGCGGCATGCGGCGCCGCTGCACCAGGTGCAGCGCCCGCTCGGGGAGCGGCCTGCCGTACCTGAGCGGTCCGGCCAGCAGGTTGGCGGTGGCGACCGCGTCCTGCACGGCCAGGTTGATGCCCACGCCGAAGACGGGCGACATCGCGTGCGCGGCGTCGCCGATGCACAGCAGCCCCGGCAGGTGCCAGCGGCGCAGCCGGTCGAGGCGGACGGTCAGCACGCTGACGTCGTCGAAGCTCCTGATCAGCTCGGTCCGGCCGGCCAGCCAGGGCAGCAGCTCGGCGGCCGGCCCGCGCAGCGCGTCGATGCCCTGGCGTGTCAGGCGGTCGTAGCCGCCCTTGATGATCACGTACGCGAGCTGCCAGTAGTCGCCCCGGTTGATGGCGACCATGAGGCGGTTCTTCGCGATCCGCAGGAACGGGTCCTGCCGGTCGCCCGGCTCCCGGGGCAGCCGGAACCACACCACGTCCATGGGCGCGCCGAGGTCCTGCGGCACCAGGCCGGCCTTCGCGCGCAGCACCGAGGTACGGCCGTCGGCGGCCACGGTCAGGTCGGCCCTGATCTCGTGCTCGCCTGACGGGTCGCGGTAGCGCAGCCCGCGGACCGCGCCGTTCTCGCGGATCAGGTCCGTGGCCTCGGCGTTCATGAGCAGTTTGAACGTGGGGTACCGGGCCGCCGCCCGCGTGATGAGCGTGAGGAAGTCCCATTGCGGGACGAACGCTATGTAGTGGAACTTGCCGGGCAGGTGGCTCATGTCGGCCAGCCTGATGGCGCCGGAGTCCGAGACGAGGCTGAGGTTGTACGCCTTGTAATGGGGGAGCTTGTGGAACTCCTCCGCCAGGCCCAGCTCGTCGAGCACCTGCAGGGTCGAGGGGTGGATGGTGTCGCCTCTGAAGTCCCGCAGGAAGTCGTTGTGCTTCTCCAGCAGCGTCACCTCGACGCCTGACCTGGCCAGGAGAAGGGCCAGCATCGCACCGGCCGGGCCGCCTCCCGCTATGACAGTTCCCATAATTCATCACCTAATGAGATTCTACCTCTCGGGTTCTCGCTCGCCGAGGGCCATCCGGGAGGGCTCGTGCGCCAAGCGATGAGCCCCAAGGCGTGATCGGAACGAGATGGACTATCGGGTCTGATCACCCGATAGTGCGATCATGCGTATATTCGCGGCCGTGACACTGGCCGCCACCGTGTTCACCGCTCCGGCAGCGCCCGCGCACGCCGCCGAGCCGGGCTCGGCCACCGTCGTGCCCGTGCAGGTCACCGGAGCACCGGCCAAACGGTTCAACCTGATCGTGATGGGCGACGGCTACACCGAGGCCGAGCAGGACGAGTACCGCGCCGACGTGGACCGGCATCTCAACGTGATGTGGTCCATCGAGCCGTTCAAGTCGTACCGGAACTACATCAACGTGTACCGGATCGACATCGTCTCCGGAGAGTCCGGCATCAGCTGCGATCCCGGCCTGGACGCGCCGCGCCGGGACACGCCGCTCGGCATGGGCTTCTGGGGCGGCTGCAACCCCTCGAGCGTGCAGCGCCTGATCACCATGGACAACGCGGCCGCCACCCGCTACGCCGACATGGTCACCGGCACCGACGCGGGCAACCGGCAGATCCTCGCGCTGGCCAACAGCGGCACGTACGGCGGCGCCGGCGGCGCGTACGCCACCGCCTCGGGCAGCAACAGCATGTCGGCCCTGATCAGCCCGCACGAGCTGGGCCACTCGCTGGGCGGCCTGCAGGACGAGTACGACTACTACCAGCGCGGCGTCCCCGGCGGCGCCTACACCGGACCTGAGCCGGCGTCGGCCCACCACACGCTGCTGACCGAGCAGCAGATGCGCGAGCAGCGCACGAAGTGGTGGCGCTGGCTGGGCGAGGAGAGCGAGTCCGGCGGGAAGATCGGCCGCTACGAGGGCGGCCTGTACTACACGACGGGCGTGTGGCGGCCGAGCGCCCACTCCATGATGAAGACCCTCGGCTACGCCTACGACCAGGTCGGCCGCGAGGTCATGGTGCAGCGCATCACCGCCAAGACCGCGGTCATCCAGGACGCGACGCCGGCCGAGGCCCCGGTGGGCGCGGACCGGGTGCTGTGGGTGGAGCCGATGCGGCCCGTCGGCCACTCCCTGGTCACCACCTGGACGGTGGACGGCGAGGAGATCGAGGGCGGCCGCGACGCGCTCGACCTGCGCACGCTGGAGCTGTCGCCGGGCCGGCACACGGTCACCGCGACGGTCACCGACCCCACCGAGTTCATCAGGGATCCGGAGATCAGGAAGGCCGTCAGCGCCACCCGCACCTGGACGGTGGACACCGCGATCACCACCCCGCCGGACGCCACCCGGCCGGCGTTCGTCTCCTCCACGCCGACGGACCGCCCGGTGGGCCGCGACGATGTCGTGTACGTCGAGACCACCCACCCGGCCACGTCGCTCCCCGAGGTCACCTGGACGCTGAACGGCCGCCGGTACCAGGGCACCGACCTGGACCTCGGCGAGCTGGACCTGCCCGAGGGCACGCACACGCTCACCGCGACCCTGGCGGGCGAGACCCGCACCTGGACGGTGGACGCGACCGCGCCGCGCACCGCGTACGAGCTGTCGGAGCCACTGGCCAGGTCCGCCGACGCCTACGTCTACAACGGCCCGTTCACGATGAAGCTGACCGGCGAGGACGACCACGACGGCTACGTGGTCTCGGAGTCGCGGGTGGACGGCGACGGCTGGTTCAACTACTTCGGCTGGCCCACCTCGTCCGAGCTGCCGTGGAGGTTCTCCGAGGAGGGCACGGAGATCGACTCCCTGGTGTACGGCAAGCTGCCGCGCGGCCGGCACACGATCGAGTACCGCTCGATGGACGCGGCGGGCAACTACGGCGAGCCGAGGAGCTTCACCGTCACCACGATCGCCCCGCCGCCCGCCTGCACCCGCACGATCACCGGCGCGCACCGGGGCCCGCTCACCGTCACCGGCGGCGTCACCTGCCTCGACGGCGCGGAGGTCACCGGCGCGGTCACGGTACGGCGCGGCGCGTCGCTGGTGGCGTCGGGCGGCCGGATCACCGGGGCGTTCAGCGCGGACCGGCCCGCCGAGGTGCACCTGCTCGGCACCCGGGTGAACGGCGCGCTCGCGGTGCACGGCGCGGAGAACCTGACCGTCGTGGGCGCCGACCTGCGCGGCGCGGCGCGGCTCACCGGCCTGACGGGCACGGCCGTGCTGTCCGGCAGCACGATCACGGGGGCGCTGTCCTGCTCCGGCGGCACCCCGGCCGACCTGGGCGTGCCGAACGCGGTCAAGGGCGGCAGCGGCTGCGGCGACCTACCCGACGGGGCGCGCGGCCGCGCGTACGAGGCGGTCCAGCACGTCCGTCAGTGACGCGGTCGCGATCGTGCGGACCCTGGCGTACTCGTCCGGCGGGTACTGCCGGGGTCCGTTCTCGATGAGCAGGATCAGATAGAGGTAGGCGCGGTAGAGGTCGATGCGGACGCGCGCCGCCGGGGTGAGCTCCAGCGGTGTCACCTCGCGGTAGCCGGCGAGCAGCGGGTCGTCGCCGGCCAGCTCGCCGAAGATCGTCGGCGTGACGAACTCGGCCAGCGGGTCGCCCCAGAAGGCGCGCTCGTGATCGATGATGGCCTGGATCTTCGGCGGCCCGGTCAGGTCGAGGAAGACGTTGCCCGCCCACACGTCGAAGTGCACCAGCCGGGGCGTGGTCACCTCGTCGAGCACGGGCGCCGCCGCCTCGACGATCGCCATGATCTCGGCGGGCGGGAGCGGCAGCGGCGTCGGGTAGCGCTCGGTGTCGCCCAGCAGCGCCGCCACCATCGCGAGGAACGCCGCCCGCCAGGTGGGGCCGGTGATGCCGGCGTGCGGGTAGCCGAACACCTCGCCGGTCACGCTGTTGAAGCGCGCCAGATGCCGGCCCAGCTCCCTGCGCAGCGCGGCCTCGCCGTCCGGCTTGACGTCGTTCCAGGACACCCCGTCGAGCGCGGCCAGGAACAGGTAGTCGCCGCCCAGCACCGGGTCGTCGAACCCGGCGCGCAGCAGGCCCGCCACCGGCACGCCCGCCCGCGCCGCCAGCTCGATGGCGACGGCCTCCATGCGCAGCAGGTTGCGCTCGTAGCTGAGCTGGTCGAGATCGGGAGGCGGGCTCAGCTTGAGCACCGCCTCGCGGCCGTCGTCCAGCGCGAGCCGCCACACGGCGTTGGCGTAGCCGTCGGTCAGCTCGGTGGCCGAGGCGACGCCCGCCCCGACGGCACGGCGGGCCAGGGCGTCGAGCTCGGCCGCCGCTAAGCGGCGTTTGGTCCTGCTGTCCATGGCGGCCTCACCCTGCCTCTCGTGCCGCTGCTCACCCGCGTGCGCGCCGGTCCGTCAGGCGGACTCCCTGCGTACGAGGTGAGTGTCGAGGATCACCACGGGCTGGCGCAGCTCTTCGCCGTTGATGCGGGCCACCAGAAGCTGCGCCATCTGCCGTCCCATCGCCTCGGTCGGCTGGTGCACCGTGGTCAGCGGCGGGTCGGCGTGCAGCGCCGCCTTGGAGTCGTCGAAGCCGATCACCGCCACGTCGTCGGGGATCCGGCGCCCTTCGGCCTTGAGCACGCGCATCGCGCCCAGCGCCATCGGGTCGGAGGCGGCGAAGACCGCATCGAGATCGGGGTGGGCGCGCAGCAGCTCGGTCATCGCGGCCGCGCCGCTGTGCTCGGAGAAGTCACCGTAGGCCACGAGCTCGGGAAGGCCCGTCGGCAGCAGCGCGTCTCGGTAGCCCGAGAGCCGGTCGACGCCCACACCCATGTCCTGGGAGCCGGCGATCGTGGCGATCGCGGTGCGGCCGAGGCTCAGCAGGTGTTTGACCGCCTGCCTGGCCCCTGCCCTGTTGTCCATGTCCACATAGCTGTAGGGGTCGAGGCCGACGGGGCGGCCGCCCAGCACGGTCGGCACTCCCATCGCCTCCAGCCTGCCCGGCAACGGGTCGGCCCCGTGCAGGGACAGCAGCAGCACGCCGTCGACGTGCTGGCCCGTCAGGTAGTGCTCGAGCCGCGCGTGCTCCTCCGGGGTGCGCGCCATCGCGAGGATGAGCTGCAACCCGGTCTCGGCCAGCGCCGAGCCGATGCCGCGGATCGTGCCCGCGAAGTACGGCTCGTCGAAGACGCGGAACTGGGACTCGGACACCACCAGCGCCACCGTGTCCGTGCGGCGCGTCACCAGGGCGCGCGCCGCACGGTTGGGCACGTAGCCCAGCTCGCGGATCGCCAGCTCGACGGCCTCGCGGGCCTTCGCGCTGACGTTCGGCGAGCCGTTGATGACTCTCGACACCGTGCCCCGGCCCACCCCGGCCCGAGCAGCGACTGCCTCAAGAGTCGGTCGGTTCATAACGCCTATTCTGCCGGATGATCTCCGAGTACCAGAGTGCGCTGTCCTTCAGCACCCGCTCCTGCGTCTCGAAGTCCACCCGAACGAGGCCGAAGCGCTTGCCGTAACCCCAGGCCCACTCGAAGTTGTCCATCAACGACCAGGCGAAATAGCCCTCAAGAGGCACGCCCTTGTCGATGGCCTCCTTGCAGGCGCCCAGATGCGCCTCCACGTACGCCCGGCGCTCCGTGTCGTGGACCCGGCCGTCCTCCAGCACGTCGTCGAAGGCGGCGCCGTTCTCGGAGACCACCATCGGGATCGGCGGGTACTCGCGCGCCACCCTGGTGAGGATCTCCACCAGGCCGCTCTCGTCGATCTCCCAGCCCATCGCCGTCACCGGGCGGCCCCCGCTGACGAACGAGACGTGCTCGCTGCCGACCCACGGCGAGCCCGAGTCGGTGGGCGCCGCGGCCGCCGACTGCCTGCCGCCGGGAGCGCCCGAGACCGTGAAGCGGCTGTAGTAGTTGACCAGCAGCACGTCGATGGGCGCGTTGATGATCTTCATGTCGCCCGGCTGGATGTAGGCGTCCGGCTCGATCGGCAGGTCGGCCAGCACGTCCTCCGGGTAGCGGCCGAGCAGCATGGCGTCCAGGAAGAACCGGTTCTGCAGCCCGTCGATGCGGCGGGCCGCGTCCAGGTCGCGCTCGCTGTCGGTCTCCGGCGTCACCGCGTACAGGTTGACGCAGCCGCCGACCCGGCGGGCGTTCATCGCCTGCACGGCCAGCCCGTGGGCCAGGTTGAGGTGGTGCGCGCCCCTGATCGCGTTCTCCGGCTCGCGGCGGCCGGGGGCGTGCTCGCCCGAGGCGTAGCCGAGGAACGCGGCGCACCATGGTTCGTTGACCGTGCTCCACGTGTGGACGTAGTCCTTGAGCGCATCGTGGACCGCCGCCGCGTACTCGGCGAAGCGGTAGGCGGTGTCGCGGTTGGGCCAGCCGCCCTCGTCCTCCAGCGCCTGGGGCAGGTCCCAGTGGTACAGGGTCAGCCAGGGGTCGATGGAGTGCTTGCGCAGCTCATCGCAGAGCCGCCGGTAGAAGTCGAGGCCCTTCTGGTTGATCCGGCCCGAGCCGGTGGGCTGGATGCGAGGCCAGGAGACCGAGAACCGGTAGGCCGACAGGCCCAGCTGCGCCATGATGGCGACGTCTTCCCGGTAGCGGTGGTAGTGGTCGATGGCCACGTCCGCGTTGTGCCCGTTGAGCACCTTTCCCGGCTTCTTGGTGAAGGTGTCCCAGATGGACGTGCCGCGCCCGTCCTCCGCGACCGCCCCTTCGATCTGGTACGCCGAGGTCGCGGCCCCCCACGCGAAGCCCGCAGGGAAGCGCAGCCCGGAACGCGTCTGTTCCTCTTGTGTCGTCACGCTTTGACCGCACCTTCCATGAGGCCGCCGACGATCTGGCGGCCGAATGCGACGAATACTGCGATGAGCGGAATGATGGACAACGCGGTGCCCGCGAAGATCAACGAGTACTCCGTGGAGTACCTCGCGTTGAGGCCGTTGATCGCGATCTGCACGGTCGGGTTGTCCTGGTTGAGCACGATCAGCGGCCACATGTAGTCGTTCCACATGAGCATGAACGTGTTGATCCCGAGCACGGCCATGCCGGGCCGCACCGCGGGCAGCACGACGTTCCACCAGATGCGCAGCGTGGCGGCGCCGTCCACCCGGGCGGCCTCGACCAGCTCCATCGGCACCGATTGGCGCGTGTACTGCGTCATCAGGAAGACGCCGAACCCGTTGAGCAGGTACGGCAGGATGACCGCCTTGAGCGTGCCCGTCCACTCCAGGCTCACCATGAGCCGGTAGAGCGGCACCACGCCCATCTGCTGCAGCGGCACCGCCATCGTCAGCAGCACCAGCAGCAGCAGCGCGTTCCTGCCGCGGAAGTTCAGGTTGGCGAACGCGAAGCCGGCCAGCGTCGAGATGATGATCACCGAGACGGTGACGACGCTCGCCACGATGAACGAGTTCGTCAGCCCGGCCACGAACTTCGCCTCGGGGTGCTGGAGCACCGCGAGGATGTTCTGCCCCAGATTGCCGCCCGGCAGGAACTTCGGCGGCGAGGCCACCGCGTCGGAGTTCGTCCGCGAGGCGATGACCAGCATCCAGTACAGCGGGAACGCCGACAGGAAGATGGCGAGGCCGAGCAGCACCCGCGTCAGGACGGTCGGTTTCCAGATGGTCATCGCGTGCCCCCGATCCTGCGCACGAACGCGAAGTTGATCGCCGCTCCGATGAGGATCAGCAGGAACAGCAGCCAGGCCGCCGCCGAGGCGTAGCCGTAGTCGAACTCACGGAACGCCTCCTTGTAGACGAACATGGCCACCGTCTGGAACTGGCCCTGCGACCCGCCGTCCGGATTGCCGTTGTAGAACGTCATCGGCTCGGAGAACAGCGTCAGGCCGCCGATCGTGGAGTTCAGCACCACGAAGATCATCGTGGGGCGCAGCATCGGCAGCGTGATCTGCCAGAACTGCCGGCGCTGCGAGGCCCCGTCGATCGAGGCGGCCTCGTACAGATCGCGCGGGATCGTCTGCATGCCGGCCAGGAAGATGATCGCGTTGTAGCCGGTCCAGCGCCAGTCGACCATGGTCGCGATCGCGATCCACGACGGAACGCGCTCGGCACGCCAGTTCAGCGGGTCCACCCCGAACATGCCGAGGATCCAGTTGACCAGGCCCCAGTCGCGGGCGAACAGCTGCGTGAACACCACCGCGACCGCGACCACCGACGTGACCAGCGGCAGCAGCACGCTCATCCGCAGCGCGAGGCGGAACCGCATGCGCTTGTTCAGCGCGTTGGCCAGGAACAGCGCGAGCAGCATCTGGGGGACGGTGGCGATGATGAACATGGCCACGGTGTTGATCGTGGCCCGCCAGAAGTCGTCGTCGCTCAGCAGCGCCGCGTAGTTGCCCAGCCCGGCCCACTCGACGGTGCCGGTCAGGTCGTAGTCGTACAGCGAGTAGTAGAGCGTGAACGCCAGCGGGAAGAACCCGAAGGCGGCGAACAGCAGGAAGTACGGGGACACCAGGACGTACGGCATCGCCTTGACGTCCAGACGGGAACGCCAGCGGCTGCCGGGCGGGCGGGCGCGGCGGTGATTGCTCCGCGTCGCCCGCGGAAGGGGGTCGAGGCTCATAACAGACCTTTCGGCGGCAACAGGCCCGGCCCGCCCCTGAGGCGGGCCGGGCGGGAGATCAGCCCGCGGCCTTCACCGCGTCGTCGACCAGCTGCTGCCAGGCCTTGTCGTACGGGACCGAGCCGTCGTCCACGCCCTGGATGACCGACTCGATGGCGTTCTTGACCTGGGCGTGCTTCACGCCGAGGAAGACCGGCTGGAGGCTGGAGGCGGACTTGGCGAAGATCTCACCGACGGGGGCGTCGTTGAAGAACTCGTTCTTCGCGCCCTGCACCGCCGGGTCCTGCTGCGCCTTCGTGTTGCTCGGCATGTTGCCGAAGTCCTTGAAGACGCTGGCCTGCGTCTCCGCCTGCGTCAGGTAGTCGGCGACCATCGCCGCCTCCTTCGGGTGCTTCGACTGCTTGGGCACGGCCAGCCAGGAGCCGCCCCAGTTGCCGCCGCCGCCCGGCACCGCGGCCACGTCCCACTTGCCCTTGGCGTCCTCACCGGCGTTGTCGCTGACCACGCCGAGCATCCAGGACGGGCAGCCGAGCGTGGCGAACGCGCCCTTCTGGGTGCCCGTCGCCCACTCCTCGGTGAAGTTGCGCAGCTTGGCGGTCAGGCCCTGCTGGCTCAGCTTCGTCGCGAAGTCGAAGGCCGTCTTGACCGCCGGGTTCTTGTCGACGATCAGGTTGTTGTCCTTGTCGAAGTAGGAGACGCCGCCGTTCTTCTCCGCCTCCTGGTACAGCACCACCTGGTACAGCGTGTTGGTGCCGTCGGCCCACTTGGTGTCCTTGACCTTCGACTGGAACTTCTCGCCCACCTTGAGGTAGTCGTCCCAGGTCGGCCAGAGCGCGCTGACCTCGTCGCGGTCGCTCGGCAGGCCGGCCTTCTCGAACAGGTCCTTGCGGTAGCACAGGCTCATGCCGCCGACGTCGGTGCCCAGCGCGAACAGCTTGCCGTCGGCGGTGACGCCGTTCTCCCACTTCCAGGCGGGGTAGTCGGCCTTGCGCGACTCCAGGCCGTACTCCTTCAGGTCCGCCCACCACTCGCTGCGCGCCTTGGCCAGGCCCATGCCGCCCTCGTCGATGCCGACCACGTCACCCGCGCCGCTGCCGGCCTGGAGCCACTGGATCATCTGCGGCCAGTACTGCTGCTCGAACTGGTCGGTCAGGTTCTCGTACTGGATCTGGATGTCCTTGTGCTCGGCGTTCCACTTGTCGACGGCGTTCTTGTAGCCGAAGTTGCTGCCGCCGCCGAACGTCTGCAGGCGGATGGTGATCGGCCCCGAGGCTGAGGAGGATGCCGAGGCGCCGCTCTGCTCTGCGGTGCCGCCGGAACCGCACGACGCGACGGCGAGCGCCGCCGCGGTCAGCGCCGAGGCCGCGGCCAGGGTGCCGCGACGCTTCCTGATCATCATGGTGGAGCCCTTCTGGGGGTGATTGATGTGAGGGCACCGCGACATGCGCTCTGCCGCGGTGGAACTTTTGGGAGCGCTCCCACAAAGGGTGCACTTGCGTGGGTGGCCCGTCAATGCTGCGAAACGTAACCGTTACCAATGGGGCGGTTTGGAAGAATGAAACCGGATTTATGGGGATATACTGCGCAAAGAGCTGATTGGGAGCGCTCCCATCACAAGAGGCATCTTTTGTGTCGCATCGGGGCATGTCTCCCCCGCTCGAGCGCCGGTCGGATCGCCCCGTGGCCAGGGGGCGGCCGGGCCGGCGCGGGGAGCGGCCGGGCCGGGGTGTGCTCGGCGAGGTGCGCCGCGCCGGATGGCCGCTCGAGGCGCGCTCGGGCGGCGTGGGAGTGTTCATCGCTCCCACCGGCCCTGCGCTCTGCCTCTGTGCCGCCGCGTGGGCGACCGAGTTGCGGCGAGGCTGGGTGTCGCCCGCCGCGGGGGTGAGCCGCGTTTTCGGCGAGGCTCCGCCTGTGCGCCTTCCATCCGTCCCTGCCGAAGCTGCTGAGCTGGGGCTCGGCGGGCGGATGAGCGCGAAGGCCGGCGTGTGCCGGCGAAGGGGGGCCGCGTCGAGCGGGTGGGCGGATCTCGCCGCCGAGCAGCGCACCGTGTCGCGGCTGTACGGCGTTCCGTTCTCAGAAATCTACAACGTAAAGGCGCTGGGAAGGGACAGCTCACCGGAGTCCGTGCGGGGTGGGTGCCATCATGGGGCGGCACTGATGAGCAGGGGAGTGAGATGTTGCATCTGCTGTTGCTGCGTTACACGGGCTCGGAGGAGGCGGCCGGGCCGTACGTCGCCGCCCACGTCGCATTCCTGGAGCGGCACCATCGCGCGGGCGTGTTCCTGGCCTCCGGGCAGACGGTGCCCACGTCCGTGGGCGGGGCGATCGTGGTGTGCGGGGTCGATCGCGAGGAGGCCGAACGGATCGCGGCGGAGGACCCGTTCGTGGTGGCCGGGGTGGCCGCGTACACGATCACCACGATCGACGTGGGGCGGGCGCACCCGGTGCTCGCCGAGATGCTCGGAGCGCGGGCCGTCGGCTGAGACGGTGGTCCGCCGAGGTCTCAGGTGAAGCGCCGTCCGGCGGCCGGGCGGCCTCCGCCTGCCGCGGCGCGGCCGGCCCGCGGCCGATGAGCCGGCCGTACCGGGCGGCCTTTCCCGGTGGACGGCCCCGTCACGGCCACGGCGGAGGCTCGGAGAGGTCCCGCAGCGCCTCGCGGGCGTTGTGACCCGCACCGGCGGAGACCTCCCTGCCGTCGCGGTCGCGGGCGACGGCCAGCACCAGCCCTTCGGCCGGGTTGTGGGTGAGCGTGATCGTGTGGCCGCCGACCAGCAGCGCGTCGGCGGCGGACGGGCGTTCGGGGCCCTCCTTGCCGAGCAGGACGTGCGCGCCGACCAGGCCGGCGACGGGCTTGCGGTGCCGTCCGAGCACCACCGGCTCGCTGTACGGGTCGGCGACCTGGCGGACGAGGTCGCCCAGCTTGGACCGCGCGGTGGACAGCCCCACGAGCGGCAGGCCGGTCAGCACCCCGCCCACCTTGGACAGCGGCACGAGCGCGGCCCACTCCCAGCGCTCGCGGATGATCATGACGGTCCGGCCGCTCTTCGCCTCCTCGATGAGCCCGCCCCAGCGGGCGCGGGCGTCCTCGACCGTGATGGGCACTCCCAGCATCGACACCAGCTCGTCGTGCGACGGCCGCTCACCATGGATCACCGAAGCATCGTAAGCCCAGGTGATGTCCAATGTGATCACACCGGATTGACCGGCCCAACCGTGCCGGGTCGCCGTCCCGGGTGTAGCACACCGATGTGATCACATTGGATTGATTGCGGGAGAGCAGGGACCTGTACTTCGCGGTGTGGGCGCTCGCCCTGGTGGCCGAGCACGCCGTGCGGATCGGGCTGGGCGTGGCGCTGCTCGCCGCCGTGCATCCGCTGCTTCCGCTGCTGCTCGGAGCGGCCGTGCTGCCCTCGCTGCTGGTACGCGGCCGCGCCGCCGCACGCATCGACGCCGCCACTGAGCAGACCGCCGAGACCGCCCGCCTGGAGCTGAGCTTGTCGGAGACGGCCACGTCCGCGGTCGCCGACCGCCGCGCTGGACGCCCCGTCCGAGAGCGCGGTCTTCGCCCGGTACGCCGAGGCGGCGAAGTGCCATCCAGGAGCCGTCACGCTGCTGATCACCCACCGCTTCCCGACGGTGCGGATGGCGGACCTCATCGTCGTACTCGACGGCGGCCGGATCGTGCAGTGCGGCACGCATGACGACCTCGTCGCGGTCCCGGGGCTCTACGCCGAGCTTGACGCCGTCCAGCGCCGGGCGTTCGAGAGCCCTGCATGACGAAACGCGCACCCCGGTGATGGGGCACGCGTTCTGCCGTCACGAAGAAGGTGGGAGCACCCGCCGGTGGGAGTGCGTCAGGAGGCGTACTCGGGGTAGCCGTAGCCGACGACCTGCGACTTGGGCCGGACCCGCTCCTCGACCTTGCCGTTGCCGGTGTTGCCCTCGATGGTGGTGATGGTGCCGTCGCGGTTGTCCTTGACGACGAAGCCGACGTGCTGGATGTCCTTCAGCGCCTTGCCGCCCTTCCAGGAGAAGAACACCACGGCGCCGGGCTTGGCCTCGTGGCCGAAGCGCTTGTTGGCGGCGAACCACTTGGCGTGGGCGACGGTCCAGGCGTCCCAGCCGACCTGCGGGCGGGCGCCGGTCTTCTCGCCGACCCAGGAGACGAACATCGAGCACCAGGCGGCGTTCAGGTAAGCGGTACGGCTGCCGCCGTCGCGGGCGACGGTCTCGGCCGCGCGCTGGGAGTTGGCGTACCACTGCTGGTACGGGGTGCCGCCGCCCTTGGCGTTCTCGGAGGTGCCGATCTGTGACCTGGCGACCGCGAGCACCTGGTCGGCGGTGACGTTGATCTTCGTCTCGTCCCGCTCGCCCGCCTTGTGGGCGGAGCGGGCGGTGTCCGGGTGCTTCGCGGCGGTGGCCGCGGCGACGGCGATCGAGGTGTCGGCGTGGGCCGCGGTGGGGACGCCGAGGGCCGAGGCCAGGACGCCGGCGCCGAGCACGGCGCGGGCAATGGTGTTCTTCGAGACAGCGGTAAGACGGTGCTTGGCCATCGAGGGGATTACTCCTTGCTTCCATGCCGCTTACCGGGTTAGCTGACGGGTTCGGGCGTGGAAGCTGCCCTACGGCACCGAAGTGCCGATTCACCCCAAAGGACGTGGGTCCCCGGTTCCGCACGTGGCGGATTCAGCGGTCACAGGACAAACCTGTGATCTTTCGTGCGATGGTCTGACATAGCCGGACAAACCGGACGTATGCCTTAAGATGCCCCATAAGGTAATACACGAGGCAAGAGGATTACAAATCCATAAAAGTAAAGTCAGCCGAGCTGACTGCGAGCCTCGGCCAGAAGCCCCATCATGGCAAGGGATTCGTCAAGAGGCATGATCGAGGATTCGGTCCTGCCTTCGGCCGTGGCGGCGCGGACTTCGCGGAGCTCTCCGGCGTAACCGTTGTCCGCCGGATTGAGTACGTGCTCCTCCGGCTCCATCGACGGCCCGGAGAGCACGATCCGCTGCGGTGCCCAGAACGGCGCCTGGATGTCCGCGCGCATCTGAGTACCCACAACGCTGGCCTGGTTCGGGTAATTCCCGAGCAATGAGGTCGCCACGAGAGCGTGCTTGCCGCCGGGGTAGAGCAAGACGCCGGCCGCCTCCGCGTCAACGCCGTTCGGGGCGAGCTTACCGGTGACGTGCAGGCCGGTGGGCATGCCGAGCAGGAGCTGGGCCAGCCCGAACGGGTAGATCCCCAGATCGAGCAGGGCTCCGCCGCCCAGCTCCGGCGCCCACAGCCGGTGCGCGGGGTCGTACGGGTGGGCGAAGCCGAAGCTGGCCTGCACCGACCGGATCTCGCCGAAGCGCGGGTCGTCCTTGATCAGCTGGATGAGCGGGTTGAAGCGCATCCACATCGCTTCCATCAGGAAGACCCCCGCCTCGCGGGCCAGGCGCACCATCTTCTCGGCGTCGTCCACGGTCGCGGCCAGCGGTTTCTCGCACAGCACCGCCTTGCCCGCCGCGATGGCGGCCTCGGCCACCTGCAGGTGCTGGGCGTGCGGGGTGGCGACGTAGACGGCGTCCACCGCCGGGTCCGCGCACAGCTGTTCGTAGGAGCCGTACGCCGACTCGGCGCCCAGCTCCGCCGCCAGGGCCTGCGCCCTGTCCAGGCTTCTCGATCCGACGGCGGCCACCCGCATGCCGGGTTCCGCCACGATCACCTTGCCCACGGTACGGGCGATGCCGCCGGTGGCGGCTATTCCCCAAGTGAAATCTCGCACGCCGGCGATCGTATACGGAAGGTAAAAACGCTTAAATGGCGGGTGGTGCCGGAAATATCAGAAATGTCCGGTAGTCACATCCGTCACATTCACACCCCGTGGAATGTGCCGGGGTCGGGCCCGAGTCGCTGCCCCCTGCTCATCGCACTGATGGCCGCGAGGTCCTCGTCGTCGAGGAAGAAGTCGAAGACGTCGATGTTCTCGGCGATCCTGGCCGGCGTGATCGACTTCGGGATCACCACGTTGCCGATCTGGAGGTGCCAGCGCAGCACGATCTGCGCGGGCGTCTTACAGTGCTTGTCGGCCAGCACCCGCAGCGCCGGGTCGTCGAGCAGCCCCCTGCCCTGGCCGAGCGGGCTCCACGCCTCGGTGAGTATGCCGTTGGCCTCGTGGAACTCCCGCATCTGGCGCTGCTGGAAGTACGGGTGAAGCTCGATCTGGTTGATCGAGGGGACGATGTCGGCCTCGTTCATGAGCCGGGTGAGCGTCTCGACCGTGAAGTTGGACACGCCGATGGCCTTGGCCCGGCCGTCCCGGTAGATCCTCTCCATGGCCTTCCACGCCTGCACGTACTTGTCGTGCTGGGGCATCGGCCAGTGAATGAGGTAAAGGTCGACGTAGTCGAGGCCGAGCCGGGCCAGCGACTCCTCGAAGGCGGCCTCGGCGCGGTGGTGCTGGCCGTTGGCCAGCTTCGTGGTCACGAACACCTTCTCGCGGGGCAGCCCGCTGGCGCGCACCGCGCGTCCCACGCCCTCCTCGTTGCCGTAGGCGGCGGCGGTGTCGATGTGCCGGTAGCCGGCCTTGAGCGCGGTCAGGACCGCCTGCTCGGCCTCTTCGGCCGGTACCTGCCAGACGCCGTACCCGAGCTGCGGGATCTGCACGCCGTCCGTGTTGAGCATGAGCGAGTTCATACCCTCCATTGTTCACGTCGCGTTTCTGGCGGCTTAAGGCGGTGGGGCTAGCTTGAAGCGGTCGTGAACGGCCCATCACCCGGGAGGGCAGGAGTGGTCGAACAGGCGTCGGCCTGGGTGGAGTCCCCGCTCCAGATGCTGTGCGCCGTCGAGGCCCACCATGCCGGGCTGCTCGGCCCGGCCACCGCCATCGTGCCGCGCGCCGGCCTGCGCCCGCTCAAGGCGACCAGGCGCGAGCTGCGCTCCATGGCGCTGCCCGAGGGCCTGGAGCTGGCCGAGCCGCGTGAGCGCATGCCGCGCCACGTGCAGGCCGTGGGCGACGCCTTCTCCGGCAAGGTGCAGCTGCGCTGGCTGCTGTCCAGACCGGGCCGCGTCGTGGTGGTCGACGACGGGCTGGCCACGCTGCGGCTGCTCGAACTGCTCGCCGGAGGCCCGTTCCGGCCGCTGCTGCGCGCCCGCGCAGCGCCGGGGCCGCTGCGCAGGGCACTCGGCCTGGCCGCGGCCGTCCGGCTGCGCCTCAGCGACGTGTCGATCTTCACCGCGCTGCCCGTGGACGACGCGCTTGCCGAGGCCGTACGCCGCGCCGGCGTGCACCTCGTACACCACGAGTTCGCCTGGCTGCGCGCCCAGCCGCCGAGCGCCGAGTGCCCGGCCGAGCGTACGGTGGTGCTCGGCACCGCGCTCGTGCGCAACGGCCTCGTCCGCCGCGACCACTACCTGCGCTGGCTGACCGACCTGGCCGCGCGCGAGCCCCTGGCCTACTACCCGCACCGCCGCGAGGACCCCGTGGACGTCGCGCTGATCCGGGAGCGCCCCGGGATCACCGTCCACGACGCCGGCGTGCCCGCCGAGCTGACGCTGCGCGGCCTCGGTGCCGGCCAGCGCGTGCTCAGCCTCCCCTCGACCGCGATCACGTCGCTGCGCGTGCTGCTCAGCCCGCGCGGCGTCGCCGTCGAGCCGGTGGACGTTCCCGATGACTGGTGGACCAGCAGGGCGGCGCCCGCCCTGCGCTCGCATTTGACAGGAGTTCCCGGGTGAGAGTGCTGGCCGTCGCCGACTCCGACTCGTATCTGAAGTGGGCGGCCTGCCTGCTCGGCGATCTGCCATCGGAGTGCGCGACGGAGGTGGTCGTGGTGCGCACGCCGATCGCTCCCTCGCCCGAGCAGATCGCCGCCGCAGTGGGCGATCTACCCGCGCCGCCGGTGCTGTCGGCGCGGTCGGTGCGGCGGCTGGCCGAGCGCACCCGGCCGGACGCGATCCTCGTGGCCTGCACGGGCCCGGTGGTGGACGTGCTGGTCGCCGACGTGCTCGACGGGCTGAAGCCGCGCCCGGTGTTCGTCTCCGGGCTGCCCGGCATCTCGGTGCCGGCCACCGAGAAGGCGTGGACGTTCCGCAGCGGCTGCGACCTGTTCGTGGTGCACAGCGAACGCGAGGTCGCCGAGTTCTCCGAGATCGCCGCGAGGCTCGGCGGCGGCGGCGCGGTGGGACTGGCCAGGCTGCCGTTCCTGCGGCCCCAGCGGGGCGCCGGCGGCGGCGACCGGGTGGTGTTCGCCACCCAGGCCAAGGTGCCGCGCCGGCGCGACCAGCGCGAGCAGATCCTGCGGTCGCTGGCCGCGCTGGCCGCCGTCCGGCCGGACCTGGAGGTCGTGGTCAAGCTGCGCGCCCTGGAGGGCGAGCGGCAGACGCACAACGAGCGGCTGCCGTACCAGCGGCTGTGGCGGGAGATGGGGGAGCCGGGGCGGCTGGCGTTCGCAGCCGGGTCGATGCGCGAGCACCTGGAGCAGGCGGCCGGGTTCGTCACGGTCAGCTCGACGGCGGCGCTGGAGGCCATCGCGATGGGTGTGCCGTCGCTGGTGCTCGGCGACTTCGGGGTGAGCGCCGAGATGATCAACCTGGTGTTCGAGGGCAGCGGCCTGCTGGGCACGCTCGACGACCTGGCGCAGGGCCGCTTCCGCACGGCATCGCCCGATTGGTGCGCGGCCAATTACTTCCACCCCGCAGATCGCGACGACTGGGCGCGGCGGCTGTCGGAACTGGTGGAGTCGGGGCCGCGCACGCCCGCCGTGTCGCTGCTCGACGGGCCTGAGCACGCGGCGGCGCGGCGCAGGGCCAGGCTCAGGGTGGAGGTGCCGCCCAAGATGCTGCGGGTCGGCTACCGGGCCAAGCGCCGCGTGCGCCGCTATCTCAAAGCGCTGACCTGAACTTCCTGCGGATCCTGGTGAGCGCGCCCGGCCGGGTCTGCTGCTTCGGCGGCGGAGGCTCGGCCAGGCCCAGCGCCTCCAGCCGGCGGCGCTTGAAGTAGCGCGGGTCGAACACGGTGCCCTCGTCCGGCCGCAGGCCGGGATAGGCGTCGGACTGCATGCAGTAGCCCACCGCGCGCACCAGGGCCGGCAGGTCCGTCTCCGGCGGCGGCTCGACGCCGCCGTCCGCCGACAGGCGCGGCAGCAGCGCGTCCACGATGGTGGCGGGGATCCTGTTGCTGTTCTCGTACGGGGTCAGCCGCTCCAGCACCAGGTCCGTCCCGTACGAGGCGACCCGGAGCCCGAAGTAGCGCCACGCGGTGACCAGGGCCGTGGAGAAGCAGCCCACGACCAGCTCGGGCCGCAGCGCGGAGAAGCACACCTCGGCGGGCACGCTCTCCCCGGCCACCTCCAGCCGCACGCCCGCGGCCTTCGCGGCGGCCCGCAGGAGCCGGGCGTGGCGGCGTCCGGCGGCCGGGTGCGGCTTGAAGACGACGTGGGCGTGGCCGCGGGCGGCCAGCGCCTTGAGCATCGTCTCGTGCAGCCCGGCCTCCTCCTCCGGCGTGACGATCTCCAGCGCCGACAGGTACTGGCCCAGGATGACCGCCTGCCCCGGCCGGGGGACCGGCGCCTGGGCACGCGTGAAGACCGCCACCTCGTCCACGACCGCGAGGAAACGCTCGGCGGGCAAGGCCTCGGGGGCGACGCCGTACTCGCTGAGCAGCAGCGGCGCCAGCCCCGGCACCAGGTCCAGATGGAGCAGCCGGGTGATGCGGCGGAAGATCTCGGCGGGCAGCGGGTCGCGGGTGGGGCCGTAGCTCATCAGCCCGTCGGAGTAGACGGTGATCGGGCAGTCGCGCACCAGCCCGGCGATCGTCCGCGCGGGCGGCACCGCGATCGACTCCAGCACCAGCTCCGTCACGCCGTCCAGCCCCCAGTGGGCGCCGATGAGGCGCTCCAGCATCGGCACCTCGATGACGCGGGCCCGCCAGTCCGACGGGTGCAGCGGGGCGATCAGCTCGTTCCACGAGCGCACCTCGTGGAAGCGGGAGCGCAGCGCGGCGAAGCCGGGCGTCTCGTCCAGCGGCGTCGCCACCTCGGGCACCGCCGCGTTCGTCGAGACGATCAGCAGCCTGCGGCCGTCGTCTCCGAAGCGGCCGTCGTCGATGGCCGCCGCCAGCGACATCGCCCCGAACAGCGTCGAGGCGTAGAAGACCTGCACGTCACCTCTCCTCACGGTCGCGGCGGACCCCGGCGCGCGCTCCCGATGACGCGGGCAGGCCGGGCAGCAGGTCACGCAGGGCGGCCTCGCGCTCGGCGGTCATGCCCGCCAGCGACTCGGCCACCATCTCCCGCGGCAGCGTGGCCAGCATGTCCCTGCCGCGCTCCGCGAAACGGGCGCGCAGCTCCGGCGTGAACCGGTCGCCGATGGTCAGGTGGTGGGCGAGCAGCGCGCAGAAGTTGCGCACCGCCTTGGGCAGGAACTCCGGCTCCAGGTCCTTCAGCACCAGCTCGAAGGCGTCGAAGAAGTGCAGCTGGCGCTCGTCGCCCGCCTGGGTGAGCGAGCCCGGCACCATGCGCCGGTAGAACACGCCGGCCAGCGACACCACCGCGAACGAGGCGGCCTCGCGGTGCAGCCGCCAGATCCACGGCCGGTCCTCGGCGGTGTGCAGCGAGCCGGGGAAGTGCAGCAGATCGCCGAGCGAGCGCCGGTAGACGCCCGCCCAGGCGTACGGGTAGTCCACCATCGTGCGCACCCCGGCGGGCAGGATCGCCTCGCGGGGGTCGAGCACCACGCCCCGTCGCGCCAGCGGGGCGCGGTGCACGACCCGCTTGCGGCCCTCCGCCTGCACATGGTCGGTGCGCACGAAGTCGCAGCCGAGCCCGTCGATCGCCGCGACGAGCCGTGCCAGGTGGCCGGGGGCGAGCCAGTCGTCGCCGTCCATGAACGTGACGTACCGGCCGGACGCCGCCGCCAGGCCCGCGTTGCGCGCGTCCGCAAGACCCACCGGCGTGGGATGGCGCAGCACGGTCAGCCCCGGCAGGTCACCGGCGAAACCGCCGATGATGTCCGCCGTGGCGTCGGCGGACCCGTCGTCCACGACGATGAACTCGAAGCCGGGGGCCGCGTTGCGGCACAGGGAGGCCAGCGCGTCGGCGATGTGGCGCTCGCCGTCCCGCACCGGCACGACGACCGAAAGCGTGGTCAAAGCGGCTGGTCTCCAGGGGGTGGGGGAGCGGGCTCAGACGGTCACCCGGCGCAGGCGGGCCTTGGGCGCCTCCTCGCCGGGGAAGACGCGCTTGACGCCGTCGCCCAGGGCCTGCTCGATGATGCGGATGTCGCGTACCAGGTGCTCGAGCCCGGCCGGCTCCAGCGAGGCCGCGTGGTCGGAGCCCCACATCGTCCGGTCGAGCGTGATGTGCCGCTCCACGCAGACCGCGCCCAGCGTGACCGCGGCCAGCGAGATCTGCAGGCCGCGCTCGTGGCCCGAGTAGCCGACCGGCACGCCGTAACGCTCCTTGAGCGTGGTGATCGTGCGCAGGTTCGCCTCCTCAGGCGGCAGCGGGTACGTGGAGGTCGCGTGCATCATGATCAGCTTCTCGGTGCCGAGGATCTCCACGGCCGCGTCGATCTCCTCCAGCGTGGACATGCCGGTCGACAGGATGATCGGCTTGCCGGTCGCCGCCAGCGCACGCAGCAGCTCGTGGTCGGCGACGCCGGCCGATGCCACCTTGTGCACCAGGACGTTCATCTCCTCGAGGAACTCCACCGACGGCACGTCCCACGGCGAGGCGAACCAGTGCAGGCCCCGCTCGTCGCAGTACTCGGCGATCTGCGTGTACTCGTCGCGGCCGAACTCGGTGCGCTCCTTGTACTCCAGGTACGTCATCTCGCCCCACGGCGTCTGCCGGATCTGCCCCTTCTGCTCCTCGGGCACGCAGATCGACGGGGTGCGTTTCTGAAACTTGACCGCCTGGCAGCCCGCGTCGGCGGCCACGTCGATGAGCCGCCTGGCGATGTCGAGGTCGCCGTTGTGGTTGATGCCGATCTCGCCGATCACGTACACCGGCTGCCCGTCGCCCACCAGCACGTCACCGATCGCGACCGGCTCGGGGCGCGGACGCACGCTCGCTCCAGCGACGACCGGCGAGACGGCCGGCGCGACGACCGGCTGCGTGGCGGCGGCGGGCCGGGCGGCGACGGGCTGCTCCGGGCGGGCCGCCAGCACCCGGTCGCACAACTCGCGCACCGCGCCCGACCCGCCCGGCCTGGTCAGCACCACGCGGGCGGCGGCACGCACCCTCGGGTGCGCGTCGGGCGTCGCGACCGGCCAGCCGACCTCCGCCATCGGGCCCAGGTCGTTGACGTCGTTGCCGACGTACGCCACCCGCGCGGGGTCGAGGTTCTCGATCCTCAGCCAGTCGCGCAGCACCGTGCGCTTGTCGGCCAGGCCCTGCAGCACCGGCACGCCCAGCTTGCGGGCGCGGGCGGTCACCACCGGGTTCTGTTCGGTGGACATGACCAGCACCTTCACACCCGACCGCGTCAGCAGCGAGACGCCCATCCCGTCGGAGCGGCTGACCAGCACCATCTCGCGGCCATCGGAGTCGACGTAGGCGCGGTCGTCGGTGTGCACGCCGTCGAAGTCGGTGATGACGCAGTCCACGTCGATCGGCTCGGGCTCGTCGATGAACGGCGCGAGCGCCCTGACCAGCTCCAGGTCCTCGGGCTCGTCGATCTCGATGGCGTGCCGCGACGGCACCGGCTGCACCGCGATCCTGCCGAAGAAGCGGTGACCGTGCGCGCGCAGGCCGGAGGTGCGCATCACGTAGAAGGCGCCGTTCTCGCGGAACTGCGGCTCGCGGTCCTGCCGGCGCGGGCGGAACGCCGGGTCGTGGTTGACCCCCGCGCCCGTCGCCGTCCACAGGAACTCGTGCGTGGGCAGCCCGGACACGACCGAGTCGGCCTCGCCGTCGAGCACCTTGCGCACCGCCGCCGACAGGTCGGCCGGGTCGATGAACGCGCTCGTGCACTGCACGAGCACCACCACCTCGGGGTCGCCGCCCAGCGTGTCGAGCGCGTGCAGCACCGCGGACTCGCTGGAGGCGGTGTCGCCGCTCAGCTCGGCGGGCCGCTCCACCACGACCGCGCCCGCCTGCCTGGCGGTCTCGGCGATCCCGTCGTGATCGGTGCTCACCACCACCCGGTCGATCAGCTCGGAGCGCAGGCAGGCCCGCACGGCCCTGGTGACCAGCGGCACGCCCCCGACCAGGGCGAGGTTCTTCAGGGGTACGCCCGCCGAACCTCCGCGGGCGGGAACTACGGCCAGGACTCGCAAGGTGTCTCCTCAGTGCATCGGATTGCACCCAGAAGCTAGAGGCCGGTGTTGAACGGCCAGCGTCACCGTCCTGAACTCTGCGTGGGGATCCGGTAGAGCAACTCTGGCCTGCCCACCCCGCCGTACTGCGGGATGCGGGCCGCCACGCCCAGGTCCACCAGGTATTCGAGGTAGCGCCGCGCGGTCACCCTGGAGATGCCGATCGCGTCCGCCACCGCCTGCGCGCTCATCCCCGCGGGCCGCTCGCGCAGCTGCGCGGCCACCGCGTCGAGGGTGTCCTGCGCCATGCCCTTCGGCAGCTCGGCCGCGGTGCCCCGCAGGGTGCCGAGCACCCGGTCCACGTCGCCCTGGCCGACCGCGAGCCCGGCCTCCTCCTTGAAGCGGGCGTAGCGGGTCAGCCGCTCGGCCAGCGCCGCGAACGTGAACGGCTTGAGCAGGTACTGCACGATGCCCAGCGACACCGCGGAGCGCACCATGGCGAGGTCGCGCGCCGAGGTCACCGCGATGACGTCGCACAGCAGCCCGGCCGCGCGCACCGCCCGGCACACCTCAAGGCCGTGCATGTCGGGCAGGTAGAGGTCGAGCAGGATGAGGTCCACCGGCCTGCGGCGCAGGAAGCGCAGCGCCTCGCCGCCCGACCTGACCACCCCGGCCACCTCGAAGCCGGGCACCCGCTCCACGTAGATGCGGTTGGCCTCGGCGGTGATCTCCTCGTCCTCGACCACCAGCACGGTGATGGGCCCGCCGCCCGGTTGCGCGGTCACGACACCGGCTCCTTGCGCGGTGCGGGCAGACGTACGGTGAAGACCGAGCCGTCCACCTCGATCGTGCCGCCGAGCCGCCGCACCGCCTGGCCCACCAGCGCCAGGCCGAGGCCGTGGCCGTCGCCCTTGGTCGTCCAGCCCTTCTCGAACGCGGCCCTGTCGGTCAGCCCCGGCCCGTCGTCGGCCACCCTGATGAGCACGCCGCGCTCGTCGCCGCTGATGTGCACGTCGACCCGGTTCGCCGCGTCGATGGCGTTGTCGATGAGGTTGCCGACGATCGTGATTAGGTCGCGCGGGTCGAGACCCAGGTCGTCCAGCTCGCTGTCCTCGCTGATCACCAGCTCGGAGCCGCGCTCGGCCGCCTCTGCGCTCTTGCCCAGCAGCAGCGCCGCCAGCACGGGCTCGCGCACCGAGCCCACCACCCGGTCGGTCAGCTCCTGCGCCGCCCGCAGCTCCGCCGTGCCCAGCGCGATCGCCTGCTCGGTGCGGCCCAGCTCCACCAGCGTGATCACAGTGTGCAGCCGGTTGGCGGCCTCGTGCGCGGCCGAGCGCAGCGACTCGGCGAAGCCGCGCTCGGCGTCGAGCTGGCCGGACAGCGCCTGCAGCTCGGTGTGGTCGCGTACGGTGACGACCGTGCCGAGCCTGCTGGCCGCGCTGTTGACCGCGAGCACCCGGTCACCGGCGAGGTGGATGCGCTCTTCGGTGTCGGCCACCATCTCCGCCAGGCCCAGCTCGGCCACATGCTTGCCTTCGGCGTCGGCGGGCAGGCCGAGCAGCTGCCTGGCCGCGTCGTTGCACAGGGTCAGCATGCCGTCCCTGCCGACCAGCAGCAGCCCCTCCCTGACCGCGTGCAGGACGGCGTCGTGGTGCTCGTGGATGCGGCCCAGCTCCACCGGGCCCAGGCCGTGCGTCTGGCGGCGCAGCCGGGCGGTCACCAGCCAGGTGCCCGCCGCGCCGAGCCCGAGCGCGAGCGCCACGATGAGGCCGCCCCAGGCGAGCTGCTCGCGCAGCCTGGCGTCGATGCGGTCGATGGTGATGCCGGCGCTGACCAGCGCCCGTACCCGGCCGTCCGCCACGACCGGCGTCACCGCCCGCTTCGACGGGCCCAGCGTGCCGGTGTAGGTCTCGGTGAACGTCTGGCCGCGCAGCGCGGGCTCGATGTGGCCGAGGAAGCGCCGGCCGATCTCCGCCGGGTTCGGGTGGGTGTAGCGGGTGCCGTCGGTACGCATGATCGTGATGAAGTCGACGCCCGTCGCGGCGCGGACGCGCTCGGCGTACGGCTGCAGCCGCGCCGTCGGGTCGGGCTCGTCGAGCGCGGCCAGCACGTCGGGCGAGGCCGCCACGCTGACCGCCACCGCCCGCGCCGTGCCGCCCGCCTCCTCGGTGAGCAGCCGGTGCGCCTGCACCAGCGCGAGCGTCGCGCCGCCCGCCGCCGTGACGGTCACCACGAGCAGCTGCAGCACCAGCATCTGGCCGGCCAGGCTCCAGCGCCGCATGCTCCACCCTCCCCGTGAACGAAACTTACGCAATGGTGACCTGCATCACTCGTGAGGCGCATAGTCGCACGGAGAGAAACCCGCTCCCAAACCGCCGGAGCACCCCCCTATGCGCGATCGCACCCGTTATCTCTATCTGGCCGTCGTCGTGGCGGTCCTGCTCGGCATCGTCGTCGGCTTCGTCGCGCCCGACCTCGCCGTCCAGCTGAAACCCATCGGCACGGGCTTCGTCTCGCTGATCCAGATGGTGATCGGGCCGGTCATCTTCTGCACGATCGTGCTCGGCATCGGCTCGGTACGCCAGGCGGCCAAGGTCGGCAAGGTCGGCGGGCTCGCGCTCGGCTACTTCATCGCCATGTCCACGGTGGCGCTGATCATCGGCCTGGTGGTCGGCAACGTCATCGACCCCGGCTCCGGCCTGCAGCTCACCGACGCGGCCAGGGAGCGGGCCGAGGCGGAGGCGGCCAAGGGCGCCGAGGCGAGCATGGTGGACTTCCTGCTCGGCATCATCCCGAAGACGCTGGTCTCGGCGCTCACCGAGGGCTCGGTGCTGCAGGCGCTGCTCGTCGCGCTGCTGACCGGGTTCGCGCTGCAGGCCATGGGCCGCAAGGGCGAGCCGATCCTGCGCGGCATCGAGCACTTCCAGCGGCTGGTCTTCCGCATCCTCGCCATGATCATGTGGGCGGCGCCGGTGGGCGCGTTCGGCGCGATCGCGGCCGTCGTCGGCGACACCGGCATCGAGGCGCTCAAGAGCCTGGCCATCATCATGATCGCCTTCTACGTCACCTGCGTGCTGTTCGTCGGCGTCGTGCTCGGCGCGATCCTGTGGCTGGTCGCCAGGATCAACCTGTGGTCGCTGCTGCGCTACCTGGGCAGGGAGTTCCTGCTGATCCTGTCCACCTCGTCGTCGGAGACGGCCCTGCCGCGGCTCATCGCCAAGATGGAGCACCTCGGGGTGAGCAGGACGGTGGCCGGCATCACCGTGCCGACCGGCTACTCCTTCAACCTCGACGGCACCGCCATCTACCTCACCATGGCCACGCTGTTCATCGCCACGGCCACCGGGTCGCCGCTGGGCTTCGGCGAGCAGGTCACGCTGCTGCTGTTCATGATGATCGCCTCCAAGGGCGCGGCGGGCGTCACCGGCGCCGGCCTGGCCACGCTGGCCGGCGGCCTGCAGGCGCACCGGCCCGAGCTGGTGGACGGCGTGGGCCTCATCGTCGGCATCGACCGGTTCATGTCCGAGGCCAGGGCGCTGACGAACTTCGCGGGCAACGCCGTGGCCGCCGTGCTCATCGGCACCTGGACCGGCGAGTTCGACAGGGAGCGCGCGGGACGCGTGCTCGCCGGGCAGGCGCCGTTCGACGAGGCCACCCTGCTCGACGACGGCGATGACAGCGGTGACGAGGATCCCCGCGAACCCGCCAAGGAGCTGTCGCCCGCCTGACATCGCGCCCGCGTCTTCCGCCGCTCGTCCGCCTGACACGGCGCCTGCGCCTCCCGCCGCTCGCCCGGCCGGGAGGCGCGGCGCTTTCGCCGTGCGGGCGGTCATACTATCGGGAGGCGCAGCACGAAGCGGGCGCCTCCCGGACGGTCCTCGACGCGGATGGTGCCGCCGTGGGCGATCGCCACGTCGCGCGCGATGGCGAGGCCCAGCCCGGTGCCGCCCGCGTCGCGGCTGCGGGCCGCGTCGAGGCGGGTGAACCGCTCGAAGACGCGCTCGCGGTCGTGCGGGGCGATCTCGACGCCGTCGTTCTCCACGGCCAGTACCACCATGGCGTGGCTCTCGGCGCCGTTGTCCCGGCGCGGCACTCTGCCGCGCTCCTCGCGCACGGTGACGAGGACCATGGTCTCGGCGTGCCGCTGGGCGTTGTCCAGCAGGTTCGTCAGCAACCTGGAGAGCTGCAGCCGGACGCCCTCGACGTACGCGCCGTCCGCCAGGTCCACTTCGACGGGGATCTTGTCGCCGCGGGTGGCCAGCTCCTGGCGTACCAGGCAGGACAGGTCGAGGCGCTCCCTGACGATGTCCACCCGCGAGCCGATCCTGGCGAGCAGCAGCAGGTCGGAGATGATGGCCTCCAGCCGGTCGGTGTCGCGCAGCGCGCTCTCCACCAGGGCCTCCAGGTCGGTGTCCTCCGGGTAGAGCTGGGCGCTCTCCAGCTGGGCGCGCAGCCCGGCGATGGGGGTGCGCAGCTCGTGCGAGGCGTCGGAGGCGAACTGGCGCTGCTGCTCGGCGGAGCGTTCGAGCCGGGCCAGCGTGCCGTTGATGGAGCGGGCGAGCTGGGCCACCTCGTCCTCGCCGGGCGGCTGGGTGACGCGGCGGCTCAGGTCGCCGGCGTGCACGCGGTCGAGCTCGGCGCGCATGGTGGCGACGGGCCGCAGCGCCCGGCCGGTGACCAGCCACGTGGACCAGGCGGCCAGGGCGATGAGCATGGTGACCTCTATCGCCACGACGATCTCCAGGGTGCGTGTCTGCAGCACGTCGGGCGAGCTGCGGCCGGCGTAGACGATGGGGGAGTCGGGGGAGACCGACACCCGCACCGCCGAGACGTGGATGCATTCGGTGGGCAGGCAGTTCGTGGTGTTGATGACGCGGTCGGCGGGCGTGGGCCGGATGTCGCTGAGCGGCGGCAGGGTCCTCGCGCCGTCGCTGGCGCCCAGCAGCAGCCCTTCGGCGCTCACCACCTGGACGAGGTCGACGGTCGGGTTGGGCACCGGGATGGCGGCGCCCAGAGGCAGGACGCCGCCGCGCAGCTCGAACGCGATCCGCTCGGCGGTGTCCTGCGTGTCGTTGAAGACTCCCTCGGCGACCAGCGTCTTGGTGACGGCGATCCCGGCGATGGCAACGGGGATGAGCACGAGGGCGGCTATGGCCGTCGCGATGAGAGTGAAGCGTCCCCGCAGGGATCTGGCCCACCAGGGTGCCATCCCCTGAGGCTACCGAGGGTAAATGCAGCGATTTGTCCGCTATGTGCCGGGTAAGGGAAAAGATTCGGCAAGTGCAGCGGTTCGGTCAGCGCTGCAGCCACACGGTGGTGTCCGGGGGGACCGCGCCGTCGTCCGCCAGCGGGCCGCTGGACAGCAGCACCTCGCCGCCCAGGTCGAGGCGTACCGGCTCGTCTCCGGTGTTGAGCACCACGACCAGGCCGGGATCGCGCTCGATCACCAGCACGTCCTCAGAGGGGGAGTCGAGCCACGTCAGCGTGCCGCCGCCGAGCGCCGGGTGCCGCTTGCGCAGCCGCAGCGCGGCGCGGTAGAGGTTCAGCGTCGAATCCGGGTCGTCCTCCTGCGCCTCGGCCGACAGCGCCGCCCACTCCGGCGGGATCGGCAGCCACGGGTCGCGCCAGCCGAGCCCCTCCGACGACGTCCACGGCAGTGGCACCCGGCAGCCGTCGCGGCTCTCGCCGCGCCGCAGGAACGCCGGGTCCTGGCGCAGCTCGTCGGGGATGTCGAGCACCTCGGGCAGGCCCAGCTCCTCGCCGTTGTAGAGGTAGGCGGAGCCGGGCAGCGCCAGCATGAGCAGGGTGGCCGCGCGGGCGCGGGCCAGGGAGCCGTGGCGGGTGACGTGGCGCGGCTTGTCGTGGTTGGACAGCACCCACGTGGTGGGCGCGCCGACCAGCTCGGCCTCCTTCAGCGACTTCTCGATGACCGAACGGAACGACTTGGCGTGGAAGTCGGCCATCATGAACTCGAAGTTGAACGCCTGGTGCAGCTCGTCGGGCCCGACGTACCGGGCCAGCCGCTCGGGCGAGGACACCCACGCCTCGGCCACCGCCATGCGCCCGCCGGGGTAGGAGTCGAGGATCGGCCGCCACTCGCGGTAGATGTCGTGCACGCCGTCCTGGTCGAAGTACGGCACCTGCTCGTCGCCGAGCATCTCGGCCTGCGGGCCGTCCTTCTGCCCCACGTCGGGCAGGCCCTCGGCCTTGATCATGCCGTGCGCCACGTCGATGCGGAAGCCGTCCACGCCCCGGTCCAGCCAGAAGCGCAGGATGTCGCGGAACTCGGCCCGCACCTCGGGGTTCTCCCAGTTGAGGTCGGGCTGCTCGGGGGCGAACAGGTGGAGGTACCACTGCCCGTCCTCGACCTGGGTCCAGGCGGAGCCGCCGAAGATGGACTCCCAGTCGTTCGGCCGGTCGCGGAAGATGTAGCGGTCGCGCCGCTCGCCGCGCAGCGCCTGCTGGAACCAGGGGTGCCGGTCGGAGGAGTGGTTCGGCACCAGGTCCACGATGACCCTGATGCCCTTGGCGTGCGCGTCGGCGACCAGCGCGTCGAAGTCGGCGAGCGTGCCGAACATCGGGTCCACGTTCCGGTAGTCGGCCACGTCGTAGCCGCCGTCGGCCATCGGCGAGGTGTAGAACGGGCTCAGCCAGATGGCGTCCACGCCCAGCTCGGACAGGTAATCGAGGCGCTGGCGCACGCCCTCGAGATCCCCCATGCCATCGCCGTTGGCGTCGGCGAAGCTGCGGGGGTAGACCTGGTACACGACGGCGTCCCGCCACCAGTCGTCGTTGCCGAGCATGTGCGTCCTTCCCGGGAGGGTCCGGATGTCCGGTGTGGTTCTGGTGAAGGATGTCCGATTCACCGCACGAAGGTCAAGTGCAAGTTTCCGAAAGTTGCAGATCTCTGTCCCGCCGTCATGATCGGGTGTCCACCAGGTCAGGACCATTCGTGAGGGTGATGATCGGGTAACGCTCTTGCGCAAGTTCTTCCACTTTTTGCAAAGAGCCGCTAACGTCCCGGAAACGTCGAGCCAACCTCGGCGGCGGCGCGAGCCGCCGTTCCTCCGTGACCTCAGGAGGTCCCCCCATGCGCATCCGGGCTCTGGGTGTGGCAGCTCTCGCGACTCTGGCGTTCGCGGCGACCGCGTGCGGCGGATCGTCGTCACAGACCCCGGCGGAAGGCACGGCGTCATCCGCCGCGTCATCGGCCCCCGCGACCGCGGGCGGCACCCTCGTGATCTGGGCCGACCCCAACAGGGTCAAGGCGCTCAAGCCGTTCGCCGACCAGTTCGGCACCGAGAACGGTGTGACCGTCGAGGTCAAGGAGATCAGCAAGGACAACCAGACGACCTTCCTGACCGCCTCACAGCAGGGCAGCGGCCCCGACATCATGATCGGCGCGCACGACTGGATCGGGAACCTGGTGCAGAACGGCGCCATCGACCCGGTCACCCTCACCGAGGAGCAGAAGGCGGCCTTCTCCCCGAAGGCGATCCAGGCGATGACCTTCAACGGGCAGATCTACGGAGCCCCGTACGCGGTGGAGAACATCGCCCTGATCCGCAACACCCAGCTCGCACCCGACGCCCCCGCGACCATCGAGGACATGATCGCCAAGGGCAAGGAGCTCAAGAAGGACGGCAAGGTCAAGGAGGTGCTCTGCCTGCCGGTCGGCCAGAAGGGCGACGCCTTCCACGTCTACCCGATCTTCGCCTCCGGCGGCGGCGCGCTGTTCGGCACCACCTCCAGCGGCGACCCCGACCCCAAGCAGGTGCTGCTCGGCTCCGAGGGCTCGGTCAAGGCGTTCGAGAAGCTCGCCGAGCTGGGCGAGAAGGGCGAGGGCGCGCTGCGCACGTCGCTGACCAACGAGAACTACATCCCGACCTTCGCCGGCGGCAAGTGCGCCTTCCTCATCTCGGGCCCGTGGGCGATCGGCGAGATCAAGAAGGCCGGCGTCTCCTACGACATCACCGCCGTCCCGCCGTTCAAGGACGGGCAGCCGGCCACCCCGTTCGTCGGCGTGCAGGCGTTCTTCGTCGCCTCCAAGGGCAAGAACAAGGCTCTCGCCCAGGAGTTCGTCGCCAACTACGTGACCAACAAGGACGTCGCCAAGGCGCTCTACGACGCCGACCCGCGGCCCCCGGCACTGTCCGCCGCCCTTGAG
Organism: Nonomuraea sp. NPDC052634; assembly: GCF_040678535.1. Lineage (NCBI taxonomy): Bacteria > Bacillati > Actinomycetota > Actinomycetes > Streptosporangiales > Streptosporangiaceae > Nonomuraea > Nonomuraea sp. NPDC052634. The sequence goes on along the minus strand of NZ_JBFATY010000001.1, from coordinate 1,458,861 downwards.
GAGGTCCAGGCGAGCGACCCCGACGCCGCCAAGTTCATGGAGGCCGGCAAGGACGGCCTGCCGATGCCCGCCATCCCCGCGATGGCCGCCATCTGGGAGCCGTTCGGCATCGCCGAGACGTCCGTGGTCAAGGGCGGCGACCCGGCCAAGGCCGCCGCGGCCGCGCAGAAGGCCATCGACGGCGCGCTCAAGAACTAGCCGCTCATGACGACGGACGTGCGCGAACCCGGGCGCGCGGCACCGCGGCCACGCCCGGAGCGGACCACCGCGTTCGTGGTGAGCAGGATCGCGGTCCTCGGCGTGGCCGCCGCGATCCTGCTCTACGCCGTGCCGCCGCTGGTGGCCGCCGAATCGTGGGTGCCGCTGACGCTGCTGTGCGCCGCCACCGCGGGCATCTCCTACCTCTATCTGACCCGGCGCTTCATACCGGCCAAATACCTCATCCCCGGCACCGTCTTCCTCATCGCCTTCCAGGTGTTCCCCGTGCTCTACACGGTGACCACGGCGTTCACGAACTTCGGCGACGGGCACCGGGGCGACAAGGCCGCCGCCATCGCGGCCATCCAGAGCGGCTCGGTCCGGCAGGCGCCGGGCTCGCCCGAGTACACGCTCACCGCCGCCCTGCGCGGCGAGGAACTGGTGTTCCTGCTCGTGGACCCGAAGACCGAGCAGGTCTCGTTAGGCACGAAGGACGGCGTGGAGCCGCTGCCCGGCGCGCAGGTCGGCCTCACCGGCAAGGTGCTCGCCGCACCCGGCCTCACCGTGCTCAAGGCACCCGAGGCCGCCGCCCGGGGGCAGGAGATCAGCGCGCTGGCCGTCCCCACCCGCGACGGCCTCATCAAGGCGAACGGGCTCAGCCGCGCCGTCGAGGGCAAGGCGACCCTGGTGTACGACGCCGCCTGCGACTGCATCCAGGGCGAAGGCGGCCCCTGGCAGGCCGACGAGTCGCAGGGCTACTTCGTCAACGCCGAGGGCGAGCACCTGGCCCAGGGCTGGCAGGTCAACGTCGGCTTCGACAACTTCCTGCGGGTGCTCACCGAGCCCACCATCTCCCGCTACTTCGCCGGCGTGCTGGGCTGGAACCTGGTCTTCGCGCTCGCCTCCGTGCTCGGCACGTTCGCGCTCGGCATGTCCGTCGCCCTCGCCCTGCACCATCCGCGCATGCGCGGCACCCGCGTCTACCGGATCGTGCTGATCCTGCCGTACGCGATGCCGGCCTTCGCGATGCTGCTGGTCTGGCGCGACATGTTCAACCGCGACTTCGGCCTGATCAACCAGCTACTCGGGGCCGAGATCGACTGGCTCGGCCAGACCGCCACCGCCAGGCTCGGCGTCGTGCTGGTCAACCTGTGGCTCGGCTTCCCGTACATGTTCCTCGTCACCACGGGTGCGCTGCAGGCCATCCCGCGCGAGCTGACCGAGGCCGCGGCCATCGACGGCGCCACCCCGTGGAAGGCGTTCCGCCGGGTCACGCTGCCGCTGCTGCTCGTCGCGCTCACGCCGCTGCTGATCTCGTCGTTCGCCTTCAACTTCAACAACTACAACGCCATCGCCCTGACCACCGACGGCGGGCCGTTCCCCGCGGAGAACCCGATGGTCGGCGGCACCGACCTGCTCATCACCTACACCTTCAGGCTCGCGTTCGGGCCGGCCGGCGCGCAGTTCGGCTTCGCGGCGGCGATCTCGGTGTTCATCTTCGCCATCGTGGCGATCATCTCGGCGGTGGCCTTCCGGCGTACCCGCAAGCAGGAGGAGGTCTACGCGTGAAGCTCGCCCTGCGGCACGTCTTCGTGCTGGCCGTGTGCGCGTTCGCGGTCTTCCCGATCCTCTTCGTGATCTCCGCGGCGCTCAACCCGCTGGGCACGCTGGCCTCGACCGAGCTGCTCCCCACCGGGGCCAGCCTGGAGAACTTCGGCGACCTGCTGACCTCCGAGACCTATCCCTTCGGCCGCTGGTTCTTCAACTCGGTGTTCATCGCGCTGGTGTCGTCGTTCGCCAGCATGGTGCTGTCGCTGATGGCCGCGTACGCCTTCAGCCGCATGCGCTTCACCGGCCGCCGGGTCGGGCTGCTCGCGCTGCTGCTCATCCAGATGTTCCCGCAGTTCCTGGCCATCGTGACGATCTTCATGATCTTCACCAGGGTGACCGAGCTGTACCCCGCGCTCGGCTTCGACACCGTGTGGGGCCTGCTGCTGCTCTACCTCGGCGGCGCGCTCGGCGTGAACACCTGGCTGATGAAGGGCTTCCTCGACACCGTGCCCAAGGAGCTGGACGAGGCCGCCACCGTGGACGGCGCCACCCACGCCCAGATCTTCTGGCGCATCATCCTGCCGCTGGTCACGCCGATCCTCGCGGTCACCGCGCTGCTGGCGTTCATCAGCACGATGAGCGAGTTCCTGATGGCGAACGTGTTCCTGCGCGACCCCGACAGCAAGACGCTCGCGGTCGGCATGTACGGCATGATCGCGGGGGATCACCGCAACACGAACTTCGGCATGTTCGCCGCGGCCACCCTGATCACCGCCGTGCCCACGGTCGGCGTGTTCCTGTGGCTGCAGAAGTACATCGTCTCCGGCCTGACCGCCGGAGCCGTCAAGGGGTGAAAGGGCACAGTGCGTTACCTCGGGGAACCTCATCACGACGGCTCCGCCCTGTACGTCTCCGACCAGCGGCCCGAGCTGGGCGCGCGGGTCACGCTCTGGCTGCGCGCCCCGCTGGCCGCCGGGGTGACCGGCGTGCACGTGCGCGCCGTGCACGACGGCGAGCCCCGCTACGCCGAAGCCCGCGTCGACGAGACACGCCAGGGCGCGGGCGGCTACGGCAGGACCGACGTGTGGTGGCGGGCCGAGATCACCGCGGTCAACCCCGTCACCCGCTACCGCTTCCTGCTGCGCACCCGCGCCGGGCAGCGGTGGCTGACCGCGGCGGGCCTGGCCGCGCACGACGTCACCGACGCCACCGACTTCCGGCTCATCTGCCACGAGCCGCCGCCGTCGTGGCTGGCCGACGCGATCGTCTACCAGATCTTCCCCGACCGGTTCGACCGCTCGGGCCCCATGCCCGAGACGCCGGCGTGGGCGCTGCCCCGCGACTGGGACCGCGACCCCGTCATCCCCAGCGGCCCCGGCACCTCCACCCAGTTCTACGGCGGCGACCTCGACGGCATCACCCGCAGGCTCGACCACGTGAGCGCACTCGGCGCCGACACCGTCTACCTCACGCCGTTCTTCCCCGCCCGCTCCAACCACCGCTACGACGCCTCGACCTTCGAGCACGTCGACCCGCTGCTCGGCGGCGACGCCGCGCTGCACCGGCTGTCGGACGCGCTGCACGCGCGCGGCATGCGGCTCATCGGCGACATCACCACCAACCACTGCGGCGACGCCCACGAGTGGTTCACCACCGCCGTCTCCGACGTGCACGCCCCCGAGCGGGAGATGTTCTACTTCGACTCCGCGACCGGCGACTACGAGTCCTGGTGGGGCTTCAAGTCGCTGCCCAAGTTCAACTGGGGCAGCGAGCTGGTGCGCGAGCGCATGACCGCGGTGCTGAAGCGCTGGCTCGGCCCGCTCGACGGCTGGCGGGTGGACGTCGCCAACATGACCGGCCGCCTGGCCGCCGACGACTACGCGCACGAGGTCGCCGCCATGCTGCGCGCCGAGGTCGGCCCCGACGCCGCGCTCATCGCCGAGCACAACCACGACGCATCGGCCGACCTCGACCGCGGCGGCTGGCACGGCACCATGAACTACGGCGGCTTCACCCGCCCCGTCTGGGCCTTCCTGCGCGGCCCCCAGGTGGACCTGGAGCACTTCCTCGGCACGCCGGGCGGCATCCCCGAGCGCGACGGCCCCGCCACGGTGGCCACGTTCCGGCAGTTCGCCGCCCACATGTCGTGGCGCTCGTACGTGCACTCCTGGCAGCTGCTCGACTCCCACGACTCGCCCCGCGTGCGCACCGTGACCGGCTCGCGCGAGCGCCACCTCGTCGCGGCCGGCCTGCAGGCCACGCTGCCCGGCACGCCGATGATCTTCGCGGGCAGCGAGTTCGGCCTGACCGGCGTCAACGGCGAGCACTCGCGCACCCCCATGCCCTGGAACCGCCCGGCCGACCAGGACCTCGCGACGCTGGCCGGCTACCGCGAGCTCTTCGGCCTGCGCAGGGCCGAGCCCGCCCTGCGGCACGGCGGCCTGCGCTGGCTGCACGCCGACGCCGACTGCCTGGTGTTCGCGCGGGAGACGTACGAGGAGACGATCGTGGTGTGCGCGCGTCGGGCGCCCGGCGCGCCGATCCCGCTCGGCGAGCACGCCACCGGCCTGTACCAGGCGGCCGACGCAGACGTCATACCAGGCGACGGACCTTTGGTGAGTATGTGGCGCCTGAGACGTTGATCACGCTACGGTGGCACCCGTTGATTCTCCGTACCTTCTCATCTCGATAGTGGTGTGCCACGTATGAGGTTGGTGTCTGTAGCCGTCATTGCTTCGCTCCTGCCCGCCGTTCCTGCCGCCGCCGCGACGGAGTCCACGCGGTCCGCGCCATCGACCGCGAGCGCGAAGGCGGGCACCACCTATTACGTCGACTCCCGTGCCGGTGACGACTCCGCCGACGGCACGAGCGAGCGCACCGCGTGGAAGACGCTGGCGAACGTCAACGCCGCCGAGCTCAAGCCGGGCGACACGATCGCCGTCAAGCGCGGCAGCACCTTCACCGGCCCGCTCACCCTTGAGGCCGACGGCACCGCCGCCAAGCCCATCGTCGTGCGCGCCTACGGAAAGGGCCCGCTCGCCAAGATCGGCGGCACCGAGGACGACTGCGTGATCGTCAAGGGCGACTACTGGCGCATCAGCGGGCTGCGCGCCTCCGGCTGCCGCTGGGCCGGCTTCCGGCTCGACGGCCGCCGCATCGAGCTGTCCGGGGTGAAGGCCGACCGGAACATCGCCGGTGTGATGGTCGCGCCGTCCGGCTCGCACAACACCATCCGCGACAGCGTGCTGACCGACAACAACCGGATGAGCGTCAACGACTCGGGCGGCGACAACGACTCGGGCGCGTTCGGCGTGCTGCTCAACGGCGACGACAACCTCGTGACCGGCAACACCATCACCGGCAGCTACGCCAAGAGCAAGGACTACGGCACCGACGGCGCCGCCGTCGAGATCTTCAACGGCGACCGCAACGTCGTCACCCACAACATCGCCCGCGACAACGACACGTTCACCGAGCTCGGCGCGAAGAAGGGCAAGACCGCGACCGGCAACGTGTTCGCCTTCAACGTGGTCACCTCCAAGCGCAGCCGCGGCTCGTTCCTCATCACCCGAGGCCCGCGTCACATCGTCGGCCCGGTCAAGGGCACGATCGCGGTGCACAACTCCGTCTACCTGCCGGCTCGTGACACCATCGGCTGGTCCTGCCACGACGGGTGCTCGCCGTCGATCCTGAAGCTGCGCAACAACGTGATCCACGTCGGCGGCGAGGCCGGCTTCGCCGACGGCAAGGGCGCCGACGAAGCCGGCGGCGTCTACAAGGGGCGTACGGCCAGGTTCAAGCCGGGGCCGAAGACGGTGATGGCCGATCCGCAGTTCGTCTCCCGCACGGACCTGCGGCTGCGTCCCGGCTCCCCGGCGATCGGCCGTGGCGTGAAGCTGAGCTCCAAATGGTACGGCGGCAAGGCGATCCGCAAGGACGCCGCCGGCAAGCTCCTCACGTCCGCGCCCGACGCGGGTGCCTACCAGCACTGAACGCGATGCTGGATTCCGAGCACCTCGCGGCGCGCCGGGAGCTGGTGCGCAGGCTCGCCGAGTCCGACGCCCCCAGGCGCTACTGGCACCTGGGGGACGCCGGCGGGCGGGCCTGGCTCTTCGAGAGCGTCGAAGGCGACGGCGAGCACTGGGCCGTACGCCAGGTGGAGGTGGGCGCCGACCGGGCCGCCCGCCGCTACTGGTGGCGCCGCCTCCAGGACGACCAGGGGTTCCTCGCCGACCAGCCGCTGGAGATCTGGGAGCTGGCCGAGATCACCCCTGAGGCGTTCGAAGCGGTCTGGGACGCCGCCGGCTGACCTGCAACCGGTGCCCGCGGCGCCGCCCGCCGGCCTGAAACGGCCCCCCGCCTCCGACGCCGCGGGCCACTCAGAGCGGCGACCCCCGCTTTCCTGCCCGGCTTACTCGGCGAGGGCCGGATAGAGCACGTCGAGGCCGGCGGACAGACCGGACCTGGCCTGCTTGCTGACGTCGTCGGCCAGCACCTCGTACGCCCCCGACTCCAGCCCGTCCAGCGCCGCCGCGACCGCCGTCTCGGGGGAGATCTTCGGCTCGGTGAGGCCGGCGACCATGTCGGTGTCGATGTAGCCGGCGTGCACGCCCACCACCTGCGTGCCCTGTTCGAGCAGTTCGAGCCGCAGCGCGTTGGTCAGCGACCAGGCCGCCGCCTTCGACGCCGCGTACGTGGTGACGCGGGGGAAGGTGATCCACGACAGCACCGACAGGATGTTCACCAGCGCGCCGCCGCCGTTGCGGCCCAGGACGGGCGCGAAGGCGCGGCTCATGGCCAGCGTGCCGAAGTAGTTCACCTCCATTTCGGCCCTGGCACCGTCCAGGTCGGCCGCGGGGCCGCGCGAGATCCCCGCGTTGTTGATCAGCAGGGTGACGTCACCGCACTGCTCGGCGGCTGCGGCCACGGCGGCCGGGTCGGTCACGTCGAGCGCGATCGGGGTGAGTGCCGGGTCGGTGATCGTCTCGGGGTCTCTGGCGGCGGCGTAGACCTTCGCCGCGCCGCGCTCGAGGAGGGCGCGGGCGAAGGCGGCCCCGAGGCCGCGGTTGGCGCCGGTGACGAGCGCGACGCTGTCGGTGATCTTCACGAGATTCGCTCCAGGATGAGGGCGTTGGCCAGGCCGCCGGCCTCGCACATGGTCTGCAGGCCGTAACGGGCGCCACGCTCGTGCAGGGCGTGGACGAGGGTGGTGGTGATGCGGGCGCCGCTGGCGCCCAGAGGGTGACCGAGGGCGATGGCGCCGCCCTTGACGTTCACCTTGCCCGGGTCGGCTCCGGTCTCCTGCTGCCAGGCCAGCACGACGCTGGCGAACGCCTCGTTGACCTCGAAGAGGTCGATGTCGGCGAGGCTCAGCCCGGCTTTGCGCAGCACCTTCTCGGTGGCCGGGATCACGCCGGTGAGCATGAGCAGCGGGTCGGAGCCGGTGACGGCGAAGCTGTGCAGCCTGGCCAGGGGCCGCAGGCCGAGGCGGGCCGCGGTCTCCGACGTGGTGATCAGCACCGCCGCGGCGCCGTCGTTGATGGGGCTGGAGTTGCCGGCGGTGACCGACCAGTCGATCTGGGGGAACCGCTCGGCGTAGCCGGGGTCGGCGAAGGCCGGCTTGAGCCCGGCGAGGATCTCGGGCGTAGTGGTCGGACGTACCGACTCGTCCCTGTCGAGCCCGGCGAGCGGCGCCATCTCGGCGCTGAAGTCGGCCGCGGCGGCCTTGGCGTGCGACTGCGCGGAGAACGCGTCGAGCCGCTCGTGGCTGAGCGACCACTTGGCGGCGATCAGCTCGGCGCTGATGCCCTGCGGCACCAGGCCGTCGGGGTAGCGGGCGGCCAGGCCGGGCCCGAACGGGTCGGTGCCCGGCGGCACGTTCGACCACATGGGCACGCGGCTCATCGACTCCACGCCGCACGCGATGACCAGGTCGTACGCGCCCGACATGACGCCCTGGGCGGCGAAGTGCACGGCCTGCTGCGACGAGCCGCACTGCCGGTCCACGGTGACGGCCGGCACGGAGTCGGGGAAGCCGGCCGCCAGCCAGGCGTAGCGGGTGGTGTTCATGGCCTGCTCGGCCACCTGGTCGACGCAGCCGCCGATGACGTCGTCCACCTCGGACGGGTCGATGCCGCTGCGCTCGACGAGCGCTTTCAGCGCGTGGGCGAGCAGATCGACCGGGTGCACGCCGGACAGGGCGCCGCCGGGTTTTCCCTTGCCGATGGGGGTGCGTACGGCCTGCACGATGACGGCGTCACGCATCGCGGACCCTTCCTCGTAGGTTGGATTTTCCAACCCACCATAAGTGAGTTGGAAAATCCAACGCAACTCCTACGAGGTCGGCGAGGAGAAATTCGCCAGGCCGTGGATGATCAGCCGGATCGCGGTGTCGAAGTCGCGCTCGATCTCCTCGGGGTCGTCGGGCAGGTGGCCCTGCGTCTCGGCCATGACGAAGCCCGTGACGAACGCGTGCAGCACGTCGCTGGTGCGCCGCAGCTCGGACTCCGGCACTCCGGCAAGGCGCAGGATGCGGTAGAGCGCCTGCCAGAGCGCGTGCTTGCGGTCGGAGATGATCTCGGGGTGCTGGTGGAGGTAGGCCCACAGATTCGAGTGGGTGCGGGTGTGCTCGTGATAGGCGATCGCGAGCCGCCTGAGCTGGTCCTGCCAGGGTGAGCCGTCGTCGGCGGGCAGCTTGATGCGCTGGTCGGCGGTGGTGCAGAGGATCTTGATCAGCGCCTCTTTGTTCTCCACGTGGTGGTAGAGCGACATCGGGTTGACTCGTAGCTCGGCCGCCAGCTTGCGCATGGACAGCGCCTCCACGCCGCCCTCTTCCACCAGGCGCAGTGCCGTGGTGCAGATCTCTTCGATGGTCAGGGGTGTGCCTCTGCGCGCGCTCACAGCCATACGCCGTATGGTAGCGTCAGCCATACGGTGTATGGCTAATGGAAGGGAGCAAACCCATGGCGCGGATTCCCGCCCCTAAGGGCCTGCCGATCGTCGGCAACACCTTGCAGATCCCCTCGCACGCCCCGGTCGAGCACTTCATGAAGGTGGCCTCGCAGTACGACGAGGGCATCGTCCAGTTCGAGGTCGCCGGCCGCCGGATCGTGATGGTCTACGACCCCGACCTCGTGGCCGAGGTGTGCGACGAGAGCCGCTTCGTCAAGCGCATCAGGCCGCCGCTGACGATCGTGCGCGACTTCGGCGGCGACGGGCTGTTCACCGCCGACTCCGACGAGCCGGTCTGGGGCCACGCCCACCGCATCCTCATGCCCGCCTTCAGCCAGCGCTCGATGAAGGCGTACTACCCGCAGATGCTGGAGATCGCCGAGCAGCTCGTCGCCTCGTGGGCCGCCCGCCAGGGGCAGGACCTGCGGGTCACCGACGACACGACCAGGCTCACCCTCGACACGATCTCGCTCACCGGCTTCGGCTACCGCTTCCGCTCCTTCGACTCGCCCGAGCTGCACCCGTTCCTGACCGCGATGGGCGGCGCGCTGACCGAGGCGATGCTGCGCAACCAGCAGCTCCCGATCGTGACCAGGCTCAAGAAGTCGCACGAGCGCTCCTACCGGCGCGACATCGCCACCATGCAGTCGCTGGTGGACGACGTGATCAAGCAGCGCAGGGCGGAGGGCGGCGGCGAGTCCGCCAAGGACCTGCTCGGGCTCATGATGGAGGCCGCCGACCCGCAGACCGGCGCCCGGCTGTCGGACGAGAACATCCGCAACCAGGTGCTCACCTTCCTCATCGCCGGCCACGAGACCACCAGCGGGCTGCTCTCGTTCGCCCTGTACAACCTGCTGCGCGAGCCGCACACCCTGGCCCGCGCCTACGACGAGGTGGACCGGCTGCTGCCCGGCGACGAGCCGCCCACGTACGAGACGATCATGAAGCTGGACGTCATCCCCCGCGTCCTGGAGGAGACGCTGCGGTTCTGGTCGCCCATCCCGCTCTTCAACGTCAGCGCCATCCGCGAGACCATGATCGGCGACTACCTCATCCCCGAGGGCCAGGGCGTCGGCGTGCTGCTGCCGCTGCTGCACCGCCACCCCAAGGCGTGGGAGCGGCCCGACGAGTTCGACATCGACCGCTGGCTGCCGGAGAACAGAAAGCACCACCACCCCGCCGCGTACAAGCCGTTCGGCAACGGCGAGCGCGCCTGCATCGGCCGCCAGTTCGCGCTCACCGAGGCCCGGCTCGCGCTCGCGATGATCCTGCGCCGCTTCGCGCTGTCCGACCCCTCCGCGTACCGGATGAAGCTCAAGCAGACGCTCACCTTCAAGCCCGACGGCTTCACGCTGCGGGTCCGCGAACGACGGCCGCATGAGCGCGCCGTGCCCGCCGAGCCGACCGCGCAGGAGAGCGAGCGGCAGGACGTCACGGTGACCGGGGTGCCGCTCACCGTCGCCTACGGCTCCAACCTCGGCACCAGCGCCGACATCGCCGAGCGGCTGGCCGAGCGGGCCGGGCGGGCCGGCTTCGCGGTCACCCTCACCACGCTCGACGAACTCACCCCGCCGAGCGAAGGCCTGCTGATCGTGGTCGCCTCCTCCTACAACGGCAAGGCGCCCGACAACGCCCAGCGCTTCGACGCCCTGGAGAGCCTGCCCGACCTGTCGGGGGTGCGCCTGGCCGTGCTGGGCTGCGGCAACACGCAGTGGCCGACGTACCAGGACTTCCCGCGGCGCGCGTACGACAAGCTCACCGCCGCCGGGGCCGTGCCGATCGTCGAGCGGGGCGAGGCCGACACCGACGGCGACTTCGACGGCGACGTCACCGCCTGGACCGCCCGCCTGTGGGCGGCCCTCGCCGAGGAGTACGCCGCCGACGCGGGCGGCGCAGGGCCTCGCTACCGGATGGAGGTGCTCCCCGAGACCGAGGTCAGGCCGTCGGTGGTGTCGGAACGCGCCGTGCCGTTCACGGTGGTCGCCAACGAGGAGCTGACCGGCGACCCCGAAGAACTGTGGGACTTCTCCGTCGAGGCGCCGCGCCCCGGTGTGCGCTCCATCGTGGCCAGGTTGCCCGAAGGCGTCACCTACACGGCGGGCGACCACATCGCGGTCTTCGCCAAGAACGACCCCGAGCTGGTCGAGTGGGCGCTGCGCTGCCTGCGGGTGCCGCGCGAGCAGGTCGTCCGGCTGCACGCCGACGGCGCCACCCACCTGCCCGTCGGCACGCCGGTCACCGCCGGGCTGCTGCTGACCGAGTTCGCCGAGCTGCAGGAGGTCGCCACCAGGTCCGACCTGGAGGCGCTCGCCGCGCACACCGAGTGCCCGTGGACCAAGCGGCAGCTCGCCGAGCTCACCTCCTCCTACGCCGACGAGATCCTCGCCAAGCGCATCTCGCCGCTCGCGCTGCTCGACCGCTTCCCCGCCATCGAGCTGCCGCTGCCGGTGTTCCTGGAGATGGCCGGGCCCATCAAGCCGCGCTACTACTCCGTCTCCTCCTCACCGCTCGCCGACCCTGATCTCGTCCGGCTCACCGTCGGCCTCGTCGAGGGCCCCGCCTGGTCCGGCAACGGCACCTACCAGGGCATGTGCTCGGCGTACCTGGCCGGGCTGAAGGAGGGCGACGTCTTCTACGGCTACGTACGTGTGCCCGCGCCGCCCTTCCGCCTGCCCGCCGACCCCGCCACGCCGGTCATCCTCGTCGGCCCCGGCACCGGGTTCGCGCCGCTGCGCGGCTTCCTGGAGGAGCGGGCGCTCACCGGGGCCCGCGGGCGCGCCGAGGTCTTCACCGGCTGCCGGCACCCCGAGCACGACCTGCTGTACGGTGACGAGCTGGCCGCCTGGGAGCGGGCCGACGAGGTGAACGTGCACCGGGCGTACTCGGCGGTCGCCGGGCATCCGTACCGGTTCGTCCAGGACGCCGTGGCGGCGCACGCCGACGAGGTGTGGGAGCTGCTGGAGCAGGGAGCCCACGTGTACGTCTGCGGCGACGGCCTGCGCATGGCCCCGGCGGTCCGGCAGGCCCTGCTCGACATCCACCGGGACAAGACCGGCGAGGACGGCACTGCCTGGCTGGCGGAGCTGGAGGCCCAGGGTCGCTATCAGCAGGATGTCTTCGCCTGACGCCGACCCGCTCCGGCGGCGCCTCTGTGCGCGGCGCCTCTGTGCGCGGCGCGTCTTTGCGCGGAGCGTCTGTGCGCGGCGCCGCCGTGCCAGGTCCGCCGTGCCAGCGCCCCCGTGTGCAGCGCCCCCGTGTGCAGCGCCGCCTTGTGCAGCGCAGTCCGTGTAAGCGTCGCCTTGTGCGGCGTCACCCGTGCAAGCCGGCCGTCCAGGCCCGCCGCACGCACCCTCTGCCCCACCCAGGTGCGCCGTACACAACCCCCGCCCCCGCCCAGGGCGCCGCACACGACCCCCGCCCTGTACAGGGGCGCCGTACGCGGGATCGCCGTGTGCTACGTCCGCGACGCGCGGGATCGCCGTGCGCACCCCCTGCACCGTACGGGATCGCCGTGTGCGACCCCCGCGACGTGCGCGATCGCCGTGTGCAACCCCCGCCAAGTACAGGCTCGCCGTGCATAAGCCCACTGTCCAGGGCGCGCCGCACAAAGCTCGCCGTGCAAAGCGCGGTGCGCTTGGGCGCGGCGGGCTGCCAGTGCGAGGTACGCGCGGCAGGCCTGCTTGGCTGGCTTAGGTGCGGCGACCGGCACGCTGCGCCTGGCGGGCTGTGGCGGCGGGATTAGGTGCCGGCGAGCGACGGGAATGCGTCGGCGGGCTGTGCCTGGTGGTCTGTGGCGGTGGGTTGCCGTGTGGCGAGCGGAGGGCTGCGCGTGGTCAGCCTGCGTGCGGCGCATGGCGAACCTGTGTGGTGCGGGTGGCGAGCCTGTGTGGTGCGGGTGGCGGGCTCGTGCGTGGCGTGCTGCGTGTGGCGGGCTTGTGTCGCGGTGAGCTGTGCTTTGTCGGGTGATGCGTCTTGGCGGACGCTCCCTTTATCGACAATCCGGACTTAACACAGCAATGTTGGAAATAACCGCAGCATGTACGACATATCCGTGGAACATGCTCGAAACCTTTCCACGGCAATGTGAGAGCCTCTGCGGAAAGGGGGCGGACATGCTGCTGCGTCTGAGGGTGTCGCTGCCCGACAGGCCCGGCGGTCTCGGCCAGGTGGCCAAGGCGCTGGGCACCCTGGGTGCCGACATCCTGCAGGTCACCGTGCTCGAACGCGAGGCCGGGCGGGCGGTGGACGACTTCACCGTCTCCTGGCCGGCGCCGGTGACCGCCTCCGAGGCGCGCGAGCGGCTCTCCGCCCTGCCCGGCGTACGGGTCGAGGGGGTGTGGCCGACCAAGGAGGTGCCCGGCTCGGCCCCTGACTACGACCTGCTCATGCACGTCGCCAGCGAGCCCGCCAGGGGTTTCGCCACGCTCGTGGACGCGCTGCCCGGGCTGTGCGGGGCCGAGTGGTCGCTGGCGGTGGCCGACGGCGTCGTACGGCACGCCTCGCTGGCCGCGCCCGCCTCGTTCGAGCTGCCGGAGCCGCCGCCGCGGCCGGTCACCATGGACGCCGAGAAGCTGCGCCTGCTCCTGCTGCCGGTCGCCGCCGCCGGGATGCACCTGGTGGTGGCGCGGTCCGACGGCCCCCACTTCCACCGCGCCGAGGTCGAGCGCGTGTCGCGCATCGTGGACGTGGTGTCGAAGCTGGCCGCTCGCGCCGACCCGCAAAAGCCGGCCGCCCGCGCCTGACCGGCGGCCCCGCGGCCCAGCGCGAGACGCCCGCGGCCAAACGCGGACCATGACTCGGGGCGCGCGCGGCCTGATACGGACCATGGCTCGGGACGTCGCGCGGCCCGATGCGGACCATGGCTCGGGATGCGCGCGGCCCGGCGCGGATCATTGACCGAACATTGATCTGGTCACTAACGTGGGCGTTCCGACGGTGTGCACAGCTGCCGAGGAGCCGCCCTTGACCGTCCACCAGCCCGCCATCGGCCGCTACTACGAGGACTTCACCGTCGGGGACGTCTACCAGCACCCCATGGGCCGCACGATCAGCGAGGCGGACAACACCTGGTTCACGCTCCTGACGATGAACACGAACCAGAACCACTTCAACGCCCACTTCGCCGCCAAGGCCCCCACCGGGAAGATCATCGTGAACTCGGGGCTGACCGTGGCGATCGTGCTCGGCCTGTCCGTCATCGACATCAGCCAGACCGCGATCATGAACCTGGGCTGGACCGACATCAAGCTCACCCACCCGGTGTTCGTCGGCGACACCCTCTACGCCGAGTCGAAGGTGACCGCCAAGCGGGAGTCGAAGTCGCGCCCGTACGCGGGGATCGTCACCGCCTACACGCGCGGGCTCAACCAGGACGGCGACGAGGTCATGTCGTGGACCCGCACGGTCATGGTGTACAAGCGCGACGCCCCGCACGACAAGGGCTACTTCCCCCAGGCCAAGACCGGCCCGCTCTGAGGAGGCGACCCGCATGGACTTCGAGCTGACCGACGAGCAGAAGGCGTTCCGCGAGACCCTGCGCGCGTTCGTGGACAAGGAGATCATGCCGGTCGCGATCGAGTGGGAGCACTCCGGGCGCTACCCGGCCGAGATCATCGACAAGATGAAGCAGATGGGGCTGTTCGGACTGTCGGTGCCCGAGGAGTACGGCGGTCTCGGGGCCGACATGGTCACGTTCGCACTCGTCTTCGAGGAGATCGCGCGCGGGTGGATGGGCGTGGCCGGCACCATCGGCTCCCACTCGCTGGCCTGCTGGATGATCGCCCGCCACGGCACCGACGAGCAGAAGCGCCGCCACCTGCCCGACCTCGCCACCGGCGCACGGCGCACCGCCATCGCGCTGACCGAGCCCGGCGCCGGCACCGACCTGCAGGGCATCCAGACCCGCGCGGTACGCGACGGCGACCACTACGTCGTCACCGGCACCAAGACCTGGATCACCAACGCCCGCCACGCCGACCCGCTGCCCGTCCTGGTCAAGACCTCGATCGAGGAGCCCGCGCACAAGGGCATGTCGGTGCTGCTCGTCGACCCCGACCTGAAGGGCTTCAGCGTCAGCCGCGACCTGCCCAAGCTCGGCTACAAGGGCACCGAGACCTGCGAGGTCGTACTCGACGAGGTGCGTGTGCCCGTCTCGTGCCTGCTCGGCGGCGTCGAGGGACGCGGCATGCAGCAGGTGCTGGGCGGGCTGGAGATCGGCCGTATCAACATCGCCGCCCGCGCCGTCGGCGTCGCCCAGGCCGCGTACGACGCCGCGCTCGCCTACTCCCGCCAGCGCACCGCCTTCGGCCAGCCCATCTCCGACTTCCAGGCCATCCAGCTCAAGCTCGCCGACATGGCCACGGAGATCCAGGCCGCGCGGCTGCTCACATACTGGGCCGCCTCCCAGGCCGACGGCGGCCGCCGGGTGGACATGGAGGCCGGCATGGCCAAGTACTTCGCGTCGGAGGTGGCGCTGAAGGCGTCGCTGGAGTCGATGCGCATCCACGGCGGGTACGGGTACTCGCAGGAGTACGTGGTCGAGCGGCTCTACCGGGACGCGCCGCTGATGGCGATCGGCGAGGGCACCAACGACGTACAGCGCATGGTCATCGCCCGCGCGCTCATCTCGGGCAAGGGCAAGGTCGGCTGGTGACCCCGCCGCTCCCCGGGCCGCTCGACGCCGCTGCTCATGCTGGCCGGGAGCACGCCGCGGGGGAGCGAGGAAGACCACGTCCGACCGGCCACATCCCGCCCCGGCGCCTGGTCACGGGCATGGGAACGGACACGGCCACGGGCACGGGCATGCGGGGCGCCGGCGGGGGACAGGGGCGGTTCTCGCCGGGTTCGTTCACGCCATCAGGCCCCGCGGCATGGAGGCGCGGCGGCACAGCCGTCAGGTGGAGGTGCGGCGGCACAACCGTCAGGTGGGGGCGTTCTTGAGGGGTTGTTCGCCCGTCCTCCGCGCATCGTTCAGCCGGTAAAGGGTAGGTTGGGGCGGGTGTCCGCAGCCACTTCACCCCCTGTGTCCCCGTCCGCCGTCACCTCCGCCGGCCGCCTCGCCTGGCTGGACGCCCTGCGGGGGATCGGCGCGCTGGCGGTCGTGGCCGAGCACATGCTGCCGTGGTTCGTGCCCAGCCTGCGGCCCTACTGGTTCAGTCTCGGCGTCTACGGGATTCTCGTCTTCTTCCTGGTCAGCGGCTACATCATCCCGGCGTCCCTGGAACGGCACGGCGACGTGCGGGCGTTCTGGATCAGCCGCTTCTTCCGCCTCTATCCCCTCTACCTCGCGGTCATCGCCGTCGTGCTGGCGCTGTCGTGGTGGGTGCCGGTGCGGGAGGCGGTGGTGCGCGACGGCAGCGCGGTGGCGGCGCACGCGACGATGCTGCTCGACGTGGTGGGCATCGGCGGGGTCGCCGACACCATGTGGACGCTCTCGTACGAGATGGTCTTCTATCTGGTGGTCACGGCGCTGTATCTGACCAGGGGACATGAGCGCAGCGGGACCTGGGCGATCGTGTTCGCGGTCGCGGCGGTGCTGGTGGGTCTGGTCGCGTCCGGCGCGGTGTTCGGCGGCGGATGGCCGGCGTACGTGTCGTGCGCGGTGTTCGTGCTGGGCCTGACCGGCGTGCTGGTGGGCCGCCTGCGCACGTTCTCGGCGTGCGCGCTCGGCGTGATGGCGGTGGCCTGCCTGCTGCTGAGCAGCCGGGTGCCATGGCTGGGGACGGCGGTGCTCGCGGTGATGTTCGCCGGCACGGCGATCTACCGGTGGGAGCGGGGCACGGGCCCGCTGTGGCCGGTGGCGGTGACCGGGGCGCTGGTGGTGATCGCGCCCGTGTGGGCGATCGAGAGCGGCTGGTGGTGGGTGCAGGCGGACGTCTGGCTGACCACGATCCTGCTGGCGGCGGCCACGTTCGCGGGCGGTATGGCGCTGCGGGGGCGGCGGCTGCCCAGGATCCTGGTGTGGTTCGGGCTGATCAGCTACTCGCTCTATCTGGTGCACCACCCGCTGCTGCGGTACTTCGTGCGGGTCAGCGGCGACCTGCGCGGCGAGCCGCTTGCGTACCAGCTGGTGATGACGGCGGCGGCGCTGGTCGTGATCATCGCGGTGAGCGCGGTGACGTACCGGTTCGTGGAGAAGCCGATGCAGGACCTGGGACGGCGGATCTCACGCCGGTGCCGCGGCGGGCCGCAGGGCGGCGGCGAGGTGCGGGTGCCGGGCGAGAGCACCGGCGACGACCGGGTCCTCCGCCATGAGGAACGCCAGGTGCCGCACCGCGTGAGCGACGACGTTGACCAGGGCGAATCGGTCGGGTGACGGCGCGGCGGGAGTGCTGCCGCGGGCGATCTCCAGCACCGGCGCCTCGGTCGCGGGCAGCCAGGGCTCGGGGTCGGGGCAGATGGCGTACGTGAGGACGACGGTGCCGTCCGGCTCGTAGCGCCAGCTCGTGGAATGGACGACGGTCCCGGGGTCGGCGGCGGAGATCCCGCCCAGCCGCCTGGCCGCCTCGTCCGGGCTCTCCCCGGGCCGGGGGATCGTCGAGGCCGTCCGGTACGACCAGCGGCCGCCGGCGTCCACCCTGAGCATGAGCGTCTCAACTGAGACCACGTGTCCTGCCGTCATCGCCACCAACTTACTGCCAATCATGTGCAGGTGCGTTGAACTGGCATGTCCCGTGTCGGTCTTGAAACGCCCGGGCGGCCGGGTTGTGATCGATGGCGTGTGAGGAGGTGGCCGACGGTGATGCCCGGTTTGCTGGTGTTGATGGGGTCGGGGGAGACGAGCCCGACCATGGTCGAGGTCCACCGCGCCGCGGCGCGGACGTTGCGCGCGGGGGCGCGGGCCGTGCTGCTCGACACCCCGTACGCCTTCCAGGAGAACTGCTCCGACATCTCCGCTCGCGCCCGCCGCTACTTCGCCCGCAGCGTCGGGCTCGAGGTGGAGGTGGCGCCGTCCATCGCCGGAGCGGACTGGGTGTTCTCGGGGCCTGGCAGCCCCACGTACGCGCTGGACCGCTGGGCCGCCTCCGGCGTGGCGGGCGACCTGCGCGCCCGGGTGCGCGCCCGTGAGGGCGTGACGGTGCTCGCCTCGGCGGCGGCCTGTACGGCGGGCCTGGCCACCGTACCGGTCTATGAGATCTACAAGGTGGGCGCGGACCCGCACTGGCGCGAGGGCCTCGACCTGCTGGAGCCGCTGGGCCTGCAGGCGGTGGTGATCCCGCACTTCGACAACGCCGAAGGCGGCACCCACGACACCCGCTACTGCTACCTAGGGGAGCGGCGGCTGTCGCGGATGGAGCGCGAGCTGCCGCCGGGCACCGCCGTGCTGGGCATCGACGAGCACACCGCGCTGATCATCGATTTGGCGAGCGAGGAGGTGCGGGTGGCGGGGCGCGGCGGGCTGACCGTGCGCAGGGCCGGGTCGGCGACGGTGCTGCCGTCCGGGACGCGTACGGACCTGGCCGGGCTGCGCCGCCTGGCCGAGGGCGGTACGGCGGGCGGCTCACCCGTCCTGGCGCCGCCTCAGGACCAGGCCGCGCCCGCCGAGGTGACGCTGGAGGAGTCGATCCGCTCGTGCGAGGAGACGTTCGCCGCCGCGGTGGCCGGGCGCGACCCGATGCGGGCCGCGGAGGCGGTGCTCGACCTGGAGGCGGAGATGGTCAAGTGGGCCGCCGACACCGAGGAGGACGCAGGCGGCGTCGAGCAGGCCAGGGAGCTGATGCGGCTGCTGATCGCCCGGCTCGGCGAGCTGGCCGCCGAGTCGGGCCGGCGCTCCGAGCAGCTGACCGCCCTGGTGGAGCCGCTGCTGGAACTGCGGGCCGAGCTGCGCGCGAGCGGCCGGTACGACGTGGCCGACGCCCTGCGCGCGGCCCTGGTCAGGGGCGGCGTCGCCGTCGAGGACACCCCCGAGGGCTCCCGGTGGAGCCTCGCGTGACGCCGTACG
Organism: Nonomuraea sp. NPDC052634; assembly: GCF_040678535.1. Classification (NCBI taxonomy): domain Bacteria; kingdom Bacillati; phylum Actinomycetota; class Actinomycetes; order Streptosporangiales; family Streptosporangiaceae; genus Nonomuraea; species Nonomuraea sp. NPDC052634. Next base: position 1,440,221 of record NZ_JBFATY010000001.1, on the reverse strand, counting down.
CCGGCTGCGGGGCGCGGCGCGCTCCGGCGGCGGGCCGGATCGGCCCCGGGCGCGGCCCACGAGCCGGGCAGTCCGGACTTCGGTCAGCGGCGGGGCGGTGCAGGCTTCGGTCAGCGGCGGGGCGGGTCGATGCGGGCGCCGTCCAACGTGAAGATCATGATGCGGGAGAGGTCCACGGCGACCTTGGCCGGGTCGCCCTGCCGCCAGATGGGCCGCCCGCCGAGGCGCACGATCAGGTCGGAGCGCCGGTGGACGCCGCTGCCGTTCGGGTGCTGTCCCACCCGCTCCTGCTCCTGCCACTCCTCTTCCTCGCGGGAGAGCAGCCGCCGCACCAGCCCGGTCAGCCTGCCGCCGCCCGCGGAGCCGCCGTTGGAGCGGCGGCGCTGACGCGGGTCCGGCGGCTCGGGCACCGGCACGCCCGGCATTCCGCACTCCAGGTACGCCAGCCACTCGTGCCCGTGGTACTCAAGCGCACGGACGCGCCCGAAGAACGACGGCCCCTCGTACGACTCGGGCACCGGCGCCAGCCCGTCGGGCCGCAACCCGACGAGCACCTGCCCGCCGGTGTGCTGCGAGACCGCGTACGCCCTCGGATCGCTCCACGGCATCGTGAGCCGGTGCGTGCCGAAGTCCAGCATCACGTACTGGTTCTGCGGCGTCCTGACGGTGGCCGCGAGCAGGTTCAGCTGCTGCGAGTTGAGGAACGCGGCGACGAACGCGGTGGCTGGATCGTTGTAAATCTGGGCCGGTGTGCCCACGTCCTGGAGGACCCCGCGGTTCAAGATGGCGATCCTGTCGGCCAGGGTCAGGGCCTCCACCTGGTCGTGGGTGACGTAGATGGTGGTGACGCCGAGCGACCTGACCAGCGCCGAGATCTCCATGCGCAGCTCGGTGCGCATGCCCGCGTCGAGGTTCGACAGCGGCTCGTCCATGAGGAAGAGCTTGGGCTGGCGGACGATGGCCCGCCCCATCGCGACCCGCTGCCGCTGGCCGCCCGACAGCGTGCCGGGGCGGCGGTCGAGCATCTCGTCGATGTGCAGCGCCTTGGACAGCTCGGTGACGCGCTCGCGGACCATCGCGGGGTCGGCCTTGGCGATCTCCAAGGGGAAGGCGATGTTCCCGCGGACCGTCCTGTGGGGGTAGAGGGCGCCGTTCTGGAACACCATCGCCACGTCGCGGTCGCGCGGGGCTAAGTGGTTGGCCAGCTCGCCGTCCAGCCATAGGTCGCCCTCGGTGATGTCCTCCAACCCCGCGATCATGCGGAGCAGAGTGGACTTGCCGCAGCCTGACGGGCCGAGCAGGACGAGGAACTCACCGTCCTGCGCTTGAAGGCTCAGCCGGTCGACTGCGAGATAGCCACCCGGATACACCTTGGACACTTTGTCGAGAACGACCGAGCTCATGGGCCCACACCTTGCGCGCGTGTCACCTGTGACGGGGCTGATTGAAGAGGTAGTACATCGCGCCTTAACACTCGATGTCCACCCTTGACATAAAGAATCTCATTCGGTCGGGGTTTCGGACGGGAGTTTTGGGGGCCCGAACGCCTAGATTTCCGAATCTGATGGGCGTGGAAGCAGTTGCGCAAACTTGCGGAAAGGGATTTCATAGTCGAGGCGTGCTGGGGAGACCTCGGGGGAGACCGATGACCGACTGGTGGCGAAATGCGGCGATTTATCAGGTCTACGTGCGCAGCTTCGCCGACGGCAACGGCGACGGCGTGGGCGACCTGATCGGCATCCGCGATCGCCTGCCCTATCTCGCCGGCCTCGGGGTCGACGCCATCTGGCTCACGCCCTTCTACCCCTCCCCGATGGCCGACTTCGGCTACGACGTGGCCGACTACCGCGACGTCGACCCGCTCTTCGGTACGCTCGCCGACGCCAAGGCGCTCATCGACGAGGCGCACGGCCACGGGCTGCGCGTCATCGTCGACATCGTCCCCAACCACACCTCCGACCGGCACCCCTGGTTCCAGCAGGCGCTGCGCGGCGAGCGGCGCGACCGCTACATCTTCCGCGACCGGCCGAACGACTGGGAGTCCATCTTCGGCGGCTCCGCCTGGAGCCAGGTCGAGGACGGGCAGTGGTACCTCCACCTGTTCGCCCCCGAGCAGCCCGACCTCAACTGGGACAGCGAGGAGGTGCGCGGCGAGTTCGAGTCGATCCTGCGCTTCTGGCTCGACCTGGGCGTGGACGGCTTCCGGGTGGACGTGGCGCACGGCATGGTCAAGCCGCGCGGCCTGCCCGACATCGGGCGCGGCGACCAGGCCACGATGGTCGGCAGGGAGCCGGTGCCGTTCTTCGACAACGACGAGGTGCACGAGATCCACCGCTCCTGGCGCCGGGTGCTCGACTCCTACCCGGGCGAGCGCATCGGCGTGGCCGAGGCGTGGGCGCCCACGCCCGAGCGGCTGGCCATGTACGTCCGCCCCGACGAGCTGCACCAGGCGTTCAACTTCCACTACCTGTTCGCCCCCTGGGACGCCGCCGCGCTGCGCGAGGTGATCGACGACTCGCTGGCCACGGCCGGGTCGGTCGGCGCGCCCACGACCTGGGTGCTGTCCAACCACGACGTCAAGCGGCACGTCACCCGCTACGGCAGCCTGGCCAGGGCACGCGCCGCCGCGCTGCTCACGCTCGCGCTGCCCGGCTCCGCCTACCTCTACAACGGCGAGGAGCTGGGCCTGCCCGAGGTGCTCGACCTGCCGGCCGAGCTGTGCCAGGACCCGCAGCGGCTGCGCGACCCCGACAGCGGCCGCGACGGCTGCCGCGTGCCGCTGCCGTGGACGCGCGACGGCGGCTGGCGCGACCCGTGGCTGCCCATCCCCCGGGAGTGGGCCGAGCTGAGCGTGCAGGCCCAGGAGGGCGTGCCGGGCTCCACGCTGGAGCTGTACCGCACGGCGCTGCGGCTGCGCCGCGACCTCGACGGCGACCTGGTCTGGCACGACTCTCCGGAGGGCACGCTGATGTTCTCCCGGGGCTCGTTCGTCTGCGCCGTCAACCTCACGGGCGAGCCCGTCGACTTCGGCGTGGACGGCGCGCTGCTCATCGCCTCCGACGTCCCTGGAGCAGCCGATTCGGCGGCCTGGTGGAAAGTAAAGTGTCTGCCATGAACGGTCACGCTCGCCTCGCCGACATCGCCGCCCAGGCAGGGGTGAGCGAGGCCACCGTCAGCAGAGTGCTCAACGGCAAGCCGGGCGTCTCTGCGGCGACCCGGCAGGCCGTCATGGCCGCGCTCGACCTCATGGGGTACGAGCGCCCGCCCCGCCTGCGGCAGCGCAGCAACGGCCTGGTCGGCCTGGTGACGCCCGAGCTGGACAACCCGATCTTCCCCGCGTTCGCCCAGGCCATCGAGAAGGCGTTGACCCAGCACGGCTACACGCCCGTGCTGTGCACCCAGCTCCCCGGCGGCGCGCCCGAGGACGAGTTCACCGAGCTGCTCGTCGATCGCGGCGTGAGCGGCATCGTGTTCGTCTCCGGGCTCCACGCCGACACCACCGCCCGCATGGACCGCTACACCCGGCTGACCGACCGCGGGCTGCCGATCGTGCTGGTCGACGGCTACAACGAGCACATCGACGCGCCCTTCATCTCGCCCGACGACCGCATGGCCGCCAGGCTCGCCGTGCAGCACCTCGTCGACCTCGGCCACGAGCGCATCGGCCTCGCGCTCGGGCCGCGCAGGTTCGTCCCCGTCATCAGGAAGATCGAGGGCTACCGGCAGGCCATGGCGCAGCTGCTCGGCGCGACCGACGTCGATGAGCTGATCTCCCACTCGCTGTTCTCCGTCGAGGGCGGCCAGGCCGCCGCCGCGCAGCTGCTCAGCAGGGGCTGCACCGGCATCGTGTGCGCGAGCGACCTCATGGCGCTCGGCGCGATCAGGGCGTGCAGGGAGAAAGGGCTGTCGGTGCCGGGCGAGGTGTCGGTGGTCGGGTTCGACGACTCGCCGCTCATCGCGTTCACCGATCCGCCGCTGACCACCGTGCGCAAGCCGATCGGCGCGATGGCCTCGGCCGCCGTGCAGACGCTGCTCGAAGAGGTCAACGGCGCGCCCGCCAAACACATCGAGCTGATCTTCCAGCCGGAGCTCGTCGTGCGCGGCTCCACCGGCTCGGGCCCGCTGGTCAACCGGTGAGCGGCCACGACCTGCTGGTGCTCGGCGGCTCCGGCGTCGACACCACCGTCTACGTCCCCGAGCTGCCGCTGCCGTACCGCGACACCTGCCACGTGCCGCCCGTCGCCGACCGCATCGGCAACACCGGCTCCGGCGTCGCGCTCGGCTGCCACGCGCTCGGGCTCAGCGTCGCCTTCGCCGACCTCATCGGCGACGACCCGCAGGGCGCGCTCATCCGCGACGCGCTGCGCGGCCTCGACTGCCGCTTCGGCCGCGCCGCCGCGGGCACCCGCCGCAGCGTCCTGCTCGTCGGCCCCGACGGCCGCCGCACCTCCCTGCACGACGCCAGGACCACGCCCGGCGAGCGCCTGCCGCGCGAGCTGTACGCCGGCCTGCCGGTCAGGCATGCCCACGTGTCGATCATCGACGCCTGCCGCGACGTCTTCGACGACCTCGACGGCGTGCCCGTCTCCACCGACCTGCACGACTGGGACGGCGTCAACGACTACCACGAGGACTTCGCCTACCGCTCCGACCTGGTGTTCCTGTCCGCCGCCGCGCTGACCGACCCGGCCGCCACCATGCGCGCCATCGTCGAGCGCGGCCGGGCCCGCACCGTCGTCTGCACGCGCGGCGCACTCGGCTGCCTGGTGCTCACCCGCGGCTCCGCCGTGCGCGCCTTCCCGGCCGCGCCGCTGCCCGGTCCGGTGGCCGACACCAACGGCGCGGGCGACGCGTTCGTCTCCGGCTTCCTGTACGGCACCCTGCGCGGCAGGCCCTTGGAGGAGTGTGTACGCCTCGGCGCGATCGCCGGTGCGCACGCCTGCACCGTGCCCGGCACCCACGAGTCCCCGATCAGCGAGGAGCTGCTGCTCGCCCGCGCCTGACCCTCAGCCTCTGAACGGGCGGGAGCGGTCCAGCTCCCGCCAGGTGCGGAAGACGAACGGCGGCACCGAGATCAGCACGTACACGCAGGTGAACATCAGCAGCGTCACGTCCAGGCCGGTCAGGGAGCTGAGCGACCCCGCGAGCAGGCCGCCGATGGGCATGCCCGCGTACATGGCCGCCGTCATCGTGCCGATCACCCGGGCCCGCAGCGGGGCGGGGATCCTGTCGTACTGCAGGATGCCCAGGATCGGGTTGATCGCGCCCGCCGCGAACCCCGACACCGCCGTCACCGCCAGCGCCACCGGGAACGGCGCGCCCAGGGCCAGCACCAGCACGCGCGGCACCCCGGCGAGCAGGAAGGCCAGCCCGTACGTCAGCCGCATCGGCAGGCGCTCGCCGGTGGCGCCGTACACGATGGTCCCGGCCACCGCGCCCGCCCCCAGCACGCCCGTGAGCAGGCCGAAGGCGCGCGGGTCGCCCACCACCTGGCGCGAGTAGAGCGCGAGCAGCACCTGCGTGACGCCCGTGTCCAGCAGGTTGACCACCACGACCATGACGGTGGCGCTGAGCTGCAGCCGGTCCCGCCACAGGAACGCCAGCCCGGCCCGCAGGTCGCCGAGGTAGCCGGTCGAGTGCCGCTCGCCCCGCCACACGCGCGGCACCCCCGACCCGATCAGCAGCGCCGACAGCAGGAACGACACCCCGTCCACGAACAGCAGCAGGTGCGGGCCGAACCACAGGATCAGCACCCCCGCCAGCGGCGCGCCCACCATCGCGGCCGCCCGGTAGACCCCGTCGTAAGCCGCCGCCGCCCGCTCGATGCGCACGTCCGCCGCCACCGACAGGTCGGGCAGCATGGCCTTGCGCGCGGTCTCGCCGGGCGTGGTCACCAGCCAGCGCAGGAAGAGCAGCAGCAGGAGCAGCGGATAGCCGAGCTCTGAGGTCACGAACAGCAGCGGCACGGCCAGCGCCACCACCCCGCTCGCCAGGTCGGACAGCACGCTCGTCGCGCGGTACCCGAGCCGGTCCACCAGCGTGCCGCCGAACGCGGCGGAGATCACGATGGGGAAGGTGGTGGCGAACGAGGCCAGCCCCGTCAGCACCGCGCTGTCGGTCGTCTCCAGCACGAACCAGGGGACGGCGAGCAGGGAGAGCATGTTGCCGGTGACGGATAAGGCGTTGGCGGCCAGGAAGATGATGAATGGACGCCTCACGCGATGCCCCCGGCAACGGTTGTCGCTACAGCGTTGCTCATGGGTGGCTTATGGTCAAGCGCCCCACTTTACGACTTGAGTCCCGATAAATCGGGATGATCTGCCGGTACGGCGTGCGTAAACCGATATTTCGGAAATGCCGAACGCCGGAACGGGTGACGCGCCGTCAGCTTGACCGCCGAGCGAAGCCCGGCCCCTGTGCACGCGCCAGAAGCCGAGGAGGGCGCTGTCCTGGCCGTCGCGGGCGGAGTGTGCCCGTCCGGCGGAGACCTCGGCAGACGGCGGCCTTTGCGGGCCGGATAAGCTCGTGCCCGATCCACGCGTACCACCGGGAGGCAGCCCCGATGACCGTCGCCGTCCACGTCGGCCCCGAACCCGTTCCCGTGCTCATCGACGCCGTCAGCCGCGCCGGCGGGCGGGTCGTCCCGCTGGAGCAGGCCGAGGCGATCGTCTACTACGGCAACGACGACCCGGAGGAGCTGCGCGGCATGCTGCACGAGGGCATCCGCTGGGTGCAGCTCCCGCACGCCGGCATCGAACGGTGGGCCGACGCCGGCATCCTCGCCGACCACCCCGTCTTCACCGCCGCCACCGGCGCCTACGGCCCGGCCGTCGCCGAGCACGCGCTCGCCCTCATGCTGGCCGCCGCCCGCTCCCTGCACCGCCACGCCAGAGCCACCACCTGGGGCCGCAACGACTCCCGCGTGCTGGCCGGATCGACGGTCGCCATCGTCGGCGCGGGCGGCATCGGCAGGTCGCTGACCCGGCTGCTGGAGCCGTTCGGCTGCCGCGTCGTGGCGGTCAGCGACCGCGGCGAGGTGCCGGGCGCCGACACCATCCTGCCGCGCGCCCGCTTCCGCGAGGCGCTGCCCGAGGCCGATTACGTCGTCGTCGCCGCGCCCGCCACTCCCGAGACCAGGGGGATGTTCGGCACGCACGAGTTCGGGCTCATGCGCGAGGACGCCTGGCTGGTGAACGTCGCCAGAGGCAGCCTCGTCGTCACCGACGAGCTGGTGGAGGCGCTGCGCTCGGGCGCCATCGGCGGGGCGGCGCTCGACGTCACCGACCCCGAGCCGCTGCCCGACGGCCACCCGCTGTGGACCCTGGAGAACGTGCTCATCACCCCGCACAGCGCCAACCCGCGCCCGGCCTACTGGCGCGGCCTGGCCGACCGGGTCACGGCCAACGTCCGCCACCTCATCGCCGGCGAACCCTTGGAAGGCATCGCCTCCCCCTCCCAAGGCTTCTGACCCTTGCCCTTCCCGGCGGTCTGACCGCTCTTCCCGGTTGTTTGACCGCTCTTCCCGGTGGTCTGAGCGTCCTTCCCGGCGGTCAGATCGCCCCTCCAGGCCATCTGACCGCCCCTCCGACCGGCCTGACCGCCCCTCCCACCTTCCCGCCCCTCCCGGTCGCCTGATCGCCCTCTCGACCGCCCGAGCGTCCCTTCCACCGCCGCCTGACCTCCCTACCGCCGGTTCGGCTCAGGCGCCTGCCGCGGGGAAAGGCGGGCCTCCGTATCCGGCGGTCGAGGGCTCCGCCTCCCGGCTGCCGTCGCTGAGGATGGCGGCCGACTTGCCACGCCGCCGCGGCCGTGGCGAGCTGGATCTGCTGGTGGCGGCGCGGCTGATGCCGGCCGAGCCGGAGACCGACCGGGCGCGGCAGGTGCCGGTCGCACACCGCGGATGGGTCACCGCCTCCAGCGTGCCGGGTGTGCCGGGTCCACGCGTCTCGCCGGTGCGGTGGGTGCGGCGGATCCGCCCGTCTCGTCGGGCGCCCACCTTGAGCGTGGGGGGCGCGGCGTTCCGGCTCCGGTCGGTCGCCTCGCCGGTGTGCTGAGTGCGGCGGATGTGCGCGTCTCGTTGGGTCCGGTTCCACCCCCAACTGCTGCGGTGGTCCGCACCCGGCGGGCTGCCTTGGCAGCGGGGGTTCGGCGGGGTGCTGTCCCGCTGTGGGCAGCGGGGTGCGCCTTGCCGGGGTCAGTGCTCGCTCGCCCGTGCGGCGGCGGGTGCCTGGCTCGGGCTGGGGCTGCAACCCCCTCGGATCAGTCGAGGTTGAGGCGGGCGCCTCGGCTCAGGCCGGAGTCGTGGACCTCCAGGCCCAGCGGGTCGAGGTCGTTCGGCAGCTCGAACACCAGCGCCCCTTTGAACGTCCGGCCCGCCTCGATACGGACCGGGGTGATCTCCTTGCCGTCCTCGTCGAGCAGCTTGGTGCCGCCGTGCAGGGCCTTGTCCTCGTCGATCAGCTTCTGCTGGCCGGGGTAGAGCACGCGGGCCTCCTGGCCGACGTTCCTGACCTGGATGCCGACCTCGCACGTACGCTTGGCCGCCGCCTTCCCCGTGTCGGCGCAGTTCACGCCGGTCACCGCGAAGCGGAGCTTGCCGTCCTGCACCGGCCCGTCCTCGCCGACGGCGGGCGAGCGGAAGAACCAGGACAGCCCGGATATCACCACCACCATCAGCACGGCGACGATCGCCACCGCGGCCAGGCAGCCGGTGGCCACGCCGCGCTTGGGGTTGCCGTAGAGCTGGCGCGGCCCCCGGCCCGGCCGCTGGGGCATGGGCCTGCCCTGGCGTGGCGGCACGGGCACCTGCGGCATCGGCCCGGTCCACTCCAGCGGCGGCTGCTGCGGCGGGTGCGACACCCTCGGCAGCGGTCCCGTGCGCTCGGCTGGCGATGGCGGCTGCGGGTGTGCGCCACCCGGCCGCGGCCCGGTGCGTTCGGCGGGCGGCGGCTGCTGGGGCGGGCGTGACGAGCCCGGCCGGGGTCCGGTCCGCTCGGCGGGTGGCGGTTGGTGCGACGAACCGGGGCGCGGTCCCGTGCGCTCGGCCGGTGACGGCGGCTGTGGGTGCGCCCCACCGGGCCGTGGTCCGGTGCGTTCGGCGGGCGGCGGCTGCGGCGCACCCCCTTGCGGTGCGCCTTGCGGGGCGCCTCCTTGCGGTGCACCTTGCGGAGCGCCACCTTGCGGGGCGCCTCCCGGTACGACCTGCTGCGGCGCGTGCGCCGACGCGGCCTGCGGCACGTTCGGGCCGGGCTGCGGAGCCCCCGGCCCGGCCTGCGGCCCGGCCTGGCCACCCTGAGGCGCGCCAGGCCCACCCTGCTGGGCGCCAGGTCCGCCTTGCGGCGAGCCCGGCCCACCCTGAGGTGCTCCGAGGCCGCCTTGAGGCGTGTTCGGTCCGGGTGGGGGCGTGGCGGGGCCACCTTGAGGTGCTACCGGGGCAGGCTGGGGTGCTCCCGGGGCGCCTTGCGGCGTGTTCGGTCCGGGTGGGGGCGTGGCCGGGCCGCCTTGGGGTGCTCCAGGGCCCGGTTGGGGCCCGCCGGGGCCGGCCTGGGGCGCACCTGTCCCACCTTGGGGTGCGGCGGGGCCGCCCTGCGGCCCGCCAGGGCCTCCCTGAGGGCCCGGCTGGGGCGTGCCAAGGCCGGGCTGGGGCGTGCCGGGGCCGGGCTGGGGCGCAGGTGCGTGGGCCGGGCCGGGCTGTGGGCCATGGGAGGGGCCTGGGGCGCCCTGCGGTGCGACGTGAGGGGCCGCGCCGGGGTGCGGTGCCGGACCGGGAACGGGGCCGCGATCGCCAGGCGGCTGCGGTGCCCGGGAGGTGCCGGGCGTCGGGCCGGTGCGCTCGGCCGGCGGCGGCTGCGGCGGAAGGTGGGCAGCGGGGTGGGCCCCGGCGTGGGCGACGTCGGGCGGGGGCGGCATGAGCGGCCCGAACTCCGACGGGTTCCACGCGTTGGTCAGATGCTTGGTGGCGGCGAGCTGCGCGGCGGGCTCGTCGGCCGCGCCCACCAGTTCGAGCAGCAGCTGCCGGGCGGCGGGCCGGCGCGCGGGGTCGGGGTGGATGGCCGCCGCGACGAGCCGGTCCAGCGGCTCGGGCAGCCCCCGCAGGTCGGGCGGCGCCTGCCGGGCCCTGGCCGCCATCACGTACGCGTCGCCCTCGCCGAACGGATGCCCGCCGAGCCCCGCGTACGCGATGAGCGACCCCCACGCGAACACGTCGCCGGCCGGGCTGGTCTGGCCCTCGAAGACCTGCTCGGGAGCGATCCACCCGGGCGTGCCCATGACCATGCCGGCGTTGGTGTGGCGGGAGTGGACGTGGGTGGATCGGGCCAGCCCGAAGTCGATCACGCGCGGCCCGGCCAGCGTCAGCATCACGTTGGCGGGCTTGAGGTCGCGGTGGACGAGCCCGGCGGCGTGGATGGCGGTGAGCGCGGCGGCCACGCCGACGGCGGCGGCGTGCAGCACGGACGGCGACAGCGCGCCGTGCTCGATGAGGTGGTCTTCGAGCGAGATGCCGTCGATGTACTCGGTGACGAGGTAGAGCCGCCCGCGGTCCTCGCCGTGGTCGAGCACGCGCGCGGTGCAGAACGAGGCGACCTTGCGCGCGTTGGACACCTCTTCGTGGAACCGCGCCCGGTAGACCGGGTCGGCGGTGAAGTCGCGCCTGATCGCCTTGACCGCGACCTTGGAGCCGTCGGGGGCCTTGGCGAGGTAGACCACGCCCATGCCACCGGAGCCGAGACGGCGGATCAGCTCGTAGGGGCCGATCGCCGGCGGGTCTTCCGGCTCAAGAGGAGTGCCTGCGGAGCGCCCCAACGTCGCCGTCCTCTCGCCGTCGTCATCCCGTCGCAACCCGAACCGTTCCTCCCGCCGGTTCGTATCGTGTGACAACCCGAACTGTCCCCGCGCCCGGCATCCCGTTTGTACCCCAGACTCTAACGGAGACAGGCGATGTCCGTTGGCCACTAGGCCGTGCATGGCCCCAACGGGTAGGCCGTTCAGCAGCCTCGGGCGGGGTCGCGGCGCAGGGGCCGCATGGAGACGCGCAGGCGGGCGAGATCGATGGCGTGCGGCAGCGGCCGGTGGGGCGAGAGCAGCCTGCCGACAGGTTTGGGGCGTGCGGTGCGCAGGATGGCGCCGAGGAAGGCGGTGCCGACGGCGAGCGTCAGGTGCACGCCGTCGCAGCCGGGCCGCGCCCACCACTCGGTGGCGGCGGTGCCGTCGAGCCAGATCTCGGGGGCGAAGGTGTCGGCGTACGGCAGGCGCGGGCTGCGCTGGTGCGCCGCGACCGGCACGAGGACGGGGGTGCCCGCGGGCACGGTGGAGCCGTACCACTCGGTGTCGGTGGTGGTGACCCGCGACAGCGCCGGCACCGACGGCCACAGGCGCAGGCCCTCGCGCAGGCAGGCGCGCAGGTGGTCGGGGTCGTTGCGGGCGGTCTTGCGGTGGCCGGGGTGCGCGGCGAGCAGCGCCAGCGTCTGCGTCAGCCCGGCGGCGGCGCAGCCGAACCCCATGAGCCAGTACGCCGCCTGCATGAGACCGCGCGCCTCGGGCTCGGGCGTCTCGGCGATCAGTCCGGCCAGGCTGCCGGGCTCGGCCCTGCGCAGGTGGTCGATGATGCGGGCGTCGTAACGTCCTGACAGGATCTCCTGGCGGCGGCCCGCCCGCCACCGGCCGGCCCGCGTGATGCCTTCGAGCAGGCGGGTGAGCTCCTCGTCGCGGGCGGCCCCGTCGCCGTAGACGCAGCGCCTGGCCACGCGCTGCCAGCAGGCGTTCAGCCGCGAGTGGTCGACCACGCCGCTGGCCAGCTCGCCGGCCTCCTCCTGGGCGATCTCGGTGAAGCGCGGCCGCAGCACGTCGGTGGGCAGGCCGAAGGGACGCTCGTCGAGCGCGGGCGCGAAGGCGTCGTCGTCCCCGTCCAGGACGCGCAGGGCGTCGCGCTTGGACAGCACGAGCAGGGCTGCCCGGCGCGGCTTGCGGACGAGCACGGGACGGCCGCCGTAGCGGGCTTCGAGGTCGGCCAGCAGCGCGCGCGAGCGCAGCAGGTCGCGGCCGTGCGTGACGTGCGGCATGCCCGGCGGGAGGAGCAGGGCGGTCAGGCGCAGGCTCTCCAGCAGGGTGGTCCTGGGCAGCCCCCTAGGCACGCGTGGCCTTGCGGAGAACGGGTGGGTAGGTCATGGATCGATGTGATCGTCCCTGCGACGCCGCCGCAATGCGGGGTCTCGGTCAATGGAACACTTCCGGCTTCAAGATCGGTCGGTGTTCCGGCCACCGGAACGATCACCTGCTGAGCAGGGCCCCGGAGAGTGCCTGGGCGGCCCCGCGTACGGAGATGTCCAGCCGCGCCAGCGGCAGGTGGGCAGGCGCCGCCACCGCCACCGCCATGCAGACCCGCCCGCCCGGGCCGAACACCGGAGCCGCCACGCAGGACACGCCCTCGGTGTACTCCTCCCGCGCGTACGCGACGCCATACCTGCGCACCTGGGCAAGCTCACGTTCGAGCGCCGCCAGGCCGGTGATCGTGCGGCGCGTCATCCGCTCGAACGGGCTGCGCGCCGGCAGCCCGTCGCGCAGCTTCGGGTCGAAGGCGAGCAGCGCCTTGCCGGCCGCCGTGCAGTGCAGCGGCGCACGGTCGTCGCCGTCGGAGCGCGAGCGGACCCGGTCGTGGCCGTAGATGCGCTCGACGTAGCGCACCTCGAGACCGGCGGGCACGGCCAGGTTCACCGTCTGCCTGGTGGCCTCGTACAGGTGGAGCAGGTAGGGCAGCACGAGCCTGCGAGTGCCGGGGATGCGCGGGCAGGTCACCCCGGCCATCGACTCCAGCAGCTCGCCCGGCAGGTACGCGCTGCCCACCCGCCTGGCGAGCGCGCGCGAGCACAGCACGCCGAGTATGCGGTGGGCGGTCGACTTGGGCAGGCCCGTGCTGCGGCACAACTGCGACAGCGTGACGGGCCCTGAGGCGGCGCTGAGCGCGAGCAGGATGTCGATGCCCCGCTCCAGGCTGCCCGGCTGGGACGCGGGGCGCTCGTCCGGCACCGTGTGCGCTTGGCTGATCGTTTCCGTCGGCATCGATGTCCCTTTCGCTCTCCGAGGAGCAGAAGGGGCTTCCCGGGGCTGCGGTTGGGCTTGCTGTTACAACCGCTCACCTACCCGGCCGCCGCCCGGTGATACCACGCTCAGTGAAGAGGGATGATCTCTCTGTACGCGGACACGGTGACCTCCGCCCTGCCGTGCGCGTCTCGATCTGGAGCTGATCAGAGACGCCGCAGCCGCTTCCCGAGGAGCTCTCCGTTCTTCGCCTTCTGGCCTCCGAGCAGGTACACCTTCAGCCGGGTGTTTCCCGCCAGCGGGGCGAGGTCGAGGCCAGGAGGGCACGCCGCTAGCGACAGCGCCCGCAGCTCGGGCAGCTCTGCCAGGGGCGAGAGGTCTCCCACCGGCGTTTCCACGAGCTGGAGGTCGCGCAGCGTCCGGCAGGCAGCGAGGGGCGAGAGGTCATTCAGACAGGGGACGCGGAAGAAGGCGAGCTGGGTGACGCCGGTGTGGCCGAGCGCGTCAAGACCGGTGAGGCGATCCTGGCGCCCTATCGCCAGGAACTCTAGGGCGGGGGCGCGCTCGACGAGATCGCGGACCGAGGCCATGAGCGGCGTGCCGTAGATCGCCAGCGACCGCATCCGGTCCAGCGGGGGCAGGCACTCCCACGTGGTCAGGGAAGAGGCGTCTGCTATTTCCAGGTGTTCGAGCCCGATGAGGTGGTTGAGGAGAGCGACGCCGGAGCCGGACGGCACATGACCCAGACTGAGCGAGGAGAGGCGCGGCAGGTCCGCCAGAAATTCCAGGCACTCCGCGCTGCCCACGGAAAGGTCCGTCAGCGCACTGAGCCGGCGCAGGACGGAGACCCCCGCCGCGTCGATGACGCTGTTCACGTTGAGCCGGGTCAGCGTCGTGCGGTGGGCGAGCAGCGGCTCCAGATCTCGCACCGCCGGCATGACGATGTGGATGTACTCCTGCGGTGGCAGCCCGCGCACGGCTTCCATCTGCCCAGCCGTGGTCACGAGGAGCCGGCGCGGGCTCTTCACAGCGGAGATCACCCGCCGGGCGTAGGCATGCGGTTCGAAGTATCGCCAGCCGTCCACCAGCTCCTCCTGGACCCGCTCATCACGGGCATACCCGGCCAGCAGGTCCAGTGCGGCGGGTCCATTGATCATTTGCGCGGTTGCGGTGCAGGCGCGGGCGACGGCGGGAGAGAGGCCGCTCAGGTCCTTCGGGAGGCGGTCCACAACCACCTGGCCGGCCAGGGACAAAGAGCGGGCCGCACTGATGTCCCTCGGCGGGATGAGGTCGTCCAGGCATTTGTCCACGGCCTCGCGGAGGCGCTCCGGGACCGAGGGCAAGGTTTCCAGGCAGGCGCAGACGACGATCTTGAGGCGGCGGGCGCGGCGGGGTTCGGTGGCGATGCGGTGCAGCAGCCCCTCCAGCAGGGCCTCGCGCAGGGGGCCGTTCGCGTGGCCGGCGGCCATCACCACGACCTCACGCCACTGATCACGATGGGCGTTGGAGACCAGCGGCTCCACATCACCGACCTCGGCGGCGGCCCGCGCCGTCAGGTACTCCTGCACGGTCCGGTGCACGAAGTCGATCCGCCCTTCCACAGGTTCGCGGATGACGCCGCTCCGGGCGAGCAGGTAGTCGAGCACCTGCCCGCCGTCGGCACGCACGCGGGGCATCGTGGCGACCACCCGGTCGACGTACCCCCGCGCCGCCTGCTTGGACAGCTCGACCCGGTTGGTGACGGACAGCTGCCAGGCCAGCTCCTGCAGCACCTGGAGCTTCTGCGCCCGGTTCAGGTGCAGCTCGCCGTAGCTGGGGATGACCCGCTCGGCGTCCCTGCGTTCGAGCAGCATCTCCAGCGCCGCCGCGTACAGGCCCATGCGGTCGGGCGGGAGCTGGGAGGTGCGGTCGAGGTTGAGCGCGCAGAGCATGGAGGCGAGCAGCGGGGTGGCGGCCAGGGCGCGCAGGTGCGGGGCGCTCTCCAGGTGGGACAGCAGCCGCTCGCGCACCACGGGCAGTTGCTCGGGCGGGCAGGGCAGGTCGGCGCTGCTTCTGATGGCCTCGTGCCAGTGTTCGATGAGCGCCCGCGTGTCGGCGGGCGTCATGCGTTCGAGGAACGCGGGCGCGAAGCCGTCCTCCTCCAGCCACGCCGCCGACGCGGCAGAGGGGCGGCTGGTGACGAGCACGCGGATCGAGGGGAACTCGGCGAGCAGCCCGCTCAGCCACGGCTTGATGGCCCTGCGCTGGCCGCCGGTGAGCTCGTCGACGCCGTCGATCAGCAGCAGCGCCCGGCCGGATGCGAGCTGCCGGTGCACCCAGCCCGCCGGCATCAGCCCGGCCAGCGGCCCCGCGGTCAGGTCGAGGAACTGTTCCGGTCTCGGCAGCTCGCGGTCGGCGTAGCTGCGCAGCTTCACCAGGAACGGCACGCAGCCGTTCCAGCCGGCCAGCTCGCCTTCGAAGCCGCCCTTGGCGGCGGTGACCGCGAGCCGGCGCAGCAGCGTGCTCTTGCCGCCGCCGGCCTCGCCCCGCAGCAGGATGCGGCGGCCCTGGCCGAGCGCGCTCTCCACGCGCATCGCGGCGAGCTCGTCGGGTACGTCATGCCAGGCGGCGTGCAGGCCGCTCGCGGCGCGCGAGGCCGTCACCGACAGGCTGATGTAGGCCACGCTCAACGACATCCGCGGACGGAACCGCTCGACCCGGACGCCCAGCAGCTCCAGGTTGTCCAGCGTGCGGGAGATGTGCTCCAGGTAGCGGCGGCGGAATTCGGCGTCGAGGTCGGACCCTTCGGGAGCGAACAGGGTGCGCGCGGGTAACCGTTCGAGCATCGCGGCGAGCTGCTCGCCCAGGCCGGTGAGCCGCGACAGCGTCTCGGCGGCGGCGCGCGGCTGGAACTCGGGCAGGTGCCGCACCACCCGGACCAGGCAGTCGCAGCACTCGTCGAGCACGACCTCGTACAGCCGCGCCTGCGGCTCGCTCAGGTCCTTGGAGGCGGGCAGGGCCCTGCGCAGCTCGCGCGCCAGCCGTACGGGGTCGGCGTCGGCGGCGAAGATGGCGCGGTCGGACAGGTCGGCCCGCCCCAGCGCGTCGGTGACCTCGGCGAGCACGACGAGCCGGTCGTCGTCGCCGAGCCCGGGGTACTCGTGACCGCACAGCTTGGTGATCCGCGCGGTCACGGCGTCGGCGATGTCCTCGATCTGCCGCTGCGCCTTGCGGCGGACGAGCTGGTCGGGGAAGCGGGCGCGCATCAGCTCGACGAGCGGCAGCCGGCCGCTCTCGGCCGACGACCTGGCGGCCAGCCAGGCGCGTACGGCCCGCTCGCCGACCGCCGTGCCCGCCTTCAGCGCGGCTGTCTCCCATGCCACCCCGCCATTATCGGGGTCAGCGGAGCGCGGCGGCCTCCGCGGCCAGCTTCTCCACGCGGGCCCAGTCGCCGGCCGCCAGCGCGTCGGCCGGGGTGAGCCAGGTGCCGCCGACGCAGCCGACATTGGGCAGCGCCAGATAGTCGGGGGCGGTGGCCAGGCGGATGCCGCCGGTGGGGCAGAAGCGCACGTCCGGCACCGGGCCGCCGATCGCCTTCAGGTACGGCACGCCGCCCGCCGCCTCGGCGGGGAAGAACTTCATCTCCTTGATGCCGCGCTCGGCCAGCGCCATCACCTCCGAGACGGTGGCCGCGCCCGGCAGGTACGGCACCCCGCTCGAGTCCAGTGCCTCCACCAGCGACGGCGTGGTGCCGGGCGAGACCAGGAACTTCGCGCCGGCCGCGACCGACGCGATGACGTCCTCGGCCGTCCTGACCGTGCCCGCGCCCACCGTGGCCTCCGGCACCTCGGCGGCGATCGCGGCGATGGCCTCGCGCGCGGCGGGCGTGCGCAGGGTCACCTCGATGACCGGCAGCCCCCCGGCGACCAGCGCCCGCGCGAGCGGGACGGCGGTGGACGCGTCCTCGATCACCACGACGGGGATCACGGGGGCGAGATCGAGCAAGCTCATGCGGTTTTCTCTCTCCTCATCGGCACTCATGGAAGAGGCCGTCTCATCCGGGGGCGGGTGGTCAGCCCACCAGCTCCCTGCGGGCCCGATGGCTCAGCCAGGCGGCCGCGCCGGTCATGCCCGGCTGGGCCGCCACGATGAGCGACGTCCCGATCCCTGACAGGTAGGCGGCCATGTCGGGGTTGGACTCGAACCGCGTGCGGAAGGCGCTGCCGCGCACGCGCTCCACGATACGGGGCAGCACGCCGCCGGCGAGATAGACCCCGCCCCGCGCGCCGAGCGTCAGCGCCACGTTGCCGGCGAAGCCGCCGAGCAGCGCGCAGAACATCTCGACGGTCTCGGCGCACAGCGAGTCGTCCACCCTGGCCACGATGTCGGCGGCGGTCAGCTCCGGCGCGGTGACGCCGTTCACCAGGGCGAGCGCCCGGTGCAGCCGCACCAGGCCGGGCCCGGACAGCAGGTGCTCGGCCACCACGTGCTCCACGCCCTGCGAGCGCAGCGCGCGGACCACCTCGAACTCGCGCGGCTCCACGACCGGCACCGTGACGTGCCCGCCCTCGCCGGGCACCGGCACCCAGCCCTGCCCGGACGGCACCAGGCCGCCCACGCCGAGCCCCGTGCCGGGGCCGAGCACCGCCTTGACGCCCTCGTCGCCGGGCGGCGGGCCGCCCAGCGAGACGAGCTCGTCGCCCTCCAGGTGGGGCAGCGACACGGCCAGCGCCTCGAAGTCGTTGAGCAGCCGTACGTACGGCACGTCGAGCTCGTGGACGCTGCCCGCCCACGAGGAGTTCGTCAGCCGGTAGCGGTCGCCCTCGATCGGCCCCGCCAGCGCCAGGCAGGCCGCGCCCGGCCTGACACCGCCCGCGTGCTCGGCGAGGTAGGCGGCCATGGCGTCGGGCAGCGTCGGGTAGTCGCGGCCGGGCAGCACCGCCACGTGCGAAGGGCGCGCTCCGAGCGAGGTGACCAGGCCGAACCTGGCGTTGGTCCCTCCGATGTCGGCGACGAGCCACGGAAGGTCAAAGGCACTCACGCATACCTCCGGCGTTCTGGGGCGGCGTCAAGATCGCGCAGCCGATTGCTCCACCGAAGGATGCCACGGCGGCTCACGACCGCCCAGAGGGGGTCGTGAGCACCGCGTCGTACGGGAGGGCGAACGTTCACCGGACCAGTCCGGCGGGCCGCGCGCCGACCGGCGCGCCCGTCTCCAGGTGCGAGGAGCCGGCCTGGGCGGGGAAGCCGAGGCCGGGGCCGTGGTCGGGCGACTCGGCGCCGCTCACGCCGAAGATGCCCGCGCCCTGCTCGGCGTGGCCGGCCATGCGGCGGAACGCGGCGAACAGCTCGCGGCCGGTGCCGACCCACTGGGCGTCGCTCAGCGGCCGGCCCTCGGGCGTGCGCCTGGCCAGCTCCTCGGCCGGCACCAGCAGCTCCAGCGTGCCCTGCGCGGAGTCCAGCCTGATCACGTCGCCGTCGCGTACCAGCGCGATCGGCCCGCCGTCGGCGGCCTCGGGCGACAGGTGGATGGCGGCCGGCACCTTGCCGGACGCGCCCGACATGCGGCCGTCGGTGACGATCGCCACCCGCTGCCCCCTGTCGAGCAGCACGGCCAGCGGCGGGGTGAGCTTGTGCAGCTCCGGCATGCCGTTCGCGCTGGGGCCCTGGTAGCGGATGACCGCCACGAAGTCCTGGCCGTCCAGCTCGCCCGCCTCGAACGCCTTCAGCAGCTCGAGCTGGTCGTCGAACACCTTGGCCGGCGCCTCGATCACCAGGTGCTCGGGCTTGACCGCCGACACCTTGCTGACCGCGCGGCCCAGGTTGCCCTCCACCATGTGGATGCCGCCGTCGGGCGCGAACGGGTCGGAGACCGGGCGCAGCACGTCGAGGTCCTTGCTGCCGCCGGTGACCGGCGCCCACACCAGCTCGCCGTCCACCAGCTCCGGCGCCTCCCGGTAGCGGTCCAGGCCGGGGCCGGCCACGGTCATCACGTCGCCGTGCAGCAGCCCCGCGTCCAGCAGGTCGCCGATGAGCACCTGCATGCCGCCGGCCTCGCGGAAGTGGTTCACGTCCGCCTGGCCGTTGGGGTAGACCTTGGTCAGCGACGGCACGACCCGCGACAGGCAGGCCATGTCGTCCCAGGTCAGCACGATGCCCGCGGCGGCGGCCATGGCCACCAGGTGCAGCGTGTGGTTGGTCGAGCCGCCGGTGGCGAGCAGCGCCACGCAGGCGTTCACGATCGTCTTCTCCGTCACCAGCTCGCCGATCGGCGTGTACGCCGGGCCGTGCGCGGTGATCTCCACCGCGCGCCGCCCGGCCGCCTCGGTGAGCGCGTGCCGCAGCTCGGTGTGCGGGTTGACGAACGTCGAACCCGGCAGGTGCAGGCCCATGACCTCCATCAGCGCCTGGTTGGAGTTCGCGGTGCCGTAGAAGGTGCAGGTGCCGGGGGAGTGGTACGACTTCGCCTCGGCGTCGAGCAGCTCGTCCCTGCCGACCTTGCCCTCGGCGAAGAGCTGGCGGGTGCGCGCCTTGACCTTGTTGGGCAGGCCCGAGGTCATCGGCCCGGCCGGCACGAAGATCGCGGGCAGGTGCCCGAAGTGCAGCGCGCCGATGAACAGCCCAGGCACGATCTTGTCGCACACGCCCAGCAGCAGCGCGGCGTCGAACATGTCGTGCGACAGCGCGATCGCGGTCGACAAGGCGATCACGTCACGGCTGTAGAGCGACAGCTCCATGCCCGCGCGGCCCTGCGTGATGCCGTCGCACATGGCGGGCACGCCGCCGGCGACCTGCGCCACGCCGCCCGCCTTGCGCACGGCCCGCTTCAGCTCCGGCGGGTACGTCTCGTACGGCTGGTGCGCGGACAGCATGTCGTTGTAGCTGGTCACGATGGCCACGCCGGGCTTGGCGGTGCCGCGCAGCGCCGGCTTGTCCTCGGCGGGGGCGCCGGCGAAGCCGTGGGCGAGGTTCGCGCAGCCGAGGTGGGCGCGCGCCGGGCCCTTCGCCCGCGCGGCCTCCCCGTCGCGGCGGATCCGCTCCAGGTACGCGGCCCGGCTGGCGGCGCTCCGCTCGGTGATGCGATCGGTGATCTCCTGAATGACGGGGTTCACAGTTCCTCCTCGTGCCAGGCGCGACCGCTGCGGCCGAGCAGCTCGTGGGCTCCGGCGGGGCCGGTGGTTCCTGCGGGGTAGGGCTCGGGCAGCACGGGGTCGGCCTTCCACGCCTCCAGGATCGGATCGATCCAGCGCCAGGCCGCCTCGACCTCGTCGCGCCGCATGAACAGGGTGGGGTTTCCGGCGAGCACGTCGGTCAGCAGCCGCTCGTACGCCTCGGGCACCCGCGTCGTGAACGTCTTGCCGAAGCTCAGCGACAGCGGCACCGGCTTGAGCGTGACCTCGCCCGCGCCCGGCTCCTTGGCCATGATGTGCAGCTCGATGCCCTCTTCCGGCTGCAGCCGCAGCACCAGCCGGTTGGGCGAGCCGCCGGGGAAGATGGAGTGCGGCACGTCCTTGAACTGCACCACGATCTCCGAGCGCCGGTACGGCATGCGCTTGCCGGTGCGCAGGTAGAACGGCACCCCGGCCCAGCGCCAGTTCTTGATCTCGGCCCGGATCGCGGCGAACGTCTCCACCCGGCGCGAGGCCTCGGTCGGCGGCGTCGAGGCGGGCTCGTCCAGGTAGCCGGGCATGTCACCGGCGCCGGTGTACTGGCCGCGCACGGTGAAGCGTTCCACTTCGCCGCCCGTGATGGGCCGCAGCGCCTGCAGCACCTTGACCTTCTCGTCGCGGATGGCCTCGCGGTCGTTGCGGGCCGGCGGCTCCATCGCGGTCAGCGTGAGGAGCTGCAGCAGGTGGTTCTGCACCATGTCGCGCAGCGCGCCCGCCTGGTCGTAGTAGCCGCGCCGGCCCGGCGTGCCGACGGTCTCGGCGGCGGTGATCTGGACGTGGTCGATCCACAGGGAGTTCCAGATCGGCTCGAGGAAGGCGTTGGCGAAGCGCAGGACCAGCAGGTTCTGCACCGTCTCCTTGCCCAGGTAGTGGTCGATGCGGAAGATCTGGCGCTCGTCGAAGATCTCGCCGACCTCGTCGTTGATGCGCTGGGCGCTGGCCAGGTCGTGGCCGAGCGGCTTCTCCAGCACCACCCGCGAGCGCGGCGTCACCAGGCCCGCCCGGTGCACCTCGCGGCAGAACGGGCCGAACGTCGCGGGCGGGCTGGCCAGGTAGAAGACGCGGTCGCGCTGCTCGTACCCGGCGAGCAGGCGGCTCAGCGCGCTCCAGCCGGAGCGGTTCTGGCCTCCCACGTCCACCGACACGTGGTGCAGGCGGCCGAGGAAGCGCTGCCAGCCGTCCGGGTCGTCCGCCGGCACCTGGCCGCGTACCTCGGCGTCCACCTTGCCGCGGAAGTCGGCGTCGGTCAGCCCGCCCCTGGACATGGCGATGATCCGGGTCTCCGGGGCCAGCCGGCCGTCGCGGTCGCTGTGATACAGCGCGGGGATCAGTTTGCGCATGGACAGGTCGCCGGTGCCGCCGAACACGACGAGGTCGGCGGTGTAGGCGACGGCGGGGTCCGCAGGGGTGGGTGCGTCTAGGACGGGGGGGACGGACGGGGACACGGTAGGGGCTCCGAACGATGTACCAAGCAAGGACAGAACGGACACTAACGAGAGTTCTGGTCGTACACAAGCGGAGTTTTGGTATTTGAGATAAAAAAGTCTCGACTTTTCATGACAGAACCCCATGTGGTTCACTTAAGCGATGCCTCGACGTACCGCCTCCGGCCTCGCCACGAGCGGCGAGGTGCTCCGCCTCATCCGCAGTGGAGAGGCCGTGACCCGGGCCGACCTCGGCCGGGTGACCGGCCTGTCGCGGCCCGCGGTGCAGCTGCGCGTCGCCGAGCTGCTGGAACGCGGCCTCGTCGTCGAGCGGACGGACGGCCCGTCCACCGGTGGGCGCCCGCCGGTCCGGCTGGAGTTCAACGCCGAGGGCGGCGTCGTGCTGGTGGCGGCGCTCGGCGCCAGCCGCACCCGCGTCGCCGTGTGCGACCTGGCAGCCCGCGAGCTGGTCGGCCGCGAGTTCGCCATGGACGTCGAGCAGGGGCCCGACATCGTGCTGCCGCTGCTCATGGACACCTGGGAAGAGCTGCTCGGTGACCGGCCGCATTCGATGATCCGCGGCGTCGGCATGGGCGTGCCCGCCACCGTCGAGTTCGCGCAGGGCCGCACCGAGAGCGCCCGCGTCATGGCGTCGTGGACCGGCGTGGTCATCCCGCCGATCATCCGCGAGCGCTTCCCCGTTCCCGTGCTCGTGGACAACGACGTGAACGTGCTGGCCATCGGCGAGCACCGCGGCGTCTACCCCGACCTCGACGATCTGATGTTCGTCAAGATCTCCACCCGGATCGGCGCGGGCGTGATCGCCGGAGGCGGCATCCTGCGCGGCGCGCTCGGCGCGGCCGGCGAGATCGGCCACATCCCGGTCATCGACGGCGGCGGCGTGCTGTGCCGCTGCGGCAACTACGACTGCGTCGACTCCGTCGCCAGTGGCACCGCCCTGCTGCGCGACCTGCGCGCCATGGGCAAGGACGTCAAGACGATCGCCGACGTGACGGCGCTCGTACGGGCCGGCGACGCCGAGACCATGGCCACCGTGCGCGAGGCGGGCCGCCGCATCGGCGAGGTGCTCGCGGGCGCGGTCAACATACTCAACCCGTCGGTCGTGGTGCTCGGCGGCGACGTCGCGGAGGCGTTCGGGCCTCTGGTGTCGAGCATCCGCGAGGTCGTCTACCGCCGCTCCACCGCCCTGGCCACCCGCCGCCTGCGCATCGAGCCCAGCAGGCTCGGCGCCGGTGCCGGCATCAGCGGGTGCGCGGTGATGGTGCTCGACCACGTGCTCTCGCCCGAGGCCATCGACGAGACGATGACCCTCGCCTCCCTGCGCCGCGACCGCGCCACCTCCGCCGCGGGCTGATCACAGGTCCCAGCGAGGCTGGGCGCTCTCCCGTACGACGTCGGCGAACCAGCGGTCGTGCGTGACCGCCGGCACGCCGGAAGGGAGTCGTCGGGGCGGGCCTGAGCCGGGACGTCAGCGCAGGCGCTCGCAGTTCTCCGCCACGCGAAGGCGTCAGAGGGCGTCAGGGAGATCAGCAGGTGCACAGCAGGCCGCGCAGCGCCGTCTCCAGGCACAGCGTGGAGCGCGCGGGCCGCGGCCAGGGGAAACGGACGAGCGTCTCGCCCACCCGTACGGTCGCGCCGTAGCGGTCCAGCTCCCACAGCCACACCTCGTCGGCGGGCTCGCCGAGCCGCCTGGCCACCCCGGCGGCGAGCTGGGCCCGGTGCGCGGCGTTGACGTGGGCGAGCACGCGCTCGGCGACGTCGGCGAGCGGGTCGGGCGCGGCGCCCAGGTACTCGTCGGCGTCGAGCATCCCCGACTCCTGCCCGGTCAGGTACACGACCTGGCCGATGTCCAGCCGGAACAGGCGCGGCGCGCCGGGCGCGCCGAAGCGTTCGAGCGCGTCGAAGAGATTCTCATCCGGGCAGCGCGCCGCGACGGTCACCGCGGCCGCGCGGGCCTGCTCCTGCGGCACCGGCTCCGCCCAGCCCTGCACCTCGATCGACCCGCGCGGATGGGTCGCCGAGCCGAGCCGCCGCATCGAGGTCAGGTTCACCGCGACCACGGCGTCCGACCGCACCCGGTGCAGGGTCTCACCGGGCAGCACGAGCAGCACCGGGCGCCCGCGCTCGTCCACCGCGCCCCGCGCGGGCGAGGGGGCGCCGTCCACGGTCAGCTTGGCGACGTTCGCGGTGGCGGCGAGGGTGCGGACCCGCTCGGGGATCGGGAGCATGGACGCCTCCTTGAGGGCAGCAACTCATATAGGTTAGCCTTACCTAAGTAAGGACTACCTAACCACACGAGGTGAACGTGCGCTACACCGGCCCGAAGGTGCGACTGTCACGTCGCGCGGGCGTCCCGCTGACCAGGAAAGCCGTCCGCTACTTCGAGCAGCGCCCCTACCCGCCGGGCGAGCACGGCCGCAAGACCAACCGCCGCAACACCGGCGACTACGGGCTGCGGCTGATGGAGAAGCAGAAGCTGCGCTGGTACTACGACGTCTCGGAACGCCAGCTCCGCCGCTACTGGGACCTCGCCGTCCGCAAGCCGGGCGCCTCGGGCGCCGAGCTGGTCACGCTGCTGGAGAGCCGCCTGGCCTCGCTCGTGCTGCGCGCCGGGCTGGCCCCGTCGATCTACGCGGCCCGGCAGTACATCAGCCACGGCCACATCGCCGTGGACGGCCGCAAGGTGGACATCCCCAGCTACCTGGTCAAGCCCGGCCAGACCGTCTCCGTACGCGAGCGCTCCCGCAGGATGCAGCCCTTCGTGGCGGCCGCCGAAGGCGTGCACGCCGACGAGCGCACCGCGCCGTACCTGTCGGTCGATCTGCCCGAGCTGCGCTTCACGCTCACCCACCGGCCGGAGCGCGAGCAGATCGCCGTCCCCGTCGACGAGCAGCTCGTGGTGGAGTTCTATTCTCGTTAGCCATGAGCCAAGCGGGAGAGCGTCACGCGAGCTGGCTGGAGCTGTTCTTCGATCTGGTCGTCGTCGTGGCGGTGGTGCAGCTCGCCCATCGCCTGGCCCATCCCACCTGGCCGGACGTGGCGCTCTTCGTGCTGCTCTACTACGCGGTGTGGAACGCGTGGACGTCGCTGACCCTCTACTCCAACGTCCGCGGTGAGAGCGCCGGCGTGCGCAACATGCTGGTCGGCATGGCCGGCATCGCGGTGATGGCCGCCGCCGCGCCGGACGTGGCCCACGAGATGCCCACCGGCGGCACGCACGACGTGTGGTTCATCGGGGCGTACATCATCGCCAGGATCAGCGCCTCGCGCAGCCTGCAGCGCGCCGGCACCGTCCTGACGGCCTGGCCGGCCGCGCAGCTCGGCGCGGGGCTCACGCCGTGGATCGTCTCCTTCTGGGCCGAGGGCACCTGGCGGTACGTGCTGTGGGGCCTCGGCGTCCTCCTCGACCTCGCCTTCTCCATCCTGAGCGGCCGCCGCCCCGACCGGCTGCTGGCCGAAGTGCGCGAGCGGGCCGACAGGGCGGAGGCGCGCATGCTGCGCCGGGCCGCGACCGCCGCCCGCCGCGGCGGCACGGCCGAGGTGCGCCCGCGCCCGGTGCCGCGGGTCGCGCCCGCCGTGCTGGAGCTCGCCCACCTGGGGGAGCGGCTCGGGCTTTTCGTGATCATCGTGCTCGGCGAGGCCGTCATGCAGGTCGTGCTGGCCTCGTCGGGGCACACCTGGGGTCCTGAGCTCGGCCTCGCGGCGCTGGCCGGGTTCGGGCTGATCTGCTCCCTGTGGTGGCTCACCCTCCAGTACGGCCTCAGCGCCGTCCCCGGCGCCACCGAGAGCGGGCTGAAGCCGTACGTGGCGCTGCCCGCGCACTTCGTCATGACGGCGGGCATCACCGCGACCGCGGCCGGGCTCGGCGCGGTGGCCGCCGCGCCCGCCGAGCACCTGCACGGCGGCGTCGGCTGGGTGCTGGGCGGTGGCCTCGCGGTCTACTTCGCCGCCTCCACGGCGGTGGGGCTGGCCATGCGCGCCGAGCGGCGGTGGATCTGGGGCTGGGCGGTGCCCTCCGTGCTCGCCTCGCTGGTCGTGGCGGGGGTGTCGGCGCTGCTGCCGGGATGGCTGGTGGTGGCGCTGCTGCTGATCCCGGCGCTGTGGCTGGTCGCCTACCGGCACCGCCCCGCCGGGGTCTGACTCACCGTACGGGGCTCACCTGCGGCTCTTCTTGGCGCGCGAGCCGTTGCCGTTGTGGCCGTTGCGCCGCGCCTTGGACGACCCGTTCTGCGCCGCGCCGGCGGCGGCCGCCACCGGCGCGGCGGTCTGGAGCGCCCGCAGCTCGGCGACCTCCTTGCGCAGCTCGGCCAGCTCCGCGAGGATCCGCTCGGTCTGCGAGGCGGCGTCCTGCTTCTGCGCCACCCGCTCCTCGGCGTTCTCCTCGTCCATGGCGCTCACCACGACGGCGAGGAACAGGTTCAGCACCACGAACGTGCAGACCAGGATGAACGAGGCGAAGAAGATCCACGCCGAAGGGTGCGTGGCCATCACCTCGCGGGCGATGTTGCCCCAGTCGTCGCCCGTCATCGTCTGGTAGAGCGTGAACAGCGAGGTCGGCAGGGTGCCGAAACGGTCGGGCGCGGTCGCACCGTACAGTTTGGTGGCCATCACGGCGGCCACGTACAGCACGAGCGAGAGCAGCACCACGATCGAGCTCATCCCCGGCATCGCCCGCAGCAGCGCCGAGACGACGCGGCGCAGGCTGGGCACGACGGACAGCAGCCGCAGCACCCGCAGGATGCGCAGCGAGCGCAGCACCGACAGGCCGCCGTTGGTGCTGGCGAAGGCGATGCCGACGATGATCGTGTCGAAGATGTTCCAGGGATCGCGCGCGAAGGCGGTGCGCTCGACGTACAGCTTGCCCAGCAGCTCGGCGGCGAAGATGTAGAGCGCCATGTGGTCGACCACGGTCAGCAGGGTCCCGTAGCGCTCGACGACGGCGGGGAAGGTCTCCAGGCCGAGAGTGGCCGCGTTGATCAGGATGACGCCGATGATGAAACGCTGGAAGTACGGGTGCGCGAGAAGGGCGCGCATGCGTTCACGCACGGGGGCAGGCTCCTCAGGGGTGGACATGTGCCTCACCATGATGGCGCAAACATGATCAAGAGGGTGACTGTGGTATAAACCCACCTGACCTTGACCACGTGAGGGGACCACAAACGCATGTCCTATCCCGACTACGGCCCTGGCTACTACGGACCGCCTCCGCAGAGCCATCCCAACGGCACCACGATCCTCGTGCTGGGCATTCTCAGCATCGTGGTGTGCAGCTTCATCGGCCCGTTCGCGTGGGTGATGGGCAACAAGGCACTCAAGGAGATCGACGCCAGCGGTTACTACTACGAGAACCGCAGCCAGATCCAGGCCGGCCGCATCTGCGGCATCATCGGCACGGTCTTCCTCATCCTCGCCGCTCTCTTCGTCGCCTTCATCATCACGATGAGCGTCATCGCGAGCATCAACACGTACTGATCGCGCCGGACGTCTGAGCCCGGCTCACGCGGGACGGCTCCCGCCTGAGCCGGGCTCTTCGCCTTTTCGCGTCACGCCGCCCTCTTGGGCCGTCCGCTAGGCGGGCGGCTCCTGCGCGCCAGACTCCCCGCCGCCGGGCCCGCCGCCGCCGCGCTCCCCACCGCCGGGCTCGCCGCCGCTGGGCTCGCCGCCGCCGGGCTCGCGGCCGAGCGCCCCCAGCCCGGACTCCAGCAGGTCGAAGGCGCGTTCGGCCTGCTCGCGCAGCATGGGAGCGATGCGCTCCCACACCTCGCCCGCGACCATCATGGTCATCGCGCGCTCGCTCAGTATGCGCGTGGTGCCGAGCAGGTGCGCCGCCACGAGGCGCGGCGTCAGGTCGTCAGGGTGCGCGTCGAGCTCCTCGGCCAGCGCCCGCGCCAGCGTCTCCTCCTGCGCGACCGCGATCTCGCGCATGCGGGCCGTCAGCGCCGGGCTGTCATTGACGATCTTCGAGAAGACGTGGCTGCCCTCGTTGAGCCCGTAGCGCCAGTGGCGGGTCTCGATCGCCTCGAGGTAGTCGCGCCGGAACGCGCGCACGATGCTCTCGCCCGGCCGCCGCTCCCGCAGCACCCTCGGCGCCTGCTCCACCACCTCGTCCTGCCGGTCGGCGAACAGGTCCTCCTTCGTGCCGAAGTAGTTGAAGACCGTGTTGACCGAGACGTCGGCGGCCCGCGCCACCTCGGCCACCGTCACGTTGTCGAACCCCCGCGCCATGAAGAGCCCCGTCGCGACGTCGGAGATGCGCTGCCTCGTCGCGCGCTTCTTCCGCTCCCGCAGTCCCTCGGTCATGCCTGCCATCGTACCAAGTTTGCAGTCGCACCAAAATTGTGATTGCTTAAATTTTGGAGGCGATGAAATGATCATTGAAACATCGGGTCTGAGCAAGACCTTCAAAGGCGGCGTGCAGGCCGTCGCCGGCGTCGACATGACGGTGGAGCCGGGGGAGATCGTCGGCTTCCTCGGCCCCAACGGCGCGGGCAAGACCACGACCATGCGCATGCTGACCACGCTGCTGCGCCCCACCGGCGGCACCGCGACCGTGGCCGGGCACGACCTGGTACGCGAGCCCGCCCAGGTGCGCCGCCGCATCGGCTACGTCGCTCAAGGCAGCGGCCTGCCGCCCGTCAGCCCTCTGAGGGGCGAGCTGGAGCTTCAGGGCATGCTCTACGGGCTCGGCCGCGCCGAGGTCGCCGGCCGCATCACGGACGTGCTGGCGCGGCTCGACCTGACCGGCCTCGCCGACCGCGCGGCCGTGACGCTTTCCGGCGGGCAGCGCCGCCGCTTCGACATCGCGTTCGCGCTGTTGCACGAGCCCGTGCTGCTCTTTCTCGACGAGCCCACCACCGGGCTCGACCCGCAGAGCCGCGCCGGCCTGTGGCAGCACATCCGCTCCCTGCGCGACGAGCGCGGCATGACCGTGTTCCTGACCACCCACTACCTCGACGAGGCCGACGCGCTCTGCGACCGCATCATGATCATGGACGGTGGCCGCATCGTCGCCGAGGGCACCCCCGCCGAGCTGAAGCGCGGCGGGCGCACGCTGGACGACGTCTTCCTCGACATCACCGGCAGGTCGCTGCGCGAGGAGAGCGCGATGAGCGGGCAGGGGGTGTGACGATGCTGCGCGACACCTGGTTGCTCTTCCGGCACGGCCTCGGCGTCACGCTGGGGCAGCGCGTCGGCATCGTGGTCGGGGCGATCCAGCCGCTGCTGTTTCTCGTGCTGTTCGGCCCGATCTTCGTCACCATCGGTACGTGGGAGACGCTGGTGCCCGGCCTGATCATCCAGCTCGGGCTGATGAGCGCGGGCATGGCCGGGTTCGGCATCGTCTTCGACAAGCGCTCGGGCGTGCTGGAGCGGCTGCGGGTCACCCCGGCGAGCCGGCTCGCGCTGCTGCTCGGACGGGTGCTCAACAACGTGGTCACGCTGGTCATCCAGACCGTGCTGCTGCTCGCCGTGGCCTACGCGTTCGGACTGCGGGCGCCGCTCGCCGGGATCGCGGGCGGGTTCGTGCTGATCGTGGTGCTGGGCGCGAGCCTCGCGGCGCTGTCGTACGCGATCGCGCTGACCATCGACGACCACCTGTTCCCGCCGGTGATGACCACGGCGGTGGTGCCGCTGATCCTGCTGTCCGGCTCGTTCCTGCCCATGTCGATGGCGCCCGGCTGGCTGGACGCGCTGTCGCACATCAGCCCGTTCAGGTACGTCCTGGAGGCGCTGCGCGACCTGTTCCACGGCCACTACCTGACCGGCACGGTGGCGATCGGCGCGGCGGTCACCGTCGTCTTCGCGGTGTTCAGCCTCGCGATCGGCACCCGCGTGTTCAACCGCGAGCAGGCGTGAGCACGCGGGGCCCCCATAGGCGCCGGGCGTGAGCGCGGGGCCGGGTCGCGTGCCCGGTTCCGCATGCCCGCACCGTGAAACCCGCTCCAGGGGCGTTCGGGCGGTATGAAACGAAGCTCCCCGCATTCCCGCTCCGCCGCTGAACGCCCCGGCCATTCTGCGGCTTTTGAGCTGCGCGAACCTCTCAAAGAGTGCAAATAGCGTCATCTCGCCCCGGCGGCGTCAGGCTTCCGTGTTCCCAGCACGTTCACTACGGTGAGGGCTTATGACGCTGCAGGCGCAAAAGCCCGTCGACGACGGTGAGAAAACCCACTGGCTGGCGGTCCGGCCGAGGCTCGTCCTCGCCAGCGCCTTCATGCTCTTCCTGGAACTCGCGCTGATCCGGTGGACCGGCTCCAACATCGTCCATCTGAGCTATTTCACCAATTTCGTACTGCTCGGCTCTTTCCTCGGCATCGGGCTCGGCTTCCTGCGCGTCGGACGGTCGAACCGGCAGCCCTACTACTCGCCGGTCGTGCTCGCCCTGCTGGTCATCGTCGTGCTGGCGTTCCCCGTCACCGTCGACCGCGACACCGAGGGCGTCCTGTACTGGACGAGCCTGTCCACCAGCGGCCCGCCCGCCTGGGCGATCCTGCCGGTCGTCTTCTGCGCCGCCGCTATCGTGCTCATGGGCCCCGCCGAGCTGGTCGGCCGGTGCTTTCCCGAGCTGCCGCGCCTTGAGGCGTACCGCTTCGACCTCATCGGCAGCCTCACCGGCATCGCGGCGTTCACGCTGCTGTCGTTCCTCAGCGCGCCGCCCGTCTTCTGGGGGCTGATCGCGGCCGGCTGCTACGCCGTGCTGCTCGTGCCCCGCCCGCCCGCGCTGTACGCGGGCCTCGTCGTCGTGCCCGCCGTTGCCGTCATCGGGCTGCTGCTGGCCGAGACGGTCACCGCCGGGGCCCTCTGGTCGCCGTACTACAAGGTCACCACCAAGCCGCTCGTGCTGGCCGGCGTCCCCGTCACCGACATCGCGGTCAACGGCATCCCGCACCAGCAGGCCGTGCCCGCGGAGGTCCGCCTGCAGTGGGAGGCGCAGTACGGCCTGCCGTACGAGCGCACCACCAAGCAGCCCAAGGACGTGCTCATCGTCGGCGCGGGCAGCGGCACCGACGTGGCGATCGCGCTGTCGAAGGGCGCCACCCGCGTCGACGCCGTCGAGATCGACCCCAAGCTGCGCGAGCTGGGCGGCTCCACCCACCCCGACCGCCCCTACGACGACCCGCGGGTCACCACCCACATCACCGACGGCCGCGCGTTCCTTGAGCGCAGCGGCGACACCTACGACCTGATCCTCTTCGCGCTGCCCGACTCGCTCACCCTCGTCTCCGGCGCGAGCTCGCTGCGCCTGGAGAGCTACCTGTTCACCGAGGAGGCCATGCGGGCCGCCCGCGCCCACCTCAAGCCCGGCGGCACGTTCTCGATGTACAACTACTACCGCGAGAGCTGGCTCGTCGACCGCCTGGCCGCCACCATGCAGCGCGCCTTCGGCCACGCGCCGTGCGTCGACGTCGTCAGCACCGCGGGGCAGCAGGCCGTGATCACCGCCGGGCTGACGGCCGCCGACCAGCGCTGCGCCACCGAGTGGCCGGGGGCCGCACCCGGCACGCCCGAACCCGCCGGAGACGACCGGCCCTTCCTCTACCTCAAGGACGCCACGATCCCGCCGATCTACGTCATCACGCTCGGCCTGATCCTCGTGGTGAGCCTGCTGGCGGTGCGCGCCGTGGCCGGGCCGTACCGGCGGATGCGCCCGTACGCCGACCTGTTCCTGCTCGGCGTCGGCTTCATGCTGCTGGAGACCAAGAGCGTGACCGGGTTCGCGCTGCTGTTCGGCACCACCTGGGTGGTCAACGCGATCGTCTTCGCCGGTGTGCTCGTGGCGGTGCTCTGCGCGGTCGAGGTGACCCGCCGCTTCCGCACCCCGCCGCTGCCCGTCATGTACGCCGTGCTCTTCGCCGGCCTGCTGCTCGCCTGGCTGGTGCCCAACGAGTGGCTGCTCGCGCTGCCGGTGCCGCTGCGCGCCGTGGCGGCGGTCACGGTGGCGTTCCTGCCGATCTTCGCCGCGAACGTGATCTTCGCCAAGCGCTTCGCCGACACCGCCGACGCCACCACGTCGTTCGGCGCGAACCTCCTCGGCGCGATGGTCGGCGGCTGCCTCGAATACGTCGCGCTCGTCGTCGGCTACAAGGGCCTGCTCATCGTCGCCGCCGTGCTCTATCTCGGGGCGCTCGTGCTGCTGCCGCGCCGTAACTCCGTCACCGCCTGACAATCGCCGGAGACCGTATAGGAAAATATGAAACGGTCTCTGATTTTGCCGGCGGCCGGCGGATGAGTTCCTGCGCGGCCTGCGGCGCTCCGGCTGGTTCCCGAACCGGCCGCGCAAGATCGGCGTGGCCACCGGCACCGGCGGAACGTGCCACTCGATGCCAACGGCGCCGCCGACGGGACCGGCAGGAACGTGCCGCCCGACGAGCAGGTCTTCGCCTGGGACGCACTCGACGGCCTGGCCGGCGCCACCATCGACGCGCGGTTCCGCTCGGCGTGCCTCGTCCCGTCGGTGAGTCCCGTCGCCCTGCGGTTCGACCCCGTGGGCCGGCCGGTGGACCTGTACACCGACATCACGGCGCTGTCGCCCGAGCAGAGCGAGCTCGACGACTTCCCATGCGACGCGCACAACAGCGAGCACGGCCAGGTGACCGCGACGCTCGCGGAGTGGATCCTGGACCGGCTCGGCACGTGAGCTCTCCCGGCGCTGCGGGCCCATGGGGGCAGGATGGGACCGTAGCCGACGTCCGGGGAGCCGCATGACCGCGCACACACCACCGTCCGAGCGCCCGTCGCCGTCCGCGAGCCCGTCTTCGGAGGGTTCGCCGTCCGAGCACCCGTCGCCGTCCACGAGCCCGCCTTCGGGGAGCTCGTCTTCGGAAAGCTCGATGCCGGCGAGTCTGCCGGTCGGTGAGGCGATGCTGTGGGAGTCGCTGCCCGACCCGTACCCGCTTTACGCGCGGCTGCGCGAGGAGGGCGCGCCCCGGCTCGTACGCCTGCGCAGCGGCCTGTACGGCCGGCTCGTCACCCGCTACGACGACGCCCGCGCCGCGCTGGCCGACCCCCGGCTGAGCAAGGACCCCCGCCTCGCGCCACCCGACTGGCAGGAGGCGGGGCGCGGCCGCCCGCTTGAGGACCGATCCGGACTGGGCACCCACCTGCTGACCACCGACCCGCCCGAGCACACCCGGCTGCGCCGCCTGGTCTCCCGCTACTTCACCGCGCGCCGGCTGGCCGGCATGCGCGACGGGATCGAGGCCCGCGCCCGGGACCTCGCCGCCGCGCTGAAGCCCGGAGACGACCTGGTGGCGGACTTCGCCTCGCCGCTCCAGGCCGGCGTCATCTGCGACGTGCTGGGCGTGCCCGCGCAAGACCGTACGGACTTCCGGCGGTGGACGGCGGCCGTGGTCTCGTCGGAGCCGGGGGAGCGGGACGCCAGGCCGGCCG
This sequence comes from Nonomuraea sp. NPDC052634, assembly GCF_040678535.1. Classification (NCBI taxonomy): domain Bacteria; kingdom Bacillati; phylum Actinomycetota; class Actinomycetes; order Streptosporangiales; family Streptosporangiaceae; genus Nonomuraea; species Nonomuraea sp. NPDC052634. The sequence continues at coordinate 1,407,208 of NZ_JBFATY010000001.1, read as the reverse complement.
CGATGCGAAAGCTGGCCGCGTACGCACGCGAGCTGGTGGCCGCCAAGCAGCGCGAGCCCGGTGACGACGTGATCAGCGCCGTCACCGAAGCCGCGCAGGACGGCGACGGGATGACCGGCGACGAGCTGCTGTCGATGCTCTTCCTGCTGCTCGTCGCCGGATACGAGACCACCGTCGGGCTCATCGCGCTCGGCACGTACACGCTGCTGCGCCACCCCGACCGGATGGCCGAGCTGCGCGCCCGCCCCGAGCTGGTGGAGCAGGCCGTGGAGGAGCTGCTGCGCTATGACGGCCCCGTCGAGCTGGCCACCTGGCGGTTCGCGCGGGAGCCCGTGGAACTCGGCGGAATGCGCCTGGAGGCCGGTCAGCCCATCCTGGTCGCCCTCGCCGCCGCCAACCGCGACCCCGGCCGCTTCGACGCGCCCGACGTGCCGGTGCTGACCCGCGAGGACAACGCCCACCTGAGCTTCGGCCACGGCCCGCACCACTGCCTGGGAGCGCCGCTGGCCAGGCTCGTCGCCCGCGCCGCGCTGACCGAGGTCGCCGGCCTGCCGGGGCTCGCGCTCGCCGTCCCGCCGGAGGCGCTCCGCTGGCGCGGCAGCATCACCGTACGCGGCCCCCGCGCGCTGCCCGTCACTTTCTCCCGCTGACGGGCCTTCGCCGGCTTCCCATCACTTCACCCGCCGGCCTCTCCCAACGGCGGCTCCCGCAGCTTCCTCCCGCTGACGGGTCCCCGCCGGCTGCCCGTCACCTTCACCCGGTGACCGGTGGCGCGGCGGGGGATCAGAGGCCGCAGAGCTCGTCGAGGGACTGGGCCTTCGCGGCGTTCTTGGTCGGCGTCTGCGTGGGCGCCATCGCGCGCGTCCGCGTCGGGCTCGCGCCGGTGACGCTGGGGGAGGCGGAGACGTTCGCGGTCTGCGCCCTGCGGGCCGGACGGACCGAGTCGGCGATGGCCTTCTTGGTGGCGCGGCGGATCTTGGCCCAGTCGGGGCGGCCCGAGTAGAACTCCGGCGGCACGAACTGCAGGCTCGTGATCTTGGCCTGCTTCACCTTGAGCGCCAGCTCGACCAGCGGCTGCACCAGGTGGCGGGGGATGTTGGTCTGCGCGAGCCGCTTGGCCGCCCTGGCGATCTTCTCGAACCTGGCGAGGATCACGGCCGGCGTCGCCTGCTGGGCGAACGCGCCGATGACGCAGCGCTGGCGGGCCATGCGGGAGAAGTCGTCGCTGCCGACGCGCGAGCGGCCGTACCACAGGGCCTCCTCGCCGTTCAGCTTCCGGTAGCCCGCCTTGATGACACCGGCCGTGCCGTACAGGCCACCCCACTTGATGTCCTTCTCGACCCTGATCTTCAGCCCGCCGATGGCGTCCACCAGGTCGGCGAAGCCGTACATGTTCATCAGCATGTAGTAGTCGATCTTCAGGCCGAGCGTGTAGCCGATGGCGTCCATGAGGGCGCGCGGGCCCTGGTTGCGGCCGCCCATGACCTGCGGGTGGTCGTTGGCCCACTGCCAGACCTCGTTGAGCAGGCCGCCGTTGGGCAGCTCGGCCATGAAGCCGTTCGGGAACTGCTTGCGCAGCGGCGAGCTGGGCGGGAAGCGGACGTGCTGCAGGTTGCGCGGCAGGCTGAACAGCACGGTGGCGCCGGTCTTCAGATCGACGCTGGCCACGTTCATGCTGTCGGTGCGGACGCCGGTGCGGTTGCCCGCCGCGTCACCGCCGATGAGCAGGAAGTTCACCCGCTCCTTGTCGCCCCACGGGTTCTCGGGGTCCTTGGCGGCGACAGTGGCCTGCGGGTCGTCGGGGTGCGAGGGGAAGATCGCGCCGATCGAGTCGCGGGCGGCGATCACGTAGTTGGCGGTCAGCGCGAACGGCGACATCACCGCCACGCACAGCACGCCCACCACGATGCCGGTCACCACCTGGCCCTGCTGGGGCAGCCTGCTGGGGCCGAGTGCGATGTACGAGGTCACCAGCAGCGCGAACCACGCCAGCGCGAACACCACCGCGAGCACGATCACCGTGGTCATCGCGGTGTCGTCGGCCAGGAACGCCGCGTTCGACAGGTCGCTGGCCACACTCAGCCCGTAGGCGAGCAGACCGAGCAGCAGCACCGCGTACGCGCTGATCAGCACCAGTCCGGTACGGCGGTGCCCGGCCCGCAGGTGAGCGGCGCCGGGCACGATGGCGGACAGGGCGGTCCAGCCGAGGAAGGCGGCCGGGGACAGCGGCTTGGCGAAGCGCGGCGCGGCGGAGCCGGAGCCGGGCTTGCGCGCGGGACGCGCCTTCTTCGAGCCGTCGGGGCGGGAGGACGAGCCGGGCCGCGTCCGCGACGGGCTCTCCGAGCGGTTCCTGGCGCCGGAGCGGGCGGACGACTTGCCGGAGGACGAGCCGCCGGGCCTGGCCGCCCCCGAGGCGGCCCGCCCGCCGCCGTCCCTGGCGGAGTCCTTTCCGGAGCCGGGCTGCCGGGGCGCGGCGCCCTCGGGCCCGGCCGCACGGGAGCGGTCCGAACGGGCGCGCGGAGCCTCAGGCCCCGGCGTGCGAGAGCGCGACGCGGAAGACTCAGGCCCCTGCCCGCGGGACCGGTCCGAGCGGGACGAGGCCGGCTCCGAGCCGGACGAGCGGGACGCCGACGGCCCCGCTACCGGAATGTCCTGACCGGCCGCCCCCGGCTCGGTGCTGCCACCCGTGCGCGATCGTCGCTGGGGGCGCCGTTTCCTGCCTTCTGGCACGGTGTCTTCCCCATCGCGATTGCTCACACCCGGCTCCTTATCACGCCTACCAGGCAAAACTGACGTTTGCCCCCCGTTGGGCACAAGATTGCCAGGATTCTAGTCCCCATATCTGGACAACCGAGACATGTGCCCAACCTGAGATGAACATCAGGGGAGCATCAGGAGACGGTCGAGGCGGGCGCCATCCACGTGTTGCACTGGTATGCCTGGTTCCGCTCCCAGCCCTGCCGGAACCACCGGTGGTTGTTGACGGGTTTGCCGTGGTCGCGGGGCCAGCCCGGGTAGTCGCCGACCTGGCCGTAGAACCAGAACAGCTTGTTGCGGTTGGCGGTGCTGACCGGGTACGACGCCGCCACCGACCGCATCCACATGCCACCGAAGCAGGTTGCCTGGAGCTCCAACCTTCGGCTGAGTGCGAGCTTGCCGCTCTGGCTGCTCGACGCGAGGGTCTGCCGCCAGAAGGAGTCCATCAGGCCGGTGATGTTCTGCACGTGGTGGCCGTACTCGTGCGCCATCATGCTGATGATGCCGCCGTGCCAGCTCAGGATCTGCCCGTAGCCGCGCGCGTTGCCGTTGCCTCTGGCCATGGCCGAGGTGGAGGCGTAGATCGTGTTGTTGCGCGGGCAGTAGTACGGCACCATGCTGCCGGGCTGCGGGTAGTCGCCGCACGCGCCGCGCCCGCGCCCTGAGGCGATGGCGTACCGCGGCGGGCTGAACTTGATGCCCTGCTTCTCCAGGATCGGCTTCCAGGCCCGGTTCATGCACTGGCCGGTCTTCAGGATCAGCGCCTTGAGCTGGCTGTGGCTGTAGATGCTGGCGTTGCCCGCCGGGCACCGCAGCCGGGGCAGCATGCCGGCCTTGTACATCGTGTTGGTCTTCAGGCTCGTGTCGAGCGTGACCTCCGGCTCCGGCCGCCGCGTCGGCTCCCTGCTCGGCGTCGGCTTCTCGCTGCGGGTCTCCTCCTCGTCCGGCCTGTCGGAGGTGTCGTACGAGGGCACCTCGGACGGCTCGTCGTCATCCGGGTCGTACGAGGGGATCGCGACCGGCGTCGTCGTGTCCTTGCTCGACGCGCCGTCCAGCAGCGCCGCGCCCACGATGAGGAGCACGAACAGCGTCGCCAGCGACCCGAGCACCAGGCCCAGCGTTCCCCCGACGCCGAGCCCGCGCTTCACGGGCGGTCCCTGCCAGCGCTGCGTCGGCACCGGCGGCAGGAGAGGAGGGGGCGGAGGCGGCGGCTGCCCGTACCCTTGGCCGTGCGGCGGCCGGGGCGGCTGCTGCCCGTGCGGCGGTTGCGGCGGCCCGTACGGCGGCTGCCCCTGCGGCGGCCCGTACGGCGGCTGTCCCTGCGGCGGCCGCCCGTAGGGAGGCTGTCCCTGCGGTGGCTGCCCATAAGGTGGATGGGGCTGCCCGTACGGCGGTGGCGGAGGCGGCCCCTGCTGCGGATGCGGCTGTGGCGGCTGCTGTGGCTGTGGGTACGGGCCGCCCTGCTGCTGCGGCCCCCGGTAGCCCGGCGGCGGCCAGGGCAACGAGGGTGGCCGTTGAGGCTGCCCTGGCCCTTGTGGCGGGGGTGGATAGTGCCCGTTCCCTGTCAACCTGTCTCCCCGTTTAGCTGGATGTCTGCATTTGCCATGGTTTGGGACATGGCTTGCCGGACCCTTGCCAAATTTGGGGCAAAAGCATACTGACGTATCACCCGTCACGGATGTAGCAGCACTCGGTTACAGTTCGTAATCAGTCGAGGTGATCTCCGCTATATCCCGGTCTCGACGGCGGGCATTGTCCTAGCTTCTTTGGCATGAATCTCCAGCAGCTCCGCTATGTGGTCGCGACTGCGGAGCACCGCACCATGACCGATGCGGCCAGATCGCTCTATATCGCGCAGCCTGCGCTTTCCCGCGCGATCCGCGATCTCGAGCGCGAGCTCGGCATGACACTTTTCGCTCGCTCCGGACGCGGGGTGGTCGTCACCGCGCAGGGACGCCGGGTGGTCAAGCTGGCGAGGGAGGCACTCGACGCCGTTCACGAGATCGAGGGCCTGGCCAACCAGACGACGGTCACCGAGGCGGAACTCCGCATCGCCGCCACTCCCAGCCTGGAGCCCGGCCTGGCAGGGCGGCTGCTGCCCGCCTACGCGGCCGAGCATCCGGGCGTGCGCGTCCACATCGTGCGCTGCGACGGCCGCGACGGCGTCGTCAGCGCCATCCGGGATCAGCGCGCCGACCTGGGTCTCACCGACCTGCCGGTGCCCACCGATCTCATCACCCATCCACTCGAACGCCAGGAGATCGTCCTGATCTCCCCGCCGGGGCTGGAACTGCCCAACCCGGTGCCCATGGGCAGGCTGCACGGCATGCGGCTGGCCCTGCCCGCCCGGGGGAGCCTGCGCCGCAGGGAGCTGGACGCGATGTTCGGCAAGTTCTCGGTCACCCCGAAGGTCGTGCTCGAAACCGACGAGCGCAACGGCTGGCTCAACGCCGTGCGCGCCGGGCAGGCCTCGCTGCTGTGGTACCGGGGCATGGCCGAGCAGGCCGCGCGCGCGGGCCTGGTGGTGCGCTCGCTCGAACCCGCGGTGCGTCGCGTCGTCGCGGTCGTGCACGCACGCCGCCGCCTGCCGCTCATCGCCCAGGACTTCCTGGCCACCGCCGAGAAAGGAACCGCAGCCTGACATACCCTTCTGGAACGATCCATTTCCGCATGGCGAGCCACGCCATCCCGGTGACGCCGCCTGCCCCTGAGGCGCCGGCGCCGTGGCAGCCGCAGCTTCGTCAGCGGACCGACAACACCCCCCGGTGAACCCCGGAACTCCCGGAACCCCCTGCTGATCCCCGCGAGGACGTCATGCGCGCATGCTCCGGCGGCATGCGCGGATCCGGCGACGGCCTCGAGCACAGGCCCAGGCGAGAGTCCCTGCGCAAGCCGGGGCACGAGTCCACGCACGAGTCCGGACACGGGCTCAGGGCCTGCCTCACGCGGCGTCGCAGGGGGAGTGAGCGCAGGCGCGGGAGCGGGCGCCGCCATGGAGGCGGCGCTCCGATCGAGCCCCGATGGCCGGTCCCGTACCACGCGCATGACCCGTGCGTAACACGCAGAGCCCCGCGAGACCAGGGCCCAGCCCCTCCATGGACACCAACGGGTATGGCTAGCGGGCAGGCGGCAGCGTGACGACCGCCCGCAGCCCCGGTTCGGCGTCCTCCAGCCGGACGGTCCCGCCGTGTGCGCGCACGGTCTCCCGGACGATCGCCAGCCCCAGCCCGGCGCCGCCTTCGTCGCGGCTGCGGCCGGTGTCGAGCCGGGTGAAGCGGTTGAAGACCCGCTCGCGATCCTGCTCGGGAATGCCGGGACCGTCGTCGGTGACGGTCAGCACGCCGTCACCGGTCAGCGCCACCTCGACCGTGGAGGTGGTGTGGCGTACGGCGTTGTCCAGCAGGTTCGTCAGCACCCGGCTCAGGTCCAGCGCATCGCCCGTGACCACCACCGGCTCACAGGCGGTCAGCCGGACCTCGGGATAGCGGTCCACGGCCCGCCGTACGACCTCGTCGAGATCGACGGGCTCGCGGCGGGCCGGCACACCCCCGCGCTCGTCCAGCCTGGCCAGCGCCAGCAGGTCCTCGGCCAGCCTGGACAGCCGCAGGGTGTCTTCGAGCACGCCCTCGGCGGTCTCCTGCCAGTGCTGACCGTCGGGGTGGCCGAGCGCCACCTCCAGCTGCAGCCGGATGCTGGCCAGCGGGCTGCGCAGCTCGTGGGCGGCGTCGGCGACCAGCGCGCGCTGGCGCTGCTCGGCCTCTTCCAGCCGGGCCAGCATGTCGTTGAGCGTGGTGGCCAGCGAGTGCACCTCGTCACGCGACTCCGGCACCGGCAGGCGGCGCGAGCGGGCGGTGTGCGTGATCTCCGCGGCGCCCCTGCGCAACGCGGTGATCGGCCGCAGCGTACGGCCGATCATCAGCCAGCTCGCCACCGCCAGCAGCACGATCAGCGCGGGCGTGCCGACGAAGAGCACCTTGCCGGCGGTGGCCAGGCTGGTCTGGATCTCGTTGACCGGCCGGGCCGCCACCACGGTCTGCCCGCGGTCGGCGCGCAGCACGACGACGCGCAGGAACCCGGGGATCGCGTACGGCCGCCCGTCCAGCAGCACGGGCTCGCCCTTGGCCAGCACCTTGGCCCTGCCCTCCGCGTCGAGCAGCGGCACCAGCCTGTCCGCGCCGTACGTCACGTGCGTGATCCGCCCGCCGGCGTCGATGACCTGCACGATCGTGCCGTCGTGAGTGGTGATGGGGCTGGTCAGCGTGCCCGCGTCGGCCGCCACCCTGACGGCCTGCGCGTGCTGCCTGGTGGTGTCGTCGACCGTGGAGATCAGCGCTCGGTCGAGCACGCTGAGCAGCACCGACGCCGACAGCGCCAGCGCCAGCGCGAGCACGGCGGCGGCCGCGACGGTGAGCCGGAAGCGCAGCCCCTGCCGCCGCCACCAGACCAGCGGCGAGTCAGCCACCGTCGCCCGCCAGCCGGTAGCCCGCGCCGCGCACGGTCTGCAGCGCGTTCCTGCCGAACGGGGCGTCGATCTTGCGGCGGAGATAGCCGACGTAGACCTCGACCACGTTGGGATCGGTGTCGAAGGTGTCCCACACGTGTTCCAGGATCTCCGACTTCGACACCACCTCGTCCCGCCGCCGCATCAGGTACTCGAGCAGCGCGAACTCCCTGGGCGTCAGCTCGATCGCGGTCCCGCCCCGCTCCACCCGGCGCCTGGCCGGATCCAGCGACAGGTCGCCGGCCAGCAGCACCGACGGCCGCCGCCCGGCGTCCCGCCGCATCAGCGCCCGCAGCCTGGCCACCAGCACCACGTACGAGAACGGCTTGGTGAGGTAGTCGTCGGCCCCCAGGTCGAGCCCGTCGGCCATGTCGTACTCGCCGTCCTTGGCCGACAGCATGAGGATCGGCACCCAGTTCTCCTCCGCGCGCAACTGCTTGCACACGTTGTAGCCCGAGAGCTTGGGCAGCATGATGTCGAGCACGACCACGTCGTAGTCGCCGTGCCGGGCGGCGTGCAGGCCCTCCTCGCCGTCGTGGGCGAGGTCGACGGCGAAACCCTCGGCCTGGAGCCCCCGCTGGAGTGCGGCGGCCATCCGGCGCTCGTCCTCGACGACAAGTACTCTCATGTGCTGATTCTCCCGTTCCGGCGCTGAGACTGCGCTGAGAAGACTGAGAGCCGTCTCAGACTGTCTCAGGATCGCCACAGGATCGCTGACGCAGGCTCTGAGCATCGACATACCGTGAAGGAGTGAGATGCGAAGAGGCACGCTCGTGAGGTGGGGGGTCCCGGTCGCGGCGGCCGCCGTGATCGGAGCCGCGATCGGCGCCGGCCCCGTCATCGCCGCCGTGAGCGGCGAGCCCGTGCTGCCGGAGCGCTCGGCCGAGCAGCTGCTCGCCGACGCCGTGGCGGCGACCAGCAAGGAAGGCGGCATCCCGCCGATGTCCGGCACCGTGCAGCAGACGGCCTCGCTCGGCCTGCCCGCGCTACCGGCCGCCGCCACCGGCTCCTCGCCGCTGAGCCTGCTGTCCGGCTCGCACGAGGTGAAGGTCTGGTACGGCGCCGATGACAAGCTGCGCGTGGCCATGCCGACCCAGCTCAACGAGACCAACCTGATCCTGAACGGCGGCCAGGCGTGGTACTGGGACAGCGCCACCAACACCGCCACCAAGCTGACCATCAAGCAGGGCGGGCCGGAGCGGCCGGAGACGCCCGTGCCACAGCCTACGGACTTCACTCCGCAGCAGGTGGCCGAGCGCGTGCTGGCCGAGGCGGGCGAGCACACCGCCGTCCGGGTGATCAACACCGCCGAGGTGGCCGGGCGGCCCGTGTACCAGCTCGTGCTCTCGCCCAAGGCGGAGAGCTCGCTGGTGCAGGAGGTGCGCATCGCGCTCGACGGCGAGACGTACGTCCCGCTCCAGGTCCAGATCTACGCCAAGGGCTCGGCCGAGCCCGCCTACCAGGTGGGCTTCACGCAGGTCACGTTCACGCCGCCGGCCGCCGAGAACTTCACCTTCACCCCGCCCGCGGGCGCCAAGGTGGAGGAGAAGGAGATCGGGCTCGACCGGGCGGCCCACGCCGAGCACGCCGAGCACGCCAAGGACGTCGCGGACACCGCGAAGATCGTCGGCGAGGGCTGGGCGAGGGTGGCGGTGCTGCCGTTCGACCCCGGCGAGCTGTCGGCCAAGGCCGAGCAGGCGCGCGAGGACGGCTCCGGCCACCGCGGCCACGGCAGGTTCGACGGCGGCGGCGACCCGCAGGCGGTGCTCGACAGCGTCTTGAACAGCGCCACCCCGGTCAGCGGCCCGTGGGGCTCAGGCAGGCTGATCAAGACCAAGCTCGTCACCGCCCTGCTCACCGACGACGGCCGGCTGCTGGTCGGCGCGGTCACCCCGGAGGAGATCATCCGGGCGGCGGGCGTCAAGTGACGTCGGTCACGCACGAAGCGGGGGCGCCCTCCGGGGCGGCCCCGCCCTCCGGCGGAGGAGGATTCAGTACGGATGCGGGGGAGACGATGGACACGGCGACGCGTGCGGACGCGCCGGACACGCTCGTGGAGACGGTGGGCGCGGCGATCGTCACGCGGGGGCTGACCAAGCGCTTCAGGAGCGGCCAGGTGGCGGTCGACGCGCTCGACCTGACGGTGCCGCGCGGCTCGGTGTTCGGCTTCCTCGGGCCCAACGGCTCGGGCAAGACCACCACCATCCGCATGCTGCTCGGCCTCGTGACGCCCACCTCGGGCGAGCAGTCCGTGCTCGGGCTGCCGCCCGTCCAGGCGCTGCCGAAGGTGGGGGCGGTGGTCGAAGGGCCGGCGTTCTACCCGTACCTGTCGGGCGCCGACAACCTCATGCGCTTCGACGCGGCCGACCCGACCGCTTCGCGCGCCACCGCCCGGCGGCGGATCGCCGACGCGCTCGACCGGGTCGGGCTGGCGGCCGCTGCGGGCAAGCGCTACCGCACCTACTCGCTCGGCATGCGCCAGCGGCTGGCCATCGCCGCCGCCCTGCTCAGGCCGCGGGAGCTGCTCGTCCTGGACGAGCCCACCAACGGGCTCGACCCGCAGGGCACCCGCGAGGTGCGCGCGCTGGTCAAGGAGATCGCCGCCGACGGCACCACGGTGTTCGTCTCCTCCCACCTGCTGGCCGAGGTCGAGCAGATGTGCACGCACGCGGCGATCATGCGTGCGGGAAAGCTCGTGGCGCAGGGCACGATCGCCTCGCTCAGCGCCGGGCTGGCCGTCCGCATCCGGGTCGAGACGCCGGACGCGGCCGCCGCCGTCCGGGTGCTGGAACGCCTGGGCATGGACGACGTGCGGACCGGGGACGCGCACGTCACCGCCGAGCTGGGCGGCCACGCGCCGGAGCGGGTCAACGCCGCCCTGGTGGGGGAGGGCGTCGCCGTACGCGGGCTGGCCGTGGTACGGCCGAGCCTTGAAGACGTGTTCGTGGGACTGACAGGGGAGGGCTTCGATGTCGACGGCTGAGAACGGGGGATCGGCCGGCACGTTCACGCTCGACCGGCGCTCCCCCGGCTCCGCCGCCGGGACCGCCGATGGCGGCCGGACGGCCGGGGCCGTCGCCGGGGTGGGGCGGCCGGTGGCGGCGTTCTGGCGGCTGCTGGCCTCCGAGCTCGGGCTGACCTTCCGCCGCCCGCGCAACCTGGTGATCCTGGGCGTGCTCGCCCTCGTGCCGGTCATCGTCGGCATCACCCTGCGGGCGGTCGGCGGCTCGGGCGAGGGCATGGACGGCATCGTCCAGGACGTCGCGGGCAACAGCCTGATGCTGACGTTCCTGTCGTTCTCGTTCCTGGTGCTGCTGATGATGCCGGTGGCGGTGAGCGTGGTGGCGGGCGACTCGATCGCCGGCGAGGCCGGCGCGGGCACCCTGCGCTACCTGCTGGCCGCCCCCGCGGGCCGCACCCGGCTGCTCGCGGTCAAGTTCCTCAACGCGGTCGTCTACTCCTACGCCGTGACCGCGGTGGTGGCGCTGTCGGCACTGCTGACGGGGCTGCTGCTGTTCCCGGCCGGGCCGGTGACGCTGCTGTCGGGCACCACCGTCACCATGACCGAGGGCCTGCTGCGGATCGTCGTCTGCGTCGGGTACGTCGGCGCCGGGATGGCCGCGCTCGCCGCGATCGCGCTTGCGCTGTCGACGTTCACCGAGGTGTCCATCGGGGCGATCGCCGGCACCATCGTGCTGGTCATCGTCTCCCAGGTGCTGCGGGCCATCCCCGACCTGAACGCGGTCACCCCGTACCTGCTGCCGACCAGGTTCACGGACTTCGACGCGGTGCTGCGCAGCCCGATCGACGTGGCCGCGCTGCGCGACGGGCTGCTGGCGTTCGGGGCGTACATCCTGCTGTTCGGCTCGATCGCCTGGGCGCGCTTCTCAGGCAAGGACATCACGTCCTGAACGTCGGGAGCGTCAGGGCGTCGTGAGCGTCCTGGGCGCCCGTGCGGCGCTCGGGGCGTGACCCGAGCGCCGCACGGACGAAGGGGTCAGGCCGAGGGGCGGCGGCGCAGGCCGAGCACGCCGACCACGACGCCGGCGGCACCGACCAGCAGCCCGGCCCCGCCGAGCAGCCGCGCCGTGGTGTCCGACGCCGTTTCGGCCGCCGCCACCGGCGCGACAGACGGCGCGGAGCTCGCCGGAGCGGTCGCGGCGGTCGTGGCCGCGCCGTTCTCGTCAGCGGCGGCGGGGACCAGCTTGAGCAGCGGCGCCGGGTGCTCGGGCTCCGAGCCGTCCGCCTTCGGCGCCTCCGACCAGTCGACGACCTCGCCGTTCGAGTACGTCTGCTTCGTCGGGAACATCAGCGAGTCGACGTCCTTGGGCAGCTGCCCCATGGACACCTCGAACTCCTGGAACTGGCCGGGCTCGACCTTGCCGCCCGACCAGACGACCTTGGTGACGGCCTCCTTCAGCTCGCCGTACTCGGTCGTGACCGGCTTGGGCAGCTCGCCCTCGGTGACCTCGACCTTCCAGCCGGGCACCGGCTTGACCGAGACGAACGCCAGCGGGTGATCGGTGGGGAAGGACACCTCGATCTTGGTGGTCGAGGCGTTGTCGCGCTCGTTGGGCACCCGGAAGGCGACCTTGGTGAAGCCGCCCTGCTCGGCCGAGCCGGGCTGGATGGAGACGTGGGCCATGGCGGGCAGGGCCAGGGCGGTGGTGAGCGCGGCGGTGGCGGCGAGCACGGTCGCCGCACGGCGTACGAAGGACATGCGAGAACTCCACGTGTGATCGGGGGGTTGGACAGGGGCGTCAGAAGGTCAGGCGGGAAGCGGCGGACCGCGCCTGGCCACGCTGTGCCGGAAGACCGGCCGCAGCGGGAGCACCCTGGTCACCACGGGTGGAGCGCACCGGGGCCGCACGGGTACGGCGGGCAGGACGAGCAGCACGAGGCGGCGGCCGAGCCGGCGCAGCACCGACCAGAGCGCGGCCTCGCCGCGCGCCAGCCACAGCCCGGTGATGATCGTCGCCGTCAGGTGGGTCACCAGCATGCCCGCGTTGACCCCGAGCCCGCCCTGCGCGTGGCCGTGCACCGACACGTAGCCGGCGCCCTCGCCCGCGAACAGCTCGTGCAGCCCGATCTGCACCCCGACCAGCGCCAGGTTGATCGTGCCCGCCGAGCGTTCCCTGCCGCACAGGGCCAGCCCCAGCACCGACACCCCGGCGAGGCCGAGCGCGGCCGTCCACGGAGCCGGGGCGGCACCGCCGCCGAGCACGTGGGCGAAAGCGGCCAGCGCCACGCAGACGGCGGCGAAGGCGGCCGTCCGCGCGAGCCTCATCGGGAGTTGCGCACGCATGGGTGTGCTCATGGTCTCACGGGCCGAGGCCGGTGGAGACCCAAGCTGCCCAATGCCTGGGCCGTATATGGCATTTGTCGCTAGTGTCAGTGCCGACCACGTTGACATAGAGGTGAGAACGTTGCGGCACTTAGCTGGATTGCTCGTCGGTGTAGTCGTGACGGCGGCCGTGCTCGGGGGCGGCGGATGGGCGGTCCGGCACGCGCTCGATGTCGCGGCGGCGACCACGGTCGACGAGAAGACCCTGTGGATCTCGCTGGGCTCGATGGCCGCGGTGGGTCTCGTCGTCGGGCTCGTGACCGCCGGCCGCATCTCGCCGCTCGCGACGTTCGTGCCCTCGATGGTGCTGCTGGCCTGGACCGTCGTGTACGCCCTCGACGTCAACAGGGCGCTGTCCTTCATCCCGTCGGGCCAGTCGATGAACCAGATCGTCCTCGAAGCCGGCGAAGGCGCGAGGACGCTGCTCACCAGCGGTGTGTACGCGCTGCTCGGCGTGGCCCTGTTCATCCCCGTGCTGATGCCGTCACGCTGGTCGCGGCAGCAGGACGAGTACGACGAGGAGTACGAGACCAGCCGGCAGGGCGGCTACTACTGATTCGCCCCCGTGTACAGGCGGGTGACCACCTCCTCCAGAGACGACTGGCCGGGCGCGGTGGCCATCAGGTCGTCGAGCGTCCCGTCGAAGGCCAGCCGCCCGTGGTCGATCAGCATCACCCGCCGGCACAAGCGCTCGATGTCGCCCAGATCGTGCGTGGTCAGCAGCACGGTCGTGCCCCGTTCGGCGTTGAGCCGGAGCAGGAAGTCACGGATTCCGGCCTTGCTGACCACGTCGAGCCCGATCGTCGGCTCGTCGAGCACCAGCACGTCGGGCGCGTGCAGCAGCGCCGCCGCCAGGTCGCCGCGCATGCGCTGGCCGAGGCTGAGCTGCCGCACCGGCGTGCGCAGGAAGGAGCCCAGGTCGAGCGTCTCGGTCAGCTCGTCGAGCCGGGCCCGGAACGTGGCCCGCTCCACCTTGTACAGGTGGCGGATCAGCTCGAAGCTGTCGCTCAGCGGCAGGTCCCACCAGAGCGTCGTGCGCTGGCCGAACACCACGCCGATGCGCCGCGCCAGCGTGGTGCGCCGCCGCGACGGCTCCAGCCCGGCCACCCGTACGGTGCCCGTCGTGGGGGTGAGGATGCCGCACAGCATCTTGATCGTGGTGGACTTGCCCGCGCCGTTGGGCCCGAGGTAGCCGACGAACTCCCCAGGTTGCACGGTGAAGGTCAGGTCTCGTACGGCATGGACGACTTTGCCGCGCACCTTGAACGAGCGCCCGGCCCTGTCGAGCTCGATCATCATCAACTCCCCGTGGATCGGTAGTGCCGTACGCCCTGCCGCCAGGCGAACCCGGCCACCAGGGCGAGGACCAGCGCGACGGCCGGCCCCAGGAACCGCATGAACTCCGGTGTGCCGAAGGGGTCGGCACGGCCCAGGACGTACAGGCCGGGCTGCCAGTTGATGAAGGCGAGCGGCAGCACGTACGTCACGCCCGCCACCAGGTCGCGGGCATAGATGCTGAGCGGATACTGGTTGAGCTGCTGGCTGCCGTAGGTGAAGGAGTTGACCACCTCCGGCGCGTCGGTCAGCAGGAACTGCGCGGCGCCGGCCAGCGTCCACAGCGCCGCGAAGATGACGATGCCGGTGATCACCATGACGGGGATCATCCAGGCCCGCCGCGGGTCGATGCCGAGGGCGGCGATCGCGTAGCCGAGCACGAGGCCCGCCTGCACGATGCGGCCGATCCTGGTGGGGTTGAACCGGTCGGTGGCCAGCTGCAGCCACGGGCTGACCGGCCTGATGAGGATCGTGTCGAGCGTGCCCGCCTTGATGTGCTGGCTGACCCGGTCGAGGTTGCTGACGAACGTGTCGCACACGGTGAACGACACGCTCGCGGCGCCGTACAGGAACAGCACCTCCTCGCGGGAGAAACCGGCCAGGCTGGTGGTGTTGGCGAAGACCACCAGGATGACGCCCACGTCGATCGCCGCCGTGATGAACCCGAAGAGGGTCATCATCACGAACGAGGCGGGGTAGGCGGCGGCGGAGCGGGTCCACGTCCAGACGAGCAGCAGGTACGTCCTAACCACCCTGGATCACCACCTTGTGGCGGATCGCGCGGGTGCCGAGCGCGCCGAGCCCGAGCAGGACGACCGCCCAGAACACCTGGAAGGCCAGCGCCTCCACGACGTCGGCCTTGCCGAGGTAGAGGTCGGCGGGCACCTGAACCATGGCCGCCCAGGGCAGCACGGCGACGATGTCGCCGAAAGCGCCGGGGAAGAGGTGCAGCGGCACCATCATCCCCGAGAAGAACGTCATCAGGACCAACGACAGCACCTGGACGCCCCGGTCGTCGAGCAGCCAGCAGACCGACAGGGCGAGCAGGTAGCGCCAGGCGAAGCTGAGCACGACGGCGATGGCGAGACCGGCCACCACCGCGGCCCACTGACCCGCGCCGGCGGGCACCTTGATGCCGAACAGCACCGCGCCGATCAGCATCGGCGGGATCCCGCGCACGAGGAACAGGTAGGCGGCCCTGCCGATGTCCTCCGACAGCGTCCACAGCTGCAGGGACGCCGGGCGTACCAGGTCGAGCGCGATGTCGCCGCTGCGGATGCGCTCGGGGATGGTCAGGCCGCCGCCGAAGAGCTGCATCGGCGCGATGAACGCCTGGGTGAGGAAGCAGAAGGTCACGGCGTCGGTCACGTCGTAGCCGGCCAGCCCAGGGCGGGCCTGCCAGAGCGCGATGAGGACGTAGGCGCGCAGGACGCCGAACACGCTGTTGGTGAACGCGCCGGCGAGTGCGGCCCCGAGGTAGGTGGCGTGTTTGCGAAAGCCGTACCGGACGAGCCGGGCATAGAGCGGTATGGTTTGGCACCTCCGGGGAGTGATGGCGCGGTGACGTTCCGTGCCTGGCCCGCACATGGGTCCGCGATCGGGAAGCACGGAATTATGCGCTGATGCGGCGGCTCTTGGCAACGCCTTTTTTCCGTACCGCGGGTGGATCGCCGGGGGTATCGGCAGCGGTCGTCACCGTGCCGAAATGTCCGGGTAAGAGATGAGTTACTTACTCGCCGGTAGGAACGCGATCTCCAGGGAAGGACATCCTTGGAGGGTCACACAATGCGGATCGACACGGACGTGGTTCCCGACTACCCCCTGAGCTGGCAGGCCCGCGCGCTCACCGGCCTGATGTGGAGCACTGTCAAACCGGTCTCCAGCCTGCTCATGCGCCATCCGCTCGCCCTGGCGGGCGCCGCGCGGCTGGGCGAGCTCGGACGGGTGGTGCGGGTGCCGTGTCCCGAGCACGTCGTGGTGGAGGCCGCCGCGTTCTCGGCGTGCGGCGGCGAATGGGTGCGCGCCGGGCGGGAGCTCGACGAGCGCAAGGCGGTGCTCTACTTCCACGGGGGCGGCTACTTCTCATGCTCGCCGCGTACGCACCGGTCCATCACCTGGCGGCTGTCGGCGGCGGCCAGGCGTCCGGTCCTCGCGCTCGACTACCGCCAGGGGCCCGTGCACAAGCTGGCCGACTCGCTCGCCGACGCGCTCGACGCCTACGACTGCGTGCTGCGCCAGGGGTACGCGGCCGAGGACGTCGTGCTGGCGGGCGACTCCGCCGGTGGCCACCTGACGCTCGCGACCCTGCTGGCGCTGCGCGACGCGGGCCGGCCGCTGCCCGCAGCGGCGATCTGCCTGTCGCCGTGGGCCGACCTCACCGACATCCCGCGCCGCGAGAACCGCTGGCAGGACCCGATGCTGCCGGCCGGGCGGGTACGCTGGCTGGCCCGCTGGTGGACCTCGGGCCTCGACCCGTGGGACCCGCTGGTCTCGCCGGTGCACGGCGACTTCACCGGGCTGCCGCCGCTGATGATCGTGACCGGCTCGACGGAGGTGCTGCGCGACGAGGCGCACAGGGTGGCCGCGCGGGCGCGGGAGGCGGGCGTGCCGGTGCGGTACGAGGAATGGCCTCGGATGCCGCACGTCTTCCCGATCCTGGCCGACGTGCTGCCGGAGGCGCGCCAGGCGTTCCGGCACATGTCGCGCTTCCTGGGGGAGGTGGCAGGAGCGGGGTCCGCCGCGGGTGACACGGCGGCGGCCTGAATTTTTGCCTGTCCCATTTGTGGGCAAAGGCATACGCTGAGAAATGAGGGCAGTGTAAGGTTAGGTATACCTAACTTGCTCAGGGGGACTGCTCATGCCGGAGAACCACGTTGACCACCATCGGGGGGTCGTCCAGCGCACCGAGCGCATCTCGCGCCACATGGTGCGGCTCGTCGTCGGTGGTGACGGGCTTTCCGGCTTCTCGACGAACGGGTATACGGACCACTACGTCAAGCTCGTGTTCCCGTACGAAGGGGTCGACTATCCCCGGCCGTTCAGCATGAAGATCTGCCGCGAGACGATGCCGCGGCAGCTCTGGCCCAGGCTGCGCACCTACACCGTGCGCGCGTGGGACCCCGACGCCCTTGAGCTGACGCTCGACTTCGTCGTGCACGGTGACGAGGGCCTGGCGGGCCCCTGGGCGGCGCAGGCCGCGCCCGGCGACGAGGTGATCATGCTGGGCCCCGGCGGCGGCTACGCGCCCGACCCCCGGGCGGATTGGCACCTGTTGGTGGGTGACGAGAGCGCGCTGCCGGCCATCGCCGCCTCGCTCGAAGCGCTGCCAGAAGACGCTCTTGCGCACGTGTTCGTGGAGGTCGACTCCCCTGAGGACGAGCTGAAGCTGGAGACCTCCGCAGACGCCCGCATCACCTGGCTCTACCGGGGCGACCGGCCGGTGGGCGAGAAGCTCGTCGCCGCCGTGCGCGCGCTCGGCTTCCCCGAGGGTGACGTGCACGCGTTCGTGCACGGCGAGGCCGGGTTCGTGAAGGAGCTGCGCCGCTTCCTGCGGCTGGAGCGGGGGATCGGCCTCGATCGGCTGTCCATCTCCGGCTACTGGCGGGCGGGCGTGGACGACGAGGCGTGGCGCGCGGTCAAGCGCGACTGGAACCGCCAGGTGGAGGCCGAGGAGGCCGCGGCGATCGCGTCCTGACCAGCGTTCGGCGCCGGAAAAGGGCAGCGCCAGAAGGGCAGCGCCGGAAGGGCAGCGCCGGAAGGGCAGCGCCGGAGCAGGGCCGGAGCAGGGCCGGAGCAGGGCCGGAGCAGGGCCGGAGCAGGGCAGGGCCGGAAGGGGCGTGGCCACCCTGAGGGCATAGCGCCACTTCGGACCGCTATGTCACTTCATTCACTCACCTAGAAGGTACGACCGCCTTACCTTCAATACCCCTTGTGTAAGGCATGCGGAAAGCATCCGCGGATGCCGCCACAGTGTGCTCTGGCAGGACACTGATCAGGGAAGGCGGTCCGGATGACGCGTGGTGCGAGCGGCATGCCTCCCGGCGTGCGGCCGCTTACGGTGGGGGACCCGGTCATCATCGGCCGTTATCTGCTGCTCGGCCGGCTCGGCGCCGGCGGGATGGGCGTCGTCTACCTCGCCGAGCACCCGCAGGGCGGCCTGGTCGCACTCAAGACCCCGCATCCGGTGCATCTCAACGATGCCACGTTACGCGCCCGGTTCGCGGAAGAAGTCGCATACTCCCGCAGATTGGTGCCCTTCTGTACGGCCGCCGTCATCGAGGACGGCGCCGACAGGGACCGCCCGTACCTCGTCACCGAGTACATCCCCGGCCCCGCGCTCTCCCAGGTCGTCACGGCCGGCGGCGCGCTCACGCCCGACCTGGCCTACGGCGTCGCGCTCGGCGCCGCCGCCGCGCTGGTGGCCGTGCACGAGGCCGGGCTGGTGCACCGCGACCTCAAACCCGCGAACGTGCTGCTGTCGCCCGACGGGCCGCGCGTCATCGACTTCGGCATCGCCCGCGACGTGGACGTCTCCGCCGCGCACACTCAGGCGGGACAGGTCATGGGCAGTCCGGGATGGGTGGCGCCCGAGCGGCTGACCGGCGGGCCCGCGCTGCCCGCGTCCGACGTCTTCGCCTGGGGCTGTCTGGTGGCCTACGCCGCCACCGGGCACCACCCTTTCGGCAGCGGCGACGACGACGTGCTCACCCGGCGCATCCTGTTCGAGCCGCCGCGCCTGGACGGCGTGCCCGCGCCGCTCCGGCCCACCGTCGCGGCCGCCCTGGCCAAGGACCCTGCCGAGCGGCCCCTGGCCGCCGCCCTGCTGCGTGCGCTGCTCGCGGCGGGCGGCGTCGGCGATTCGTGGAACCCGCGGCAGGCGGTGTCCGAGGTGCTGGCCAGGATCTGGACCCCGGTGCCGCACCCGGCAGCGGCCGGTCCCGGCCACACGGCCGGGCTCGCACGTACCCCGGAAGCGGCCACCGCCGATGTGGACCGTTCCCGTGCGGCCGAGCGCGGACGGCGGGCCCGGCAGACCGCGCATCTCGGGCACGCGGGCTTCGCCGCGCTGGCCACCGTCTCCATCGCGGCGCTCACCGTGATCGCCGCGGCCGGCGGCGGTGACGGGACGGGCGGCGAGGGCGGCGCGCTGCCGCCCGCCGACCCGCCCGCCGTCGTGGAGACGTCCGGCAGCGCGCACTCGACCATCCGGCCCACCGCCTCGGCCGGGCGTGGCCTGCCGGTGGTGCGCCCGGCGACGACGGCTCCGCCGCCGGGCACGTCCACGGTGGTCGTCACGGAGACCATGACGAAGGAGCCGGTCAGGACACTCGCACCGCCGTCCCGCAGCACGTTCACGACTCCCCGTACCCCGCCGCGCACCTTCGGCCCGGACGGCAGGGACGGCGATCGCGGCCGGGGGCGCGGCGACGACGAGCCGGAGACCTGCGCGTGGCCCGGCGGCCATCGGACGCGGCCGGGGAACCGCCCGATCAGGCGTCCGGTGCAGCGCCGCGCCTGCCCCATCCCGTCGGCCTCGATCAGCGGCATCCCGCAGGAGGGCCCAGGGGAGCCGGGAGAGCCCTCACCGGCGCCCTCGCAGAGCCCGGCCACGGGCGACCCCACACCGTCGGGACGCTGAAGGGCCGCGCCGGTGCTGGGGGAAACCGGCGCGGCCCGTTCGCCGGGGAACACTCCCATGCCCTGGAGGCGTCCGGCGAGCCTTGACCGAGGTCAGTGTGCGAACTGCTCCTCTTCCGTCGAGCCCTTGAGCGCCGTCGTCGAGGAGTCGGGCGCCACGGCGGTGCTGACCAGGTCGAAGTAGCCGGTGCCGACCTCGCGCTGGTGCCGGGTGGCGGTATAGCCGCGCGCCTCGGCCGCGAACTCGGCCTCCTGCAGCTCGACGTACGCGCTCATGCCGTCGGTCGCGTACGCGTGTGCCAGGTCGAACATGCCGTAGTTCAGCGAGTGGAACCCGGCCAGCGTGATGAACTGGAACTTGTATCCCATGTGCCCCAGCTCGCGCTGGAACTTGGCGATGGTGGAGTCGTCGAGGTGCGCCTTCCAGTTGAACGACGGCGAGCAGTTGTAGGCGAGCATCTTGTCCGGGTACTCGGCCTTGATCGCCTCGGCGAACGCGCGGGCCACGTCGAGGTCGGGCGTGCCGGTCTCCATCCAGAGCAGGTCGGCGTACGGCGCGTACGCCAGGCCGCGCGCCACGCACGCCTCCAGCCCGTTCCTGACCCGGTAGAAGCCCTCGGCGGTGCGCTCGCCGGTGACGAACGGCTGGTCGCGCGGGTCCACGTCGCTGGTCAGCAGGGTCGCGGCCTGTGCGTCGGTCCGCGCGATGACCAGGGTGGGCACGCCCGCGACGTCGGCGGCGAGCCGGGCGGCGTTGAGCGTCTTGATGTGCTGGCCGGTCGGGATGAGCACCTTGCCGCCGAGGTGGCCGCACTTCTTCTCGGAGGCGAGCTGGTCCTCCCAGTGCACGCCCGCGGCGCCGGCCGCGATCATCGCCTTCATCAGCTCGAACGCGTTGAGCACGCCGCCGAAGCCGGCCTCGGCGTCGGCCACGATGGGCGCCAGCCAGTGCGGCGCGTCGTCCGCGCCCTCGGCCCAGGTGATCTGGTCGGCCCGCAGCAGCGCGTTGTTGATGCGGCGCACGACCGCCGGCACGGAGTTCGCCGGGTAGAGGCTCTGGTCGGGATAGGTGTGCCCGCTCAGGTTCGCGTCGGCGGCGACCTGCCAGCCGGACAGGTAGATGGCCTTCAGGCCGGCCCGCACCTGCTGCACGGCCTGGTTGCCGGTCAGCGCGCCGAGGCTGTTGACGTAGTCCTCGGTCTGCAGGAGGCTCCACAGCCGCTCGGCGCCGAGCCGGGCCAGCGTGTGCTCCTCCTGGACGCTCCCACGCAACCTGATCACGTCCTCGGCGCTGTAGGTGCGCTCGACGCCCTCCCAGCGAGGGTGGTTCTCCCATTCGTCCCGCAGCTGCTCGGCAGCTCCCTTGAGGCGATCGTTCACCGTTCACTCCTTCGGTCGTCCCCTGGGGCTCACGCCGAAGTCTCTGCCCTGGCAACCATGGTCAAATAGGGCATCGAGCTGAGAAGATTCGCTGATTTTTCGTGTGCATGCATTACTTGCTGGTATTCAAGTGTGAAGAAATCGCGAGTTTTACCTTTGGCCTAGACCAATCCCGCGGGCGGTGGGCGGTCGCGGCCCAGCGTCGCTCTGTGGGGCGCTGCTTCTAGAAAATGCCCGGAATTTCTGTCTAAGATTCCGGCATGGCGTCCGTGCTGAGCGAAGAACCGCTGTCTTTGACGCAAGAGCTCGATCTGATCGCGTTCGGACAGCGGCTGCGCCACCTGCGCAAACAGCGCGGCCTCACGCTGTCCGACCTCGGCGCGCGCGTCGGCCGGGCCCCGAGCCAGCTCTCCCTGCTGGAGAACGGCAAGCGCGAGCCGAAACTCTCCCTGCTCAAGTCACTGGCGAACGCCCTGGGCGTACCCATCGAAGAGCTGCTGCGCCGGCAGCCGCCCAGCCGCCGCGCCCAGCTGGAGATCGCGCTGGAGGAGGCGCAGCGCGACCCCATCTACGCCGGTCTCGGCCTGCCCAGGCTCAAGGTCTCCGCCCGTGTCCCCAACGACGTGCTCGAACACATCCTCGGCCTGTACGGCGAGCTGCGCGCCCGCCAGGCCAGGGGCACCGCCACGCCGGAGGAGGCCAGGGCCGCCAACGCCGAGCTGCGCCGCCGCCAGCGCGAGGTGGGCAACTACTTCCCGGAGATCGAGAAGGCGGCGGCCGAGGCCCTGGAGGCGGTCGGCTACCGTACCGGCGCGCTCTCGCAGAGCATGATCCAGAGCCTGGTCACGCACTTCGGCTACACCGTGCACACCGCGCAGGACCTGCCGCGCTCGGTGCGCTCCATCACCGACCTGCGCCACCGCCGCATCTACGTCAAGCACGAGCAGCTCGGCATGCACACCCCGCGCACGATCCTGCTCCAGACGCTCGGCCACCTCGCGCTCGGCCACGACAAGCCCCGCGACTTCGCCGACTTCCTGCGCCAGCGCACCGAGGCCAACTACTTCGCCGCCGCCATCCTCGTGCCGGAGAAGGCCGCCGCGCTCTACCTCCAGGAGGCCAAGGCCGACCGCGCGCTGTCGGTGGAGGACCTGCGCGACGTCTTCGCCGTCTCGTACGAGATGGCCGCACACCGCTTCACCAACCTCGCCACCCACCACCTCGGCCTGGTCTGCCACTTCGTGCGCAACGACGCGGGCGGCATCATCTACAAGGCGTACGAGAACGACGGCATCGTCTTCCCCGCCGACGAGCAGGGCGCCATCGAGGGCCAGCGGATGTGCCTGCAGTGGTCGGGGCGTCAGGTGTTCGCCTCACCCGACCGGTTCTCCGTCTACTACCAGTACTCCGACTCGCCCACCGGCACCTACTTCTGCGTGGCCCACGTCGACCCGTCGCGCGAGCGGGACTTCGCGATCACGCTGGGGGTGCCGTACAAGGAGTCGCGCTGGTTCCGCGGGCGCGAGACGACCAACCGCACCCGCTCCAACTGCCCCAACGGCGACTGCTGCCGCCGCCCGCCCGCCGAGCTGGCCGAACGCTGGGAGGGCTACGCCTGGCCGTCGGCGCGCGCCAACAGCCACGTGCTGGCCGCGCTGCCGCCCGGATCGTTCCCCGGCGTGGACGAGGCCGACGTCTACACGTTCCTGGAACGGCACGCGGCCGACGCCTGAGCAGGCCTGGAACGGCGGCCTCCGCCCTTGAAGGTCACTCGGCCGATGCCTGAAGCCGTGCTCAGCCGCGCCCGGTGATCCGCGACCACCACGACGACGCCTGCTCCACCGCCCGGTCGAAGCGGTAGTACAGGCGCGGCGGCACGTGCGGCAGCACCGGCGAGTGCCGCTGCCCGAGCAGCGCGAGCAGCTGGTCGGGCGGCAGGTGGACGTAGCGCGGCAGGTTCTCGTACCAGCGGGCGCTGTAGCGCGCCGCCTTCTGGGCGCGCCGGATCGTACGCTGCCGGCCCCGCTCGTAGCTCGCCAGCGCCGACGGCAGGTCCCGCTCGGTGGTGAGCGCGTGCACCAGGTAGGCCGCGTCGCCGAGCGCGAGCGCCGTGCCCGCGCCGATCGAGTAGTGGGTGGTGTGCGCGGCGTCGCCCATCAGCACGACGTTGCCGTGGTACCAGCGCTCGTTGGTCACCGTGCGGAAGTTCAGCCAGCGGGCGCTCTCGCCGGCGTCGTCGCGGCCGATCAGCGGATGGCCGTCGAGGATGTCGGCGAACAGCTTCTCCAGCATGGCGAGGCCGTCGGCGTCGGTGGCCTCGTGCAGGCCCAGCCCCTCCCACGTCTCCGGTGAGCACTCGATGACGCAGGTGCTGTGGCCGGGGTCGTATCCGTAGCCGTAGCACCAGATCCAGCCGTACGGGGTGTCGGCGAAGGAGAACGTGAACGGGCCGAACGCCTTGGTCGTGCCCAGCCACAGGTAGGCGTTGCGGCCGGCCGTGACGGCGGTGCCGAAGTGTCCGGCGTGCCGCTCGCGCAGCCCGCTGTTGACGCCGTCGCAGGCCACGATGAGGTCGCAGTCGGCCAGCTCCTCCTCGCCGGAGATCTCACGGCCGTACTCGATGTCCACGCCGAGCGAGCGTGCCCGGTCGGCGAGGATGGCGAGCAGCACGCTGCGGCCGATGCCGAAGCCGCCGTCCCAGTGGCTGATCCGGGCGGGCGGCTGGTCGCCGACGCGGGCCACCCAGGTCTTCCAGCGCACCGAGGCGTCGCGGATGGCGTGCGCGGACTCCGGGTCGATGGCGCGCAGGTTGGCGTACAGCTCGTCCCAGTACGTCACGCCCCATCCGTACGTCGAGCCCTCGGGATAGCGCTCGTAGACCGTGACCTCGCACGCCGGATCGGTGCGCTTCAGCAGCGACGCGAAGTAGAGACCGGCGGGACCGCCGCCGACGCACGCGACCTTCACCCCAAACCCCCGATGTGACGCAATGACAGCAGGACGTTACAGAGGGTAACAGAACGTGACGCGGTGGCCGGTGGGAGGGTCCGCGCTCACGCCGGGTCGCCGTCGAGCATCTCGTGCAGCCAGGCGCGCTCGGCGCGGCTGGTCGCCCGCGCGATGACGAGCATGCCGCGCTGGTAGGGATCGCTCATGTCGGCGGCGCGCAGCGGGCGGTCGCCGTCGTGGAAGAAGCTCGCCGGCTGCTCCAGGAAGGCGAGGCGGCGGCGGAGCACGGCCGCGCGCTCGCCCGGGTCGGGCAGGAGGGACAGGAAGGCCAGGATCGTGAAGAAGCGGCTGCCGTCGGTGATGTCGTGCTCGGCCGGCTCGCGCAGGCGGCGCAGCAGCTCGTCGCGGCCGGCCGCGGTGAGCGTGAGCGTCTGGCGCCGGGCCGCCGCCGCGCCCGGCTCGTCGCGGCGGTCGAGGAGGCCGGCCTTGACCAGGCGGTTGATCGCCGGATAGAGGCTCCCGTCGCTGACCGGGCGGGCGTGGCCGGACAGCGCGGCGACCTTGCGGCGCAGCTCGTAGCCGTGCAGCGGCCCTTCGGCCAGGAATCCCAGTATCGCCAGCTCCAGCACGCTGCTATCGTGCCACATCGAAACGAGGTATATCGAATCGAGATATAAGCCGTGATCTACACCGAGGAGTGGGTGACGCAGCGGGCGCGCGAGGCGTACGAGCGGGGGCGGGCGGGTTTCGACGTCCACGCGGAACGGTCGGCGCTGCTGCTGCGGCACCACCGCCAGGCAGGCGTACGAGCGGGGCTACCGGGTGGTCTTCGGCTCCGACGTCACCGCCACCGACGACGAGTCACGTCAGGAGCCTGAGCTGGCCGTGCTGCGCAAGGGGTTCGCGCTGGTGCTGACGGCCGGCGAGATCGCCGGCCGGCTCTCCGGGCGGCATCTCTGATCGGCACCTGGGCGGCCCTTTGAGCGGCCCCTCCGGGCAGCTCGGTCAGAGCGCCAGGTCGACGCGGTAACGGCTCAGCCAGTGGTGGAGCTGGACGAACCGCTCCAGCGCCGCCCGCGTCTCCGGCGAGGCGGGCTCCTCGACGGTCGCGCGGGCCTTGTCCCAGTCGACCAGCCGCGCCGCGGGGGAGTCGGCGATGTCGAGCAGCTCGCGGGCCCGCTCGCGCAGCCCCTCGTCGTACGCGGGATCCTGCGTGGCCGGATACGGGCTCTTGACCCGCTGCAGGATGCTCTCCGGCAGCAGGTCCGCAGACGCCGCCCTGAGCAGGCTCTTCTCCCGCCCGTCGAAGGTCTTCAGCGACCACGGCGCGTTGAACACGTACTCGACCAGGCGGTGGTCGCAGAACGGCACCCGCACCTCCAGGCCGTTCGCCATGCTCATCCGGTCCTTCCTGTCCAGCAGGACCTGCACGAACCGGGTCAGATGCAGATAGCCGATCTCCCGCATGCGCCGCTCGTGCCCGCTCTCGCCCGGCAGGTGCGGCACCTCGGCCAGCGCCTCGCGGTAGCGCTCTTCCCGGTAGCCGGACAGGTCGAGCTGCCGCTGCAGATCGTCGTGGAACAGGCGCTCCGCGCCCGCGTGCGCGGACAAGGCCGGACTGGCCAGCCACGGGAACATCTCGGCCGACACCGTCTCCGGGTCGTGAAACCACCGGTAGCCGCCGAACACCTCATCGGCCGACTCGCCGGACAGCGCCACCGTCGAGTGCTCCCTGATCGCCTTGAACAGCAGGTAGAGCGAGGTGTCCATGTCGCCGATGCCCATCGGCAGGTCGCGCGCCCGCAGCACGGCCGCGCGCACCTCACGGTCCATCAGCGCGGCCGAGTCGAGCACGATGTCGCTGTGGTCGGCCCCGGCGAAGCGGGCCAGCTCGTGCACGTACGGCGTGTCGGGCGTGGAACGGGTGAGGTCGGGCTTGAAGTTCTCGGTGTACCCGGCGAAGTCCACCGAGAACGAGCGCACGGTGCCGAGACCCTGCTCGCGCAGCAGCCTGGCCGCCAGCGAAGTGATCATGCTGGAGTCGAGGCCGCCCGACAGCAGCGCGCACAGCGGCACGTCGCTGATGAGCTGCCTGGCCACGATGTCGTCCAGCAGCTCGCGCACGGTCTTCACGGTCGTGGCCACGTCGTCAGGGTGCTCGCGGGATTCGAGTCGCCAATAGCGGCGCTTGACCAGGCCGTCCCTGTCCACCAGGACGATCTGACCGGGGCGGACCTCGTACAGGCCGGACAGCACGCCGTGCTCCGGCGTCTTGACGAACGCCAGCAGCTCGCGCAGCCCCTCCAGATCCAGCACGCGGCTCGCCAGCGGGTTGGCCAGCACGGCCTTGGGCTCGGAGCCGAACAGCACCCCGTGCTCGGTGGGGTAGTAGTAGAGCGGCTTGATGCCCATGCGGTCGCGCACCAGCAGCAGCCGCTCGGCGCGGGGGTCCCAGATCGCGAACGCGTACATGCCGTTGAGGTGCTCGGCCAGGTCCTCGCCCCATTCGAGGTAGGAGCGCAGCAGGACCTCGGTGTCGCTGCGGGTGCGGAAGACGTGGCCGCGGCTCGACAGCTCGGCGCGCAGCTCCTCGAAGTTGTAGATCTCGCCGCTGTAGGTCAGCACGGCGAGCTCGCGGCCCTCCTCCTCGGCCACCATCGGCTGCCGCCCGCCCGCCAGGTCGATGATGGCCAGCCTGCGGTGCCCGATCGCGGCGTGCGGGGCCAGCCACAGCCCCTCGTCGTCGGGCCCCCGGCAGGCCATGGTGCCGGTCATCTCCTGCGCGGTCTGCCGCTCCCGCCGCAGGTCGCGCTCGAAGTCCACCCAGCCGGCGATGCCACACATGTTCGGTCCCCCGTCTCACCCCAGGCTCGGAATCGTGCCCGGTAACGGGTAGACCGTTGGGAAAAGGCGCGGCAAAGGTGGTCATCGCGGGCGGGCGATCACGCGGCAGCCCGCCGCCGGCACGTTGCAGAACGCCTTCCACCTGACCCGCTCGTCACCCGGCCAGGCCGGCGACAGCGCCAGCTCGCGGGTGAAGACCTGCAGGAACGTCCGCATCTGCACCATCGCGAGGCGGTCGCCCAGGCAGGTGTGCGCGCCGCCGCCGAACGGCATCCACCCGTAGCCGGCCGGCCTGCCGTCGAGCCAGCGCTCGGGGCGGAACGCGGCCGGGTCGGGATAGAGCGCGGGGTCGTGGTGCAGCGTCCGCAGGTGCACGATGACCGTGGTGCCCGGGACCAGCACCCTGCCGCCCAGCTCGAACGGCCGTCTGACCGTACGGCCGAAGAACGTGACCGGCGGGCGCACCCGCAGCGCCTCGTACGTCACCGCGCTCGCGTACGCGTCGCCCTCGCCCCGCTCGCTCTCGCCGGTCACCCGGCGCAGCACCTCGGGGTGGCGCACCACCCGCTCGAACACCCAGGCAAGACCGTTCGCCGTGGTCGTACGCGCCCCCGCGATCATGCTCATCACCTGGTCGCGCACCACCGCGTCGGGCAGCGGCGCATCGTCGTCGTCGCGGGCCCGCAGCAGCGCGCCGAGCAGATCGCCGCCCTCGCCGCCGGTCTTGCGCCGCCGCTCGATCTCGGCGTGGATCAGCCGGTCGCACGCCTCCTTCGCCCGGTGGTAGCCGGGCCACCAGTCCAGCGCGCCCGCGTGCCGCAGCGCGTAGCGCACCGTGACCTCGTACGAGTCGGCCCGGCGCAGCAGCTCGCGCAGCGGCACCCGCCAGGCCCGCTGCCGCTCGGGGGAGAGGCCCACGATCAGCTCCAGCACGGCCTCGAGCAGCGCCCTGTGCAGCAGCGGGCGCAGCGGGAACGGCCTGCCGCGCGGGCACTTGGCGGCGGCCCGCAGCGCCAGCCGCTCCGTGGCCGCGCGCAGCCGCTCGTGCACCCGGTCGCGGACCACCGGCACCATGATCGAGCGGATCTCGCGATGCTCGTCGCCCTCCAGCCGCGCCAGCCCGCGCGGCCCTATCACCGGCTCGCGCATCCGGCCGGCCGGGCTCGCCGCCATCACGCCGTCGGGCGCCCGCATGACCGCTCTGACCAGCGCGGGATCGGACACCACCACGGCCCTGCCCAGGCCGGGGGCCCACAGGCCGAACATGCCTCCCGTACGGCGGAGCATGCTCTCCACGACGCCGTCGCCGGCCAGCAGCGCGGCAGGCAGCGCGCCGCTGCCCACCAGGGTTTCCCAGGGTCGGGGGGTACTGCGGCAGACCGTCACGAGAGAGTAACTTACCGTCATATGACATACGCGCAGCGTGATTCCCGAGACTCCGGTGGCCCCGCGCGGCCGTCGATCGCCATCATGCGTCCGCTCCGAGGTGGCCGGCGCAGGAGCGTCGCCATCAGGCGTCGGCCGCGCTCACTTGACGATCTCGCGAGCCGAGGTCCCTTCAGGGAGGGAGAAGAGGGCGACGGGACCGGGCGCTCGCTCGGGTGGCGCGTCCGGACGATCTCGCGGCGGCGGCGGACGGCGCCGGAGGCTCGGCGGATCGAGGTCAGGCGTCGGCGGGGGCTCTGCGGCGCCGGCGCGGGCGGTGGCCGGTGACCTCGTTGCCGGCGTCGGGGTGCAGGCGCAGCATCAGCAGCGCGCCCGTCAGCGCGATCGCGCCGGTCACCCAGAAGGCGGCTGTGAAGTCGCCCTGCGTGAGCGGCGTACCGGACCCGCCGTGCGCGAACTGCAGCGCGATCGCCGCCACCGCCACTCCCAGCGCCACGGAGAGCTGCTGCATCATGCTGAACAGCGTCGAGGCCGAGGCGCGATCGGCGGAGCCGACGTCGGCGAACGACAGCGTGTTGGTGCCGGTGAACTCGATCGACCGGGTGGCCCCGGCCACGAACGCCACCACGGCCGCCACGGCGAAGGCGGTACGCGCGTCCAGCAGCCCGAACGCCGCGATCGACAGCGCCACCGCGATCCCGTTGCCCACCAGCACCGTGCGGAAGCCGAGCCACCGCATCAGCGGCGTCGTGATCACCTTCACGACGAGGTTGCCGAGGAAGTACACCAGCACGAGCTGCCCCGCCTCCAGCGGCGTCTGCCCCCACGCCTCCTGCAGCATGAGCGGCAGCAGGAACGGCGTCCCGCTGATCGCCAGGCGGATGAGGGTGCCCGCGTGCAGGCTGGCCGCCGCGAACGTGGGCACCCGCAGTGGCCCGAGACCGACCAGCGGATGCTCGGCCCGCAGGAACCACCACACGGCGGCCGCGCCCGCCGGCAGCCCGACCGCCAGCAGGGCGAGGTCGAGACCCACCGCGGACGGGTGCGCCAGCTCGGACAGTCCGTAGATGGTCAAGCTGAGCGACGTGACGATGAGGACGGTGCCGGCGCGATCGAGCGGCTTGGGCTCGCTGTCGCGCACGCTCGGCACGAACGCCAGGACGAGGGCGGTCCCGGCGAGGGCGAGCGGCGCGTTCAGCAGGAAGATCCACTGCCAGCCGTACCAGGTGGTGAGCGCGCCGCCGAGCACCGGGGCGATGACCGGCGCGACCAGCCCCGGCCAAGTGATCAGCGCGGTCGCGCGCATGAGGTCCCGCTTGCCGGCGTTCTTCAGCACGATGATGCGCCCGACCGGCATCATCAGCGCGCCGCCCGCGCCCTGGACGACGCGGGCCACGACGAACTGCCATAAGGAGGTGCAGGCCGCGCAGGCGACCGAGGCCAGGCCGAACACCACGATGGCGGTCGCGAACACCCGCTTGGCCCCGTACCGGTCCGACAGCCAGCCGCCCAGCGGGATGAAGGCCGTTCCCGAGGCGCGTTCGTCATGTCCTCCCTGTGGTGCGCGCTGCTGCCTGGCGGGGGAGGTCCGGGAGCGCCTCCCGGAGGGCAACTTTAACTCCGCACCCCATGACGGAAATGTCGGGCCACTCGGCGGTTCGGCGGAAGGTCAGCCCGCCTCGGCGCGCAGGTCGCGGAGCGCGGTCCGGTAGGCGGAGCCGACCATGGCGAAGACCTCCAGCATCATCGGCATCCGCTCGATCCCGTGCTGCTGTGCGAGCGCTTCGAGGTGTTTCCTGGTGGATTCGCAGGCGGCCTCGTACACCGCCAGGCCCTCGGGCACGAGCTCCACGGTCACCATGCGGCGGTCGCGCTCGCCGCGGACGCGCCGGGCGTACCCGCCCTTCTCCAGACGGTCGATCAGGCGGGTGGTCGAGGCGGACGGCAGCCCCAGCTCCTCGGCGATCGTGCCCACGGCGAGCGGGCCGCGCGTCTCGAGCAGCATGAGGGCGGCCACGTCGGCGGGTTGCAGGCCGAGACGGTCGGCGAGCGCGTCGTTGTGCACCAGGATCGCGATCACGAATTCGCGGAAGACGGCTTCTGGTTGCGCGGAACCCACCGGGCCACCCTACTTGCCGCCAATGTAACTTCGAAGCGAAGATACATCGAAGCGGAGAAAATCGGATGGATGTCATCGTCATCGGCGCGGGGATCGGCGGGCTGGCCATCGCCCGCGTGTTACTGGCCGCGGGTCACCGCGTCCGCGTGTACGAGCAGGCGCCCGAGCGCCGCACCGGCGGCAAGGCGCTGCTGGCCTGGAGCAACGGCAACGCGATACTCGACGACCTCGGCGTCTCGCTCGCCGGCGTCGGCGCCCGCATCGACAGGATCGACGGCACTGACCCCGCGCGGCAGGCTGCGCACCACCATGGACCTCACGCACGCCGCCGCCCGCTACGGCTTCCCGACCAGGGCCGTCCCGCGCGCCACCTGCTCGACCGGCTGGCCGCCGGGCTGCCCTGCGACGTCGTCCGCTACGGCATGGCCTGCCGCGACGTACGCCACAACGATGACGGTGTCACCGCCGTCTTCGCCGACGGCTCCACGGCCACCGGCGACGTGCTCGTGGGCGCGGACGGGCACCACTCCGTCGTACGCCGGAACGCTGTGGGGCGAGGGCACCGTACGGCCCGCCACGTTCGGCACCTGGCAGGGCATGAGCCGCATCGACATCGAGATCACCGGTACCACCAGGCACCTCATGATCAGCGGGCGGGAGGGCGCCTGCGGCCTCATGCCCGCGGGCGGCGGGCTGCTGCAGTGGTGGTTCGACGTCCGCTGGTCACCCCGCGATCCCCGGCCCGCCGCGCCGCCGGCCGAGCTGCGGCGCAGGTTCGGGCGCTGGCGCTCGCCGGTCTCCGACGTGCTCGCCGCCGCCCGCGAGGAGGACCTGGAGTTCTTCGGCCACCACTGGAGCAAGGTGCCCGAGGTGTGGGGCGCGGGGCGGGTGACGCTGGCCGGCGACGCCGCGCACACCATGCCGCCCACCCTCGGCCAGGGCGCCAACCAGACCCTGGAGGACGCCTGGGTGCTCGGGCGGGCCTTGGCCGGCGCGGGCGACCCGGGCGGCGCGGCTGCGCGCGTACGAGCGGGCCCGCTACCCGCACATCTCCCTGGTCTCCCGGCTCGCCAGGCGCAACCCGGCGAACTGGCGCACACCGCCGATCCTCGCCCGGCTGGTCCCGGAGACGGCGCAGACGACGATGCCGGCCCGCTTCAGCAACCGCCTCTCCGTCCAGGTGGGCTGACCCGTCATCACGCCGTCTCGCTCGAACCCCGTTGACCTGCATGTTCTCCCTTTCCGTCGCGGGCGTCAGCTCGCCCCACGAGGTCAGAGGAGTGATGGTCCTTCCGAAATAGGGGCCGGGCAGTGAGATCCACCTTACTCATCGTGTTCATTCGATGACGTCGCGTATAACGTCCCGTGGTGTTCCAGCAGACACGGAAGGAGCATCATGAAGATCCTCAGCGTGATCGCCGCGCCCGCCCTCGCCGCCGCTCTCCTGGCGGTGCCCGCCGCGACGGCCCAGGCGGCCGTGCCGGCCTGCCACGCCCACGTGTGCCTGTGGACCGGCGCCAACTACACCGGCGCCGTCTACACCTGGTGGGAGGCGAACGGCAACAGGTTCATCGGCAGCACGCACGCCGACAACGTCGGCTCGTTCGTCGCCACGAGCGGCGCGTGCTTCGTCGACACGGCCGACTCCGAGTGGAACTGGCGCGCCAAGCGCCTGGCCTCGCGGGGCGACTACAGCTCCAACTACAAGGGCAGGTTCGGCGGCGTGATGGACCGCATCGCGCCCGCACGCTACTGCTGATCCACCGGCTGGCGCGGCCGGCGGCCGGGGATCCCCCTCACCCGGCCCCGCCGCGCTCCGGCGAATACAGCTCGGCGATGGCGGCGAGGACGCGGTCGCGGGCGACCGGGCCCGGGGTGACGCCGGTCAGCACGTACGCGGCCAGCCCCTCGGCCAGCGCCACCAGGGAGAGCGCCGTCCCGTGCGGGTCGAGCCCGGGGTCGATACGGCCGGCCTGCTGGTCCCTGCGGATCAGGTCGGCCATCCGGCGGTGGAAGCCGGCGTACAGCACCCGCATCCGCGCGGCGATGGACTCCTCGGCGAAGGCGAAGGCGTGAAACGACTGCCGCACCCGCATGTGCGCCTCGGTGACCGCGTCGTACGGCACCAGCTCGGTCAGCACGGTTGTGAGCACCAGGCGCGGATCGGCGGCCTCCAGATCGGATCCGGCCTTCTCCCTGATGCGGGCGGCCGACAGCGCGTTGCCCCGCTCGAACGCCGCCTCAAGCAGCTGCCGCTTGGCGGGGAAGTAGTGCTGCACCCGGCCGGGGGAGATGCCCGCCTGCGCGGCCACCTCGGTCAGCGAGACGGCCCCGAGGCCCCGCTCGGCGACGATGGCGAGCACGGCGTCGGCGATCTCGGCGCGCCGCTCCTCGTGGTGTGCCCCCGGTCCCCTGGTACGCCGCTCCGCCACGTACGCTCACCCCCTGATCGATGCGATCGCATCGGAGTGTAGCGGTCAGGCGGGCGGCGGGGCCGTGCTGGCGCGGACGACCAGCCGCGTCGGCACGAGGTCCGTGCCCGACGGCGCGGTGCCCCCCTCGCGGATCTGCCGCAGCACGAGCTGCACGCACCGCCGCCCGACCTCGGCGAAGTCCTGGTGCACGGTCGTCAGCGGCGGCACGAAGCAGGCCGAGTCGGGGATGTCGTCGAACCCGACCACGCTGACCTCGCCGGGCACCGAGCGTCCCCGCTCGTGAAGCGCCCGCAGCACGCCCAGCGCCATCTGGTCGTTGGCGACGAACACCGCCGTGCAGCCGGGCTCCTCCGCCAGCCGGAGACCGGCGGTGTACCCGGACCCCGCCGACCAGTCGCCGTGCAGCGGCGGCGGCACCGGCCGGCCCGCCTCCTCCAGCGCGAGCCGCCACGCCTGGGCGCGGCGCTGCGCGGCGAAGGACGACTCCGGTCCGGTGACGTGCCAGACCGTACGGTGTCCGAGGCCGAGCAGGTGGCGTACGGCCGACCGGGCGCCCTCGGCCTGGTCGGTGTCCACCACGCTGTAGCGATCGCCCGCGTCGGAGTCGACGACCACCGCGTGCACCCCGGGCGGCAGCGTCACCGTGCCGGCGTCGAGCAGGTGCACCTCCAGGATCACGATGACCGCGTCCACGGCCAGCTCGCCCATCCTGGTGAACGCGCCCAGCACGTTGTCCTGGGTCGGCACGTCGATGGGGATGAGCGTGATCGCGTAGCCCTCGGCGGCGGCGTGGGTGGCGATGGCCTCGACGGTGCGGCTGTTGCCGATCGTGGACAGGTTGAACAGGATCACGCCGATCGTGTTGAACTGCCCGTACCGCAGGGCGCGGGCGGCGCTGTTGGGCCGGTAGCCCAGCTCGCGCATCGCGGCCAGCACCTGCTCGCGGGTGGAGCCGATGACGCCGGGATGGCCGTTGGCGACCCGCGAGACGGTCTGTGACGACACGCCGGCCAGCCTGGCCACGTCGGCCATCGACACGCGCTGCCTGCGCCGCCCGCCGGGAACCCCCGATCCGCGTCGCGCGCCGCCGGCGGGCCGCTCGCCACCGGCCTGCCGTGCGTGATCAGCCGGGCGTGCGCCCTCCGCGGGGCGCGCCTTCTCAGCCGGGTGCGCGTCCCCCTCTGATTGCGCACCCCCGCCCGGCCGCGCACCGCCGGTCGGCGCCTGCCGTTCGGGGTCGTCCAGATCCATGCCCGTGCCGCTCCTGCCTGCCGGTCTAGGTCGCTGACTCTCTGCTCGTGTCCGTCCGGTACGCGCCCGCCCCGGCCGGCGTCCGAGCCGTTCAGCCAGGAAATCCTTTGTGGAGGTCCCGGCCGATGTCAATGAGGGGCGCCCCTTGACCCCAGGTCAGGCGGGTGCCACCATACCGCAGCAGACGTTAACGTAAACATCACTGCGGCATCCCCCACCATCGCTCTGCGTGACATGCGTCCGCGGTCGATGTTTACGTGAACATGGCAGCGAGAGGAGTGACCGGTGGTCACGGAAGGCTACGCGCCCGGCGGGCAGGCGCGAGGGCGCCCGCCCGCGGCGGCCCAGCGCGGCCGGGGCACCAGAAGGCGCGGGACCGGCGGGCGGTCCTGGACCGGCTGGCGGTTCGTGGCGCCGTTCATGGCGGTGTTCGCGCTCGTCTTCCTGGCGCCGATCGGCTATTCGATCTACCTCAGCCTCTACCGCACCCAGCTCGTCGGCGGCACCGCGTTCGTCGGCCTGGACAACTACATCAAGGCGTTGCAGGACCCGCAGTTCTGGTCGGGGTTCGGCAGGGTGGCGCTGTTCCTGGTCGTGCAGGTGCCGATCATGCTGTTCCTCGCGCTGCTGGTGGCCCTCGCGATCGACAGCGGCCGGCTCTACGGCGCGGCGTTCTTCCGCATCTCGGTGTTCCTGCCGTACGCGGTGCCCGCCGTCGTGGCGACGCTGATGTGGGGCTTCATGTACGGCACCAGGTTCGGCCTCATCGGCAACCTCAACGAGGCGCTCGGCTGGTCGCTGCCCGACCCGCTCTCGCCCGACCTCATCCTCGCCTCCATCGGCAACATCGTGACCTGGGAGTTCGTCGGCTACAACATGCTGATCCTGTACTCGGCGCTGCGCGTGGTGAGCCCCTCGCTGTACGAGGCCGCCGAGATCGACGGCGCCGGCCAGTTCCGCGTCATCTGGTCGATCAAGCTGCCCGCCCTGCGCGGCGCCCTGGTGATCGCCACGATCTTCTCGATCATCGGCAGCTTCCAGCTCTTCAACGAGCCCAGCATCCTCAAGACGCTGGCGCCGAACTCGATCACCACCTATTTCACGCCCAACCTGTACGCCTACTCGCTGTCCTTCGCCGGCCAGCAGTTCGACTACTCCGCCGCCGTCGCCATCATCATGGGCGTCATCACGATGATCATCGCGTACATCGTCCAGCTCCGCGGCATGCGAAAGGCGGTCTGAGCCATGGCCGCAACCGCACATCCCGGAGCCCGCGCAGGACGCGGCCCGCTGGTGATCCGCCACCAGCGCCCGCGCCACCGCCGCCGCAGCCGCACGCTCACCGCGCTGACCACGCTCATGCTGGTCTACACGCTGCTCCCGCTGGCCTGGCTGCTGATCAACGCCACCAAGACGCAGGAGAGCCTGCTGTCGTCGTTCGGCCTGTGGTTCTCCGGCGACTTCGCGCTGTTCGACAACATCGCCCAGACCTTCAGCTACAACGGCGGCGTCTACACGCGCTGGCTGCTCAACACGCTCCTGTACGTGGTCGCCGGCGCGGGCGGCGCGACCCTGCTCGCGACACTGGCCGGCTACGGCCTGGCCAAGTTCGACTTCCCCGGCAAGAAGGCCGTCTTCGCGGTGGTGATCGGCGCGGTGGCGGTGCCCGGCACGGCGCTGGCCGTACCGACCTTCCTGCTCTTCTCCGACATGGGGCTCACCAACACCCCGTTGGCGATCATCATCCCGTCGCTGATCTCGCCGTTCGGCCTCTACCTCATCTGGACGTACGCCGCCGACGCGGTGCCGAAGGAGATCCTGGAGTCCGCGCGGGTGGACGGCGCGGGCGAGTTCCGCACGTTCTTCCGGATCAGCCTGCCGCTGCTCGGCCCCGGCATCGTCACGGTCCTGCTCTTCAACGTGGTCGCGACCTGGAACAACTTCTTCCTGCCGCTGATCATGCTCAAGGACCCCGACTGGTACCCGCTCACCCTTGGCCTGCACGCCTGGAACCAGCAGGCGGGCACGGCGGGCGGCGAGGCCGTCTTCAACCTGGTGATCACCGGATCACTGCTCACCATCGTCCCGCTGATCGCGGCGTTCCTGCTGCTGCAGCGGTACTGGCAGTCGGGCCTCGCCACGGGGAGCGTCAAGGGCTGACCCGGCGCCGCCGGAGCGCCGGCGACACGAACGCGTACACCAGAGCAGACATTTCAGAAAGGCAACGCCCATGACGATCAACCGTCGTCACGCCCTCCTGCTGGGCGCGGCACTGACCGTGTCACTCGCCGCCACCGCCTGCGGCTCATCCGGCGGCGGCGACGGCTCAGGCGCGACCGCCACGGCCGCCGCCTCCCAGAGCGTCTCCGACGCCGACCTGCAGAACGCGCTGAACGCGGGCGGCGACCTCACCGTCTGGGCGTGGGAGCCGACGCTCAAGCAGGTCGTCGCCGACTTCCAGGAGAAGTACCCCAAGGTCAAGGTCAACCTGGTCAACGCCGGCACCGGCAACGACCAGTACACCGCGCTGCAGAACGCGATCAAGGCCGGATCCGGCGTGCCCGACGTGGCACAGATCGAGTACTACGCGCTGCCGCAGTTCGCGCTGTCGAAGTCGGTGACCGACCTCAGCGCGTACGGCGCCGGCTCACTCGAAGGCACCTTCACCCCGGGCCCGTGGAACTCCGTGCACGCCGGCGGCCCCGCCGTCTACGGGCTGCCCATGGACTCCGGCCCGATGGCGATGTTCTACAACAAGGAGGTCTTCGACAAGCACGACATCGAGGTGCCGAAGACCTGGGACGAGTACGTGGCCGCCGCCGAGAAGCTGCACAAGGCCGACCCCAAGGCGTACATCGGCAGCGACAGCGGCGACGCGGGCTTCACCACCAGCATGATCTGGCAGGCGGGCGGCAGGCCGTACAAGGTGGACGGCACCAGCGTCGGCATCGACTTCTCCGACGCCGGCACCCAGAAGTTCACCGCGACCTGGCAGAAGCTCATCGACGGCAAGCTGCTCTCGCCCGTCGTCGGCTGGACGGACGAGTGGTACAAGGGCCTGGCCGACGGCACCATCGCCACGCTGGTGACCGGCGCCTGGATGCCGGCCAACTTCGAGTCGGGCGTCAAGGCCGCCTCCGGCAAGTGGCGGGTCGCGCCCATGCCGCAGTGGGAGGCCGGCGGCAAGGTCACCGCCGAGAACGGCGGCAGCTCTCTGGCGGTGCCCGAGGCGTCCGCGAACAAGACCCTCGCCTACGCCTTCATCAAGTACGCCACCGTGGACGAAGGCGTGCAGACCAGGATCGACGGCGGCGCCTTCCCCGCCACCACCGCGCACCTGCAGGACCCGAAGTTCAGGGACAAGGAGTTCCCCTACTTCGGCGGCCAGAAGGTCAACCAGGTGCTCGCCGAGTCGGCCGAGCAGGTCGCGCCCGGCTGGTCGTACCTGCCGTTCCAGGTGTACGCCAACAGCATCTTCAACGACACCGTCGGCAAGGCGTACACCTCCGGCACCACGCTCCAGGACGGCCTGAAGGCGTGGCAGGACGCCTCCATCAAGTACGGCCAGGAGCAGGGCTTCACCGTCCAGTAACCGATCGACATTCTCCGCCAGGAACAGCACGAGACAGGAGCAGACGTTGCAGGTCGATCACGGCCGCCGGTGGGTGCGCTGGCCGTCAGAGCCGGAACGGGCCAGGCTGGCGTTCGGCGCGGACTACAACCCGGAGCAGTGGCCCCGGGAGGTGTGGGACGCCGACATGCGCGCGATGCGGGCGGCCGGGGTCAACATCGTGTCTCTGGCCATCTTCTCGTGGGCGCATCTCCAGCCCGCCGAGGACAGGTGGGACTTCGCCTGGCTCGACGAGGTGATGGACCTGTTGCACGCCAACGGCATCGCCGCCGACCTCGCCACGGCGACGGCCTCGCCGCCGCCGTGGCTGACGGCCAAGCATCCGGAGATCCTGCCGGTGGACCAGCAGGGCCGCACGCTCTGGCCGGGCGCGCGCCAGCATTGGCGCCCCACCTCTCCGGTCTTCCGCCGGTACGCGCTGCG
Source organism: Nonomuraea sp. NPDC052634 (assembly GCF_040678535.1). Classification (NCBI taxonomy): domain Bacteria; kingdom Bacillati; phylum Actinomycetota; class Actinomycetes; order Streptosporangiales; family Streptosporangiaceae; genus Nonomuraea; species Nonomuraea sp. NPDC052634. The sequence goes on along the minus strand of NZ_JBFATY010000001.1, from coordinate 1,369,216 downwards.
CCTGGTCGAGGCCCTCGCCACCCGGTACGCCGGCCACCCGGCGCTGGCCGCCTGGCACGTGTCGAACGAGCTGGGCTGCCACAACGTCTACGACTACTCCGACGACGCCGCCACCGCCTTCCGCGACTGGCTGCGCGCCCGCTACGGCACACTCGACGAGCTGAACCGGGCCTGGGCCACCGCGTTCTGGTCCCAGCGTTACGGCGACTGGGCGGAGATCCTGCCGCCGCGCCTGGCCGCGTCCTTCCCCAACCCGACGCAGCAGCTCGACTTCAAGCGCTTCTCCTCCGACGCGCTCAAGGAGCACCTGCGCGCCGAGCGCGAGGTGCTGCGCCGGATCACCCCGGACGTCCCGGTCACCACCAACTTCATGGTGATGGGCGAGACCAAGGGGATGAACTACGCCGACTGGGCTTCCGAGGTCGACTTCGTGGCCAACGACCACTACGTGCTGACCGGCCCGCAGGCCCAGGACGAGCTGTCGTTCTCGGCCAACCTCACCGGCATGCTGGCCGGCGGCGAGCCCTGGTTCCTCATGGAGCACTCCACCAGCGCCGTCAACTGGCAGCCGGTCAACCTCGCCAAGCGGCCCGGCGGCATGGCCCGCGACTCGCTCACCCACGTCGGCTACGGCGCCGACGCCGTCTGCTTCTTCCAGTGGCGGCAGTCGGCGGGCGGCGCCGAGAAGTACCACTCGGCGATGGTGCCGCACGCGGGCGAGGACAGCGACGTGTTCAGGGCCGTGACCGACCTCGGCGCCACGCTGGCCGCGCTCGCGCCCGTCGCGGGCAGCAGGCGGCGGCCCGCGCGCGCCGCGATCCTGTTCGACTGGGAGTCGTGGTGGGCCGCCGAGCTGGACTCCCACCCCACCTCCCTGCTGCGCTACCGGCAGGAGGCGCTCGACTGGTACTCGGCGTTCCTCGCGGCGGGCGTGCGCGCCGACGTGGTGCCGGTGGCCGCCGAGCTGTCCGGCTACGACCTGGTGGTCGCGCCCATCCTGCACGTCGTGCCCGCCGCGCTGGCCCGCCGCCTGGAGGCGTACGTGGCGGGCGGCGGCCACCTCGTCGCCACCTACTTCTCCGGCATCGTGGACCAGGACGACCGCGTCTGGCTCGGCGGCTATCCGGGCGCGCTGCGCGACCTGCTCGGCATCCGCATCCAGGAGTTCGGGCCGCTCCTCGACGGCGACGGCGTCGATCTCGACCTCGGCGTCACCGGTACCCTGTGGACCGACCGCATCGACCTCGCGGGGCCGGAGACCGAGGTGCTTGCGGCGTACAAGACGGGCGAGCAGGCCGGGCGTCCGGCGATCACCCGCCGCCGCTCGGGTGCGGGGACGGCCTCGTACGTCTCCACCCGCCTCGGCCCCGACGGGCTGGCCGTGCTGCTGCCGCTGCTGCTGGAGCCGGCGGGCGTCGGCTCCGAGCTGCCCGACGAGCTGCGCGGGCAGGTCGAGCTGGCCGTACGCACCGACGGGAGGTACGACTACTGGTTCCTCGTCAACCGCGGGGACCGGCAGGTGGACGTGTCGGCGCTCGACGGGGAGCCGCTGACCGGGCCGTCGCTGGCGCCCGACGCCGCGCTCAAGCCCGGCCAGGTGCGCGTGCTGCGCCGCCCGGCGGCCTCATAGGGCCTTTCCTGGCCGTCTCATTGCCGAACCCGGACGGATCAGCCGGCACCGGCGGGCCGTCCGGGCGCGGAACGGACGAGGGCCGGGCCGATGACGCGCCCCAGGGGCCGCCGGGCCGTCCAGGCGGGGGACGGACGAGACCGGGCCGATGACGCGCCCGCCGCGCCGGGCCGTCCGGGCGGGGGACGGCCCCGAGTCACCCGCTTGAAAACCGGAACCGCACCCCGCCTGTACACAGGAACCGGCCACCTCACCACGAAGCGCTTATTCCTTGAGCGCGCGAACCTTGCCCGCGCTCCGGTTGCGCCTTTGCGACGGCGTTACTTGCCGCCCGAACTTTCTCAAAGCCCCTTGACCCGCGAAGACGATCGCTTCTCGGGCTTAATGGGCATCTCACATACGCTGACATATCGGGATACGGAGGGAGGGGTCGCATGCTTCCTGAAGTGCACGGATGGTTGCGACGCCGCACTTCGTCCGCCGGGGACTGGCCGGTTCAGGACCTGGTGGCCGCCAAGGGTGATACCACCGTCAGCGTGGTGCTCCCGGCCCGCGACGAGCGCGAGACCGTGGGAGAGATCGTCGGCGTGATCCGGCGGGAGCTGGCTCCGCTCGTGGACGAGCTCGTGGTCATCGACTCGCGTTCGACCGACGACACCGCCCGGGTGGCCGCCCGGGCAGGAGCGAGGGTGCACGCTCAGGATGAGATCCTTCCGGGACTCAAGCCCATGGACGGCAAGGGAGAGGCGCTGTGGAAGTCGCTGGCCGTCACGTCGGGTGACGTGCTCGTCTTCGCCGACGCCGACATCCGCAACTTCCGCGCCTCGCTGATACTCGGCGTCCTCGGGCCGCTGCTCTCCGACCCGACCGTCATGTACGCCAAGGGATGCTACGACCGCCCGCTCCACGGCACCCCCAACGGCGGCGGGCGCGTCACCGAGCTCGTCGCACGCCCGCTCATCAACCTGTACTGGCCCGAGCTGGCCGGGTTCATCCAGCCGCTCGCCGGCGAGTACGCCGGCCGCCGCTCCGCGCTCGAACGCATCCCGTTCCTCACCGGGTACGCCGTGGAGCTCGGCCTGCTCATCGACCTGCTGGAGCTGGGCGGGCTCGACGGGCTCGCACAGGTGGACCTGGGCTCGCGCGAGCACGCGCCGCAGTGCACCGAGGCGCTGGGCATGATGTCCGCCCAGATCATGCTCGCCGCCTGGTCCCGCCTGGAACGCCAGGGCCGCATCAGCTCGGTCGCCCCGCCGGCGACGCGGCTCTGCCAGTTCAGGAGGGGGCTGGAGGGGCACGAAGTGCTCATCCGCGACATCGGCATCGGCGAACGTCCACCGATGATCACCGTCAACCCCTGAACCGCACTCGCGGGACCGCAGGGCCTACTCGCCGGTAAGGTGTTGCCACCGTGAAACGGCGACGCGGTCCGAGGGGTGCGGCGACATGACGGGTTTCTGCCCGGAGCTCAGCGACGACGTCAAAGAGGTGCGCGACTGGGTCCACGCCTTCGCCCGCGACGTGATCCGCCCCGCCGGCGCCGAATGGGACGAGCGCGAAGAAACCCCATGGCCGGTCATCCAGGAGGCCGCCAAGATCGGCCTGTACTCCCTCGACTTCTTCGCCACCCAGTGGTTCGAGGAGAGCGGGCTGGCGCTGCCCGTGGCGTTCGAGGAGATCTTCTGGGGCGACGCCGGCATCGGCCTGTCGATCACCGGCACCGGCCTGGCCGCCGCCGCACTCGCCGCCAACGGCACCCCCGAACAGATGGGGGAGTGGCTGCCACAGATGTTCGGCACCGAGAACGACGTCAAACTCGGCGCCTTCTGCGCCTCCGAGCCCGACGCCGGCTCCGACGTCGGCGCCATCCGCACCCGCGCCGTCCGCGACGGCGGCGACTGGGTGCTCAACGGCGTCAAGACCTGGGCCACCAACGGCGGCATCGCGAACGTTCACATCGTCGTCGCCTCCGTCGATCCCTCGCTCGGCACCCGAGGCCAGGCGTCGTTCATCATCCCGCCCGGCACGCCGGGGCTGTCCATGGGGCAGAAGTTCCGCAAGCACGGCATCCGCGCCTCCCACACCGCCGAGGTCGTCCTGGAGGACGTCCGGGTGCCCGCCTCGTGCCTGCTCGGCGGCGAGGAGAAGCTGAAGGCGCGGCTGGCCCGCGTACGCAACGGCGAGCGCGCAGGCGAGCAGGCCGCGATGCGCACCTTCGAGACCACCCGCCCCTCGGTCGCCGCCATGGCGGTCGGCATCGCCCGCGCCGCCTTCGAGTACGCCAGGGACTACGCCCGCGAACGCACCCAGTTCGGCCGCAAGATCGGCGAGAACCAGGCGATCGCCTTCCTCCTCGCCGAGATGGCCACCCGCGTCGACATGGCCCGCCTGCTCACCTGGCGCGCCGCCTGGATGGCCCGCAACGGCCGCCGCTTCGAACAGGCGGAAGGCTCGATGTCGAAGCTGGTGGCGGGCGAGACCGCCGTGTGGGTCACCGAACAGGCCATCCAGATCCTCGGCGGCGCCGGCTACACCAGGGACCACCCGGTGGAACGCTTCCACCGCGACGCCAAGATCTACACCATCTTCGAAGGCACCTCGGAGATCCAGCGCCTGATCATCGGCCGCGCGGTCACCGGCCTCCCCATCCGATGAGACCACTGCACTTCGGGGAGGTCTTGTCCGCAACCCGCCATCCCTCGCGCTCACCGACAGGCTCACTACGGCCTCGTGCGTTCGCCGATCACCGTCCTCCGCCCTGGGCGCCGGCAGGCCGGTAACTCAGGCGAAGCGACCGGCAACCGCCCGGCGAAGAGCGAGGGCGCGCCGGAAGTCGTTCGAGAACGCGCCCGCCGCCCAGGGGCGCCGTTCTGGTTTTCGGCAAGATTGCCCAGCCGCACGCCATATGCGGCGCAGTGTTCGGCGTGTACGGCGACGAATGCCGTGGACGTCGCGCATGCTCGGTGGACCCCGGTCAGCCGGCCCGCCGGCCGCTTCGACGCCGTCAGCGATGGGAGCGTCCCGGCCGGCACGGCGGTTCCTGAGGCGACAGCCCAGACGGCGGGGAAGGCGGGCCGAGCCGCCCTTCCGGTCGCGCTGGGGACGGCCTGATCGAAACATCGGCGCTCACAACATCTGGAGGGTTTCGTGGCAGAGCAGGGTCCGGGAGGCCGTCTCGGGGCGGTGCCGCCGCGCGTGTGGCTGGCGCTCGTGCTGCTGGTGCTGGCGGTCGCGTTCATCCTGCAGAACCGGCAGGACGCGGTGATCCGCCTGTTCACGATCGCGGTGACCGCCCCGCTGTGGGTCGCGCTGGTGGCATGCACCGTCGTCGGGATCCTGATCGGCGCGCTGGCAGGCAGCAGGAGCCGAAAGGGCCGGTGACGGCGTGCGCAGCCGGCTGCGGGAGCGCGTCCAGTCCGCGGCGCAACGCCGCCCGCGCAAGGCAGCACGATCCACGCCGGCCAGGTGGGTGCACCCTCCTATGATCCTGGCGTCCGGCCTGCCGTTCCTCGCCAAGGGCATGGCCGGCCCGTTCGCCTGAGAGGTCACGGCGTCACGATCGCGAACGCGGGATCGGGGTCTTCCAGGACGGCGATCAGGCGGGCCAGGACGTTCATGTCGCCCTCGTGCTCGATGCCGTCGGCGGGCCGGCCCGTGAGCAGGCCGAGAAGCTGCTGCTTGGTGAGCGCGAGCGTCAGGTCCGCCGGCTGCCGTGGCGGCGGATCGGCCTGGTGGATGAGCGCGCCGTTGGACAGCGTGGTGCGGTGGTACTGGTTCAGATCCGTCAGGTGCCAGTCGATGGCCAGGCTCTCCTCCCACGCTCGGGGGCCGTCGACGCGGATGGCCAGGGAGTCGAAGATCTGCTCGACCGTCAGAGCCGCCATCAGCTCCGGCGAGGAGGTGTCGATATCGGCGGGGACGACGCCGCCGGTCAGCTCCAGCGCGCCGACCAGGTAGAAGTTGCGCCAGGTGCCGTTCTCGGAGCCGTGGCCGAGCCGGGTGTAGACCTCGGCGAGCATCGATCGCGCCTGGTCGTCGTGCTCGTCGGCGAAGACCGCGTGGTTGAGCAGCGCGGCGGCGAAACGCAGGTCGCCGTCGTCGAGGTAGCGGCGGGCGAAGGCGAGGACGCCCTCGCGCCCGCCCATGCACTCGACGTACCGGCGTGCCTGCTCGACCGGGGGATGCTCCCACAGATGGGCCGGGTTGCCGTCGAACCAGCCCAGATAGCGCTGGTAGATGGCCTTGACGTTGTGGCTGACCGAGCCGTAGTAGCCGTGCGTGTGCCACGCCTGTTCCAGGGCCGGAGGCAGCCGCATCGCCTCGGCGATCTCGACGCCCGTCATGCCCTTGTTCAGCATGCGCAGCGTCTGATCGTGCAGGTACGCGTACATGTCACGCTGCCGGCTGACGAACCGCACGATGTTCTCCCGGCCCCAGGTGGGCCAGTGGTGGGAGGCGAAGACGACGTCGGCGTGGTCGGCGAACAGGGCGATCGCCTCGGTGAGATAGCGCGCCCAGACACGGGCGTCGCGGACCTGAGCGCCGCGCAGCGTGAGGATGTTGTGCTGCGTGTGCGTGGCGTTCTCGGCCATGCACAGCGCCCGGCGGTCGGGGATGAGGAAGTTCATCTCCGCCGGGGCCTCGGTGCCCGGGGTGATCTGGAAGACGATCCGCACGCCGTCGAGCGTCTCCTCCTGGCCGGTACGGGTGATGTCCTTGGTCGGCGGGATGAGGGAGATGGTGCCGGTCGACGTGGTCATGCCGAGCCCGCAGCCGATCTGGCCCTCCGGCGAGCGGGGCAGAGCAGGGCCGTACATGTAGGTGGCGCGCCGGTTCATCGCGGTGCCGGCGTAGACGTTCTCCGACACCGCGTGGTGCATGAACCCGGCCGGCGCCAGGATCGGCACACCGCCGCCGGTGACGCCGCGTACCCCGCCGAAGTGGTCGGCATGGGAGTGCGTGTAGATCACCGCGGTGACCGGGCGGTCGCCCCGGTGGTCGCGATAGAGCTTCAGCCCGGCCGCGGCGCACTCGACGGACAGCAGCGGGTCGACCACGATGACGCCGCGCTCGCCCTCGATCAGGGTCATGTTCGACAGGTCCAGGCCGCGGATCTGGTAGATGCCGTCGGTCACCGCGTACAGGCCCTGCTTGACGCACAGCTGCCCCTGCCGCCACAGGCTGGGATGCGCCGTGTCCGGGCACTCCTGCTGCAGGAAGGAGTAGGACTCGGTGTCCCACACCGCGCGCCCGTCGGCCGTCACGGTCGCCGGGTCCAGCGCCGCCACGAATCCGCGGTCAGCGGCCTCGAAGTCCGCCCGGTCGTCAACGGGAAGATCTGCCATGCACCCAGACGTTCCCGCCGGTGCGCCCGCTCCGCACCGCGAGCCGCTACCCTCACCCGCCCGTGACCGTCTCTTTGACAGCGTCACCACAGCGTCACGGCATGCTCTCTGCATCGGCCACGCCACGGCTCCGCCGGCACAGGACGGCCCAAGCCCCCGGCCAGGCCGCCGGCGGCTCGCCGCCGCCCTGTCGTAGAGGATCCACCCAGCGTGCAGGGTCAGTAGAGCCAGCGGTACGAGCGGACGATCTCGGCGGCGTCCTGGCCCTCCGCTCTGGCCGCGTCCGACTGGCGTACCACGCGGAACGCGTCGGTCAGGTCCTCGCCCAGCGCCCCGCGGATGCGGGCGTTGCCCAGCAGCGCCCCGAGCTGCTGCTCCACCGTCGAGGGCAGGCGGTGCACGCCGTGCTCGGCGCGCCGCGCCTCGCTCCAGTCGCCGGGGTTGTCCTGTACGGGGGCGGGCGGCACGAGACCCTCTTCGATGCCGCCGAGCCCGGCGGCGATCACCACGGCCAGCGCCAGGTAGGGGTTGGCGGCCGCGTCGGACGGCTTCAGCTCGACGTTGGCGTGGCCGGGGCCGAGCAGCGGCGTGGCGGGGACCAGACGCAGGGCCGCCTCGCGGTTCTCGACGCCCCAGCACGCGTACGCGCCGCACCAGTAGCCGGGCCGCAGCCGCTGCAGCGACGACAGGCTGGGCGCGGTCACCGCCACCACGGCGGGCAGATCGCGCAGCAGCCCCGCGAGGTACGCCGCCCCCTCGGCGGTCATCCCCGCGGGCCCGTCGCCGCCCGACAGCAGGTTGCGTCCGGCCCGCGACACCGAGGTGTGCAGGTGCCAGCCGTTGCCCACCTGGCCGAGCGTGACCAGGGGAGCGAAGCTCGCCCGCAGCCCGTGCGCCCTGGCCGCCGCGTGCACGGTCTGGCGGGCCAGCAGCTGCCGGTCGGCCGCCGTGACCGGGTCGGCGGGGGCGAGCGAGAACTCGAACTGCCCGGGGCCGTACTCGCCGTGAAACTGGACCACGGGCACGCCGTTGTGGTGCAGGTCGCGCAGCAGCTGCTCGGCGAAGCCGTCGACGGACAGCATCTTGGCCGGACCGTAGGAGGGACCGTCGTAGATGGGGCGGACCTCGCCGTCGCCGTCATCGTCGCCGGCCCGGCTCAGGTGGAACTCCATCTCATAGCCGGCCCGGAACTCCAGCCCCAGCGCCGCCGCCCGTTCGACTTGACGCTCCAGCACCCCGCGCGGGCAGTACGGCCACGGCGACCCGTCGGCCGCCACCTGGCGGCCCGGCACCCAGGCGAACCCCGGCTGCCCGGCCAGCCGGACCATCCGATCGACGACCGGCACCAGCCGGATGTCGCCAGAAGGCCCGCCCAAGGGGGCGTGGCCGAAGCAGATGGTGTCGTGGGAGTCGAACACCGCGAACAGCGGCGTGATCCCGACCCCGCGCTCGGCCACGGCGTCGAACGCGGCGGCCGGCACCGTACGGGAACGGGGGATGCCGTTGTTGTCGGCCCACACGATCGTGATCCCGGCGACGCCGAGCGGGTCGAGGGCGTCCGCTCCGTGCTGCGCCGCACCGGCGATGGCTTGATCGAGCATGGGCCACCCCTTCGTCACTTTGCGTAGTCGTGTGATCACTCTACAGCGGCCCTGCGATGAGCGCGGGCAGGTTTCGACCCCGGCGACCCCCGGTGCGACACTGGCCGTATGTCGGAGAGCGAGCATCGCCCGCTGCTCCCCCAGATGCGCCTCGACGAGCTGCTGGCGGAGCTGCAGACCAGGCTCAACGCGGTGCTGGCCACCCGCGACAGGGTGCACGCGCTGCTCGAGGCCGTCGTGTCCGTGGGCAGCGACCTCGACCTCGAGACCGTGCTGCGCCGCATCGTGGAGACCGCCACGAAGCTGGTCGACGCCGGCTACGGCGCTCTGGGCGTGCTGGGGGAAGATCAGACGCTCGTCCAGTTCATCCCGGTCGGGCTGACCGAGGAGGAGATCGCCCGCATCGAGCACTGGCCGCACGGCCTCGGCATCCTCGGCCTGCTCATCAAGGACGCCAGGCCGCTGCGGCTGGCCCGCATCTCCGACCATCCCGAGTCGTACGGCTTCCCGCCCGGCCACCCGCCCATGGGCAGCTTCCTCGGCGTGCCGCTCCGCGTACGCGACGAGGTGTTCGGCAACCTCTACCTCACCGAGAAGCGCGGCGGCGGCGAGTTCGACGAGGACGACGAGGCCGTGGTGGTCGCGCTGGCCAGCGCCGCCGGCGTCGCCATCGAGAACGCCCGCCTGTACGAGGAGTCGCGCCGCCGCGAGACCTGGCTGCAGGCGTCCGCGGAGGTGACCACCAGCCTGCTGTCCGGCGCCGACACCCGGCTGGTGCTGAGCACCATGGCCGCCCGCGCCCGCGACATGTGCGACGCCGACGTCGTCGTGGTGCTGCTGCCCGACCCGGAGGGCCGGACGCTGACGGTGGAGGTGGCCGAGGGCGAGCGGGCGGAAGAGCTGCTCGGCACCACGTACGGGATGTCCGGCACGGCGCTCGGCGAGGTGTTCACGCGCGGCGAGCCGCGAGCCGAACGCGACCTGCGGGACGCGCCCGACACGTCCGCCGCGGCCCGCAAGCTCGGCCACGGACCCGGGCTGATGATCCCCCTCGGCGCCGCCCCGAGCGTGCGCGGCGTGCTCGCGCTGGCCAAGCGCAGCGGCAGGCTGCCGTTCAGCGACGCCGACCGGCGCATGCTGGAGTCGTACGCGGGCCAGGCCGCGATCGCGCTGGAGCTGGCCGAGGTCCGGCGCGACGCCGAACGGCTGAGCCTGCTGGAGGACCGCGACCGCATCGCCAGGGACCTGCACGACGTGGTCATCCAGCGGTTGTTCGCGACCGCGATGACGCTGATGAGCACCGCGCGGCTGGTGGACCATCCCGAGGCGTCGAAGCGGCTCCAGCACGCCATCGACGAGCTGGACGAGACGATCCGGCAGATCCGCTCGTCCATCTTCGCCCTCCAGGGGCCGCACGAGGAGGCCGTGCCCGGACTGCGCTCGCAGATCGTCGGCCTGGTGGAGGGCGCGGGAGCGCACCTGGGGTTCATGCCCGGTCTGCGCATGGAGGGGCAGCTCGACACGCTGGTGCCGGAGCCGGTCGCCGAGCACCTGCTCGCCGTGCTGCGCGAGTCTCTGTCCAACGTCGTACGCCACTCACGCGCCACGCGCGCCGAGGTGTCCGTCGAGGTCGGGGGCGGCGTGCTCACGCTGACGGTCACCGACGACGGGGTCGGCGTGGGCGGCGGCGGACGCCGCAGCGGCCTGCGCAACATCGAGGAGCGCGCCGCATGCCTGGGCGGGACGGCCGAGCTGGAGACGCCCGGCGAGGGCGGCACCCGGCTGATATGGCGCGTCCCCATCGAGCAGCCCGGATGATGCGGGAAGAGGCCATGACGGCGGCTCCATCGAGCGGCCGGGTCGATGCGGGAAGGGGCCGTGACGCGCCCCCTGCCGATCAGGACGGTTCGTACGCCACCTGCGCGGGCACCAGCACGAACCCCGTGACGATCTCCGGCCGGATGCGGATCACCTGGTCCATCTCGCCCGTCACCCACGGGCGCACCAGGCCCCTCAGCCGGGCCGCCTCCTCGGGGTCGGTCACCGGCGCGGCCACCCCGGTCACGATGACGCTCCAGCCGAGCCGCTCCTGCCCGTCCAGCTCGTCGGCCTCGTACGCCACCACCGCCTGCTCCATGTGCCCGCCGATGATCATGCCGGGAGTGGTCCTGATCACGATCGCGCCGTCCACCACCGCGTGGTTCACCGGCCTGACCGCCGGCAGGGCGTGCCGGGTGAAGACGATGCGGCCGAGCGGCGCCCTCGCCAGCAGCCGCATCGCCTCCACAGCGGGCAGCTCGCGCAGATCCCGGGCGCCGTTCAGCCCGTCTTCCTGGTACGTCACCTGGCCAGCGTGCCCGGCGCACCGGCCGTACAGGTAGGGACCAAAGTCCCTTTACCCGCCGGGACGAGGTCACGTCACCGCGCCGTATGCTCGGGGACCGCGTGCATGTGAGGAAAGTCCTAGCAATCGATTGCCTCGCCCGACCGGCCCGATCTCACCGCCAGTAGGATGGCGGGAGCGAGGTTTCGGGAAAGCAGGGGGAAAGCGATGGGGAAATTGGAGCGTCACCCCACGATCTCCGACGTCGCGGCGCTGGCCGGGGTGTCGGTGGGCACGGCCTCCAAGGCCCTCAACGGCCGGGGCTCGCTGCGCGAGGAGACCCGCGCGCGGGTCAGGGACGCGGCCAGGCAGCTCAACTTCGAGGTCAACGCGGGGGCCCGCAGCCTGCACTCCGGACGTACGTACACCGTCGGCATGATCACCACCGACACCATCGGGCGGTTCAGCATCCCCGTCCTCATGGGCGCGGAGGACGCGCTGGGGGCCGGGCAGATGTCGGTGTTCCTGTGCGACGGGCGCGGCGACCCGATCCGCGAGCAGTACCACGTCAAGACCCTGCTCAGCCGCCGCGTCGACGGCATCATCGTCACCGGCCGCCGCACCGAGGCCCGCGCGCCCATCGGGCGTGACCTGCCGGTGCCCGTGGTCTACGCGTTCATCAGCTCCACCGACCCGGCCGACTGCTCGGTCGTACCGGATGAGGAAGGCGGGGCGCGCAAGGCGGTCGAGCACCTGATGGCGATCGGCCGCACCCGCATCGCCCACATCACCGGGCCCGAGCACCACCACTCCGCCCGTGTCCGCGCGGCCGCCGCCGAGGAGCGGCTGGCCGAGGCGGGGCTCGCGCTCGCCGGTGCGCCGCTCTACGGCGCCTGGAGCGAGATGTGGGGGCGTCAGGCGGTCGGGATGCTGCTCGCCTCCGGCACCGAGTTCGACGCGGTGTTCTGCGGCAGCGACCAGATCGCCCGGGGCGTCGCCGATGCGCTGCGAGCCGTCGGGCGGCGGGTGCCGGAGGACGTGGCGCTCGTCGGGTTCGACAACTGGGAGGTCATGGCCGAGGCCAGCCAGCCGCCGCTGACCAGCGTCGACATGAACCTCGACGGGCTCGGCCGCACCGCCGCGGAGATGCTGCTCGCCGCCATCAACGGCAAGCCGTCGCCCGGTCGCCACCCCCGTCCCTGCCATCTGGTGGTGCGGGAGTCCACCACGGTCCCGCTGGTGCCCGGCGGCGCCTGACCGCCACCCGGCGGCGGATCAGTGCCCTGGGCGATGGATCAGGAGCATGGCCGCGTCGTCCAGCAGCGGGCCGCCCACGTGCTCGACCAGGTCGGCCCGCAGCGCGTCCAGCGCCACCTGCGGGTCCTCGCGGCGCAGCAGCGTCGTCCGCTCCTCCAGTGGGTAGAACTCGCCCTCGGCGTTCCTCGCCTCGATCACGCCGTCGGTGAAGAACAGGATGCGGTCGCCCCGGTGGAACGGCACCCGGTACGGCTTGGCCCGCGCGGCGTCGAACACGCCGAGCCCCAGCGGCAGCCCCTGATCCGGCGGCTCGGCGACCTGCACGCCGCCGTCGGAGCGGAGCAGCAGCGGCGGCGGGTGGCCGAAGCTCACCAGCGACACCTCCGTGTCGTGGATCTCCGCGATGATCGCCGTGACGAACTGCTCGCTGGTCAGATGGCGGGTCAGGCTCGCCTCCAGGCGCTCGCCGATGTCCACCAGGTCGGCCTCGTCGTAGGCCGCTTCGCGGAACGCGCCGAGGACCCAGGCCGCCGTCTCGACCGCCGCGAGGCCCTTGCCCTGCACGTCGCCGATCAGCAGGCGTACGCCCTGCGGGGTGGTGACGACTTCGTACAGGTCGCCGCCGATGCGGGCCTCGGCGGCCGCCGACGTATAGGACAGTCCCACCCGCAGATCGCCCGCCCGCCGCGGCACCGGCCGCAGCAGCACCCGCTGCGCCGCCTCCGCCACCTGCCGGACGCTGGCCAGCTCGCGCTCGCGCTGCAGCCGCAGCCTGGCGGCGAGCATGCTCGCGCCCGTCACGCCGGCGATGCCGACGACGGTGAGGCAGTTCTCCCAGGTGAGCAGCATCTCGTTGTAGAGCGCCATGGGCACGCAGATGCCCAGCGCCACCGCGCCGACGAAGGCGGTGCGGCGCACGCCGCCCGACACCGACGCGAAAGCCGGGCCGAGCGTGAGCAGCGGAAGGAAGACGAGGGAACGGCCGGCCAGGATGTCCAGCAGCGCGACACCCGCCATCACGACGAAGGGCAGCCAGCGCAGGACCCGCAAAGAGCTCATCCCACCCCCGAATCGACCACCGATCGCTGCTGACGTACCAGCATCGCGCAGGCCGAGGGCGGTTCTCAAGCCAACGCTCCGGTGAGAACCACGACAGATGGGCATTTATCACGGTAATTTCTGTCCGTTACGTGTTCATCACAGTACCCAGCGTCAATAACACAGCTGAAAACATCGGCCGCGCGCCAATTCACGAAAGGGAGCTAGATTCTCCACTGATGGAAAGGAGTCAAGAAGTGGCGATGGCCGACGCCGGCATTCGGCGATTACTGGTGGATTCCGGGGAGCCTCGCACCTGGGTGACCCCGAGGACAGACCTGGTCACGGCCCTGCTCGGCATCTGGTTCGGTGTCGGATTGATGATCGACGCTTGGGCGCACACCAACCTCTCCGAGCTGGAGACCTTCTTCACGCCGTGGCACGCCGTGTTCTACTCGGGGTTCGCGGTCGTGGCCGGCTGGATCATCTGGCAGGTCTGGCGCAACGTACGCGCGGGGCGGCAAGGGCTCGCCGCGGTGCCGGCGGGATATCTCGCCGGGCTGATCGCCATACCCGCGTTCGCGGCGTTCGGATTCGCCGACATGATGTGGCACACGATTCTGGGCATCGAGACGAACATTGACATTCTGTTCAGCCCATCACATCTCGGGCTGGTCTCGACGATGCTCCTCATCATCACCACTCCAGTGCGTTCCATCTGGAACGCCCCCGACATCGGCGAGAGCCCGACGCTCGGGCGGCTGCTGCCCGCCATCATCGGGCTGGCGTTCGCCACCACGCTGGTGTCGCTGTTCCTGTCCTACGCCGACGCGATGCAGTACCGTCCCGAGACGATCGTGGAGGCGTTCTCCGCCGTCCGTGACTCCGGCGCGGGCGACCTGGCCGCCGCCATGGTCGTGAGCAACGTCATCCTGCTCGCCCCGGTGCTGCTGCTCGCCCGTCGCTGGCAGCTGCCCTTCGGGTCGGTCACGATCATGTACGCCTTCGCGGTTCTCATGCCCGGTGCGCAGACCGAGTTCGAGAACCTGCCCGTCCTGCTGTCCATCGTGGCGGGCGGCCTGGTCGGCGACCTGCTGATCGCCTGGCTGCGCCCGTCGGCCACGCGGCGCGGCGCCTACTGGGCCTTCGCCGGGCTGTCGGCGCTCGCCACATGGTCGCTCTACATCGCGGTCGCCTCGGTGACCGGTGGCGGCCTGCCGGCCGTGCCCGAGCTGTGGACCGGCGCGCCCGTCGTCGCCGGCCTCGTCGGGCTGACGCTCGGAGCGCTGTTCCTGCCCGACGCCCGCCCCGAGCGGGCATGATCCGAGCCCTGTGGCTGGCCGCCGTCCTGGTGCTGGCGATGGCCGTACCCGCCGCGGCGCACAACGTCACGGCGGGCGCGGACCTGCGCTTCGCGCAGACCATCGCCGGCGCCGAGGTCACGGTGGTGATCAAAGGAACCTCCCGGGTGCCGGGGCCGCTGCGGATCGGGGTGATCGCGTACGAGCCGGTCGCCGGGCCTGTCTTCGACCTCGAGGTCCGGTCGGTCGAGGACGGCCGTACGGTCACCGGCACCGCCCGCGCCGCCGCCGACCCCGCGTACACCGAGCTGCGGGTCGAGCGCACCGGGCCGCACGAGCTCAAGCTGAGCGCCGGGGGTGAGGTCGCCGTGGTGCCGTTCCGGGTGCTCGTCGATCGTGGATCCCCTGGCGACTTCCTCATCTACGGCGGCCTGTTCGTGGCCGGGCTGCTGCTGGTGGGCGGTCTGCTCACCGGGGCGCTGAGCCGGCCGGGGCCGGCGATGGGGCTGGCCGCCGTCGCCGCCGCCGGGGTGACCGTGGCGGCCATGGTGGTCGTGTTCGAGCCGCAGCTCCCGCCCGCCCCGCCGGACGGCGCCGCGCCGACCGCCACGAACGCCGCCGGGCGGCCGTACGCGCAGGCCCGGGTCTCCACCGTGCCGGAGCGGCCCGGCGCGGGGGAGGAGTACACGCTGCGCATCTACCTCCTGGACGGCTCGACCGGGCGGCCCGTTGACGACCTCGTCGTGCACCACGAGGCGCTCGCTCACGTGGTCGTCACCTCCGAGGACGGACGGTACTTCCGCCACGTACACCCGCTCCGCACCGCCCCGGGCCGCCTCGAGGTGCGCATGCGCGCCGACCGCTCGGGGCGCTACCTGGCCTACGCCGAGCTGGAACGCGAGGACTCGGGCGGCCAGCTCGTCTCGTCCTCCTTCCAGGTCGGCAAGGGGAGCGCTGACGACAGCGAGGAGGAACGACCGGAGACCGGCGATGCGGCACCGGTCCTGCGGCCCGCCGTCCCCGTGGCGGGACGCCCGGTGACGATCGAGCTGGCCGCGCCCGCCGGCGTACGGCCCTGGCTCGGCATGACCGGCCACCTCCTGGTGCGCAACGAGGACGGCTCCTTCCTCGGCCACGTCCACGAGATGGGCACGCCCGGCTCCCGCCTGCGCTTCACGTTCAGCTTCCCCGAGCCCGGCCGCTACCTCGCCTGGGCCCAGTACGCCACCCGCGACCGCATCGTCACGGCCCCGTTCACGGTGAACGTGACAGGCGACGCGCCCGGGACCGCGGCGGAACCGACGGGTGAGGCCACCGGCCAGGACACTGGGGAGAGCGCGGCGGGCGCCGAGGCGGGGGACACGGCGCGGAATGAGGCAGGTACGGCCGCGTGGACTGCCGCGAGGGAGGCGGCACGCGGCGAGACGGGGGAAGCGATGGGTGACATGACGGGGAGCGGCCGATGAGACGTGTGCTGATCGCCGCCGGGCTGGTGGCCGTGGCGGTGACGTTCTTCGTGGTGGGCAGGAGCGCGTCGGCCGAGCCGGTCCGCGTGACCAGCAACGGCGCCCGCTATGCCGCCACGGTGCTCATCGGCGACCCCACCCCGGGGCCCGGCACGGTGGAGGTCGTGGTGGACCGGGGCGACGCCGACACGGTGAACGTGTCGGCGGTGATGGCCGACATGGGACACGCCATGCCGGAGCTGACGGCCACCGAACGGGAGCCCGGCCGCTTCGCCGCCGAGGGCGAGCTGTTCTCGATGGCCGGAGTCTGGGAGGTGACCGTCCACCTCGACGGCCCCTCCGGCCCGGAAGACCTCACGGTCAAGGCCCTGATCACAGAAGAGTGACACCACGGCGCTGAACCCCGGCCCCGCGCCCTGAGCCGGGACGATCGGTCGTGCGTTCCCCCGCCGTGCTCTCGGTCGCGCGGCGGCACCGGTCGTGCGCCACCCGCACAGGTGCCGCCGCCGGACCCACGGAAGACGACCGCCTCTCGGACCCTGCCGATACGAGGGGAGCCGCTCGCAACCGGATGGGCTTTACCTGGACGTGACTTGACAGGACGATGCGCGGCTTAAAGTATTATTCCTACTTCTATAGTAGGAATGGTAGGGAGAGGGAGATCGTGCGAGCGCTCATCCTGCTCGGGCTGGTCGGTTTCGCGGCCCAGCTCGTCGATGGCAGCCTCGGCATGGCGTACGGCGTCACGTCGACGACGCTGCTGCTGGCCATCGGCACCAACCCGGCGGCCGCGTCCGCCACCGTCCACCTCGCCGAAATCGGCACCACGCTGGCCTCGGGCGTCTCCCACTGGCGTTTCGGCAACGTCGACTGGAAGGTCGTCGGCAAGATCGGCATCCCCGGCGCCATCGGCGCGTTCGCCGGCGCGACGTTCCTGTCCAGCCTCTCCACCGAGGTCGCGGCTCCGGTGATGTCGCTCATCCTGCTGGCGCTCGGCGTCTACATCCTCATCCGCTTCACCGCGTTCGGCCTCCCGCGCGGCAACCTGGGCAAGCCGCTGCGCAGGCGCTTCCTGGCCCCGCTCGGCCTCGTCGCCGGCTTCGTCGACGCCACCGGCGGCGGCGGATGGGGCCCCGTGGGCACGCCCGCCATCCTCGCCAGCGGCCGCCTGGCCCCGCGCAAGGTCATCGGCTCCATCGACACGAGCGAGTTCATCGTCGCCATTGCCGCCAGCGTCGGCTTCTTCGTCGGCATCGGCTCCGAGCGGATCGACTTCGCCTGGGTGGCCGTGCTGCTGCTCGGCGGCGTGATCGCCGCGCCGATCGCGGCCTGGCTGGTCCGCCACATCCCGCCGCGCATCCTCGGCTCCGCCGTCGGCGGCATCATCATCCTCACGAACGTCCGCACGCTGCTGCGCAGCGACTGGATCGACGCCCCCGGCAACGTCCAGACCGTCGCCTACATCGCCATCGCCATCATCTGGGCGGGCGCCATCGCGTACTCGGTGCGTGAATACCGCCGCGACAAGGCCAACGAGTCCGTCGAGGCGGTGGAGAGCGAGCTGCAGAAGCGCGGCGCCGAGGAGGAGGAGACGACGGCGTCCGCCTGAGGCGGCCCCAGACCTCGTATGAGAATCTCCGCCCGCACGCAGTACGCACTCGGCGCCATGCTCGCCCTGGCCACGGCCGACCGTCCGGTCCACGCCGAACGCATCGCCGCCAGCCAGGAGATCCCGCGCCGGTTCTGTGACAACATCCTGCTCCAGCTCCGCCGGGCCGGGCTGCTCCGTAGCCAGCGCGGCCCGGACGGGGGCTACTGGCTGGCCCGGCCGCCGGGGGAGATCGCCCTCGCCGACGTCATCCGCGTCACCGAGGGTGCGGAACAGGCCACCCGGCCGTTCCCCCGCGCGGCCGCGCCGCTCGCCGCCATCTGGGAGCGGCTGCGCAGCCACGAGAACGCGCTGCTCAGCGAGATCACCCTGGCCGACGTGGTCGCATCGGGAGCAGACCACGTCGGCGACGGCATCTCCGGCGACGGGGCTGCCGGCGACGGGGCTGCCCGGGACGGCACTTCCTTTACGGCCGCATCCGTGGCCAGCTTCACGGCCGGTTCTCCGGCCGCCTCCACAGCCGCCTCCACAGCCGGTTCCCCGGCCGCCTCCACAGCCGATGCGGTCGACGCGCGCCCTCCGGCCGGATCCGGCAAGCCGACCGAGCCGGCTGAGTAGGCCGGGTTCGTCGAGTCGGCCGCGCCGGTTCGGCCTGACCCGCAGAGACGGTCAGACCTGCTGGTTCGGCCGCGCTCGCCGGTTCGGTCAGACCCGCCGAGCCGCAGAGCCGCCGAGGCCGCTGAGCCGCTGAGGCCGCTGAGCCGCTGAGGCCGCTGAGCTGCCGAGCCGCTGAGCTGCCGAGCCGCTGAGCCGCCGAGGCCGCTGAGCTGCCGAGCCGCTGAGCCGCCGAGGCCGCTGAGGCCGTCAGGCCCGTCGAGTCCTCCGGACACCCTGGGACGCCCTGCCCCCTGACTCCCTGTCTCCGCCTTCCCTCTGGTCTCGGTCGGGGGCCTCGGGCCAGGGTCCGGGTCCCGCGGCGGCGCGGTGGCCACGGCGGGCTCCCCGCGCCGGGCCCAGCCTCTCCGTGCGAGTTCCTGCGACGGAGCCGGGGCTGGCAGGGTGGGGGAGTGACGTTCGGTGTACGCGAGTTCGAGCTCGCCCTGATGCATCGCATGCGCGACCTCAACCCCGAACGGGTCGAGGAGGCGCTGCGCGAGATGGGCGCGTCGAGAGCCGAGGTACGCGCGGCGCACGCGCACTGGACGCGGCTGGCCCACGCGCCCAGGGCTCCCAAGGGGGCGGCGGCGCTGCGGATGGCGCTCGGGCCCGCGCCGTACCGGGGGAGGAGACCGGCGGGCAGCCTCACCTGCACCGTCCTGCGCTGGACGCTCCCGTCATGGCCGGGCCTCGCCTACGAGGCGCTGCTCGGGCCCGGTGACGAGCTGTGGAACCAGTGGTTCGTACGCCCGTCCGGCCCCGCCGCATCACTCACCCTGGCCGATCTGGCGCCCTGGACGTGCGTGGTGGCCGACATCGGCGCGAGCTTTCCCGGCGCCGTGCAGATGGAGGGCCCGGCGCCGCACCACTGGACGGTCGACGTCCCGTCCGGCGGGCGGACCTACCGGGCCAGTTTCGTGTACGGCCTCCTCCAGCGCCTCGACCCCGCCCCGGCGACCGGATGAGGGGAACGCCCCGCGAAGCATCTCCGCGCGGCTTCCCCATGCCGGGAGAGGCGCCGGCGGGCCGGGCTACTTGCGGCCTCTCACCGCCAGCAGCGCCTTGTACGCGGGCTTCGGGGCGAGGTTCTCGTCGAGCAGCGTCGCCGCCCCCTCACCCTCGAACCAGCCGGGCACCCACGAGTGCCGGTCGGTGAAGCCCCAGACGGTCATTTCGCGGCAGGCGCGGACGCTCAGGCAGTCGGTGAGCGCGCGCCGGTAGTACTCGGCCTGGGTGGCGAGCTTCTCCGGGGTGACCGGCAGCACCATGCGGACGTCCAGCTCGGTGATGGCGACCTCGAGACCGAGGTCGGCGAAGCGCCGCATGACGTTGGCCCAGTCGGCGGGGTAGTCGTACTGGATGCCGAGGTGGCCCTGGAAGCCGATGCCGTGGATGGGGACGCCCTGCGCCTTCAGGTCCTTGACGATGGACAGGGTGGTCTCGATCTTGGGGGCGTTCCACTCGAGGTTGTAGTCGTTGATGAACAGCTTGGCGTGCGGGTCGGCGCGGTGGGCCCAGCGGAAGGCGTCGGCGATGTAGCCGGGGCCGAGGTGCTGGAGCCAGATGCTCTGCCGCAGCGAGCCGTCCTCCTCCACGACCTCGTTCACCACGTCCCAGGCGCGGATCTTGCCCTTGTAGCGGCGCACCTGGGTGGTGATGTGCTCGCGCAGGATCTCGCGCAGCTCGGTGGCGTCGATCGTGCCGTCCTCGACGCCGCTGGTCAGCCAGGCGGGGAGCTGGTTGTGCCAGAGCAGGGTGTGGCCGCGGATCTGCTGGTGGTTGCGGCGGGCGTTCTCGACGAGGGCGTCGGCGTCGTCCCAGGTGTAGACGCCCCGCTCCGGTTCGACGGACTCCCACTTCATCGCGTTCTCGGCGGTGACGTGGGTGAACTCGCGGTTGAGCCGTTGGCGGTAGTCGGGCTCGTCGCGCAGGGCGGCGATGTCGACCGCGGTGCCGATCTTGATGCCGTGCTGCTGGGCGAGCTGGCGCAGGTCCTTCGCCGGGTGGGGGTGGGGGTGGGGGTGTGGGTGCGCAGGAGGCGCGGGTGCGGCGAGCACGAGCGCCAGTGCGAGGATCAAGGGCTTCACCGTACGGACCTCCGATACCGGAGCAGGGGATGCCAGGGACGTTTCCGAAAGTTTCGGAAGGATGTCGATAATTTCACCGACTGCCGGAACGGTAAGCGTTCACGAAGGCCCCGTCAACCACTCACACCCCGGCCTTGGCCCGCGCCCGCCGCATGCTCGCCACGTGTCCGCCATGGGGCCTGGTACGCCCACTGCCAGACCAGCTCCAGCGGCCCGCGGTCGAAGCGGCGCAGCCACAGCGACGTCCCCGCCATGAAGCCCAGGCAGACCACCGCCCAGGCCACCGGCACCCACCAGGGCCGCAGGCCGGCGAAGCGCTCGGCCAGCCCCAGTCCCCAGCCGTAGCAGAGCACGCTCGCGGCGAGGTTCTGGAACACGTAACAGGACAGCGCGGTGCGCCCCACGCCGGTGAGGCTGCGCCGCATCGGGCCCGGCGCGCCGCGCATGCCCTGCACGATGGAGGTGACCAGCGCCAGCAGGCCCACGGAGACCAGCGGCGCGGCCACGTACCTGTCCACGATGGCCCAGGACGGTCCCGCGAAAGAGGTGGCCAGGTTCAGCGGCACGCCGATGCCGAGCCCCACCGCCGCGAGCCGCGCCCGCAGCGCCGCCCCGCGCTCCTCGAAGACACCCGCCCGCATCAGCCGCGCCCCGAGCAGGAACAGCACCGTCCCCAGCGGCAGGATGACGACCAGCTCGGCGCGGAAGACCACGACGTTGTCCAGCCGCATCCGCACCTGGCCGAGCCAGTCCCGCGGCGGCATCCCGCTCGGCGACGGCGCGGGCCCGGCGAGCAGCGCGGCGGTGACCAGGGCGACGATGGCCAGGTGCACGGTGCCCGCCGCGATCATCCACGCCGTCACGGCCCGCTCGCTCCGCCCCACCAGGTACGCCACCACGATCGAGGTCAGCGCGTACCCCATGAGCACGTCGAACTCGAAGACCAGCACGTAGTGCAGCACGCCCTCGCAGAACAGCAGCGCCGCCCGCCACAGATACCGGCCCGGCCAGCGCAGCCCCTTGCGTACGGCGCTGCGATACTGCAGCTCCAGCCCCACCCCGAACAGCAGCGTGAGCAGGCCGAGGAACTTGCCGTTCGACAGGAACCGCAGGAACGTCTCCACCGCGCCGCCCGAAGGGCTCAAAGCCTCCAGCGGCCCCGCCGGCGAGGTGAAGAGCCAGATGTTGGTGCCGAGCGTGCCCAGGATGGCCACCCCGCGCAGCACGTCGAGTGCGTCGATGCGTCGCGTCACAGTCTCCACTGTGCTGGCCGCGCGGGACCCCGCCCTCGTCCCGAGGAGCGAAAACGCCGGTACATCGATCGATGTACCGGCCTCCGTCTTTCGTCGCTCAGGGGCCCGGGTCCGAGCCGCCGCGGGCGACCCGGCCCGGGCCCTGAGATCGCGCGTCAGGAGGAGACGCCGGCCTCCTTGGCGGCCTGGTCGATGGCCGCCAGCTCCTCCTCGGTGAAGCCGAGCCGGTCCACCGCCGCCACGTTCGCCTCGAGCTGCTCGGGGCTGGACGCGCCGACCAGCACCGACGTGATGCGCGGGTCGCGCAGCGCCCAGGCCAGCGAGAGCTGCGCCACCGTCTGACCGCGCGACTCGGCCAGCTTGGACAGCGAGCGGACGAACGCCAGCACCTCAGGCGTCACCCGGTCGGCGGTCAGGAAGCGGCCCTCGGCCGCCCGCGAGTCGGCCGGAATGCCGTTCAGGTAGCGGTCGGTGAGCAGACCCTGGGCCAGCGGCGAGTACACCACGCAGCCCACGCCCTCCTCCTCCAGCACGCCGAGCAGCGCGTCCTCGATGCCGCGGTTGAGCAGCGAGTACGGCGGCTGGTGCACCAGCAGCGGGGTGCCGAGCTCGCGCAGCAGCCTGGCGGCCTGCGCGGTGCGCTCGGGGGAGAAGTTGGACACGCCGACGTAGAGCGTGCGGCCGGTGCGGACCATGTGGTCCAGCGTGGCCACCTGCTCCTCCAGCGGCGTCTCCTCGTCGTCGCGGTGCAAGTAGAAGATGTCCACGTAGTCGAGGCCGAGCCGGGCGAGCGAGCGGTCGAGCGTGGCCAGCAGGTGCTTGCGGGAGTTGCCCTTCCCGTACGGGCCGTCCCACATGGGGTTGCTGCCCTTGGTGGTGACCACGACCTCGTCGCGCAGCGACCGGGGGAAGATCCGGCCGAACACGGACTCGGCGGCGCCGATGGGCGGGCCGTAGCGGTCGGCGATGTCGAAGTGGGTGATGCCGAGGTCGAGCGCCTTGTGCAGGATCGCGCGCTGGGTCTCGATCGGCTTGCCCTCGCCGAAGTTGTGCCACAGGCCCAGCGACACGGCGGGGAGGAGCAGGCCGCTGCGGCCGCACCTTCTGTACGGCTGGCGTTCGTAGTCCAAGGGTGACCTTCCGCGATACAGGGGGTGAAACGTTTTTACGGGTCCAAGTTAAGCACTTCCGCCCGCACTGCCGGCCGCCCTCCCCGGCGCGATGGATCGTGCTCTACCTCGGCACCTCCACCGTCATCTTCAGCCTCACCCGCGTACCCGACCAGGTGGCGGCGAGCGTCATGACCGCCTGCCACCGGGCAGTGGCCGGTGGCGTGCGGCCACCCCGCGCCGATATCCGCTCGGCCTGCGAGACGGTCCCCAGGAAGCGTGACCTGGGGTGCGCGCGTCAGGCGGCGCGCAGGGTGGCGGTGAGCACGACCGTCGCGTACGGCATCACGAACTCCCCGCCCAGAGCGTCCACCGCCGCGCCCATCTGCCGCAGCAGCTCCTCGCGCTGCTCGGCGGGCAGCAGGCTCTGGCCGCCGAAGGTGGGCACGGCGTCCAGCCACTCGTCCCGCGTGTACGTGCGTTCCCAGTCGGCCTGCCACCGCTCGGGCTCGTCGAACGCGCCGCACGCTTCGATCCCCTCGCGCGCCTTGCCCGCCATGGCGTCGTACGCCTGCATGGCGGGCCCCGCCGCGCCCACGGCCGGCATCTGCGGCAGCACCCGCCGGTAGACCTCGGCGAAGGCGTCGGCCACCGGGGGAGAGGGCTGCATGACGTTCCAGAGCAGCGCCAGCCGGCCGCCGGGCCGCAGCACCTCGGCCGCCTTGGCGGCGCCCGCGACCGGGTCGATCCAGTGCCAGGTCTGCGCGGAGACCACCGCGTCGAAACGGCGCCCGCGGGCGTCCCACGTCTCGAACGAGGACACCTCGACCTCGAGGCCGCGTTCCCGCGCGAGTGCGGCCATGCGCTCGTCCACGTCCACGCCGAGCACCCGGCAGCCGGCCGTCTGGAACTGCCGGGTGGCGATGCCGGTGCCGCAGCCGACATCGAGGACGTCGGGGCCGGGGGAGGCGGCGGCGATGCGGGCGATCAGGGAATCCGGGTAGCTGGGACGCGCCCGGTCGTAGCGGTCGGCCTCGGTGCCGAAGGACTCGGCGACCTGGCGGAGCTGATGGGTCTCCTGCCCGGGCGGCAGCCCGGGCGCAGGGGAAGTTGTGGGCATGCGCCCACAGTAGGTGGGCATTCGCCCACTCGGCAAAGGGAGACAGCGGCTCCCAGCCCAGGTTTCGCCCGAAGCGGACGCGGCAGGCTCTCGGCCCGGGTTCGCTGGAAGCGGGCTCAGGAGGCTTTCAGCCGCGTTTCTGCGGGGGCGGGCGCAGCAGTGACAGCATGGTGGTCACCAGCACCTTCTCCACCTCGCCAGGAGACAGCCGGCCCGCCTCCCGCTCCTGAGCCGCGCTGTGCACGATCGCGAAGAACGCCGTCACCAGCCACTGCAACGGCAGGTCCGTACGGAAGTCGCCCGCCCGCCGGCCCCGCGCGATCAGCCGCTCCACCCGGCGCAGCGGGCGCTCGTGATGCTCCCTGATGCGCTCGGTGGGCAGCGTGCGGTCGGCGGCGAGGAAGATGCGGCGATGCCGGTCGAGCACCTCCCACGACGAGCGCAGCAAACCCTCCATGGCCTCGGACGGAGGGTCGCTGTCGATGCTGTCGTCCTCGATCACGGCGTCCGCGAGGCCCACCGTGTGGTCGAGCACCGCGTCCACCAGCGACTCGCGGGTGGGGAAGTGGGCGTACAGGGTCACGCTGCCCACCCCCGCCTCCCGGGCGATCTCGGCCACGCCGGCGGCGGGATCGGCGCTGAGCAACCGCGTCCCGGCCTCCAGGATCGCGGCGATGTCGCGCTCGGCGTCCGCGCGCCGGGCGGGTACGGGCTCTCTGGCCACGGCCTTCACCATGACCCCAGCCTACGCGCCTCCGTCCGTTTTCCCTGGTAAGCCGGTTTCGCGCCCGCGGCCAGGGGCGGCGGCCTCAGGGCCGGAGGGCGTGTGCGAGCAGAGACTGCAGGGTGACCGCGCCGATCAGCCGCCCGTCGTCCACCACCGCGACCAGCGGGCTGTGCATGCGCGCCATCAGCGCCGCGAGCTCCAGCATGGTCGCCTTCGGCTCGGCCACCGGCAGCTCGCGCGGCTCCTCCGGCAGGCACTGGCGTACGGTCCTGTCGTCGAGCCGGCGCAGGAACCGGTCGGCGTGCGCCTCGTCCACCACCCTGGCCAGCGCCGGGTCGTCCTGGCAGTAGGCGGGCACCGCGAGCCGCAGCACCTGCGTGCCGGGCAGGATGCTGCAGGGCAGGCCGTCCGGGCCGACGACGATGAGCCCCGGCAGGTCGCGGTCGGCGAGGAGCCTGGCCGCCTCCAGCGCCGGAGTGTCGAGGGTGACCGTCGGGAACTCGGCGGCGAGATCCTGTGCGCGCATGCGATGACCTCCTCTGCCAGGGTAGGCCGCGCCTCCGCCCGGGCCGCAGGCGGCCCGGTGCCGGGGCGGCTCGCGGTCAGGGCCGCTCAAGACCAGGGGGCGGCCCGGTGTCAGGCAGGCTCCGGAGTCAGGGCAGTTCGGCGAAGCGCTCCACCTGTTCCGTCCGCCCCGAGACGAGCACGATGTCGCCGTACGACAGCTCCGTATCGGCCGTCGCGTACGTGAACTCCTCGCCCGGCGGCTTGACCGCCACGATCGTCACGCCGTATTTGCGGCGCAGGTTGGACTGGCCGAGCGGGATGCCGACGTACTCCTTGGGCGGGCTGGTCTTGGCCAGCGCGAAGTTCTCGTCGACCTGCATGTAGTCGAGCATGCGGCCGCTCACCAGGTGCGCGACGCGCTCGCCCATGTCGTGCTCGGGGAAGACGACGTGGTGGGCGCCGATGCGGCTCAGGATACGGCCGTGCTGGGTGCTGATGGCCTTGGCCCAGATGTCGTTGATCTCCAGCTCGACCAGGAGCGACGTGGTGAGGATGCTGGCCTCGATGTCGCTGCCGACCGCCACCACGGCCTGGTAGAAGTCGGGCACGCCGAGCTGGCGCAGCGCCTCCATGTCGGTGGCGTCGGCGGTCGCGATCTGGGTGATGCGACCGGCCAGGCTCTGGGTGATCTTGGGACGGTTGTCGATGGCCAGGACCTCGGTGCCGCGCCGGGTGAGCTCCAGCGCCAGCGACGTGCCGAACCTGCCCAGGCCGATGACGACGACCGGGTCGCCTCTGTACTCAGCCAACGATCACTCGCTCCTCGGGTAGTTCGTAATGCCGGGCGCGCTTGTTGAGGGCCAGCGCGGAGCCCAGTGTGAGCGGGCCGATGCGGCCCACGAACATGAGCATGACGAGCAACACCTGCCCGGCCGTGCCGACATCAGCCGTGATGCCGGTGGACAGCCCGGCCGTGCTGAACGCCGACACCACCTCCAGCATGACCTGGTCGAGGCTGTACGGGGAAAGGGCGAGCAGCACGTACGTGGCCGCGCCCACCAGCGCCACCCCCAGCGCCGTGACGGTGACGGCCTGCCGCTGGGTGGTGTCGGGCAGACGGCGGTGGCCGACGTTCACCCGGCTCTCGCCGCGCAGCTCCGCCCAGACGACGAAGGCGAGCAGGCCGACCGTGGTCACCTTGATCCCGCCCGCGGTGCCGCTGCTGCCGCCGCCGATGAACATGAGCAGGTCGGTCAGCAGCCAGCTCGACGGGTACATGGCCGAGACGTCGAGGGTGTTGAATCCGGCCGAGCGCGGCATGACGGCGGTGAAGAACGCGGCCAGCAGCTTGTCGGGCTCGTCGAGCGCGCCGAGCGTGCGCGGGTTGCGCCACTCGGTCATGAGGAAGACGAGAGTGCCGAGCACCAGCAGGGTGACGGTGACGCCGAGCGTGATCCTGGTCAGCACGCTCCACCGGTGCGGGTGGCGCCAGGTGCGGGCCAGCTCGAACACCACCGGGAAGCCGAGCCCGCCGACGATGCAGGCGATGGCGATGGTCAGGCAGATCCACGGGTCGGTCACGAACCGCATGAGGTTGTCGGGCCACAGAACGAACCCGGCGTTGTTGAACGCCGACACCGCGTGGAAGCCGCCCAGGTAGAGCGCCCGGTCGAACGGCTCGCCGTACGCGATGAGAAAACGGCCGGTCAGGACGGCGGCGGCGACGGTCTCGCACAGCAGCGTGAACAGCACCACCTTGCGGACCACCCGGCGGATGTCGCTGGCGCTGAGCGCCTTGCTCTCGGCCTGCGCCACGATCTTGGCCCGCAGGCCTAACCGCCCCGAGACCAGCAGCGTGAACACCGTGGCGATCGTCATGATGCCGAGCCCGCCCACCTGGAACAGCCCCGCGATCACCAGTTCGCCGAACACCGACCAGTGGGAGGCGGTGTCGACCACCGTGAGCCCCGTCACGCAGACCGCGGAGGTGGCCGTGAACAGCGCCTCGACCAGCCCGGCGGGCTCGCCGGACGCGGTGGCGGCGGGCAGCGACAGCAGCGCCGCGCCGATCGCGATGGCGAGGCCGAACCCGAAGACCACGACCTGGGCCGGCTGCTCGAAGCGGGACGTCAGCCAGGCGAGCAGGCGATTCATGCACGCGCCCCGATGCGACGAGCACGGCTACGATCACGCATTCGTGAACGCCTCCCCCGACCGTCCGGCCGGCAGTCCATGCCGAACCAGACTTTCCGGCGTACCGCGCACTACCGTAACAGGCCCGCCGAGCGCCTTGGCCCGGGTGGCCGTTCAGCCGCCGAGCGCGAGCGCGAGACGCCTGGCCAGGCCCGTGTCGCGGCGCCGCCCGACGCGGTGGACGGCCAGCTCCAGCGCCTCGCGCTGCCCCACCAGCACCACCCACGCCCTGGCCCGGGTGACCAGCGTGTAGAGCAGCTTGCGGCGCAGCATGATGCCGCCGGACTCGGCCACGATCGGCGCGACCACGAACGGGTATTCGCTGCCCTGCGACCGGTGCACGCTGATGGCGTAGGCGTGGGTGAGGTCGTCGAGCTCGTCGAACCCGTACGTCACCCGCTCCCCGTCGTCGGTGCGGATCTCGACCGCGCGCTCCTCCCGCACCACGGCCGTCACCGTGCCGGTCTCGCCGTTGAAGACGCCCTTGTCGTAGTTGTTGCGGATCGGCATGACCCGGTCGCCCACCCGGAACACCGTGGAGCCCGACCAGTGCTCGGGCTTGTCGTCGGCGGCGGGATTGAGGCGGTCCTGGATGAGCCGGCCGAGCGCGGTGGCGCCCGTCTCGCCCTTGCGCATCGGGCACAGCACCTGCACCTGGCCGGGATCGACGCCCTGCTTGCGGGGGATCGCCACCATCGCGAGATGCGCCACCCGCTGCGCCACCTGCGCGGGATCGTCGAGCTCTTCGAACCAGAACCCGCCGCCGCCCGGCGTCGCGGGCAGCCGCCCCGCGCGGATGCGGTGGGCGGCCTCGATGATGCCGCTGCCGCCGGCCTGGCGGAAGACGTGGGTCAGCTCGACGCGGGGGATCGCCTCGACCCGCAGCAGGTCGGCCAGGACGTCGCCGGCGCCGATGCTGGGCAGCTGGCCGGCGTCGCCGACGAAGAGCAGGTGGCTGCCGGGCCGCACCGCGGCGGTGAGCCGGGTGGCGAGGTGGAGGTCGAGCATGGACGCCTCGTCGACCACGATCAGATCGGCCTGCGACGGCCGCTCGTCGAACAGCGTCTCGGGATCGGGGTCGGGCTGCTGGGCGAGCATGCGGTGGACGGTCATCGCGGGCATGCCGGTCAGCTCCGACAGCCGCTTGGCGGCCTTGCCGGTGGGCGCGGTGAGCGTGACCGTGCCGCCCGATGCCCGCACGATGGCGGCGATGGCCTTGACCGTGTGGCTCTTGCCGCATCCCGGGCCGCCGGTGATGATCGAGACCGTGCTGGTCAGCGCCATGGTGACGGCCGCGCGCTGGTCGTCGTGGAGCGTCGGGTCCTCGCGGAACGAGCGCAGCGGCAGCGTGGAGCGGGCCCGCATGAGCGCGGCGAGCCGCGCGGCCAGCGCCACCTCGCGGCTGTGGACGTGTTTGAGATAGGCGACGTGGACGTCGGGCCGGTCGGGCTGGTGCGGATGCGTCTCGACCACCAGCCGCCGCTCGGCCGCCAGCGCGTCGACCATCGGGCGTACGAGCTCCTGATCCTGCTCGATGAGCTGGGCCGTCTCCCTGACCAGGGCCGCCACCGGCACGAAGCAGTGGCCGTCGCGGTTGCCCGCCGCCTCCAGCCGGTCGAGCAGCGCCGCCTTGATCCGCTGCGGGCTGCGCTCGGGCACCCCTGAGCGCAGCGCGATGCGGTCGGCGATGCGGAACGCGATGCCCCTGACCCGGCCGATGAGCTGGTAGGGGTCGGTGGTCAGGACCTCTTCTGCGTCTTTGCCGAACGCCTGGTGGATCTTGGAGGCGAGCAGCGGGCTCACCCCGAGCCCCTGCAGGGTGACCATGAGCGCGGCGATGGCCTTCTGCTCCTGCCACGCCTGGACGATCTGCCCCTGCCGCTGCGGCCCGATGTTGACGACCTCGGTGAGCCGCTCGGGCTCGCCGTCGATGACCTTGAGCGTGGCCTCGCCGAAGTGGTCGACGATCGCGTACGCGAGCTTCGGCCCGATGCCCCTGATCAGCCCCGACCCCAGGTAGGCGCGGATGGCGCGGACCGACGACGGCGTCACCCGCTCGCACCCGCTGACCGCGAAGCGCCGCCCGTAACGGGCGTGCCTGCCCCACTCGCCGAACAGCCGCAGCGTCTCGCCCGGCTGCACCCCGGCGAGCGCCCGGCCGGTGGCGATGAAGTCGGGCTCGCCGTCGGCGCTCATGCGCGCGACGGTGTACTCGTCATCGCGGACGTAGACGAGCTGCTCGACGGAGGCTTCCACACAGCAGATCCAACCAAACGTCACCGACAACCGCGCGGCACGGCCCGCGGCCGGGACAGGGGAGGGGAGATGGGGCATCGCACGGGACGGCGGACCGCACGGCCGGGGCATGGGAGGGGGAGGCGGGGCATCGCGCGGCATGGCCCGCACGGCCGGATGGGCAGGGGAAGCGGAGGCGGGGCATCGCACGGGACGGCGGACCGCGCCGGGCGCTTCACAGGGCGGGGTCCGCCTCGGGGCCGTCGAGCAGCAGCAGGCACTCGCGGGCGAGCTGCAGCTCCTCGCGCACCTGTACGACCAGGACGGGGATCGCCGCCGCGTACGCGCTGACCGGCCCGTCCTCGGACCGCTCCCGCAGCTCAGGCGCCTCGATGCCGAGCGGCCCGAGCCGGCGGCAGACCGCCTCGCGCACCTCCGGCTGGTCCCAGCCGATCTCCCCGGTGAAGACGAGCGCGTCGATGCGCGGCAGCGAGGTCGCCGCGGCGGCGACCTCCTCGGCCACCCGGCGGGCGAACACCCGCAGCGCCAGCCCGGCCGCCGCGTCGCCGTCCCGCTCGGCCGCCACCAGCGCGCGCGTGTCGCCGGACCGGCCGCCCGACAGGCCGAGCAGCCCCGAGCGGCGCTGCAGGCCCTCGCGCAGCTCGGCGATCGACAGGTGGCCCTGCTCCAGCAGCCACACCAGCATGCCGGGGTCCACGCTGCCGGACCGCCTGCTCATCGGCAGGCCGTCGAGCGGCGTGAACCCCATCGAGGTGAACACGCTGCGCCCGCCGGACAGCGCGCACACCGACGCGCCGCCGCCCAGGTGCGCGAGCACCAGCTCAAGCTCGGCCACCGGCCGTCCGAGCAGCTCGGCCACCCGGTCGGCGGCCCAGGCGTAGGACAGGCCGTGGAAGCCGTAGCGGCGCAGGCCGTGGCGCTCGCGCCACTCGGGCGGCAGCGCGTACACGGCGGCCTCGTCGGGCAGGCCGGCGTGGAAGGCGGTGTCGGGACAGAGCACGTGCGGCACGGCGGGAAGCTGCTCGCGGGCGGCGTCCAGCAGGTCCAGCGCGGGCGGCAGGTGCAGCGGGGCGAGGCCGGTCAGGGCGCGCAGCGCGGCCACGGTCTCGTCGTCGGCGACGGCGGGTGCGCGCAGCACGTCGCCGCCGTGCACCAGCCGGTGCGCTACGGCCCTGATGTCGCGGTCGAAGTGCCCGCCCAGGAACTCCGACAGGGCCTCCCACGCGGACGCGGCCCCCGCCGCTCCGTCCGCGCCGCCGCCCGGCCCGCCCGGCCCGCCTTGCCTGCCCGGCCCGCCTGACCCGTCCTGCCCGCCCGGCCCGCCCGAGGGTGCGGCGAGGTCGGCGTGGGCGCTGTCGATCACGCAGCCGCCCTGGACGAGGTCGAGCCGCAGGCTCGACGAGCCCGCGTTCAGGGTGAGTATCGCCGCCTGCCGGTCCGCCTGCTCGTCCAAGGCCAGCCCCATGCCCGCCCGGCTACCCGCCACCACCCCGGCAAAACCGGACGTACAGGGATGTAAGACGACCGCCTTTACCGCTCTCAGGGGTTGTCGCTCACGGCGCTCGGGTAGTCGTGCGAAATGAACATCACCCTGCAGGTCAACGGCGTACCGCGCACGGTGGACGCAGACCCGCGAACGTCGCTGCTCGACCTGCTCCGCGAACGCCTCGGTCTCATCGGCGCGAAGAAGGGCTGCGACCACGGCCAGTGCGGCGCCTGCACGGTGCTGATCGACGGGCGGCGGGCCAACGCCTGCCTGGCGCTCGCGGTGGCGGTGGACGGCAGGGAGATCACCACCGTCGAGGGCCTGGCGAGCGGCGGCGAGCTGCACCCGCTGCAGGCGGCGTTCATCGAGCACGACGCGTTCCAGTGCGGCTACTGCACCCCGGGGCAGCTCTGCTCGGCGGCAGGGATGCTGGGCGAGCCTGGCCCGAGCGCCGTCACCGCTGACCTCGCCACCGACCCCGCGCTGACGCCCGAGGAGATCAGGGAGCGGATGAGCGGCAACCTGTGCCGGTGCGGCGCGTACGTCAACATCGTCAGCGCCATCCGCGAGGTGACGTCGTGAAGCCCTTCGAGTACGCCCGCGCCGCCACCCCGGCGGAGGCCGTGCGCGACTTCACCCCCGGCACCATGTACCTGGGCGGCGGCACGAACCTGGTCGACCTCATGCGGCTGGGCGTGGCCGAGCCCGAGCGCCTGGTGGACGTCAGCCGGCTGCCGCTGGACGAGATCGAGCAGGCGGGCGACCGCGTCCGCGTCGGCGCCACCGTGCGCAACACCGACCTGGCCGTGCACCCGCTGATCCGCACCCGCTACCCCATGCTGGCCAGGGCGCTGCTGTCGGGCGCGTCCGGGCAGGTGCGCAACATCGCCACCGTGGCGGGCAACCTGCTGCAGCGCACCCGCTGCCCGTACTTCCAGGACGTCTCCAGGCCCTGCAACAAGCGCAGGCCGGGCTCCGGCTGCCCGGCCATCGCCGGCGACCACTCCGGCCTGGCCGTGCTCGGCGCGTCGGATGCGTGCGTGGCCACCCACCCCTCCGACATGGCGGTCGCGCTGGCCGCGCTGGAGGCCGAGGTGCACGTCACCGGGCCCGCGGGCGACCGCATCGTGCCCATTCCCGGGCTGCACCGGCTGCCCGGCGACCGGCCCGAGCGGGACACCGTGCTGGAGCCCGGCGACCTCATCACCGCCGTCGAGCTGCCCCCGCCGCCCCCGGGGGCCCAGATGTACCGCAAGGTGCGCGAGCGGTCGTCGTTCGCGTTCGCGCTGGTGTCCATCGCCGCCGCGCTCGACGTGCGCGACGGCCGGGTGGCCGGCTGCCGCATCGCGCTCGGCGGCGTGGCCCACGTGCCCTGGCGGGCCGGACGGGCCGAGCAGGCGCTGACCGGCGGCCCGGCGACGGGGGAGGCGTTCCTCCAGGCCGCCGAGGCCGAGCTGGAGCAGGCAAGGCCGCTGCCGCGCAACGCGTACAAGGTGCCGCTGGCCCGCAACCTCATCGTCGCCACACTGGAGGAGCTCGCGCCGTGAACCGCATCGAGGGCCGCGTCAAGGTCACGGGACTGGCCACGTACGCGGCGGAGTACCCGGTCGAGGGCGTCACCTACGCCTACCCCGTGCAGTCACGCATCGCCAGGGGCCGCGTCAAGCGGGTGGACGCCGGGCCCGCCCTGGAGCTGCCCGGCGTGCTCGCCGTGCTGTCGTGCGAGGACCCGCCGCCGTTGCCCGAGGACGCCGACCCCGAGCTCGCCCTGTTCCAGAGCCGCGAGGTCGCCTACCGCGGCCAGATCGTCGCCGCCGTCGTCGCCGACACCTACGAGCGCGCTCGCGCCGCCGCCGGCGCCGTCCGCGTGGACTACGACCCCGGCGACCACGACGTCACCCTGCGCATGGACCATCCCGGCCTGTACCGGCCCGGGGTGGTCAACCCCGGCTACCCGACCGACACCGAGAAGGGCGACGTCGAAGCCGGGCTGGCCGCCGCCGCGACCACCGTGGACGTCGTCTACGAGACGCCCGTCCTGCACAACAACCCGATGGAGCCGCACGCGGCGCTGGCCTATTGGGACGCCGATGGCCGCCTCATGGTGTACGACACCGCGCAGGGCATCTCCACCAGCCGGAACATGATCGCCCGCACCCTGGGCCTGCCGCGCGAGCAGGTCAGGGTGGTGTCCAGGCACGTCGGCGGCGGGTTCGGCTCGAAGGGCACCACCAGGCCGCAGGCGATCCTGGCCGCACTGGCCGCCAGGGCGGTGGGCCGCCCGGTGAAGATCGCGCTGACCCGGCAGCAGATGTTCGACGTCACCGGCTACCGCACGCCCACCATCCAGCGGCTGCGGCTCGGCGCGGACGCCGGCGGCAGGCTCACGGCCATGGAGCACGTGGCGTACGTGCAGACATCGACGCTGGTCGAGTTCGCCGAGCAGACCGCCGTGCCCGCCAGGGTCATGTACGCCGCGCCCGCGCTGCGCACCGCACACCGGGTGGTCAGGCTGGACGTCGCCACCCCCTCGTGGATGCGCGCGCCCGGCGAGTGCCCCGGCATGTACGCGCTGGAGTCCGCCATGGACGAGCTTGCCTACGCCGCCGGCCTGGACCCCGTCGAGCTGCGCATCCGCAACGAGCCGGAGACCGAGCCGGACAGCGGGCTGCCGTTCAGCTCCCGGCACCTCGTGGGCTGCCTGCGCGAGGGCGCCCGCCGCTTCGGCTGGGAGCACCGCGATCCGGCGCCCGGCATCAGGCGCGAAGGGGAGTGGCTGATCGGCACCGGCGTGGCCGCCTCCACCTACCCGGCGCGGCGGTCGCCGTCGAAGGCGCTGGCCAAGGTGCTCGACGACGGCGACATCCTCGTCCAGGTGGGCGCCGCCGACATCGGCACCGGCGCGCGTACCGCGCTGACCAGGATCGCCGCCACCGCGCTGAACGTCGCCCCCGAACGGGTGCACGTCGAGCTGGGCGACAGCGACCTGCCGGACGGCCCGGTCGCGGGCGGCTCCATGGGCACCGCCTCGTGGGGCTCGGCCGTCGTACGCGCCTGCGAGGAACTGGTCAAGGACGGCAAGGAGGGCCGCGCCGACACCACCGACGAGGTGAAGAAGGAGGCCGAGCTGGCCAGGCACGCCTTCGGCGCTCAGTTCGCCGAGGTGCGGGTGAGCGCCGTGACCGGCGAGGTACGGGTCTCGCGGCTGCTCGGCGTCTTCGCCTGCGGGCACATCGTGGACGCCAAGCTGGCCAGGTCGCAGTTCATCGGCGGCATGACGATGGGGCTCGGCATGGCGCTGATGGAGGAGACGCTGACCGACGAGGAGTTCGGCGGGTTCCTGAACCGCGACCTCGCGCAGTACCACATCCCGGTCTGCGCCGACGTCCGCGACGTGGAGGCGTACTGGCTGGACGAGCAGGACGACGCGCTCAACCCGATGGGCAGCAAGGGCATCGGCGAGATCGGCATCGTCGGCACCGCGGCCGCCATCGGCAACGCCGTCTTCCACGCCACCGGCCACCGCGTGCGCGACCTGCCGATCACGCCCGCGAAGGTGCTGCGGAACACGCTTTAACGGCTCTTGGTCCATCGCGCCGCCCGCGCAGCACCGCGTGCTGTTCCGTCAGGGCCGCAAGGAGACGCTGGTACGCCGCTCCGACCTGTACGGCATCCTCGGCGCGCTCGCGCTGGCGGTGTCGATGACCACGGCCACCATGTTCGTCATCGACTACCTGTTCGACGCGACGGTGGCGTGGCTCACCGCGGGCCTGCTCGCGCTGCTCGCGCTGTGGACCTGGTTCGGGCAGCCCGCGCTGGACCGCTCCGGCGCGCTGGAGCACGGCGGCGCCGGAGAGGAGCGGCGGGAGGGCGGCTCGCCGCACGCTCAGTCCTCCGACGGCAGCCCGGTGTCGTCGCGGGAGGACTGACGGGCGTTCGCCGCCCGCGCCACCACGTACGCCGCGACCGACACGGTGATCACCTGGGAGAGCGCCACGAGCAGCAGCGGCCCCACGTACGCCAGGGACGGCCGGTGCAGCCACAGCGCCAGCAGCACCAGCAGCACGCCGAGCACCTGCGGTTTCGTGCCGGCGTGCATGCGATCCAGCGTGGTGCGGAAACGCACCAGCCCGATGCCGGCCGACAGCGCGAGCAGCGCGCCCAGCAGCAGGCAGCCGGCCGCGATCGTGTCAAGAACGCTCATCGCCCCTCCGCTCCTCCTTGCCGGAGAAGAAGCGGGCCAGCGACACCGACCCGACGAACCCCAGCAGCGACAGCACCATCAGGATCGGCAGGTCCGAGTAGTCGTCCCTGGCCACCGCGTACGCACCGGCCCCGCACATCGACAGCGACGTGAACACGTCCAGGGCCATCGCCCGGTCCAGCATCGACGGCCCGCGCCCCACCCGGTACAGCGCCGCGGCCGCGCCGCAGCCGAGCAGGGCCAGTGTCACCAGGTACACCGTGTTCACACCAGCTCCTCCTTGTCCCTCGAAGTGCCGAAGGCGGTGACGATGCGCTCCTCCAGACCGGCTACGTCCCGGCGTACGGGCTCGGCGACGTCTCCCGGGCGGCCCAGCACGTGCAGCAGCAGCTCGCCGGGATAGCGCTCCACGACCAGGCTGCCCGGCACCGTCGAGATCGCCACCATGACCAGCACCGTGATCGGCTCGGACGTCGTGCGCAGCGGCACCCGGACGAACTGGGCCGGCGGATCCCCGGGACGCAGCACGTAGAACACCACCCGCCCCGTCGAGATCACCAGGTCGAACGCGAAGTACGCGAGGAACCGCACCAGCGGGAGCGGGTGCAGCCGGATGCCCCGGTCGATGGGCGGCATGGGCAGCAGCCACGTCACCACCAGCCCGGTCACCAGCCCGCCCAGCACGGTGCCCACGCTCACCTCGCCCCACAGCGCCGTCCACACCAGCGTCAGCCAGGCCGCCAGCGGCAGCGGCACCCGCCGGCCGAGCAGCCGCGGCCGCAGCGCCTCCCGTCTCATCGCCACCTCCCCTGGACGCCTCTCATCGGGGACGCTCCAGCACCGCCGACACGTACGGCTCCCGCGCCAGCAGCTCGTCCGCCGCCCGCTCGGCCAGCGACGTCAGCGGCCCCGCCAGCACCGTGAACGACAGCCCCAGCACGACCAGCGCGGCCACCGACAGCGGCAGCGCCGCAGGCAGCGAGGTCGTGGTCACGGTCGGGTCCTCGCCGGTCTGCTCCTCGCTCTCCAGCACCCGGCCCACCGCCTCGGCGCGCGGCGTACGCCAGAACGCCTTGCCCCAGGTCTTCGCCACCGCGTACAGGGTGAGCAGGCTCGTCGCAAGACCGGCCGCCACGAACGTCACCGGCAGCCAGCCGCCCGCTGCCAGTCCGGCCTGCACCAGCATCAGCTTGCCCAGGAACCCCGACAGCGGCGGGATGCCCGACAGGTTCATGGCCGGCACGAAGAACAGCACCGCGATCAGCGGCGTCGCCCGCATGAGCCCGCCGAGCCTGGTCACCGACGTCGTGCCGGTGCGCCGCTCCACCAGGCCCGCCACCAGGAACAGGCTCGTCTGCACGGTGATGTGGTGCACCACGTAGAACACCGCGCCCGCCAGGCCCGCCACCGTCGACAGCGCCACCCCGAACACCATGTAGCCGATGTGGCTCACCAGCGTGAAGGAGAGCATCCGCTTCATGTCGGTCTGCGCCACAGCGCCCAGCACCCCGGCCACCATCGTCGCCAGCGCCACCCACATCAGCAGCGTCGAGACCGGCCCCACCGGGAACAGCAGCGCCTCCAGCCGGATGATCGAGTACACGCCGACCTTCGTCAGCAGCCCCGCGAACACGGCCGTGGCGGGGGCGGGCGCGGTCGGGTAGGAGTCGGGCAGCCACGCCGACATCGGGAAGATCGCCGCCTTGATCGCGAAGGCCAGCAGCAGCGTCAGCTCCACCAGCAGCTGCACCTGCTCGGGCAGCGCGGCGAAGCGCTCGGCGAGCTGCGCGAGCGACAGCGTGCCCGTGGCGCCGTAGGTGACGGCCAGCGCGATCAGGAACAGCATCGACGAGGCCAGCGCCATCAGCGTGTACGTCGCGCCCGCCCTGATCCTGAACTCGGTGCCGCCGAAGGTCAGCAGCACGTACGAGCCGCTCAGCAGCAGCTCGAAGGCCACGAACAGGTTGAACAGGTCGCCGCTGAGAAACGCGTCGGCCACCCCCGCCACCATCACCAGGAACGCCGGATGGAAGATCGCCATCGGCGCGTCGTGCTCCTGGTCGTCGTAGGCGTTGGCGACCGAGTACACCATCACGCAGAGCGTCACCGCCGACGACACCACCAGCACCAGCGTGGACAGGCGGTCGGCGACCAGCGTGATGCCGATCGGCGCCGGCCAGCCGCCCAGCTCCGTCACCAGCGGGCCGTGCGTGTCGGCCGCGACCATCAGCACCACCGACACGCACAGCGACACGCCCAAAGTGATCACGCTGATCAGCGACTGCAGCCGGCGCAGCCGCCCGCCGATCGCCAGCTTCACCCCGGCGGCCAGCAGCGGCAGCAGCACGGGCACGCAGACGAGACCGTCCAGCCCGCCGATCACCGCTCACCGCCCATGGCTCAGTCGTCGCCCTCCAGCTCGGGGTCCTCCGCCAGGGCCTGCCTGGCGCGTTCCCTCCTGATGGCCGCGCGCATCTGCTTGCGCGCCTCCCGCTGGCGGGCCTTGAGCTGCTTGCGCAGCTCGCGCTCCCTCGCCTCCTGCTTGAGCCTTCTGCGCTCGAACTCCTCGCGCAGCTGCTCGATGCGCTCGGCGTTGCTGATCCCGCCGGTGTCCGCGCGCAGCCCCACGTCCTCGAAGCGGCGCTGCAGCTCCTCCTCCGACAGGCCCTGCGCGCGCAGCATCCGCATCCACTGCTCCAGCTCGGTGTGCACGCGGGCGATGCGCCGCTCCAGGTCGGCCTCCTCAAGCCGCTCCCGCTCGGCCCGCTCCGCCTCCAGGTTCGCAAGCTCCGCCCGCTGCTCGACGATCAGCCGCCGGTACGCGTCCCGCTTGGCGCGTACGGCGTCGCCCAGCTCGCCGCGCCGCGCGCGCAGCCGCACCCGCCGGTCCTCGGTGTCGTCCTGCACCTCATCGCTGCCGGTGAGCTGCCAGGAACGGTGCACCATCGCCAGCAGGAACCCGGTCACGCCCAGCGTGATGACGATCGCGGTGAGCACCATGGCCTGCGGCAGCGGATCGGCCATCCCGGTCGTGCCGGTGAACGGCGGGCCTCCCGCGTCCCCGCCCGAGGTGACGATGAGCAGGTTGACGCCGTTGCCCAGCACGATGACGCCGGCCATCACCCGTACCAGGCTCCGTTCGAGCAGCAGCGTCACGCCCGTCGTGATGAGCACGCAGCACGCGGCGAACGGCACCAGGGAGACGCTGTTCACGGGGTCTCCCCGGCGTCGATCTGCCGGTCCAGCTCCGCGCCCAGCGCGCGCAGCAGGTCCTGCACCATGCCGATGACCGAGAGGTACACCCCGAGGTCGAACAGCAGGCCCGTCGACAGGTGCAGGTGACCCACCAGCGGCACGCTCACGTCCGTGGCCAGCATGGCCAACGCCGCCTCGCCGAACAGCAGCCCGATCAGCGCCGTGCCCGCCGACAGCGTCAGCCCCACGCCCATCAGCACGCCCGCGTGCACCGGCACGGCGGCGGCCAGCTCGTTCCTGCCGCCCGCCAGATAGCGCACCATGATCGCCAGCCCGGCCACGATGCCGCCGGCGAACCCGCCGCCGACCCCGCTGTGCCCGACGAACAGCAGGTACACCGAGAGCACCAGCACCGTGTGGAACGTCAGCCTGGCCGCCACCTCGAACGCCAGCGCCCGCTGGCTGCGCGGCAGCGTCGAGGCCAGCCAGTGCGTCCCCTCCGTCAGGCGGTGCTCGGTCGTGGCCCGCTCGATGGCGTACGACCTGCGCCGCAGGAACACCAGGCTGGTCACGCCCAGCGTCAGCACGATGAGCACCGCGCTCTCGCCCAGCGTGTCCCAGGCGCGCACGTCGAGGATGATGGCGCTGACCACGTTGCCCGCCCCCGCCTCCTCGGCGGCCTCGGGCATCGACGCGCCCACCGGCTCGGTGCCGCGCGCCGCCATCGCCAGCATGCCCGCGCCCGTCGCCACCACCCCCACCGCCAGGCCCACCGCCAGCCGGAACGGCATCGGCAGCCGCCCGCCCGCCGGCTCCACCGGCAGCCGCCGCAGCACCAGCGCGAAGATCACCAGGCTCAGCGTCTCGGCGAGGAACTGGGTCAGCGCCAGGTCGGGGGAGCCGTGCACGAGGAACAGCAGGGCCGTGCCGTACCCGGTCAGGCCGATGACGACGGCGACCAGGATGTAGGCGCGGGCGAACATCGCCAG
This sequence comes from Nonomuraea sp. NPDC052634, assembly GCF_040678535.1. Classification (NCBI taxonomy): domain Bacteria; kingdom Bacillati; phylum Actinomycetota; class Actinomycetes; order Streptosporangiales; family Streptosporangiaceae; genus Nonomuraea; species Nonomuraea sp. NPDC052634. The sequence continues at coordinate 1,329,863 of NZ_JBFATY010000001.1, read as the reverse complement.
CGCGGCCGCCGCCGCGAGCAGTACCGCGATCACCGGCTGCTCGGGCCGCTGCCAGGGGACGACCGGCACATCCAGGTGCGGCGGGCCACCGTACGCGAAGGAGAACAGGCCCACGCCGACCGTCGCGAGCAGCGTCAGCAGCAGGTAGTCGGGCACCGAGCCGCGCTGGATGAGGCCGGTGAGCTGGATCGCGAACCGGTCGAGGCGGCGGATCGCCGTCCAGAAGACCTGCCCCGAGTCCACCACGTGCAGCGCCGCGCCCGCCCTGGCCATGGGGCGGCGCGCCAGGAACAGCACGAATCCGGCCGCCAGCGCCGTCGCCGACAGCAGCAGCGGCGTCGAGACGCCGCTCCACGGCGCCAGGTGCGCGTCGTGCCCCGGGTCGGCGTACGTGCCGGTGTAGCCGGACATCGCGCCCTCATACCAGGGGGCCAGCGGCCCCATCGCCAGCCCCAGGGCGGCCAGCAGCACCACGGGCACGGCCATCACCGGCGGCGTCGGATGCGCCGGAGTCGGGTCCAGCCCCGGCTTGGCGGCGAACGCACCCCACAGGAACCGCAGCGTGTACGCCGCCGTCAGCGCCGAGCCCGCCACCACCCCCGCCAGCACGGGCGGCGTGTCCAGCAGCGACTCCAGCGCCGCCTCCTTGCCCGCGAAACCCACCAGCGGCGGCAGCCCCGCCATCGACGCCCCCGCGAGCACCGCCGACCCGCACGTCCACGGCATCGTCCCGGCGAGCCCGCTCAGCCGGCGCAGATCCCGCGAACCCGTCACCCGATCGACGATGCCCACCACCAGGAACAGGGCCGCTTTGAACAGCGCGTGCGCCAGCAGCATCCCGGCGCCCGCCACCGCCGTCCCCTCGGTGCCCGCCCCGAACAGCAGCGCGAGCAGGCCGAGCTGGCTGACCGTCCCGTACGCGAGCAGCCGCTTCAGATCCGTCTCCCGCAGCGCCCGCCAGCCGCCCAGCAGCATCGTCACCACGCCGAGCGGCACCGTCACCGACCGCCACAGCGCCAGCTCGCCGAACGCCGGGCCGAGCCTGGCCAGCAGGTACACCCCGGCCTTCACCATCGCCGCCGCGTGCAGGTAGGCCGAGACCGGGGTCGGCGCGGCCATCGCGGCCGGCAGCCACGTGCTGAACGGGAAGATCGCCGACTTCGACAGCGCCCCTGCCAGCACCAGCACCAGCGCGACCGGCGCCATGTCGGGCGGGCGCGCGACGATCTGCGAGATCTGGTACGTGCCCGCCGCCTGCCCCAGCAGCACGAACCCGGCCAGCATCGACAGGCCGCCGAATGTCGTCACCGCCAGCGCCTTCATCGCCGCCTGCCTGCTCGTCCGGCTGGCCGGGTCGTGGCCGATGAGCAGGTAGGAGAAGACCGTCGTCAGCTCCCAGAACACGTACAGCAGGAGCAGGTCGTCGGTCGCGACCAGGCCCAGCATCGAACCGGCGAAGGCCACCATCACCCCGCCGTAGCGGCCCAGCCCCTCCTCGCCCGCCGCGAAGTAGCGGGCGCTGTAGCACAGCACGAGCACGCCGACCCCGGTGACCAGCGCCATCATCAGCACCGTCAGCGGGTCGGCGCGGAACGACAGCTCCAGGCCCAGCACCGGCACCCACGACCTGCTCTCCCGCACCGGCAGGCCGCGCAGCGCCAGCCACCCCGTGTACACCAGCCCGGCCGCCGGAGGCACGGCCAGCACGGCGAACGAGGCCCGTCCCAGGCGGGCCACCAGCCAGGGAGCGCAGACGGCCGCCACCGCATGCAGGATCAGCAGCGACTCCATGGGCTCCTCGGGAGGGAATTTCCGGCTACGTCCGCCCAATCTCTCCCACGGCGGCGGCGCCATCGCGCAGGCGCGGCCAGGGTTGACCCGAACGTCACCACTCCCACACCGAGGTGTGGTGTCACCTCAGACGCCGCCTGGAACGACCGGCCGGAACGAAGGTGGGAGCGACCGGCTGGGGCGACCGGCTGACCGGCTGGGGCGACTGGCTGACCGGCAGAGGGCATCAGGCGGGCTGACCGCCTGATGCCCTCTGCGCGGCCCTCGGGCATGGCTGAGGCCCCCTGGCGTCGGATGTGCCAGGGGGCCTCAGCAATGGGTCCTGCGGGTGGCTCTGCGCCCGTCTCAGGCGCTGACCTTCGCCCCCGCCTTCGCGGTGGCGTCGGCGTCGGTCTTGCTGTCCGGCTTGCACGTGGCCGGCCGGGGCGCCTTCGCCGTCAGCAGGTAGGCGTCGATCTTGCTGTCCAGGCAGGACGAGCCCCTGCGGTAGCCGGTGTGGCCGTCGGCGTCGTTGGTCAGCAGCACGCCGTGCTCCAGCTGCCGCGCGAGCGCCTGAGCCTCCTTGTACGGCGTCGCCGGGTCACGCGTCGTGCCCACCACCACGATCGGCGGCGCGCCCTTGGCCTGCACCTTCTTCGGCAGGCGGTTGCCCTTGACCGGCCAGAACGGGCACGGGCTCTCCGGGTGGTCGACGCAGTTGATGGCCATGAGGGCCTCGAAGCTGTTGTCGTAGCGACCGTTGGGCCGCCGCCCGTTGCTCTCGTCGGCCAGCAGCAGCAGCTTCGTGCCGTCGCCCTTGTACGCCTGCGCCAGCGCCTGACGCAGCCGCGGCCAGGTCGCCGTCTGGTACAGCGAGTACTCGACCGCGCTGCGGACCACGGCCTCGGTGACCTGGCGGGCGTCGTACTCGTTGCGCAGCGGAGCCCGGTCGGCGCGGTCGTAGAGCCGGTCGAGCTTCTTGACCGCCGCCTTCACCGAGCGCTTCTTGAACGGGCAGTCCTTGGCCTTGAAGCAGTCGCGCAGGAACGACTCCGTCGCCAGCTCGAAACCGCGGTCCTGGTCGCGGACGAAGTCGTCGGTGTCCTGCGACGGGTCCTCGGCGCCGTCCAGCACCATCGCCCGCACCTTATCGGGGTACATGTCGGCGTACAGCGAGCCGAGGTAGGTGCCGTACGAGAAACCGAGATACGTCAGCTTCTCATCGCCCAGCGCGGCGCGTATCACGTCCATGTCGCGCGCGGCGTCGACCGTGCCGACGTGCGCCAGCAGCTTTTTACCGGAACGCTTCGCACACGAATTTGCGAAGGCTTTGTCCCACTTTTCCTGACGCTTTACTTCTTCCTCGGTGTCGGGCGTCGGATCGAGGGTGAAGTACGAATCCAGATCGAGCGGCTTCATGCAATGGATGGGCGACGACCCGCCGACGCCGCGGGGGTCGAAGCTGACCACGTCGAAATGCTCGCGGATCGCCGGAGAAACGACGTCCTTGCTCTGCATCAGCGTGTCCACGCCGGACGCTCCGGGGCCGCCGAAGTTGAGCACGAGTGAGCCGATCTTGCGCCCCGTCGCAGGCAGACGCGCCATGCTGAGCCCGATGCGTTCTCCCTCAGGGTGCGCGTAGTCCAACGGGACCGACAATTTCCCGCACTCGTAGCCGTCGCCGCAGCGGGACCAGGCCAGGCGCTGTCCGTAGAAATCGCCAAGCCGTTCCGGCGCGGCGGCCCGGGCGGGACCGGTGACTCCGGTGAGGGTCAGCAGGCCCGCCAGAGCAGGCGTAAGGAAACGGAATAGTTGTCGCATGTCTCAGGGGAGGTAGGCAACGGTTTCGCCGTTCTTTATAGACGTTGCTCCACATCGAGGGCAAGTCTGCAAAACACCTGAATTCCCATACGGGAAAAGATCTACTGAGGGGCATTGGACTTTCCGGCGTGTCCCGGGACGGAAATCCCGCCGCCGCGGGGCTTTCCGGGTGATGAAAGGGCTCGATGTTCGGCCACCGCCCGGCCTCGCCTCGACCCGGCGCCGTGCGCGGGGCGGCGCCCGCGATGTTCGCCGCCGATGGCGGTCACCGCAAATGGCGGTCACCGTTCTCGGCGATCACCGCCCCGCAGCCAGTCGCCCGCCGACCCTCGGTCTTCATCGCGCTTCGGACGGGTCGTCCGGCGGCCGGCGGGGTGGGCCGAACGGGCGGTTTCCCGATGGCGGAGCGGGCCGCACGGGCGGGCTCGCGGGCGGCGGGGGAGGGGCGTTGAGCCGGTCAGCCGGCGTCGGAGACGCGGCGCTGGACCTCGTCGGCGAGGCTGTCGAGGGAGCGGTCCAGCAGGCCGCGGACCTCGTCGGCGCGGGTCCCCGTGTCCGGCTCGTCCAGGAGGCTGATGTGCACGGTCACCTCGCTGGTGCCGGCGGCCGCGTCGGACACCTGGAGCCAGCCCGAGTAGTCGGGGTGGTCACGCCCGCCCCACTCCACCCTGAGCTGCTCCTCCGAGGTGCGGAAGAGCCCTTCGTGCCGGCCTGCGCCGGGCACCAGTGAGCCGTCGGCCTCCACGGTGCCGGGCCCCGCGTCGTGGACCGACAGGCCCTGCGGCAGCCACCGATCCATGAGTTCCACATCGGATGCCACCCCGAACACCACCATGCTCTCCGCCGGCATCCCGCGAGTCGCCTCGAACTCGGCCATACCGTCCCCCCGAACCCCTGGGTTCCAATGCCAGCGCCGTACCCCCGTGATGTGCGGGCAAACAGCGGCACCCGCGACGGTGCGTCCCGCTACGGTTGCGTGGGGTAATCGAGCGGCGAGGGGAGCGGGTGATGGCGAGCGCGCCACAGGTGCCGCCGGAGATGTTCCGGTTCACCACGACGGAGCGGGCCGACCTGCACACGGCGGTGCTCTTCGCCTTCGGCGAGGCCGACGAGCGCCTGGAGACGGCGCTGACCGCCGACGAGGTGCGCGAGCGGCTGCGCGCCACCGGCTGCTACGCCCCGGTGGGCGAGCAGGACCTGGCGGGCACGCTGCGGCAGCTGGCCGGGTGGGGGCTGCTCGACGTGGTCTTCGACCACTCGGGCGGCTTCGCCACCGCCGAGGAGTACGAGCGCAGGAACCTGCAGTACGCGCTCACCAGGCGCGGCGCGGCGGCCATCGCCGGGCTCCAGCACGCGACGTCCGTGCTGGAGACGGGAGGAGCGCTGCAGACGGCGGTGCTGGACGCGATCGCCGACCGCCTCGGCGAGCTGGACGAGCTGCTGCGCGACCCCGGACCCGGGCGCAACCGGCGTATCTTCGCCTGCCTGCTGGAGCTGGAGGGCCATCTCGACGCGCTGCGCGCCGACACCCGCCGCTTCAACGCCGAGCTGCAGCGGCTGCTGCGCGCCGAGGGCACGAACCTCGCCACGTTCCACGAGGTCAAGACCGCCACCGTGGCCTACCTGCAGGACTTCGTGACAGACCTGGAGCAGCGCGGCGACACCATCGCCGCCGCCGTGCGCGCCATCGCCGAGCAGGGGGTCGAAACGCTGCACGCCCGCGCGCTCGACGGGGCGGACCTGCCGAAGGTGCCGGGGGCCGACCACGCCACGCCGTGGCTGGCGGCGCGGGCGGAGCAGTGGGAGCGGCTGCTGGCCTGGTTCGCGCCCGTGGACGGCAGCGTGCCGAGGGTGCGCAGGCTGCACGACGTGGCCAGGCGGGCCATCGTGGCGCTGCTGCAGGTGCTCGACCGCATCACCGATTCCCGCCGCCGCTCCTCCAGTGCCGCCGCCGACTTCCGTACGCTGGCCCGCTGGTTCGCCACCGCGCCGGCGGAGGACGACGCGCACCGGCTGTGGGATGCGGCGTTCGGGCTCGGCTCGGCCAGGCACGCCCACCTCGGCCACGCCGACGCCGAGCTGATCCCGCCGGGAGTGCCGTGGGCGGAGGCCGAGCCCGTCGAGGTGTCGGCGCTGCTGCGCGCGCGGGGACGTACCGAGCGGATGGGCCGCACGGGCAGGGTGCGCGACGTGGCCGAGCTGCGGGCACGCCGGCGGGCCCAGGCCGAGCGCGAGCGCGCCGAGCTGGAGGCCGCGTGGGCGGCGCTGGCCACGACGGGCCCGATCAGGCTGTCGCAGCTCGGCGAGCTCGACCACGACGCCTTCGGCCGGCTGCTCGACCTGATCGGCAGGGCGCTGGCCGAGCGGCCCGACCCGACCGGGTTCCGGCGGGCGGTCACCTCCGACGGCCGGGTGGAGATCGTGCTGCGCGCCCCCGACGACACGCCCACCGGCCGTGCGGTGGCGGTGCTGCGTACGTCCGAGGGCTGGTTCCGCACCCCCGACTACCTCATCGACGTGCGCGCGCCCGGAACGCTGCGCGAGCGGGTGGTGGGCGCGTGAGCACCCTCGCCAACCAGCTCGTACGCGCCGAGAAGGAAGAGCTGGCCCGCGCCATCAGGACCCTGCTCGGCCGCCCCCTCGTCTCCGCGCACGACGACCCGGCCGCCTTCGACCTGGTCAGGAAGCGGCGCGGGCCGCTGATCCAGTGGTTCGACTACTTCTGCGGCTGGCGGCTGATCGTGGAGCCGCGCCAGGGCTACGCCCGCCTGGTCAAGGTCAGGTCCGAGCCCGGATCCACCCGCCCGGCCCGGCGCCGCCGCACCACCAGGGCGCCGTTCGACCGCCGCCGCTACACGCTGCTGTGCCTGTGCGCGGCCGAGCTGCTCACCTCGCCCGTCACCACGATCGGGATGCTGGCGGGCCGGGTGGCGCAGGCCGCCGCCGTGGAGCCGGGCGTGCCCGCGTTCGAGCCGGTGCGGGTGGAGGAGCGCGCCGCGTTCGTGGACGCGGTCAAGCTGCTCGAGCACTACGGCGCGCTCACCGCGATGGACGGCGCCACCGACGCCTACCTCGACGACGAGGAGGCCAAGGTGCTCTACCGGGTGGACACCATGCGGATCATCCGCCTGCTGGCCGCGCCGGTGCCGCCGTCGGAGGCGGCGGCCGCAGAGCCGGTCGAGAGCGTGTGGGAGGGCGGCGGACCGCCGGTCGCGCTGACCGCCGAGGCGCGCTACGGCGCGGGCGAGCCCAGCGAGACCCAGCGCGCCCTGCACGCCCGCCACACGCTCATCCGCCGCCTGCTGGACGAGCCCGTCGTCTACCGCGACGAGCTGACCCCCGCACAGGCGGCCTACGCCGCCTCCCTGACCGGCCGCAGGATCCTGCGCCGCGCCGCGGAGGAGGCCGGGTTCGTGCTGGAGGAGCGGGCCGAGGGGTTCCTGCTGGTGGACCCCGACGGCATCGCCACCGACAGCAGGTTCCCCGACGACGGCAACCACGCCAAGGTGGCCGCCCTGCTCATGCTCGACCTGCTCGTCACCTCGGGCCCCGTCAGCGCCGCCCGGCTCGACGAGGAGGCCGCCGAGCTGCTGCGCCGCTTCCCGCAGTGGGCCAAGGCGTACCAGTCGGACGGCGGCGGGCCGCGGCTGGCCGCCGACGCGCTTGAGGTGCTCGTCCGGTTCGGGCTCGCCCGCCGTACGGGTGACCGGGTCGCGGCCCTGCCCGCCGCGGCCCGCTACCGGGTCGATCGCGCGGCCGTACAGGAGGATTGATGACCGTTACCGAGCTCGCCCCGCAGCGCGCCGCGCAGGGGATGGACGCCCGCTGGGTCCCGGTGCGCGCCGGGATACTCAACGTCTGGCGCTACTACGACGAGGTGTTCGAGTTCCACCGGGGGCGGCTGCTGCTGCGCGGGCCCAACGGCAGCGGCAAGTCGAAGGTGCTGGAGCTGCTGCTGCCGTACCTGCTGGACGCCAGCCTCAAGCCGAGCAGGCTGTCCACGTTCGGCGGCGGCGAGCGGACCATGCACTGGAATCTCATGGGCGACGGCGCGGGCGGCGGCACCACCCGCGTCGGCTACGTGTGGCTGGAGTTCCGCCACGCCGACGGCCGCTGGTTCACCTGCGGTGCGCGGCTGCAGGCCACCGTGCACACCAAGAACGTCACCGCCACCTACTTCACCACCGACGCCCGCGTTGACGCCCCCGACGGCATCAGGCTCACCGGCGAGGGCGGCCAGCCGCTGACCAAGGCCCAGCTCATCGACGAGCTGGGCCCGTCCGGCACGGTCCACGAGACCGCCGAGTCCTACCGCGACGTCGTGCGCAGGACCCTCTACCGCGAGCTGAACGAGCAGCGCTACGACTCCCTGCTGACCGCGCTGCGCCAGCTCCGCACCCCCAAGCTGTCCGAACGCCTCGACCCCGGGCTGCTGTCCGACCTGCTCTCCAGCGCCCTGCCGCCGCTCGGCGAAGGCGAGATCCACGAGATCGCCGAGGGGTTCGAGCGGCTCGACCGGCAGCGCGAGGAGCTGCGGCGGCTCGACCGCGACGTGGAGGAGGCCGACCGGCTGGCCGAGCGGCAGCGCGGCTACGCCCAGCGCGTGCTGCGGGCCGCCGCCGCGGCGGTGACGTCCGCCTGGGAGCGGGTGGAGTCGCTGGCCGCCGAGGTCAAGGAGCGGCGCGAGGCGCTCAAGGAGGCCGAGCGCGAGCTCGCGGCCACGACCGTGCGGCTGGGCGAGGAGGAGGCGCGGGAGCTGGCCCTGGCCGCGCGGATCGACGGGCTGAAGGAGAGCGCGGCCTACCGCGAGGGCGGCGACCTGCACCGGCTGCGCAGCGAGGCGCAGGCGGCCCACGAGACGGCGGCCCGGCTGCGCGACCAGGCCGGCCAGGCGGCCAGGGAGGTCTCGGCCCGGCAGGAACGTGCCGAACGCGCCGCGGCCGCCGCCCGCACGGCCGCCGCCCTGGCCGACCGCGCCCGCGCCGAGGCCCGGCAGGCGGCCGCCCGCGCCGGGCTGCTCTCCGTCCATGAGGAGGCCGAGCACCCCGGAGGGTCCGGCGGGGACATGAAGGCCGGCGCGGGCGACGCCGAGGCCGCCGTACGGCGGGCGCGCGAGCTGTCGCGGGCCGCCGTGACCAGCAGGACCGCGCAGATCCGCGAGGTCAGGGCCGGGGTGCTGGCCCACGAGGAGGCCGTCGGCCGCCGCACCGCCGCCGAGCGCGACCGCGACGAGGCCCGCGACGACCTGGCCGCCGCGCACGAGGAGCGCGAGCGGGCCGAACGCCTGCGCGACGAGCGGGCCCGCGACCTCGCCGCCGCGCTGGCCGACTGGGCGGGCGGCTGCACGCAGCTCCAGCTCGACCCCGCCACGCTGGCCGGGCTCGCCGAGGACTTCGAGCGGGCCGACGACCTGGTGAGCACCGCACGTACGATGGCCGCCGTCGAGCTGGCGGCCCGCGAGCAGCAGCTCACCGGGCTGCGCGACCGGCTGGCCGCCGAACGGGCCGGGCTCGCCGAGGAACGCGAACGCCTCAGCGACCAGACCGCGCTCGAACCGCCCGCCCCGCCCACCCGCACCGCCGCCGGGCGGCTGGCCCGCCCCGGCATACCGCTGTGGCGGGCGGTCGCGTTCCGGTCGGGACTCGACCCGGTGGCGCAGGCGGGCGTGGAGGCGGCGCTGGAGGCGTCCGGGCTGCTCAACCTGTGGCTGCGGCCGGACGGCGGGTTCGACCCCGGCGAGCACGACGCGTTCGCGGTCGCCGCGCTGGCCCGCCCCGCACCCGGCTACAGCCTGGCCCACGTGCTGCTCACCGAGCCGGACTCGCCGGTCTCCGCGGACGCCGTGCTGGGCGGCATCGCGTTCGCGCCCACCGCGATCGGCGTCGACCACCCGGCCGTCATCGGCGCGGACGGCACCTGGCGGCTCGGCCCTGCGGCGGGCCGCTGGGTCAAGCCCGAGCCCGCCTACATCGGCGCGACCGCCAGGGAACGCGCCAGGCGGCGCCGCGTCGCCGAGCTTGACGACCGGCTGGGCGAGCTGGCCGGACGCATCGCCGAGTGCGACCACCTGCTCGCCGTGGTGGACGCCGAGCGCGAGACGCTGGCCGCCGAGCTGCGCCGCAGGCCCGACAGGAGGCCGTACGCGCAGGCCCTGCAGGCGCTCGACGGCGCCGAGCGCAAGGTGGCGCTGCTGGAGGACCGGCTGCGCGCGTACGAGGAGCGGCTGCACGAGCGCGAGCAGGATGTGGCCAGGTCGCTGCGCCGCCTGACCGAGCTGGCCGACCGGCACGCGCTGCCCGCGGCGCCGTCCGCGCTGGACAACCTGGAGCAGGCGCTGCGCACCGCCGAGACCACCGGCGCCGTCTGGCACGACCGCCGCGCCGACGCCCGCGCCGCCGCCGAGCACGCCAGGCTGGCGGCCGAGACCGCCGCCCAGTACGAACGGCTCGCCCTCGACGCCGTCGAACGCGCGGAGCGCGCCGCGTCCGCCGCCGTCGTGCTGGCCGAGCGGCTGGCCGCGATCGAGGCCGTGGTCGGCGCCGAGCAGCACGAGGCGCTCGCCCGGCTCCAGGAGGCCCAGGCCGCCTACCAGGAGTGCCGCCACGCCATCAAACAGGTCAACGAGGGGCTGGCCAGGCTCAACGCCCGCCTCGGCCGGCTCAGGGGCGAGCTGGGCGCGGCCGAGGAGCGGCACGCCGAGGCGGCGCGGGCCCGCGACGAGGTCTCCGGGCGCTTCCGCCGGCTGGTGGCCGGGCACCTGCCGGCCGACGCGCGGGTGACGGTCGCGCCCGCCCCCGAGGCCGGCGGGCGGGCGGTGCTTGAGGCTGCTGAGGCGGTGGCCGCAGAGTTGGACGCAGGGCTGGACGGGGTCCCGTACGAGCACAAGCACGTCAGGGAGGCCGAGGCGCGGCTGCGTGACGCCTTCCACCACGCCAGGGAGGCGCTGGCCGGGCGGGCGGACCTGCAGCTGACCCCCGACGAGGACGTCCAGGTGCTCACCGCCACCGTGGGCGGCGTGCGCGCCGGCGCGGCGGCGCTGTGCAGGGCCCTGCACAAGGAGCGGGACGCCCGCCGCCGCGACATCACCGAGGCCGAGCGCGACCTGTTCGACCGCACGCTGGCCGGGGACACGCGGCGGCATCTCGCCGACCGCATCAGGCAGGCGACGGCGCTGGTCGAGGCCATGAACCAGCGCCTGGAACGGGTCCGCACCGCCTCCAAGGTCGCGGTGCGGCTGGTCTGGCAGGTCGATCCCACGCAGTCGCCCGGCACCCGCGCCGCCCGCGACCTGCTGCTGCGCGACCCGGCCGGGCTCAGCGAGGCCGACAAGGAGGCCCTGTACGTCTTCTTCAGGGAACGCATCGAGGAGGCGCGGGCCGACGACTCGTCGGCGAGCTGGGAGGACCAGCTCATGAAGGTCCTCGACTACACCGCCTGGCACCGGTTCGTGGTCAAGCTGGACCGGGGCGACGGCCAGGGCTGGCAGGAGCTGACGCGGAAGCTGCACGGGGCGCTGTCGGGCGGGGAGAAGGCGATCGCGCTGCACCTGCCGCTGTTCGCCGCCGTGGCCGCGCACTACCTGACCGACCCGGGCTGCCCGCGCTTCATCCTGCTCGACGAGGTGTTCGTGGGCGTGGACAGGGCCAACCGGGGCCAGGTGTTCGACCTGCTGGTGAACCTGGGGCTGGACCTGGTTCTGACGTCCGACCACGAGTGGTGCGAGTACCGCGAGCTGGACGGCATCGCCATCCACCAGCTCATCACGGGCGACGGCGACGACGCGGTGACGACGGCCAGGTTCGTGTGGAACGGCTACCGCACGGTGCCGGCCGAGTGACCCGGGCCTCGCCACGAGCCGGTGGTGGCGCACACACCTGCGGCCGCCGCGCCGGGGCCCGCTCCCGTGCGACCGGTGGTGGCGCCCATGCCCGCGCCGGGGATCCGTTCCTGTGCGACCGACTAGTGTCTAAATCGTTTTAGAAAATTTATGGCCAGGCGCAAGTCGCGTACGAGCAGTATTGACACGTAACTCCCCGCCGTTTTACGTTCTGGACACATTAAAACGTTTTGCCGACAACGGCGCCGGAGGGCGTATGAGCGAATCTCCTCCCATCCTGTCGCTACGCGATGTCAGCAAGTCCTTCGGTGCGGTCCAGGCCCTGTCGGGCGTGCGGCTCGACCTGTACGCCGGAGAGGCGCACGGCCTGGTGGGAGAGAACGGGGCCGGCAAGTCGACGCTGGTGAAGATCCTCGCCGGCGCCCATCCCGCCGACACGGGCACGCTGACCGTGGACGGGAAGGAGCTGGCGTTCTCCGGCCCCGCCGACGCCCAGGCCGCCGGAATTGCGGTGATTTATCAAGAGCCAACACTATTTCCGGATTTGTCGGTCGCCGAGAACATCTTCATGAGCCACCAGCCGCTGCGCAGCATGCGGCGCATCGACGCCAACGCCATGCGCGCGGCCACGTCCGAGCTGTTCGCCAGGCTCGGCGTCGGGCTCGACCCCGACCGGCCCGCCCGCGGCCTGTCCATCGCCGACCAGCAGCTCGTGGAGATCGCCAAGGCGCTCGCGTTCGACGCCCGCGTCCTCATCATGGACGAGCCCACGGCCGCGCTGTCCGGCGTGGAGGTCGAGCGGCTGTTCTCGGTCGTCGGGTCGCTGCGCGAGTCGGGCGCGGCCGTGCTGTTCATCTCCCACCGCTTCGACGAGATCTTCACGCTCTGCTCGCGGATCACGGTGATGCGCGACGGCCGCTGGGTCTCCACCGACCCGGCCGCCGAGCTCACCGTCGAGGAGCTGGTCCGCAGAATGGTCGGCCGCGAGGTGTCCTCGCTGTATCCCAAGACGGCGGCCGCCGTCGGCGAGTCCCGCCTGGAGGTGCGCGGCCTGACCAGGCACGGCGTCTTCGAGGACGTCTCCTTCGCCGTGCGCGGCGGCGAGATCGTGGCGCTCGCCGGGCTCGTCGGGGCCGGGCGCAGCGAGGTGGCGCGGGCCGTGTTCGGCGTGGACCGGCCCGACGCCGGCGAGGTGATCGTGGACGGCAGCACACTGCCGCCCGGCGACACCGCCGCCGCCATCGCCGCGGGACTGGCCCTCGTCCCCGAGGACCGCCGCCAGCAGGGCCTGGTCATGGAGCTGTCGGTCGAGCGCAACGCCACCCTCACCAGGCGCTGGTCGCTGAGCCGGCTCGGGCTGCTGTTCGGCGGCGCCGAGCGGGCGGCGGCCCGCATGTGGAGCGAACGCCTCCAGGTCAAGACCGCCCGCCTCACCGACCCCGTCTCCACGCTGTCGGGCGGCAACCAGCAGAAGGTGGTGCTGGCCAAGTGGCTGTCCACCGAGCCCGGCGTGCTCATCGTGGACGAGCCCACCCGCGGCATCGACGTGGGCACCAAGGCCGAGGTGCACCGGCTGCTGTCGGAGCTGGCCGGGCAGGGCGTCGCGGTGCTGATGATCTCCAGCGAGCTGCCCGAGGTGCTCGGCATGGCCGACCGCGTGCTCGTCATGCACGAAGGCCGGCTGGTGGCCGACATCCCGCGAACGCAGGCGGATGAGGAGTCGGTGATGCTGGCCGCGACCGGACAGGGCGGTGGCGCATGACGGCGATGACCGAAACGGCCACGGGACAGGGCGGTGGCGCATGACGGCGGTGACGCAGGCCCCCACGGGAGCGCGCGAGGGCACCCGGCTCGTGCACCGGGTGTTCGTGATCAGAGAGCTGGGCATCGCCGCCGCGCTGGTGCTGCTCGTGGCCGTGACCACGCTGGTCAACCCGCGCTTCCTCACCGCGCAGGGCATCAAGGACCTGCTGCTCGGCTCCACCATCCTCGCGGTGCTCGCCGTCGGGCAGAGCATCGTCGTCATCACCCGCAACGTGGACCTGTCGGTCGGTTCGGTGCTGGGACTGTCGGCGTTCGCGACCGGCAGCCTCTTCCTGGCGAACCCCGGTCTGCCCATCCCGGTGGCGCTGATCGCCGGCGTGCTGCTCGGCGCGGCCTGCGGGGTCGTCAACGGCGCGCTCATCGCCGCCGCCCGCGTCCCCGCCCTGGTGGTGACGCTCGGCACCCTGTACGTCTTCCGCGGCGTCGACTACACCTGGGCCACAGGACGGCAGATCAACGCCGCCGACATGCCGCCCGGCTTCCTGCGGATGGGCAGCGCGACCCTGCTGGGCGTGCCGGTGCTGGCGCTGTTCGCGGTGATGGTGCTGGTGGCCGCCGGCTACTACCTGCGGACGTACCGCAGCGGCAGGGAGCTGTACGCCATCGGCTCCAGCCCGCCCGCCGCCCGCCTGGCCGGGATCCCGGTCGGCAAGCGGGTCTTCGCCGCGTTCGTCGTCTCGGGCGCGCTGGCGGGCCTGGCCGGCGTCCTGTACGCGGCCCGCTTCGGCACCCTCGACGCCAACGCCGGCAACGGCTTCGAGCTGAACGTCGTGGCCGCCGTGGTGGTCGGCGGCGTGGCCATCTTCGGCGGCAGCGGCTCGGTCTACGGCGCCGCGCTCGGCGCGGTGCTGCTCACCACGATCAGCAGCGCGCTGCCGGTGCTCGGCGTGAGCCAGTTCTGGCAGCGGGCCGCCGTGGGTGCGCTCATCCTGGCCGCGATCGGCCTGGACCGGGCGCTGGCCGTCCGCATGGCGAGGTCCCTGCGAGGAAGGAGCGGCCGTGGCTGACCGGGTGCGTGACGAAGCGGCGAAAAGTGCGGGGGACGGCGTGAACGAGAGCACGGCGCGCGGCATCCGGACCGGCACCAGGACCGGTAGCGGAAGCGGGGCGGCAGCGGATGCGGGCGGCGGCCTGCTGCGGCGGGTGCGGCCGGTCGTCGGCTCCTGGGACGCCGCCCTGGTCGTGGCGCTGATCCTGGTCGTCGCGGCCGGCGCGCTCACGATCGAGGGCGTGGCGAGCCCGCGCTTCTGGCGGTTCGTGACGCTGGAGGTCATCCCGATCGCGCTCATCGCGCTGCCCATGACCCTGGTGATCATCACCGGCGAGATCGACCTGTCGGTGGCCAGCATCCTGGGTCTGACCTGCACCGTCATGGGCCAGCTCTGGCTGTGGGGCGTCACCTCGCTGCCCGTGGTGATCGTGCTGTGCCTGCTGCTGGGCGCGCTGCTCGGCGCGGTCAACGGCCTCTTCGTGACCGGCTTCGGGCTGCCGTCGCTCGCGGTGACGATCGGCACGCTGGCGCTCTACCGAGGGCTCGCGTACGTGGTGCTCGGCGACAAGGCGGTGGCCGACTACCCGCCCGAGTGGACCATGGGCGCGATCGCCCCCATCCCCGGGCTGACCATCCCGTGGATGATCCTCGTGGTCGCCGCCCTGGCGATCGTCTTCGCGCTCGTGCTGCACGCCACCCCGATCGGCCGTGGCCTGTACGCCATCGGCAACAACGCCGAGGCCGCCCGCTTCACCGGCATCGGCGTGGCCCGCACGAAGTTCTGGCTCTTCGTCGCGACCGGCGCCATGTCGTCGCTGGCCGGCGTCTTCTGGACGCTGCGCTTCGCCAGCGCCCGCGCCGACAACGGCATGGGCCTGGAGCTGGCCGTGGTGGCCGCGGTGCTGCTCGGCGGCGTGTCCATCTTCGGCGGGCGCGGCGGGCTGCTCGGCGTCATCGCCGCCGTCATCCTGCTCGGCACGCTGCGCAACGCGCTGCAGCTCGCGTACGTGCCGGCCAACACCCTGACCATCATCACCGGATCCCTGCTCATCGTCTCCGTAGTGGGACCCAACGTCGCCGGCATGGTGCGCGAGCGGTTGCGCCGCCGGCGATCCGTCACCCCCTGACCGCGATCGCGGGCCGCGAAAGGAACCCCATCATGGCAGCGATAACTCGAGGAGGCAGGGCCGTCGCCCTGGCGGTGCTCACCGCGTTCAGCCTCGCCGTCTCCGGCTGTGCGAGCCAGGAAGAGGTAGCCCAGCCCACCTCCGGCGCCTCCGCAGGCACGGGGACGATCAAGGAGGGGCTGAAGATCGCCTTCCTGCCCAAGCAGGTGAACAACCCGTACTTCGACGCCTCCGACAACAAGGGCGGCAAGATCGCGGTCGAGGAGTTCAAGGGCGTCTACAGTCAGACGGGTCCCTCGGAGGCCAGCCCGTCGGCGCAGGTCAGCTACATCAACACGCTGTCGCAGCAGGGCACCGACGTGATCGTGGTCTCCGCCAACGACAAGGACGCGATCTGCGGCGCCCTCCAGGAGGCCCGCACCGCCGGCGCCAAGGTGGTCACGTACGACTCCGACACCAACCCGTCCTGCCGGGACCTGTTCATCAACCAGGCCAGCGCGGAGGGCATCGCCGCCTCGCAGATCAAGCTCATCAGCGAGGCGATCGGCGAGGAGGGCGGTGAGATCGCGATCCTGTCGGCGACCGCGAACGCCACCAACCAGAACACCTGGATCGAGATGATGAAGACCGAGCTGGCCAAGCCCGAGTACGCCAAGCTCAAGCTGGTCGACACGGTCTACGGCGACGACGACGACCAGAAGTCGTTCCAGGAGACGCAGGGCCTGCTGGCCAAGCACCCCGACCTCAAGGGCATCATCTCGCCCACCACGGTCGGCGTCGCGGCTGCCGCCCGCTACCTGTCCGCCTCCGAGTACAAGGGCAAGGTGCAGCTCACCGGGCTCGGCACGCCCAACCAGATGCGCGCGTACGTCAAGGACGGCACGGTCAAGGCGTTCGCCCTGTGGAACCCGTCCGACCTCGGCTACCTGGCCGCCTACGCCGGCGGCGCGCTGGCCTCCGGGCTGATCACCGGCAAGGAGGGCGAGACGTTCAAGGCCGGCAAGCTCGGCGACTACACGGTCGGCAAGGACGGCACGGTCCTGCTGGGCGACCCGTTCGTCTTCACCAAGGACAACATCGACGACTTCGACTTCTGACGCACGGAACGGCCGGGACCGCACCTGAGGCGCGCGGCCCCGGCCTCCGCGTTCTCCATCGGGCTCCGTGCCTGCGCCCGGGCCGGCCTCCGCGTTCTCAGCGGGCTCCGCACCCGCGCCACGGTTCGGCCCCCGCGCTTTCCCGGCTCAGAGCTGGTGCGACCAGGGTGGGTCGGCGCCGGGGACCGTGCACGTCAGCGCCGCCACGCGGGCCGCGAACGTGGCCGCCGCCACGGCGGTGTCCAGGTCGAGCCCGTCCAGCCGCCCGCCGAGCAGCCCCTTGCCCTCCAGGTGGTGCAGCAGCCCGGCGGTGAACGCATCGCCCGCCCCGACCGTGTCGGCCACCTCCACGGGAACGGCGGGCACGGTGGCGCGCTCGCCGTCCAGCGACACCAGCGCCCCCATCTCGCCGAGCGTGACCACGATCAGCCGGGCCCCGGCCGCGTGCCAGCGGTCGCAGGCGGCCTCCGCCGTGGTGCCCGGCAGCAGGAACGCGAGGTCGTCGTCGCTCAGCCGCAGCACGTCGGCGTACGCGCACCATCGTTCCACCTGATAGTCGTCCCGCGCGGCGAGGCTGGGCCGCACGTTGGGGTCGATCGAGACCGTGACCCGCTCGGCGGCGGCCGCCGCGAACTCCTCGACGGCCGCCGCGCCCGGCTGCTTGACCAGCGCGAGCGAGCCGGTGTGCAGGCACGAGGCGGTGCCGAGCCGCGCAAGGTCCAGCTCGTCGCGCGTCCACTGCCAGTCGGCGGTGCCCTGGGCGTAGAAGGTGTACGCGGCCCGCCCGCTCTCGTCCAGCGCGGCCACCGCCAGCGTGCTCGGCTCTGCGGCCGCGACCGCCGCCGACAGGTCCACGCCCGACGCGGCCAGCCGGGCGCGGAACATCTCGCCGAAGACGTCACCCGACAGCCGCCCCAGGAAACGGGCCCGCGTGCCGAGCCGGGCGAGCGCCACCGCCGTGTTCGCCGGCCCGCCGCCGGGCAGCACCCGCAACCCCAGCCCCGCCCCCGCGCCGCCCTCACCGTTCGCGCCGCTGGGCCCGTTCGCGCCGCTGGGCCCGTTCGCGCCGCTGGGCCCGTTCGCGCCGCTGGGCCCGTTCGCGCTGCTCGGACCGCCCGGCACGCTCGCGTCGCCCGCCGGTGGGGACTCGGTGAAGCCGTCGGCGACGCACTCGCCGAGCACAGCGATCATCGGACCAGCCTCTCTTCCCGGGTACGCTGCCGTGTCCGCACAGTCAGGAGCGCGGTCATGTGCATTGACGCCCTCCTGGACGCAGTTCATCATCGCAGCACGGCCCGGATGTCATCGATGACACCTGACATCGATGACATCGCCAGCACCGCGATGGGAACCGCCATGAACGTCAGAATTCCGGCCGGACTCCTCGTCACCGCTCTCCTCATCGCCGGCTGCGGCGGCGCCGACCAGGCCGCCACCGCCACTCCCAAGGTCGGCCTCATCACCAAGACGGAGACGAACCCGTTCTTCGTCAAGATGAAGGAAGGCGCCCAGAAGGCGGCCCAGGCCGAGGGCCTGGAACTGATGAGCGCCGCAGGCAAGTTCGACGGCGACAACGCCGCCCAGATCACGGCCATCGAGAACATGGTCGCCGCCGGCGTCAAAGGCATCCTCATCACCCCGAGCGACACCAAGGCCATCGTGCCCGCCATCAAGAAGGCGCGGGACGCGGGCGTCCTGGTCATCGCGCTCGACACGCCGACCGAGCCGCAGGACGCCACCGACGCGCTGTTCGCCACCGACAACTTCAAGGCCGGTGAGCTGATCGGCCGGTACGCCAAGGCCGCCATGGCCGGCACACCCGCCAAGATCGCCACCCTCGACCTGGCGCCCGGCATCACGGTCGGGCAGCTCAGGCACGACGGCTTCCTCAAGGGGTTCGGCGTCCAGGAGGGCGACCCGTCGATCGTCTGCTCCCAGGACACCCGCGGCGACCAGGCCAAGGGCCAGACCGCGATGGAGAACTGCCTGCAGAAGGCTCCCGACATCAACGTCGTCTACACCATCAACGAGCCCGCCGCGCTGGGCGCCTACACGGCGCTGAAGGCCAAGGGCAGGGAGAAGGACGTGCTGATCGTGTCCGTGGACGGCGGCTGCACCGGCACCAAGGCCGTGCAGTCCGGCCAGATCGCCGCCACCAGCCAGCAGTACCCGCTCAAGATGGCCGAGCTGGGCGTCAAGGCGGTGGCCGCGTTCGCGAAGACCGGGCAGAAGGCCACCGGCTACACCGACACCGGCGTCACGCTCATCACCGACAAGGCCGTCCCCGGCGTCGAGGCCGAGGACACCGCCTACGGCCTGGCCAACTGCTGGGGCTGACGATGGCCGTGCTGGAAGCGCCGCCGCTGCGGCGCCGCCTGATGGGCCGCCTGATCGCCACCCCCGTCGCCGGGCCCCTCGCGGCGCTGGTGCTGGCCTGCCTGTTCTTCGGGCTCAACAGCGCCCAGTTCTTCACCGGGCCCAACTTCTCGCTGATCATTCAGCAGGTGATGGTGGTCGGCACGCTGGCCATCGGGCAGACGCTGATCATCCTGACCGCGGGCATCGACCTGGCCTGCGGCGCGATCATGGCGTTCGGCGGGATCGTCATGACCAAGCTGGCCGTGGACTCCGGCTGGCCGCCGCTGCTCGCCGTCGCCGCAGGGCTCGCGGTGTGCGCCGGGTTCGGGCTGGTGAACGGGCTGCTGGTGACGCGGATCGCGCTGCCGCCGTTCATCGTGACGCTCGGCATGCTGAACGTCGTCTTCGCGCTGACCCACATCTACTCGGCCGAGCAGACGGTGACGAACCTGCCGGCGCCGCTGACCTTCCTCGGGCAGACGTTCCGCATCGGGCAGACGAACGTCACCTACGGTTCGCTGCTGACGATCCTGCTGTTCCTGCTGTTCGCGTACCTGCTGGACTCGACCGCCTGGGGCCGCCACGTCTACGCGCTCGGCAACAACCCCGAGGTGGCCCGCCTGACCGGCATCAGGACCCGCCCCCTGCTGGTCGGCGTCTACACACTGGCCGGCCTCGTGTACGGCGTCGCCGCCCTGCTGCTGGTCTCCCGCACCGGCGTCGGCGACCCGCGGGCGGGGCAGACCGACAACCTCGACAGCATCACCGCGGTCGTGCTCGGCGGCACCAGCCTGTTCGGCGGGCGCGGCCTGGTCATCGGCACGCTCATCGGCGCGCTGATCGTCGGGGTGTTCCGCAACGGCCTGCAGCTCATGGGCGTGCCGTCGATCTACCAGACGCTCATCACCGGCGTCCTGGTCATTCTGGCGGTCGCCGTCGACCAGCTCTCCCGCAGGAGGACGCGATGACCACACCGGTGCTGCAGGCCCGCGGCCTGGTCAAGCGGTACGGCCACGTGACGGCGCTGGACGGCGCCGACTTCGACCTGATGCCGGGCGAGGTGCTCGCGGTCGTCGGCGACAACGGCGCCGGCAAGACCAGCCTGATCAAGGCGCTGACCGGCGCGCTGCAGCCGGACGCCGGCGAGATCAAGATCGACGGCGAGCCCGTACGGCTGCGCGACCCGCTCGACGCCCGCAGGCACGGCATCGAGACGGTCTACCAGGACCTCGCCGTGGCCGCCTCGCTCGACATCGCCACCAACATGTTCCTCGGCCGCGAGCTGCGCAAGCCCGGCCTGCTCGGCACGGTCTTCCGCATGCTGGACAAGAAGCGCATGCGGGAGGAGTCGGCCAGGCACATGGCGGAGCTGAAGATCGGGCTCGGCTCGCTCACCCAGCCGGTCGAGACGCTGTCCGGCGGGCAGCGCCAGGGCGTGGCCGTGGCCAGGGCGGTGGCGTGGGCGACCCGCGTCGTCGTCATGGACGAGCCCACCGCCGCGCTCGGCGTCAAGGAGTCCGGGCAGGTGCTCGACCTCATCAGGCAGGTACGCGACCGCGGCACCCCCGTCGTGCTGATCAGCCACAACATGCCGCACGTGTACGAGATCGCCGACCGCATCCACGTCCAGCGGCTCGGCCGCCGGGCCGCCGTGCTGAACCCGCGCGAGCACGGCATGGCTGAGGTGGTCGCCATCATGACCGGGGCCGTGCGGGTGTCGGACGGCACGTCCGTCGTCGCCGACGAGGACGCGGCGCGGGCGATCGGCCTGTCCTGACCGGCCGGGCTCCGGTCATGCGGCGCGCGCGGCGGCCCGCGGCGAGCACGATGCCCACGCTGGCGGACGTCGGCCGCGAGGCCGGGGTGACCGCCAAGACCGTCTCCCGCGTGCTCAACGGCGACGGCCCGGTCGCCGGGCGGACCCGGGAACGGGTGCTCGCGGCGGTCAGGCGGCTCGGCTACCGGCCCAACCTCATGGCGCGCAACATTAGGATCGGCGCGCGGGACGCCACGGTCGGGCTGGTCATCCCCGAGCTGGGCGACCCGTTCTTCGGCGCGGTCGCGGGCGGCGTCGAGCACGCCGTACGGGCGCGCGGGCTCACGCTCATCGTCGGCTCGTCCGAGGAGACGGCGGCACGTGAGGAGGCGCTGATCGCGACGTTCCTGAACCGCCGGGTCAGCGCCCTGCTGATCGTGCCCGCGGCCGGCGGCGACCACCGGCACCTGCGCGCTGAGCGCGCCGCCGGGCTGCCCGTCGTCTTCCTCGACCGGCCGCCCGCGCGGCTCACCGCCGACTGCGTGGTCAGCGCCAACCGGGAGGGCTCGCGAGCCGGCGTCGCCCACCTGATCGCCCGGGGCCACCGCAGGATCGGCTTCGTCGGCGACCTGCCCGCGCTCTACACGCGGCGCGAGCGGCTGCGCGGCTACCGGGACGCGCTCGCCGCCGCCGGCCTGCCGTTCGAGCGCACGCTCGTCACGACCGGGCACGGCCCGGAGGCCGCCGCCCGCGCCACCCTGCGATTACTCGGCCTGCGCGAGCCGCCTACCGCGCTGTTCGCCGGCAACGACCTCGCCGCCCTGGGCGCGGTGGTGGCGCTGGCCAGGGCCGGGCGCAAGGACGTGGCGCTGGTCGGGTTCGACGACCCGCCGCTCGCCGAGGCGCTCGACCCGCCGCTGACCGTGGTCGCCCAGGACCCGGCGGGCATCGGGGGAGCGGCGGCCGAGCTGGCGCTGGCCCGGCTGGACGGTGACCGCTCGCGGGCCCGCCGCACGGTCGTACCGACCCGCCTGATCGCCCGAGGTTCGGGCGAGCTGCCGCCGCCCGGCTGAGCCCGCACGCGTGGAGAAGAGCCCCGCCCGGCCGAGCCCGCGCGGGGTCCCCACCCCTGAGCCCGCACACGCAGAGGGGGCCGCCCCTTCCGGGACGGCCCCCTCGTCATGTGATCATCGTCCGGCCGTGGAGCGGCCGGGCAGCGGCGTTGGACGCTTCACCGCTTGACCGTGAAGTGGCCGGTCAGCGGGCCGAGCGTGACGGTGTACGTGCCCGCCTGGGTGCGCCGCAGCTCGAACGAGACCTTCGCGTCCTTGCCGGGCTTCAGCGTCACCGCGCGCCGCTGCTCCTCGGCGCCGTTCACGCGGACCACGGCGTCGTACGTCCCCTCGCGCTCGCCGATGTTGCGCACCTGCGCGCTCACCCGCACGTGCCCCGAGGGCGACGACTCCGGCGTCACCTTCAGGTCGCTCACCACGAACAGCGCCTCGGGCCCGTTCACCAGGTCGTGCACGAAGATGTCCGAGCGCTTGTTGGTGTCGCCGTCGACCAGGTTGGACGACGTGCTCTCGAACGTCACGTACCGGCCGTCCGCGCTGATCGACGGCAGGTACGAGCGCCCGTCGCCCTCACCGCCCCCGGGCACGGCGGACACCCGGGAGGTGGTGCCGGCCGCGACGTCCCGGACGAAGATGTCGTTGAGGTTGTTGGTGTCGCCCTCGACGAGGGTGTCGGCGCTGCTGTAGAAGGCGACCTTGCTTCCGTCGGCGGAGAGCGAGGGGGCGAAGGTCAGGGCGTTCGCGCCGGTCCCGTCCAGCGTCACCGACACCATGTCGGCCTTGCCGGTGGCCAGGTCCTGCACGTAGATCTCGCCGAGCCCGAAGCCGTTCGAGTACGCGATCTTGGTGCCGTCCGCGCTGATCACGGGGCCGTCGGTGGAGGTGGCCGGGTCGGGGCCGGTGATGCGGGTGAGCGTGCCCGTCCGCCGGTCCAGCAGGAAGGTGTCGATCTCCCCGTTGTCGTCCCCTGGCACCAGGTCGGATGCGTCGCTCTGGAAGGCGATGTACCGGCCGTCGGCGCTGATCGTGGCCTCGCGGGCGTTGCCCTCCGACTGCTCGCCGTCCTGCGTCACCGAGATCCGCTCGGTGGTGCCGGTCTGCCGGTCGTGCAGGAACACGTCGTTGCGCCCGTTGGTGTCGCCGGGCACGAGGTTGGTCGCCATGCTGTCGAAGACGGCGTACCGGCCGTCCGCGCTGAGCTTCGGCGAGCCCGAGTTGTCGTCGCCGGGCTCACCGCTGGACGACACCGAGACCATCTCGGTCGTCCCGGTCTGCCGGTCGCGGACAAAGGAGTCCGTCCGGCCGTTGTCATCGCCCTCGACGAGGTTGGTCGCGCCGCTGCTGAACCCGACGTACCGGCCGTCGCGGCTGACCGTCGGCGTCAGCGAGAACGAGTCGCCGATCCCGCCGTCGGCCGCCACCGAGATCCGCTCGGTCACACGGGTGCGCAGGTCGGTGGCGAAGATGTCCAGCTCGCCGTTGGTGTCGCGCTCGTCGGTGAGGTTGGAGGCGAAGCTCGCGTACACCACCGTGCCGCCGTCGCCGCTCAGCTCGGCCCACCAGGAGTCGTGGTTGGCCTGCCGGCCGTCCGTGCCGAGCGAGACCCGCTCGGTGGGGGAGCGGCGGGGCAGCGTGAAGTCCGCCGACGCCTTGTGCTTGTCCACCGTCACCTCGATCTCAGGCGACCTGGAGACACCGGTGGCCTGTGCGGCGATCTTGTACGCACCGACCGGCACGTCCTTGATCGTGTAGTGGCCCTTGGCGTCGGTGGTGGCGGCCAGCTCGTCGGGCACGCCCAGCACGCTGACCGTGGCGCCGGGCACGGCCGTGCCGGTCGGCCCGTACGTCACCCGCCCCGAGATCGTGCTCCACCTGGTCCGCTCCAGCTCGAACCGCGTGTCGGAGAGCCGGTTCTCGCGCACCGTGACGGTCTTCTTCACGTCCTCGTAGCCGAACCTGGACAGCGTCAGCTCGTGCTTGCCCGGGGGCATCCGCAGCTCGAAGCGGCCGTTCTCGTCCGTCTCCGTGCTGCGCCCGTCGGGCCTGGTCACCCGCACGCCGGCCAGCGGCTTGCGGCCGCGCTTGTCGACGACGGTGCCGCGCACGCCGCTGGTCAGCGTCGCCTCGGCGACCGCCGCGTACGCGTCGATGCGGCCACGGCCGTAGCGGGAGTTCGGCAGCGGGCCGTAGCGGTCGTCGGCGACCGCCGTGCCGGCCAGGATCTCCTCGGCCGCGTCCACGGTCAGGTCGGGGCGGGCCTCCAGCATGAGGGCGACCGTGCCCGACACGTGCGGGGTGGCCATCGAGGTGCCGTTCAGCGCCGCGTACCCGCCGCCGGGCATCGTCGACACCACGTCCACGCCGGGCGCGGAGACGTCGGGCACCACGTACGAGTCCGGCCACTCCGGCGGCGCGTCGAACCAGTCGGTCGACTTGACCACGCCGCCGCAGGAGAAGTCGCCCACGTTGTCGTCGGCGTCGGTCGCGCCCACGGAGATCGCCTCGTACACGTTGGCGGGGCTGGAGGACGCGCCCTCCGCGCAGTTGTTGCCGACGGCGAAGGCGGGGAACGCGCCCGCCCGGTAGATGTTCCTCGCGGGCTCGACCATCTCGTCGAAGTAGCCCTCGGCGCCGAGCGACATGCTGACCACGTCGGCGGGCTCGCCTGCCGGGGTGCCGTCGGCGGCGTACGGCGCGATCGCCCACTGCATGCCCGCGATCACCTGCGCGAACGTGCCGTTGCCGCCCGGGATGGTCAGCGCGGCCATCAGCTCGGCGCCGGGCGCGACGCCGATCTGCGTGCCGGAGGTGTCGCCGCCCGCGATCGTGCCCGCCACGTGGGTGCCGTGGAAGGCGCTGTCGTGCGGCTCGCTGGCCACGGGCTTGCCGTCAGGGTCGAACTCGATCCAGCCGCCCGCGTGCTCCGGGCCCGAGCCCACCAGCTTGCCCTGCAGGTCGGGGTGGGTGATGTCGATGCCGGTGTCGAGCACGGCCACCCGGACGCCCTTGCCGGTCAGGCCGCGCTCCTTCTGCACGCGGTCCGCGCCGATCTTGGCGATGCCCCAGGTGGTCTCCTCGGCCGCCATGGTCCTGGGCTGCGGCGCGCGCTCCGGCTCGGGCGCGGTGAGGGTGAAGTTCGGGATGATCCGATCGACCAGCTCGAGCTCGGCAAGCGCGGCCAGCGTGGCGGGCGTGGCACGTACCAGGATCATGTTCTTCAGCCAGAACGTGTTGACCACCTGGTCGCCGCGCGAGCGCACGAACTCGGCCACCGGGTCCTGCACCGGCTCCGCGCTCTCCTTGAGCGCGGCGCGCGCCTGCACGGGGGTGTCGGCCGGGGGCGGCTCCTTCAGCGTACGCAATACGACGAGCGCCTCGATGCGACCGCGCGCGCTCTTCATCTGCTCGGCAAGCTTGGCGTCGATCTTGCCGCCCCGGTCGGGGGCGGGGGCCGTCTGCGCCGCGGCCGGGCTCGCGGTCGCCGGGACGAGCGTCCCGAACGTCGCGGTCGTCAGCAGAACTGCAGGTAAGACGGCTGCCAGCAGTCGGCGACCAGGCGAGCGACGAGGGGACAACGGCATGATGCTCCTTCATTCCTGTGGCCACTGGGGCCGATGGTGCTCAAGAACGCTGACATCTTCCGCCAATTACTGACAAGATCTGTTAGTGGCGAGTTTCCGCCATGTGTCGTTATCCGGACAGGAGGATCGCGTGCTGGAGGCGATCGGGCTCAGCCCTCAGGACGAGGAGGTCTACCACGCGCTCGTCCGCCGAACCCAGGCCACCGTCGCCGAGATCGTCGCCGACTGCCACCTGCCGGCCACCGCCGCCCGCCGCATTCTGCAGACGCTGCTCGACCTCGGCCTGGCCACCCGCTCCACCGGCCGGCCCACCCGCTACGTCGCCGTCTCACCCGACAGCAGCCTGGAGGCGCTGCTGCGCGAACGGGAACGCGAGCTGGACGGCGTACGCGCCCACATCCGCGCCCTCATGGACGTCTACCGCGCCAACACCCGCTTCGCCCACCCCGGCGAGCTGGTCGAGGTCGTCTCCGGGCGTGACGAGGTCAACCAGCGGTGGGTGCAGATGCAGCGGGACACGCGGGCGCAGATGCGCGGCTTCGACTGCCCGCCGTACGCCGCCCCGGCCCAGCACCGCGAACCCAACTCCGTCGAGCTCGACCTGCTGCGGCGGGGCGTGCGCTACCGGGTCATCTACGACACCAGCGTGCTGGAGATGTCCGGCTGGCTGGAGGACGTCACGATCGGGATGCAGCACGGCGAGCAGGCGCGAATCCACGCCGGGCTGCCCATGAAGCTCGGCATCTCCGACGACCGGCTCGCCATCATCCCGCTGATGCGCGCCGGGGACGACGTGCTCACCGCGTCGTACCTGATCCACCCGTCGCCGCTGCTCGACGCGCTGATCGCCCTCTTCGAGGCGCTGTGGGACCGCAGCGTCCCGGTCCGCCTCCCCGGAGCCGGCGGGCCGGGCGGGCAGGGCGGGCCGGACGGGCTCACGGGAGCCGCGGGGTCGGGCGGGGCCGGCGGGCTCGGTGGCGAGCTCGGGGGCGGCGAGCCCGCACCCGATCGGGACCTGCCACCCGACGAGGAACGCCTGCTGACTCTGCTCGCCGCCGGCGCAACGGACCGCTCAGCGGCACGCGCCCTGGGGTGGAGCGAGCGCACGGTGCAGCGGCACATCACCAAGCTGATGCACCGGTTAGGGGTCCGCACGCGCTTCCAGATCGCCATGGAAGCCACCAGACGCGGCTGGATCTGACCCCACGCCGCCGCCCCGCCCCACTGGTCAGGGAGGCTCTGACCAGCGCCGACCCCCAGCCCGGAATGTCCCATCCCGGCTCTTGGCCTCCCGGGACGAGAAGGCTCGTCGGCCTGCGTCGCCCGCGAGCCCGGTCTCGTTCACCGTGCGGGCCTGGTCTGGTTCGCCGTGCGGGCCTGGTCTGGTTCGTCGCGCGAGCCTGGTTCTGTTCGCCTGCCCAGCCCCGCCGGCTGGTCAGGGCCGCCCGCCGCGTGTGTTCAGGGCCGGCCTCCCCTGCAGGCGCAGCTCGGTCTCGGCCCCTCGGGCGACCCGCTTGCCCCTTGCCTGCCTGGCCGCTTGCCCGCTTGCCGCCTGCCTGGCCGCTTGGCCGCTTGCCTGCTTGGCCGCTTGCCCGCCTGGCCGCCTGGCCGTCCGACGGGTCCCACCTCGTTCCCCCCTTTCGGTGCCGGGGCGTTCGTTGCCGCTGCGGCCAGGACCGCCGGACGAGGTCGAGGTCGCCGCCGATGCCGCCGCTCGCGACGATGACGGCCTGCGCGGTCAGCTCGAAGGAGCCGGTTGCCAGGGTCCGCTTGGCCGGGCTTACCCTCTGCGGCTCAGCTCAGGAGCACTGGTAGCCAGAGGGGACGCTGGTGTCGCCGGAGGGGCGGGTGGCTTGGAAGCCGAACGTGGTGCTCTGGCCGGCCGCGAGCGTGCCGTTGTGCGCGGTGTTCCTGGCCGTGACCGTCTGGCCGGAGACGGTCAGGGTCGCGTTCCACGAGCCCGTCACCGCGTGGCCGTCGGGCAGCGTGAACGTCACCGTCCAGCCGTTCTGCGGCGCGGTGCCGGTGTTGGCGACGGTCACCGGCTGAATCACGTAGCCGGTGCTCCACTGCGTCTGCGTGGTGGCCGTCGCCGTGCAGGTGCCGGACGGCTCGCCGCCACCGTCCGTCGCGGGCGGGATGCGGATGATGCGATCGTCCTGCGCCACCGGGGCGCCGCGACCGTCGCGGTTGCTGGTCGCCACCCAGAGGTGGCCGTCCGGGCCCGCCGCGACCGCGCGCAACCGGCCGTACGACGAGCGCAGCTCCGCCACCGGCGTGCCCGGCGTGCCGGCGTTCAGCGGGATCGTCCAGAGCCGCTGCCCGCGCAGCGCCGCCACGTAGAGGGCGCCGTCGGCGTAGGTCAGGCCGCTGGGCGACGCCTCGGCGGTGGACCATGTGACGATCGGGTCGCGGTAGGAGGAGTTGCCGCACCTGCCCTCGCACACCGGCCAGCCGTAGTTGCCGCCCGCGACGATCTGGTTGACCTCGTCCCACGTGTTCTGGCCGAACTCGCTCGCGTACATCCGGCCTTCGTCGTCCCACGCCAGGCCCTGGACGTTGCGGTGGCCGTAGCTCCACACCCGCGAACCGGGGAACGGGTTGCCGTCGGGGACACCGCCCTCGGGCGTCATGCGCAGGATCTTGCCGGCCGGGCTGTTCAGGTTCTGCGCGTTGGAGGTGTTGCCGGCGTCGCCGGTGGCGATGTACAGCATGCCGTCCGGGCCGAACGCGATGCGGCCGCCGTCGTGGATCGTCCCGCTCGGCACCCCGGAGAAAAGCACCTCTTGCGTCTGCGGGGCAGAAAGCTTCAGCCTGACCAGGCGGTTGTCGCCGGCGGTGCTGGTGAAGTACGCGTACACCCAGCCGTCCTGCGCGTACGCCGGCGAGACCGCGATGCCCAGCAGGCCGCTCTCGCCAGAGGCCCGCACCCCGCTGATCGTCGCCACCGGCGTCGGCGTCTGCCCCGGGCGTACCTGCATGATGCGGCCGGTGCTGCGCTCGGACACCAGCGCGCTGCCGTCGGGCAGGAACGCCAGCCCCCACGGCACCTGCAGCCCGGTGACCGACACCTCCGCCCGCGAGAAGTCGAACCCGTTCTGAGCGGCCCCCGGCTCGGCCTCGCGCGCCGTGTCCCGTTCGGCCCTCTTCGCGACCCCCAGCGCGGTGCCCTGCGCCGCCTCCGGCTCAGCAGTCTGTGCGCCGGCCGGTGGCGCGCCGAGGCCGAGGGTCAGGAGGGCGAAGGCGAGGACCGGGATGAGGCGGGCGCGCATGACAGGCTCCTTGACCAGATCTCCGGGTGCGTTTGTCAGCACTGTAGGCGGCGGTGTGGCCGATCACCATCACCGCGACTTCAGGGCTCCGCACAAGCTGCAAAGACAGCCGTTCGCCGATGAAACTTTCACCCCGGCCGTTTCACGCAACGCTCCGGCTGCTTCGCCCGACGCCCTTGGCCGGTCTCGCGTAGTGCCCTAGCTGTCTCCCTCCGCGCTCGGCTCCCTCCGCGTCCGGCGGCCTCGCGCAGCGCCCCAGACGTTTCACGTAGCGCTCCGGCTGTTTCGCCCAGTGCCCCTGGGCCGTCGCGCGTAGTGCCCCGGCTGACTTCCCCGCATCGGGCGGCCTCGCGCAGCGCTCCGGCCGCCTCGCCTGGTGCCTCACCCAGCGGCCCCATCCCCGCAGCCCCACCGCCTCGCCAGCCGCTTCGGACGCCCCACCGAGCGGACCGGGCGCCTCGCCCGGTGGCCCGGCTGCCTCACCCGGCACCCAGGCACCGGTGGTGGTCGTGAAGGGGCCGGGGGAGTCGGAGGGCGCGGGGGAGGGGCCGTCGCCGTGTGAGGGGCAGCGGGCGTCAGCGGCGGCTTGTGCCGAGCGCCGCGCCGCGTTACGGGCGTCGCCCGCACACCTCCGGTTTCGGCCCTGGCCGCGCACACTCAACGCCGGCACCCGCACCCGCACCTGCGGCCTCGGCCGCAGTCGTGCGAACTTGGCGCTGACGCCCACCACCCTCAGGTTTCGGGTGCCGCCCGCACACCTGCGATCTCCGGTGCCGCCCCGCACGCCTACGAGCGCAGGCCGGCGAACAGGTCGTCCTCGCGGGCGGGCGCGTCGACCTTGCACAGCACGCGCTCGAACGCCTCGTGCGAGAACGCCTGCTGCTGCGCCTCCTCCGGCATGCGCAGGAAGAAGATGTTCTCCCCCTGGCTCTCGTGCGCCTGCAGCGCCTTGAGCTTGCGCTCGGTGTAGGCGGAGACGTCGACGATGGTGGTGACCTTCTCGTCAGGGGTGCCGAAGTCGTCGGAGGGGACTTCGCCGCCGAGGTCGATGCCGTGCGCGCGCATCAGCTCGAACATGCGCTTGATCGCGGCCCGGGGGATGGCGGTGTGATAGAGCTTGTCGGGAATGCCGGTGTGCTCGGCGGCGGCCATCGTGATCTGGTGGGCGCGCACGTGGTCGGGGTGGCCGTAACCGCCGCCGCCCGTCTCGTCGTACGTCACCACGACCTGTGGCCGGTAGCGCTCCATCAGCTCGGCGAGCCGCCCGGCCGACGCCTCCAGCGGCACGTTGGCGAACGCCTCGGGATGAGAATTGGCCGCCCAGCCCTGCATGCCGGAGTCGCGGTAGCCCAGCAGCTCGAGGTGCTCGACGCCGAGGTGGGCGACCGACTCGCGCAGCTCGCCGAGCCGCTGTCTGGCCACCGCGGCGTCGTCGTGGCCGGGGTCGCCGGGCTTGACGCCGCCCTCGCCGTCGCCCTGCTCGCCGTTGGTGCAGGTGACCAGGACCGTGCGGATGCCCTCGTCGGAATAGCGGGCGAGGACGCCGCCGGTGCTGAGGCACTCGTCGTCGGGGTGGGCGTGCACGACCATGAGGGTGAGTTGCCGTTCCATGCCCTGCAAGCTACTCGACGGCACCGACATTCTCGCCGGCCCCGCCGCCGCGCGCGAGGTCATCGGCGCGGACCCGGGCCACGGCCGCCGCCGCGCCGTCGCCGAGCGCGTCGGCCAGCGCCGCCTGTTTGAGCCAGTTGTACGGGCTGCACGGCCGCAGGCTGATCCGCTCGCTCACCAGCACCCTGGCCAGGTGGTGCCGCCCGGCCCGCAGGGCGGCCTCCAGCAGCGTGCGCTGCACGGCGTCGCGCTGCGCGTGGCTGCCGCCGAACTCGGCGATCCGGTGCCTGATCGGATAGAGCAGGTCCACCACCGCGTCGTAGTCGCCCCGCCCGAACGCCACGATCGCCTTGCACACCGGCAGGCCCACCCGCAGTGTCATGCCGTGGTTGGTGACTCCGGGCAGGGGCCGCGCCACGTACGCCTCCCGCTCGGCGACCAGCTTCTCCGCCTCGCCGATCCGCCCGGCGCCCACGTACGACATCACCGCGTGCATGTCGTTGAACGAGTAGAACGGCTCGGCCACCCGCGCCGGCCACCGGTCGGCCAGCGCCCGCCACCGCTCGTGCTGGTCGGAGCCCTCCAAGTGCAGCCGCCACAGCAGCGCGGCGGCGTCCAGCAGCTCCAGGCACGACTGCCCGTCGGCGAGCACCGAGTCGTAGATCGCCAGCACCCGCGCCAGGTCGCCGCTCTCCAGCGCGTACAGGCAGTAATGCCACCAGGTGTGCACGTTGAAGAACGTCCCGGCGGACCAGTCGGGCAGCCGGGCGTCGAGGTAGCGCAGGCCCTTGCCGAAGCGGCCCTGCTCCTCGTACGTGTGCACCACCGCGTGGATCGCCCACACGTCGCGCGGGTTCAGCTCGACCGCCCGCAGCCCGGCCTCCTCCGACCGGTCGTGGTGCCCGGTCTCCTCCAGCCCGAACGCGTACATGCCGAGCAGGTGACCGAAGTGCGGGTCGTCCTCCGGCCAGGCGGTGAGCGCGCCGCCGACGCGGTCGCGCAGCATGCGCGCGTCGCCGGTGAAGAAGTCGATCTGGTGTCCGACCGCGAGCGCCAGCGCGTCGCGCGGGTACGCGGCGGTCAGCTCGGCGAGCAGCGACCCGCAGGTGAGGAAGTCGCCGTCGAGCAGCGCCCGCACCGCCGCGACGTGCGCCCGCTCGCGGGGCAGCAACTCGGCGCCCTCCGTCCTGCGCTGGAACGCCGCGAACCTGGCCCGCGCCGTCCGCGCGTCCTCCACCTCGGTGGTCAGCAGCCCGAGATAGGCCACCAGGACGTTGCCCATCGGGAAGCCGGGCGACTCGGCGACGGCGGCGTTCGCCTCGGCGTCCACTTCGGCCCTGAAGTGCAGCAGCTCGTCGATCGCCTGGTCGTAGTGGCGTACCGCCGCCGTGCTTGCGCCCGTCATGGCCAGGCCGTGCCGATCGTGGCTCACGGCCTCACTGTAACCAGCGGATCCGCCGCGGGCACGGCTCGCTTGGTCGTGCCGCGTGCCGCGTACGGCGGGTGGGCACGAAGTGAGGGATAACGGTGATCACGGGGCTGGAGGGGACATGGAGGATCTTGACGGGCGGGTGGCGCTGCTCACCGGGGCGTCCGGCGGCGTCGGGCAGGCGATCGGACGCCGCCTCATCGCCGCCGGGGTGCGCACGGTCTTCGCGTACGGCGGCCGCGCCGCAGAGGCCGGGCAGCTCGTCGCGGAGTCGGTGGCCGCCGGGGTGCCCGCGCTGGCGCTGCCCGGTGACATGGCCGACCCCGACGCGCCCCGCGCCCTGCTCGACACCGCCGCCGGTGAGCTGGGCCCGGTGGACCTGCTCATCGCCAACGCCGGATACGCCGAGCCGCTCGGCTACGCCGAGGTCGGCCTGGAGACGTGGGAGCGCACGATGGCGGTGAACCTGCGCGCGCCGTTCCTGCTCGCCCAGGCGGCGCTGCCGGGGATGGTGGAGCGCGGGTTCGGGCGGGTGCTGTTCATGTCGTCGGTGGCCGGGTTCACGGGCGGGATCGTGGGGCCGCACTACGCGGCGTCCAAGGCGGGGCTGCACGGCCTGGTGCACTTCCTGGCGCCGCGCGTGGCGGCGGATGGGGTGACGGTGAACGCGGTGGCGCCCGCGCTCATCGAGGACACCGCCATGCTCCCGCCGGGTGCGAGGCCCGGTGCGCTGCCGGTGGGGCGGTTCGGGCGGCCCGAGGAGGTGGCCGACCTGTGCATGGCCGTCCTGCGCAACGGCTACCTGACGAACCAGGTGCTCAGCGTGGACGGCGGCGCCCACCCGAGGTGAGCGCCGCGCCGGCGCGCGCATGACGGGCCGGTCGGCTTGTTCGGTCTCCGCGCCCGGCGGCGCGGAGACCGGCCAGGCCGCTGAAAGGCCGATGGCTTGCCGCCCTCGTCGGCGGCCTCCAGCACGTCGTTGGCCCAGCCCGGGTCCACGCCGGAGGCGAAGAACGACCCGCCGCCCTCCGCGACGGCCTTCAGCGACACGGGCCTCGACGCCGGCGTCCTCGAAGGCCGCCGGTTCCCCGGACCTCAGGCGGTGAGACGGCGGGCGGCCGAGAAGAGGAGGGCCTCGTCGCCGGGCCGGGAGACGAGCTGCAGGCCGACCGGCAGTCCGGCGACCGTGCCCGCGGGGACGGTCAGCGCGGGGAAGCGCAGCACGTTCCAGGGGCAGGTCAGCGAGAGCAGCGCGACCCCTACGGGCACGGTCTCGCTTCCGAGAGCCACCTCACGCCGGTCGATCGGCGGGGCGGTGATCGCCGCCGTCGGCAGGGCGAGCACGTCGTGGTGCTCGAACAGCGCGCCCGCGGCGGCGATCAGCCGCTCGCGGTCCTGCACGGCGCGCACGTAGCGCCATCCGGGCACCTGCGCTGCGCCGCGCAGCCGTTCCAGGACCTCCTCGCCGAACAGCTCGGGCGCCCGCTCCATCCGCTCGGCGTGCACGGCGACCGCCTCGCACGACTGGATCGTCCGGTACGTGCGCAGCACCTCCTCGGCGAACCCCTCGGGCAGCCGTATCTCGGGCGGCTCACCCGCCGAGCCGGCCGCCGCGCGGGCGACCGCGACCACCTCGGGGTCGCCCGCGAACAGGTCGCTCGCGTCCAGCCACGCCACCCGGGCGTCCTCCGCCCGCTCGGGCACCTCGTCCCCGGTCAGGCAGCGGTAGGCGGTCAGGCAGCTGTCCGCGTCGCCCGCCAGCACGCCGACGTGGTCGAGCGAGCGCGACAGCGGGAACACGCCGTCGGCGGAGATGGCGTCGTACGCGGGCTTGAACCCGGCGACCCCGCACAGAGCGGACGGGATGCGGACGGACCCGCCCGTGTCGGTGCCGAGCGCCAGTGGCACGATGCCCGCCGCCACGGCGGCGCCGCTGCCCCCGCTGGAGCCGCCCGACATGCGGCCGGTGTCGTGCGGGTTGCGCGAGGCGCCGTTCGCCGAGCGGTCGCCGGTGGGGCCGTAGGCGAACTCGTGGGTGGTCGTCTTGCCCACGATCACCGCCCCGGCCTCCCGCAGCCGGGCCACGCAGGCGGCGTCGCGGCCGGGGACGTAGCCGGTGAAGTGCCGGGAGCCCATGGTGGCGGGCAGTCCGGCCACCTCGATCAGGTCTTTGACCGCGACCGGGATCCCGTGCAGCGGCCCCCGGTCCCGGCCCGCGGCCAGCTCGTCGTCGGACGCCTTGGCCGCCTCCAGCGCGCCGGTGCCGTCCACGGTGACGAACGCGTTCAGCGCAGGGTCGAGCGCGGCGGCGGCGCCGAGCGCCTGCTCGGTCAGGTCGGTCGAGGTGGTACGGCCGTCGCGGAGGTCCTGGGCGAGCCGGGCGAGAGTGCGGCCTATGAAGGGGCCGGGGGGAATGGGCATGGCATCTTTCTACACATTTCCTGCCATCCAGATCGACCCCCGCCACTACGATCGGCCCGATGCCCGCAGCCCTGTCCCTCCGGTCCGTCAGGCGCGCAGCGCGGCGGGCGGCCGCCGTCGTGGTCGGCCTGTGCGCGCTGCTCGGAGCCGTACGCCTGATCGCGCCCGCCACCGCCGCCGACGGCGAGCCGCCGGGGGTGCGGCGGCAGCTCACGTTCCTGCGCGCCGAGCTGGACGCGGGCGCCGGAGACGAGGCGCAGGCGCTCTTCCCCGAAGGCTACTTCTTCCTGCACGTCCTGTACGGCCTGGCCTGGGTCGAGCTCGGCCACCGCCGGCCGGACGAGCGGGCGGCGGCGCTGCGCGAGGCGAGGTGGGCGCTGGCCCGGCTGGACGGCCCAGGCGGCAGGGCCCCGTTCGACCGGTCGCTCGATCCGCCGTTCGGCGTCTTCTACCGGGGCTGGGGCAACTGGCTGCTCGGCGGCGTGCTGAGCCTGCAACAGGACGGGCGGCGCGACCCGGCCGAGCTGCGCCGCTTCACCGAGGACTCGGCCGCCCTGGCGCGCGCGTTCGACGCGGCGCGCTCGCCGTTCCTGGAGGCGTACCCCGGGCAGGCGTGGCCGGTGGACTCGACGGTCGCGGTCGCCTCGCTGCGGCTGCACGACGCGCTGACCGGCGAGCCGCGCCACGCGGGCACCGTCGCCCGCTGGCTGGAGCGGGTACGCGAGCGGCTCGACCCGCGTACCGGCCTGATCCCGCACGTCGTCGCGGCGGACACCGGCGAGCCAGAAGGAGTGGCGCGCGGCAGCTCGCAGAGCCTCATCCTGCGCTTCCTCGTGGACATCGACCCGGCCTTCGCCGCCGCCCAGTACGCCCGCTTCCGCGAGCTGTACGTCGCCGCCCCGCTGGGCCTCGGACCGGCCGTCCGCGAGTACCCGCACGGCATGGACGGCCCCGCCGACGTGGACTCCGGGCCGCTCCCGCTGGGCGTGAGCCTGTCGGCCACCGCGGTCGCCCTCGGTGCGGCACAGGCCCAGGGCGACGCCGCGCTCGCCGGGGCGCTGGCCAACTACGGGGAGCTGGCCGGGCTGCCGATCGGCACGCCCTGGACCAAGCGGTACGCCTTCGGCCTGCTCCCCATCGGCGACGCCTTCCTCGCCTGGTCCAAGACCGCCCGCCCCTGGGTCTCGCCACCGCCCGCCACCCCACCCGCGACGGTCGGCTGGTGGTGGCGGCTGCCGCTGCTCGCGCTGCTCGCGCTGATCGGTCTCGCGCCCTGGCTGCCCGCGATCACGCGGGCCGTGCGCGGGCGCTCGCGCCCAGCCGGGCGGCCAGCCGGTCCAGCGCCATGTTGATCGCGATGAAGATGGCCGCGATGAGCACGGCCGCCTGGATCACGTTCGAGAAGTTCGCCGCGATGCCGTTCAGCCCCCGGTCCACCAGCTCGTCGTAGCCGACGATCAGTCCCAGCGCCGAGTCCTTCAGCAGCACCACGAACTGGCTGATCAACGCGGGCAGCATGGCCTTGACCGCCTGGGGCAGCAGCACGAGCCGCATCACCTGCCCCTTGCGCATGCCCACCGCGTACGCCGCCTCCCGCTGCCCCTTCGGCAGGCTCAGCACCCCGGCGCGGATGATCTCGGCGATCACCGAGCCGTTGTAGAGGGTGAGGCCGAACAGCACGGCGGCGAAGGCCGAGATGTTCACGCCGATGAGCACGTACGAGCCGAAGAACGCGAAGAAGATCAGCAGCAGCAGCGGCACGGACCTGAAGAACTCCACCACCACCGCCGCCGGGATCCGCACCCACCGGTGGTCCGACAGCCGCGCGGTGGCGAAGACCAGCCCGAACAGCCCGGCCAGCACCACGCCCGCCACGGCCGCCGCGAGCGTCCCCGCCAGGCCGGGCAGGATGAACGTGGCCCAGACGTCGGCGCGCAGCAGCGGCGTCCACTTCTCGGCGGCCCACTGGCCCTTGGCGTCGAAGCGGGCGTACACGAAGGCGGCCACGGCGAGCAGCGCCAGCACGACGAGCACGGTCAGCACCCGGTTGCGGCGCACGCCGCGCGGGCCCGGAGGCTCGTACAGGGTGGTGCAGACGCTCATCGGGCCACCGCCAGCCGCCGCGACAGCCAGCCGAACGCGAGCCCCATCGGCAGGCAGAGCAGCACGAACCCGGCCGCGAAGCCGAGGAAGATCTCGATCACCTGGTCTCCGTACGTCTCGATCATCTCGCGCATCCGCACCGACGCCTCGGCCACGCCCACCACCAGCGCGATCGTGGTGTTCTTGGTGAGCGCGATGAGGATGCTGCCGAGCGGTGCCACCACCGCGCGGAACGCCTGCGGCAGCGTGATCAGTGCCAGCGTCCTGGCGAAGCCCAGGCCCAGCGCGCGGGCCGCCTCCGCCTGCCCCACCGGCACCGTGTTGAGCCCCGAGCGCAGCGCCTCGCACACGAACGCCGAGGTGTAGGCGGTCAGCCCGATGACGGCGAGCCAGAAGTTGTTGGTGGCGATGTCGTCGGACAGCTCAAGGCCCAGGTTCGCGCCCACCCCGAGGCCGGTGAAGAGCAGCACGAGCGTGAGCGGGGTGTTGCGGGCCACGGTCACGTACGCGGTGGCGGTGGCGCGCAGCGCGCCCAGCGGCGCCACCCGCATGGCGGTCAGCAGCGTGCCCAGCACCAGCGAGCCGAGCGCGCTGACCGCCGTCAGCCGCACCGTCATCCAGAAGGCGGCGATGATCGTGCCGCCCTCGGTCAGCAGCGCTTCCATGGCGCCTCAGTACCGCTCGAGCTGCGGGGCCTGGGGCAGCGCGAAGCCGGAGGCGCCCACGCTGTCCTGCAGCGCCTTGGTCCAGCTCCCGTCGGAGAACATCTTCTCCAGCGCGTCGTTGATCGCCTTGCGCCCGGCGGCGTCGTCCTTCTTCAGCCCGATGCCGTACTTCTCGGTGCTGAACGGCTTGCCGACGACCTTGAGCTTGCCGGCGTGCTGCGCGGCGTAGCCGGCCAGGATGACGTTGTCGGTGGTGATCGCGTCGAGCTGGCCGCCGAGCACCCGGTCCACGCACGCCGAGTACGTGCGCTCCTCCTGCAGCTGCACCTCCTTGGCGTACTCCGCCTTGACCTTCTGCGCCGGGGTCGAGCCGGCGACCGAGCAGAGCTTCTTGCCGTTGAGCGCCTCGGGCCCGGTCAGCTCGGTGTCGTCGGCCCTGACCAGCAGGTCCTGCCCGGCCACGAAGTACGGCCCGGCGAAGGAGACCTTCTGCTTGCGCGCGTCGGTGATGGAGTACGTGGCCACCACCATGTCCACCTGGCCCTGCTCGATGAACGCCTCCCGGTTGGCCGACACGGTCTCCTTGAACGTGATGTCCTTCTCCTCGACGCCGAGCTGCTTGGCCACATACTTGGCGACCTCGATGTCGAAGCCGGTGAACTTCCCGTCGGGGGTGCGCAGCCCGAGCCCCGGCTGGTCGGCCTTCACGCCGATGACCAGCTTCTTGTCGTTCTTGGCCTTGTCCACGATGGACGCGGTGGAGGCGTGGCTGTCGGCGCCGCACCCGGACGCGGCGGCTGCCACGGTCAGCGTCGAGGCGATCACGGTGAGTAGCGATATGCGGGACATGACGACTCCTCAGGAGGTCTCTGCGGTCGGTCAGTGGGTGAGGATCTTGGCGAGGAAGTTCTGGGCGCGGTCGCTGCTCGGCGCGCCGAAGAAGGCGGCGGGGGTGTCCTGCTCGACGATCTGGCCGTCCGCCATGAACACGACCCGGTCGGCGGCGCGGCGGGCGAAGCCCATCTCGTGGGTGACGACGACCATGGTCATGCCCTCGCGGGCCAGCGCCGTCATGACCTCCAGCACCTCGTTGACCATCTCCGGGTCGAGGGCCGAAGTGGGCTCGTCGAACAGGATCGCCTTCGGGTCCATGGCCAGCGCCCTGGCGATGGCGACCCGCTGCTGCTGCCCGCCGGACAGCTGCGCCGGGTACTTGTCCGCCTGGCCGCCGATGCCGACCCGGTCGAGCAGTTCGCGGGCCCTGCGCACGGCCTCGTCCTTCGGCCGCTTCAGCACGTGCACCTGCCCGAGGACGACGTTCTCCAGGACGGTCTTGTGCGCGAAGAGGTTGAACGACTGGAACACCATGCCGACCTCGGCCCGCAGCCGGGCCAGCGCCTTGCCCTCGGCCGGCAGCGGCACGCCGTCCAGGGTGATCGTGCCGGAGTCGATGGTCTCCAGCCGGTTGATCGCCCGGCACAGGGTGGACTTGCCCGCCCCGGACGGCCCGATGATCACCACGACCTCGCCCTGCCGCACGGTCAGGCTGACGTCCCTGAGCACGTGATGGTCACCGAAGCGCTTGTTCACCCGGTCCAGCACGATCAGGTCCGCGTGGCTCATGCGTCACGCTCCTTGTCTCGGTCGGCGTTGGCGTAACCGTAAGAAGCGGGACCCGCCGCGAAGCGACTTATGATCGTTTAGATCCTTCTGATCGTTTAATTCAGGGGTTGGCCGGTCGCGACGAGGCGGACGTGGTGCCGGTGACCCCGATCGTGGCGACGAACGCGCGGTCCCACTGCCCGTCGCGCAACCAGCGCGCGATCAGCCCGTTGAGGTAGTCGCGGAACACCGCGTCCCCCTTGCGGATGCCGATCCCGTACGGCTCGCGCCCGAACGGCTTGCCGACCAGCCGCAGCGTGTCGGGATGCTGGGCCAGCAGACCGAGCAGGATCGTGTCGTCGGTGCTCACCACGTCCACCCGCCCCGAGATCAGCGCGGGCACGCAGATGCTGTAGGCGTCCACGATCTCCAGGTGCGCCGTGGGCACGGTCGAGCGCAGCCGATCGACCGACGTGGAGCCCTTGGCCGTGCAGACGGTCTTGCCCTTCAGGTCCTCGACGCCGTTGATCGTCGTGTCGCCCACCCTGACCAGCAGGTCCTGCCCGGCGTAGTAGTACGGGTCGGTGAACGACACCACCTTGGCCCGCTCCGGCGTGATCGAGTACGTCGCCACCACCAGGTCCACCAGCCCCTGGGTGATGAAGTTCTCCCGTTCGCGCGAGACCGTCTCCACGAAGCGGATGTTGCGCTCGCTGCCCGTCAGGTCCTTGGCGATGAGCCTGGCGATCTCCGCGTCGAAGCCGGTGATGCGCCCGCTCACCGGGTCCTTGTAGCCGAACATCGGCTGGTCGAACTTGATGCCGACGGTGAGCACGCCGCGCTCCCTGATGCGCGCCATCGTCGAGTCCTCGGGGAAGGGGTCCGGCTCGCCGCAGCCCGCCGGCGCCAGGCAGATGAGCACCGCCGCGAGTAAGGCCCGCAACCCTTTCACCGGTCCTCCCTCATCGGACGCGGTACCGGTGCTGCGGCCGCCCTGTCGGTCCGTACCTCGGGCGGCCCTCGACCAGCCCGCGATCGGCCAGGTGCTCCAGGTAGCGGCGGGCGGTGGCGCGGCTGACCCCGATCATGCCGGCCAGCTCGTGCGCCGAGGCGTCCTCCTCGACCTCCGCCAGGGCGTCGAGCACGGCCTGCTCGGTGGCGGGGGAGATGCTCTTGGGCCGGGAGGCGGAGTCGAGGTGCATCGAGCGGAAGATCCGGTCGATCTCCTGCTGCTCGGCGAAGCTGTCGCCGGACTCGAGCTGCTCCAGGGTGGCGGCGTACCGCAGCAGGGTCTGCTCCAAGGTGCCCGCCCGCGTGGGTTTGACCAGGTAGTAGAGCGCGCCGCGCTGGATCGCGGCGCGCACGGTGGCCGACTCCTTGCGGCCGGAGATGACGATCACGTCGGCAGGGGGCTGCTCGGGCCTGCGCAGGCGATGAGCCACCTCTAAGCCGGGCATATCCGGAAGGTGAAGATCGAGCAGGACGAGACGCGGCGCGAAGCGGGCGGCGGCGGCCAGAGCGGCGTGACCTGTATGGGCGATCCCCACGACCCTGAACCCCAGTACCCGGTTGACCTGGGCGTGCAGTGCGGCGGTCACCACGGGGTCGTCGTCCACGATGAGTACGGTGATGTCCCTGAGCTCAGGCATCGCCACGCTCCTCGTCTAACTGGTCGATCAATGCAGCTTAGGCGGGTTTTGCCGAAAAAGATCGACTTTTGCTCGTTCTGTTCATCGGGAACCGGCGCGAACACCGGAACCCTCCTACTCTGTACCCCAACGAGAGGGGGGAGGGACGGACGCCCGTGCGATGGTTGCTCGCGGTGACGGCCCTGTGGACGTTGCTCGGCCTGCTGCCGCTGGCGCTGCTCACTTCGTCCAGCATCTCGCTGTCGGAGGGCGCGGTCAGAGACGAGGTGAGCGACCGCGTCAAGACCACGGCCTCGGTCAGCCGGGTCGTGGTCGAACAGCAGATGGACTCGCTCAAGCAGCTCGTCACCGCCTTCGCCCAGCGGCCCGAGGTACGCCAGGCCGTCAAGAGGACCGAGCCCGGCACATTGGCCGGCTGGCTGGCCGAGCTGAAGCGCATGCGCGACGGCGTCAGCGGCGTCGTCATGATCTCGCCGGAGGGGCAGACGATCGGCGTCGAGCCGCCCGTCGTGCTGCCCCAGGACACCGCCAGCACCGACTGGTACCGCGCCGTGCGCGACCAGCGGGCCGCCTACGTCTCGCAGGCGTACACGCCGACCATGCGCGACGTCTCCAGAGCCGTCGCCGTGGCCGCGCCCATCCCCTCCGCCGACGGCGTGGGCATGGTCGGCATGCTCGCCGTCGTCTACAGCCTCGACGCGATCCAGCAGTTCGCCGAGAAGGCCGCCGACGCGCAGGACATCCGGCTGCTCATCACCGACAAGGCCGGCGTGCTCGTCGCCGACGACCCCAGCAAGAAGATCAACGCCCTGACCTCCCTGCGCGAGGACCCGCGCGTGGACAACGCGCTCAACGGGCAGGCGTGGAGCGGCGAGTACAAGGGCATCGACGGCGTCGTGCTGTCGGCGTCCGAGCCCATCCCGAGCATCGGCTGGACGGTCACCGCCGAGGTGCTCGCCGCCGAGGCGCTGGCCTCCGCCGAACGGGTGCGCACGAACGTGCTCACCGTCGCCGCCCTGCTCGCCCTGCTCATCCTCATCGGCCTCGGCCTGCAGATCCACAGCACCCGCGGCCGCCGCCGCGCCCAGGCCACGCTCGCCAGGTACGCCGCCGAGCTGGCCGCCGCCCGCGACGAGGCGCTCGACGCGTCCAACGCGAAGTCCGAGTTCGTCGCCAAGATCAGCCACGAGATCCGCACCCCCATCAACGGCGTGCTCGGCATGAACTCGCTGCTCATGAACACCCGCCTGGACGACGAGCAGCGCTACTACGCCACCACCGCCCAGGAGGCCGCACAGAACGTGCTGCGCCTGCTCGACGACTTCCTCGACCTGTCGCGCATCGAGGCGGGCCACCTCCAGGTGGAGGCCGTGCCGTTCGACCTGCCGCGCCTGTGCGACGAGGTCGTGGCGCCGTTCGCGCCGCACGCCTACGAGCAGGGCCTGTGGCTCACGCTCCGGCTCGACGAGAACGTCCCCAGACAGGTCGTGGGCGACCCCGCCCGGCTGCGCCAGGTGCTGACGAACCTCGTCGGCAACGCCCTCAAGTTCACCGTCCAAGGCGGCGTCGACCTGCACGTCACGCTCGACGAAGGCGAGCCTGGACAGGACCGCGTGGTGCTCAGGTTCGCCGTGGCCGACACCGGCATCGGCGTCGGCCCGCAGGACCGCGAGAAGGTGTTCGGCGTCTTCCGCCAGGTGGACACCCCGATCACCCGCAGGACCGGCGGCAGCGGCCTCGGCCTGGCCATCAGCCGGCAGCTCGTCGAGCTGATGG
Source organism: Nonomuraea sp. NPDC052634 (assembly GCF_040678535.1). Taxonomy (NCBI): domain Bacteria; kingdom Bacillati; phylum Actinomycetota; class Actinomycetes; order Streptosporangiales; family Streptosporangiaceae; genus Nonomuraea; species Nonomuraea sp. NPDC052634. The sequence continues at coordinate 1,288,100 of NZ_JBFATY010000001.1, read as the reverse complement.
GCGGGCGCATCGGGCTGGACAGCGTGGAGGGCGTCGGCAGCCGGTTCTGGGCGACGCTGCCGATGGACGTGCTCGACTGGTCGGAGCCCGGCGCCGCCGCCCTGGAGGGACGGCGCGCCCTCGTCGCCGACCAGCGGCCCGAGGACCGCGCGCTGGCCGCCCGCTTCCTCGCCCAGGCGGGCGCCGACGTGGAGGAGACCAGGGACGTCGAGTCCGCCCTGCGCATGCTGCGGGCCGCCGCGGGCAGCGGGGAGCCGTACGAGCTGGCCGTCGTCGCACTCGACCTCAGCGCCGGACCGTACAACGGCGAGTCCTCCGACGTGCCGCGCTCGCTGGCCCACGCCATCCTCGTCGATCCGCTGCTCCAGGCCACCAGCGTCATCGTGGTCGTCACCCCCGGCCGCTCGGGCGTCGCCTGGCCGGCGCCCGCGGGCGAGCGGGCCGTCCAGTCGATCACCCGGCCGCTCAGCCGCCGCCGCCTGCTCGCCGCCGTGGAGAACGCCCTCGGCACCGCCGAGAACCCCGGCGGCGCCTCCGGCGGGTCCGGCGCTTCCGGCGGCGGGCCGACCGGCGGCGCGCGCATCCTCGTCGCCGAGGACGACGAGGTCAGCCGCCAGGTCGCCATGCTCGTCCTCAGCCAGGCCGGGCACGAGGTCGAGACCGTGGACGACGGCGAGCAGGCGGTGCGCGCCGTGCTCGCCGGCGACTACGACCTGGTCTTCATGGACTGCCAGCTGCCCGTGCTCGACGGGCTCGCCGCCACCGAGGAGATCAGGAGCCGCGAGGAGTCCCACACCCCGATCATCGCCATGACCGCCGCCGCCATGCCGGACGACCGCATCCGCTGCCTGGAGGCCGGCATGGACGACCACCTCGCCAAGCCCGTCGACTGGGCGCGCGTGCTGGCCAGGATCCCCGAGTGGACCGCCTCCGCCGGGCTGCCGCCCGAGCTGGCCGGGCTCTCCGCCGAGGCGCTCGCCGACGTGGCACGGGCCTACCTGGCGACCGCGCCGCGCACGTTCGAGGAGCTGCGCCAGGCCGTACGCGACGGTGACCGGCCGCAGGCGGCGGCGCTCGCGCACCGCCTCAAGGGCGCCTGCGCCACGGTCGGCGCCACCAGGGAGGCCGAGCTGTGCCGGCGCGCCGAGGAGATCTCCAGGGCCGGCGGCGTGGTCGGGGAGGCGCTGTTAGAGGAGCTGGAGGCGCTGCTGAACGAGGTCCCGGACTGGATGGGCGCGGTCCGCTCACCCTGACCCGTCTCCGCTCGGGAAGACCGGAGGGCCGGGCTCGGCACCGCTTGGAAAGGCCGGGTCCGCCGCCGTTTACGGTTTTCCGCCATCGAGGTCGGCGGATCGCCCCCATGGTCCGCGCCGTCCTCCACTCCTAGCGTGAGCGCCGTGATCAGTTTGCAGGGCTTGACCAAACGCTACGGCGACCGCCTCGCCGTGGACGATCTGACGCTGGAGCTGCGGCCGGGCAAGGTGACGGGCTTCCTCGGCCCGAACGGCGCGGGCAAATCCACCACCATGCGCCTGGTGCTCGGCCTCGACCGGCCCACCGCGGGCACCGCGCTCGTCTGCGGCCTGCCGTATCACCGCATGGAAAACCCGCTGCGCACGGTCGGGGCGCTGCTCGACGCGCGCGCCGTGCACCCGGGCCGCAGCGGGCACGCCCACCTGACGGCGCTGGCCCGCAGCAACGGCATCCCGGTGCGGCGGGTGGGAACGCCGGGGACCTCGCCGACCGGCTGCGCGCGGCCGGGCTCGCCGTCGAGCGCCTCGGGGAGAACGAGCTGGAGGTCACCGGCGCCACCGTCGAACGCGTCGGCGACCTCGCGTACGAGGCCGGTGTCCGCCTGCACGAGCTGCGTACCAGGCATGCCTCACTCGAGCAGGTCTACCAGGAGCTGACCTCCGGCAGCGTCGAGTACGGAGCGGGCGTATGAGCCGGATCGCACCTTCGACGCCGGCGCGCGTCGTGACGCGGGCCCTGCCGCAGGCCGTCGCCGCGGAATGGGTGAAGGCGTGGTCGGTCAGGTCCACCTGGTGGTGCCTGGCCTGCGCGGTCGTGCTCGGCGTCCTCGCCGCCGCCACGCTGGCCGGCGCGAACGCCACCGACGCCGTACGCGAGGGCGGCGCAGTGCGCATCCCGGCCAGCGAGGCCGTGGTGTCGGCCACCTCGTTGCTGTCGCTCGACGCGTTCGGGCACCTCGTCGTGCTGCCGCCCGGCGAGGTCGCGCTCGACCTGCTCCGCACGGGCGTCTACTTCGCGCTCGTCGGCGTCATGACCGTGGGCGTCGGTGTCGCGATGCGCAGCGCGGCGGGCACGCTCTCCGTGGTGTTCATGCTGCTCATGGGGCTGCCGCTGCTGCTCAGCATGACCGGCACCGGGCTCGCGGTCGAGGCGTCCCTGCGCATGCCGATGTTCGCCGAGCTGGCGTTCATGGACAGCGCCGACGACCTGACCGGAGGGCCGATCCCGTACTCGGCGGGGGAAGGGCTGGCCTGGCTGCTCGCCTGGACGGCGGCGGCCATGGCGGCGGGCCTGACCGTCCTGCACCGGCGCGACGCGTGACCCCTCCCGCGTCCGGCGCCGGCTGTGGGAGGGAACCTGCGCCCGGTGCCGGCTCCGGGAGGGAACCCGCGCCCGGAGCCGAGACGGGAGCCGTGTCCGGTGCTGGGGCGTCTGGTCCGGTCGCAGGCGGCGGCGCGGTGCTGCTCGCGGTGTCCATCCTGCTGCTCCTGGCCATGGCCGCGCTCGAACGCCGCCTGGCCACGTACTTCCTGGGCCCAGGACCCCAGGAGCTGATGCGGGCCCGCATCGCCGAGCTGACCGCCACCCGTTCCGGCATCGTCGAGGCAGTGGACGATGAGCGCCGCCGGATCGAGCGGGACCTGCACGACGGCGTGCAGCAGCGCGGCGTCGCCCTGGCCATGCTGCTCGGCCGCGCCCGGCACGCCCGCGACCACGACCGCATGGCCGAGCTGGTCGCCCAGGCGTACACCGAGTCGCGTCGCCTCCTCGACGAGCTGCGCAGCGTCGCCTGGCGCGTCTACCCGACCGCGCTCGACGAGCTGGGCCTGCGCGCCACGCTGCCGAAGGCGCCGCCGTGCGCGTGATACTCGCCGACGACTCCGTGCTGCTGCGCGAGGGCCTGACCCGGCTGCTCGACGACGCGGGCCACGAGGTGGTGGCCGCCGTCGGCGACGCGCCCGCGCTGCTCGGCGCCGTCGAGCGTCACCGGCCCGAGGTGGCGGTCATCGACGTGCGCATGCCGCCGGGGCACAAGGACGACGGCCTGCGGGCGGCCCTGGAGATCCGCGAGCGGCTGCCGGAGGTCGGGGCGCTCGTCCTGTCCCAGTACGTCGAGCAGCACTACGCCGCCCGCCTCCTGGCCGGTCCCGCGGAAGGGCTCGGCTACCTGCTGAAGGACCGGGTCTCGGAGGTGGCCGAGTTCCTCGACTCGCTCGAACGCGTCCGCGCCGGCGGCACCGTACTCGACCCCGAGGTGGTGCGCCGGCTGATGGCCCGCGCCGCCCGTACGGACCCGCTGAGCACGCTCAGCCCCCGCGAGAGCGAGGTGCTGCGCCTGCTCGCCGAGGGCTTCGTCAACGCCGCCATCGCCGAACGCCTGCACGTCTCGCTCAGCACCGTGGAGAAGCACGTCAACGCCATCATGGAGAAGCTCGACCTGCCCCGCGACCCCGGCTACAGCCGCCGCGTGCTGGCGATCCTGCGCTACCTCGACGCCTGACCTCGATCCAGCGCCCGGACCGGCGTGGCGGCGACGGGGCATCTCATCGGCCTGACCATCGGGCTCAGAGGGCTGCCCGCAACAGCGCTCAGAACGCGGTGTGGCCGAGCCAGTGCCGCAGCAGCGCCAGGTCACCGCCCACCCGGCGAGGCGGCACCCGCCGCGCGAGCACCAGCATGCACTCGGCCACCGGACCCGACACCACCACGTCGGCCTCCGTATCGGACCGCTCCCACCGGGGCCCGCCGGGCGTCCTGGTGATCAGCCAGCCGGGCATGCCGTCCGCCCGCACCGCCAGCCGCTCGCCCCGGCCGCGCAGCGCGGCCAGCTCCGGCTTGAACGCCTCCACCCCCGGCGCCGTCACGAGCTCCAGGGCCTCGGTGATCACGTCGGCGGCCAGGTCGTCGGCGATCGCGTAGGCCACGCCCGTGGTGGTCGCCGCGTCGTGATGATGTACGGCGGTCTCGCAGAACATCCGGCGCAGCCAGAAGGCAGGCGGCACCGCACCCGCGAACGACCAGACGGGCGCGTCCGGCGCCGCCGACCGTACGGCCGCGATCAGCTCCTCTGCCCCGTCCCGCAGCCACGCACCCCACGCGGCGGGCGAGCCCGGCAGGCCGTCATGCGGATCGGGGACGGGCAGCGGCGCACGCGTCGCCCGGGCCTGCCCGTTGCTCGGTGGGTCATCGAGTGGGTCGGGGAGAGGCGGCGATGCGCTGGCCGCGCGGGCCTGCCCACTGTCCGGCAGACAGTCTGCAGGGTGGGAGAGGGGCGGCGGTGTGCTCGCCGCGCGGATCAGGCCGGCCGCCCAGCGGGTGGCCTGTCCCACGTGTCCGACCAGGTCGCGCAGCCGCCACTGCGGGCAGGCCGGCACCTTCGCCTCCGGGTCGCCGCCCGCGACGGCGCGGCCGAACGCCGCCGTCTGCTCCCGCAGCCCTTCCACCAGCCGGTCCGGCTCCAGGGTCGTCATGGTCTCCACCCACTCCTCGCTTCGTTGGCCGAGATCGCCGGTAGCGTAGGAACTCCACCCGGGTGGAGGTTCAAGTGCCGTTTCGCGACGAGACGCTCGCCATCGGCGACCTGGCCAGGCTCACCGGCGTGCCCGTGCGGACCATCCGCTTCTACTGCGACGAGGGCGTGATCGCGTCCGTGCGCAGCGCGGGCGGCCACCGCAGGTTCGACCGGGCGGCCGTCGAGCGGCTCACCCTGGTCAGGCGGCTGCGCGGGCTCGGGCTCGGGCTGAGCGCGATCGGCGCGGTACTGGAGGGCGAGACCACGCTGGCGCGGGCGGTGGCGGACGAGCGCGCCGCCCTCGACGTACGGCTGCGCGAGCTGGCCTGGCGACGCGCCCGGCTGCGGGCCATCGAGGAGGCCGGGCCCGCCGCCGAGCAGGCGGCCAGGCTCGCCCTGCTGGCCGCCGTCGAGGACGCCGAGGCCGCGCGCGAGCGGCTGGTCGCTTTCTGGCGGCTGCAAATGGTCCTGCCGGTCTCCGACGAGCTGTTCCGCTCGTTCGCCGCCATGGCCGCCCCGCCGCCTCCGGCCGATCCGGCTCCTGCACAGGTCGTCGCGTACGCCGAACTCGTCGCCCTCGTCGGCGATCGCTCGCTGACGCGCGTCCTGCGCGCGAGGGCACGGGAGAACGCCCGCGCCATCACCGACGAGAACGAGCTGATGCACGGCGTCGCCGAGGCCGTCGCCCTGGCACAGCCGCTGGTCGTGGCGGGCGAGCCACCCGGGGCGGGGCCGGAGCTCGACCGGTTCGTGGCCGCCCACGCCGGTGTACGCCGCCGCGCCGACACCCCGGAGTTCCGGCGCGAACTGCTCGGCGTCCTCGCGGCCGACCACGACCCCCGCGTGCGCCGCTACTGGCGGCTGGTGGGCGAGGTCAGCGGCACCTCCGTGACGGTCGGCCACACGATCACCTGGCTCAGCGACGCGCTGGCGCACTCGCTCGCCGCGCCGGGCGCAGGACACGGGAAGGCCGCGCCTAAAGGCCGCGGCCGGTCCTGACGGCCCCGCTCTCAGGTGTCGCGGCACTCCTGGGGAGCGGGCCTGGTCTCGGGCGGTGCGGGCCGCAAGCGCGTCTCAGGCGTCCTGGCCGGTTTTGACGGCTGGGGCGGCCTTTTCGACGACCCTGCGGGGCGGGCTTGCGCGGCGGGCGGTGAGTACGAGGAGGGCGGCGAGCAGGAGCCAGCCGCACGTCATGGCGATCAGCCAAGGCCAGCCCGCGTGCCCGTACACGATGGCGCCCGCAGTGCCGCCCGCGCCGCTGCCCAGGTAGTAGCAGAGGGTGTAGATGCCGGCGGCGCGGCCACGGGCGCGCGGGGGAGCGTCGGCGGTGACCCAGGCGTTGGCGATGGCGTGCGCCGCGAAGAACCCGGCCGTCAGGACCGCGAAACCGGTGACGATGACGGCTAGTGAGGAGTGGGCGGTCAGCACCGAGCCCGCCGCCGTCACGCCCAGGGCGGCCACCAGCGCGGCCGTCCTGCCCAGGCGGGCCGTCAGCCGTCCGGCGGCGGCCGAGGACATCGTGCCCATCGCGTACGACAAGAACACCAGCGATGCGGCGGCCGGGCTGAGCGAGATGGGCGGCGCGGCCAGCCGGAACCCGGCCGCGTTGTAGACGGCCACGAACGCCCCCATGGCCAGCCCTCCGACCGCGACGGGCACCCCCAGCACCGCCCACGTGCGCCCCGCAGCCTCAGGCCCAGCCGCGGTTCCGGCTTCGGCCTCGGTGCCGGCCCTGGCTCTCGCCCCGTTCCCGGTCTTGGTCGTCTCGGTCGCGCTTCCATCGGGCAGGGTGGCGGCGGCGAACCCCGCGCAAATCAGAGCCACTGCTGCGACGGCGAACTGCGAACCCTGCCAGCCCAGCGGTCCGGCGGCGAAGCCCGCGCCCAGCCGTCCCAGCATGCCGCCCACGGAGTTGCCCGCGATCATCGCGCCGACCGCGCCCGCCAGCCGGCTCGTGCCGAGCTGGTCGGCCAGGTAGGCCGCCGCCACTCCGGCGAACCCGGCGATCGCCACCCCCTGCGCCGCCCGCAGCACCAGCAGCACAGGGAACGACGGCGCGAGCGGCAGCAGCAGCCCGAGCAGCGCCGGCACCAGCACCGCCCACAGGATGACCCGCCGCCGCCCCACGCGGCCTGCCAGCCAGGCCAGCGGCAGCACCGCGACGGCGAGCGACCCGGTGGCCACGCCGACCGCGAGGGACGCGCTGCCGGGATCCAGCCCGTACGCGGCCGCAAGCTGGGGCAGCACCGGTTGCGGCGAGTACAGCAGGGCGAAGGACGACAGGCCCGCCGCGGCGACGGCCGCGCTGACCCGCCGGGTGTCATCAGGGGAGGAACCACGCAAAACCGCCACGCTGAGCACGCTAGGTCGGCGGGAACAATACGTCCAATACGTAGATAGCCGATAATTCATGCTGTGACGTATGAATCCGACGACAGGTTGGCCGCCCGGCTCGCCCCGTCGCTCGCCCTGCTGGCCGCCGTCGGCGAGACCGGCCACGTGACCCGCGCCGCCGAGCTCCTCGGCATCCCCCAGCCCACCGCGAGCCGCCGCCTGGCCGCGCTCGGCGAACTGGTCGGCGCCCCGCTCACGCTCCCGTCGGGCCGTGGCATCCGCCTCACCCGGGCGGGGCGTACGCTGGCCGCCGCATCAAGCCGCGCCCTGACCGCCGTGACCGCCGCCGTCCGTGAGGTCCGCGAGGAGATCGACCCCGCCACCGGCCGTATCGTCCTCGGGTTCCTGCACCTGCTCGGCCGTACGCTGGTGCCCTCGCTCATCGGCGCGTTCCGCGAGCGCAACCCCGGCGTACGCTTCAGCCTGGCGCAGGGCTCGCGCCAGGACATGCTGCGGGCGCTCCGCGACGGCGAGATCGACCTGGTGTTCGTCGCCCCCATGCCGCTCGACGACCCCGACCTCGTCAGCCATCCGATCGCCGACCAGGAGCTGGTGCTGTCGGTGCCGCCCACGCACCGCCTGGCCGCCAGGAAGCGGGTGCGGGCGGCCGAGCTGGCGGGGGAGGAGCTGGTGACGCTCGAACCCGGATACGGGCTGCGGCAGATCACCGACGACCTGTGCGCCGCGGCCGGGTTCGAGCCGCGCATCGCGTTCGAGGGGCAGGAGTCGGAGACCGTACGCGGGCTGGTGGCCGCCGGGCTCGGCGTCGCCGTACTGCCGCACGCCGACCAGCCGCCCGCCGGGGGCGTCATCGAGATCCCCCTGTCGCCGCCGCTGTTCCGGACCATCGGCATGAGCTGGCGCGCCGGCGACGGCCTCACCCCGGCCGCCCGCGCCTTCCGCGACCACGCCCTGTCCGCCCTTCCGCTGCATACCCCTGGCTTCCGCCCGCCCAGGACGCCCACACCGGGTGCGGGTGAGTGAGTGCTGGGGGAGGCGGGGCCTGTGCGGCTGAGGACGGCCGGAGGCCGCGCGTGTGCGGGGCAGAGCTGCGGGAGACTGGGGCGCATGGGACAGCAGGACGGGGACGCGGGAGTGCCGGGGTCGCTGGCGCGGGTGCTCGCGGAGGTGCGGGACGAGCGAGTGGCGCAGGACGAGCGGTGGGGCATGCAGGTGCTGCCCGACGGGACCGGCGGTCATGGCACGGTGGCGGCGGCCGATGCGGCACGCGATGAGACGGAGACGGCGGCGCGGGCCGGCGGGCTGACGTGGCGGCACATCCTGGCCGAGGAGGTGATGGAGGCGTTCGCCGAGGAGGATCCGCAGCGGCTGCGCAGGGAGCTGATCCAGGTCGCGGCGGTCGCGGTGAAGTGGGTGCAGGCGCTCGACAGGCGGCCTGCGGGGGATCGGCCAGGCGCGCGTGACCGGACAGCCGTCAGGCGGCCTGAAGGCGATCAGCCGGGTCCGGGCGATCAGGAGGTGGAGCGGCTCCCCGGAGACGATCAGCCGGGTCCGCGCGACCAGACGGTGACGGCGAACGGCCGGGGCGGTGCCGCGTAGACCTCCTCGCTGAGCCGGGTCAGCGTGCCGCAGACGTCCAGATACCCGTGCAGCCGGTTCGCCTCCGGCCACGGATGCACCGCCACCAGCACCCCGTCCGGCGCGAGCAGCGCGCTGAGCTGCTCGGACGCGCGGCGCAGCCGTTCGTGGCGGCCCAGGTAGTACAGGGTCTCGGAGCAGAACACCAGGTCGTAGCGGGGCTCGGGGCGGTGGGTGAGGATGTCGGCCTGGATGAAGCGGACCCGCCCGCCCTCCGGCACGCGCGCCCGGGCGCGGGCCAGCGCCCGTTCGGAGACGTCCACCCCGGTGATCTCCGCGTCGGGGTACGCTGCGGCGAGCGTCCCGGTGAACACGCCCTCGGCGCAGCCCACCTCGATGATGCGCCGGTACGGCCTGGGCGGCAGGTGCGTGAGCGTCACCCGGTACTTCTGCTGCTCGTAGCCGTCGGTCGCCAGCCTCCACGGGTCGGGCGTCCGGTGCCGCCACTCGAAGTAGCCGCGCAGGACGAGGCCCTGTCCCTTGGGGGAGAGCAGGGACAGGGCGCGGAAGAACGTGCGGTGCAGGCGGTCAGGCAGACTCGGCATGCGGCCTCTCTCGGTCGGGACCTCCACGGCCGGTCGGTCCGGGACTTGAGGTGAAGTCGTCGCCGGATGGAGATTCCCGGGAACCGAGCGGGCAACGCCTGGTCAAAGCCACATGGGTCGCGATATTTCCGCAATCGCGGGCGTCTATGCCATGGCGTCGCGCAGCTCCCGCTTGAGCACCTTGCCGGAGGCGTTCTTCGGCAGCGCGTCCACGAACACCACCCGCTTGGGCGTCTTGAACGGCGCGAGCCGCCCCCGCAGGAACCCGATCAGCTCGCCGGCGGTCAGCTCAGAGCCCTGCCGCAGCACCACCGCGGCCGTCACCGCCTCGATCCACTTCTCGTCGGGCACCCCGAACACGGCCGCCTCGGCCACCGCCGGATGCTGGTAGATGGCCTCCTCGACCTCGCGGCTGGCGACGTTCTCGCCGCCCGTCTTGATCATGTCCTTCTTCCTGTCGACCACCGACAGGTAGCCGTCGGCGTCCATGACCCCGAGGTCGCCGCTGTGGAACCAGCCGCCGCGGAACGCCTCGGCGGTCTTGTCCGGGTCGTTCCAGTAGCCGAGCATGGCGTGCGGGCTGCGGTGCACGATCTCGCCCACCGTGCCGGGCGGCACCGGCCGGTCGGCGTCGTCGACGATCCTGGTCTCGACGTTCAGCGCCGGCCGCCCGGCCGAGCCGAGGCGGGTCAGCTGCTCCTCGGGGCGCAGGATGGTCGCCACCGGAGCCATCTCCGTCTGCCCGTAGAAGTTGAACAGCCGCACGTCCGGCAGCCGCGCGGCGATCTCCTTCAGCACCTCGACCGGCATGATCGAGGCGCCGTAGTAGCCCTTGCGCAGCGAGGACAGGTCGCGGCGGTCGAAGTCGGGGTGGCGCAGCAGCGAGATCCACACCGTGGGCGGGCAGAACAGCTTGGTCGCGCGCTCGCCCTCGATCGTGGCCAGGATGACCGCGGGGCTCGCGCCGGGCAGCACGATGTTGGTGGCGCCCAGGTAGATGCCGGGCGTCAGGAAGCAGTGGAGCTGCGCGCAGTGGTAGAGGGGCAGGGCGTGCACCTCGACGTCGTCGTGGCTCATCTCGCCGTCCACCATGCAGGTGACGTACTGGGAGATGAGGCTCCTGCTGGACAGCACGGCGCCCTTGGGGCGGGACTCGGTGCCGCTGGTGTACATGATCTGGATCGGGTCGTCGTCGGCGATCTCCACGGCGGGCTCGGAGTCGTCGTCGTGGGACGACCAGGCGCTGAACGGTTCCCACCCGTCCTGCTCGGCCCCGATGACCCCGCGTACGGTCACCCGCTCGTTCACGGCCTCCCGCGCGACCGGCAGCAGCGCCTCCTCGGCCAGGATCCCGGTCGCGCCGGAGTGTTCGAGGATGTACGCCACCTCCTCGGCCCCCAGCATGAAGTTGACCGGCACGGAGATCGCGCCCAGCCGCGCCAGGGCGAAGTAGGCGACGACGAAGGCGTGGTTGTTGTGGCTGAAGACGGCGAACCTGTCGCCCTTGCGCACCCCGCGCGCGGCCAGCGCGTTGGCCGTCCTGTTCACCATGAGGTCCAGGTCGGCGTAACTCTGGCGCAGATCGCCGAAGACGATCGCGGTCTTGGCGGGATGGCGGGCGGCCGAGCGCCGCAGGAGGTCACCGATGGTGTGCTGACGGGTCATATGGGGGCACCCTTCAGTCGCAGAGCGATGTTCGGGCGATCCTAACCCGTGAACAGCGCCGCGAGCCGCCGGTAGGAGTCGAGTCTCCGGTCCAGATCGTAGGTGTTCATGGTGATCAGCACCTCGTCCGCGCCGCTCGCCTGCACCAGTGAGCCCAGCGCGACCGCGACCTCACGCTCGGTGCCGTGGATCTGCCCCTTCAGCGACTGCTCCAGGTAGGAGCGCTCCCGCTCGGTCATCTCCATCGCGGCGATCTCCTCGGCCGGGATGAGCGGCGGGAACGAGCCGCTGGTGCGCGATCGCGCGGTCGCCCACGCCTCGGGGAGCTGCAGCAGCGCCGCCTCCTCCGTGGTCGCGCCGACCGCCACGTTCACCGCGATCATCACGTACGGCCGCGCCGCCCACGCCGACGGCCGGAACCCGGCACGGTAGCGGGCCACCGCGTCCAGCATCCGCGAGCCCGCCCCGATCACCATGGGCAGCCCGTGCGCGGCCGCGATCTCCGCGCCCGCCCCCATGGCCAGCACGAACACCTGCGGCCGCAGCCCCTCGGCGGGCAGCGCGTGCACGCCGGGATAGGCGGTCTGGCCGCCGGTGAAGAAGCCGAGCAGTTCGTCGAGCTGCTCGCCGAAGCGGTCGGCGTCGTCCTTGCCATGCCCGAGCGCCCTGCGGATGCCGCCGGTGAACCCCACGGAGCGCCCCAGCCCCATGTCCACCCGGCCGGGATACAGCGACTCCAGCACGCCGAACTGCTCGGCCACCACCAGCGGCCGGTGGTTGGGCAGCATCACGCCGCCGGTGCCCACCCGGATGCGGGAGGTCGCCGCGGCCACGGCCGCCGCCAGTACGGTCGGCGCCGAGCCCGCCACGCCGGGCACGCTGTGGTGCTCCGACACCCAGAACCGGTGATAGCCCAGGTCCTCGGCCTGCCGGGCGAAGCGCACGGTCTCGCGCAGCGCCTCGGCGGGCGTGGAGCCCCGGCGGACGAGCGAGCGGTCAAGGATCGAGTACAACGAGCCGGTCACGTCCCAGTGCAACGCCCCCGGCTCCCGGATCAATCCACCGGGTCGCCCGGGACGCCCTCGTAGTAGGCCAGCACCCGCTCGGCGAGCCCGGCGTCCAGGCGCAGCTTCGTGCCGTCCACCTCGCCGACCGGCATCACGCCCCACGAGTTGCACAGGAACACCAGGTCGAAGTCCGCCAGGTCGGGCACCCGCAGCGGGCGGCGCTCCTGCGGCACCTCCATCCGCTCAAGCAGCCGCATGGTGATGCCGTGCAGCTTCGGCGCGTCCGGCCAGATCAGCCGGCCGCCGGCGAAGCCGCCCAGGTTCGTGATCGCGCCCTCGCTGATCAGGCCGTCCTCGGTGGTCAGCAGCGCCTCGTCGAAGCCGGCACGGTTCACCGTACGCAGGATGTGCGGCTGCTGGAAGCCCGACGCCTGCTTGATGTGCGCCAGGTAGCGCTGGTAGACGACCGGGGTGACGCGCAGCGGGCCGGGCAGCGGCGGATGCGGCGGGGCCGTCGTGGCGATGACCCGCGGCCTGCCCGCCACCTCGACCTCGTGGACCCGTACGCTCGCGTCCTGCGCGTCGCCCAGCGCCGCCCGGATCGTGGCCAGCACCACCTCGCGGCCGGGACCGGCGCCGAACAGCTCCTTCCCGGCCTGCTCGAGACGGTCGAAGTGCAGCTCCAGGCCGCGCACCCGGCGGCCGGCGACCTGCATGGCGGTGAAGTGGCCGTAGCGGGCCTCCAGGCCGAGCAGCGCCTCGTCGCCGAGCGGCTCGCCCTCCATCGCGGCGCGCCGGACCATCGGCCCGCCCCCTTTCCGTTTCGCGATCACCGTACGGTGCACCACCGTACGGCCTCACTTCCGGTAGAGCGCGACCGCCCATGCCACCGGCCGGTTGGTGGCGGCTCCCCACAGCCCCACCCGCACCCGGACCTTCACCTTCTGCCCCTTGCGCACGGTGAACGCGTCCGCGCCCAGCGAGCGCGCACCGCACCCGGTGAGGGAGGGCGACTCGACGCCGTCGATCCAGTACTTGAACCACAGCCGATCGCCCAGGTCGCCCGAGCAGTCCCGCTCGATGGTGTAGCGGCCGGGAGCGGTGACCGTGGTCTCGTAGGACCCGTCGCCCGGCCACGTGCCGGTGAACCCCTTGATCCGCTTCGCGCCGTCGAGGCGGTCGGGCAGTGTGACGGGGCGCGGCTTGACGGGGCGCTCCGGCGGCGTCCAGTCGTAGACCGCCACCTTCCAGCGGCCCCCGCGCGGCCGCTCGGGCGTGCACGGCCCGTGCTCCGTCCTGCGCACGCAGGCGGGACCGGTCGTGTCGAAGGTGACCGTCACCTCTCCGGCGCCCGCGGGCACCTCCAGGGGGCGCAGCTGCATGCCGGGGCCCGCGCAGGCGATTCCGGGCGACTCCACCGGCCGCCCGTTCACGAGCACCTCAGGGGCGATCGCGAACGGATCCCTGCCGCACATGACGGCCGCCTCCAAAGGACGCCCGGTGCTCGTGACCGTGATCGTCGTCTTCTCGCCCCGGGCGTCCACCGTGGCCTCCTCCAGCCGCCGGTACGCCGTGCCGTCGGGCGAGACGTAGTACGCGGGCAGCTCAGCCCCGCCGTCGTCGACCCGCGGCACGGACGCCGCGTCCCGCCCGCCCGGCTGGAGCGCGCCCGTGACCGCCACCGAGGCGAGCACGGTCACCGCGGTCGCGGCCCCCGCCAACGTCACCGTGGCGACCGTGCGCCGCCGCCTGACCCGCCGCACCCGCTCGCGGACCTGCTCGGACCGGTAGGGGTTCGCCGGCGCCGGACCCTCCGCCCGCTCGCGCAGGACGTCACGGAGATCCTCCACGCTCATCGGTATGACTCCTTCATGATCGACTCGTCCACGCGCAGCTTGGCCAGGGCCTTGGCGGTCTGGCTCTTGACCGTGCCCTCACCGCAGCCCAGCAGCCTGGCCACCTCGCTCACCGGCAGGTCCTCGTAGAAGCGCAGCACGATCACCGCGCGCTGCCTGGCGGGCAGGCGGCCCACCGCCCGCCACACCTCCTCGCGCCCTGAGTCGCCCCGGTCCTCGACGGGCTGTTCGGGCAGGGCGTCGCTGGGCAGCTCCCTGCGCCAGCGCCGCCGCCACCAGGAGGTGTACGTGGTCACCAGCACCTTGCGCACGTACGCCTCGGGCTCGTCGATGCCCGGCCAGGCGAACCACGCCTTGGCCAGCGACTCCTGCAGCAGGTCCTCGGCGACGCCCCAGTCCCGGGTCAGCAGGTACGCGGTACGTAACAGCCGATCCGTGCGTGATGCCACGAAATCATCGAATATCGCCCTGTCTGCCACCTTGATATGCCTTCCGCCGCCCTTGCCGGTCGCCGGTACAGACGCATCGTCCGCCGACCCGGGTTGCCCGGGAAACGCGGACGGCTCAGGTGAGTTCTGCGCGGGCCGCCCGGAGGCGTGGAGGGCTCATGTGGAGTCGGCGCGGGCCACCTGGAGGCGTGGAGGGCTCACGTGGAGTCGGCGCGGCCTGAGGCGCGGACGGCTCAGGTGGATTCGGCGCGCAGCACGGTGTACGGGGCCAGCTCGCCGAGCCCGCGCACCGACAGCCGGTTCACCTCGCGCAGCCGGAACGCGCGATCGCCCTCCAGCTCCTCGGCGACCTGCGGGTCGGCGAGGATGCTGCCGGGCAGCGCCAGCGCGGTCAGCCTGCTGGCGAGGTTGACGGTGGTGCCGAACACGTCGCCCATGCGCCAGATGACCGGCCCCGACGCCAGGCCCACCCGCAGCTCGGGCATGTCGCGGCCGCGCGCGTGCGTCTCCACCAGCTTCAGCGCGATCTCGGCCGCGACGTGCGCCTTCTCGGAGACGAACAGCACCGAGTCGCCCAGCGTCTTGACCACCCGGCCGCCGGTGGACGTCACGATGTCGGCCGAGCGCCCCTCGAACCTGTCGATGAGTTTCGCCAGCTCGGCGGCGGTGATCTGCCGGCTCAGCCGGGTGAAGGCCACCAGGTCGGCGAAGCCGACCGCCAGGCGTACGGCGCTCATGTCCTGCTCGGCGATGCGCCCCGCGGCGGCGGCGAGCTGGCGCTGCCAGGCGTAGACGAGCAGGCGCGCGAGGTCGGGCACCACCCGCTCGGCCCGCCGCCGCCACGCCCTGGGCCGCTCGGCCAGCGGCACGCCCGCCCGGTCCAGCGCCTCCGCGCCCAGCTCGGCCTGGGACTCGGCGAGCCGAGCCGTGGCCTGGCCGAGCGCGCGGGCCGTCAGCAGCACATGCTCCTCGTCGTAGACGCCGGAGGTGACCATGCCCAGCAGCGTCTTGAGCGCCTCGACGTCGGAATCGGTGAACTCGATCGCGTCGTCGGG
The DNA here is from genome assembly GCF_040678535.1 of Nonomuraea sp. NPDC052634. Classification (NCBI taxonomy): domain Bacteria; kingdom Bacillati; phylum Actinomycetota; class Actinomycetes; order Streptosporangiales; family Streptosporangiaceae; genus Nonomuraea; species Nonomuraea sp. NPDC052634. The sequence continues at coordinate 1,272,765 of NZ_JBFATY010000001.1, read as the reverse complement.
CACGTTGGGGAACCCGAGGGCACGCCAAAAGCGCCGCGCGCGATAGACCGGCACGCCCGCCATCTCGGCGACCTGGTGACTGGTGTATCGGCGCGGCTCGCGCAGAAAAGCCTCAGTCAGCCGGTCCCGGTCCACGCGCGCCACCTGGGCAAGATAACACCCTTGTGGGCCAGATCACTCCAGGAGTGCTCGCAGGGCGCTTGTCTCGCTTTCCTTTACATAAGGTGCGTAGTAGTCGTACATCGCCCTGCGTGACAGGCGGGCCGCCAGCGGGCCGTCGCCCGCCCTGATGGCCTCGATGACCTCCTCATGGTGCTGGATGCTGCGCCGCATCAGCGCCTGCCGGTCGTCGGCGGCGTCGATGCGGGCGGAGATCTGCCGCAGCACGATCTGGCGTACCACGTCGGTGCAGATCTGAATGAGCTTGTTGCCGCTCGCGGCGACCACCGCGTCGTGGAAGGCCACATCGGCCCGGCCGAACGCCTCGGTGTCGGCCGCGCCCGGCTCCGTGCCCGCCGCCGCGCGCATCGCCTCCACCGCCTTGTTCATCTCGGCGAGCTGCTCCTCGGTGCGCAGCCGCGCCGCCAGCAGGATCGCCGCGGAGTCGAGCACCATCCTGAACTGCACCAGCTCGCCCAGCGACAGCTGCTCCACGCGGGCCAGCGTGGTCATCGACTTGTGCAGCGCGGCGGGTGAGAACGGCAGCACCTCCGCGCCATGGGGGTCGCCGGGCCGCGAACGCACCAGCCCGCGGGCCTGCAGCACGCGCAGCGCCTCGCGTACGGTGGAGCGGCCGACCGCGAGCTGCACCATCAGCTCGCGCTCGCTGGGCAGCCGCTCGCCCGGGGACAGGGCGCCGCTCTCGATCGCCTCTTCGATCTGCTCGACGACCCGCTCGTAGGCGCGCACCGCGCGTACGGGCTCAAAGCGCGGACCACCCAATGTAAGCCCCCTTGACCCGAGCCGTCTTGAACTGGCAATGTGCGTAGCCTACTGGTCAGACCAGTGCACTAGCCAGGAGGCTGTAAGACATGAGGCGAATCGGGATCTGGCTCGCCGCGGGCGGCCTCCTGCTGGCCACCGCCGCGTGTGGCGGAGGCGGTGGCGGCGGCGGTGACACAGGGGGCTCTGCGGCCCAGTCGCTGTCGGTCGGGTTCGTGGCCGAGCCGGCCAACCTCGACTTCACCTCCACCGAGGGCGCCGCCATCCCGCAGGCGCTGCTCGTCAACGTCTACGAGGGACTGGTCAAGCTCGACCAGGACGGCAAGATCGTGCCGCTGCTCGCCGAGAAGTGGGACGTCTCCGACGACCGCAAGACTTACACCTTCACCCTCCGCAAGGGCGTGAAGTTCTCCAGCGGCGCGCCGTTCACCGCCGACGACGTCGTCTTCTCGCTCGACCGCGTCAAGACCGACTGGAAACTCAAGATCAAGTCGCAGCTCGACGTGATCGACGACGTGGAGAAGAAGGACGACAGCACCGCCGTCGTCACGCTCAAGCGGCCGAGCAACGGCTTCCTCTACGCCATGGCCACCAGGCTCGGCGCGATGTTCAGCCGCACCGGCGTGGACGACCTGGCCAACAAGCCCGTCGGCACCGGCCCGTACGTGCTGGGCGCCTGGCGGCGCGGCGACTCCATCAGGCTCGACGCCAACCCCTCCTACTGGGGCACCAAGCCGGCCCTGTCGTCCATCACCTTGAAGTACTTCAAGGACGCCACGGCGATGAACAACGCGCTGCTGACCGGCGGCATCGACGTCATCTCCAGCGTGCAGGCGCCCGAGTCGCTGCAGCAGTTCGCCGACCCCAACCGGTTCGAGACCGTCGAGGGCACCACCAACGGCGAGGTCGTGCTGTCGATGAACAACGGCCGGCCGCCGTTCGACGACAAGAAGGTCAGGCAGGCCGTCCGGCACGCCATCGACCACAAGGCGCTGCTCGACACCGCCTGGGCCGGGCGCGGCCAGCTCATCGGCTCGATGGTGCCGCCCACCGACCCCTGGTACGAGGACCGCACCGGCGACTACCCGTACGACCCGGCCAAGGCCAAGCAGCTCCTGGGCGGCAAGACGTACAACGTCAAGATGCGCATCCCCAACCTGCCGTACGCGGTCAGCAGCGCGCAGGTCGTCAAGTCGCAGCTCGCCCAGGTCGGCATCAACGCCGAGATCGAGCCGCTGGAGTTCCCCGCGCGCTGGCTCGACCAGGTGTTCACCAAGGGCGACTACGACCTGTCGATCATCAATCACGTCGAACCCCGCGACATGGGCATATTTGCCGACAAGTCGTACTACTTCCGGTACGACAATCCGGAGTTCGGCAAGCTGCTCGCCTCCGCCGACGAGGGCACCGAGCAGCAGCAGATCGACGACCTCAAGAAGGCCGCCAAGCTGCTGTCCGACGACGCCGCCGCGGACTTCCTCTTCCTCTTCCCCAACCTGATCGTGGCGAAGAAGGGCGTCACCGGGCTGCCGAAGAACGCCATCTCCGAGTCCTTCGACTTCACCGCACTCTCCCGGCAACAGTGACGCTCTACCTGCTCAAACGCCTGGCGGTGCTCATCGCGAGCACCGCCGCGGCCGCCGTGGTGGTCTTCGCGTTCATGGCGCTGCTGCCCGGCGACCCCGCCGAGATCGCGCTCGGTGTCAACGCCACCCCCGAGGCGGTCGCCGAGCTGCGCCGCCAGTTCGGCACCGACCGGCCGCCGCTCACCCAGTTCCTCGACTGGGCGGGCGGCCTGCTCCAAGGGGACTTCGGCATCTCGTACGTGACCAGCTCGCCCATCGGCCCGCAGATCTCCGACCGGCTCGGCGTCACCGCCGTGCTCGTGCTCGGCGGCATGGTCGTGGCGCTGGTGCTGGCGGTGCCCGCCGGCACGTTCGCCGCCGTGCACCACCGCAACCCGCTCGGCGCCGCCATCAGCGCGTTCAGCCAGGTCGGCATCGCCGTCCCCGCGTTCCTCGCCGGCATCCTGCTGGTGTTCGTCTTCGCGGTGCAGGCGCAGGCGCTGCCGTCCGGCGGCTACGTGCCGATCTCGGAGAGCCCGGGAGAGTGGCTGCGGAGCCTGCTGCTGCCGTGGCTGTCGCTCGGCCTCGTCCAGGGTGCCGTGCTCACCCGGTACGTGCGCAGCGCCGTGCTCGACGTCATGCGCGAGGACTACCTGCGCACCGCCAGGGCCAAGGGCCGCGGCGCCACCGGAGCGCTGTGGCGGCACGGCCTGCGCAACGCCTCCATCCCCGTCGTCACCGTGCTCGGCCTGCAGCTCGCCACGCTGCTCATCGGCGCGGTCGTCGTCGAACGCGTCTTCGTCATCCCCGGGCTCGGCGACCTGCTGCTCAACGGGGTCGCCGGGCGCGACCTGCTGCTCGTCCAAGGCGTGGTGATGGTGCTGGTGGCCGCCGTCCTGCTGATCAACTTCGTGGTGGACGTCGCCTACCACCTGCTCGATCCGAGGCTGCGATGAGAGGCAGGCTGAACGCCGGGCTCCTGGTCGGCGGCACGCTCGTCGGGCTCGTCACGCTCGCCGCGCTCGTGTCGTTCTTCTGGACCCCGCACGACCCGACCCTCGTCGACGCCGCGCAGAAGCTGCGCGAGCCCGGCGGCGGCTACCTGCTGGGCGCCGACAAGTTCGGCCGCGACACCTTCAGCCAGCTCATGGTGGGCGCCCGCACCACCCTGTACGTCGGCATCGTCGCGGTCGGCATCGCCGCCGCGCTCGGCATCCCGCTCGGCATGATCGCCGGGATGACGCCCCGCGGCTGGCTGTCGGAGCTCATCATGCGGGTCAACGACCTCGTCTTCGCCTTCCCCGCGCTGCTGCTCGCCGTCATGCTGGGCGCCGTCTACGGCCCCGGCACGCTCACCGCGATGATCGCGATCGGCGTGGCCACGGTCCCGGCGTTCGCCCGGGTGGCCCGCGCCGCCACGCTCCAGGTCATGGTGACCGACTACGTGCTGGCCGCCAGGGCGGCGGGCCGCCGCAGGCCCGCCATCGCGCTGCGCCACGTGCTGCCCAACATCGGCTCCGTGCTCATCGTGCAGGCGTCGGTGTCGTTCGCCATCGCGATCCTCGCCGAGGCGGCGCTGTCGTTCCTCGGCTTCGGCACCCGGCCGCCCACCCCGTCGTGGGGGCGCATGCTGCAGGAGTCGCAGGAGCTGCTGTTCTCCACCCCGCGCCTGGCCCTGTGGCCCGGCCTCGCCATCGCACTCGCCGTGCTCGGCTTCAACCTGCTCGGCGACGGCCTGCGCGACTTCCTCGACCCCAAGCTCAGGAGGATCCGTGCTGAGCGTTGATGGGCTCACCGTCCGCACCGGCGACGTCGAGCTCGTCCACGACGTGTCGTTCGGCATCGCGCCCGGCGAACGGGTCGGGCTGATCGGCGAGTCCGGGTCCGGCAAGTCGCTGACCGCGCTGTCGCTCATGGGCCTGCTGCCCGAGGGCGTCACCGCCTCGGGCAGGGCGAGGCTCGGCGAGCACGACCTGGTGGGCGTGCCCGAGAGCCGGCTCAAGCGGCTGCGCGGGCGCGAGCTGTCCATGGTCTTCCAGGAGCCCATGACCGCGCTCAACCCGCTCATGCGGATCGGCGCCCAGGTCGCCGAGGTCATGACGCTGCACGGCAGGCCGCGCGACGAGGCCCGCGCGCGGGCGGTCGAGCTGCTGGACAAGGTGCGCCTGCCCGAGCCCGCCCAGATCGCCCGCTCGTACCCGCACCAGCTCTCCGGCGGCCAGCGCCAGCGCGTCATGCTCGCCATCGCCCTGGCCAACGACCCCTCGCTGCTCATCTGCGACGAGCCCACCACGGCGCTCGACGTCACCGTGCAGAAGCAGATGCTGGAGCTGATCGCCGAGGTCGCGCCCGCCCTGCTGTTCATCACCCACGACCTCGCCGTCGTCGCCTCCGTCTGCGAGCGCGTCATCGTCATGTACGGCGGCCGCGTCGTCGAGTCGGGCCCGCTGCGCGAGGTCTTCGCCCGGCCCCGCCACCGCTACACGCAGGGCCTGCTGGCCGCCTCCAAGCTCACCCCGCGCGGCACCCGCCTGCCCACCATCGCGGGCAGCGTGCCGCCAGCCGGGCGCTTCCCCGCCGGCTGCGTGTTCAGAAACCGCTGCCCGCACGCCACCCCCCAGTGCGAGACGGCGCCGGACCTCACGGGCGACGGCCACGCGTACGCGTGCTGGCACCCCGCAGAAGAGCACGCGGACGACCCCGCGGCAGACCCCGCACAAGACCGCGCGGACCACTGACGGGAGAGCGACATGCCAGGCACCCCGCTGATCGAGGTCACCGGCCTCACCCGCGTCTACCGCCGCCCCCGCACCTCGCTGACCAGGCCCGGCGCGGAAGTGCGCGCGCTGCGCGACGTCTCCCTGACCGTGCACCGCGGCGAGCGCTTCGGCATCGTCGGCGAGTCCGGCTCCGGCAAGTCCACCCTGCTGCGCCTGCTGTGCGGCCTCGACCGGCCCACCTCGGGCAGCATCCGCTTCGACGGGCGGGAGATCACCGGCCTGCCCGAGCGCAGGCTGCGCTTCCTGCGCGAGAACCTCCAGATCGTCTTCCAGGACCCGCTCAGCTCGCTCGACCCGCGCATGCGCGTCCGCGACCTCATCGCCGAGCCGCTCGTCGCGCTCGGCCTGCCCGTGGACGACCGGGTCACCGAGCTGCTGGAGGCCGTCGGGCTGCCCGCCGACGCGGCCGAGCGCTACCCGCACCAGTTCTCCGGCGGGCAGCGCCAGCGCATCGCCATCGCCCGCGCGCTCGCGCCCAGGCCCGCGGTGCTGGTCGCCGACGAGCCGGTCAGCGCGCTGGACGTCTCCGTGCGCGGGCAGATACTCAACCTGCTCACCGACCTCGCCGACGAGCTGGGGCTCACGCTCGTGTTCGTCTCGCACGACCTGTCGGTGGTGCGGCACGTGTGCGAGACCGTGGCGGTCATGCGGCAGGGAGAGATCGTCGAGACCGGGCCCGTGGACGACGTCTGGGCCGCGCCCGCCCACCCGTACACGCGGGCGCTGCTGGAGGCCGTACCGACGCTGGAGGGATGGACATGATCGAGGTCGACGCCGACGGAGTGGTGGAGTTCACGCAGGCGCTGGTACGCATCCCCAGCACCAACGACCCGGCGAAGGGCCGCTCGGAGCAGCCCGCCGCCGACCTGGTCGCGGCCAAGATGCGCGAGTGGGGCTGGGACCCCGTCGTGTACGAGGCCGCGCCCGGCCGCCCCAACGTGGTCGCCGTGGTCGAGGGCGGCGGAGGGCCGGGCCCGACGCTGATGTTCGAGGGGCACACCGACGTCGTCACCGAAGGCGACCTGTCCTCCTGGACCGTCGACCCGTTCGGCGGCGAGATCCGCGACGGGAAGCTGTGGGGCAGGGGCAGCGCCGACATGAAGTCCGGCCTGGCCGCCACCCTCTACGCCACCCGCGCGCTGCAGCTCGCTGGACCGTTCCCCGGCCGGATCAAGGTGTGCGCCCTGGCCGACGAAGAGGGCCTGATGATCGGCGCGCACCACTTCGTCTCCGAGGGCCTGGCCGCCGACGTGGACGGCGCCATCGTCGCCGAGCCGGAGGCGGGCGAGATCTGCGCCGTCGCCAAGGGCGCGCTGCGGCTGCGCGTGGACCTCACCGGCAAGATGGCGCACGGCGCGATGCCGCAGCACGGCCGCAACCCCATCCAGGCCGCGGGGCCGCTGCTCGTGGGGCTGCGCGCGCTGCAGGACGAGCTGCAGGCCCGCCACCCCGCCCACGAGCACCTCGGCGAGGTGTACGTCACCCCGACCGTGCTTCAGGCGGGCTCGCAGGAGCAGGTCAACGTCATCCCCGCCGTCGCCTCGGTCTTCGTGGACGTGCGCACCATCCCCGGCGTCGAGCACAAGGACATCGCCGACCGGGTCGCCGCGCTGGCCGCCTATGACGGGATCACCGCCGAGGTGAGCGTGCTGGTGGACCGGCCGCCGGTGGACGTGCCCGTGACCGATCCCGTGGTCGCCGCGCTCGCCGCCGCCCACCGTACGGTGACCGGCGAGGAGCCCGTCTACGGCGGCGTGCCGGGCAGCACCGACGGCACCGTGCTGACCCACTGGGGCGGCATCCCGTCCGTCGTGTACGGCCCCGGCGGCAAGTGGATCGCCCACCAGGCCGACGAGTACGTCGAGATCGACGACATCGTGCGCTGCACCCGCGTCTTCGCCGAGGCCGCCAGGCGCTTCCTCACCGGGGACCACTGATGCGGCCGGGACCGGCCAACTGCCTGTCCGACGTGGCCGGGCTGAGCGTCGGACACCACCAGCGCACCGACGGCGGCCACCGCACCGGCACCACCGTCGTGCTCTGCTCGGGGGACGGGGCGGTGGCCGGGGTGGACGTGCGCGGTGCCGCGCCGGGCACCAGGGAGACCGAGCTGCTCGACCCGCGCAACCTGGTCGAGCGGGTGCACGCCGTGGTGCTGACCGGCGGCAGCGCGTACGGGCTCGCGGCCGCGTGCGGCGTGGTGGACCGGCTGGCCGACGCCGGCATCGGCTATCCGGTGGCGGGCGGCGTGGTGCCGATCGTGCCCGCCGCCGTCATCTTCGACCTCGGCCGCGGCGGCGACTTCCGCGCCACCCCCGATCCCTCCTTCGGCGCCGCCGCCTACGACGCGGCCCTGGCCGGGGGCGTCCCGGGCCAGGGCAGCGTGGGCGCGGGCACCGGGGCCGTGGCGGGCGGGCTGGCCGGCGGAGCCGGGACGGCGAGCGCCGTGCTCGACGACGGCACGACCGTGGCCGCGCTGAGCGTGGTCAACGCGGCGGGCTCCGTACTCGACCCTCTCGACGGCACGCTCGCGGGGGTCCGCTACGGCCTGCCCGGCGAGTTCGGCCACCTCCAGGTCCCCGACCCCGTCGAGGTGGCCGCCTGGGCGCCCGTGCGGGCGCTGTCGTTCAACACGACGATCGGCGTCGTCGCCACCGACCGCACGCTCACCAAGGCCCAGTGCGGCAAGCTGGCCGCGGTCGCCCACGACGGCCTGGCCAGGGCGATCAGGCCCGCCCACACCATGACCGACGGCGACACCGTCTTCGGCCTGGCCACCTGCGCGGCCCCCGCCCCCGACCACGACGCCTTCCAGGACATGCTCGCGGCGGCGGCCGACGCGTTCAGCCGCGCCGTCGCGCACGCCGTCCTGGCCGCCACCGGCCGCGACGGAGCGCCCGCGTACCTCGACGTGTTCCCGAGCGCCAGGAGGCCGTCGTGAGCGGTGCGCGCCCCCCGCTCGAAGCGTCTCCCAGCGGTGCGGCGCGTGCATCCGCGCTCGGCACGTTCCCGAGCGCCGCCGCGCGTGCGCCCGCGCCCGGCGCGCCCCTGAGCGCCCCCATGCGCTCGCGGGGCCGCCGTCCGAGTCTCAACGTTGTTCCAACCCTGAGGAGGCGGTCATGAAGCAGGAGTGGCCCGGAGGGCTGCCCATCGGCGGCGGCTGGGTGGAGACCGCGGACACCACCGGCGTCATCTTCCCCTACGACGGCTCCACGGTGGCGGCCGCGCCGCTCGGCACGCCCGAGCTGGCGGCGCGCGCCCTGAACGCCGCGCTGGACGTCGCCCCGGAGATGGCGGCGCTGCCCTCGCACGCCCGCCGCGCCGCGCTGACCGGCGCCCGCGACGCCCTGCGCGAGCGGCGCGATGACGTCGAGCGGCTGCTGGTGCTGGAGACCGGCAAGCCGCTGGTGGACTGCCGGGTGGAGGTGGACAGGACGCTCGTGACGCTGGAGACCGCCGCCGAGGAGGTCGCCCGGATGCACGGCGAGACCGTGCCGCTCGACCTGCTGCCGTCCGGCGAGGGCCTGGTCGGGTTCTGGACGCGCCGCCCCATCGGCGTCGTCGTCGGCATCACCGGCTTCAACTATCCGCTGCTTCTTGCCGCCCACAAGATCGCCCCGGCGGTCGCGGCGGGCTGCCCCGTGATCGTCAAGCCGGCTCCCGCCACCCCGCTCGCCACGCTCTGGCTGGTGCACCTGCTCAGGGAGGCGGGCCTGCCCCCGGCCGGCGTGCAGCTCGTCACCGGCGACGTGGAGGTGGGCCGGCGGCTGGTGGAGGACCGGCGGATCGGCGCGGTCTCCTTCACCGGCTCGGCCGCCGCCGGCCACGCCATCGCCCGCTCGGCCGCCCCCACGAAGGTGCTGCTCGAACTCGGCTCGAACGCGGCGCTCGTCGTGGCCGCCGACGCCGACATCGAGGCCGCGGCCGACGCGGTCGTCAGAGGCGGCTACTACGCCTCCGGCCAGGCGTGCATCTCCGTGCAGCGGGTGCTGGTCGAGGAGAGCGTGGCGGAGCCGTTCACGGCGCTGCTCGCCGCGAAGGTCAAGGGCGTCACCGTCGGCGACCCGCGCCTGCCCGGGACCCGCGTCGCGCCGCTCATCGACCCCGCCGCCACCGACCGCGTCCTCGACTGGATCGCCGCCTCCGGGGCCGAGGTGGTCACCGGCGGGCACCGCGAGGGGCGGGCCATCGCGCCGACCGTGCTGTCCGGGGTGCCGGACGGCGCCGCCGCCTGGGAGGAGGAGATCTTCGGGCCCGTCGTGTGCGTGCGCCCCGTGCCCTCGCTGGACGCCGCGTTCGACGTCGTCAACGCCTCACGGTACGGCCTGCACGCCGCCGTCTTCACCCGCTCGCTGGCCACGGCGTTCGCCGCCATCGACCGCATCGAGGCCGGGGGAGTGGTGGTTAACGAGGTGCCGGGGTTCCGTGCGGACAACATGCCGTACGGGGGCGTCAAGGACTCCGGTGCGGGGCGTGAGGGGCCCAGGTTCGCCATCGAGGAGCTGACCGTCACCCGCATGGCCATCATCCGGCCGTAGCAGCGAGCACCCGGCCTCCCGCGCGGCCGACGGCGGGGAGGCCGGGGGAGCGGTCAGTTGGGCGGGTCGAAGCGGCCGTCCACGGCGGTCCAGCCGCCGTCCACGTACAGGACGGAGCCCGTCACGAAGCTGGCCGCGTCGCTCGCGAGGTACACCACCGCGCCCGCCATCTCCTCGGGCGCGGCCCACCGGCCGAGCGCGCTCTTGGCGGCGTAGGCGTCGTACCAGGCGGGGTTGTCCTTGATCTGCCGGGTCAGCGGGGTCTCCACGACGCCGGGCGCGATGGCGTTGACCCGCACGCCGCTCGGCCCGAACTCGGCCGCCGCCGTCCGCAGCAGCTGCACCAGGCCGGCCTTGGTCGCCGAGTAGACGCCCTGGCCCGGCTCGGTGACGGAGGCGCGGATGGAGGCGAAGCCGATGATCGATCCGCGTCCCCGCTCGACCATGCCGGCTCCGAAGGCGCGTACGACGTCGAAGGAGGCCCGCAGGTTGAGGTTCACCACGCGGTCGAACTCCTCGCCGGAGTAGTCGAGCAGCCGCTTGCGCACGTTCGTGGCCGCGGTGAACACCAGCACGTCCGCCGGCTCCTCGGCGGCGAGCGCCCGCACCGCATCGCCGTCGAGCACGTCGAGCAGCCGGGCGCTGCCGCCGCACCCTTCGGCGGTCTCGGTGGCGGTGGCGAGGTCGCGGTCGGCGCAGATCACGTGAGCGCCGTGGGCGGACAGCGCCAGCGCCGCCTCCCTGCCGATGCCGCTTCCGGCGCCGATCACCACGGCCCGCCGCCCGTCCAGGCGGAACAACGTGTCATATTTCATACGACGCACCTTAGCCGCATGCCGATGTGATCAAAGGGGCAGGTGAGGCGGGCGACGCTCGGCATCCGGTCGGCTCCCGCGACGGTTCAGCATCCGGTCAGCTCCCGCGACAGGGCGCGCAGCCGGGCCCGCGCCTCCGGATCGTACGCCTGCTCCAGCGCCCGAGCGGGCCGCAGCCCGTCGTAGAAGCGCCCGGACACCTCGTCCAGCTCCGGGTCCGTGACGAGCCGCGAGGTGGCCTCCACGCCCTCGCGCAGCTCGCTCAGCGGCGCCGCCGTCACCATCTTGGTCGGCATGTACGTCGCCGGGTGCAGCGCGTTGGCCGTCACCCCGGTGCCCGCCAGCTCCTCGGCCAGATCGACGGTGAACATGATCTGGGCCAGCTTGCTCTGCGTGTAGGCCCGGCCACCGCTGTAGCCCTTGAGCAGCATCACGTCGTCGAAGTCGATGGGCGACTGCCCGAGGCTGCTGACGTTGACGATCATCGCGGGCGCCGCCGCCTTCAGCACCGGCAGCAGCAGCCGGGTCAGCAGATATCCGGACAGGTAGTTGACCGCGAACCGCAGCTCGTGGCCGTCGGCGCTCTCCTGCCGCGCCGGGCCGCCGGGCACCGTGGCGCCGATGCCGGCGTTGTTGACCAGCGTGTCGAGCCCTCCGTGCGCGGCGGCGACCGCGGCGGCCAGCTCGCGTACCTCGGCGAGCGAGGCCAGGTCGGCGCGGTACCAGTGCAGCCGGGCTTCGGGCACGCGGGCGCGGATCTCCGCCATCGTGGCCCGCCCGCGCTCGTCGTCGCGGCCGTGCAGCAGGACGGTAGCGCCGCGCTCCGCCAGGTCGGCGGCCAGCGCGCGGCCGAGCCCGTCGGTCGCGCCCGTGACGAGGATCGTGCGCTGCTCCATGGGGCGCATGGCTGCCTCCTGATCGTCCGTGCGGTTCCGACGCTATCGCGCCGTGCCGCGTACGGACGCCGCGCCCTCAAGAGCGCCGTGCGACGCGCCCTCACCGGGCTCACGCGACGCGCCCCTACGGGCTCGTGTGGCTCTCCCCTCATCAAGGGCCCGCGCGACCTCGCCGTCGGAGGGCGGCGGGCCGCGCGACCTCCTTCAGACCTCTTCAGAAGCTCCTCAGAAGCTCCTCAGGAGCCTTCTGGCGGCCTCCCGGGCCCCCTGGTCAGTCCTGCCTCTCGGCCGGGACGATGACGGCGTCGGGCCCGGGGAAGACGAACTGCTCGTGGCCGTCGGGGAAGCGCACGACGTAGGGCGGCGCGCCCTCCGGCCCCCGGACCTCGATGATCTCGCCCTCCCTGTCGCCCTGGCCGACGACATTGCCGTGGATGACCAGCTTGTCACCGGTCTTCGCATGCATGGCGGGCTCCTCTCAGCCGGACACTTCGTCAACGTTGAGGTGCGCTACTTCCACCTACTTCCACCTTGCAACATGCCGTCCGTCCCGCAAAGCGGCGGCCCGGTGACACGGACGTCAGGACCGTGTGACGAGAGCGTGCGTGAGCCGCAGCGGCGCGGGCGGCGGCAGCGGTGCGGCGTTCCCGGCGCGGAACGCCTGCAGCATGTACGCCACCAGCCGCCGCGACGCGACCGCCGCCGGCTCGCCCGCCATCGCGGCGACCCCGCAGTTGGCCTGCAGCAGTACGACCAGGTCGGCGACGGCGAAGTCGGCGCGCAGCCGCCCGGCGGCCTTGGCCCTGCGCACGACCTCGGCCAGGCCCTGCTCGGCCCGCCGCCGCATGCGCTCGAAGTCGATCGCCTCGGGGAAGGCCGTCATGAACGCGGCGGTGAACCCCTTGTCGGCCACCTGCATCGCGCACACCTTCTCCACCAGCGTCTGGAACGCGTGCCACGGGTCGGGGTCGGCCAGCGCCTCGTCCACCGCTCCCGCGCACTCGGCGACCTGGTCGGAGAACACCTCCGTCACCAGCGACTCGCGCGAGGGGAAGCGCCGGTAAAGCGTGGCGACGCCCACCTCGGCCCGCCGCGCGATGGCCGCCATCGGCACGTCGAGACCGCGCGTCGCGAACGCCTCCCTGGCCGCGTCGAGTATCCGATCCCGATTGTGCCGGGCGTCCGCCCGCAGCTCCCGGCGATCGGCGATGTGAGAGCGATGACCAGGCATGTTTCTCACATTAGCGTAAGTGGATGGCGTCATCCGTTTAGCTGTCAGAGACACCCGAAGCGAAAGGGAATGAGCACAGTGAACGAGATGCGCGCGGTCCTGTTCGACCGGTACGGCCCGCCCGACGTGCTGTACGTCGGCACGCTCCCGAAGCCGGTCCCCGGCCCCGGCGAGGTGCTGGTGCGCGTGCACGCGGGCAGCGTCAACGGCGGCGACCTGCACGGCAGGGCGGGCGAGGTGCGCCTGGTGACGGACGTGAAGCCGCGCGGCTGGCCGAAGCCGCTCGGGCTGGACTTCGCCGGCGAGGTCGCCGGGCTGGGTCCCGGTGTCACCGGCCCGAAGGAGGGCGACCGGGTGTGGGGCGTGCTCGGCAGGACGTTCGGCAGCCTCGCCGAGTACATCGCCGTGCGCCCCGGCGTCATCGCCCTGATGCCGTCCGGGCTGGATCATGTGCAGGCGGCGGCCCTGCCCGTGGGGGCGGTGGCGATCACCGCGCTGCGCGACAAGGCCCGGCTGCGCCCCGGCGAGCGGCTGCTCGTCCGCGGCGGCAGCGGCGGCGTCGGGCACCTCGCCGTACAGCTCGGCAGGGCGTACGGGGCACACGTCACCGCGCTCGCCGGGGCCCGCACGCTGGACTTCGTCCGCGACCTCGGCGCGCACGAGGCGTACGACTACGCGACCACGGACCCATCCGAGCTGGGCCGCTTCGACGTGATCCTCGACACCGTCGGCGCCGATCAGCCGGCCTACCACCGCCTGCTCGCGCCGGGCGGGCGCATGGTGGCGATCGCGTTCGACCTGCGCCGCCCCGTCTCCTCGCTGGCCTTCATCGCCGCGTCGGCCCGCCACGGACGCTCCCGCGTGCGCTTCTTCAGCGGGAAGCCCTCACACGGGCTGCTCACCGACCTGGCCCGCCACGTCGAGAAGGGCGAGCTGCGGCCGGCCGTGGACCGGGTGTTCCCGCTCGACGAGGCGGCCGCCGCGCACCGGGCGCTGGAGGCGGGCGGCGTACGCGGCAAGATCGTCATAAGAGTGGCCTGAACTCGCCCGTATCCCCTGACCTGCGGCGAAACCCGACAGCACGGAAAAATTGGAGTCCCATGTCCGGAGGAGTTTGACGCCCTGTGAGGAAATGTGGTCATCTCGTGACCAATGTTTCTGAAGGGATGAACCGAGACTAGGTCGGGGGAAACGCTCAATGCCGCACGCCCTCCTGCGCGTGCTCGTTTCGACGACGATCGCGGGCACGGCCCTGACGGCCGTGCCACCTGCGGCCCAGGCGGGAACCGTGCCGACGCCGGCCCAGGCCGGAACCGTGCCGACGCCGGCCCAGGCCGGACCCGGGACGACGCCGGCCCAGGCCGGACCCGGGACGACACCGGCCCAGGCCGGACCGCAGACCCCGGCGCAGGTGCGGGCCAGGCCCACGGCGGTGCGCGCCACGCCCGTACCGGCCATGGAGGAGCCGCCTCCCGCCGTCGTCACCGTCGCGCGCCGGCCCTCGCTCGCCCTGCGGCCGGTCGGAGACCAGCGGGTGGGGCCGGGCGCGCCGGAGGTGACCACGCCCGCGGGCCCCGGCCTGGCCGGCCAGATCACTTCGGGCGCCGCCGCCGTGCAGGAGCAGCAGGGGTACGGCAGGGGAGTGCCCGACGCGGGGAACGTGCTGCCCGACACCTCGCGGGCCCGCCCGCTCGGGCTGGCCAAGGCGACCGAGCGGGCCGGCAAGGCGGTCGACGACCTCGGCAAGACGCTGGGCAAGGTCACCTCCAAGGTGCTGCCGAAGACCACCACGTCGCTGTCGGACTCGGCGGCCAAGACGGTCTCGGGGGTGACGTACCGGCTGTGCGTGGAGAGCGCCGACGTGCCGGTGTCCTGCTCGGCCCGCCGGCCCGTCGCCGTGCCGATGTACGCCGACGTCACCGGCGACGACAAGCCCGACCTGGTCGCCAACCTGGTGCCCGCCACCGAGCCGGGCAAGGGCGTGGCCGGCGTGACGTTCACCGTCAAGCGGCTGGGCAAGCGGAACCTCAAGGCGCAGGTCTGGGCCGAGTACGACGGCAAGGTCTCGGTCGGCTTCGACGGCCTGCGCCGCGGCTCCTCGCTGTCGGCCTCCGACAAGGGCACGTTCACCGTGGATCTGGCGGGCAAGCGGGTCAAGGCCGTCGTCCAGCGCAAGGAGCCCGGAGCGTCCGCCGCCCTGGTCGCCGGGCTGAAGGGCCGCAACTCCGTCAGCCTCCGCCAGACCCCGGCCACCTCGCAGCTGACCGTGAACGCCGCGCTCGGCGAGCCCTCGCTCGACGTCGCCGCCTCCGCTCCCGCCCGGCTGGAAGCGCTCGCCGTGACCGGCCGCCGCTTCACCCACGCCGTGCTCGACCGCATGGGCCCCCGCGCCCAGGTCCGCGTCTCCGGCGGCAAGATCACCTTCACCAGCCCCACCTCCGTGGGCCGGGCCGAGCTGGACGACCTCTCCTACCGCGACGGCCGCCTGTCGCGCGTCATCCGCGTCGACATGGACCGGGTGCCGCCCTCCTTCACCGCCCGCTACCGCTCGGCGAACAAGAAGCAGACGCTCTCGGCCGCCACCGCCAAGGGCGGCGCCGGCCGCTCCGACATCGTCTTCTACGACCGCGCCGCCGGGCAGACCGTGATCAAGGCGCGGCTCAGCGCCGTGCCCGCCCGGGTCAACGTGGTCAACGACATGGCCGCGCACCGCGTCACGCACAGCTCCAGCGCGCCCATCAAGGACTTCGCCGTGGTGCTGCAGCGCGGCGGCGGCGCGATCTCCACCCCGCGCGGCGACCACGTCACCATGATCAAGGACGGCGCCGCGATCGGGGTGTCCGGCAGGCTGTCGGGGCTGCGCGGCTTCGACGTCACCTACGGGGCCACGCCGCACGCCCACCTCGACGCCGCGGCGGGCGGCGGGGCGTTCCTGGGCGCGGCGAGCATCGACCGCACCCATCTCGCCCGCCTGGAGCTGTCCAACACGCCCGCCACCGTGGACGTCACCCTCGACCCCGCCGCGCGCAAGGCCGTCTACCGGGCCGGCGGCGTGATCGGCACGATGCGGGCCGCGTACGCGAACGTCAAGTCCGGCCCCACCGTGGACGGCACCGTGCTCGGCGTACGCGACAACGTGGAGGCGTCATGGGCGCTCGGCGAACGCTCCACGGTCAAGGTCGAGTCGTCGGGCAAGGTGCGGTCGGTGCGGATTTATGCCAATAAAGCGCACGTGACGACGCCGTCCGGCGAGGACGTCCGCGCCGTCGTCGAAGGCGTGCGCAAGCGCGCGGAACTCGTCGCCGACACCAAGGCCCAGACCCTCACCTGGGACTCCGACGGACCGGTGTCGAAGGTGACCGCGCTGGCCAGGGTGAAGCTGGGCGACCGGTACGCCAGGGCCGCGGCCCAGGTCACCGGCGTGCCCGCCAAGTTCGACGCCTCGTGGGCGGCCGGGTCGTACCGCTTCCGCGGGCTGTCCGGCCCGGTAGGGTCGGCGGAGCTCGCCTTCACCAACCACGACCGCGCCACCTCGCCCGCGGGCCCGCACCTCGCCGCGCACTACGACCGGGCCAGCGGCGACCTCGACGCCAGCGTACGGGTCGAGAAGCTGAAGCAGGTCGAGCTCACCCCGTCCCCGCAGGGCCTCACCGCCGGCCTGGACGCCGCAGGACGCCGCATCACCGTGGACGCCGACATCCGGCAGGGCGACGACCGCTTCGGCCTCGCCGGCACCGTCGGTCCCGTGCCCGGCCGCTTCTCGGTCGCCTCCGAGGGAGGCAAGCTCACCTACACCGGCTCCCCGCTCGATGTGCAGGCCCGCGCCTGGCTCGGCAAGGCCGCCGCGCTCAGCCGCATGCGCGCCGCGCCCGCCGTGTCCGGCGGCGTGTCGCTGGTGGACGGCGCCTGCACGCCCGGACGCCCGGGCTGCGCGCAGGGGGCCTTCTGCGTGGCCCAGCGCGGCTGCTTCGGCCTGCAGGGCTACCTCGACGTCAGCGGCCTGCCCGAGCAGGTGACGGTGGACCTCGGCGGCAAGACGTTCGCCTTCTCCGGCTTCCGTCCCAAGAACCGCTCCCTCGACGTCTACCTCGCCAGCAGCGTGCTGTCGCCGGTGCCCGTCAAGGCCAGGGCCAAGCTGGCCGGGCTGCCCGAGAAGATCACCGGCATGTCGCTCGGGCCGATCTCGGTGTCGCAGGGCAACGCGGTGCAGGCCGCGTACAAGATCGAGCCCGCCGCCACGCTCGGCGCGCTGTCGGTGCGGGCCGAGGCCGCAGGGCTGCGCGGCCGGCTCGCCATCGACCCGGTGCCCGCCTCCATGGCCTTCCAGGGCACGTACGGGGCCAAGACCCGCATCAGGGTCACCAACTCCGCGCCCGTCAAGCACCTCAGCGCCAAGGTCACGCTGCCCGGCAAGGGCACCGGCGAGCTGCGCTTCTCCGACGTGCCCGCGGTCTTCGGCGTGGACGCCGACGCCTCGGCGGCCGGGCTGAGCGTGCCCGCCGTCACGTACAAGGCGGTCGGGGGCGTCAACACGCTCGACGGGCGGCTCAGCGTCGAGGGCGGCCTGGTGGACCCGTCGGGGCGGCTCGGCGACGTCGCGTTCTCCGTGCGCGACCTGGCCGCCGACACGACCATCAGGCTCAACCCCGACCAGTCGCTCGACCTGGTCTCCAAGCCGGTGCCCACAGGACGCATCACCGTACGCGGCGGGCTGCGCATCGACGGCATGCCCGCGCAGAAACTCGCCGTGGACAAGGAGGTCCCCCACACCGGCGGCTTCCTCACCTATCACGTCGGCGGCAGGTTCGGGCTGCGCAAGAGCTCGGTCGAGCAGGTCACGTTCACCATCTCCCGCATGTCGTGGCTGCGGCTGCGGCCCGGCAAGATCCCGTTCGGGCTCAAGGCGCCCGCCGCGATCGGGTACGTCGCACCCGGCTTCGAAGGGTCGTACGGCACCGTCAAGATCGCCGCCAAGGGCGTGGACCTGCGGCCGGACGTCAAGCTGGACATCAAACTGAGCCGCGAGATCGGCGCCGACGTCTTCCGCCAGTCGGTCCGCATCGGCCGCACCACCTCGCTCGCCCTGCGCCGCTACGACCAGCGCATGCGGCGCATCGGGGCCAAGCAGCAGATCAAGGCCGCCGGCATCAGCCTCGCCTGCGTGACCGTGGACGCCAAGCCGGGCTTCGCGGCCGGCGGCGGCGCCGCCAACAGGATCACGCTGCGCGGCGCGGACGGGCCCCAGATGGTGTCGCTGCTCGACCCGGGCGGTCAGGTGCCCGACTACGCGGTGGACCTGCTCACGCACTTCATGAGCCCGTTCCCGGGCGCGGAGTGGAAGGTGGCCGGGCTGGACGCCGGGTCCTGCGGGCCCGGCAAGAACGGCAAGCCCGCCGGGCGCGGCGACGACCGCTGAGTTCTCGTCCATAATGTCGGATCAAGTCACGCCCGCCGCCCGCGGCCGTGACGACCGCCCGACAGGAGAGGAACGCATGACCGCCCCCGCCCCGCGCAGCCCGCACCAGCGCAAGCAGGACACCCTGCACCGGCTCGAACACGACGTGGACGCCTGGGTGGCCACCGCGAGCGCCGACGGGACGCCGTACATGGTGCCGCTGTCATTCCTCTGGGACGGCGAGTCGCTGATCGTCGCCACCACCGCCGCCAGCCCCACGGGGCGCAATCTGCTGGCCAACGGCAAGGTCCGGGTCGGCATCGGGCTGGTGCGCGACGTGGTGCTCGTCGAGGGCACCGCACGCGCCACGCCGGCCGGTGAGCTGCCCGCCGAGGCCGGCGACGCGTTCGCGGCCAAGGCCGGGTTCGACCCGCGTAAGGAGCCCGAGTCGTACTACTACTTCCACATCACGCCGCTCCGCATCCAGGCGTGGCGTGAGGCGAACGAGCTGGCGGGCCGCACGCTGATGCGCGACGGCCGCTGGACCGTCGACTGACCTTCCGCTGCCTTGCCGGAGGTCAGGACGGGAGGGTGACGGCCAGCGCCGTATGGCGCTTGCGGAGGACGAGCGGCCCTGAGACGTCCGTACCGGCCGGATAGGCGTCGATGCGCAGACCGGCCGGCTGCGGGCGTCCTGCGCCCGTCCAGGCCCGCACATGGGCGGCCAGCTCGCGGGCGAGCCGCTCACCGTCCGGCCCGTGGCCGCGCACGACGGGATCGCCGTGCAGGGGGAGGAGCGCGAGGCCGCCGGGCTCTGCGATCCCGGCGCTGAAACCGTGGCCGGCGCCCATGACCGTGCACCAGCGCGGCTCGTGCAGCGCAAGCCACATCGGCACGCCCGTACGGTGCCCCGCATCCCACGGGCCGCCGTCCTGCGGCGTATCGGGATCGCTCAGGAGGCCGTCCAGGGAGAGCTCGGCAGCGGTGTCGCCGAGCGCCGCCGCCACATCGCCGAGCTCGCGCGGCTCCGGCAGCGACATCACCACGTACGGATCCCGGCTCACGACCTCGGTCACCTCGGTGCCCGAGAGCGGCCCGCGCATCCGCATGAAACCGCACGGCAGCACCGACCGGCTCGTCCAGCGGCCGCCGTCGCGCTCCAGAGCCACCGACAGCTGCAGGCCGTTGACGTCGAGCGGCACCACCAGCCGCCCGCCGGGCGCGAGCTGCTCCGTCCAGGCGGGCGCGAGGTCCCAGACGCCCACGGTGGCGATCAGCCGGTCGTACGGGGCCCGCTCGGGGTGGCCTTCGGCGCCGTCCCCGCACACCACCTCGACCTGCGGCAGCCCGGCCTCGTTCAGATGGGCGCGCGCCTCGGCCGTGATATCGGCGTCGATGTCGAGACAGACCACCAGGCCGCCGGGCTCCGCCAGCCGGGCCAGCAGCGCCGCGTTGTAGCCGGTGCCCGCCCCGATCTCCAGCACCCGGTGCCCCGGCTGCACGTCGAGCTGGTCGAGCATGGCGGCCATGATCGTGGGCTGCGACGAGGAGCTGGTCGGCCGGCCCGCGTCGTCGCGCCGGGTGACGATCGGCTCGTCGCGGTAGGCCTCCTCCGGCGGGACGTGCGGCACGAAGAGGTGGCGCGGCACCGCGCGCATGGCCGCCGCGACCCGCTCGCCCACCTCCTGCTGCTCTGTGAGCTTCGCCACCATGGATTCCCGCAAGCCGGTCAGATCCATGCGGTCATTGTCCACCGCGACCGGAAGGGCGCGTAAAGAAAACCGTCGGAGAGGGTTGAGCGGCGATCCAGAGGGAAGGGCAGCCAATTCATGTACGTCGAACGTGAGGAGGAGCCGTAGTGCTCACCCTGACAGCCAACGCAGCCCAGGCCATCCGCGATCTCACAGCGGCGGCGCCCGAACCCTCCCAGAGCGGGATCCGCATCTCGGCCCAGGGAGAGGGCGCCGGCTCGCTCACCCTGACCCTGGCCACCGCCCCCGAACCGGCGGACGCGGTGGTCGAGTCCGAAGGGGCACGCGTCTACCTCGACCCCGTGGCCGCGACCGTGCTCGAAGACAAGTCCCTGGACGCCGGATCCGACGACCAGGGCAGCGTGTCGTTCCTGGTCACCGACAAGCCCGCCTGAGGCGGCCTCGCCGCGCCGGGGCGACACCGGCGCGGCGAGGTCCCCGGCACCGTCAGCCGTCGGAGAAGAGCTTGTGCAGGTAGCGCACCTGCTCCTCCGACTGGTAGCCGCCGCCGCCCTCGTGGTTGTTCCACGGCCAGACCGTGATCTCCTTCGGGCCCTGCCAGTGGTTGTAGGCGGCGAACACCGTGGACGGCGGGCAGATGTCGTCCATCAGCGCCACCGAGTACAGCGCCGGCACCGTGCCGCGGGCCGCGAAGTTCATTCCGTCGAAGTACGACAGCGTGCGGAACACCTGGTCGGCAGTGTCACGCCGGGTCGCCAGGAAGCGCACCAGCTCCTGGTACGGGTCGCGCGGCGTGATCTCCACCGCCCGCCGGAAGTGCGACAGGAACGGCACGTCGATCAGCGCCGCCTTCACGCCCTGGTGCAGCGCGGCCGTGGCCTGCGCGATCGCGCCGCCCTGGCTGCCGCCCGCCACCACGATCCGGCTCGCGTCCACCGAGGGATGCTGCGCCGCCGCGTCCACCGCCCGCACCGCGTCGGTGAACACCCGGCGGTAGTAGTACTCGGCGGGGTCGAGGATGCCGCGCGTCATCATGCCGGGCGCCTGCGAGTTCGAGCTGCCGTGCGGGTCGCCGGTGACGCCGGGGCTGTTGACGTTCGCGCCACCGTGGCCGCGCGTCTCCATCACGAACACCGCGTACCCGGCGGCCGGCCACAGCAGGTGATCCTTCGGGAAGCCGCGGCCACCGCTGTAGCCGATGTAGTGCACCACGCACGGGATCTGGCCCTCCGTGCCGTGCGGCAGCAGGAACCAGCCGTTGATGCGGTGCCCGCCCCACCCGGCGAACGACACGTCGAACACGTCCACGGTCTTGAAGGGCAGGTCGTACGGGACGTACTCGGCGGCCAGGTCGTGCTCCCTGGCCTCGGAGAGGGTCGCCGTCCAGAACGCGTCGAAGTCGGCGGGCTCGTCGCGGTCGGGGAGGTAGGTACGGAGCTGCTCCAGGGGCAGGTCGAACAGTGGCACTGTGGTTACTCCAGCTGTGTAGAGAGGTTCCTGCTATTTCATCCCAAACCGACGGAAAGCGCTATCACGCCTGCTTCATCCGCTCAAAGTGCGAAATATGGGTAGGCGCTGGGCCGTGAGCGAACATGTTATCGAGGTCCCCTCTTCGCACCTCCGCCCCGGTTTGGTGCTCGATGTGCCCGCCGGCACCCGCGACTTCCTCGTCCTCATCGGCGACACGGAGTCCCGCGCGCAGCTCCTCAACGACGAGACGGGCCGGCCGCTGCTCAGGGTGGGCGGCTATATGACGGCCGACGGGGCGGTGATCGACGAACGCGTGTGGACCGTCCGCGAATCCGTCCGCCACGGCAACCGCCTCCACCTCCACCTCGGCCCCTCCATCCCCTGACCGGGCCTGAAGACCCCCTGACCGGGCCTGAAGACGGAACCCGGCCTGGGCGGACGAGAAGCGGGCCGGTCGGAGCCGGAGGCAGGCCGGCCGGCCGGGCCTGACCGCGGCACCGCTCGCGGCGGTCAGACGGGGCCGCGGTAGCCCGGGGGAGGGGTGTCGCCCTCGTAAGCGGGAACGGGGCGGCCGGTCAGGAACGCCCGGAGCAGTCGCAGATGGGCCGTGCTGCGGTCGCCCTCGGCGACGTCGCCAAGGTAGGCGAGGCGGGCGTCGGGCAGCGTCTTCTGGTACGCGGCGGCGGCCGACCAGCTCTCGGCGTCACAGGCGCTCTTGACGATCAGCACAGGAACCTCCACCTCGGCCAGGTCCGCGCGCAGAGACGCGGGCCCCGGCCGCCCGGTCACCGCGACGTAACCCCCAGGAGGGTCCCCGGTACCCCCGGGAGGGTCCCCGGCCAGGGCGGACTTCTCTCGGGACGCGCCGGTCTCCTCCTGGGGCGTGCCAGACCTTCCGCGCGTGACGGCCGCTCCTCCGCGAGGGGCGGTCTCCTCTCCACGCGGGGCGGTCTCCTCTCCACGCGGGGCGGTCTCTCCGCCGCGTGCGGCGGGTTCCCCTCCGCGTGCGGCGGGCTTCCCAGCAGGGGCGCTGGAGTTCCCTTCGGATGCGGTGGACATCGCTCCGGACACCCGAGTCTCCGCAGGCGCCCGAGGTTCCTTGTCCGTGCGCTTCTTCTCGGGTGCGCGAGTCCCCGCAGGTCCTCCGGCGCCCTCACCGCGGTCGGAGGTCGTCCCGGGCGGCGATGGGCACGGGGGCTCGACGGTCCGGCGCAGACGGGCAAGGTACGCCGCCAGACCGGCCTCACCGGCGTAGGCGTGCGCGGCAGGCGGATCCACCCGGAGCAGAGCCGCGATGGCGAGCGTACGAGGATCCGGCAGATCGGAGGCCAGGTTAGCGGGGTTCGGGAGGGCTGGGGCGGCGGGACGGGACGGGGTGAGCCCGTCAGGGGAGTACAGGGCCGCTCTGGCGACCCGCCCGGGATGGCGTACGAGGTAGGCGGCGGCGAGCTGGGCACCGTGGTCGCGGGCGACGAGGTTCAGCCGCTCGGCACGGAGAAGGCGGCGGATCGCCTCCAGGTCGGCCACGTCCCGGTCGAGGCCGTAGCCGCGCGGGTCGGCGAGCCGGGCGGACCGTCCCGCGCCGACCTGGTCGTAGACGTACACCTCGAAACCCTCGGACGCAAGCCGCCCGTAGAACGCAGCGTCGCCGGCCAGGTCACCGATCCCGGGCCCGCCGTGCAGGAACACCACCGGCTCCGGCCGGGTGACCCTCTTCGGAGCGGTACGTACGTACGCAAGCCGAGACCCCGTCGGCAACCGCCACTCCCGCTGCCCCGGCACCTTGGCGACCGGCTCGGCCGGCGGAGGCGGCCCGAGCGTAGCGGCACCGACCTGCCACACCACCAACGCCTCGACGGCGAGCAGCGCCACCGCCCGCACCCAACGCCCCCACACCGCCCGCGGCCGGGGCACGCACAGCAGCAGCCCCAGGAAGAACACCGACGCGAACACCGCCAGCCCCGTCACCGCGAACACCACCGGCCGCGCCCCCACCATCGCGGTCCCGGCCAGCGCGGCCAGCCCCAGTACCGGCGAGAGCGCCAGCACCCCGGCACCCGCCACCACCCGCCCGGTGATCCTGGCGACCAAAGCCACAAAAGGGACGGTAGTGCAATCCACCCCGCCGCGACCCGCAAACCAGCCGCACAGTGCGCCTGGCCCGCGACGTCCACCCGCGAGCCCGGACGGGCGCGGCGTCCTCACCGCCGGGTTCCGGGTGCGGCTGCGAGGCGGTGAAGGCCGCGGCGGGTTCGGGCGAGGGAGCCGGGCAGGTGCGGGTTTCCGGCGGTTCGGCTGGGCAGGCGGGACCCGGTGATCGGAAGCGCGGATGCGCCTGCGGCGTGGACACGATCGGAAGGGACGGACGCGCGGCACGCAAGCGTGATCGGAAGGAGCGGGCACCGACGCGATCCGGCCGGCATCGGGAGGGCGCCTGGGTGGGCGAGTGAGCGTCGGCTGGTGGACGAGTCGGCGTCGGGTGGGTGGACGCGGGTGGACGCGCCCGTCGAAGGCGGATGCCGGGCTGGGGCAAGGGTGACGATTACGCTCTGTGTGTGAGATGTACCACTCCGTCATAGGAAGCCTTCATGCGCGCACGTCTGACCCTGTCGCTGGCCGTCATCACCCTGGCCGTTCTGCCCGGCTGTGCCGGGCAGCAGCCGCCGCACACCGCGGCGGTGCCCGCATCGCCGACCGATGCCGGAGCCGAGGTCTCTGAGCAGGACCGCGAGTGGATGCGGCTCATCCACCAGGCGAACCTGGCCGAGGTCCAGGCGGGGCGGCTGGCTCAGGGCAAGGCCACCACGAAGCAGATCAAGAAGGTCGGCGAGACGCTCGTAAAAGATCACACCCAGCTCGACATCAAGGTCACCAAGACGGCCGAGCAGCTCGGCATCGACCTGCCCACCTCGCCGTCGCCGGAGCAGTACGAGATGCTCGACCGTATCCAGAGCGTCAGCGGGCAGGACTTCGACCAGGACTTCCTGTCAGGGATGATCAAGGCGCACCGGCAGGCGCTGAACGCCACGAAGACCGAGATCTCCAAGGGCTCCGCGCAGCCGGTGGTGTCGCTGGCCAAGGAGGCGGCGTCGTCCCTGGAGAAGCATCTCGCCGACCTGCGCAAGGCTCAGGGCGGCGGCTGACCGGCACGACACGGATCGCGCAGGAGGCGATGGACGGTGAGCGGGACGGACGAAGCCGCGCGCAAGCTCAAGGGTGCGGCGGGCGAGGTCGTGCGCAAGCTCAAGGGTGCGGCGGGCGAGGTCGTGCGCGGGCGTGAGGGTGTGGCGGGCGAAGCTGCGCGCGGGCGTGAGGGTGTGGCGGACCAAGTCGCGCGCAGGCTCGGGAGCACGGCCGGGAAGGTGGCGCGGGCGGTGGCGCGGCTGGTCGCGGTGCTGCGGCGCGGGCGCGCCCTGCACCCGCGCGGTCAGCTATTGCAGGGGACGCTCACGGTGGGGTCGGAGCTGCTGGGGGAGCACGGCGAGCACGAGGTTCCGGTACGGCTGTCCAAGGGCGTGTCGCTGCCCGGCCGCCTGCCCGACGTGCTGGGCCTGGCCGTACGCCTGCCCAACGGCGTCGATCTGCTGCTGTCCACCGGGTACGGCTTCCTGCCGGTGCCCAGGCGGGGCTTCACCTCGGGCCCGTACTCGACGCTCGCCTCCTACCGCTGCGGGTCGCGGCGCTGCAGGATCGTGGCCAGGCCGGAGGCCGGCGGGCGGGTGCCGGTCGATCCGGCGGAGCTGCCAGGAGTGCTGGAACACCGGGACCTGGTGTTCCACCTGTGGGCGGGGATGCGGTACCTGGGGCGGCTGCGGGTGCACACGGCGCTCACCGGGCAGGATCTGACGTTCGATCCGCTCGTCAACAGCGTCCCCCACCTGTGCCCGGCGAGCCGCCTGCAGGTGCTGCGCGGTGCCGCGTACGAGGGGTCGCGGCAGGGCCGGCGGGCGAAGCTGGGACGCGGCGGGGATTGGCGCGAGAGTCGTTCCGCGAAATAGGGCGAAACGTGCCCAGAACATATACGGAAAAGTCACGATATGGGGTATTTGTCCTTTTTGGAACCAGGACAACACACCAGGGGGATCGTCGTGGCTATGAACACAGAGATCCGTAACCTGCTCGACTGCCATGTCGTGGGATCCGACGGGCAGCCGATCGGGAAGGTGGGCCAGGTCTACCTCAACGACCGCTCGGGCGAGCCCGAGTGGGTGACCGTACGTACGGGGTTCTTCGGCATGAAGCAGACCTTCGTGCCGCTGCAGGACGCTCGCCGCTCGGGTGAGGAGCTCAGAGTCCCCTTCGACAAAGAGATGATCAAGGGGGCGCCCAACATCGACGTGGACGGCAGACTCTCGCTCGACGAGGAGGCCGACCTCTACCGCTACTACGGCATGCAGCCGGCGGACGTCCCACGCCAGCGCACCGGCGAGACGACGGCCGGCGGCGGCCAGGGCCTGCTGGGCAGACCGGCCGCGATGGAGACGGACCGGCCGGGCGGGCTGGAGGAGTCCGATCGCCTCATCGGGGACACGCCAGACAGGACCGACAAGCCCGGGTTCATGTCCGACAGGACCGACGAGCCCGGCTTCATGCCCGGCGGCCCGGCCACCGGCAGGCGTGCCGACATGCCCGGCGAGGCCGGCGGCATGAGAGACGACATGTCCGGCGAACGGGCGCGGAGCTTCGCGGGCGAGACCGGCGGCGGCTTCGCCGAGGACCGCGACATCGACATGACGCGGTCGGAGGAACAGCTGCACATCGGCAAGGAAAGCCGGGAAAGCGGACGCGTCCGGCTGCACAAGTACGTGGAAACGGAGAACGTCCAGGAAACGGTCCCGCTTTCGCACGAGGAAATCGTCATAGAGCGCGAGGACATTCGCGACGCCGGATTGTCCGGGCCGTACGAGATCGGCGCGGAGGACAGGGAGATGATCCTGCACGAGGAGCGTCCGGTGATCGGCAAGGAGACCGTTCCCGTCGAGCGCATTCACGTGCACAAGAGGGACGTCCAGAGCGAGGAGGTCGTCGAAGGGCAGATCCGCAAGGAGCGCCTGGAGATCGACGAGGAAGGCACGAACAGGGACGACAGAGGATTCGGCCGAGGCGACGGGTCCCCACCGAGCCGGTAGGCGAACGCGCGCCCCGGACGGTCGCGCGCCGGACGGCCGGGGCGCAGGCGGCCACATGCCAGGCGGCCACGCCGGTGGCTGGTCGGGCGCCGGGCGCCGGGCGGCTACGCCGGTGGGTGGTCGGGTGCCGGGTGCCGGGCGGGCGCGCAGGTGCAGATCCTAGCCGTCGCGGACAAATCCGAGGGCCGCTACGTCGCACCAGAACGGTGATTCCGAAAGCGCGCCGGCCGACGTCTCGCAGCACCACGCAGTGACGTTTCCCGATAGCCGTTGAAGGCGAAACCACGGACCACCCGACCACCTCTCGGCGGCTTATCAGGAAATAGCTCAGGAATACAGTTCCAGCTCGTTCAGCATGCTGCACGATGCCCCGATCTCCGGTTCACAACCGGACCGGACGGCAGGCAGCACGATCTTGACGTACCGGGCGGTCCGTCCGATCGTCGCGTACCGCAGCGCGTAATCGATCCGGTCCTCGACCGTGAGCACCGGCGGACCCCATGATCGCCCGTCCTCCGACACGTACACGCGCGCCGACGCCGGATGTCCGGGCCGCAGGCTGAGCCCGATGCGGCTGATCGGTCGGGGCCGGTCGAAGCGGAGCACGTAACGGCCGCGCCCGGCGGCGACGGCGCTCGACCAGTAGCCGGTGCCGCCGTCGAAGGCCCCGGCGGGACGCGTGCGCGGGCGGTGCGGGCTGGACCAGCGCATCGTCGTGGAGATCCGCAGCTCGCCACGGCGACGCAGGTCGGCCAGGTCGAGGCGGGTGCCGGGAACGGCGACGTCGAAGAGCAGCCGCTTGATCGCGTACCAGCCGCCGTGCTCGAACCGCCCGTGCGCGGGGCAGGCGGTCTCGTCGAGCAGCCCGTCCGGCCGTACGCCCGGCAGCTTGCAGTTGTCGAAGACCTGGATGAGCCGGTGCGGCCCGACGGCGGCGATGCCGGTGTAGCCGGACGAGCCGTGCGCGTCCCAGATGCCGTCCCGGTTGTGGTACGTGACGCGCGGCTCGAGCCACTGCTCGCCGATGCCGTCGGGGGAGATCGCGAGCCAGTTGTCCGGGCGTCCCGCGCTGAGCACGAGCGCGCCGCCGGGCATGAGCAGCAGCCGCGGGGCGACGCCGCGCACCACGCAGTCGAGCCCGGAGAAGCGCAGCTCGCGGGCCGGTGCCCAGGTGTGGCCGCCGTCGGCGGAGCGGCTCTGCCACAGCGTCGCGTACGGCCCGCCGTCGCGCCGCAGCACCGCCACCAGGCTCCCGTCCGCGGCCTGCGCGATCGCGGCCTCGGTGAAGGCGAAGCCGCCGGCGGGCTCGGCGATGACCCCGCGCCTGACGAAGGTGCGGCCGCCGTCGCCGCTGGCGTACACCTCGGCCTGGTAGGCGTCCGTGCCGGCGTAACGGGCGTACACGGTGATGAGGATCGTGCCGTCGGCGAGCTGGACCGGCGCGCCGTGCGCGGCGCCGCCGGGCAGCAGCTCGCCGGGCGTGACCAGCGTGGCCTCGGAGCGCACCCAGCTCTCGCCGTCGGACAGCGCGGACGAGGTGAGCACGCCGAGCCGCGCGGTGTGCGGCCCGGTGCGGGCCGGATAGTACTCGGTGGCGAAGAAGCGGCCGTCCAGCAGCTCGATCGGCGACTCGCGCAGCGGCGTGGGCCCGGCGGGGCCGAACGTGCGCCCGTCGTCATCGGAGACGGCCGCCGCGCTGGTGAGGACGACCACGCGGTCCACGTTCGTGGTGAACGTGGTGATGACCTTGCGCGCGGGCCGCCCGTCCGGCCCGATCACGTCAAGTGCCGACACGTTGGGGAACCCGGCGAAGTCGAGCCGCTCGGTGTTGGTCGGCTCGGGCGCGAGTGGCGGGGGATACGGGTGAATCCAGCCCAGTGAGGAAGCAGTGGCGATGAGGTAAGCCCCGGACTGGAGGGAGTGCTCCGGTAGCACGCAGTAACCGGGCTCGGCCTGCGCGCGACCGGGCGCCGCGGGCGGCGCGAGGACCGCCGACATGGCCAGCGACAGGCCTGCGACCATGGATCTTGGCACCCGCACGCGCTCGCTCCTCGGCTCCCCCTGCCGACCGCCGGCATCTGAGCGCACTTTAGATCATCGACAGCGCGTAACACCGCATTCACCTGCGGGAAGTCGGCGGTTCACGGCGCTACCCAGGTTCGGCCGGGTGTATGCATGCCGGTTGCGTAAAGTGGCAGTTGACAGAGAACCGGCTCCTGACGACTATCGGGACGGCACTATTAAGTGTCAATTTACGTAGGTCGGGTCAGGAGGTGGCCCTCAATGAGCATCGAGCCGAGGGCGAGCGTAGCCCCCGAGCGCGTGCTGCCCACCCCGGCGCCGATGGCGCCGGAGACGGCCGCGCAACAGCGGGTCGTCGAACGGATCTGCGCCAGGGTCGCGCCGGCCGGCGTGGACGTCGGCGTAGCAGAACTACCCCCCGGCGGACTGCAGGTGTGGATCGACACCCCGGTGCCGATCGCCGAGCAGGAGTCGTGGGTGCTGTACCACCGCATGGCCCGCGAAGTGGCGCTGGTCGGCTGGCACTGCGAGGCCGACGCCGACCGCCTGCTGGTCCTGGGCTGGAGCGCCGCGTGCCTGCACAACCGGGTACGCCTGCTGCAGAGCGGGCTGCGCAGGCTCGCCGACTTCGAGCCCACCGCCCAGCGGGCCGTGCAGCTCGACGGCCGCGACCCCGGCGACGCGCCGGCGACGCGGCTGGTGGACGAGGTGTGCGCCGCCATCAAGCGGCGGCTGCGCTGGCCGGAGCGGCTGGCGGAGCTCGACGGGTTCGAGCGCAGCTCGGGCCTGCCGCACCTGCAACTGCTCCTCGCCCAGGTCGCCGGCCTGGAGGCGAAGATGGCAGCGGCCTGCGAAGAGCACCTCGTCATGGCGCGGGTGCTGGCGCGGGCCGTCATCGAGCACCACGCGCGGCACGGGGACCCGGCCCGCGCGCGGCGCGACGTACTGGCGGAGTCGCGCCGATGGGTGCACGCCAGTTCCATGATCCGCGTGACGGCCACCGCACGGCCGATCACCACAGGCGCGGGCCGGCCGCACATGAGCCTGGCCGAGCGCCGCATCGCCGCGAGCGTCATCAACCACGGCGTGCCGCGGGCGACCCCCGTGGCCGTCACTCCCCGGGTCGCACCTGTCGATCTCGGAGAGGGCGCGCGCTGACCTCGAACCGCTCAACGGCGAGCGGTCGCCCGGAAAACCCCAGACCGATCCGGTAGGAGAGTCCCGTCATGCGAACCCCCCCGCACCTTCCCGCCCGACCCAGGCATGACCGTACCGACCGGGCCCGCGCCGAGCAGCCCAGGCGTCACCCGTACGGGCGGGACCTGCCCGCCCAGGCCGCTCCGCACACCACGTACACGGTCCAGAACGACCACGTGCAGGGCGATCCGTTCCGTGGCCGCTTCGGCACCCCGTTCGAGGCGGCACCGCCCCCCGAGGCGGACGCGTTCGTCGAGCAGCGGCTGCTCGGCATCAGGGAGATGTCCAACCAGGCCATCGGCTCCATCGACGACCTGCTCCAGCACACCGTCTGAAGTCGTCACCAGCGGCCCCCGACGGCGGAGGCCGGAAGAGCGTCAACCGCACCACTTTGGAGAGAGTCATGCAGGACCTTTCGCGCCCCGAACTGCGGTCGCGTGACGTCGGGGGCCACCAGCCGCGCACCGTGGCGGGCATCGAGACGCCGCGCACCCTCGACGAGGTACGCACCCTCGTCCGGCAGGCCATGGTGGACAAGCTCCGCCTGTACCCGATCAGCACGGGCAGGAACTGGGGCATGGGCTCGGCCATGCCCGTCACCGACGACAACCTCGTCGTCGACCTCGGCGGCATGAACCGCATCCGCGGCCTCGACCTCGACAACGGCTACGCGATCGTCGAGCCGGGCGTCACCCAGCGGCAGCTCGCCGAGGTGCTGGAGGGCACCCCGTGGATGCTGAACGTCACCGCCTCGTGCGCCGACACGTCGGTGATCGGCAACGCGCTCGACCGCGGCGACGGCTCCATCCGCTCCCGCGTCCACGACGTGGCCGGGCTGGAGGCCGTGCTCGCCGACGGCAGCGTGGTCACCACCGGCGGCCTCGACCCCGCCGGCCACTACCACGGCCGGGTCGCCGGACCCGACCTGACGCAGGCGTTCGTCCAGCACAACCTCGGCATCGTCACCGCGATGGCGGTCTCGCTGGTGCCGCGCCCGCAGACCATCGCGCTCGTGCACGGCCGCCTGCCGGCCCACCAGGCGGGCCTGGCGGTGGAGGCGGTCTCCGGCTTCCTGCGCCGCGGCAACCCGGCCGACGGGCTGATGCGCGTACGCGAGCTGTCCCTCGTCCCCGCCTACGGCGACTGGACGCTGCCCGCCGGCGTCGACCCGAGCCTGTTCACCGTGCTCGGGCCGCTCATGGGCAGCGACGCCACCGTGGAGCTGGCCGAGGGGCTGCTGCGCAAGTCGCTCATCGAGGTCGAGGGCGCCGAGGCGCTGCGCGTCGTCGACACCGCCACGGTCGACCCCGGCGACCCCCTGTACCCCAGGGCGCTCATGTCGCGGGGCATCCCCACCTGCCTCGGCGTGCACCACGCGCTGAACGTGACCTCCTGCGACCAGATCGACGACGGCCCGATGGGCTTCCTCGCGCTGCTTCCGCTCATGCCGCAGCAGGCCCGCAAGACCGAGCACATCGTGGCCGGTCTGCAGGCCGCGGTGGACGCGCACAGCACCGCGATGATGATCGAGTGGAACATGGTCAGCCCGCACCGGGCCAACGGCGTCATGCAGATCTTCTTCGACCGCGGCGCCCCCGGCGCGGCGCACCGGGCGCACCAGCTCCGCAACGACGGCAACTGCGTGCTGCGCGCCAACGGCTGCGCCATCTACCGCTCCGACATCGACCACGCCGCCGCCGACGTCTGGTCCGAGACCAGCACCGCCGGCCTCGGCATGCTGCACCGCCTCAAGACGGCGCTCGACCCGGACGGCCTGCTCTCGCCCGGCCGGTACGGCGCCTGACCCAGGAGCCAGACACAGACAACGCGCCGCCCCGGCGCGCGGCCGGAGCGCCCGGGGCGGGGAGAACGGCTCGACGCATCCCAAGGAGGATCCACGTGCGTTCGTCACCAGCGGCCGTCAGGCCCACCACGACCAGCAGGCGTCACGGCGTGATGCTGCGCCTGGTCGGCGCGGGCGTCATGTTGGCGGTGATGGCCGACACCACGGCCACCACTCTGGCGGTGGGAGTGCTCAAGTACACGCCCGCCGGCGCCGGCATGCCGCTCGGTGACCTGGTCTGGCTGACCAGCGCGGCGTTCATCCCGATCGCCGCGCTGCTGGCCACCGCGGGCCGCTGGGCCGACCTGTTCGGCCGGCGGCGGGTGCTCGCGGTCGGGCTCGTGGTGTTCGTGCTGGGCGGCATCGCCACCGTCACCGTGGAGTCCTGGTCCGCCGTGCTGGCCGCACGGGCCGTCCAGGGCGCGGGTGCCGCGGCGATGATCCCGGCCAGCCTCGGGCTGCTGCTCGGCGAGCTGCCCGAGTCGCAGCGGCGCGGCGCGATCGCGCTGTGGAGCTCCGCCTCCGGGCTCGGCTGCCTGCTCATGCAGGCCGGCGGCGGCTGGCTCGCCGCGGCCATCGGCTGGCGGGCGCTGTTCGTCCCCAACGTGGTGATCGGCGTGCTCCTGCTGATCGCCTGCCTCGGAGTGCCCTCGGGCAAGCGCGGCAACGCCAAGGGCGTGCCGGACGTCCTCGGCGCGTGGCTGCTGGCCGCCGGCATCGCGGTGATCGTGCTCGCCATCTCCAAGGCCATGGAGTGGGGGACGGACGTGCTGTGGCTGGGGCTGGCCGCCCTGGCGCTGATCGGCGGCGCGCTCGCCCAGGCGCGGCACCACCACCTGCCCGCCATCGACCTGGCCCTGTGGCGGCGGCCCAAGTTCGTCTGGGGCTGGCTGGCCACCTGGGGATTCGGCGCGCTGTCGTACGGGCTGCTCACCGTGCAGCCCCTCTACCTGCTGCACCTCGGCTACCCGATGCTGGAGGTGGCCATGTGGCTCACCCCGACCTCGGTGGCCGTCGTCGTGACGAGCTTCCTGGCCGGGAAGCTGGTCAAGCGGGTCGGTGCGTACGGGCTCATCTACGCCGGCTCGCTGCTGTGCGGCGGCGCCTGCGTGATCGTGCTGACGCAGGCAGGACCCACCATCTGGGGACTGATCGCCAGCGTCGTGGTCGGCATGGGCGTCGGCGCGCTCGCGCCCGGCACCTCCGTCGCCACCACCCTGGCCGCCCGCCCCCACCAGTACGCCTCCGCCGTCGGCGCGGCCACCATGGCCCGCATGGTCGGCGGAGCGGTCGGCGTCGCCGTCGTGTCGGTCGTGATCGACCACCCGTTCATGACCGGCCCCTTCGCGGGCCTGGCCGGCGCGCTCGCCATGTGCGTGGCCATCTCGGTGCTGATCGGCGCGCTGGCACTCACCAAGATCACCCGGCTCAGGCCGGACCCGGGTGACGTAATGATCAAGGTGCCCCGCCGGATGCTGCTCGAACTGCGCATGACCCTCGCCACCGTGGCGGCCGAGGCCGACGCGCTGCTGCCGGTCGAGACCCGCGCTCCCTCCGCAGATCCGCACACCGCCCCGCACACCGGCCCGCACACCGACCCGCACAACGACCGGGTCCCGCGGCCGCGTACGGCCGAGCCGGGGCCGCTCGCCGGGACCCGCGGGCACACGAACTAGATCAACCATTCAGAAGGGCTCTCGTCATGGCTACCACATCGTGCGACGTAGCGATCGTCGGCGCCGGGCTCGGCGGCTGCTTCCTGGCCTTGCTGCTGGGCCGCCGCGGGCAGCGCGTCGCCGTCATCGAGCAGGGACCATCGGTCCCGAGCGCGGGCGCCGACTTCCTCAAGCCCCCGGGGCTGCGCGTGCTGGCCAGGCACGGGCTGGCGGACCTCGTCGGCCGCCAGGGCCTGCGGCGCGACACCATCCGCTACTACCACGATGGCGACCCCATCCAGGAGATCCGCTTCCCCGAAGGCGGCTTCCTGATCCGCCCGTACCGCGAGCTGGTCGAGCTCATCTACACCTCGTGCACGATGGCGGGCGTCGAGTTCTGGTTCGACGCCGGCATCGGCGACCTCGACCTCGGCGATGGCCGCCCCGCCGAGCTGACGCTCAAGGACGGGCGCACCCTACGAGCCGGCGTCGTCATCGGCGCCGACGGCACCAAGTCCGTCGTCCGGCGCTCGCTCGGGATCGAGCAGCGCGTATCGCCGTACGAGCGGCTGATCATGCGGGTGGCGACCGTGCCGCTCAGCGCCAGCGTCGCCCAGCTCAACCGGCTGTACTTCTCCTCCGAGGGCTGGTTCACCTACCTCTACCCGGTCGGCAGGGACGAGGCCCGCGTGTTCGTCGGCCTGCCGCCGGAGGACGACCAGGAGATCTTCGAGGACGGCATCCCGTCGCTGCTCGACGAGCTGAAGAAGTTCGTCACCGACAGCTCCGACGCCTTCAACCACCTGCAGGCGGCGACCTGGCAGCGCATCAAGGTGTCGTCGCTGCGGGTCGAGTCCTACCACCGGGGCAACGCCGCGCTGCTCGGCTCGGCCGCGTTCGCCTGCCACCCGATGACCGGCATGGGCATGAGCTACACGGTCCGCGACGCCGAGATCCTCGCCGACGTCATCTGCGCCGCCGGCGGCGACCCCGAGGAGCTCGACCGGCTGCTGTACGCCCGCTACGAGCCGCGCAGGCACGCCCACCGCCAGCTCATCGACTACGGCGACGCGCTGGCCACGACCTTCCCCGACCGGGAGGCCTACCTCGCGGCCTTCCGCCCGGACCTGCACATCTTCGGTGAGGCGGGTGCCGTGCCGAATGTGCCGCAACTCGTCTGAGCCGCGCCCCCGCCGCCCGCCGTTCCCCACCTGGTGAGGTCGTTCAGTGCCGCGCTGAGTGCGGTGGCAGCCCGATACCCAGGCGGCGGGGGCGCTCCGGCGGGCGATCACGGGTAGTGCTGGCCCTACCCCCGAATCGGGTGGCAGCGGGGGTCCGCCGGCACCCCTCGCGCCGCGATGCTGAGGAGCGATCACACAATCCCCTCGGCATCCGGAGACGCATGTGACTGTGACGGAGACCTCCCGCGCCCCCTCGGGGCGGCGGGGAAGCGACTACGCGAGATTGTCGCGGCTCATCGCCCAGGCGGGGCTGCTCGACCGGCGGCCCGGCTACTACGCGGTCAGGATCGGACTGGTCGCCGCCCTGTTCGCCGGCACGTGGGCGCTGTTCGCCGCGGTCGGGGACTCGTGGTGGCAGATCCCCGTCGCCGTGCTGCTCGCGGTGGCCTTCGGTCAGGTCACGCTGCTCGCCCACGACCTGGCGCACGGACAGATCTCCCGCTCCCGGCGCACCAGCAGGATCGCCGGGCTGCTCGTCGGCAACCTCGCCGTCGGGCTCAGCTACGGCTGGTGGATGGACAAGCACACCCGCCACCACGCCAACCCCAACCACGAGGACCACGACCCCGATGTCAGCCCCGACATCCTGGTGTGGTCGCGGCGGCAGGCCGAGGCCAGCCGGGGGCTGCCCCGCTTCATCGGGCGTTACCAGGCGTGGCTGTTCTTCCCGCTGCTCACCCTCGAAGGCGTCAACCTCAAGGTGTCGAGCTTCCGCGCGCTGCGCAGGCCCACGCTCAAGAACCGGGGGCTCGAAGGAGCGCTGCTCGGCGGGCACACGCTGGCGTACCTGGGGGCGCTGCTCCTGGTGCTGCCGCTGCCCAAGGCGCTGCTCTTCCTCGCCGTGCACCAGGCCTGCTACGGCATCTACCTCGGCTGCACCTTCGCGCCCAACCACAAGGGCATGCCGGTGCTCACCGCGGAGGACGAGCTGGACTTCCTCCGCAGGCAGGTGCTGACCTCGCGCAACGTGCGCGGCGGGCACCTGGTCACCATCGCGCTCGGCGGCCTGAACTACCAGATCGAGCACCACCTGTTCCCCAGCATGCCCACCGCGAACCTGCACAAGGCGCGGCCCATCGTGCGCGACTACTGCGCCTCGCTCGGCATCGACTACGTCGAATGCGGGCTGCTGGAGTCGTGGGGGCAGGCGCTGCGCCACCTCCACGACGTCGGCCGCCCGCTGCGCGCGGCCAGGGCGTGACGACCGCGTCCCCTCGACGGCCGGGCTCCTGATGGCCGGGCTCTTGATGGCCGGGCTCTTGATGGCCGGGCTCTTGATGACCGGGTGCCGCCGCCCCGACGCGGACCTGATGGCCGGGGTGCCGTCATCCGACGCGCGCGTCACGGATCCCGGGGGCGCGGGTGGCGTGTGGAAGGATGGCGGTTGTGTCCTCCGCGACATCCCCGGCCCCACTGCCCTGCGCGCCCGCCGCTGCGCGGGCGGCTGGCGCGCCCTCGGCCGCCGCAGTTCTGCGGCTGGCGCGGGCCGTGGTGTTCGCCACGGTCTGCGGCGCGGTGTCGGCGGGCGGGCACGTGCTGGCCGGGGGAGGCCCGGTGCCGCTCCCGGTCTACCTGGCCGCGGTGCTGGCGACGCTCGCGATGGCGTACCTCGCCGACGGGCGGGAGCGCGGGCTCGGCGCCGTGCTCGCGGCCACCGCCGGCACCCAGACGCTGCTCCACCAGATCTTCGAACGGCTCGCACCCGGCGAGCTGACCGGCCACGTCCACGGCCACGCGGCCACGGGCATGATGCTGGTCCACCTGACGGTCGCGGCGCTGACCGCGTGGTGGCTGCACCGCGGCGAGCGCGCGCTGTGGCTGATCATCCGCCTGTACGGCATCCCGCTCCCGGCCACCAGGCTGCTCGTCACCGCACCGGCCGTGGCAGAGCCCTGGACGCCCGCTTGGCGACCGGCCACCCCCGAGGCCGCCCCGCGCAGGGGCCGCCTCATCTCCCGCGCGATCAGCAGGCGAGGGCCGCCCGTGCTCCGGCGTCACTGACGCCCGCCACGGTTCCTCTTCACCCCTGGCCTGTGTCCGGACGTCCGGCGCCACGGGCGCGGTCGTCCGGAAGATCATTCTGGAGACCCATCATGGCATTCCCGCCACGCCACATCCACCGAGCGACCACCCGCACGGCCGCCCCGGCGCCCACCGCCGGAGGCACCCCCGCGCCTGTCGCGCGGCTCCGCGCGGTCGCCGCCGTGCTCGCCGCGCTGTTGAGCGCCTGCCTCGTGCTGGCCTTCACCGCCTCGCCCGCGCTCGCGCACGACTCGCTCAAGCGCAGCTCGCCCGCCAAGGACGCCGAGGTCGCCGCGCTCGACGAGATCGAGCTGGAGTTCACCGCGAGCGTCAAGTTCCCGTTCGTGGTGCTGCACGACGCGGGCGGCGAGCAGCTCCCGCTGGGCGAGCCCGAGCTGAACGGGCCGGTCGTCACCGCGGGGGTGACGCAGCCGCTCGCGCCCGGCTCGTACACGATCGCCTGGCGCGTCGTCTCCTCCGACGGGCACCCCATCGAGGGCGAGATCCCCTTCAGCGTGAAGGGATCGCCGTCGGACGCCCCCGCGTCGCCGCCGGCCACCGGTGAGGCGGCCGCGGCGCCGTCCACCGCCGCCCCGGCCGGGCGGCAGGGCGACGCCGCCGCCGAGTCCGCGGCGCAGACCGGCGTCCCCGCCTGGATCTGGATCGTGTTCGCGGTGCTGGTCGTGCTCGGCGTGCTCGTCTGGCTGCGGACCGCGCGCCGCGCACCGGAGGAGGCGCCCAAACCGGAGGAAGTGGATGCGGATTGAGCGGGCACGGGAGATCGCCCGGCAGTGGGTCCTCGACGAGGGGACGGGGCTGCCGGGGTTCGGCGGGGCGTTCCTGACCGGGTCGGTCCTGTGGGCCGAGCCGGACGACGAGCTGGCCCCGCACTCCGACGTGGACGTCATGGTCGTCGCCGACCCCGAGGCCGGCGCCGGGCACCTCGGCAAGTTCCGTTACGAGGGGGTGCTGCTCGAGGTCTCCACCATGGCGGCGCCCCGCTCCGTCCACGACGTGCTCAGCGACTACCACCTGGCCGGCAGCCTCCACCTCCCGGGGCTGCTGGCCGACCCCACGGGGCGGCTGGCCGAGATCCAGCGCGGGGTGGCCCGCGACTTCGCGGAACGCCCCTGGGTGCTGGCCCGCTGCACGGCCGCCATGGACCGGGTGCGGGCCTGGCTCAACGGCATCGACGAGTCCGCGCCGCTGCCCGCCCAGGTCACCTCGTGGTTGTTCGGCACCGGCGTGACCACCCATGTGCTGCTGGTGGCCGGGCTGCGCAACCCGACCGTACGACGCCGCTACGCCGCCGTCCGCGACCTGCTCGGCGAGCACGGGCGGCTCGACCAGCACGAGAGCCTGCTCGACCTGCTCGGCTGCGCCCACCTCGGCCGCGCCCAGGTCGAGGGGCACCTGGCGGTGCTGGAGAAGGTGTTCGACGCCACCGCCCCGCTGCGGGTGCCCGGCTACCGGTTCGACACCGACATCAGCCCCGCCGCCCGCCCGTCCGCCATCGACGGCACCCGCGAGCTGATCGACTCGGGCCGGCACAGGGAGGCGGTGTTCTGGCTGGTGGCGACGTACGCGCGCTGCCTGGACAAGCGGGCGATGGCGGGGGAGCGGGGCTACGAGGACGGCTTCCGCGAGCTGCTCGCCGACCTGGGCGCGGCCACGCGCGCCGACCGCCGCAGGCGCGCCGACCGGGTGCTGGCCGCGTTGCCGGAGCTGTGGCACACCGCCACCGCGCTCATGCCGCCCTGAGCCGGGGTCAGGCTCTGCGCAGCGTGCGGGTGAGACCGGTCGCGATCGTCGTCGCCAGCACCCACCCGGCGGCGATCAGCCCGTACGCCAGCCACTGCGCCCCGCCCGCCGGGTTGAACGCCTTCTCCTGACCGAAGTCGATGATCGGCAGCAGCAGGTCCAGCGTGTACACCAGCGGGTTGAACTCGGGCGACTCGCCGCGCTTGAGCGGCGGCGGCCGGTTCAGCCCGAACACCACCGTGCCGACGGCGAGCAGCGCGAGCAGCCAGGCCGCCGCGCGCAGCGGGCGGAAGCCGTAACCGACGGTGACGTCCTGGAGGTGGCCCCAGGCGCGCGCGTACCAGGGGAGCGTGGTGCGGCGATGCTGCTGCCCGGCCAGCATGGTCGCGCGGGCGTCGGCGTCGCCGCCCAGCCGCCGGTACATCGCGGCGAGCTGCTCGTAGGCGTTGGGCCGGTAGCCGTCGGGGTCGCGGCGCAGCCAGGCGATGCGCTCGGCGGCCGGCAGCATGGGTTCGAGCACCTCGTACGACGCGCCGTCCATGCGCAGCTCGCCGGGCCAGACCGCGGGGTCGTCGCGCAGGACGCCGATGCGGGGGTGGCCCAGCTCCACCCGGCCGCGGATCGGCTCGGCGGTGCGCATGGCCAGCTCGCGCGTCTCCAGCCGCCAGCACTTGAGCGCCACGTCGCCGGGCGCGGACAGCACGGCGTCGTCGAGGCACAGGCGGCTGCCGATCTGCGCGTTCGTCAGGCGTATGCGGCCCTCGGCGGAGAAGCCGTAACACAGGTTGAGCACCTTGCCGACGGTGATGCCGTTGGCCGACAGCGCCGCGCCGCCGGGATTGACCAGCCGCGCCCCGTCGAAGTGCGCGGGGCCGCTGACGGAGGCGTCGAGCAGGCTGATCTCGCCCTCCGCGACCAGGCCATGCCGGGCCGCCAGCGAGCCGTTCACGGACAGGCCGTCGCCGGCCAGCGCGAGCCCGCCCGGATCGGCCAGGCGCGCGCCGTCGAGGCTGAGCGTGCGGCCGACGGCGGCGGACTTCAGCCACACCGTGCCCTCGGTCTGGGCGTGCGACAGGAACAGGCCGCCCTCGGCGTTGAGCCCGCCGCCGTGCACGGCGAGCCCGCCGGGGTTGCGCAGCCGGGAACCGCGCAGCGTGAGCGGGCCGCCGACGCGCGCGGAGCGCAGGCTGACCTCGCCATCGACCTCCATGTTCCGGGCGAACAGCCCCACCTGGACGTCGAGGTTGGAGCCGCCGAAGGCCAGCCCGCCCGGCGCGCGTAACCGGGCGCCGTC
Source organism: Nonomuraea sp. NPDC052634 (assembly GCF_040678535.1). NCBI lineage: Bacteria > Bacillati > Actinomycetota > Actinomycetes > Streptosporangiales > Streptosporangiaceae > Nonomuraea > Nonomuraea sp. NPDC052634. The sequence goes on along the minus strand of NZ_JBFATY010000001.1, from coordinate 1,233,257 downwards.
GAAGTTCACCGCCGCGCCGACCCTGGCGGCGGTCAGCACGATCTCACCGTCGCAGGTGAAGCCGTCCTGGGCGCGCAGGCTGGCGCCGACGTCGAGGTGCTCGGCGTTGAACGCGGCACCGCCGGGGTGTTCGAGCCGGGCGCCGCTGAGCGTGAGCGTGCCGTTGATCCTCGCGCCGTGCATGCGCAGCTCGCCGGTGACGTGGCAGTCGTTGAGCCGCATGTTGCCTTCGACCTGGGCGTTGGAGGCGATCAGGCCGGGCAGCTTGGAGCCGGCCAGGCTGAGGAACCTGGTGCGGGCCTGGTAGATGTCGGGGACCTCGTCGAAGACGCAGTCGTGCAGCAGGATCGGCAGGTCGAGCTCCGCGAACGCCAGGTGCAGCCGCCCCTCGATGCGGGCCCCCGTCACCCGCAGCGCCGGTTTCGCCCCCGGCTCGGTGCGGTCGGCGAGCAGCAGCTCGGTCAGCACGCCGGCGCGCACCCGCCCGAGCGGGCCGGCGTCCACTTTCGTGCCGTGCGGGATGGCCTCGGCGATGGCCTGCTCGGCGGGGGTCAGCTCCTTGTCGCGCACGAGGACATCCTGGCGTTCATTTGCGTACGTCGAAACCCAGAGCGGCGGCCACCGCCACCGCCTGGGCCGGGTCGATACGCGTGTCCTTCAGCGTGACCTCGGCCGGGTGGAGGGTGCCGAGATCGCTGCCGCGCAGGTCGCACTTGGTGAGGTCGGCCTCGCGCAGCAGCGCGCCCGACAGGTCGCACGAGCGCAGGGCCGACTTCTCCAGCCGGGCCCCTGACAGGTCGGCCTCGCGCATGCGCACGCCGTGGAAGGTGCTGCCGCGCAGGTCGGCGCGGGCCAGCGAGGTGTAGGACCAGTCGCCGCCCGTCGCCTTGAGCAGCCCGAACGTGCAGTTGACGAACGTGGCGCCGGTCAGCTTGCAGCCGGTGAACGTGGCGTCGAAGAACGAGCAGTGCGAGAAGACGCAGCCGGCGAAGCTCGCGTCCTCGTGCGCCGAGACGTTGAAGCGCACGCCCTCGAACCTGCACTCCTCGAACACCGAGCCGTGGTCGGTCAGCTCGGTCATGTCCACCTCCTGGAACAGCACCCGGTGATGGTGCTCGCCGGAGATCTCCCGGCCGTTCCAGTCGGCGGACATGACCGTACGCTCCATGGCGCCCGCGGACGCTCTGCCTGGTCCTTCCGTCATCCGAACACGGTATCGGATGCGGCCGGTGTCAGGCGGTGCGTTCGGTGATGGCGGTGATCAGCGGCTGGACCAGCTTGGCCGCCAGCGGGCCGAACGCCGCCAGGATGAGCACGTACGCGGCGGCCAGGGCGCCCAGGTCGGGGTGCACGCCCGCGCCGACCGCCAGACCGGCGATGACGATGTTGAACTCACCGCGCGGGATGAGCGCGATACCGGCACGTGCCTGGCCGGCCTTGGCGATGCCCGCCCGCCTGGCCGCGTACATACCGGTCAGCAGCTTGGTGATCATGCTGACCAGGGCGAGCAGCGCCGCGAGACCGGCCACCGGCAGGATCTTCGACGGGTCGGTCTGGAAACCGAAGAAGACGAAGAACACCGCCGCGAACAGGTCGCGCAACGGCGCGAGCAGCGCGTGCGCGTCCTCGGCGAGCTGCCCGGACAGCGCGATGCCGACCAGGAACGCGCCGACCGCGGCCGACACCTGAAGATTCTGGGCGAGACCGGCCACCAGCACCGCCAGGCCGACGACCTTGAGCAGCATCACCTCGTTGTTGGGGCTGCGCACGAACGCCTCGATGTAGCGCCCGAACTTCAGCGCCACGACGAGGACGACGCTCACGGTGAGCAGCGCGATGCCGACCGAGATCGCCCCCTTGAGCAGGCTCAGCCCGGCCAGCATGGTCGTGAGGACCGGCAGGTAGATCGCCATCGTCAGGTCTTCGAAGACCAGCAGCGACAGCACCGTGGGCGTCTCGCGGTTACCGATCCACCCCAGGTCGGACAGCACCTTGGCGGTGATGCCCGAGGAGGTGGCGTACGTGACGCCCGCCATGGCGACGGCCGCGACCGGGCCCCAGCCGAGCAGCAGGGCGATGATGGCGCCCGGGGCCGCGTTGAGCACCAGGTCGACCAGGCCCGCGCGGAAGTTGCTGGTCATGCTGGTGACCAGCTCGTCCGCGTTGTATTCGAGACCGAGCGTGAGGAGCAGCAGGACCACGCCGATTTCGGCACCGGTGGAGATGAACGACTGGCTCGTGGCGAGCGGCAGCACCCCGCCGGTACCGAACGCCAGACCGGCGATCAGATACAGAGGGATGGGAGAAATGCCGCCGCGCAGTGCGAGCGCGCCGAGGATCCCCAAGCCGAGAAGGACGGCGCCGAACTCCAGGAAGATGACCGCGGTTTCGTGCACCCGCAGCCCTACCCGTTCACCAGAATGCCGGCGACTTCGGACGTGCTGTCCTCGCTGCCCACGACCACCACGACGTCACCCACGGCGAAGACGAAGTCGGGCCCGGGGCTGGCGAACACCTGTCCGCTCCGGACGACCGCGACGATGGACGCGCTGGTACGGGTGCGCACGCGAGCGTCCCCCATCGGACGGCCCGCGTAAGGGGAACCGGCCGGGATGGGCAGCTGCACGCTCACCAGACCCTCGACCTGCTGGTGCAGCTGGTTGAGCCGCTGCACGATGCGAGGCGCGCCGAGGAGCTCGGCCAGAGCGTCGGCCTCTTCGTCATTCAGCTTCACCGTGTGGCAGACGGCGTCGGGGTCGTTGGCGTCGTAGATGACGAGATCCCGGCGGCCGGTGCGATGAGACACGACACCGACCCGCTGTCCCTTGCGAGTGGTGAAATCGTGCCGCAGTCCGATGCCCGGCAGTGCTGTTTGTTCTACCTCCACCTGTCCCACCCGTATAGATCCGCGCATTTCTGGATAACCCTACCAATGGTGTGACTCTGCGTTGCCCATGGGTTGAGATGCGCTTGACCGGAAGGGCCTGTGCGTGAAGTGGGCTTGGATTACGGCTGCTCGCCGTTGATGAGGGCGTGGGCCTGGCGGGCGATCTCCCATTCCTCGTCGGTGGGGATGACGAGGACGGCGACCTCGGATCCGTCGGGTGAGACGGCGCGTTCGTCCTGTGAGGCCGCGTCGTTGCGGGCGGGGTCGAGAGTGATGCCGAGGCGGCCGAGATTGTTCAATGCCTCTGTGCGGGTTTGGGGGTCGTTCTCGCCGACACCGCCGGTGAAGATGATCGCGTCGAGGCGGCCGAGGAGTGCGTAATAGGCGCCGACGTATTTGCGGATGCGGCGGGTGTAGACGGCCAGGGCGAGGCGGGCGTCCTCGTCGCCGTTCGCAGCGCGGGCGCGGACCTCACGCATGTCGCCTGACCCCGCCAGGGCGAGCAGGCCGCCCGCGTGGCCCAGCGCGTCCTCCGCGCTCTCGGCGTCCAGCCCGTCCACTCTGGCCAGATAGCCGGGCAGCGCGGGATCCACGTCGCCTGATCGGGTTCCCATGACCAGGCCCTCCAGCGGGGTGAGGCCCATGGAGGTGTCGATGCTGCGGCCGCCTGCGATGGCGGTGGCGCTCGCGCCGTTGCCGAGGTGGAGCACGATCAGGTTCAGCTCGGCCAGGTCGCGGCCCAGGAGGGCGGCGGCGCGGCGGGAGACGTACGCGCACGACGTCCCGTGAAAACCGAACCGCCGCACGCCGAGCCGCTCCCTCCAGTCGCGCGGCACCGCGTACGTGTACGCCTCCGGCGGCAGCGACAGCTGGAACGCCGTGTCGAACACCGCCACCTGCGGCACCGAAGGGAACGCCGCCCGCGCCACCCTGATCCCGGCGAGATTGATCGGATTGTGCAGCGGCGCGAGCGGGGCCAGCTCCTCGATCGCCGCGATCACCCCATCGTCCACCAGCACCGCCCGGCCGAACCTGGCACCGCCGTGCACCACCCGGTGAGCGACCGCGACCGGATCCAGCGCGGGCCCTGCCTCGGCGAAGGCCGCCAGCATCGCCGCCAGCCCCTCCCCGTGATCGGGAAAGGGCCGCTCCGCCACGTACGGGGGAGCGTCGCCGTGATGGTGGACGAGCCGCCCGCGCTCCTCGCCGATGCGCTCCACCAGGCCCCTGGCCGGGCGGTCCCGGCCGGCCACGTCCACCAGCTCGTACTTGATGGACGACGAGCCGGTGTTCAGGACGAGGATGTGTCCGGCCATGTCCACGACCTGATGTCCGGCGGATCCTCGCCGTGCTCGCGCGTGTACGCCCTGGCCCGCAGCCGCTCGTCGCTCATCCGCTGCCGCAGGTGCGCCGCCCTGCTGCCGAGGCCGGGCACCCGGTCGATCACGTCCATGACGAGGTGGAAACGGTCGATGTCGTTGAGCATGCACATGTCGAACGGCGTCGTCGTCGTGCCCTCCTCCTTGTAGCCGCGCACGTGGATGTTGTCGTGCCCGTGGCGGCGGTAGGTGAGCTGGTGGATCAGCGACGGGTAGCCGTGGAAGTTGAAGATCACCGGCCGGTCCACGGTGAACAGCGTGTCGAACGCGGCGTCCGGCATGCCGTGCGGATGCTCCGACTCCGGCTGCAGCCGCATCAGATCGACCACGTTGACGACGCGCACCTTCAGCTCCGGCAGGTGCTCGCGCAGCAGCGCGGTGGCGGCCAGCGTCTCCAGCGTCGGCACGTCGCCCGCGCAGGCCAGCACGACGTCCGGCTCGCCGCCCTCGTCGCTGGAGGCCCACGGCAGGATGCCGAGGCCGCGCGTGTTGTGCGCGATGGCCTCGTCCATCGTGAACAGGTCCAGCACCGGCTGCTTGCCCGCCACGATCACGTTGACGTAGTCGCGCGAGCGCAGGCAGTGGTCGGTCACCGACAGCAGCGTGTTGGCGTCCGGCGGCAGATAGACCCGCACCACCGACGCCTTCTTGTTCACCACCACGTCGAGGAAGCCCGGGTCCTGGTGGCTGAAGCCGTTGTGGTCCTGCCGCCACACGTGCGACGACAGCAGGTACGTCAGCGACGCCACCGGCCGCCGCCACGGGATCTTCTGCGACGACTCCAGCCACTTGGCGTGCTGGTTGAACATGGCGTCCACGATGTGGATGAACGCCTCATAGCAGTTGAACAGCCCGTGCCTGCCGGTCAGCAGGTAGCCCTCCAGCCAGCCCTGGCACAGGTGCTCGCTCAGCACCTCCATGACCCGGCCGCCGGGGGCGAGGTTCTCGTCCGTGGGCAGCGTCTCGGCGTTCCACGCCCGGTCGGTCACCTCGAACACCGACGACAGCCGGTTCGAGGCCGTCTCGTCCGGCCCCATCAGCCGGAACGTGCGCGGGTTCGCGGCGATCACGTCGCGCAGCAGCCCGCCGAGCACCCGCGTCGGCTCGCTCATCTGCGTGGCCGGCGACTTGACCTCCACCGCGAGCCGCCGGAAGTCCGGCAGCCGCAGCGGCTCGAGCAGTTCACCGCCGTTGGTGTGCGGGTTGGCGCTCATCCTGCGCTCGCCGCGCGGCACCGTCTCCAGGATCGCCTCGACCGGCCGCCCGTCCGGGCCGAACAGCTCCTCCGGCCGGTACGACCGCATCCACTCCTCCAGCAGGGCCAGATGCGTGGCGTTCTCGCGTACCTTGGCCAGCGGCACCTGGTGCGCGCGCCACGTGCCCTCCACCGGCAGGCCGTCCACCTCCCGCGGCCCCGTCCAGCCCTTCGGCGTACGCAGGATGATCATCGGCAGCCGGTCGGCGTCGCCCGCCTTGTACGCGGCCAGCTCGTCGAACGCGGTGTCCAGCGTGCCCGCCATCTCCTCGTGGTCGGGGCCCACCAGATGGGGGCGGTAGCCGTACCCCTCCATCAGCTTGACCAGGTCGCCGATCGGGATCCGGGCCAGGACCGTGGGGTTGGCGATCTTGTAGCCGTTCAGGTGCAGGATGGGCAGTACCGTCCCGTCACGGCGGCGGTCCAGGAACTTGTCGGAGTGCCAGCTCGCGGCCAGCGGGCCCGTCTCGGCCTCGCCGTCGCCGATGACGCAGGCCACCACCAGATCGGGGTTGTCGAAGGCGGCGCCGTACGCGTGCGCCAGCGCGTACCCCAGCTCACCGCCCTCGTGGATCGAACCGGGCGTCTCAGGCGCGACGTGGCTCGGCACGCCGCCGGGGAAGGAGAACTGCCGGAACAGCCGGCGCATGCCCGCCGCGTCCTGCGACACGTCCGGATAGCGCTCGGAGTACGTGCCCTCCAGCCACGCGTGCGCCACCGCGGCGGGACCGCCGTGGCCGGGTCCCGCGATGTAGATCATGTCCTGGTCCCGCTCGCGGATCACCCGGTTGAGGTGGGCGAAGCAGAAGTTCAGGCCGGGCGTCGTCCCCCAGTGGCCGAGCAGCCGCGGCTTGATGTGCTCGGGCCGCAGCGGCTCGGTGAGCAGCGGATTGTCCAGCAGGTAGATCTGCCCGACGGACAGGTAGTTGGCCGCCCGCCAGTACGCGTCTATGTGCTCCATCCCCTGCTGCTTCCTCCACAGAAGGGGTGCAATCCCCCCACGGCCCGATATGCCGCCCGGCACGCGAATTTCACGGACCTTTCACTGAGCGCCTAAAGACTCCGCTCCGCCATGCGCGGAATCAACCGCGCGGGGTACACGGTTACGGGACGATGGGACCAGGCAAGATCGGCTTGGCGCCACGTCTTTTGGCGACATGAGGAGGCATTGTGAACGGCGACATCACCCAGAGCCAGGAGTGGGCGGCACTGGGCAAGCACCACGAAGAGCTTGCGGGCAAGCACCTGCGCGAGCTGTTCGCGGACGACCCGGGCCGGGCCGGGCGGATGACGGTGGCCGCCGGCGACCTCTATCTCGACTACGCCAAGCACCGTGCCACGCAGGAGACCATCGACCTGCTGGTGGCGCTGGCCGAGCGTGCCGGGTTGCGCGAGCGCATCGACGCCATGTTCCGCGGCGACCACATCAACGTCAGCGAGGACCGCGCGGTCCTCCACGTCGCGCTGCGCCTGCCGCGCACCGCCGAGCTGGTCGTCGACGGGCAGGACGTCGTGGCCGACGTGCACGCCGTGCTCGACAAGATGAGCGACTTCGCGAACCGGGTCAGGTCGAAGGAGTGGAAGGGCGCCACGGGCAAGCCCATCGAGACCGTCGTCAACATCGGCATCGGCGGCTCCGACCTCGGCCCCGCGATGGCGTACGAGGCGCTGCGCGACTACGCCGACGCCGGCATCACCGCCAGGTTCGTCTCCAACATCGACCCCGCCGACATCACCGGCAACCTCGCCGGCCTCGACCCGGCCACCACGCTCTTCGTGGTCAGCTCCAAGACCTTCACCACGCTCGAGACCCTCACCAACGCCAGGGTCGCGCGCCGCTGGCTGGTCGACGCGCTCGGCGAGGACGCCGTCGCCAAGCACTTCGTCGCCGTCTCCACCAACGCCGCCAAGGTGCAGGAGTTCGGCATCGACACCGCCAACATGTTCGGCTTCTGGGACTGGGTGGGCGGCCGCTACTCCTACGACGGCGCCATCGGCCTGTCCCTGATGATCGCCATCGGCCCCGAGCGCTTCCGCGAGATGCTCGACGGCTTCCACACCATCGACGAGCACTTCCGCACCGCGCCGTTCAAGGAGAACATGCCGGTGCTGATGGGCCTGCTCGGCATCTGGTACACCGACTTCTTCGGCGCCGAGACCCGCGCCGTGCTGCCCTACAGCCAGCGGCTCCACCGCTTCCCGGCCTACCTGCAGCAGCTCACGATGGAGTCCAACGGCAAGTCCGTACGCGCCGACGGCACCCCCGTCACCGCCACCACCGGCGAGATCTTCTGGGGCGAGCCGGGCACCAACGGCCAGCACGCCTTCTACCAGCTCCTCCACCAGGGCACCCGGCTCGTGCCCGCCGACTTCATCGGCTTCGCCGAGCCCTATGAGGACCGCGAGGGCATGCACGACCAGCTCACCGCCAATCTGCTGGCCCAGACCTCCGCCCTGGCGTTCGGCAAGACCGCCGAGGAGATCGCCGCCGAGGGCACCGCGCCCGAGATCGTGCCCCACAAGGTGATGCCGGGTAACCGGCCCACCTCCACGATCCTCGCGCCCAAGCTCACCCCGTCCACGCTGGGCCAGCTCGTCGCGCTCTACGAGCACATCGTGTTCGTCGAGGGCACCATCTGGGGCATCGACTCCTTCGACCAGTGGGGCGTCGAGCTGGGCAAGAAGATGGCGCTCGACCTGGCGCCCGCGCTGGTCTCCGACGAGCCGCCCACCTCCTTCCCCGACACCTCCACCGAGCAGCTCATCCGCCGCTACCGGGCGCTGCGCGGAAGGCGCGTCTGACATGGGAACCGGTCAGGCGGCCCCCGGCTCGGGGGCGACCGGCCAGGCGGGCCCGGCCTCGGGGGAGGCCGGGCAGGCGCGGGTGACCTCGGCCGGATCTGGTCGTGCGGGGGCGCTGGTGCTGTTCGGCATCACCGGCGACCTCGCGCACAAGATGCTGCTGCCGGCCCTCTACCGGCTGACCGCCGCCGGTCGGCTCGACCTGCCGATCGTCGGCGTCGCCAAGACCGACCTCGACCTCGACGGGCTGCGCGAGCGCGCCCGCGAGACATGCGGCGGGGTGCGCGACGCGGCGTTCGACCGGCTGGCCGGCAACCTGCGGCTCGTCGCCGGCGACTACGGCGACCCCGCCACCTTCACGCGGCTGCGCGACGAGGTGGCGGGCATGGGCTTCCTCGTCCACTACCTCGCCGTGCCGCCCGCCCTGTTCGCCCCCGTCGCCGAGGGGCTGGCCGGGGTGGGGCTCAACCGCGACGCCCGGCTGGTCGTGGAGAAGCCGTTCGGCCACGACCTCCAGTCGGCGCGCGAGCTCAACGACCAGCTGCTCAGGCACTTCGACGAAGACCACCTGCGCCGGGTCGACCACTTCCTCGGCAAGGAGCCGGTCGAAGACCTCATGGTCTTCAGGTTCGCCAACATGCTGCTCGAGCCCATCTGGAACCGCTCGTACATCCGCAGCGTGCAGATCACCATGGCCGAGGACTTCGACGTACGCGACCGAGGGGCCTTCTACGACGCCAACGGCACCGTACGCGACGTCGTGCAGAACCACCTGCTGCAGCTGCTCGCCCTGCTCGCCATGGACCCGCCGCCGTCCACCGACGCCCGGGCCACGCTCGACGAGAAGTGGCGGGTGCTGCGGGCGGTCAAGACCATCGACCCGGCCGACGTCGTACGCGGCCAGTACACCGGCTACCTCGGCACCGAGGGCGTGCGGCCCGGCTCCACCACCGAGACCTTCGTCGCCCTGCGCGCCTACATCGACAACTGGCGCTGGGCCGGCGTGCCCTGGTGCATCCGCTCCGGCAAGGCCATGCCCATGACCGACCTGGAGGTCGTCGCCGAGCTGCGCCGGCCGCCGGTCACCATGTTCGACGACGCCCATGCGCCCGCCAGCCCCAACCTCATCCGGTTCCGGCTGCAACCCGACGCCGGGGTGACCTTCGACCTGCTGGCCAAGGAGCCAGGCAAGCAGCGCACCCGGCCGGTCCCGGTCAGTGTCGACTTCACCAAGGAGTTCGGGCCGATGGACGCCGCCTACGAACGCATCCTCGCCGACGCGGTGAGCGGCGATCCGCGCAGGTTCCTCAGATTCGACCTGGTGGAGGAGGCGTGGCGGATCGTCGCGCCGGTCCTCGACATGACGGAGCCGCCGCTGCCGTACGAACCGGGCACCTGGGGCCCGGCCGCCGCCGCGAAGATCGCCCCGGGCGGCTGGCACGAAATCTCCAACAGCTTCGACTGACGACCGATCACCCGCCCCGCACCGGGCACGGGGCCGCCGGGTCCGGTGCGCGGGCTGATCGAACCGCTGGGCGAGGATCTACCGCACGCGTCGCGGATGGGCCGCCGACTGGTCCGTCGTGCATGGGCCCCTCCCTGATGTGCCGTGCATGAGGGCTGGCGGTCGGTCGCGCAACGGGGTGCGGAATCGTCGACATGGCATGATCGGTGGGCGGCCGCCGAGCCCGCCGACAGCGTCGGTAGAGCGCCATCGGCGGGGCGGTGCGTGCGCCGGCGGAGTCGTTCAGAGCACGGCGCCCGGAGTGGAGCGCGGCGCCCGGAGTGGAGCGCGGCGCCCAGAGTGGAGCACGGCGCCCGAAGAGACGCCGCCCTGCCAACGCGCCAGGGTGTCAGTGCTTGCGGCGGCGCCTCTTCAGGATCGAGCGCAGGGTCAGCAGCAGAACGACCGCGACGAACTGGCCGCCGATGACGATGCGGTTGACGTCGACCGCAGGGCGCCAGGAGACCTCACCGTCCTTCAGGACGAAGACGCCTGCAGGACTGGCGCCGAAGCCGAAGCCCCCGCCGCCACCACCGCCGACCTCGCCCTTCTCGCCCTTGCCTGCGCCCTGGCCCCCGCCGCCGCCCTGAGCGACCCTGGCGACCGGGATGACGACGATGTCGCCGTGCCGGACCGGTTCGCCGAAGACCCGGCTCACCGTCGCGGTGTCTTTCGACTTCTCGACCAGTTCCATGATGTCCATCCCTCCATCGTCTCCCCAGGACGCCACCCCGTCGAACCTGGGACGCCGCGCGTCGAACACCGCATGCCAGGCGGATCGAGCCATCGGGCGCCGTCGCCGAAGTGGTGGCAGACGCCTACTTCGCCGCCGCCCACCCCGCGCCGGCGGCGTGCGAACGCGCAGCCGCCTGCGGTCACGCCGCCTGCGGTCACGCCGCCTGGGCCACGGCGATTCCGCCCACGGCGGCGGCGCGCACGGTCACGCCGCCCACGCTCGTGGCGCCCACGGTCACGCTGCCCACGCTCGTGGCGCCCACGGTCGCGGCGCGCATGGGTCGCGGCGCCTGCGGCCAAGGCGGTCAGGGCCACGGCGCCCACGGCCAAAGCGCGCACGATTACGGCGGTCAGGGCCTCAACGTCCGCCACCCCACGCGCCTTCGGGGCGGTTGGCCACGACTTCAATCCCTATCGCCCTGCTCGATGGCGGCTTCGACGCGATAGGCGCTGTTTCCTCCCCTCCCTCGTTCCGCCCTCGTCTGGGGCGGAGTCGGATGCAGTGGGGCAGTGGGGCGTCTGCTCCTTCTTCACCTGAGCCCCAGGGCGGGTGCTTGGGCGGTCGTCACCATGCCACGAGCACGCTGAGGGGCGCAGAGGGGATGTCGATGCTTCCCGGCGGCGGGTGTTGCGGGGTTCGGCGCGGAGATAAGGGCCGGTGCAGAGACGAGAGCTGGTGCAGAGACGAGAGCCGGTGCGGAGACGAGAGTCGGTGCGGAGACGAGGGGCGGTGCCGGGGCGAGGGTCGTAGGGTGAGTGGTATGTCGGCGGTAGCGGAGATTGTGGCGTTTGGCGGCGTGGTGATGCTCGGGGCGATGTCGCCCGGCCCTGACTTTGCCGTGGTCGTGCGGCGTTCGGCCGTCTCGGGGCGCGTGCACGGCATGGCGGCCGCTGCCGGGATCGCCCTGGGCGTCTTCGCCTGGGTGGTCGCCGCCGCCACGGGTGTCGCCGCGCTGCTCGCGGCGTCCGCAGCCGCGTTCACCGTTGTCAAGGTGGTCGGCGCTGCCTACCTGCTCTACCTCGGCATCCGGTCGCTGCGCGCGGCCTGGCGCGGTGGCGGCACCCTTCAGCTGGACGTGGCGGACGCGGGCGGGCGAGGGCCGGGGGCCGCGTTCATGGAAGGTTTTCTCACGAACGTGCTCAACCCGAAGGCCGCGCTGTTCTTCGTGGCGCTGGTGCCGCAGTTCCTCGGGGCCGGGGTGCCGGTGGCGGCGCTCTCGGCGGTGGCGCTGGTGGGGACCGTGGCGTGGTTCCTGGTGGTGGCGAACGTCGTGGGAGCGCTGCGCAAGTTGTTCGCCCGGCCGAACGTGCGGCGCGCGATCGACGGGTTGACCGGCATCGCGCTCGTCGCCCTGGGGCTCAAGCTGGCCACCACCACTCGCCCCTGAACCGCCCTAACGCCTCGCCCCCTGAACCGCAGTGACGCCTCACCCTCTGTACCGGGCGTGACGCCTCGCCTCTTGAGCCGCTATGGCGCCGCCCCTCCATCTCTGCCCCGCCGTCTCCGCGCCGCCTTCCGGCGCTTGCCCTAGAGGAGGCTCGGCTGATGTAGAGCGGGGTCAGGCGATGGTGACGCCTAGGAGGTGGCCCAGGCCGAAGGTCACGGAGGCGGCGCCGACGCCCAGGGCGAGCTGCCGCAGGCCGCCCAGCCACCACGGACGTGCCGTCATCACCGCCACGACGGCCCCGAACCCGAACAGCGCCAGCACGCTCACCACCAGCGCCACCATCAGCCCGGACGCCCCGAACAGGAACGGCACCAGCGGCACGAGCGCTCCGGTGGCGAAGGCGCAGAACGACGATCCGGCGGCCACGTACGGGGACGGCAGGTCGTCGACGTCCACCCCGAGCTCTTCCCGGACGTGCACCCGCAGCGCCTGCTCGGGGTCCGCGGACAGCCCGTCGGCCACCCGTTCGGCCAGCTCGGCGTCGAGCCCGCGCGACCGGTACAGCGCCGCCAGCTCGGCCCGCTCTCCGTCCGGGTTGCGGGCCAGCTCGCGGCGCTCGACCGCGATCTCCGCCCGCATCAGCTCGGTCTGGGACTTCACGGACGTGTACTCGCCCGCCGCCATGGAGCACGCCCCGGCGATCAGCCCCGCGAAACCGGCGAGCACCGCCCCCTGCCCGGCCCCCGCCGCGCCGACCACTCCGGCGATCAGCGCGAAGTTGGACACGAGCCCATCCATCGCCCCGAACACCGCCGGCCGCAGCCACCCACCGGTCACGTCCCGGTGGCTGTGGTGCGCCTCGGGGGAGTGGGGACGAGCGAGCTCGATGGTCATACCTTTTCCTCCCCTTTTGGATCTCTCGCCTTGAATGTGACATAGGCGGCGCAAGATCCGCAACGAAGGAGAGGCTTGCCTGACCTGCGGCATTAGGGCTGATTGTCGCTCTACGCGCTCGCAAAGTCTCTCAAGGTGATCGGGGTCGGAGTGCGCGGCTGAACGTGAGCGGGCAGCGGCGAGCGGGGGCCTAGGGGCCGCTGAACGGCGGTTTTGCGCACGCGGGCATGGCGCGCCTGGCCGGACGGGGGTGGAGAGAAGCAGGCGCTCCCAGGCGGTGCGCCTGGCCGGGTGAAGTGGCGGGTGCGACCAATGTCACCCCGCCGGCCGCGCCCTGGGGCGGCTGAGCGCGCGGGTTCAGCCCGGGAGTGGCGCGGTGCGGACGGGGGTGGCCAGGCTGCGGCTGAATGGTCGGCCGTGGTCCGGGGCCGGCTTGCGGTGCTTGCGGGCCGGCTCATGGCAGCGAGCATGACGGCGGCGGGCATGGACCCCGGGCCCCGGGCGACCCCGGAAAGGTCAGGCGTGGGCCGGGGTTCGGGCCGGGAGGTCGATCAGGGTGGTGGGCTGGGGCCGGGAGGGACGGATGAGGGCGGTGCACTCCTCGATCGTCTCCTCCAGCAGCTTCCGCAGCAGCCCGTCGGGGTCGGGGATGCACGCCTGCACGATGCCGACCACGGCCAGCTGTACGGCGTTCGGGGCGGCGTACCGGCGGAAGCCCTTCTCGGTGATGCGGGCGGCGCGGCTGAAGCGGCGGGCCTGCTGGGCGGCGTGCGGGACCTCCGCCATGGCCTGCCGGCTGCGCTCGCTCATGCGCCCGGACGGCGCGCCGTCGAGCCTGGCCAGCATCTCCTCGGCCGCGAGCACCGACACGGCCAGCGCGAGCTGGCGTTCGGCGGCGGCCACGGGCAGCGCAGTAGTGGCGCAGCGCAGCGCGATGTGGGCGTCCACGCGCAGGTCGTCGCTGACCAGGCCGATGATGGACGGCACGAGCGGGACGAGCTTGGCGCGGTTCTCGTCGTCGGTGTTGTCGTTGACGAGCCGGGCGAGCGCGGCCAGCAGCGGGTGCGTGCAGGCCGGGTGGTCGCTCCAGCGCTCGCCGGCCAGGTAGGAGGCGAGTTCCATGAAGCAGGCGCCGCGCTTGGGGTTGCGATGCCTGCCACGGGAAAGGACCGGGAGGTGATCAAAGTGATTGTTCACGGGTGCTCCACTGCTCCACGCGATCGCCGTCTATCCAGTCTGCGCCGTCGTGCGGCTCATTGCCAGTGATGCGATGAACGTTCCCTCTACCCCGTGAGGTCACACTCCAACCCGCACTGACCGGCATTTCATGCCGGCTCGACGAAAACGGCGACCGTGCGGGCCGGGACCGTCAGCGTGCCGGTGGCCGGGTCGTACGAGGACTGCCGCACGACGGGATCGGCCGAGTTCGCCTGCACCGGGTGGAGCCGCACACCAGGCCTCGCCTGCCCCGCGGACGGCGGCATGGCCTGGGTCTGCGTCCACGGCGTGGCGTTGAACACCACCGTGACCGACCGCCACCGCTCGTCCAGGCCCGAGGTGTCCACGTGCATGGCGATCACCCCGTCGGCTGAGGCGGGGAACGTGAGCCGCCGCCGCACCTCCTCCGCCGACCCGAGCGAGAAGGCCGGCGTCGACCACCGGATGCGCAGCAGCTCGCCGAACCCGGCGCGGGCCGCGCGGATCTCCGCGCAGCCGGGCCGCAGCGCCGGATCGGCGAGCAGCGGCCGCGCGTACGGCCAGCGGGCCTCGTTGTCGCGCCGGGGAGGCAGGCCCACGCCGAAGTTGTTGCCCTGCGCGCAGTCCCACAGCAGCCGGTTGAACCAGTCGCCGGAGTCGTAGGAGTTGCGGTCGAGCGACTTCGAGCGCAGCCGCTCGCTGCCCGCGTGCACGAACACCATGCCCTGCGCCAGCACCGCCATGGCCAGCGCCAGCACCTGCATGCGCACCCGGTCGGCCATCGGCGTCTGCTGCGGCAGCTTGTACGCAAGCGCGTCGTAGAGCGTCTCGTTGTCGTGCGCGTCCACGTACGCGACCGCCTCGCCCGGCTCGGCGGCGTACCCGGCGGGCATGCCGTTGTACCAGATGTCGCGGGCCGCCCGGCCGGACGGCAGCACGTAGTCGGCCAGGCCGCCGGTGAGCCCGATCCTGATGAGGTCGGCGTAGGCGGCCAGCCGCTCCCGCTGCTGCTCGGGGCCGCCGTTGACGGGGGCGCCGTTGGGCGCGCCGGCCAGGCCGGAGCCGTAGCCCTGCACGCGCGGGTCGGCGTCGAAGGGCGCGCCGCCGCGCACCGCGTCCCGCAGCCGGTCGTTGAACGTCGCGATGCCGGTGCCCGCCATGTGGGCCTGGCTGGCCTGCAGGAAACGGGCGTCGCCGGCCACCTCGCCGAAGCTCCAGCCCTCGCCGTACAGGATGATCGACCGGCCGTCCACCCCGTCGGTCTCGGGCGTGAGCGCGTCGAGGGCGCGGCGTACGGCGAGCATGTTGGACAGCGGGTGGTGGCCCATGAGGTCGAAGCGGAAGCCGTCGACGCGGTACTGCCTGGCCCAGGTGACCACCGAGTCGACGATGAGCTTGCCCATCATCATGTGCTCGGGTGCGGTGTTGGCGCAGCAGGTGGAGGTGGCGAGCGAGCCGTCGTCGAGGCGCCGGTGGTAGTAGCCGGGCACCACGGGGTCGAGCACGGCGGTCGAGTAGGTGTGGTTGTAGACGACGTCCATGACGACGCGCAGCCCCGCCTTGTGCAGCGCGGCCACCATCGCGCGGAACTCCCGTACGCGGTTGTCCGGATCGGTCGCGTACGAGCCCTCCGGCGCCGTGTAGTGCAGCGGGTCGTACCCCCAGTTGTAGGAGTCGACGGCGGCGGTGCGGGCGATGATCTCCTGCTGCCGCTCGGAGTCGGGCGGCAGCGCGGCCAGCTCGCCCGCGGGCGGCTCGGTGCGGTCGGCGCGGCGCTCGGGGACGGTGGCGAAGTCGAACACGGGCAGCAGGTGCACGTGCGTGACCCCGTCGGCGGCCAGCCTGCGCAGCTCGCGCATCCCGGCCGAGTCGAGGGTGAAGGCCGCGTACGTGCCGCGCAGCTCCTCCGGCACGGTCGGGTCGGAGGCGGAGAAGTCGCGGACGTGCAGCTCGTAGACCACGGCCTGGTGCTGCGGCACGGGCGGCGGCGCGGCGTGCCGGTCCCAGCCGGGCGGCTTGAGCGCCGCCCTGGACAGGTGGACGAGCCTGCTGCGGCGGCCGTCGGCGGTGACGTCCACGCTGTAGGGGTCGGTGACCTCGTTCGTGACCACCGCCCCGGCCTCGGGCGAGTAGACGGTCACCAGGTACGTGTACTCCAGCCCCCACCACGCGGGCGGCCCGTGCACCGACCACACGCCGGTCTCGTCGTCGCGCTTCATGCGGTGCACCCGGCGCCCGCCCGGGCCGTACAGGGCCAGCTCGACCTTCCGCGCGGTGGGCGCCCACACCGAGAGCTTCGGGAACATCCGCCCCGACGGGCCGAGCACGGCGTCGGCGGCGCCCGCGTACAGGTCGTCGAGCACGCCCGCGATCTGCACCCCGGTCACGGCCGCGACCCCGCCCTCGGCGTCCCGCCGCACGGCCACGACCTGGCCGCGCAGCGCCTCGTGGACGAGGTCGATGTCCGCGGGGTCCACCTGGAACGCGGGATGGCCGGCCAGGTGCGGCCACCGTACGCGCTGCTGCGCGGTGAGCCTGCAGGGCAGCAGCCGGATCAGGCCGGACCCGCATTCCTGCTCGCCGTGCCGCAGCGGCACGTCGCCGGGGTGGAAGACCAGGAACGCGCCCTCCTGCGAGTTCGGGTCGCCCGGCCACACCACCGTGTCACGGTCGATCCAGTGCGCCCGGGCCTCACGCAGGCACTCGCCGTCCCTGCCGGCCGGCCGCTCCTGCGGCGCCTCCGCGTCGTCACGTCTGCGAATGATGTTCCTCAGGCTCCCCGCCCCCTCGGTGAACAGGCATCCCGCGCTTCTCCACGTCCCCCTCGCGTGTGGACGCCTCTGCGGGTCGTCGTTCCCACCTGAGTGAAAGCGAAGCGAAGCGTCCGGAAAACCTCTCCTTAGGGCCGCTTGCCGGAAGTTTCGAAAAAAGTAACGTTGACCTGGTCTTTCGCACTCCGCGCTCTTCCCGCCTGCAAGGTCCGCCAAGCCCGGTGGCACGCGGGATGAGCGCGCGCGATCGCGCCAGATCGATCACTTTGTGTATTTGACCGATTACCTAAAGTGATTAGATGCTGGGTTGATGGACGGATTCATCGACGAGACCCGCGAGGGTGTGACCGAGCTGCGCGTGCACGGCGTCTCGGGCACGCCGCCGTCCGGCATCCTCGCCCACCCCCACCCCAGGCTCGTCGCGGGCGACGGCACCACCGGTTTCTACCGCCGCTGGTGGGAGGGCGGTCCGCCCTCGGGAGACCACGCCGACGTGCCGGGCGTACGCCACCGCGAGGCCTACGCCTGGGGCAACCTCACCTCAGGCGGGCGGGCCATCGCGCTGTGGCTGCTCCTGCTGCCGTTCTCGCTCGCCAACCTCGCCTACTTCATGCTGCCCAGGCCCGCCCGCGCCCGCCGGCTGCGCCACGTGACCGAGGCGGGGCAGCGGCTGTTCGCCCTGCTGCTCACCGGCACCCTGATCGGCGCGGTCACCAGGACCGCCGTCGACGTCATCGGCTGGCAGTGCACCGCCGCCGGTCGCGCCTGCGCCGCCGAGACCGCGCCCTCCTGGGTGCGGTGGCTCGCGGTCATGTGGGGTGACGAGCCGTCCAGGCGGCTGGCGGTCACGTCGCTGGTGCCGCTGCTGGTCGTGGTGCTGCTGTGGTGGCTCGCCCGGCGCACCTGGCGGCGCGACGAGAACACGCTTCCGCCTGGCGGGCCCGCGACGCCCGTACCGGCCGGTGGGCCCGCGGCGGCGGTCCCCCCTGCGGGTGGCGTCCCGGCCCCGCGCGCCCAGGCGGACGACGCCCCGCCCCCATCCGCCGCACCGGGCGGGGGCGGGGCCGCGGTCCCGGCCGCACGCACGACGAGCGCCGCGGCCACGAGCGCACGCGTGAAGGGCGCTCCAGGCACGGGCGTCTCCACCGGACCGGGGAGCGGCGCGGCGGGAACGGGTGTGCGGGGGAGTGGGGTCGCGTCGGGTCCGGGCGTTTCCGCGGGGCGGGCGAGTGTCGCGGCCGGAGTGGGCGCGCGGGCGGGCGGGGTCGCGGCGGGCGCGGGGGAGCGGGCGGGTGGCGGGCTGTTGCTGGGACGGCCGCGGCTGTGGCACGGCGGGGCGCCGGTGTGGCGGCTGCGGGTGGTGCACGTGGCGTTCGCCGTGGCCTCGATCGGGGTCGCGGTGGCCGCGCCGTTCGCCGGGACGGCGGTCGGGCTCGTGCTCACCGTCGCCAACGCGGCGGTCCTGGTGGTCGCCGCGGTGCTGGTCACGCTGCCGTGCATCGCGCGCCGGGTCGATCCGCACTCGGGACGCCGTACGCCCGTCCTGCTCGACGTCGCCTGCCGGGCGCTGCGGGTGGCGGCGCCGGTGGTGTTCCTCGCCACGGCCGGGGCCGCGCTCGCGGGCCTGCCGCCGGGCGACGGCGGCACGCTCGCCTGGCAGCTTCCCGGCGTCGGCATCGGAGCCTTCCAGTACGCGCTCACCGTCGGACTCGGCACCTTCCTCCTGATCACCACGTTCGTCCTGGTCCGCGCCGACCGCCGATCCCCTCCCGAGCCGGGGTCTCCGAGCGACGGGGAGCCGCGGGCGATGATGGGCATGGCCGCCTGGTTCGTGCTCATGGTGGCCGTGGGCAGTGCGAACGTGCTGGCGCTCGGCCTGCTGTTCTGGACCGCCGCGTTCTTCGGCGTCCCCGGCACCGCCGCCGAGCCCGGCCCGCGGGAGCGGGCGCTGCTCATCGACGACTCGGCCTGGTGGACGGCCGCGCTGGTGCCGCTGCTCGCGTTCGGCCTGCTCGCGCTCACGGGCGTGCTGTGGCTGATGCGAAAGGCGGCGGCGGCCCGGCTGGCACCCGAGCTGAAGGCGTACTACGACCAGCGCGACGACGCCGAGCGGGTCGCCGCCGCGTGGGCGCTCGCCGCGCTCACCGACCGGGCCGGGCTGGTGCTCGGCGTGCTCACCGCCGTCGGCGCGGCGGGCTCCGCGGTGGTGGCCGTGCTGCACTGGCTCGGGCCGTTCACGCCGGGCGGCGGGGTGGCCGGAATGCTCGCGTCGGCGGGCAGCTGGACCATGGTGGCGGCCGTGGCGGCGCTGGTGCTGGTGGCGCGGCGTACGTACCGCGACTCGCGGCTGCGCAGGGCGATCGGCGTGCTGTGGGACATCTGCACGTTCTGGCCGCGCGCCATCCACCCGCTCGCGCCGCCCTGCTACACCGAGCGGGTGGTCCCCGAGCTGGTCTCCAGGGTGCGCAGGCTGGCCGCGACCGACCGCGACCAGGTCGTGCTGTCCGGGCACAGCCAGGGCAGCGTCATCGCCGCCGCCGTGGTGCTGCAGCTCGACCCGGCGACCCGGGCGCGCGTGCGGCTGCTCACGCACGGCTCGCCGCTGCGCCGGCTCTACGCCGCGTACTTCCCCGCCTACTTCGGTCCTGCGGGTCTTGCGGCGGTACGCGAGGCGGTGACGTGGTGCAACCTCTACCGGCTCAGCGACCCGATCGGCGGCCCGGCGTTCCGCCGCGTCGATCCCCTGGCGGGCGGGCGGCCGGACGGCGTCGACCGGTTCTGCTGGGACCCGCGCCGTCCAGGCCCCGGCGAGCCGCTGCCGGAGACGCGCTGGCACACCGCGTACTGGCTGGATCCGCTGTACGACGAGGCCCTGGACAGCTTGATCACCGTCACTCCCGCCGTCTGAGCGTCCCGCGCTGTAGGGTGGCCCGCGGTCCGAGTCGGTGAGCCATGGGGGCTGACGGTGCGGTGGGTCCTGTTACTCGTGCTGGTCGCGGGGTCGTGGGTGGTGCCTCCGGCGGGGGAGGCGGCGGCGCAGACCGTGGCTGGTCCCGCCGTGGAGTCCGGTGAGCAGGCCCGGCGTTACGAGCGGGAGGCGCCCATCGGAGCGGCTGCGCCCACCGGAGCGGTCGCGCCCACCTGGGCCGCAGCGGCGCCCACCGGAGGGGTCGCGCCGGGCGGCCGGGTGGCCTTCATCGGCGTGCCCGGCCTCATGTGGGACGACCTCGACCCGCGCGACACCCCGCGCCTGTGGGAGCTGGCCGGGCAGAGCGCGCTCGGCTCGCTCTCGGTCAAGGCCGTCGGCACCGTCACCTGCCCGTACGACGGCTGGCTGAGCGTGTCGGCGGGCGTGCGCTCGGCCGTCGGCCGCCACTGCGGGCTGCCGCCGGAGCCGATCTCCACGGGTCCGGGCGCGATCGTGCCCGAGCTGCCCGAGCTGATCGGCACCACCAACGGCGCGTTCGCCGGCACGCTGGGCAGCGCCGTGCACGCCGCGGGCGGCTGCACGGCGGCGATCGGCAGGGGCGCGGCGGTGGCGCTCGCCGACCGGGAGGGCCGGGTCGATCTGTACGCATCGGAGCCCGCCAGGCTGCCCGACTGGTCGCGCTGCCGGGTGCTGGCCGCGGACGTGGCCGCGCTCGTGCAGCCGTACCTGGTGGACGGCAGGCTGCCCCGCGAACCCGAGGTGATCTCGCCCGAGCAGCGCCGCGAGCTGGCCAGGCAGGCCGACACCGAGGTGGGCGCGGTGCTCGACCGGCTGCCCCCGGACACCGAGATCGTGCTGGCCGGCATCGGCGACCACGGCTCGGTGCCGCACCTGCGCGTGGCGATGTGGCAACGGCCGGGCACCGAGGCCGTCGCCGGCGAGGCGGGGCCGTCGATCGGGGCGGGCTCCACCATGCGCGACGACCTCGTGGTGCTGCCCGACATCACGCCCACGATCCTGAACGCGGCCGGCATCGCGCCGCCGCCCGGCGTCGTCGGGGTGTCATGGCGGCTCGGCGAGCCTGTCACGCCCGCCGACCTGGTCAGGGCCGACGTGGCGGGCACCAGCGTGCGCGGCATGACCGGCTGGTTCTTCACCGCCTTCGCGGTGGTCCAGGTGGCCTTCTACGTCGCGGCGTACCTGCTGCTGTCGCGGCGGCGGCACCTGCGCCTGATCGGGACGGCCGCGGTGGTCCCTGCCTGCGTGCCCGTCGCCACGTACGCGGTGAACGTGCTGCCATGGGACCGCAGCCCCTACCCGGTGGCGACGCTGATCGGCGCGGTACTGGCCGTGACGGCGGTCATCGCCGCCGTGGCGCTGCTCGGCCCGTGGCGGCGCGACCCGCTCGGCCCGCCCGCCGCGGTCACCGCGATCACCGCGGGGGTGCTCGTCGCCGACCTGCTGACCGGCACGACGCTGCAGTTCAACAGCCTCATGGGCTACACCGCCGTGGTCGGCGGCCGCTACTACGGGCTGGCGAACATCCCGTTCGCGCTGCTCGTCACCTCCGTGCTCATGGGCTCGGCGGTGGCGGCCGAGCACCTCGTACGGGCCGGGCGGCGGCGCGCCGCCGTGGCCGGGGTGGTCGTGCTCGGCGTGGTGGCGATGCTGCTGGCCGGCTGGCCTGGCGTGGGCAGCGACTTCGGCGGCGTGATCGCGTTCGTGCCGGGCATCGCGGTGACCGCGCTGCTGGTCGCGGGACGCAGGGTGTCGCTGCTGAAGCTGGCCGGGTTCTGCGTGCTCGGCGGTGTGGCGGTGACGGTCATCGCCGTGCTCGACCACCTGCGCCCGCAGGAGGCGCAGACGCACCTCGGCAAGTTCGTGGGTCAGGTGCTCGACGGCACGTTCCTGCCGGTGATCGGGCGCAAGCTGGGCGCGATGCTCAACACCCTGCTCTCGCCCAACCTCATGCCGATCGTGCTGGCCGGGCTGATCTTCCTGGTCTTCGCCGTGCTGCGGCCGGGCAAGGTGAGCGCGGGCGTGGTGCCCGCGGCGTTCGCGTGGGCGCCGATGCTGCGGGCCGGGCTGCTCGGGGCACTGGCCAGCGGCGTCATCGGCATGCTGGTCAACGACTCCGGCACGGCGGTGCTGTCGATGGTGGTGGCGCTGGCGGTGCCGCTCGTGCTGCACGTCGGCGTCCGGCTGCCGGAGGTGGCCGGACAGGAGGAGCCTCCTGAAGACGCGGTGGGGGAGCGGGTCGGCCTCAAGATCTGAAATTTTCTTTTAGTTCATGCCAAAGTCTTGAAACTTATAACCACGAGCGATTGCATTCGGGTCGTGCAGACCCTCCGATTGCTGGCCGCCGCCGCGCTCGTGTTAGGCCCCGTGGCCATCGGCACGCCCGCGCAGGCCGATCCCGTCTCTCCCGCAGAGGACGCGCTCCAGGCGTCGTCCTACCCCGCTTCCTCCACACTGCTCGCCAAGGCCACCGGGAACCGGCGGCTGGAGACCGCTAAGACCACCCGGCCGGTCGCGCCCGGCATCTCGCTGACCTCGTTCGACACCTTCGACGAGCTCGGCTGGCTGCGCGCCGACGCCCTCACCGCCGACCTCGGCAGCGCCAAGGCCGACTACGTGTTCTCCGGCGAGGTGTCGAAGACCGAGCCGCTGTCCGGCCCGGCCAAGCGCAGCCGCGCGGTCGCCGCCGTCAACGGCGACTTCTTCGACATCAACAACTCCGGCGCGGCCCAGGGCATCGGCGTGCAGAACGGCACGCTCATCCAGTCGCCGATCGCCGGCCACGAGAAGGCCGTCGCGATCTCGGCCGACGGCGTGGGCCGGGTCATCGAGATGTACTTCGAAGGCACCGCCACCCCATCCGGCGGCGAGCCGATCACGCTGACCCAGTTCAACCAGATCATCCAGAAGGACGGCGTCGGGCTGTTCACCCCGCTGTGGGGCTCGTACACGCGGGCCCGCGCCGTCGAGGGCGCCACCGCCGTTGCCGAGGCCGTGCTGGTGAACGGCGTCGTCTCCGAGGTACGCGACGCCGCCGGCAGCGGCCCCATCCCCGCGGGCAGCACGATCCTGCTGGGCCGCGACAAGGGCGCCGCCGCCGTGGCCGCGCTCAAGCCGGGCGACACGGTGGACGTGACCTACCGGCCCAGGCCCTCCGACGGCGGCCCGGTCAAGGCGGCCGTCGGCGGCAACTGGGTGCTGGTCAAGGACGGCGTCGTGCAGAACTCCAGCGACCCCGCCGCCCACCCGCGCACCGCGGTCGGCTTCTCCGCCGACGGCAGGAAGATGTACCTGCTCACCGTGGACGGCCGCCAGGCCGACAGCCGCGGCGTGACGCTGAACGAGCTGGCCGCCATGATGAAGGAGCTGGGCGCGGCCAACGCGCTCAACCTCGACGGCGGCGGCTCGTCCACGATGCTGGCCCGCGAGCCCGGCTCCGCCGAGGTACAGGTCGAGAACAGCCCGTCCGACGGCGGCGAGCGCCACGTGCCCAACGGGCTCGCGCTCTACGCGCCCGAGGGCAGCGGCAAGCTCAAGGGCTTCTGGGTGGAGACCGCCTCCGACCCGGCCAAGGCGCCCGGCGTCGGACCGGTCGCGGGCGGCCGTCCGGACCGCGTCTTCCCCGGCCTCACCAGGCGGCTGACCGCCGCCGGTTACGACGAGACGTACGGACCCGCCGCCGGCACCCCGTCCTGGCGCGCCAAGCCCGCCGTGCACGGCGTCGTACGCGACGGCAGGTTCCACGCCCTGGTGCCCGGCCAGACCACGGTCACCGCCTCCCGGGGCAAGGCCCAGGGCAGCATCGAGCTGACCGTGCTCCAGCCGCTGGAGCGGCTCGGCGCCACCGCCGACCGCCTCGGCATCGCCGGCCAGGACGGCACCGCCGCGTTCGGCGTCGTCGGCTACGACCGCAACGGCAACTCGGCGCCCATCGAGCCCGCCGACCTCACCCTCAGCTACGACAAGAACCTCTTCGAGGTCACCGCCGCCGAGCACGGCTACTTCACCGTCAAGGCGCGGCAGGCCGGCGGCTCCGGGCTGATCACCGCCAAGGTCGGCAAGCTCACCACCGCCGTGCCGGTGACCGTCGGGATGGAGGACAAGCAGGTCGCCGACTTCGAGGACGCGGCGAGCTGGACGTTCTCCGCCGCCCGCGCCACCGGCTCGCTGTCGGCCGGGCCCGGCCACGACGGCGGCGGGCTGAAGCTGTCGTACGACTTCACCACCTCCACCGCCACCAGGGCCGCCTACGCCAGCCCTCCGGGCGACCTGGTGATCGAGGGGCAGCCGCAGGCGTTCGGGCTGTGGATCAACTCCACCGGCAAGGGCGAGTGGCCCAGCCTGGAGTTCTACGACGCGCTCGGCCAGTCGCAGATCCTGCGCGGGCCGTACATGACGTGGACCGGCTGGCGCTACGTCGAGTTCACCGTGCCGCCCGGCGTCAACTACCCGCTCAAGCTGCGCCGCTTCTACGTGGCCGAGACCAAGGCCGACGCGCAGTACACCAACGAGATCACGATCGACGGCCTGGTGGCCAAGGTGCCGCCCGCGGTGGAGACGCCGCCCGCACCCAAGATCACCGACCCCGTGGTCAAGGCGGACGTGGCGGACATGCCGTGGCGGTTCGCGGTCATGTCGGACGCGCAGTTCGTCGCCAGGGACCCGGACAGCGACCTGGTGAAGAACGCGCGCCGCACGCTCCGCGAGATCAAGGCCGCCAAGCCGGACTTCCTGCTCATCAACGGCGACCTCGTGGACGAGGCGTCGCCTGAGGACTTCGCGCTGGCGAAGAAGATCCTCGACGAGGAGCTGGAAGGGAAGCTGACGTACCACTACATCCCCGGCAACCACGAGGTGATGGGCGGCCAGATCGACAACTTCAAGGCCGTCTTCGGCGACACGTACCGCACCTTCGACCACAAGGGCACCCGCTTCATCACCCTGGACACCTCGCGCCTGACGCTCAGGGGCGGCGGCTTCGACCAGGTGGCGATGCTGCGCGACCAGCTCGACAAGGCCGCCAAGGACCCCTCCATCGGGTCCGTCGCCGTGGTGTTCCACGTGCCGCCCCGCGACCCCACCCCGGGCAAGGGCAGCCAGCTCGGCGACCGCAAGGAGGCCGCGCTCGTCGAGGACTGGCTGGCCGCCTTCCAGCGGGAGACCGGCAAGGGGGCCGCGTTCATCGGCGGGCACGTCGGGACGTTCCACGCCGAGCACGTGGACGCGGTGCCGTACTTCATCAACGGCAACTCCGGCAAGAACCCCGCCACCGCGCCCGGCGACGGCGGCTTCACCGGCTGGTCGCTGTGGGGCGTCGACCCGGTCAGCAAGGCCGAGGCCGAGCAGGTCAAGCGGAACTGGTTCACCGACGCGCCCACCTGGATCGGCACGCAGGTGCGCCCGCACGTGGACGAGCTGACGCTCACCGCCCCGGCGAGCGTCGCGGTCGGCAGGCCGGCCACCGTCAGCGCGTCCGTCGTCCAGGCGGGGCGGACCGTCCCCGCCGCCTACCCGGTCTCGGTCGCCTGGTCGGGCTCGCCCAACCTGCACATCGGCGACCGTACGTCGGCCAAGCCCCGGCACGTCGCCGTCCTCGACCCGGACACCGGAACGCTCACCGCGCTGCGGCCGGGCAAGGTGACGGTCGCCGTCACCGTCAACGGCGTCACCAAGAAGGCCGAGGTGGCGCTGACCGCCAGGGCCGCCGCCTGACCCTTTTCCCGCTCCGCAGGCCCCTGGGAACCCGCTCCCGGGGGCCTGCCCCGCGTCCGGGAGCGGGGTGGCGACGAGTTCTGCACACCGGGCAGGGCCTGCCCGCGTCCGGCGGCGGGGCTGTGCCGGACCTCGGGGTCCGCCCACCCGTCCGGCCCGCGCCCGGCTCGCGGTCGTGCGTGTCCGCGTGTCCGCCTGCGCAGAGCGGGTACGAGATCGTTTTGGCGCCGTCTGATCGAGAGGACCGCCGATGTCGATGGAGCTCGAACTCGTGCCCGCCGGGCTGGCCCATGCCCTTGAGGACCTGCTGCTGGTCGATCACCACGTGCACGGGGCCACCTCGCACGACCTGTCGCGCACCGCGTTCGAGGACCTGCTCGGCGAGTCCGACCGGCCGGTGCCCGACTGGATGACCCGCTTCGACTCCCAGCTCGGGTTCGCCGTGCTGCGTCACTGCGCGCCGGTGCTCGGCCTCGAACCGTTCTGCCCGCCGGAGGAGTACCTCGCCAGGCGGGCCAGGATCGGCGCGAAGGAGGTCAACAGGCTGCTGCTCGGCGCCTGCGGCGTCGGCCACTTCCTGGTGGAGACCGGCTACCGCGCCGAGGAGCTGCTGGGGCCGTCCGGGATGGCGCAGGCGAGCGGGGCGCCCGCCGACGAGATCGTGCGGCTGGAGATGGTGGCCGAGCAGCTCGCCGGGTCGGGGTGCGCGGCGGCCGACTTCGCTGAGCGGTTCGCCGAGGCCCTGTGGGAGCGTACGCGCTCGGCTCGCGGGCTCAAGACCGTCGCCGCCTACCGGTGCGGGCTCGACTTCGACCCGGCGCGGCCGACAGCCACCGAGGTGGCGGAGGCGGCCGGGCGGTGGTTCGAGGAGGGCGGGCGGCTGCGCGACCCCGTGCTCGTCAGGCACCTCATCTGGACCGGGATCGACCGGGGGCTGCCGCTGCAGTTCCACATCGGCTACGGCGACCCCGACGTCGATCTCAGGCGCTCCGACCCGCTGCTGCTGCGCGGCCTCATCGAGCTGGCCGAACCGACCGGGGTGCCGTTGCTGCTGCTGCACTGCTACCCGTTCCACCGGAACGCGGGGTACCTGGCGCAGGCGTACCCGACCGTCTTCTTCGACGTGGGGCTGGCGGTCAACCACGCAGGGGCGCGCGCCGCGGCGCTGCTGGCCGAGAGCCTGGAGGTGGCGCCGTTCGCCAAGATCCTCTACTCGTCCGACGCGTGGGGACCGGCCGAGCTGCACTACCTCGGCGCGCTGCTGTGGCGGCGGGGGATGGCGCGGGTGCTCGGCGAGTTCGTGGCCGAGGAGGAGTGGTCGGTGCCGCAGGCGGTACGCGTCGCCACCATGATCGGCGCGGAGAACGCGCGCCGCGTCTACGGACTCGGCGGATGATCGCCGGGATCTCCGCGTGGACGGGTCTCATATGGGACGTCCGTAAGGGACGCATGCGGACGTTGCCCCGGGACGGGCCTCCGAGGGAACGCCGCAGGCAAGGGTCGTCAGTGTCGCAGGTGTGTCGCAGGTGAGTCGCAGGTGAGGAGAGACGGTGACGGGGGCAGTACGAGCGGGCGGAGACGGGCATCGAACGGCCGGGATGGAGGCCGCGCTGCGCGCCGCCCTGCGGAAAGAGCTGCCCTCCGCCGTCGTGCTGCGCCGCGAGCTGCACGCGATGCCCCGCGTATCCGGGCATGAGGAGCCGACGCTCAAACGGATGCTCGACGCGCTGCCCGCCGGGCACGTCGAGTACGTGGCCGGCACCGGGGCCGTGCTTCGCGTCGGCGGTCCAGGAGCCGCCATAGGCGTACGGGGTGAGCTGGACGCACTGCCGATCGTCGAGCGCACCGGCGTGCCGTGGGCCGCCACGAACGGCGCCATGCACGCCTGCGGCCACGACGTGCACCTGGCGGCGGTGGTCGCGCTGGCCCGCGCGGTCGCCGCCGTCACCGCCGTCGCCTCGGGCGGCGCGGACGAGACGGCGGGAGAGGTCGTGGCCGAGGCCGCCGCCCAAGGCGCCGCGGCCGCCGCCACTGAAGCCGCCACTGAAGCCGCCGCTGGGGCCGCCGCTGAAGCCGCCGCTGGGGCCGCCGCTGGGACCGTCACTGAGGCGGTGGCGGAGGTGGCGGGCGGGCCGCCATCGCCGGCGCCGCTGCTCGTGGTGCTGCAGCCGCGCGAGGAGACGTTCCCGTCCGGGGCGCAGGACGTCGTACGGTCGGGCGTGCTGACCCGGCACGGCCTGCGGGCGATGGTCGGCGCGCACGTGCAGCCGGTGCTGGCTGAGGGCACGATCGCCTGCACGCCGGGGCCGGTCAACGCGTCCTCCGACGAGTTCCGGGTGGTCGTCACCGGGGCCGAGGGGCACGCGGCGTACCCGCATCTCACCCGCGACCCCGTCCTGGCGATGGCGCAGGTGATCGTGGCGGCGCAGCAGCTCGTCAGCCGCGCCGCAGACCCGATGGTGCCGACCGTGGTCACGTTCGGCACGGTCGCGGCGGGCACCACCCCCAACGCGGTCCCCGGCGAGGCGGTGGCCACCGGCACGCTGCGGACGATGTCGCAGCGCTGGCGCGAGGAGCTGCACGGCCGGTTCAGGCAGGTGGTCAGGGACACCGCCCGCGCGTACGGCTGCACGGCCGACGTCGAGATCCTGCCCGGCGAGCCGATCCTCATCAACGACCACGACCTGGCGCTGCGGGCGGGGGAGCGGCTGCGCGAGCAGGGCTGGACGGTGTCGGACGAGCTGCGCTCCTGCGGGGCCGACGACTTCGCCAGGTACGGCAGCGTGGCGGCGTCGCTGATGATGTTCGTGGGCGTGGACACCGAGGCCGGGCTGCACAGCCCTCGCTTCCTGCCGGACGACGAGGCGGTGGCGGCGGTCGCGGAGGCGCTGCTGGCGGGCTACCTGGCCGCCTCGCACCCCTGAGCGGCCGCGAACGATGCTCTGAAGGGCCGCGCTCCAGGACCGGGAAGCGGCGCTGGACGGCTGGGCGGACGGGTGTCGGTCAGGTCAGGAAGACGGCGCGTCAGCGTACAGTCCGGACAATGGACGCATCGCTGACGAAACAGGTGCGAACCTCTAGGCTCAGCGGCGATGGATCTCGAAACATTCACCCCCGGCTCGGGCCGGCTCGCCCCGCGCGCGGCCCTCCAGTCCGACGCCCCCGCGCTCAGCCTCAACGGCACGTGGCGCTTCCGCCTGTCACCCACCGCCGGTATCCCAGAGGACTTCGCCGACCCCGGCTACGACGACTCCGGCTGGGACGAGCTGCCCGTCCCGTCCCACTGGAACCTGCACGGCCACGGCGCCCCCGCCTACACCAACGTGGCCTTCCCCATCCCGATCGACCCGCCCCACGTGCCGGACGAGAACCCGACCGGCGACTACCGCCGCGTCTTCGACCTGCCCGAGGGCTGGCAGGGCGGGCGGCTGCGGTTCGAGGGCGCCGAGTCGTTCGCCCGCGTCTGGCTCAACGGCCACGAGCTGGGCTTCTCCACCGGCAGCCGGCTGCCGGTCGAGTACGACGCCGCTCCCTACCTGCGGCCGGGACGCAACGTGCTGGCCGTGCGGGTGCACCAGTGGTCGGCCGCCACGTACCTGGAGGACCAGGACATGTGGTGGCTGCCCGGCATCTTCCGCGACGTCACGCTCACCCGATCCACCGCCGACGTGTACGTCCGCGCGGACTACCGGGACGGCCGCGGCACCCTCGCCTACCTCGAAGGCCCCGGCCCGCTGAGCGTCCCCGAGCTGGGCGTGACCGGCCTGGAGCCGGGCTCCGAGATCACGGCCGAGGTGGAGCCGTGGACGGCCGAGACGCCCCGCCTGTACCAGGCCGTCATAACCGGTGACGGCGAGACCGTGCGGCTGCGGATCGGGTTCAGGACCATCTCCATCGAGGACGGCGTGCTGCTGGCCAACGGCAGGCCGCTGCTGCTCAAGGGCGTCAACAGGCACGAGTTCCACCCGGAGCACGGCCGGGCGGTGCCGTACGAGACCATGCGCGAGGACGTGCTGCTGATGAAGCGGCACAACGTCAACGCGGTCAGGACCAGCCACTATCCGCCGCACCCGCGCTTCCTCGACCTGTGCGACGAACTGGGCCTGTGGGTCATCGACGAGTGCGACCTGGAGACGCACGGCTTCGGCGAGGTCGGCTGGCGCGGCAACCCCACCGACGACCCCCGCTACGCCGACGCGCTGCTCGACCGTATGCGCCGCATGGTCGAACGCGACAAGAACCACCCCAGCGTCATCATGTGGTCGCTCGGCAACGAGGCCGGCGTCGGCCGTAACCTGGCCGTCATGGCCGGCTGGACGCGCGAGCGCGACCCGTCCAGGCCGCTGCACTACGAGGGCGACCGCTCCTGCGCCCACACCGACGTCTACTCGCGCATGTACGCATCACACGCCGAGGTCGAGGCCATCGGCAAGCGCGAGGAGGACCCGCTCGACGACCCCGAGCTGGACGCGCGGCGGCGCGGCATGCCGTTCCTGCAGTGCGAGTACGCCCACGCCATGGGCAACGGGCCCGGCGGGCTGGCCGAGTACCAGGAGCTGTTCGAGCGCTACCCCCGGCTGGCCGGCGGGTTCGTCTGGGAGTGGATCGACCACGGCATCGCCCACCCGGAGTTCGAGTACGCCTACGGCGGCGACTTCGGCGAGCCCGTGCACGACTCGAACTTCGTCATCGACGGGCTGGTCTTCCCCGACAGGACGCCGTCGCCCGGCCTGATCGACCTGAAGAAGGTGTTCGAGCCGGTCCGCTTCGACTTCGACGGCGGCTCCGTCCGGATCGTGAACGGTTACGGCTTCCGCGACCTGTCCCACCTGCGGTTCGTGGCGACCGTGCAGGTGGCGGGCGAGACGGTGACCGAGCACGTCCTCGACGTGCCGCCGGGCGGCGGCGAGGTCGCGCTGCCCGTCACGGACGGTGGGCCCGAGGGCGAGCGGTGGCTCACCGTACGGGCCGAGCTGGCCGAGGACCAGCCGTGGGCTCCGGCCGGGCACGAGGTCGCCTGGGGCCAGACGCAACTCGCCCCCGCCCCTGGGACCGCTGTCCCTCAGGATCCGGCGACCGCCGCAACGACCGCTGTCGCTCAGGGCCTCGCGACCGCCGCAACGACCGCTGCCCCGCAGGACCCAGCGCCCGGCGTCGCGGGCGGACCGCAGGCGTTCACCCGCGGCGAGGACGGGCTGATCATCGCCGGCGAGTGCGCGTTCGACGCCTCCGGGCGGCTGGTGCGGCTGTTCGGGCTGGAGGTGGAGGGGCCCAGGCTCGACCTGTGGCGGGCGCCCACCGACAACGAACGGTACGGCGGGCTCGAAGGCCGCTGGCGCGCGCTCGGCCTGTACCGGCTCACCCACCGGGTGGACGAGGTCAGCGTGGGTGACGAGCTGGTCGTGCGGACCCGGGTCGCGCCGGCCGCGACCGACCTCGGGATGCGGGCGACGTACCGGTGGACGTACGACGGCGGGCTGCGCCTGGAGCTGGACATCGAACCGGAGGGCGAGTGGCCCGATCCCATCCCGAGGCTCGGGGTGGACATGACGCTGCCTGGAGAAGCCGTGGACCGGGTGACCTGGTTCGGCCCGGGCCCGGGGGAGTCGTACCCGGATACCGGGATGGCCGCCCGCATCGGCCGCTGGTCGGCCACGGTGGAGGAGCTTCAGACGCCGTACGTCTACCCGCAGGAGAACGGCCACCGCGCGAACGTCCGATGGGCCACGCTCACCGGCGCGCGGGGCGGGATCAGAGTGTCGGGCGAGCCGGCGTTCGGGCTGACCGCCCGTCGCTGGAGCACCGCCGAGCTGACCGCCGCCAGGCACCGCCCCGACCTGGTGCCGGGCGACCGGCTCCACCTCCACCTCGACCTCGCACACCAGGGCATCGGCACCGCCACCTGCGGCCCAGGCCCGCTGCCCGCCTACCACCTCCTCGCCCGCCCGGCCACCCTCCGCCTCCGCTTCACTCCGGCGTGAGGAGCCCGGCCCCGCGCGCCGGGTGAGCGCCGCCGGGTGAGCCCCGGTCGCGGGCGTCGTGACGGGCACGGTCCCTACACCTCTCAGGTGGGGGACCGCCCCGCAGCGGACACCTCGACGGCCGCCCCGGCCGGACCGGGACGGCCGGAGGGCGAGTGCGGCGCCGGTGCCGATCCGTGAGGGGAGGCCCCCACGGATCGGCGGTGGTCAGGCCGCGAGTACGGTGCCGGCGCCGACCGTGAGGCCGCCCTCGCGGATGGCGAAGCCGAGCCCCTCCTCCAGCGCGACCGCCTTGCCCAGCCTCACCGACACCTCCACCGTCTCGCCGGGCGCGGCGCTCTCGACGCCGTCCGGCAGGACCAGCTCGCCCGGCACGTCCGTCGTGCGCAGGTAGAACTGCGGCCGGTAGCCGGAGGAGATCGGCTTGCGCCGGCCGCCCTCCTCCGGGGTCAGCAGGTAGACCCGGGCGGTGAACGCACCGAGCGCCCGCTGGCTGCCCGGCGCGGCCAGCACCATCCCGCGCCGCACCTGCTCGCGGCGGACCCCGCGCAGCAGCACGGCGGCGTTGTCGCCGGCCTCGCCCCGCTCCATCGTCTTGCCGAACGTCTCGACGCCGGTGACGACGGTGGTGAACCCGTCGCCGAACCCGACCACCTCGACGGTGTCGCCGACCCGGACGGTGCCGCGCTCGATGGCGCCGGTGACGACCGTGCCCCGGCCGGTGACCGTGAGCACGTTCTCGACCGGCATGAGGAACGGCGCGTCCACGTACCTGATGGGCACGGGGATGTGCTCGTCCACCGCCCGCAGCAGCTCGTCGATGGAGGCCGTCCAGGCCGGGTCGCCCTCCAGGGCGCGCAGCCCGGACACCCGCACCATCGGCACGTCGCGGTAGCCGTGCTCGGCGAGCAGCTCCTGCAGCTCCAGCTCGACCAGGTCGATCAGCTCCGGGTCGGCGCCGTCGGCCTTGTTGACCGCGACGACCAGGTGCTCGACGCCGACCCGCTTGGCCAGCAGCACGTGCTCCCTGGTCTGCGGCATGATGCCGTCGTGCGCGGACACGACCAGGATCGCGCCGTCGAGCTGCGCCGCCCCCGTGATCATGTTCTTCACGTAGTCGGCGTGGCCCGGCATGTCGACGTGGGCGTAGTGCCGGGTGCCGGTCTCGTACTCGACGTGCGAAATGTTGATCGTGATGCCCCTGGCGGCCTCCTCCGGGGTGCGGTCGATCCGCTCGAACGGCGTGTACGTCGCCTGCCCGCGCTGCGCCAGCACCTTCGTGATCGCGGCGGTCAGCGTCGTCTTGCCGTGGTCGACGTGGCCCATCGTGCCGATGTTGAGATGCGGCTTGTTGCGTACGTAGGCCTGCTTGGCCATGGTTCCCTTCCCTAGAACCTGGAGACTCAGTGACCCGTCAGGGCCGGTTCGACCTCCCCCCGCCGGGTCACTTCAGGAACTAACGGGAAGAGGTCAGCGCTCCAGGCCGTCGCAGGCACGCCCGAACGCGCCCGGCAGTGCGGGCGTCGCGAGGTGGGCGAGCGGGAACATGACGACCATAGTGCGGTGATCAGCACCGCGCCGCAACGGATTATTCCCCAGGGGCCAGGGCGGAGGCCGCCCCTGACATGGGGGCGGCCGGCCCTCAGGTCAGGGGCGCCCGACCCCCATGTACGTGTAGCCGAGCCGGCGCATCTCCTTCGGGTCGAGCAGGTTGCGCCCGTCGAACAGCACCGGCCGCCGCATGGAGGCGGCCATGCCCGCCCAGTCGGCCTCCTTGAGCTGCGGCCACTCGGTGACCACGATGGCCGCGTCGGCGCCCTCGACGGCCTCCTCGGGAGTGGCGTGGCGGGTGGTGGAGATCCACGGCTCGACCTCGGCGGGCCTGGCCATCGGGTCCCAGCAGCGCACCTCGGCGCCCTCGGCGAGCAGCCGCCCGGCCAGCACGGTGCTGGTGGCCTCGCGCATGTCGTCGGTGCCGGGCTTGAACGTCAGCCCGAGCAGCGCCACCCGCATGCCGGTGAGCGTGCCCAGCTCGTCCTTCAGCTTCTGGATCGCGCGGCGCTTCTGCAGGTTGTTGACCTCGATGACGGCCGACAGCAGCTGCAGGTGGTAGCCGGTGTTGCTGGCGAGCTGGCGCAGTGCCTCGGAGTCCTTCGGGAAGCAGGAGCCGCCCCAGCCGATGCCGGGCCGCAGGAAGTGGGGGCCGAGCCGGTGGTCGAGGCCGACGGCGCGGGCGACCTCCTCGACGTCGGCGCCGGTCTTCTCGCACAGTGTGGCGATCTCGTTGATGAAGCTGATCTTCGTGGCGAGCAGCGCGTTGGACGCCAGCTTGACCATCTCGGCCGAGCGCACGTCCATGACGACGACCGGGCCCTCGATGCCGTGGTGCAGCTCGGCGACCAGGTTGGCGGTGGCGTCGTCCTCGGCGCCGATGACGATGCGGTCGGGGTGCATGAAGTCGCGCACCGCGGTGCCCTCGGCGGTGAACTCGGGGTTGGCGGCGTACCCGACATGGGACAGGCCCGCCTCGTCGAGCGCGGCGCGCACGCGGCTGCCGGTGCCGACGGGCACGGTGGACTTCATGACGACCGCCCGCAGGTGGGTGGCGCCCTCAAGGGAGCGCACGACCGACCACACGCGCGACAGGTCGGCGTCGCCGGAGGCGGACGGCGGGGTGTCGACGCACACGTACACGATCTCGGCGCCGTCGAGCGTCTCGGCGAGGTCGGTGGTGAAGGAGAGGCGCTCCTTGTTCCTGGCGATCATGTCGCCCAGGTCGGGCTCGTAGATCGGCACGTCTCCGGAGCGCAGCAGGGCGACCTTGTCGGGGTCGATGTCGCGGACCACGACCCGATGACCGAGCTCCGCGAGACAGGCACCGGTCACCAGACCGATGTATCCGGCACCGAACACGGCCACCTGCCGTTCCGGCGTGCGTACCATGCTTGACCATCCATTTCTCGGGGGAGATGACATGCCGGGGACCGGCGGGGGGACCTTCACCTTAACGTCCGCGGGTCATTCTCCCGGACGGGCGAGGCGGCCTGGAGCCCGGCCCGGTCGTGTCAGGCCCACTATTGCCGGGCGCAGTCGTGCCGGGCCGGTCAAGTCAGGCGCGGTCATGTCGGGCCCGGTCAAGTCAGGCGCGGTCATGTCGGGCCCAGTCCTGTCGGGCCCAGTCATGTCAGGCGCGGCTATGTCAGGCGCAGTTGTGTCGGGGCACAACGGCGGGCCCGGCGTTCGTCCAGGCGGCCGAAGCAGGGCCGATGCCGGTGCCCTACGGTTCGCATATGCGACGTCTCACCCTGGACGATCTGTACGGCTTCGCCGTCCCCTCCGGCCCGGCCCTGCGCCCCGACGGCGGCGCGGTGGCGTACACGCTGACCACCGCCGACCGCGAGTCCGACGCGAACCGCTCCGAGGTGTGGCTGGCCGCGCCGGGGGCGGAGCCGCGCCGCCTGGCCGAGGGGAGCGCGCCGCGCTGGTCGCCCGACGGGCGCACGCTGGCGTTCCTGCGCCCGGTGGACGGTGTGCCGCAGCTCCACCTGCTGCCCATGGACGGCGGCGAGCCGGTGAAGCTCACCTCCGCGCCGCTCGGCGCGGGCCCGGCCGTCTGGTCTCCCGACGGCACCACGATCGCGTACGCGGGGCCGGTCGGGCCCGGCGACGGCGGGCCGCCCGACCCGCACGCGCCCGTGGTGGCCGAGCGGCTCGACTACAAGGCAGACGGCGCGGGGCTGCTGCGCGGGGTCACCGCGCACGTGTTCGTCGTGGACGTCGCATCGGGGGAGGCGACGCGGCTCACCGAAGGCGACTTCCACGCGGGCGAGCCGTCATGGCGGCCCGACGGCACCCGCCTGGCGTTCGTCGCGTCCACGGACCCCGAGCGCGACCTGCGGCCGGACGCCGGAGTGTACGAGGTGCCCGCCGCCGGCGGCACCCCGGAGCGGCTGACCGACCCCGAGCTGCTCTGCGCCGGAGCCTGGTGGCTCGGCGACCGGCTGGTGGTGGCCGCGCAGAAGGGCGAGCCGGTCGGGCACGTCCGGCTGTTCACGCTCGGCTCCGGCGGCGCCGCCGAGGTGGAGACCGGGCTCGACCGCAACGTCATGCTCGGCCACCCCGGCTACCCCGGGGCGAACCCCGCCGTGCACGGCGGCGACCTGCTGTTCTGCGCCCGCGACCGCGGCCTGACCCGCCTCTACCGCGCCCCCGCGCACAAGCTCGTGCCGGACGACGTCAGCGTGGCGGGCGCGAGCGTCGCGGCGGGCAAGGTGGCGTACGTCGCCGCCACGCCCCGCAGCCCCGGCGAGGTCTTCCTCCTGGACCTCGCCGGATCCGCCCCCGAGCGGCTGACCCGGCACACGCCGGCGGACATCGACCCGTACGTGCCGGTCAGCCGCACCTTCACCGCCCCCGACGGCACCGAGGTCGAGGGCTTCGTGCTGCGCGACGAGAGCGTCACGGAGCCGGGCCCGCTGCTGCTCGACGTGCACGGCGGCCCGCACAACGCCTGGGCGCCCGTGCTCGACGGCTTCCACCTCTACCACCAGGTGCTGGCCGCGCGCGGCTGGACGGTGCTCACGCTCAACCCGCGCGCCAGCGACGGCTACGGGGAGGCGTTCTACACGGCGACGGCCGGCGCGTGGGGCCTGTCCGACGCCCAGGACTTCCTGGCCGCCGTGGACGACCTGGTCGCGGCGGGCCTCGCCGACCGCGAACGGCTCGCCGTCACCGGCTACAGCTACGGCGGCTACATGACGTGCTGGCTGACCGGGGCGACAGGAAGGTTCAAGGCGGCGATCGCCGGCGGCGCGGTCACCGACCTGACCAGCCTGTCGGGCACCTCCGACCTGGGGATGCTGATCAAGACGTACGAGTGCGCGGGCGACCTCGCCGCCCAGTCGCCGATCACCCGCGCCGGCGAGGTCACCGCCCCCACACTCCTGCTGCACGGCGAGGACGACGACCGCTGCCCCGTCGGGCAGGCCGAGCAGTGGTTCGCCGCGCTGCGCGAGCGCCGCGTGCCGGTCCGGCTCGTGCGCTACCCGGGGGCCTCCCACCTGTTCATCCTGAACGGCCGGCCCTCACACCGGTACGACTACAACGAAAGGATCATCGCGTGGCTGGAGCAATGGATCAGCGGCGGCTCGCCGAGCTGATCGCCCGGTTCGAGGTGCCCGGCGCGGCGCTGGCGTACCTGCACGACGGAGAGCTGCACGAGGCCGCCGCGGGCACGCTCAACACCGCCACCGGCGTCGAGGCCACCCCCGACTCGCTCTTCCAGATCGGCTCGGTCACCAAGGTATGGACGGCCACCCTGCTCATGCTGCAGGTCGAGCGGGGCAGGCTGACGCCGGACACCCCGGTGTCCGAGGTGCTGCCGGAGTTCAAGGTGGCCGACCCCGAGGTCACCAAGGCCGTCACGATCCGCCACCTGCTCTCCCACACCAGCGGCATCGACGGCGACCTGTTCCTCGACACCGGCCGTGGCGACGACTGCGTGGCCAAGTACGTCGAGGCCTGCGCCGACCTGGCGCAGAACCACCCCATCGGCGTCACCCAGTCCTACTGCAACTCCGGCTTCGTCATCGCCGGCCGCGTCGCCGAACGGCTGGGCGGCAAGCGCTGGGACGACCTGCTGCGCGAGGAGATCGCCGAACCGCTCGGCCTCACCCACACCTGGACGCTGCCCGAGGACGTGTTGCGCTTCCGCGCCGCGATGGGCCACGTGGAGGGCGGCGCGCCGGCCCCGGTGTGGGGGCTGATGCGCGGCATGGGCCCCGCCGGGCTCATCTGCGCCCGCCCCGCCGACGTGGTCGCGTTCGCGCGGGCCCACCTGGAGGGCGGCCTGCTCGACGACCCGCAGGCCATGTGGGAGCCGCAGGTGGACGTGCCCAACCCGCACGGACTCGGCCGCCAGTGGGGAATCGGCTGGATCCTCGACGAGTGGAGCGGGCAACGCGTGCTCTCGCACGGCGGCAACACCATCGGCCAGCACGCCATGCTCTGGGCCGTGCCCGGAACCGGCACCGTCGTCTGCGTCGCCGCCAACGGCGGCCACTCCGGCGCCTTCACCCGCGCCGTGGCCACCGAGCTGTTCGCCGAGCTCGACGGCCTGGCCGTGCCGCAGATGCCCACGCCGCCGGAGACCCCGGTCGAGGTGGACGCCACCCCGTACGCCGGCGTCTACGAGCGGGCCGGCGCCCGCATCACGGTCACGGCCAAGGACGACGGGCCGTGGATCAGGATGGAGGCCACCGGCGCGCTCGCCGCCCTCCAGCCGGAGGCGGAGGAGCACCGCCTCATCGCCGTGCACGGCGGCGACCGGCCGTTGTTCGTCTGCAAGGCGCCCGACGCCCCCGACTGGGTCACGGTCGTCTTCTACACGCTGGCCGACGGCTCCCCGTACGTCCACGTGGGCGCCCGCGCCACCCCCAAGACGGAGTGAACTATCGTGACCCCATGAGAATCCGCCCGCGCGCCAGCCTCGGGCGGATCCTCGACGATCTCGGCACCACCGTGCTCGACGTCGCCGCCTCGCCAGGGCATCTCGACGCCGAGGTCACGGGCGTGCACATCTACGACCCCCTCGACGAGCTGATCGTGGCCGAGGGCGCGATGGTGCTCGCGGTCGGGGTGCAGGGCGCGGCCGAGATCCGCGCGCTGCTCGCCCGCGTCCCCCACGCGGCGGGCGTCGTGGTCAAGCTGCCCGTCGACGTGGACGAGCGGGTACGCGCCGCCGTGCTGGAGACCGGCGTGGCCGTGCTCGGCCTGACCAGGGCCGCCTCCTGGGCGCAGGTGGCGGCGCTGCTGCGCTCGCTGCTGGCGGAAGGCGACCTGGCCGAACCCGGGGAAGGGGGGCACGGCGACCTGTTCGCCCTGGCCAACGCCGTGTGCGCGCTGCTCGACGCGCCCGTCACCATCGAGGACAGGTCCTCGCGGGTGCTCGCGTTCTCCGGCCGGCAGGAGGAGGCCGACCAGGGCCGCGTCGAGACCGTGCTCGGCCGCCAGGTGCCCGAGCGCTACCTGCGCCTGCTCGACGAGCAGGGCGCGTTCAAACGGCTCTACCAGAGCCGCGAGCCCGTCTACATCGAGCTCCCCGACGACAGCGTGATCAACAGGGTCGCCGTGGCGGTCCGCGCGGGCGACGATATCCTCGGCTCCATCTGGGTCGCCGTGCGCGAGCCGCTCACCCCGCAGCGGCAGCGCGCGCTCGC
This sequence comes from Nonomuraea sp. NPDC052634, assembly GCF_040678535.1. NCBI lineage: Bacteria > Bacillati > Actinomycetota > Actinomycetes > Streptosporangiales > Streptosporangiaceae > Nonomuraea > Nonomuraea sp. NPDC052634. The sequence continues at coordinate 1,194,588 of NZ_JBFATY010000001.1, read as the reverse complement.
CGACGCCGCCAAGGTCGTCGCGCTGCGGCTGCTGCACGAGCGGGCCGGCGCCGACACCCAGCGGCGGCTGCGCGCCGACCTGCTGTCCACCGTCCTCGCCGGCGGCGCCGACGCCGCCGAGGCCGCGGGCCGGCTGGGCATCGCGACCGGCAGGCTGTGCGTGCTCGCCGCCGAGCTGACCGGCCCGGCAGCCGATCCCGGCGGCCGCGCAGCAAACGCCGCCACGGATCACGCGGCCGACCACGTGCGCAGCGAGAGCGAGCGGCAGCGCTTCTGCGACGCGCTCGCCCTGCACGTCGCCGCCATCCACCCCAAGGCCGCCGCCGCGCTCGCCGGCTCCGTCGCCTACGCCGTGCTGCCCCTCACCCCCGGAGGCGGTGAGGAGGAGCGCGCCGTCCGCGTCGCCGAGAGCTTCCTCGCCAGGGTCGGGCCCCGCCACGCCGCCAACGTCGGCGTCGGCCGCCTCGCGCACAACCTCGCCCAGGTCGCCCGCTCCCGCGCCGACGCCGACCGCGCCCTGCGCGTGCTGCGCCACCGGGGCGTCACCGGGCAGGCCGCCGGCTACACCGCCGTGCACTTCGAGTCGCTGCTGCTCCAGGTCGCCGACGTGGCCGCCGCCGAGGAGCAGGCGCCCACCGGCCCCTACCAGCGGCTGCTCGAGCACGACGCCGAACACGGCACCGAGCTGGCCGCCACGCTGGGCGCGTACCTCGACGCGTTCGGCGACGTCAACCTGGCCGCCGCCCGCGTCCACGTGCACCCCAACACCTTCCGCTACCGGCTCAAGCGGCTGACCGAGATCGGCGGCCTCGACCTGAGCGACCCCGACGCCCGGCTCACCGTCCAACTCCAGATGCGCATCTTCGGACGACGGCACTAGACGGCCGCGCTTTTTCGTGCCCGGCGCCGAAGAACGGGCACCGGCGAGCCGCGAAGGTGGAGCTCACCCCCACGCTCGTCTGGAGTACCCATGAGAACACCATTAGCGGCGGGCCTCGCCGCGCTCGCCCTGCTCGCGGCCGGCTGCGGAGGGACGGGGGCGGAGGGCGGGACGGCCGGGGGCGGCACGTTCACCTACGCGCTCCCCGCCGACCCGGGCGTGCTCGACCCCGCCATGGGCGTACTCAACGTCACCAACACCACGCTCTCGCTCGCCTACGACACGCTCGTCGGCATCGACGCGCAAGGCGAGATCGTCCCCGCCCTCGCCGAGCGCTGGACGGTCGAGCCCGACAAGGTCACCTTCACCCTGCGCAAGGACGCCACCTGCTCCGACGGAGCCCCCGTCACCCCCTCCGACGTGGCCGCCAGCGTCAACCACATCACCGACCCGGACACCAAGTCGCCCATCTACGGCGTGCTCATCCCCACCGGCATGAAGGCCGAGGCCGACGACGCGGCGGGCACCGTCACGCTGTCGATGCCGAAGCCGTTCAGCTTCATCCTGGAGACCGGCCGGGCGATCTTCGTCGTCTGCGGCAAGGGCGTCGAGGACCGCTCGATCCTCGCCCGCTCCACCTCCGGCAGCGGCGCGTACCGGCTCACCGAGGCGGTGCCCGGCGACCACTACACGTTCAAGGTGCGCAGGGAGTACGCCTGGGGCGCGCCCGGCACCTCCATCAAGGACGCGCCCGAGACCGTCGTACTGAAGATCGTGCCGAACGAGCAGACCGCCGCCAACCTGCTCGTCTCCGGCGCGCTCAACGGCATCACCCTCTACGGCCCCGACCGCACCCGCGTCGAGGCCGCGCCCGGCGTCACCAAGACGATCACGCCGGTCGCCAACGGCCAGTTCTTCTACCACCAGGGCGAGGACCGGCCCACCCACGACCCCGCCGTCCGCAAGGCGCTCACCCAGGCCGTCGATCTCAAGGAGCTGGCCGGCATCGCCTCCAGCGGCACCGGCAAGCCGCCCACCGGCCTCGTCCTGCACCCGCGCCCCTGCCAGGGCGACACCGTCACCGGCCACGTGCCCGCCCACGACCCGGCGGCCGCCGCAGCCGCGCTGGACGCGGCCGGGTGGAAGCCGGGCCCCGACGGGGTGCGCGTCAAGGACGGCAAGCGGCTCACCCTGCGCTACCTGTACGCCACCACGCGCGGCGCCGGCGTCCAGGCCGCCGCCGAATACCTGGCCACCGCCTGGGGCGCGATCGGCGCCGAGGTGAAGCTGAACGGCGCCATCGACACCAAGCTGTCGGAGTCGCTCAACACCACCCAGGACTGGGACGTCGTCTGGCTGCCCATCGGCGTCACCCTGCCCAGCCAGCTCGTCGGCTTCCTGTCCGGCCCCGCCGCGCCCAAGGGCGCCAACTTCGCGCACCTGTCGAACAAGCAGTACCAGTCGCTCGTCGACGAGGCCTCGCAGGTGCCCGCCGCCGAGGGCTGCGACAAGTGGCTGCAGGCCGAGTCGGCGCTGTTCGAGGCCGCCGACATGGTGCCGGTGGTCGAGACGACCGTGCTGGAGGCCGCCAAGGGCGCCACGTACGAGATGGTCGCCGGGATGTTCGTGACCACCTCCATCCGCCTCACCCAGGGGGCTGAATGAGCCGTCGCACCGGCCTGCGGCGGCTGGTCCGCTTCCTGGTCTCGCTGGCCGTGCTCGTGGTGGCGACGTTCGCGATGATCCACCTCATCCCCGGCGACCCCGTGCGCTCCGCGCTCGGCCCCGCCGCGCCGGTGGAGCTGGTGGAGGCGCGGTGGGCGGCGCTCGGCCTGGACCGGCCGCTGCCAGAACAGCTCCTCACCTACGTCGCGAACGTCTTCTCCGGCGACTTCGGCACCTCGTTCGTCACCGGCGAGCCGGTCGGCGAGGTCATCATGGCCCGCCTGCCCAACACGCTCAGCCTGGCCCTGCTCGCCGTCCTCGTCGCCATGCTGGTCGCGGTGCCGCTCGGCATGTGGACCGCCATCCGCACCGAGAACGGCCGCAACCGGGGCACCGAGCTCACCTTCAGCGCCACCACAGGGGCGGCGGTGGCGGTGCCGGAGTTCCTGTACTCGATCGGTCTGGTGGCCGTGTTCGCCATCGGGCTCGGCTGGTTCCCGCCCGCGGGCAAGGCGGGCGCGATCACGTACGTGCTGCCGGTCGCCGCGCTCGCGATCGGGCCCGCCGCCATGATCGCCCGCATCTCCCGCGTCGAGACCCTGCGCGAGCTGGGCAAGGACTACGTGCGGCTGGCCCGCGCCAAACGGCTGCCCGCCGCCCGGCTGCACCTGCGGCACGTGCTGCCCAACACGCTCACGGCCACCCTCACCGTCGGCGGCCTGCTGCTGACCTCGCTCATCGCGGGCGGCGTGCTGGTCGAGTACGTCTTCGCCTGGCCGGGGCTCGGCCTGAAGATCGTCGAGTCGGTCACGCAGAAGGACTACCCGGTGGCGCAGGGCGTGGTCCTCGTCTACGGGGCGATCGTGCTCGTCGTGAACCTGGCCGTCGACCTGCTGCTCGGCATGCTCGACCCGACGTCCGCGATCAAGGAGACCTGATGACCTCGCTGATGGGGCGGCTGCGGCGCAACGTGCCCGGCGCGGCGGGCGCCGTCATCGTCGCCGCCATGGCCGTGCTGGCCGTGATCGGGCCGATCATGTGGGGCGCGGAGGCCGAGCGCATCGACGCCGCCGCCATCCTCCAGGGCGCCTCGCCGGGCCACCCGCTGGGCACCGACAACCTCGGCCGCGACCTGCTGGCCCGCGTCCTGGTCGCGGGACGCTACTCGCTGCTGCTGGCGCTGGCCGCCACGCTGATCGGCGCGCTGGCCGGGCTCGTGCTCGGCACGCTGCCCTCGGTGCTGCCCAGGCGCGCCGCCCGCCTGGTCGCCGGCACCGTCAACGCGCTCGTCGCCTTCCCCGGGCTGCTGCTCGCCATGTTCACCGCCGTCGTCACCGGGCTCGGCGCGCGCGGCGCGGTGCTCGGCATCGGCGCGGCCATCGCCCCCGGCTTCGCCCGGCTCACCCAGAACCTCGCCGCCACCGTCGCCGGCTCCGACTACGTCTCCGCCGCCCGCATGCTGGGCGTGCCCCGCAGCCGCATCCTCACCCGGCACGTGCTGCCCAACATCGCAGAACCGCTCATCCTGCACCTCACCCAGGCGCTCGGCAGCGCCCTGCTGGGCCTGGCCGGGCTGTCGTTCCTCGGGCTCGGCGTGCAGCCGCCGGACTTCGACTGGGGACGGCTGCTGTTCGACGGGTTCCCGCGCATCTACGTCACCCCCGAGGTGGCGCTCGGGCCCGCCGCCGCCATCGCGCTGGCCGGCATCGGCTTCAACCTGCTCGGCGACGCCCTGGCCAAGGCCGCGGCCCGCACCGCCGTGCCGCGCGGGCGCGCCGTGGCCCCCGCGCCGTCCGGGCCGCCGCCCGAGCCCGACCCCGAGGCGGTGCTGGAGGTGCGCGACCTGACCGTGACCTTCCCCGGCGGGGCGTCCCCCGTACGGAACCTGTCGCTCACCGTCGCGCCCGGCGAGATCGTCGGCCTGGTGGGGGAGTCCGGCAGCGGCAAGAGCATGACCGCCGCCGCGATCGGCGGCCTCGTGCCCTACCCGGGCGTCGTCACGTACGCGGCGCTGCGGCTCGGCGGCAAGGACGTCGCCGCCCTGTCGGACAAGGAGCTCGGCACCACGCTGGCGATGGTGTTCCAGGACCCGCTGGCCGCGCTCAACCCCGCGCTCAAGATCGGCGGCCAGCTCGCCGAGGTGGCCATCGTGCACGAGGGCGCCACCCGCGAGCAGGCCCGCCGCCGCGCCGTGGACCGGCTCGCCCAGGTGCACCTGCCCGGCCCGGAGAAGCGCGCCGCGCAGCACCCGCACGAGCTGTCGGGCGGCATGCGGCAGCGCGCCGTCATCGCCATGGGCCTCATGGGCACGCCCCGCCTGATCGTCGCCGACGAGCCCACCACGGCGCTCGACGTCACCGTGCAGCGGCAGATACTCAAGCTGCTGCGCGAGGTCGTCGAGGAGACGGGCGCGGCCACGCTGTTCATCTCGCACGACATCGCGGTCGTGGGCGAGCTGTGCGACCGGGTCGTCGTCATGTACGCCGGCCGCGTCGTCGAGGAGCTGCCCGCCGACCGGCTCGCGGACGGGGCCGCGCACCCGTACACCAAGGCGCTCATCGCGTCACTGCCGGACCTGGACACAGACCGCGACACGCCGCTGGCCGGCATCCCCGGCACCCAGCCCGCCCCCGCCGACGTCGGGCCCGGCTGCGCGTTCGCCCCGCGCTGCGAGCTGGCCACCGCCCGCTGCGCAAGCGAGCGCCCCGAACTCGCCGACCTCGGCCCCGGCCGCAGGGCCGCCTGCTGGGAGGTCAAGTGATCATCAAGAACCTGAGCGTGCGCTACGGCTCCTTCACCGCCGTGGACGACGTCACGCTGGAGATCCCCGACGGCCGGGTGGTCGGCCTCGTCGGCGAGTCGGGCTCGGGCAAGTCCACGCTCGCCAGGGCCGTGTGCGGGCTCGTCCCCCACACCGGGACGATCGAGGGGGCGCGGCGGGTGCAGATGGTCTTCCAGGACCCGTACGCGTCCCTGAACCCGCGCATGACCGTCGGCCGCACCATCGCAGAGGGCTGCGGCCCCGGCGCGGTGGAGCGGCTGCTCGGCCTCGTCAGGCTGCCCGCCGAGCTGGCCGGCCGCTACCCGCGCGAGCTGTCCGGCGGGCAGCGGCAGCGCGTCGCCATCGCCCGCGCGCTCGGCGGCGACCCCGAGCTGCTGGTGGCCGACGAGATCACCAGCGCGCTCGACGTGTCGGTGCAGGGCGCGGTGCTCAACCTCGTGCGCGGGCTGCGCGACGAGCTCGGCCTGTCGATGCTGTTCATCTCGCACAACCTGGCCGTTGTGCGCTACGTCGCCGACGTGGTCGCCGTCATGCACCGAGGCAGGCTGGTCGAGGTCGGGCCCACCGAGCAGGTCGTCGGCGAGCCCGCGCACGACTACACCCGCGCCCTGCTGGCCGCGGTGCCGCGGCTCAGAGAGTGATCCACTCCGTGGCGGTGGTGACCTCGTCCAGCACGTCCGCGATCGGCTCGACCCCGAGACCCGGCCCCGTCGGCACCTCCAGATGCCCGTCCACCAGCTCGAACGGCTCGGTGATGTCGGTGGCGAAGTAGCGGCGCGAGCCGGAGGTGTCGCCGGGCAGCGTGAAGCCGGGCAGCGCCGCCAGCGCCACGTTCGCCGCCCGGCCGAGGCCCGTCTCCAGCATGCCGCCGCACCACACCGCCACGCCGTTGGCCCGGCACAGGTCGTGGATGCGCCGCGCCTCCAGGTAGCCGCCGACCCGGCCGGGCTTGATGTTGACGATCGAGCACGAGCCGAGCGCGATCGCCGCGGCGGCGTGCTCGGCCGACTCGATCGACTCGTCCAGGCAGATCGGCGTGCGCAGCCGCTGCGCCAGCTTCGCGTGCTGCACCAGGTCGTCGTTGGCCAGCGGCTGCTCGATCAGCAGCAGGTCGAACGCGTCGAGCCGGGCCAGGCGGGGCGCGTCCGACAGCGCGTACGCGGCGTTCGCGTCCACCTGCAGCAGCAGGTCGTCGCCGAACCGCTCGCGCACCGCGCGCACCGGCTCGACGTCCCAGCCGGGCTGGATCTTCAGCTTGACCCGGACGTACCCCTCGTCGATGTAGCCCGCCACGGCGTCGAGAAGCTGCGGGATCGAGTCCATGATGCCGACCGACACCCCGCACGGCACCCGCGGCTTCGACGCTCCCAGGAACCGGCCGAACGACTCGCCCGCCGCCCGCAGCTGCGCGTCCAGGATCGCCGTCTCCACCGCCGCCTTGGCCATCCGGTGCCCCTTGATCGGCTCCAGCGCGCGGGCCACCTGGTTGGCGTCCACGTTCTGCGGCAGCGCGGGCAGCAGGAAGCGGCGGATCACCTCGGCGGAGCCGTCGACGTACTCGGAGGAGTAGAGCGGCTCGCTCATCGCCACGCACTCGCCCCAGCCCTCGGCCTCCGGCGTCACCACCCTGACCAGCAGCACGTCACGCGCCGTCTCGGTGCCGAACGAGGTGCGGAACGGCGACACCAGCGGCATCGCGATCCTGCGCAGCTCCACTCCGGTGATCTTCACAGTCTCTCCACTACGTAGTACGACTTCGCGGCGAACCCCGTCACCTCGCGGCCCTCCGCCATCAGCCCTCCCAGCACATCACGGACGGCGTGCCGCCACGCCTTGCCCGCACCGCGATCGGCCCGGCGCAGCCCCTCGATGTCGGGCGGCACCGCGACCAGCACCACCGGCGCGTCCACCGGGCCCGGCACCGGCCGCCCGCCCTCGTCGGCCAGCGCCACCACCGCGCCGTCCGGCAACGGCCTCTCGCCCGGCTCCCGCCTGGCCAGCGCCTCGACGTGCGGCGCGGTCAGCGGCCACGAGGCCAGCAGCCGGTCCGACTCGTCGCCCTGGTTGATCGCGTCCTCCATGACGCCGTAGAAGCACGGCAGGTACTCCACCGGCCGCGCGCCCAGCTTGGCGAGGTTGAAGTGGGCGTTGCGGCGGACCAGCGGATCGTAGGTCCAGGTGATGCGGGTCAGGCCGCGCTCCAGCGCCCAGCGGCGCTGGTGCTGCTTCAGCTCGAACCCGATGCCCCGCCCCGCGATCGAGCCGGTGACGTGGGAGTGCAGGGCGCCACCGGCCGCCAGGAACCCCACGGAGGCGCCGACCATGCGCCCGCCGTCGAACGCGCCGGCGACATAGCCGCCCGCGTGCGACAGCGCCCGCATCAGCTCCATCGTGATGGGCGGGTCTCCGGAGCCGAAATGCCAGATGTCGTCGAACAGCGCGTAGACGCGCTCCAACTCCGGCATCTCGTGGAGCTCCCTGACCTCGATCAACGTCTCACCTTTCCCCTCACTGAGGTTCCATGGCGACGTTATGCCATGCGGGGCCGCCCGGGATTCGTCCGGGACCACCAAGAGGGGAGCGGTCTTTCGTAGCGGAAGCTCAGCGGGCCGGCGCCGCCCGGCAGAGGAGGCCCGGCGGCCCGCGCCGGCCCGCGATCTCGCCGGGTTCAGCGCAGGCTGCGGGCGTCGAGCTGGCGCAGGATGCGCGAGATGATCGCCGGGTCGGTGTTCGGGTCGCGCCGCGCCTCCAGCACCGCCTGGCGGGCCGCCGACATCATCTCGCCCTGCACCCGCCGCAGCAGCTTCAGCCGCCGCACCCGCTGCTCGTACGCCTCACGCCGCTCCTCGTCGGCGGCCTCGGGGCTGAGCCGCACGTTCATGTCCATCAGCCGCCGCTTCAGCGCCTCCAGCACCTCCTCCGGCAGCTCCTCGGCCTCGTTGATCTCCCGCAGCCGCCGCTTGGCCGCCTTCGCCGCCTCCGTCGCCAGCCGCCTCTCCAGCGCCCGCTCGGCCGCCGTGTCCGCCTTCACCCCGAGCCTGTTCACCAGCCACGGCAGCGACATGCCCTGCACGATCAGCGTCGTCAGGATGACCGCGAACGCGATGAACACGATGATCGGCCGCTGCGGGAACGCCTGACCGCTCTCCGTCTGAAGCGGGATGGCCAGCGCCAGCGCCACCGACGCCACCCCGCGCATGCCTGACCACCACATCACCACCGTCTCCCGCCAGCTCAGCGGGATCTCGGTGTCCTCGTGGCCGGGCCCGCGCGTCTTCTTCGCCAGCCAGGCCGCGGGCAGCAGCCACACCAGACGTACGAGGACCACGACGCCCACCACGGCGGCGCTCCACCACAGCACCTCGCCCACCTGGCCGTGCACGGTGCCGAACACCGCGTGCAGCTCCAGGCCGATCAGCCCGAACGCCACCCCGACCACCAGCGTGTCCACGACCTGCCAGAACGTCGTCGATGCGAACCTGCCCAGCACGTCGTCGGCGTCGGCCATCCGCTCGCTCAGGTAGAACGACGTCGTCAGCACCGCCAGCACGCCCGAGCCGCGCAGCTCGTCCGCCAGCGCGTACGACACGAACGGCACCAGCAGCGAGACCCCCACCCGCAGCGTGGCGTCGCCGAGCCACTCCATCAGCCGCCCGCCGACCCAGCCCAGCGCCAGGCCCACGACCACGGCCACCACGGCCGACAGCACGAGCTCCGTCAGCGCGCCCGGCCATGAGAACGTGCCCGTCACCGCCGCCGCGATCGCCACGTGGTACAGCACGATCGCCGTCACGTCGTTGAACAGGCCCTCGCCCTCCAGCAGCGACACCATGCGCCGGGGCAGCCCCAGCCGGCCCGCGACCGCCGTCGCCGCCACCGGGTCGGGCGGCGCCACCAGCGCGCCCAGCGCCACCGCAGCCGCCAGCGGCAGCCCGGGCACCAGCGCGTGCGCCACCGCCGCCACTGCCGCCGTCGTCACGAACACCAGCGCCACCGCGAGCAGGAAGATCGGCTGCCAGTTGGCCGCGAACTGCCGCCACGATGTGCGCTGCACGGCCGCGTAGAGCAGCGGCGGCAGCAGGAGGGGCAGCACGATGCCGGGCGGCACGTCCACGTTCGGCACGAACGGCAGGACGGCCATCAGGATGCCCAGCAACGTCATCAGCACCGGCGGCGGCAGCCCCAGGCGGTCGCCGAGCGGCACCATGAGCAGCGCCCCCAGGAGCACCAGCATGAGCAGCACCAACTGGTCCACGAACGCCCCCAAATGATCGCCCGCCCCAGCCTAATCCAGTCCCTTCCGCCCACTCCGCACCCCCTGCCGCCCTCGCACCCCCTCACCCTGGGAGGGCCTCAGCACGCGACCCCTCACTCCGAAGAGGACCTCGGCCCGCTCTCCGAGTGGACCTCGGTCCGTTACGCTCTTCGCTCTCCGAAGGGACCTCGGCTCGTTACGCTCTTCGCTCTCCGGAGGGACCTCAGCCCGTAACCCCCACTCTCCGAAAGGACCCCAGCCGGTGCGGCAGGGAGGGCGCTCGCCCACCTCGGCCCACGACGGACCTCCGGCCCGAAACCCCTCTCACCCCCGAAGGACCTCGACCCGTCCCCCGGAGGTCAGTGGCCGAGGGTTTCGAGGGTGTGGGGGAGAACCCCCAGAGGCAGGGGCCCGGAGGCGGTGCAGGCGACCACGTCGGCCACCCGGGCCCCGAAGAGATCCGGCACGTAGATGGCCGGCTCCAAGCAGAAGGTCATCCCGTCCGACAGCACGGTGTCCTCGCCGGGCCGCGGCCCCTCGTCGGGACCCAGCCCGACGCCCCGGCCGACGTGCGGGGAGGCGAAGCGGCCGTACCCGCTGCCGTCGATCACCTCGCCGACCGCCGCCGCCACCTCCGACACGGGCACGCCGGGCCGTACGGCCGCCAGCCCCGCCCGGTGCGCCTCCCGCACCACCGAGTACATCGCCTCGAAGTCCTCGGGCGGCTCGGCCACCACGAAGACCCGGGCCGCCTCCGCGCAGTAGCCGCCCCACCGCCCGCACACCGACACGGTCACCGCGTCCCCGGGGTTGATGATCCGCCCGCCGGGCACGTGGCAGGGCCTGGCCGTGTGCTCGCCCGCCGCCACCCGCAGCGCCACCACCTCCTCGCACCCCGACTCGGCCAGCAGCAGCCGCAGCCGGCGCGCCATCTCCCGCTCGGTCGCCCCGAACCACGACAGCTCCTTGACCCGCGCGAGCACGCCCTCCGCGGCGGCCACCGCGCGCCCGATGGCGGCCACCTCGCCGGGCTCCTTGCGCAGCCGCAGCGGTGCGAGCACCGGCGACGCCGGTACGAACTCCGCCTCGATCGCCAGCCCGAACAGCTCCCGCACCCGCATCTCGGCGTCCACCCCGACCCGCCGCGCGTCCGGCGGCACCAGCAGGGCCGGGTCGCGGGTCTCGGCCGCCACGTCGGCCGTCACCACGAGGAACGCCCCCTCGCCGCCGCCCAGGAACCGGTAGTCGGGCGAGGGCCGCAGCACCAGCGCGTCCATCCCGGCCGCCGCCATCCGCTCCCGCACCGCCGCCACCCGCCCGGCCACCAGCCGCGCCGCGTCCTCGCCGGCAGGCGCGCCCGCCGCCCCGGCCCCGGACTCGCCCACCGGCCCAGCGCCCAGGCCGGGCGCGGGCTTCCGATCGAGAGCGGGCAGGTCGCCGGGCGCGGGCTCCCAGTTGAGGGCGGGCGGGTCGCCGGGCGCGGGCTCCCCGCCGGAAGCCGCCCGGCCGCCGGACGGCGGCCCCTCGTACGGTGCCGGGGTCACTTCGGCTCGTGCAGCCAGCAGGCGACCGGCCCGAAGTCCGGCGACTTCTCCCTGCACACGTCCATCACCTTCGGACACCTCGGGTGGAACCGGCACCCGGACGGCGGTGACGCCGGATCGGGCACGTCGCCGGGCAGCTCGGCGGGCAGCACGCCGCGCCCGTCCGGCTTCGGAACGGCCGCGAGCAGCGCCTCCGTGTACGGATGCCGCGGCCGCGCCCACACCTCGGCCGTGCCGCCCACCTCGACGATCTTGCCGAGGTACATGACCGCGATCCGATCCGCGATCAGCCGCACCACCGACAGGTCGTGGCTGATGAACAGCAGCCCAGCGCCCGACTCCACGGCGAGATCCCGCATGAGCCTGGCCACCTGCGACTGCGCGGAGGCGTCCAGCGCGGAGATCGGCTCGTCGCCGATGAGCAGCCGGGGCCGCGCGGCCAGCGCCCTGGCGATCGCGATGCGCTGCCGCTGCCCGCCGGAGAACTCGTGCGGGTGCCGCCCGGCGAAGTCGCGCGGCAGGCCGACGCGTTCGAGCAGGTCGGCGGGCGTGGTCGAGGTGTCGCCCGAGGTGCGCAGCCCGTCGGCGATCTGGTCGCCCACCCGCCGCCGGGGGTTCAGCGACGCGTACGGATCCTGGAACACCATCTGGATGCCGGTCAGCCTCCTGCGGCGCAGCCCGAGCGGCGTCACCGGCTGCCCCTCGAAGGAGACCGAGCCCGACGTGATCGGGTTCAGCCCGCAGACCGCGCGGGCCAGCGTCGACTTGCCACAGCCGGACTCGCCGACGAGCCCGACCACCTCGCCCGGCCGCACCTGCAGGCTGGCCCCCGCCACGGCCCGCACCACGGCACGTCCGGGCGAGCGGTGCTCCACCACCACGTCGTCGATGGTCAGCATGCTCAGCGCACCTCCGTGTCGGGCAGCGAGTCCAGCAGCGCGCGCGTGTAGGCGTGCTCGGGCTCGCGCAGCACCCGCCCGCGCGGGCCCGACTCCACCACCAGGCCGTCCTTCATCACGCTCACCTCGTCGGCCACCGCCGACATGACGCCCAGGTCGTGCGTCACCAGCAGCACGGCCAGCCCCAGCTCGTCGCACAGACCGCGCAGCAGCCGCAGCACGCCCGCCTGCACGGTCACGTCCAGCGCCGTGGTCGGCTCGTCCGCGATCAGCACCTTGGGGGAGCAGGCCAGCGCGATGGCGATCGCGATGCGCTGCCGCATCCCGCCGGAGAACTGGTGCGGAAAGCGCCCGTACGCCTCGGCGGGCCCGGGGATGCGGACCTTGCCGAGCAGCTCGATCGCCCGCTCCCGCGCCTCCGCCTTGCCCAGCCGCAGGTGGTGGCGCATGTGCTCGGTGAGCTGGGTGCCGATGGTCAGCATCGGGTGCAGGCTGGTCGCCGGGTCCTGGAACACCATGGCGACCTCGCCGCCGCGCACCCGGTTCAGCTCCTTGGGCGGCAGCCGCAGCAGGTCGCGCTCGCCGAGCGTGATGGAGCCCGACGCCTTCGCGCCGTGCGGCAGCAGGCCGAGCACGGCCAGCCCGGTCATCGTCTTGCCCGAGCCGCTCTCCCCGGCCAGCCCGTGCACCTTGCCGGCCTCCAGCCGCAGGTCCACGCCGCGCAGGATGTCCTTGCCGCCGATCGTCACCTTCAGGCCGGCGATGTCCAGCGTCACAGGGCACGCTCCTTGATCGCGCGGGCCGTACGGGGGTCGAGCGCGTCGCGCAGCGTGTCGCCGAGGAAGTTGAACGCCAGCACCACGGTCAGGATCGCAAGACCCGGGAACGTCGCCACCCACCAGCTGTCGAACACCTCCACGCCCGACGCCACCATCGCGCCCCACTCCGGCGACGGCGGCTTGGCGCCCAGGCCGAGGAACGACAGGCCCGACAGCAGCAGCAACGCCGTGCCGATGTCGAGGGTGGCGAGCACCAGCACGGGGCCGGTCACGTTCGGCAGCACGTCCACGCGCAGCGACCGCCACACCGAAAAGCCCAGCAGCCGCCCGCTCAGCACGAACTCCCGCTCCCGCACGCCCAGCACCAGGCCGCGCGTCACCCGCGCGTACGCCGGCCAGGCCACGACCAGCACGGCCAGCACCGCGTTCGTCAGGCTCGCGCCCAGCGCCGCCGCCACCACCATGGCCAGGATCACCGTGGGGAACGCGAACACCAGGTCCGCCACCCGCATGATCGTCTCGTCCACCCAGCGGCCGAAGTAGCCGGCGCACGCGCCCAGCAGCCCGCCGATCAGCACCGACAGCGCCACCAGCAGCAGCGTCAGCGGGATCGACACGCGCGCGCCGTACATGACGCGGCTGAGGATGTCGCGGCCGAGCTGGTCGGTGCCGAACCAGTGGCCGGGCCCGGGCGCGGCCAGCCGCGGCAGGTCCTGCGCCAGCGGATCGTGCGGCGCCAGCACCGGCGCCACGAGCGCGATCACCAGCCAGGCCACCGCCAGCACGGCGCCGGTCACGGCCAGCGGCTGCCGCCACGCCTGGGGCAGCCGCCGCAGCAGTCCCCCTCGGGCCAGGGGGTCACGGCGTCTCATTGCAGCCTCACTCGGGGATCGATGACGCCGTACAGGACGTCCACGATCAGGTTGATCACCAGGTAGACCACGCCCACGACCAGGCCGACGCCCATCACGGCGGGCAGGTCGAGGGTGGTGGCGCTCTTGTACGCGTACTGGCCGATGCCGGGCCAGGCGAAGATGGCCTCCACCAGCACCGTGCCGGACAGCAGGCTGCCGAACGCCAGGCCCGCCACCGTGATCACGGGCACGAGCGCCGAGCGCAGCACGTAACGGAACAGGATCGTCCGCCCCGGCAGGCCCTTCGCCCTGGCCGCGCGCACGTAGTCCTGGCCCAGCACCTCCAGCACCGCCGAGCGGGTGAAGCGGGTCAGCAGGCCGATCGTGTAGAGCGCGAGCACCAGCGCCGGCGTGATCAGGTGGCCGACGGCGGAGGTGAAGATGTCCCAGCGTCCGGCCAGCAGCGCGTCCACGGTCGCAAGGCCGGTCACCGGCGGGGCCGCGCCGAGCGCCGCGTCCACCCGGCCGCTGCCCGGGGTGAGCTGCAGCCGGTAGAAGAAGACGTAGAACGCCACCAGCGCCAGCCAGAACGTCGGCACCGAGATGCCGATCAGGCTCAGCACCCGCAGCGTGTGGTCCGGCAGCCGGTCCCTGCGCAGCGCCGCGATCACCCCGAACGCCACGCCCAGCACCAGCGAGACCAGGATCGCCGCGCCCGCCAGCTCGAGCGTCGCCGGGACGTACTCGGCGAGGTCCTGGCTGACCGGGCGGTGGCTCTGCTGGCTGGTGCCCAGGTCGCCCTGCACCAGGCCCTGCAGGTGGAGCAGGTACTGCTGCCACAGCGGCTTGTCCAGGCCGTGATCGGCCCGCCACTGCGCCACGATGGCGGGGTCGCCGAGCGCCCGCTGGCCGAGGTTCGCCGCCACGGGGTCGCCCGGCACGAGGTTCGTCAGCACGAACGTCACCAGCGTGATGCCCCACGCCATGAGCACGGCGAGCAGCACGCGCCGCACGAGGAACCGCGCCAGCGGATGCCGCACGCGCCCTTTCTCCTTGGAGCCGGCGGCGCTTCGGCCCGCCGCCGGCTCCGGGGTCTCCGACACCTGCGACGTCCCCTACTTCACGCCGAGGTCGGCGATGTCCACCGTCCACACCGGGTGGTACTCGATGCCGGTCACCGACGCGGCGGCCACGATGTTCTGGCTCGGCTGGATCAGCGGGACGAACGGGCCGGCCTCGTTCAGCTTCGTCTGCACGTCCACGTACGCGGCCTTGCGGGCGTCGTCACCGATCGCCGCGGCGGCCTTCTCACCGAGGGACTCCAGCTCCTTGGCCGCGCCCTCCTTCCAGCCGGCCCGCAGCCCCACGGTCTTGCCGGGCAGGAACGCCAGGTAGTCGCTCGGGTCGGGGTAGTCGGGGCCCCAGTACCACAGCCCCATCTCCTCCTTGCCGTTGCGGTAGTTGTCCAGCGCCGTCGTCACCGGGGCCGGCTGCAGGTCCACCGTGATGCCGACCTCCTTGAGGTTGGCCTGGATGCGCTCGGCAAGCGGCTGGAACGACAGGCCGTTCACGGTCAGCTCGCTCGGGTACTCCAGCTTCACGGCCGGGTTCGACAGGCCGCTCTCGGCCAGCGCCGCCTTGGCGCCCTCGACGTCCCGCTTCGCGGCCTGGCCGGCCGGCAGCGCGCCCAGGAGCTGCGACGGGATGACGCCCGGCGCCTGCGCCGAGCCCTCACCGGCCAGCTCCAGCAGGCCCGCGTAGTCCACGCCCTTGCGCACGGCCTCGACGAACTTCGGGTTCGTGGTGGTCTTGCTGATCGCCGGGTCCTGGTTGGCGAGCAGGAACAGCACGTTCGCCGACGGCGTCTTCTTCACCTGCAGCGTCGGCGGCATGCCGGTGACCTGGTCGCCCGACAGGTTGAGCGCGATCTGGCTGTCGCCGCGCTGCACGTTCAGCTTCTGCGTGGCGGCCTCGACGTTGCGGATGACCACCCGGTCGTAGGCGGGCTTGGCGCCGTAGTACTTGGGGTTCGCCTTCAGCGTCACCTGGCTGCTGACGTTGAAGGACTCGATCTGGTACGGGCCCGAGCCGGCCGAGGAGTTGTTCAGGTACTGCTCGGCCTTGTCCTGCGGGTCCGTGGTCGCGCCGTGCTCCTTGGCGACCTTGCTGTTGATGATGCCGAGCGCCGGGTTCGGCAGGATGTACGGCAGCGCCGGGTTCGGTGACTTCGACGTCAGCGTGATCGTCGAGTCGTCCTCCTTGGCCACCTCGACACCGTCCAGCAGGAACGACGGCGTACCCTTCATGTCACGCACCCGCGTGAGCGAGAACACCACGTCGTCGGCGGTCACCGCAGACCCGTCGGCGAACGTGGCGCCCTGCTTCAGCTTGAGCGTCAGCGTCTTGCCGTCTTTCGACAGCTCGTACGACTCGGCCAGCGCCGGCACCGGCTTGGTCACATCGGCACCGTCGAACGTCAGCAGCGTCTCGTAGACCGCCTTGCCCACGATGAGCCCCGTCGGCTCGTACGTGCGGCCGGGGTCCGCGGTCTTCAGGTCGAAGGAGGTGTCGATGACGAGGGTCTTGCCCCCGGCGGCCCCCGAGGCCCCGGAGGTGGGAGTGGTGCCGCCGCTTCCGCAGGCGGCCAGGGCGAGTGCACCGGCGAGCAGCACAGCCGCCGTCTGCGAGCGGGTCGCCATGTAAGTCCTCCAAGATTGGACGTTCGGCAGAAGGATGTCGAGGATTGTGCGGCAGAACGTCCAGGCTCTGTGCGGTCGGCGAGACGTCTATGAACAGCGGTGAGGTACTAATGAGTGAAATTTCCAGAAATGGGGTCGCCGGTGGCGGTCAGCCTGGACGGATCGGAATCGGTCTCGAACTGGACGAGATCCACATGAAGATCCTCGAAGTGCTCCGCGAGAACGGCCGCATCTCCGTCTCCGCCCTCGCCGAACGCGTCGGCATCTCCCGCGCCAACGCCTACACGCGCTTCGAGGCGCTGCGCGCCGACGGCGCCATCAAGCGCTTCACCGCCGAGATCGACCACGTCAGAGCCGGGCTCGGCATCACCGCGCTGATCTTCGTCACCGTACGCCAGCAGATGTGGAAGCAGTTCAGGGCCGAGCTGGCACGGATGCCCGAGGTCGAGTACTGCGCGATCACCACCGGCCAGCACGACGCCATGATCCAGGTGCGCGTCGCCGACGTGGCCGCCGTGCACTCCATGGTGACCGACCGGCTCGCCAACATCCCCGCCGTCAAGGCCACCGAGACGGTGTTCATCCTGGACGAGGTGCTCAAGCGGCCGTACGTGCTGCCCAGCGACCGCGACCACGCCGCCCGCGCCCAGCGGCGGCCCGCTCCGGAGGCGCAAGGGGACGTGCCGCTGGGCAAGATGCGCTTCGTCGGCGCCGCCGAAGGCCGCGCCGCCCTCCGCAAGGACACCTGACCCTCGCATGGACGCCTGGGGCGGCCCCACGCCGGCCGCCCCACGTCGAACCTGCCCGCTCGCTCCGGCCCGCTCGCTCCGGCCCGCTCGCTCCGGCCCGCACGCTCCGGCCCGCACCTCCTTACGCGGTCCTGCCGCGTCACGGAGCGGACCGCTGCCGGCCCTGCCGAGGTGGCCACCGGCCTCTTCGGGACCGTTGCCGGCACCGCTGAAGTGTCCACCGGCCTCTTCAGGGCCGGGCCGGCCACCTCGGCTCCGACGATGCCGCCACAAACCCAAGTACCGCCGGGGTGAGTGCCTGAGCCTCCCGGATCAGGTTCCGGTAGGCCAGAAACATCACATGGCCTGAAGCCAGGGCGTCAGGGCACCTCGACGCACACGCTGACATGGGGCGTGTCGTCGCCCTCGAAGCTGAACTCCTCCACCAGCCGCAGCCGCCCGTCATCGCCGGTCTCGATGCGGCTGGTGCTCTTTCCCGCCGCCTTGCCCCCGGCCACCAGGGCGTGCACGTAGGAGATCGTCACCTGGTCGCCGTCGCGCGTCCCGACGAAGCGGCCCTGGGTCACGGTGTCGCCGGTGTAGCTGCCCCACACCAGCCCGTCGTCCTCCCAGTACTCGAACCGCGTGGGACCATCGGGGTTGACCTTGCTGGCCGTCGAGCTGACCATGACGAATTTACGACCGTTGAGCTTCACACGGTCCATGGTCCCGAGATTTCCGAAATTTCATCATCCGGCTGGACATCTAGTGAGCGATCCAGTCACCACCCGAACAATCCGTCCAGCCCGCCCCCGACCAACCTCCACCCTGCCACACTCCCAGTCCACCACCCGCCGCATCTTCGAACCCGCCACCCCACGGCACTTTCAAGCCCGCCGCTCCGCCACACCCTCCAGCGCGCCCTTCCATGGCGCTTTTCGAGCCCGCCCATCCACGGCACCTTCCGTCCGCCGCTTCGCCGCGCACTCCTGTCCACCACTCCACTGCGCTCTCCGTCGTCACCTCTCCCACGGGCTCCGTACCTCCGCTGAGGCCGGTGCCGGCCGCGCGCCACCTCGGCCGACCGCACGCCCCTTGTGTCCCCTTCGCAGGCCACTTCGCTCTCGCACCGCGAACGGCCCGGACGCTCCCACCTCCACCCCACCCCCGAGATGATCACTTAGCCGGATTTTCCGTACGATTGCGGCTCAGGGTCTGGCCCAGGGATCACCCCGGGGCACGTCCCCGGGGCCTTTACTGTGGGCCCTTCCTGGCGGCTCGCCGGGGGTATGGGCTTGCCCTGGACTTTACCTTTGCGCGCCTGACGCCATCATTGCACTGTGTGATAGTAATGTGACACTGCGTATCCGAAAGAGGTGCGGGAGATCTTCATGGTGGCGTACACGCTATCGATCTTGGCGGCAGTGGGCGCTGTGGCGCTCACGGCGCTGGTGTTCAGGCGGGTCAAGAGAGCCGGCGAGGACCGCGATCCCGGCGGCCCTTCGGCCTCGCACGCCGGGGCGATGCTGTCGGCGATGTTCCTGCTCGTGTTCGCCATCGCGATCATCGTGCCCTGGACGACCGCCGACGCCGCCAGGCTCAACACCCACGCCGAGAGCCAGGCCGCCGTCGACGCCTACTGGGCCGCCGCCGAGCTGCCCGGCAGCGCGTCGGAGGAGGTGCGCCGGTCGCTGCGGGAGTACGTCGCCTTCGTGGTCAGGGACGAGTGGCCGCTCATGGCGGAAGGCAGGATGCATCCGGTCGGCGGCGAGCGCTTGGACAACCTGCGCGCCCGGGTCACCGCACTCGAAACCCGCGACGACGAAGAGACCGACGCCAAGGCCAACGTGCTCGAACACCTCAGCGCACTCTCCACCGCCCGCGCCCAGCGCACCGCCGACGCCGCCGCCCGGCCGCCGGACGGCCTGCTCTTCCTCACGATCCTCACCGGTGTCCTGGTGATCATCTTCCCGTTCCTCGCCGGGGCCAGGCCGCGGGGGCTCGCGATCCTGCCCCTGGTGGCGACCGCCGCGCTGATCGGCTTCGGCACCTACTTGACGTGGGACATCTCCCGTGCCTTCGACGGGCCTTTGGCGGTCGGGCCTGATGCGTTCAGGAGCGCGCTCGATGAGTTCGCCCGGATCGCCGGAGGTATGTGACCGTGGGAGCCAGGCGCGCGCCGCTCCTGCTGGCCACTGCCCTGATCACCGCCACCGTGACCGGCCCGGCCACCGCCGGACTCCACACCTCTCGGACGCAGAATGCCGCCACCACTTCTCGGACGCAGGATGCCGTTGCGGCATCTCGCGCCTCACAGGGCGCTGCGGCGGCTCACGCCCCGCAAGGTGCCGTGGCGGCTCACGCCCCGCAAGGTGCCGCGGTGGCTCACGCCTCGCAGGAGGCTGTGGCGGCTCGCGCCTCAGGGGCGGCGGCTCGCGGGTCGCAGGGGGGCGTGGTGGGTCGCGGGTCGCAGGCTGCCGGGGTAGCCCCTCGATCGCGGGGCGGGTGGGCGGTCTCCCAGGTGCAGGGCGCAGGGACGGTTGCCGACACCCAGGGTGCGCGGCCGGCTGCGCAGCCGCAAGGCGCGGGGACGCTGCCTCAGGCACAAGGCCCCCGCGCGGTTCCTCGGGCGAAGGGCTCGGTCGCAGCCGGCAGCGGGGCGTCGTGGGAACGCGGTTCGCGGCGTGCGCGGGACGCGGATGACGCGGTGCGAGCGGCAGAAGGTGCGGCGCGAGTGGCGGATGGCACGGCGCGGGGCGCGGACGACGCGGCGCGGGTGCGGGCAGCCGGGGTCGCGCAGGTGCCGGTGCGGGGGAGAGCGGCCGCAGCGGTGCAGGTGCCGCTGCGAGCGGGGGCGGCACAGCCTGTGCGGGTGTCGCGTCCCGTTCCGGATCCTGGACGGGTGCGGCTGCCCCGTCCCACCTCCACCCAGCCGGTGATGAAGCCCCGTCCGGTGCCGAAGACGTCCGTACGCCCACCGGCGCCGCCCAAGCGGGTCACCGTCGGGCCGAAGGTCCGGGTGCCCCGCGTGTGGGTGCAGAGCTCGCCCCGTCCCAGGGTGTCGATCTCGATGCCGCGCGCGAAGCGGAACGCCGCCCCGCAGGTCACGGTGCCTCAGGTGACGGTCTATCCGGACGGGCTGTGCGCGGGCGACGTCCACCTCGGGGAGTGCCCGCGCGGCAGGCCGGGGCCGGTGCCGAGGGCCGTGCCGGCTCCTCCTGCACCGGTCCGGGTGCCTGCGCCCGCCCCGACCCGAACGCCCACTCCCACTCCGTCCCCGACCCCGTCGGCCCGGTCGCACGCCCTGCAGATCAAGCCTGCGGAGCGGCGCCCCAACCCGCTGGGCACCGTGCTGCTCACGGTCGCCCTGGTGACCGCGATCACCTCGACCACCGCCGTCGCCTTCAGAGCCCGCTGAGCCTGCTCACTCGACGCGCCCGTCGGCGGGTGCGGGCATCGAAGAGCCGAGCGGTGATCGCACCGGGCAGCCGCAGCTCGTGCGGTGGGCACGCAGGGCGGGAGTGCCCGCCGCACGTCACACACCGGGTCAGGAGATCAGCGACTTCAGGGCCTCCGTGCGGGTGGTGAGGGTCTTGCGGAGGGCGGTCGCCTCCTGGGCCGCCTTCGCGGTGTCGGCCCCGGCGTTGCGGTTGTAGGCCGCCAGCGCCTCGTCGAGGAGCTTCGTGGCGGTGCCGCCCGCCAGCAGCTCGCGGTACAGAGCGGCGTACTCGCGCAGGTAGAGCCGCTGGAAACCGGCGTCCTTGAGGAAGCGGTCCTTCAACGTGTGCCCGGGACGCATACCGACGCCTCGGCGCTCAGGGGGCACCTGAGCCTCCCGGCCCTGCTGCTCCTGCTGGTCGGGCGCACCGGCGCGGGCGCGACGGCCGCCGAACCGCATGCCGACCGTGTCGTTCGGCCCGGCCGTGGCGTCGCCGCTGAACGCGAAGTTGAGGTCCCAGCTGATCACCTGGAACTTGGAGGTGCGCAGGTCGTACCAGAGGTAGTAGTTGCGCCCAGGCCCCGCCATGTCGTCGAAGTTCAGCATCAGGTTCTGCAGAGCGGCGTAACGGGCGAACGACTCCACGTCCATCCGCTCGGCCAATCCCTTGGAGAACTCCTCGTCCGAGGCCTCGTCCACCCACTTGATGAAGTCGATGACCGGCTGGAGGTCGCGCTGGCCCTTGAGGTTGATCTGCTTGAAGTCGTCGACGTACGCGGTCTGGTCCTCGCCCTGGTAGGTGAACTGGCTGGAGGCCAGCGACTTGTACAGGACGCCCTCGCCGAGGCGCTCGGCGTACCCCTCGTCCAGGTACTCGACCAGCAGGCGCGGCTTCGATGCGCGGCCGTTGACGGAGAACGAGGCGTACGCCGAGCGCTGGGTGGGCTCGCCCGCCGCCCCCACCATGGCGATGGCCAGCGCCTCGTTGAGCAGGGCCGACGACTGCTGCATGGCCGGGCGTACGGCGATCTGGCTGTGGCCCTGGTAGCGGCGGCCCGCCACGAACTCGTCGAAGCTGATCAGCCACGGCAGGTTCTCCGGCTCCTCGGCCTTCAGCTCAGGGGGCCGCCCGTTGCCGGGAGGCGCGTCGTTGCGGCGGCCCCGCCCGTTCTCCTGTGCCTCCCCGTTCGCCGGGGGTTGCGCGTTGTGCTGCTCCTGGCCGTTCTGCTGCGTCTGCCCATCGGCCGGTGGCTGCTCATCGGCGGGCGGCTGTCCGTCGGCGGGTGGCTGGCCGTTGGCCGGGGGCTGTCCGTCGGCGGGCGGCTGCCCATCGGCCGGGGGCTGCCCGTTGGCCGGGGGCTGCCCATCGGCCGGGGGCCGGCCGTTCCGCTGTTGCCGGCCGCCGGGCCCGGTGCGCGGGCGGGTCCGCCCCTTCCAGGTCAGCCCCTGCAGCGTCGAGTTGCCCTTGAGCCGGATCCCCACGCTCGGGATCCTGGTGCCGTCGATGGTCAGGTCCGCCTCGACGTACTTCTTCTCGCCGTCCTTGAAGTACTCGGTCAGCATGTCCTGGTAGCCCTCGTCGCGGAAGGTGAGCGTCACCTCGTGCGGCACGGAGGTGTCGAACAGCTCGCGGGTGCCGGTGAGGTCCTGGACGACGTCGCCGGTCCGTACGGTGCCGGAGGTGGTGACGTACGGCCGGATGGTCCCGCTGCCGAACACCCCCCAGCACGCCGCCAGGAACGCCGTGCACAGCGCGACGAGCTTCCAGTTGTGCCGGAGCTTGACGGGGATGCGGTGCTTGAGCCGATGCGGCTGTGCCATGACGGGGCCCTCACAGGTCGGTCTGGTCGTACCCGGTCAGGACGGTGACGTTCTGGCCGTGGTTGCGCTCGCGCAGCGCGGCGATGACGTCCGCGGGCTCGCTGCCCTTCTTGATCTTGACCGTGTACATGAGCTCGAGCAGCGCGCCGCCCCTGATCGACTCCATGCTGACCAGCTCGAACTCGTCGGTGTGGCGGATGAGCACGTCCTGGATGACGTGCGTGTAGTCGTCGTCGGACGGCACCTGCACCTTGACGACCTGCCGGCGCACGTTGAGCTGGAACCAGTTGAACCGGTGCATGATCATGATGATCAGCGAGATCGCCACGGCGGCGACCACGGCCAGCAGGTAGAACCGGGTGCCGACGGCCATGCCGACGCCCATCACCAGGAAGATGAAGCCGACGTCCCGCGTCTCCTTGATCGCGTTGCGGAACCGCACCACCGACAGCGCGCCGACCAGGGCGAACGCGCGGGCGATGTTGGAGCCGACGACCAGCATGATGAGCGAGATCAGCATGCCGAGGATGACGAGCGTCTGCACGTACGACTGGCTGTAGGAGACGTTGCGGTGCGTCGCCCGGTACACCCAGCCGATCATGGCGCTGAGCACGAACGACAGGGCCATCGCGAGCGCGATGTCGGCGACGCTGAACGTGCCCGACAGGTCCTGGAAAGAGAAGTCCATGGGAGTCACGCCTCCTTGGCGATGGTCATGGCCGGAGCGCGGCCGGGGGCGGGGCAGTCGAGGTCGAGGTCGTGGCCGGGGATGTGGAAGAGCGAACGGGGCGCCAGCCCGTACGCCTCCACGCTCTGGCAGTACTTGGAGACCCGGACCACCTGGAGGTTCCGCTTGGCCGTCAGGTCGGTGAGCCAGTACGGCACCCGCTCGTTGGCCTTGACCTCCATGATCACTTTGCCGGGCGGGATGATGAACCGGTTCTCCGCGTCGGCGCCCAGGTGGAAGTCCCGGTCGCGCCCGCGCACCCGGTGGTCGAACGTCACCCGCAGGCCCACGTCGGCGCCGCGGCCCACGTACGCGTGCCGCTGGTAGCCGGTCATCGCGGTGGCCCGCAGGTCGAGACGGCAGACCAGGTCGAGCACCTCTTCGAGGAAGGCCCGCTCGGACGGCTCGTGCGCGACCATCGCGCGCCCGTCGCACAGCGCGATCGCGTCACGGTACGGCAGCCGCACCCGGCGCTTCTGGGTGACCCGGTTGACCCGCTGCTTGATCTCCACGAAGACCGGGGTGCCGCCGGTGACCTGGAACCGGTCGCCGTAGTGGCGGATGCGCAGCTTCCTGCGGAACTTGAGGCCCTCGATCTTCTCCCAGTAGAAGCGCAGATGCCGGGTGTCGTAGTAGACGCTCCAGATGCCGTACCCGTTGTCACCGCTGTGCCGGTCGCGGTCGAGCAGCTTCTCGATCTCGGCCCGCAGTTCGCCGGCCGTGGCGGCGTCCACGAGGTACTTGATCTCGTATCGGTTGAACGCGTGCAGCTTGCTGGGGGCGCGCAGCGCGTGTCCCGCCTCGTCGTGGGGAGGGCCGGGACTGGCGGGCTGACCTGCGGAGACGGTAGGTCTGCGGAATCTTCCCAGCATGTCTCTCCTTCCGTGTCAGCCCATATGGGACCGCAACAAGCTGGGAATAATGTGTGAACGCCGCCTTACCGCTGCGGGACGGCCGGGAGCAGCACGCGGAAGGCCGTGCCACGGCCGGGGCGGCTGCGCGCCTCGATGCGGCCGCCGTGCGCCCCCACCAGGGCGGCCGCGATCGCGAGCCCCAGCCCGGTGCCGCCGCCGCGACGCTTGCGCGACGGGCCGGCGCGATAGAAGCGGTCGAAGATGCGCGGCAGATGCTCGGGGTCGATCCCCGGCCCCTCGTCGCGCACCTCGATCACGGCGACCGGCTCCCGCACGTGATCGGCCCCGGCGTGCACCACGGCCGCCGCATCATCACATGCTCCGGCCTGACCGAGCACCACGTGGACGGGCGTGCCCGGCGGCGTGTGGGTGATGGCGTTGCCCACCAGGTTGGCGAGGACGCGGTGCAGCCGGTGCTCGTCGCCGAGCACGCGTACCGGACCGTCGCCCAGCACCAGCTCCACCTCGCGCCCGGGGTCGCGCGCCCGCGCCCCGTGCACCACGTCGCCCGCGATGACGGGCAGATCCACTTCGGTCATGTCGAGCGCGCGCTCCTCGTCGAGGCGGGCGAGCAGCAGCAGGTCCTCCACCAGCACGCCCATCCGCTCGGCCTCACCCTCGATGCGGCTCAGGATGCGGGCCACGGCGGGGTCGGGGTCCGGCCTGCCGTGCCGGTACAGCTCGGCGAAGCCGCGAATGGAGGTGAGCGGCGTGCGCAGCTCGTGGGAGGCGTCGGCGAGGAAGCGGCGCAGCCGCTGCTCGGAGCGCTCGCGCTGGCGCAGGGCCTCGCTGAGGCGGCCGAGCATGACGTTGAGCGCGTGGCCGAGCTGGCCCGTCTCGGTGCGCGGGTCGCTGTCGGAGACCCGCCGGTCCAGCTCGCCGGCCGCGATGGCGGCGGCCGTGCGCTCCATCCGGGTGAGCGGGCGCAGCCCGATGCGTACCACGACCAGCGCCACCGCGCCCAGCAGGACCAGCACCAGGGCGCCCGCCGCCGCCTCGATGAGCAGGAGCTGGCGCACGGTGCTCCGGTGGGACTCGAGCGAGAGCGAGACGGCGGCCCGGTTCCCGTCGTGCATGCGGACGATCATCGTGCGCCACTCGCCGTCACCCGACCTGTCGGGCACGGTGAACGGGGCGGCGGGCGGGTGTTCGAGCAGCTCGGGCGGCACGTCGGGGCCGTCGCCCGTGCCGGGCAGCCGCCGCACGACCGCGCCCGACCCGGCGAACACCGTGACCCGGAACTGGGTGGGCAGCTCCACCTCGCCGCCGCGGCGCGGGGGCGGCGGCGGAGCGCCGGGCGGCGGGCCGTTGCCGAACGAGGTGGCGAACGCGGTGAGCTGGGCGTCCACGCGGGCGAGCAGCGAGCGGTCGAGCAGCAGCACCCCCGCCGCCGCGAACACCGCCAGCGCCGCCGCCGACAGCCCGAGCAGCGCGGCGAGCAGCCGGTGCCGCAGCGGCCATGCCCGGCCGCGCCGGCGCGGAGCGTCGCCGTGAGAGGCTTCCATCAGCGTTTCCGGTCCATCAGCGCCTGGTCGCGCAGCGAGTAGCCCACCCCGCGCAGCGTGTGGATCAGCGGCGTTCCCACGGCGTCGATCTTGCGGCGCAGATAGCTGATGTACGACTCCACGATGCGGCTGTCGGCGCCGAAGCCGTGGTCCCAGACGCGGTCGAGGATCTGGGACTTGCTCACCACCCGCTCGGCGTTGATCATCAGGTAGCGCAGCAGCGCGAACTCCGTCGGCGACAGGTGGATGTGCCGTCCCGAGCGGCGCACGGCGTGGGTCTCCTCGTCCAGCTCCAGGTCGGCGTAGCGCAGCAGGCCGTCGTCGAAGGACTCCTCGCGCGACCCCGTACGGCGCAGGATGGCGCGGATGCGCAGCACCACCTCCTCCAGGCTGAACGGCTTGGCCACATAGTCGTCGCCGCCCGCCGTCAGCCCCGCGATGCGGTCCTCGACCGTGTCGCGGGCGGTCAGGAACAGCACCGGGGGACCGCCGCCGTCCGGGCGCAGCCGCTGCGCCACCGCGAAGCCGTCGAGGTCGGGCAGCATCACGTCGAGCAGGACCAGGTCGGGCCGCTGCCTGCCGACGCTCCTGAGCGCCTGTGTGCCCGACGCGGCCGTGCGGACGCGGAACCCGTTGACCTCCAGGGCGTCGAGCAGCAGCTCGCGGATGTTGGGCTCGTCGTCCACGACGAGCACCACCGGTGCTGGGTTCATGCCGCCTGTTCTACCGCGCGCCCGGGAAGACCGGGATAAAACCGCTGGTATCGCGGACTCGCCGGACGGTAGAAGGGAGGGCGTGCGGAGAAGCGAGGACGGCGAGGAGATCCTGACGGGCGGCGGCGTCAACCACGTGGTCCGCGTCGCGGGCACCGTACGCCGGCCCACCGGCCCGTGGACGCCCGCCGTGCACGCGCTGCTGCGCCACCTGGCCGGACGCGGCTTCACCGGCGCTCCCCGGGTCCACGGCGTGGACGAGCAAGGACGCGAGGTGCTCGGCTTCGTGGCGGGGGAGACCGCCGACCACCCGCTGCCGGCGTGGGCGCGTACGGACGAGGCGCTGACCGGCGCGGCCCGGCTGCTGCGCCGCTACCACGACGCCACCGCCGGTTTCACGCCGCCGCCCGGCGCCGTCTGGTACCTTCCGCCGGTCGAGCCGGCCGAGGTGATCTGCCACGGCGACGTGGCGACGTACAACACCGTGTTCAGGGACGGCGAGCCGGTCGCGTTCATCGACTTCGACACCGCGCACCCGGGACCCCGGCTGTGGGACGTGGCCTACGCCGCCTACCGGTTCGTGCCGCTCACCGATCCCGGTCACGCGGGCGGGGCGCCGGTGGCGGAACAGGCGCGCAGGCTGGGGCTGTTCGCCGGCGCGTACGGGCTCGGCGACGACGCGCTGAAGGCGCTGCCCGATATGGCGGTGACCAGGCTGGAGCGC
This sequence comes from Nonomuraea sp. NPDC052634, assembly GCF_040678535.1. NCBI lineage: Bacteria > Bacillati > Actinomycetota > Actinomycetes > Streptosporangiales > Streptosporangiaceae > Nonomuraea > Nonomuraea sp. NPDC052634. Next base: position 1,167,660 of record NZ_JBFATY010000001.1, on the reverse strand, counting down.
CTGGTCGCCTTCATGCGCGAACGCGCCGCCGCGGGCGACGCGGCCTTCGCCGGCCACGTCGCCCGCGGGGACGACCGTCTCTATGAGAGGGACATGGCGCACCTGGCCAGGCACGCCGGCGAGCTCACTTGCCGAACCCGGCGGTGAGGCCGGCGAGGAGCTGGCGGCGGCCCACCACGTACAGCACCAGGATGGGCAGGGTGGTGAGCACGACCGAGGCGAGCACTGCGGGCACGTTGATGCTGTACTGGCCCTGGAACGACCAGAGCGCCAGCGGCAGCGTGCGCTTGTCGGGGCTCTGGGTGAGCACGAGCGGCAGCAGGAAGCCGTTCCAGATCTGCAGCGCGTTGTAGATCGTCACCGTCACCACGGCGGGGCGGGTGAGCGGGAACGCGAGCTTCCAGAGCATCTCGCTCTCGGTGGCGCCGTCGATCCGCATGGAGTCGAACAGCTCCTTGGGCACGTCCCTGATGAAGTTCGACAGGACGAGCACCGACAGCGGGATCGCGAACGCGATCGACGGCAGGATCAGCGCCATCAGCGAGTCGTACAGGCCGAGCTGGATGATGATCAGGTAGATCGGGATCACCACGGCCTGCAGCGGGATCGCAAGGCCCATGAGGAACATCGAGTTCGTCCAGCGCAGCAGGCGGCTCCTGCCGCCGCGGACGATCGCGTACGCCGCCATGAAGCTGACCAGCACGGCCGGCACCACGGCGCCGACGGTCGCGATGACGCTGTTGATGAAGTACTGGATGAAGTCGGCCTCGATGACCAGGCGGTAGTTCGCCAGCGTCGGCTCGGCCGGCGGGGCGAACGGGTTCTCCTGGTAGTAGTTCGACTGCGACTTGAAGCTGGTGATGACGATCCAGTAGATCGGCACGACGACGATCACCAGCCACAGGATGCTGGTCAGGCCGGCCATCCAGTTGGGTCGTTCCTGGCTGCGCGAGACCCGGCGGCGGTGAGCCGGTCCCGCCGCGAGCGTCTCGCGCCTTTGAGCCCTGGTGGGGGCGGTGGTCATGCGTCAGGCCCCTTCAAGCTGGCTGTGGCTTTGGTCTCGGCCGCCGAGCCGGCGCAGGAACAGCGACAGGGCGAGGCCGACGAGGACGAGGATGACCGCGATCACGCTGGCCGGTCCCATGAGGTTGGCCTGGAAACCGCGCTTGTACATGTCGAGCGCGAGCACCCTGGTGGCGTCGCCGGGACCGCCGGCGGTCAGCACGAAGATCAGGTCGAACAGGGTCAGCGAACCGACCACCATCAGCGTCGACGACGTGATGATCGTGTACTTGAGCTGCGGCAGCGTGATGCTGAAGAACCTGCGCACCCGGCCGGCGCCGTCGAGCTCCGCGGCCTCGTACATCGAACGCGGGATCTGGCGCACGCCGCCCTGGTAGATCAGCGCGTGGAACGGGATGTACTGCCAGGACACCACGAAGATCACCACGCCGAAGGCGAGCACCGGCTCACCGAGCCAGTCCTGCACGAGGAAGGGGATCCCCAGGCCGGCGCCGAGACCGAAGTTCGGGTCGAGCAGCGCCTTGTACGTGATGGCCAGCGCCGCCGAGCTGAGCAGCAGCGGAATGAAGAAGATCACCGACAGCACCGCCCGGTACCGCTGGTGACCGGCCAGGAAGGTGCCCATCAGGATGCTCGCGGGCGTCTGCACCGCCCACGAGATCGCCATGACGAGGAAGGTGATCCACAGCGCGTGCGGCAGGCCGGGATCCGAGAGGATCGCGGTCCAGTTGCTGAACCCGGCGACACCGATCTCCCCGAGCCCGTCCCACTGCGCGAAGCTGAGGGCGAGCACCCCCACCAGCGGAATGAGAGCGAAACCGACGAAGAACACCAAGGCCGGGATGGTCATCCACCCGAGGGAGCCGCGCCGGCCCGCCCTGGAGGCGGGCCGGGCGGTCGTCATCACAGCGCTCACTTGCCGATGACCGCATTCATGTTGGTGGCGAACTGCTGCGGCGAGATGCTCAGCTGGAACAGCTTGGCGATGTTGTCCAGCAGCACCTCGGCGGCCGTCGGGCTGAGCGCCTGGTCCCACGACTGGGCGAAGGACTTGGCGTTGACGGCGATGTTGTAGACGAAGGTCAGGAAGTCCTTGTCCTCGGAGTTGGCGAACTCCTTGTCCGCGCCCTTGATGATCGGCACGGCGCCGGTGCCCACCCACTCCTTGACGGCCGTGTCGTCGATGAGCGCGCCGGCGAAGAACTTCTTGGCGATCTCCTTCTGCTCGGGCGTCGCCTTGGAGGAGATCGAGATGTACTGGCCGGGGTTGCCCACGGTGTTGCCGGGGTCGCCCTTGCCGCCGTCGATCGGCGGGAAGTTCATGTAGCCGAGGTTGCCGCCGGAGACGAAGTCGCCGCCGTCGGCCTTCATGCTGCCGTACGTCCAGCCGCCGTGCAGCATCATCGCGGCCTTGCCGGTGTAGAGCAGCGCCTGGTCGGCGTTGGAGTCGGCGGTGATGGAGGAGAAGCCCTTGACGAAGCCGTTCATCTTGACCAGCTTCTGGATCTCTTCCAGCGCCTTGATCGCGGTCGGGTTGGACCAGGCGTCCTTCTCACCGTCGAACACGGCCTGGAAGATCTCCGGACCGCCCATGCGGTCGAAGAGGAACTCCAGCCACATCATGTTCGTCCAGCGCGACTGGCCGCCCAGCGAGAACGGCGCGATGCCCTTGGCGTTGAACTTCGGCACCAGGTCGAGGATGTCGCCCCACGTCTGCGGCGGCTGGGCGCCGATCTTGTCGAAGGCCCGCTTGTCGTAGTAGAGCACGATCGGCTGCAGGGTCTCGCACGGCATCGCGTAGATCTTGCCGTCGATCGTCGCCGCGCCGAAGGACGAGGGGAACAGCTTGTCCTTGACGGCCGGGTTCTGGTCGAACCACTCGGTCAGGTCGTCGACCTGGCCGGCCTGCACGTAGCTGCGCAGGGTGCCGCCGCCCCAGCCCCAGATGAGGGTGGGGGCCTGGCCGGCGCCGATGGCCGTCTTGATCTTGGTCTTGTAGGCGTCGTTCTGGAAGGTCGTGCCGACGATCGTCCCGTTGGGGTTGGCCTTGTTGTGGCGCTCGATCGTCCGGGTGCGCACACCCTCCTGTGGCTGCGTCGACAGGTACCAGTACGTGGCGCTGTTGGCACCGCCACCACCGGTGGTCGCGTTGCCCGTGCCGCCACCGGCGCCGGTCTGGGTGGGTCCTGTGCCGCCGCAGGCGGCGAGTGCTGCTCCTAGGGGGACACCCATGGAGACGAGGCTGAGAAAGTTGCGGCGAGAGGTGGTTGTCCTGGACTCCACGCTGATCTCCGTACTTGAGTGCCGCGGGCTGGGGGTCGCGGCTCGTTGATCAATGGATGCGATGACCGGCGGTCGTGGATTGGCACCCTAGTGCCACTCTTCCACTCCTCCTAGTGTCAGCTCATCGAAACATTTTCGACATGACCGCGGGGGTCGCCAATCTAGGTTTCGAAAATAGTGGTGTCAAGACCTTGTCGATCAGGGAAACATCTGGCTATCTGATGTGGCGCGTGTAAGGTAGCAGCGCGCGTGCTCTTAGCTGGAGGTCTGGGACGGCGAAGGCCGCGCGCGGAGATCGGCACCGCTGTCGAAACATTTTCGAAAAGTTACGTGAAGACCGCACCTTCTTAAGGAGCGCAGTACATGACGGCTCTAGATCGGACCCCGACGGCGGATCGGGCACTGCGCCCGTGGCAGGACCCGGCGCTCGCCGTGGCCGACCGAGTCGAAGCCCTCCTTGCCGAGATGACCCTGGAGGAGAAGATCGGCCAGCTCGGCAGCCGGTGGGTCGGCAACGACATGAGTCAGGCCGAGGAACCGGAACCGGGCGCCGAGCCGCTGAACGTGGCACCCATGCAAGACGTCTTCGCCGCCTCCGGCACCATCCCGCTGGAGGAGGCGGCCCGGCACGGCCTCGGCCACCTGACCCGCGTCCACGGCAGCGCACCCGTCACCCCGGAGGAGGGCGCGGCCGAGGTCGTCCGCCAGCAGCGGATCGTGATGGAAGGCTCCAGGCTCGGCATCCCCGCCATCGTGCACGAGGAGTGCCTGACCGGCTTCACCGCCTTCGGCGCCACCGTCTACCCCGCCGCCATCGCCTGGGCCGCCACGTTCGACCCCGACCTGGTCGAGCGCATGGCCGCCGCCATCGGCCGCGACATGCGGGCCGTCGGCGCGCACCAGGGCCTGTCGCCGGTGCTCGACGTCGTCCGCGACTACCGGTGGGGACGGGTCGAGGAGACCATGGGCGAAGACCCGTACCTGGTGGCGACGCTCGGCGCCGCCTACGTCCGCGGCCTGGAGAACGCCGGCGTCATCGCCACGCTCAAGCACTTCGCCGGCTACTCCGCCTCCCGCGCCGCCCGCAACCACGGCCCCGTGCCGATGGGCCGCCGCGAGCTGCTCGACATGATCCTGCCGCCCTTCGAGACCGCGATCGCGCTCGGCGGCGCCCGCTCGGTCATGCACTCCTACTCCGAGGTCGACGGCGTCCCCGCGGGCGCCGACCCGTGGCTGCTGACCGAGGTGCTGCGCGATGAGTGGGGCTTCACCGGCACCGTCGTCTCCGACTACTGGGCCGTTCCGTTCCTCGCCACCATGCACCGCATCGCCGCCGGCACCGAGGAGGCGGGCGTCCACGCGCTCACCGCCGGCGTCGACGTCGAGCTGCCCGACACGCTCGGCTTCGGCGCGCACCTCGCCGAGCGCGTGCGCAGCGGCGAAGTGCCCGAGGAGATCATCGACAGGGCCGTGCGCCGCCTGCTCACCCAGAAGGTCGAGCTCGGCCTGCTCGACCACGACTGGACGCCCGAGAAGTCCGTCGCCGGCGCCGCCGACGTCGACCTCGACTCGCCCGCCAACCGCGCCCTCGCCAGAGAGCTGGCCGAACGCTCGATCATCCTGCTCGACGCCGGCACCGCGCTGCCGCTGCTCGGCGAGGGCCGCACCGCGCCCCGCCGCGTCGCCGTCGTCGGGCCCGCCGCGCACGACCCGCGCACGTTCATGGGCTGCTACGCCTTCCCCAACCACGTGCTGCCCCGCCACCCCGGCCTCGGCCTCGGCATCGAGGCGCCCAGCGTGCTCGACGCGCTCACCGCCGAGCTGCCCGACGCCGAGGTGCGCTACGAGAAGGGCTGCGAGGTGCGCGGCGACGACCGCTCCGGCTTCGCCGCCGCCGTGGCGGCCGCCCGCGAGGCGGACGTGTGCGTGGCCGTCGTCGGCGACCTGGCCGGGCTGTTCGGGCAGGGCACGTCCGGCGAGGGCTGCGACGCCGAGGACCTGCGGCTGCCCGGGGTCCAGGCCGACCTGCTCGCCGAACTGGCCGGCACGGGCACGCCCGTGGTCGTCGTCGTGGTCTCCGGGCGCCCGTACGCGCTGGGCGAGGTCCGCGACCGCGCCGCCGGGCTCGTCCAGGCGTTCATGCCCGGCGAGGAGGGCGGCGCCGCCATCGCCGGCGTGCTGACCGGCCGCGTCCAGCCCACCGGCAAGCTGCCCGTGCAGATCCCGCGCACGCCCGGCGGCCAGCCCGCCACCTACCTGCAGCCGCCGCTCGGCACCGACAGCCACGGCATCAGCAACCTCGACCCGACCCCGCTGTTCCCCTTCGGTTACGGCGCCTCCTACACCACCTTCGAGGTGTCGGACCTGCGGCTCAGCTCCGCCGAGGTGCCCACCGACGGCGAGTTCACCGCCACCGTCACCGTGCGCAACACCGGAGCGCGGGCCGGCGCGGAGGTCGTCCAGCTCTACATCAACGACCTCGTCGCCCAGGTCACCAGACCCGTCAAACAACTCATCGGATACGCCCGCGTCCCGCTCGAACCAGGCGCCGACGCCGAGGTCACCTTCCGGATACACGCGGACCGCACCTCCTTCACCGGGCGCGACCTGCGCCGCGTCGTCGAACCCGGCGACATCGAGGTGCTCGTCGGCACCTCGGCCGCCGACCTGCCGTGCCGCGCCGTCGTACGATTGACCGGCCAGGCCCGCCACGTCGGCCACGACCGGCGCCTCGTCACACCCGTCGAGGTGAGCGCCGGCACGGCCGCGGGGCAGTCTCGGCAAGGGGGTGCAGATGCCGCCCAGCTCTAGACGGGCCACACTCGCCACGGTCGCGGCCTCCGCAGGAGTGTCCGTCGCGACCGTCTCCAAAGTGCTCAACGGCCGCAGCGACGTCTCCCCGGCCACTCGCTCCCTGGTGCAGGAGCTGCTCCAGCAGCACGACTACGTCGCCCCCGCACCGCGCCGCGAGCAGGCCGGGCTCGGCACCGTCGAGGTGCAGTTCGACACCGACCTCAACGCCTACTCCACCGAGATCATCCAAGGCGTGATCGAGGCGGGGGCCGAGGCCGGCGTCGGCGTCGTCGTCAGCATCAGGAGAGGCGAGGCCCGCACCACCGCCTGGGCGCGCAGCCTGGTCGCCGCGGGACGGCGCGCGCTCATCGCCGTCACCAGCGAACTGACCGCAGGACAGCCCGCCGCGCTCAGCAGGGCACGGCTGCCGCTCGTCCTCATCGACCCGCTCAACCTGCCGCGCACCCGCGTGACCAGCATCGGCTCGACCAACTTCGCCGGCGGGCTGGCCGCCACCCAGCACCTGCTCTCCCTCGGCCACCGGCGCATCGCCTACATCGGCGGCCCCGCCACCGCCGCGTGCAACCAGGCGCGGCTGCACGGCTACCGGGCGGCCATGGAGGCCGAAGGGGCGCCCGTGCTGCCCGGCTACGTGCGCTCCAGCCACTTCCACTACCAGGACGGCGTCGAAGGCGGAGCCGCCGTGCTCGACCTGCCGCACGCCCCGACCGCCATCTTCGCCGGCAGCGACGAGATGGCCGTCGGCATCATGGAGGCGGCGCGGGCGCGCGGGCTGCGCATCCCCGAGGATCTGAGCATCGTCGGGTTCGACGACACCCAGATCGCCAAGGTCACCTCGCCGCCGCTCACCACCGTCCGGCAACCGCTGCGCGAAATGGGGCAGGCCGCGCTGCGGACCGCGCTGCGGCTGGCGGAAGGTGAGCGGGTGGACTCGCATCATGTGGAGCTCGCGACCGAGCTGGTCGTCCGCGGCTCCACGGCCCCGGTCCGCAAGCCCTGAGGTGTGACCGCTCACCCCGGGTCCGCCCCTCGTACCGGCCCGGAGTCTGTCACGCACGCTCTTCGTTGCCGTCCACTACTCACCCCCCGACCTCTCGTCCCCGTCCGCACCCGGCCGCCCAGCCCTTCGTCCTGGCCGCCTGCCGTCCGGGCTCCTGCCGGTTCCCGGCCCGGACCGGGCGCTCCCGGCCACGGGCCGCCCTTTCTCCCGTCGGCGCTTTCCGGCGGGGGAGGGGGAGGCGGCTCAGCGGCCGTCCTTCGCTGCACCTCCGTCCTGGCGGGGCCGGACGGGAACAGGAGTCCTCCCCGCCGCAGGCCACGGCACCCCCAGGCGCGTCCCCGCCGTGGAGAGGGGATGGACGCCCTGACGGCCATGGACGCGACGGCAAAAGGAGCGGGTGGGAAGAGGGGCGGGGCCCTGGTGGTTGAGGGTGAGCGTGGAGGAGACCGAGGTCGTCGTCATCGGGGCCGGGCAGGCCGGCCTGTCCAGCGCCTACTTCCTGCGCCGGTTCGGGTTCGAGCCCGTGGTGCTGGACGCGGGCGCGGGCCCGGGCGGGGCGTGGCGGCACCGTTCGCCCTCGCTGACGATGGACAAGGTGCACGGGGTCTTCGACCTGCCGGGCTTCCCCAAGCCGCCCGGCGGTGACGGGTCGCGGCAGGCGGCCGAGGTCGTTCCCGCGTACTACGGCGCGTACGAGCGCGCCGCCGGGCTCCACGTTGTACGTCCGGTACGGGTCACGTCCGTACGCGAGGGCGAAGCGGGACGGTTACTGATCGAGACGGACGCGGGGGAGTGGTCCGCCGCCGCCCTCGTCAACGCGACCGGCACCTGGACCCGCCCCTACTGGCCGTACTACCCGGGCGCCGCCACCTTCGCCGGCCGCCAGCTGCACTACGCCGACTATCGGGGGCCGGCGGAGTTCGCGGGGCGGCGGGTGGTCGTCGTGGGCGGCGGCGCGTCGGCGGTGCACGTGCTGTCGGAGATCGCGGGGGTGGCCGCCGCGACCGCGTGGGTCACGCGGCGGCCACCCGAGTTCCGGGACGACGACTTCGGCGAGGACGCCAGGCGGGAGGCCGTCGCCATGGTGGAGGAGCGCGTACGCGCCGGGCTGCCGCCGCAGAGCGTCGTCGCCGTGACGGGCCTGACCTACAGCGCCGTCGTACGTGAGGCGCTGGCCAAGGGGGCGCTGCACCGGCGCCCGATGTTCCGCCGCATCACCGAGACCGGCGTGGAGTGGGACGACGGCACGTTCCTGGCCTGCGACACCATCATCTGGGCCACCGGATTCCGGGCGGCGCTCGACCACCTCACCCCCCTGCACCTGCGCGAGCCGGGCGGCGGCGTCCGCGTGGACGGCACCCAGGTCGTCCGCGACCCCAGGATCCAGCTCGTCGGCTACGGCCCCTCGGCCAGCACGATCGGCGCCAACCGCGCCGGACGCGTCGCCGCCCGCAACGTCCGCCGCCTCCTGACCGCCGCCTCCGCCCGCCCGGCCGCCTGAGCACGCTCGCCACATCGCGGCCTTGGGACCGCTGATTCCACGCGCCTCGCCGTCCGAGCGCGCTTGTGGCCGCCGCTCCCGGCCGACCAGCCCCCGCCGAC